>NZ_JBDWXV010000011.1:0-849909 GCF_039982735.1 Saccharospirillum sp. | reverse complement strand
GGTGCACCGCCCCTGGGGCTCGTACAAAACCATTAACCTGGGGGAACGCCACCAGGTAAAGCGCATTACCGTGAAACCCGGTGAAAAACTCTCGGTACAGATGCACCACCACCGCGCTGAACACTGGGTGGTGGTGAGCGGTACCGCCAACGTCACCATAGGCGAGAAGACTCAAATGCTCAGTGAGAACGAATCGGTCTACATTCCCATTGGCACCGTGCACGCCCTGGAAAACCCCGGCAAGATCCCGCTGGAGTTGATTGAAGTGCAAACCGGTAGTTATTTGGGTGAGGATGACATTGTGCGGTTTACGGACCGGTATGGTCGACTCTAAGTGTTGGACCTGAATGGTTTGCAATTAATTCAGAAGCAGTTACTCCAATTTGCAGTGAGTGATTGTCAAAAAGTGCAATAGCCAGTTTTTATTATTTAAGTCTTTTAAAGAATTGCTATAAACAAATAATGGCTATTAGAGTGTCGGTGAGTAAATGTTTGGGAAAATCGAATATTATTTAATTCACTTCTATATATTTATTGTTGATATTGCCAAGATTAACAACTTAAGGCCAGATTATAATGAAAGTACTAACAGTATTCGGAACACGCCCAGAGGCAATCAAGATGGCCCCCTTGGTTCATGCATTGGCAACAGATCCTTTTTTTGATGAAAAAGTCTGTGTAACAGCCCAGCATCGCGAAATGCTGGACCAAGTGCTAGCTCTGTTTGAGATTACTCCGGATTATGACCTGAACATCATGAAGCCGGGTCAGTCGCTGAACGAAGTCACAGCAAACATACTGCTTGGCCTTAAGCCAATACTTGCTGAGTTCAAACCCGATGTAGTATTGGTTCACGGCGACACCGCAACGACCTTCGCCACATCCTTGGCGGCATACTATGAACAAATTCCAGTAGGGCACGTAGAGGCAGGCCTTAGAACCGGCAACCTCTACTCCCCATGGCCAGAAGAGGGTAACCGTAAGCTAACCGGAGCGCTGGCCCAGTATCATTTCGCACCCACTGACACCTCTCGTGGTAATTTACTGGCTGAAGGTGTAAGTGACGAAACCGTGACAGTAACCGGTAACACAGTGATCGATGCACTGCTATGGGTAAAGGGTAAGCTTGAATCGACGCCAAAGCTCAGGGCTGACCTACAGCGTAATTACCCATTCCTGCAACCAGATAAAAAGCTGATTCTGGTAACAGGCCATCGTCGTGAAAGCTTTGGCGGCGGATTTGACCGGATATGTGAAGCCCTAAAACATATCGCTGAAACTCATCCAAACGCCCAGGTTGTGTACCCGGTTCACCTGAACCCCAATGTTCAAAAGCCGGTAAATCGCTTACTCAACGGCGTTGCCAATGTCCATTTGATAGAGCCGTTGGATTACCTGCCCTTCGTAAACCTTATGGACCAGTCGCACATCATATTAACGGACTCCGGTGGCATCCAAGAAGAAGCACCATCACTCGGCAAACCGGTTTTGGTAATGCGTACTACAACGGAACGTCCGGAAGCCGTGGCTGCGGGTACAGTGAAGCTTGTAGGTACTGATGTGAATGCAATAACAACAGAAATCAACCGACTTATGTCAGATTCGACAATTTATCAGGCCATGAGCAGGGCACATAACCCATATGGCGACGGCCAAGCATGTGCTCGAATTATGCAGGTACTTAAACAACAATCATCCAAGGGAGCTAGTTAATGAGTTTCAACACTATATCGGTTATTGGTTTGGGTTACATTGGCCTGCCCACGGCAGCGGTATTTGCCTCCCGAAAGATTAAAGTGATTGGTGTGGATGTAAATCAACATGCCGTAGACACAATAAACAAGGGCGAAGTGCACATCGTAGAGCCCGACCTAGATATGATTGTTCACGCGGCAGTTAAAGAGGGGTACCTTAGAGCTACTACAGAGCCTGAACCGGCGGATGCATTCCTTATCGCTGTTCCCACCCCGTTTAAAGGCGACCATATTCCTGACCTGAGCTACATAGAAGCAGCCAGTAAGTCGATAGCACCGGTATTGAAGGCAGGCGATGTAGTAATATTGGAATCGACTTCACCCGTAGGTACGACAGAACAAATGGCTGCATGGCTCGCTGAAGCAAGGCCAGACCTTACGTACCCCCAAACAAATGGTGAAGAGTCAGACATCCGCATAGCTCATTGCCCTGAGCGTGTGCTTCCAGGACACGTTTTGAGAGAGCTGGTTCAAAATGATCGTGTTATTGGAGGTATGACCCCGAAGTGTTCGGCCGCGTCTATAATGCTCTATAGGACTTTTGTGGAAGGCGAGTGTGTTGCAACCACGGCTCGAACGGCTGAGATGGCTAAGTTGACCGAAAATAGTTTTCGCGATGTTAATATAGCCTTTGCCAATGAACTTTCTATTATTTGTGACAAACTAGATATAAATGTATGGGAGTTAATAAGGCTATCCAATCGACATCCTCGAGTAAACATCTTACAACCGGGGCCTGGAGTAGGAGGCCACTGTATTGCTGTTGATCCATGGTTCATTGTAAGCGAGTCTCCCAAGGAAGCACGATTGATTCGTACAGCACGAGAAGTGAATGATAGTAAGCCGAAGTGGGTGCTCGAAAAAATTGATTCTGCTATTGCTGCGTATGTGAAGAAAAATAAGTCTGCAAATATTGAGGAGGTAATTGTCGCATGTTTTGGAATAACGTTTAAAGCAGATATAGATGATATGCGCGAAAGTCCAGCTCTAAACATAGCTAGTGCAATCGCTCATTCTCATGTGGGTGAAGTCCATATTGTTGAGCCTAACATAAAAAAGCTTCCTTCTAGCCTACCACCAAATGTGAAACTTGTTAGTAAAGTCGAAGCATTGAAAAATGCGAATATCATAGCTTTTTTAGTTGATCACACAGATTTCAAATCACTTAAAGGTCAGAATTTTGAGGGTCAATATATTGTTGATACAAGAGGGATCGTCTAGCACATATTTCTTATGTCATCCAGATTGTTAGTGAATTTAAATTACCATAACAAGTAGTGAGGTGCGGTTTTGCAAACTTTAGCGATTATACCTGCTCGCGGGGGTTCTAAAGGAATACCAAACAAAAATATCAAACTGATTGGTGGCAAACCTTTAATTGCTTGGAGCATTGAACAAGCATTGGCCTCTAGTTTTGTTGATAGAGTTGTCGTTACAACAGATTCAGAAGAAATTTCGATAATAGCTAAAGATTATGGTGCTGAAGTTCCATTCATTCGCCCATCCAGTTTGGCACTTGACACATCTACAACTGAGTCTGCAATGTTGCACTGCTTAGAATGGTTAGAAGAATTTGATAACTATCAACCAGACGCGACAGTACTTCTTCAACCAACATCGCCGGTTAGAAGTAAAAACTCTATAGACAATGCTATTGAGTTGTATTTCCAAAATAAATGTGATTCCGTACTTAGTGTATGTGAATTCTGGCATTTTCTTTGGAGGAATAATAAAGCTCCGGTTGCAGAATATGACTATAGAAACAGACCAAGAAGGCAGGATATACAAGACAAAGACATTCGTTATAAAGAGAATGGTTCAATTTATATTTCTAAAACGAATTTACTTAAAAAAGATATGAACCGCCTCTGTGGTAATAATATAGGGCTCTATTTGATGACGGAAAGCGAGAGCTATGAAATCGATAGCTATATTGATTGGATGGTAGTAGAAAGTATTTTGGTTTCCGGAGGCACGTATGAGAATTGAGACAAAATTTAGTAGATTCATCATTCAAGAAGATGAAACCTTGCAATATGCACTTGACAAAATAAATAGGAATAAAAGCCGTATATTGTTTGTGGTGTCTAGCTTTGGTGAATTGTTGGGGAGTCTGAGTGACGGTGATGTAAGGCGATGGTTAGTTAATACTTCAGAATTAGATCTATCTATACCTGTAAAACTTGTAATGAACAAAAACTGTTCATATGTATTCTCTGACATAAACAAACAAGATATTAAGAAAAAACTAACGGAAAAAGTAATTGCGATACCACTAGTTGATAAAGCTAGAAGAGTAGTGTCAATTGCTCTTAGAGAATTTCAAGGGTTTTGGATAGGTGATAGATTAATATCTGATGATCTTCCTTCATTTATAATTGCTGAGATAGGAAATAACCACCAAGGTGATCTGGCACTTGCTAAGAAACTAGTTGATCTTGCAAAAGATTCTGGTGCAGATTGTGCTAAGTTTCAATTGAGAGATTTAGCTTCGTTGTATACAGACTCAGAATCAAATGATCTCGGTGCTGAATATACTAAAGACTTACTTAGCAAATTTTCTTTGAGTACGGAAGAAATGCTAGAGGTGTTCGACTATTGTAAAAAAATAGGAATGGAGCCACTTTGCACACCTTGGGATTTGAAAAGTCTCGAGGTTCTCGAAAAATACGGAATGAAGGCTTATAAAGTTGCTTCCGCAGATTTCACTAACCATGAATTACTAGCAGCACTCTGTAACACGAAAAAACCGTTAATATGCTCGACCGGTATGTCGACAGAAAGTGAAATAAAACAAAGTATAGCATTTTTGGATAAACATGGTGCTAACTACGTTATTTTACATTGCAACTCGACATACCCAACGCCATTTAAAGATGTCAATCTAGCTTACTTACCACGTCTAAAGAATCTATGTGATGGGTTAGTGGGATACTCTGGGCATGAGAGAGGTATAAGCGTACCTTTAGCTGCTATAGCTTTAGGTGCAAAGGTAATTGAGAAGCACTTTACAATTGATAGATCGCTAGAAGGAAATGACCATAAAGTAAGCCTACTGCCAAAAGAATTCACATTGATGGTACGTCAAATACGTGAAATAGAAGAATCAATAGGATCTAACGATGAACGAGTTTTAACACAAGGAGAAATGTTAAACAGAGAGAATCTCGCAAAAAGTTTAGTTGCAACAAGAGCTATTAAGTCAGGCCAAGAAATAACTCCTGACATGATAGAAATAAAGAGTCCAGGTCAAGGCTTGCAGCCTAATTCAATTTACATGCTGATTGGCAGGGTTGCTAAAAGGAATATACAGGTTGGTGACTACTTTTATGAGTCTGATTTGTCGGATGAAGTTATCGAAGCTCGAATCTATGACTATAAGCGACCGTTTGGGATCCCCGTAAGATATCACGACTACTCTGAATTATCTCAACTTTCAAATTTAGATTTTGTAGAATTTCATCTTTCATATAAAGATATGGAAATGGAACTAGATGAATTCTTTACAGAGCCTCAAGAAATTGGATTTGCAGTTCATAGCCCGGAGCTATTTTCTAATGATCATATTATGGATTTGGCATCAGAAGATATTGACTATCGTAAAAAGTCGATAGATGAAATGAGCAAGGTTATAAAAATAACGAAACACTTGAAAAAGTATTTTCCAAAAACAGAAAATCCGGTTGTAGTTATCAATGCGGGTGGTTTTGATAGTTCTGGTTTTGTTAAACCAGAAAGCAAACAAAAAATGTATGAGAGAGTTGGGGAGTCGCTTAAGGCACTAGAGTTGGATGGTGTGGAAATAGCCATACAGACTATGCCTCCATTTCCGTGGCATTTTGGAGGCCAGAGTTTCCATAATCTATTTATAAGCGCAGACGAAATAGTTGACTTTTGTGAACGCTATTCGACCAAAATATGTTTAGATGTTTCACATACACAGATGGCATGTAATTATTATAATTGGTCGTTATCTGAGTTCGTGAGAAAAGTTGGCAAGTATATCGTACACATACATGTTGTCGACGCAGAAGGAACTGATGGTGAAGGGGTAGAGGTCGGTAAAGGAGATGTTGATTTTGCTCAATTAGCAAGAGATTTAAATGAATTCGCGCCAAAAATACAATTTATTCCAGAAGTTTGGCAAGGACATAAAAATAGAGGCGAAGGATTCTGGAAAGCCTTGGAATATCTTGAGAAATATAAATTATGATTAATAGTGCACATCAACTATGGCACTGGACTTTTGTTTAGACAGACTATTCAAACGTTTATACTGAGCATGCTTTTTTAAGACTATAAAATCATTATTTTTACTGAAATTAGGTGCTTACTAGTCAATACTTTGAATTTGTTGTCTAAAAAATTATTGGGGGCTTCGTAAAAGTCCCCAATAATTGAAACAATACGAGCTAAATCAATAGAATAAAGAATATTTTATTCATGGGTTAGATTGTTGTTTCTATAGTAAATGCTAGTATGACAAAACAGTCATATTCTACAGTTAATCTAAAAGAGACAAGTTTAAGGATCTATAAATAAAATTTAGCTATTAATTATTTAATTCAATTCATAAAGTACGTAAAGCTGAAATTTCTACATAATAAGCAGTGAAAATTAAATATACCATGGCGATTGTAATTTCTAAGGTAGAGAGCTAAGTTGCAAATTTAATGCATACAAGGTTTGGGCGTTAATTTATTTTGCTCAGCGGATGAGTGCATTATCCTCTAATTACAGTATTTATTAGAATCGCACAGGATTAGTACTATATTGCTATACAAGACAGTAATCTCACTTTGACATATAGATTTAAAAAATTGTGAAAGGTGAGTTGTTGTATGTATTGTGATATATAAAGATTGATTTCTACATGTGTAAAAGTAGGAAAGCTAGTCCAAAGAACTTCCAAGTTAGCTATATGATTTAAACCTTGACCTGGTATTTTGTATAAGTGATTCAGGAGTCATGCTTAATGATAACCAATAAGGCACATTCAATTAGTTTTGGTTTTAGTTTACTTAATCTTAAAATTGGTTTAGGTGTCGTTTTTAATCATATTTTCCCTGAGAAGGAATTGAAACCAAAGAGAAAAATTAACTAATGAAATTTATTACATATAAAAGTGTTTTGTCATATGGAATTGCTAATGGTTTAGTTGGTTTGTCGCCAATATTATTACTGCCATTGTTGACAACCTATATGACCAGAGAACAGTATGGAGAATATTCTTTATATCTAATATTATTTAACGTGTTATCTATCTTGATATGCTCAAGTGCAAATGGTTCCTTGGCCGTACAATTTCATAAAAGCCCAGAACAAGGAAGTTTGGTAGCTTCTGCATACATCGTACCCCTACTTAGCTTCCCAATAGTTACGCTATTTTTTTTTCCAATTGCTAGCTTTTTTTTCAATTTGCCAGAGAAGCTTTTATTAATCGCCTTGATATCTGCTTTGTTTAATTCTCTCGTACTTATATTTTTGTCTTTTTTTCAAGCTAATGGAAGGTATTATAGGTATTTATTAGTACGTATTGGCCAGGTATTTGGCGATGTTTTATTTTCCTATATTCTAGTGATAAGCTTGGTAGTCAGTATATACGCCCGACTTTATGCGCACTTAAGTGCATTTTTATTAGCCTTAATAGTATGTTACTTACTATACAAGAGAGGAAATTTAATTTTAAAGGGAGTAGTTAAAAAGAACTTGCTTTATAAGCACTTGCGATTTGGCCTGCCTTTGCTCCCACATGCTATAGCTGGTAGCACAATTATGTTAGTAGATCGCATCGTGCTGTCTGAGTTGATAGGTATTGAATCGGTTGGAGTGTTCATGGTGGCTCTTCAAGTTGGTGGTATAATTATGTTCTTTATTGAACCAGTAAACAAAGTATTCGCACCATGGCTATTTAAGAATTTAGGAGACACTAATCATTCGCAAAAAGTGACAATGGTAAGATATACATACCTTTATTATATAGCCTTGGTAATTTTTGCTTTTGGGTTATACTTATTATCAGACTTGATTGTGAAAATACTTGTATCTCAGGAGTTTAGTGATGCTTCTTTACTAGTTCCCTATATTTTGATTGGATTTATGTTTCAAGGTATGTACTACACGGTAACTAACTACATTCTGTACTCCGAGAAAACTGGTCTATTATCAAAAATTACGGTTTCTGTATCATTGACATCAATTTTATCTTCTATTTTTCTTGTGTACTCTTTCGGAATTGTAGGAGCTGCAATATCATTTGCATTTACAAATATTTTGCTTTTTGGTGTGGTGTGGTACTTTTCTAATAGAGTTTTCCCTATGCCGTGGTTTGAATATAAGAGGATAGAGAAATAGAATGCAGGAAATACCCTTATTTAATCAATATGAAGGCTATGTTACGCATATCGAAGAACAGCTCGAAAGTTTTGGATATTCAAAATATCATAAAAAGGGTTTGGTAAATTTTTATTGTAAGTTTGATGCTGAATTTTATAACTTATGTAAGGCACTGTTTGTAGATAATCCAGATGATTTTATAAATGGGAATTCAATTCAAAGCTTACTGATAAGTAAAGACTTTCTTGATAGAAAAGTTGGTAATAAGTTGCTTTTTCGAACTATAGCGAAATTCTTTTTACACTCTCTTTTTCGCTTGTTCGGTAAGTTAAAGTTGTCGAATAAAAATTATTCACCAATTGTTCGTAGGGGGTATGTTGAAGATACTGAATCATTATTCGATAATAATGATGTGTTGAGATTAATTTATCCATTCCCGATTAGTGCTAGTAGACAGATTAAGTATATTCGATATCTGGCTAGGAATAAGAAAAAATATACTATCTCGGGGTTCGGCTATGTCCCTAAAGATATATTTAAGTTTATAAAGGATCGGAATTATTATAGCCTTTATAGGTTAGAAAATCGTGCAGCAATTAGGCATGGATTAGAATTAAAGAAAACAAATATAAAGCTTGTGCAATGTTCTGACGAGTATGACATTGGAAGCTATTGGTTTTACAAAGTGTTAGGGCGGGCTGAAATAAAAAGTGTAAACTCAGCGCATGGGATTAGTAAATACCTTCCTTATCAATCATATACAGAATTTCACGTATTAACGTCAACACAAAAGCAATTCTACTCAAAATTCAATGTTGGACTGACTTTATCTATTAGGAAATTGACGAGTAACAATAAAATCAAATATGTTAGTCGAAATGAGCTTGTTGTTGTGTTTTTATCTCAAGCGAATCCTAGCTCGCCTAGGATTGTTCATGCTGATGAGCAAAAAATATTAGACATTTATAAAGTTATAGCGAGAAAGTATAAAAATGTCACGTTCTATATTAAATGGCACCCTAATTCCTCAAATTTCAATGCTCATATCGGACCTGTTAAGAGTTGTTCTGATGTCCTTTATGGTAGTGAAAGAAATTTAATACAATTTTCTCTTTACTCAACATGCCAAGTAGACCCTAGTTTTGGTGGTCATAAATTTTTAGTGGAAACAAAATATATTAAACCTTCTTTTGTATTTACTAACGATCAGCTGATTGTTGGTTTTACAGAGTTAAGTGAATATATATGCATGCAACTCGATGAGCGTTTAGGGGTTTGTGATGGTTAAACTAATATATTTTAAGATTTTAAAAAAACTACGGGGTAATAACACTCGTAATAGTCGAGTGGATAGAGAGTCAAAGGTAGAGGATGGAACTGTTTTTATAAATTCATCGATGGACAGGTATTCATTTGTGGGCTCCGATTGTGAAATACAGAATTCGGATATTGGGAGATTTTGCTCAATAGCAAACAGCGTAATAATAGGTGGTAGCCTTCATCCAATAGATTGGATATCAACCTCTCCTGTGTTCTATGACAATAGAGATTCTATTAAGAAAAAGTTTGCGCGACATAAAAGGGCTCCCCAAAAAAGAACGAAAATAGAGCATGATGTATGGATTGGGCGTAATGTACTTATTAAACAAGGTGTTTGTGTTGGTACAGGCTCTATTATTGGCATGGGGTCTATTGTGACTAAAGATGTATTACCATATAGCATTGTAGGTGGTAACCCTGCCAGGCTCATTCGTATGCGATTCTCAAGTGAAATCGCGGATAGTCTATTAAAATCAAATTGGTGGGATTTAGATGAATTGACTTTGAGTAAATTAGGGCAATATGCTAAAGATCCTAGGGCGTTTTTGGATGAATTGAATAAAGAGTTGAAGAGTTCCAATTCATGAGGATGGCAAATACCCCAGCCGGATATTATAAAAAAGTCACAATATTTACTTTGGTTTTTGCATTGTTTGTGGTGTTTGTATCCCAAAATACATATTGGATATTAGCTTTAGCTGCCATGTTAAGTTTTCTTTTTGTAACTGATCTTGTTATTGAAGGAAGGGTTAAAAATTCAGCCATAATATTTTTTATTTTTTATATTGTTGTTTTGTTGCCTGGCTTTCTTTCGTTTAATGCAAGTTTCTCGAAGTACTTTTATATTTGGACAGAATTACTGACTATTTATTTTGCTTATAAAGCAGGGCAAAATGGTACTTTATATCTTAAGTATTTGAAGATATTGTTCTATCTGTTTGTTTTGTTTGTTTTTTATAATATATTTAAATACTGGGGTCTAGATGAGCCGCTATCTTATATAGTTCAAGGCTCTAGCCAAAACGGCATACCGTCTTACGCAATTATTTTGCTAGTTTCATTGTTGATTGCAAATTATGTAAAATATGATGAATTACAGGTTTTTCCATGTTTTTTGGTTCTATTAATCGCTTACTATGGAGAGGGTAGGGGCTCTATAGTAATATCATTTCTCATTACTTTAGTTGTGCTTGGAATCAATGCTAAAACTTGGTTGTTTAATAAAAAACCATCACCGCTGTTAGTAAGTTTTACGTTTTTTATAATTTTTATCGCTTCTGGCATTTTAATAGATGATGTGTTCAATTTTGTAGTTACTAATACTAAATTAAGTGTTGGTCTAGGGGACTCTCATAGGTATAGAATTTTGATGGATTATATTGGAAATTTAGATATGCTTGAGTGGGTAATAGGCGGTAGCTATGAAGGAACCGTTATAGATTCTCAATACAATGGTAATCCGCATATTGCTTTAGTAAGAACGCATTACTTTTTCGGGTTAATTCCTGTATTGTTATTCACCTTGACTCCATTACTTTTCCTCGTATGGAAAGTCTCGATAAAAACATTCGTTATGTCTGTCTTAGCGCTATTGGCTATTGGGCGGAGTATTTCTGAACCAATACTTTTCCCCACCTATTTAGATTTCTTTTATTTAACACCTTTTTTCATGTATTATTTTTCTTTGGATGAAAATCATAATGCTTGTGGAGTAAAAAATAAATGATTGACGAGGCATTTAAGGTTTGTAGTAATTGTGTGATGGATGCTACGGATGCTAATATTGTATTCAATGAAGCTGGTGTTTGTGATCATTGCGAAACTTTTTATAAAGATATCCAACCATTCTGGCATACTGATAGCAAAGGTTGGGATGAAATACAAAATAAAGCTGCTTTGATTAGAGATCAAGGGAAAGGCAAGGAGTTTGATTGTATTATTGGAATGAGCGGTGGTATAGATAGCTCTTATTTGACTTACTTAGCAAAAGAAAAGCTAGGTCTAAGACCTTTGGTTTTTCATGTTGATGCAGGTTGGAATTCGCAAACTGCAGTTAATAATATTGAGCATATAGTTGATAAGCTTGGCTTGGACCTTTATACCGAAGTTATTGACTGGGAAGAAATGAAGGATTTACAATTAGCATTTTTCAAGTCGGGAGTACCACATATTGATACTCCACAAGATCATGCTTTTTTTGCTACGATGTACAAGTTTGCTTCTAAATATAAGGTTAAACATATCTTAACTGGCGGTAATTATTCTACAGAGTGTGTTCGTAACCCACTGGAATGGATGTATTATCAGTCTGATGCGAGACAGCTGAAAGACATTCATAAAAAGCATGGGAAAAAACCATTAAGAAACTATCCGGTAACTAATATTTTCTGGCATAAAGTATACTTACCATATTTTCGCGGGATAAAGTTAATCAGACCGCTTGACTACATGCCTTACCATAAGGAAGAGGCTACCCAGTTCTTGGTAGATAATTTTGGCTACCAGAGGTACGCACAAAAGCATTTTGAGTCTCGGTTCACTAAGTTTTACGAAGGTTATTGGTTGCCCAAGAAGTTTGGCTATGATACCCGTAAAGTTCAATACTCCAGTTTGATATTAACAGGCCAAATGACTCGTGAAGAGGCACTCGAGAAGCTTAAGAAACCAGCGTTTGATGAAGAAGAAATACACCATGACTTTGAGTATGTGGCTACCAAGCTTGGTATATCTGTTGAAGAGCTTCAGGGCTACATGGATGCGCCAAACAAGACTTTTCGCGATTATAAAAACCAGCAAGAAGTATACGAGATTGGCGCAAAAGTTATGCGGATGTTTGGCTTGGAAAAAGGTGGTAAAAGGTGATTGCTATTGTAGATTATGGGCTTGGTAATATCAGCGCATTTGCCAACATCTACAAACGGCTTAACATCCCGTTTGTCGCCGCTAAAACTTCGGATGAATTAAAACAAGCGAGTAAGTTGATCTTACCTGGTGTTGGTGCGTTCGATTACGCGATGGACAAGCTAAATGAGTCGGGTATGCGGGGACAACTGGATGAGTTAGTTCTAGAGAAAAAAGTTCCTATTTTGGGCGTTTGTGTCGGTATGCAGATGATGGCTTCGAAGAGTGAGGAGGGTGAAGTCAAGGGTCTCGACTGGATTCCAGGCTCGGTAAAGCTCATTGATGCGTCTAAGTTAAAACACAAACCTACGGTCCCCCACATGGGCTGGAACCAGGTGAACCCTGAAAAAGATGTTCAAATATTCGAGAATATTGAACACGAGCAAGGTTTCTATTTCTTACATTCTTATTTCTTTGAATGCGAGTCAAATGACGACGTTTTGGCGACCTCAGAGTATGCTGGGAAGTTCTCATGTGCTGTCCACCGTGGCAACATCTATGGGTTTCAGTTTCATCCTGAAAAAAGCCTGACTAACGGTGTGAATTTACTTAAAAACTTTGCGAATATTTGATTATGCTGCGCTCAAGAATCATTCCATGTTTGTTGGTTAAAAATAAAGGGCTGGTTAAAACCGTTAACTTCAAGGACCCTAAATATGTTGGTGATCCTATCAATGCGGTTAAAATATTTAATGAAAAGCTTGTTGACGAACTGATCGTACTTGATATCGATGCCTCCCAGGAAGGTCGGGACCCAGATTACAAAATGATAGAAAACCTTGCGACGGAATGCCGTATGCCATTCTGTTATGGTGGCGGTATTAAAACAGTCGAGCAAGCGGTAAAAATCAGTAATCTCGGAGTCGAAAAAATCGCAATCAGTTCTGCCGCCATCACCAACCCGTCGTTACTAACTGAGCTTTCGGACGCCATTGGAAGGCAAAGTGTGGTAGTGGTTTTCGATGTTCGCAAAACGATGTTCGGCGGTTACGATGCGTTTATTTATAATGGCAAAACAAAAGTTAAAAGCGATTTTTTCAAACTTCTCAAAGAAGTTGAATCTCTTGGTGCCGGGGAGGTTGTTATCAACTCCATTGACCAAGACGGAAAAATGGGCGGATACGACGAAAAGCTCATATCAAAAGTGAGAGAGACAATTGATATACCTCTCACTGTTTTGGGTGGGGCGGGGCATCTGGATCATATTAAAAAAATCATTAGCGATTACAAGGTTATAGGCGTAGCCGCTGGCAGCTTGTTTGTTTTTAAAGGTGTATACAAGGCTGTGCTGATAAGCTATCCGTCAGTTGCGGAGAAGAAGGTTCTCAATTCATCGTCATAACCTTGGGTAAGGGTAAATCAATTCATAGTTGGGTAACACATGAAACAGATATTGCAGGATATGGCCAAAGGTGGAACAACGGTAGCGGAGGCTCCTACGCCACAAGTCTCAGGAAATAGTCTGGTGATAAGCACCAGCACCACTTTAATTTCAGCCGGTACTGAGCGGATGCTTGTGGGGTTTGGAAAAGCCTCCTACGTACAAAAGGCGCGCCAACAGCCGGAAAAAGTGAAGATGGTGTTGGAGAAGGTGCAAACCGATGGCCTAATGACAACAGTAGATGCTGTACGGTCGAAGTTGGCGCAACCGCTACCGTTAGGGTATTGCAATGTCGGTGTGATTGCTGAAGTCGGAACCGGTGTTGAAGGCTTTAAAGTGGGTGATCGTGTTGTATCGAATGGCCCTCATGCGGATGTCGTCAAAGTATCCAAGAATTTGTGCGCCTTAATCCCAGATGCCGTTGATGATGAGTCTGCCGCTTTTGTCGTAGTTGCCAGTATTGGCCTGCAAGGTATACGTTTGGCGATGCCGACACTTGGTGAAGCGTTTGTGGTAACGGGTGTTGGCTTAATTGGCTTGTTGACAGTGCAGCTGTTGCGGGCCCATGGTTGCCGGGTACTGGCGGTTGACTTTGACGAATCCAAGTTGGAGCTTGCCCGGCAGTTTGGCGCGGAAACGTGCAACCCGGGGAAAGGAGAAGACCCTGTTTCTGCCGGTATGGCTTTTAGTCGTGGCCAGGGCGTTGATGGCGTTATTATCACGGCATCAACCAAATCAAACGACCCGGTGACACAGGCCGCCAGAATGAGTCGAAAGCGTGGCCGCATCATTATGGTTGGTGTAACAGGGATGGAGCTTAACCGTGCTGATTTCTATGAGAAAGAACTGAGCTTTCAAGTCTCATGCTCGTACGGTCCTGGCCGATATGATTCTGCCTATGAAGAAAAAGGTCAGGATTACCCCTATGGGTTCGTGCGTTGGACACAGCAACGCAATTTTGAAGCCGTATTGGATATGATGGCGTCCGGACAGCTAAACGTTAAGCCATTGATAACACATCGATTCGCGTTTGAAGATGCCACCAAAGCCTATGATGTTCTCACGACGGATAAGGCAGGTTTGGGTATTCTGCTCGAATATCGTTCGGAACCTGAAAGCCGCTCAACCCGCTCCGTGATACTGAACCGGGTAACGTCGTTTGTGAGTGGTAAGCCTGTATTAGGATTTGTCGGGGCGGGGAACTACGCATCTCGGGTGCTGATACCGGCCTTCAAGAATGCGGGTGCGCAGCTCCACACTTTGGTGACTGCGGGTGGAATCAGTGGTGTCGTTCACGGTAATAAGTCAGGTTTTGCCGAGGCGTCGACCGATATTGACGACATGCTTGAAAACGACACCATCAATACGGTAGCCATTGTCACCCGGCATGACTCTCATGCCGGCATGGTAAAACGGGCGTTGGCCGCCGGTAAGCATGTGTTTGTCGAAAAACCGCTAGCGATCAGCCTTGATGAGTTGGCCGGTGTTGAGGAAGCCTATGTAGCCGCTAATGGCAGTGGGAATGGCCCGCGGTTAATGGTGGGATTCAACCGCCGTTTTTCCCCGCAAATCCAGAAAATGAAGGCGCTGTTGGAGCCTGTTAAGGAACCCAAGTCTTTCATCATGACCATGAACGCGGGGGCCATTCCCGCCGATCATTGGACGCAAGACTACGCCATCGGCGGTGGTCGAATTATTGGTGAAGGTTGTCATTTCATTGATTTAATGCGATTCCTTGCGGGCAGCGAGATCGTATCCGTCCAGGCGCGGCGGATGGGTGATTCCCCCGGTGTCGAAATCACTGAAGATAAAGCCAGCATTACCTTGGGCTTTGCCGATGGGTCATTTGGTACCATTCTCTACCTAGCAAACGGTTCATCCAGCTTCCCGAAAGAACGGGTTGAGGTCTTCGCCGCTGGCCGGGTGCTGCAGTTGGACAACTTTCGTAAGTTGAAAGGCTTTGGGTGGCCAGGCTTCAGTAAAATGAACCTTTGGAAGCAAGATAAAGGCCAGGCCGATTGTTGTAATGCGTTTCTGTCCGCTATCGAGAAGGATCTACCCGCGCCCATTCCGGAAAATGAAATTTTTGAAGTTGCTCGCGTATCGATTGAAGCTGCTCAGATTCTGCGCGATCAGGTTAACTGAGGGTAGGGCAGGAATAGGTGAATCTTTCTCGATATACAAAGCTGTTCCACACCGTACGTTATCTGAAGCCAGGGCAGATTGGGTATAGGCTGTATTATCGGTTTAAGAAGCCGAATATTAGGCCAGCGGAAGCAGCCAATGCACGAGGTTGGTCCTCAGTATGGGCGGGTGATTGCTATATGGCGCCGATGACCCTGGATGGAAACCGGTTTACCTTCCTGGGCCACAGCGCGGTTGTCGGTGCGGATTGGAATGATTCGACATTTCCCAAGCTCTGGATCTATAACCTGCACTATCTTGATAACCTGAACAGTATAAAATCCGATCAGCAGGATGAGATCAATCAAAACCTGGTAGCGCGATGGGTCGAAGCCAATCCAGTGATGCAAGGCAACGGTTGGGAGCCTTACGTAATCTCCCTGCGCGCGGTAAATCTGGTAAAGTGGTTCAGTCGCCGATCCGAACTGCAAGTGGGTTGGTTGACCAGTTTGGCAACGCAAGCTCAGGCGCTAGAAAAACAACTTGAATACCATATTCTGGGCAATCACTTGTTTGCCAATGGCAAGGCGCTGGTGTTTGTTGGGGCTTATTTGAGCGGGGCCGATGCCGACCGTTGGCTTGCCAAAGGGTTGAAAATACTCGATAACGAGATAGCCGAGCAGTTTTTGGACGATGGCGCGCATTTTGAGCTATCGCCCATGTATCATGCCACTTTAGTGTGGGATATCAGTGACTTGGTACACTTAGCCGAAGTGACCCAACTGCCCGAACTGGTTGCGAGGGCTGCTTTGTGGAAAGGTGTTGTTGAACGCGGTTTGGCTTGGCTGCAGGGTATGGTCCATCCGGACGGAGGTATCGGTTTTTTCAACGATGCGGCTTTTGGTATAGCGCCCGAACTTGACGATATTGAACGGTACGCCCATCAAGTGGGCTGTCTACCAAAGCCCGAAGTAAAGGCTAATGGCTCTGCTGGTAATGGGTGGGCATTGCTTCAGCACCCTGCGAGTGGCTATGTCACAATCCATGAGGCCCATAGTCAGCACCTTGCCATTCTTGACCTGGCTAAAGTCGGCCCAGACTATCAGCCCGGCCATGCCCATGCCGATACATTAAGTTTTGAGCTTAGCCTGTTCGGCCAGCGTGTTTTGGTCAACTCAGGTACCTCCCAATACGGCGACGATGCGGAACGCCACCGGCAGCGCAGTACCGAAGCCCATAATACCGTTGAGGTTGATGGCCAGAATTCATCGGAGGTTTGGGGCGGCTTTCGGGTGGCCCGGCGGGCATACCCAAGTAACAAGATCAATGACCAGCAAGGCGGTCGTGTTCTGGTTTCGGCCAGTCATACCGGCTACCTTCGCCTGCCCGGCAAGGTGACGCATCACAGGGAATGGCAGTTTTATCCAGATACATTCCAAGTTAAAGACACAGTGTCAGGCGACTTTACCCGGGCATTGGCGCGCTTATACTGCCATCCTTCTGTTTCCGTGGCGACGCTTGATGCCAATTCACTGTTGCTCACCCTGCCCGGAGGCCAAACCCTCACCGTAAAGGTTGCGGGCGCTAGGGCATTGAATGTAATAGATTCAACTTGGCACCCGAGGTTTGGTGAAATAGTGAAGAACCAGTGCGTTGTGGTGGAATTTGGGGGCCGGGAAGTAACGACCCTGTTCGAATGGAGTAACAATTGAACATCTTGTTTTTAAGCTTTTACTATCAGCCAGACTTGTCCGCAGGGTCCTTCAGAAATACGGCTTTGGTCAAGGCCTTGTTGGCGCAGCTACCGAAAGGTAGCCGAGTGGATGTAATCACGACTTTGCCGAACCGATATTCTACTTTTTCGGCCGCGGCCCTTGAGTATGAAGAGGCGGATGGCGTTAGCATTCATCGCATCGCGCTTCCATCACACCAAAGTGGTATGTTGGATCAGTCCAAGGCATTCTTGTCGTTCGCCCGGCAAGCCTCCATGTTAGCGTCTGGTAAGGAGTATGACTTGGTTTACGCGAGTTCATCGCGCTTAATGACTGCCGCGTTGGGTGCCTGGATTGCTCAGCGCAAGAAGCTGCCCCTTTATTTGGACATTCGCGATATCTTTGTGGATACCATCAAAGACGTGCTACCACGAAAGTTGGCTATCGTGATGAAGCCGGTGTTTTCCCTCGTTGAGCGTTGGACCGTTCGTCGTGCGACCAAGATCAATGTTGTATCTGAAGGCTTTGTTCCCTATTTTCGCGAGCGATACGGTGAACTTAACCTATCCAGCTTCACCAATGGTATAGATGAGGAGTTCCTTCACGTACAACCGACTGATGCTGATTGTTCGAATCCCGCCAACAAGCCGCCAACGATCTTATATGCCGGAAACATGGGCGAAGGGCAGGGGCTGCACAGTATCATTCCGGGTTTCGCGGAACGCTTAGTTGGGAAGGCCAACTTTAAATTGGTCGGGGCTGGCGGGCGCCTTGTTCAGTTGAAACAAGCGATGGATTCGAAACCATCGCCCAATGTCAGCATAAACGCCCCTGTGCAACGGGCTGAACTGATCGCTGAGTATCAGCAAGCCGATGTATTGTTCCTGCATTTGAATGATTACGACGCGTTCAAGAAAGTGCTGCCTTCAAAGCTGTTCGAATATGCAGCCATGGGTAAGCCGATACTGGCGGGCGTGAGTGGTTACGCTGCGGAGTTCGTGGAGCGGTATATTGACAATGCCGCTGTATTCCCGCCTTGTGATGTCGATGGGGCTGTGGCAGCTCTGGATAAGCTGAGCCTAGAGACACGCCCCCGAACGTCGTTCGTCAATCAGTTCTCACGGCAGAATATCATGCATAAGATGGCTACCGACGTTATTTCAACGGGAGCGGTGGGCTGATATGAGAGTATTGGTCACCGGTAGTAATGGTTTTTTAGGCTCCGCTGTGCTGCAGGACCTTCAGGCGAGGGAGGTCGACGCAGTCGGGGCTGTTCGCAAGCACCAAGGCGAAAGCCGGGCGGAAGAGCCTATCCAAGTCGGATATATTAATGCCCAAACCGACTGGAGTGAGGCTTTAAAGAGTGTTGAAGCGGTTGTTCACTGCGCGGCGCGGGTTCATGTTATGAGCGAAGACGCTGATAATGCACTGGATGCATTTCGAGAGGTCAATGTCGAAGGTACCCTCAATCTGGCACGGTCGGCCGCCGCTGCTGGAGCAAAACGCTTCCTGTTTATCAGTTCGATAAAGGTAAACGGCGAGGGGACTCGACCAGGCAGACCATTCCGCCACGACGACGCGCCCGCTCCGGAAGATGCCTATGGGCAATCGAAAGCGGAAGCGGAGGCCGGATTGTTGTCGGTTGCGCGTGAGACTGGCCTGGAAGTGGTTGTTATTCGGCCTCCACTGGTTTATGGCCCCGGTGTGAAAGCGAATTTCGCCGCCCTCATGAAATTGGCGGGCAAGAATCTGCCTTTGCCTCTGGGGGCAATACGGAATAAGCGTAGTATGGTGGCGTTGGAAAATCTGGTGAATTTGATCGTTACATGCATCAGCCACCCCAGTGCCGCCAACCAGGCGTTTTTGGTCAGCGACGACCAGGATGTATCCACGACTGAATTGCTAATGCTCATGACCAGAGCTACAGGAAAGACCCCCAGGTTGTTGCCGGTACCCATGAGTTGGCTTACCCTCGCCGCCGCATTTTTGGACAAAAAAGCCATCGCGGACCGGCTTTTTGGTTCGCTTCAGGTTGATATTAGTCATACGAAAAAGACGCTAGGTTGGGTACCTCCTATATCAGTAGAGCAAGGCATTCAGCGGTGTTTTCAACAGGGTGAGTAACCCTAGTTTAGAGGTTTACATGGTAAGAAGATTGTTTGATCTGGTTTTTTCCCTTCTGGGGCTAATAGTGGGTTTTCCTGTGCTTTTAATACTAACGCTCATCGGTTTGTTTGATACCGGTTCCCCTATTTTTAGGCAGCAGCGGGTAGGTAGGCATAGAAAACCTTTCACTCTGGTTAAATTTCGGACAATGAAGCCAGATACAGCTTCGGTCGCTAGTCATTTGGCCAGTGCTTCATCTATAACACCTTTCGGGCGGTTTCTAAGGGGCTCAAAACTGGACGAACTGCCTCAATTGTGGAATGTGCTGACGGGCGATATGAGTCTTGTGGGACCCAGGCCTTGCCTCTATAACCAGGTTGAACTCATTGAAGAACGTTATAGAAGAGGCGTGTTCGACGCTAGGCCCGGCATTACGGGTTTGGCGCAAGTTAATGAGATTGATATGTCTACTCCGGAGCTCTTGGCAGAAACAGACCAAAAAATGCTCGAAAACCTGACATTAAAGAACTACTTTAAATACATCGTTATGACGGCAACCGGCAAAGGCGCTGGGGATCGAGTGAAGGGCTAATTAAAGGGATAAGTCCGTGAGAAGAAAACTGCAACGCCGTATGGTTGGCCTGCGCCGATCACACAAAAAATGGATCATGGTCGCTGCAGATGTCGTGATGATTCCGTTTGCTCTTTGGGCGGCCTGGGCGCTGCGGCTAGGGCAGTGGTGGCCACAGTTCTACATCGAGCGGTTCTGGTGGTTATTTCCGCTGATGATACCGGTTGGTATCTTTGTATTCGCACGGTTGGGGCTTTATCGAGCTATTGTCCGCTTTATGAGTGGGCAGGCGTTTATGGCTATTGTAAAAGGGTCGGTTTTTCTTGCGCTGAGTCTATGGTCTGTGGCTTTTCTCGCACGGTTTACCGGCTTCCCGCGCTCTATTCCCATTATCTTCGGTTTGGTGCTATTTACTCTGGTAGGTGGTAGCCGAATTCTTGTCAGAGGGTTTTATCAGTGGCTGACCCGCCATTATACCAATAAAGAGCCGGTAGCCATTTTTGGTGCTGGTAGTGCCGGCGCCCAGTTGGCTTCAGCCTTGCAGAAGGGGCGGGAGTTTATTCCCGTTGCCTTTCTGGATAGTAACTCCGCCCTATGGAAGCATACTGTTCAAGGTATGGTGGTTTACAGCCCCAATGATCTGCAAACCTTAATTACTCAGTTTGGTGTTAATCGGGTATTGCTGGCCGTTCCAAATGCGACTAAAAAGCAACGTAAGGCCATTCTGGACCAGTTAGAACCGTTCTCGGTTCATGTGCAAACCACCCCTTCCATGCCAGATATTGTGTCTGGCAAGGCCAGTGTGGACCAACTGCAGGAAGTTGAGCCAGAAGACCTGTTAGGGCGGGACCCTGTTCCGGCTAATGCAGCTTTATTTAACGCCTGCATACACGAGAAGGTCGTTTTGGTAACTGGGGCAGGTGGGTCTATTGGCTCGGAATTGTGTAGGCAGGTTGTAAAAGCAGGGCCCACCACCCTGGTATTGTTTGAACAAAGCGAGTTTGGGCTGTATCAGATCGAAAGTGAATTGAAGCGTAACGAGCATATTCTGTTCCATGGCGTACAACTGGTGCCACTGCTCGGCTCTGTGTGCAATAGCCATCGCATCAAAGAGGTCTTTCAACGCTATCAGGTAGATACCGTATACCACGCTGCTGCTTATAAGCATGTTCCTTTGGTTGAACACAATGTGTTTGAGGGCATTCGAAACAACGTTATGGGTACTAGAGTTGTGGCTGAAGCCGCTAAAAAAGCGGGTGCCGGTCACTTCGTGCTGGTGTCTACCGATAAAGCGGTTCGGCCTACCAACGTGATGGGCGCTACCAAACGCATGGCTGAGCTGGTAGTGCAGAGCCTCGCAGTTGAGGCCGATACTGTGTTCTCAATGGTGCGGTTTGGTAATGTGCTGGGGTCGTCTGGTTCCGTGGTGCCGCTGTTTCGTGAGCAAATACGCCGGGGTGGCCCAGTTACCGTTACCCATCCAGATATTACACGGTTCTTTATGACCATCCCTGAAGCAGCCTCCTTGGTGGTGCAGGCCGGCGCCATGGGGCAGGGGGGGGATGTGTTCGTGTTGGACATGGGCAAGCCCGTTAAAATTGTCGACCTGGCCCGCAGGATGATCGAGCTCAGTGGGTACGATGTAAAATCGGAGGAGCACCCGGAAGGGGATATCGAGATCGAGTTCTCTGGCCTGCGGCCCGGTGAAAAGCTTTATGAAGAACTGCTTATTGGTGAAGCTGTTTCGGGTACCGACCACCCCAAAATCATGCGCGCGAATGAGGAATTGTTGCCAGAAGCAACGTTACATGCTTATTTGGAGTCATTGATCGCTGCAGAGCAAGGGCAAGATGCCTTGGTGGCCAGAGGCATTCTTGAAAAGGCCGTGGCAGGGTTCAAGCCCAGTTCACCGATGGTGGATTTGTTGAGTGGGGTGGCAGAAAAGGCACCAGGGCCAGGTGTCGAGAAACAGTCTTTCCATTAGCGGCTGTTGTACTACTCTGGCAACAATTCTTTAACAATGTAGTGCCACTCTAAGTCAGTTGGGCAGTTGGTCACCACCCGTTAGCATATTAGAATCACAGTTGTTCTATCGTTGCATTGGGCCGGGTTCCTGGTGAACCTCGGCTTGTGATTTTTTTTTTTGGGCTTGGTGCTCTGGTTGGTTCTTTAGGAGTTCGTGTTTGTATAGGTACCCCGTTAAATCCGATTGGTTAACCAGCCTTTGGGAGCCCGTATCTTTTGTAAGGCTGCCGGTTTTTTTGTATCTGGCGATGGTGTTGTTAATTTTTATCACCTCGTTTTTTGAGCTGCTGTATCACAGTGAAATACAAACGCTGGCCGGTGTTATGTATATTACCGGGCTGGTTATTTTTCTTTCCTGTAAAACACCGCTTCGTAGGTCCTTTATTGCGTGGGTGCTATTGGCATCCATACTAGTGCCACTGATTACCTGGGTGCTTATGAAGCTTGAGCACCCGGATATGGCCCGCAGTGCCCCGAATCTGGATGATCTGATTACCAAGTTCCTGTTTATCATCCCTGCATTTATGCTCGCAGGTAGCCAAAAAAACTTGTTTTGGGTGTGGGGTGCGGCTGCGGTATCGGCCTTAATAATGCCCTGGGTTGCTGGGGATGGATGGCAGGAATTTGTTGGTGCTTGGGCCGGCCGAAGGGCTACCTATGGGGATAGCCCCATTGCCATCGGCATTGTTTACGGAACGTTGTTAATTGCCGTATTTATATTTGGCAAGAAAGTGGTATTCAAACCAGCATTTTCATATGTGCGTTGCTGTTTGTGGTTGTGTTTGTTGGTTTATATCGGGTTCTTAACCTTTACGACTCAAAGCCGGGCAGTCTACCTGGGTATTGCCGTTGTTATGACGTTAGCGGTTCTTTGTTTAGCCGTGTACTGCGGTTTTTCCGGATCGGGTCGATTCCCTAAAAAGAGAGTGATAGTACCGCTGTTGGTGGTTGTTGTGGTGGGGCTGGTGGTATTGTTCAATTCGGCCACCTTTGATCAAACGATAGCTAAAACCCAGAACGAAATACGGAATATCATGCCTGCGCTTCAAGGTGATGTGGAAGACATTCCACGCAGCAGTGCGGGTCTGCGGCTAATATTCTGGGTAGATGCCACACACTGGACGCTAGAACGCCCTCTTTTTGGCTGGGGGTACCGTGCCGGGCGTATGATGCACGATGAAGCGCAAAATTATTTCAATGCTCCCAGCGGCCGCAGGTTGTTTCGAACCATTCACAATACTTACCTGGAACTAACCATTTCGTATGGTCTGGTGGGTTTGGCGTTGTTTACAGCGTTTTTTGTCTGGTTTTTTAGGCGAATGCATATGGCTTGGAAAGATGGGGTATTACCGCAGGATATTTACGTGTTCACTGTATTCGCGCTAATTTTTTACGCAGTTTGTGGTGTTTTTTACTCATCGCTGTTTATTGGCACCCCCATTTTTCTGTTCAATATGGTGTTGCTGGGTGCTGCTACCTTTATTTTTAAGCATATAGTGGAATATGAAGGTGATGCAGCCTTTAAAGTAGAAACTGAGGCGGGGAGCAAGGCAGATAGCTGAGGTGGAAAGCTGATCTAGAGGCCTATATAGGTGAACGTTCGCGAAACACCGCCATTTAAGCGGTGTTTATCAGTCAATTCGGCTTTGAATCATCTGAATGATGTCGGTTGTTGAAACGTCTTTGGTGCGCGGGAAGTAGATGACTTCGCACTGGTCTTTAAAGTGGTCAAACTTGCCCGCCCAGTCGTCGCCCATTACCAGAATGTCGGCTTTGTAGCGGCTGAGGTATTCGCCTTTCAGTTCCAGGGATTCTTCAATGAATACCTCGTCTACACAATGCAGGCTGTTCAGTATGTGAACCCGGTGCTCTTGTCGGTAAACCGGGTAACGGCCTTTTTTATCGAAGTTCAGCGCATCGGAAGAAACCCCAACCGTCAGGTGGTTACCCAGCTCTTTGGCGCGTTCCAGTATGTTCACGTGGCCGATGTGGAATACATCGAAGGTACCGAAGGTGATGACGCGTTTGTTGGGCTTCTCTGTCGGGTTCATAGCGGCTCGTTGTATTGGGTCGGTTACTATTCCATCAGGTCTCGTTCACCAGGTCTCGGCCAGTGTTAGGCCTTGCTGGCCGTGGGGCTGAACACTAACCGGGTTCACGTTGATGCGCAACCTGACCGGGGTAGTCTACAAGCAGACTGTTGCAAAAGCATGTAAGAAGTATGACTAAAGCCACTTGCACGGTGGCTGGGCGGGGGTGTCACGGGTTATTATGGGGTTACTCAGTTTTGCCCGAAAGGAACCCAATGCGTTTGTTTAAGCCTTCCTCCAGTGCCTCGGTTCAGCGCCGCCAGTTGATAGACACCATCGATGTGTTGGATAGCCACAACATCACCTACCATCTGGAAGGGGGCACGCTGCTGGGCATTGTGCGGGATGGAGACCTCCTGCCTTGGGATAAAGACACCGATCTTTCCATTATGAGTGCCGATGTACCCAGGCTTCAGCCAGCGCTGGAAGCCTTGAAAGCGCTTGGGTGGCGGCTTTCTGAGCGGTCGTTTAGCCAGAATGAGGCGTTTGCCAAAAAGCAGGATGTTCGGCTGGTGAAGGTGAAAGATCGCTTTTTAAAGGTGCTTGCAGGCCCAAATACTCTGGATCTGTTCGTGAAATACATTCACGAAGGCCATGCCTATTGGATAGCCGCCAGCAACGTCATGCGTGTTTCCGCTCACCACTACGAAGGCTTTGAAACCGTGCCCTGGGAAGGGCGGCAGGTGAAGGTACCGGTCGACTATGAAGGGTACCTGGAAGCCAAGTTTGGCAATTGGAAGGTGCCGCAAAAGGAGTGGCATTGTGATATGGAGCAGACCGTCGTCCGCCCTAGGGCGGGGGACTGACGTAGGACAATAACTGACGCAAGAAAATAAAGGACGCAGGACATTAAAAGACGTAACACACGAAAGACGTGTAACACGGTAGGACGTAAGCTTGGGTTAGAATGGTGTTTGACGTCTTTTCGTGTGTCGCGTCTTTCTATGTTTTGCGTCCCTTCATGTTCCACGTCCCTCAATGCCCCGCGTATTTCCTCATTTTCTTCGCCACCTTGCGCTTTCTCAGCCAGTTGAAGGGCAGCTTTTTCAGCCCTTTGTAACCCTCGCGGATGTGGTGCTCTATCGCATCCAGTACCCGTTCCGATGAATTGCCATCCTGGTAGGGGTGCATCTGGTCGGCGTAGGCTTTGCCGGCTTCTTTTCGTTCCGCGTAGTGTTCTGTGCAGGTGTGTATGGCGGTAGCCAGCTCGCCCGGCTCGGTGATGTTCAGCACATAGGGGCCGGGGTGCAGGGTGTTCAGGGTGATCACCGGTTTGCCGATGCACAGGCTTTCGGCCACTACCGATGAGGTATCGGAAAGCACAATGTCGGCCTGTTGCAGGGCGGGCAGCAGGTCGGTGTTTTCTACCACTCTGAAATGGTCGTTCTGGGCGGCTTTGTAGGCGGTTACCTGGTCTTCAGCCATCATTGGGTGGAACTTCACGGTTATGTCGGCTTTACCAGCTTTGGTCAGTTCGCTAAGCGGCTCCAGCAGTGCGTAGGTGGAGGTGAGCGAGGGGCTGAAGGTTGGGGCATACAGCACGCTCGGTGGCGCTGTAATGGCGGTGCGGGTGTCTACCGCCTTGGCGTAGGGGTCCATTTTCGGCCAGCCGGTTTCTACGCTTCTAAAATAGCCATATTTAGGTTCTGCGGCTTTGAAACGGCTGGTGGTTAGCGGGCCGTGGGTGCAATACAGTTCGAAGAAACCGCGAATGTTAAAATGGCCTTTCTTGTCGATGCCAAAGCCGTGGAACACCTGAATTTTGTGGCCGGGCCAGAAGTAGGGCACCCAGTTGCCGGGGCAGATAACGGCATCGGGGTTGTAGTCGTTAACGGCGGCGGTGTCGGCCAGGCGGTGTTCTTTGGGTGTCAGGTAAGATTCAGGCAAGTCATACAGGAACCAGCGCACCTCTATGCCACGGGCTTTTGCGGCGGCTTCCAGCGGCCTTAGAATGGGGAAGGAATAAGGCTGTTCAACGAAGAATAGAAGCTTTTGCATGGTAACCTGGGCGTGTTGGCTGGCTGGGGATTATAACGGGGGTTTGGGGGTGGGTGCGAGGGCCGGTGCGGGCAGGCTGAGTAGCCAGCGACAATTAAATGTAACGGCTGCGCCGCCCCCTCTCTCTAGCTCTCTCCCCCGGGGGTGGAGAGAGGATGGTAGTGTGCAGCGCCGTGCGTTGGACTGGTGTAGAGGGCTGGTTAAATCTCTAGCTTGAAATGCTCCGACAGCGCCTGCCATTGCTGGCGGTTGGTGTCTTGCCCTACGTTGGCTTTGCGCAGCGCCACTTTCTGGGAAAACGGGATTTTCTGGGGTTTCAGGGGTTGGCTGGCGCGGCGCACGGTGGTGCCCTGGTTGGCGCTAATGGCTTTGAACCAAAGGTCGTCGGCTTTGGGGGCCAATTGTTTGAACAGCGCTTCGTCGGTTGCGGCTTGCGGCAGCGCGCCGGGCGGGTAGAGCACGCCGCCGAAGCCGAGCAGCAAGGTATCTGGGTGGTGTTCGCCGGGTTTCTCGTAACGCCATTGTTTGTAGGGTAGCAGGGTGCCCTCGTCGTTACGGCGAATGCGTCGGCAGGCGTGGCTGATAATGTCGGTTGGGTGGGTTTGGTGGTCTTTGTATAACCGGGCGAGGGTTGTTGGGTGGTACATCATGTCGTCGTCGCCGGTGAACAGCAGGCGGTCTGGAAAGTCGGCCAGGGCGTGTACCAGCTTGGTGTGTGGGCCAACGTCTTTTCGAAAGCGGATTTCAAACGGGGCTTTTTGGGTTAGCCGGGTCAGCTTGGCCGGTATTTTCCCTTGCAGCCGTTCGTCTAGCCACAAAATTACCCGTTCAGGGGCTTCTTCTTGCAGCAGCATGCTGTTGATCGCCACGTGCACGAAGCTGAGGCGGGGTTCAATGGTGGTTAGGTTGGCAATCACCGGTAAGCGTTTTTTCACCAGCCGTGGTGTGGCCTTTTCTACGTTGCACAGCCGCAACGTGAGCATGCGCCAGAAGGCCGAGAGGTGTTTGCGCGGTTTCATTCGGTTCGGTCCTTGTGCGGGTGCGGTTTATGCAGATAAAGGGGGTTGCCGTCTATTGTCAGGGTGTCTCCCGGCTGTTCAGGCTTTGGTTGGCCGGCCAGGTCGGTGGCCCGAATTATGTCATCGCTTAGGGTGATCTGACCCTGAGTTAGAGAGTACACCAGGCTGAATCGCTCGAAGTGCCACCAGATAACGCCGTCTTTTTCTTCCCGGCCCTGAAAGGTCTCATTTACCATCATGCGGTGAAAGTGCACCAGCGCTGGCCAGCCGGGGCGCTCGCGCCAGCCGTTTAAGGTGTCTATTAGCCCGAAACCCGGGTGTGCCAGCCGCCACCACCAAATGCGCTCTGTGGTGCCAGAGCACAGGGCGATGAGGGCGTAGCGCACCATGTAGGCGGCGCTGTCGGCTTCGCTCACATGCAAGGCGCTTTCGCGCTTGCCTTTGGGCTGGTAGGCACCGGCCAGGGGGGAGTATTCACCCGTGCCCTGTAGCGGCCAGTTCACTTCGGTGATGTAGAAGCCCTGTTTTTGGTAGTGGCCGGCCATGGCTTTGGCGAGCAAGCATTTTTCGAGGGTGGAAAAGCCATTTTGCTCGTTTTCCGGGGCGCCGCGTCGGTCTACGTACAAGTGGTTGGAAAGCGCATCTACCGGAGTGCCGGCGGCTTCCAACAGGGGCGGGTAGTATTGAAATTCAAAGTCATTCACGGCCGGGCCCAGAAAAACCAGGTTCGGGTAACGGGCTTTCAGGTCGGCAGTGCCCTGCCATAGGCGGTTCATCTCTTCCAGATTCCAGAAACCCCATTTCACCCGGTTGACGGCGTGGCCGATTTCCACGCAATGAATATAAGAGTGCACCAGGGCCAGCGCGTCGGCCATGAAGGCTTCCCAGCGCTCCGGTTGCAACACCGCCTCGCGAGATTGAACCAGCCCGATGGAGACTTCGTGGCCGGCTTCGTGCAGCCGACGTATCGCTTCGCTGGCCTGCGTGAGCCAGGGGCTGGTGCTGGGCTTGGATTCATCGTGTTGCGGTTGGCTTAAGTGGAAGTACAACCGCACGAATACCGGCAAACCGGGCGTTTGTGTCAGTTGCTCCAACTGGCGTTCGACGTGTTCGTCTATCTCCACACACACGCCCAGCCGCTGGTTCATGGCCACCGGGGTTTGATAGGCCGTTTTGCGCAGCGCCTGGTAGCGACGGTACACCGGCCAGGCGGCCTTCAGAACGCTGGTTGCCATAGGCCACAGGTCGGCCTTGCTGCGTTCGCGTTTGCGGTCTTTCACCTGCAGCATCACCGAGGGCTGGCCGGATTTTGCATCCCACAGCCAGCTGTTACGCGGTGAGGGCTGGCCGGTGGAGACCGCCAAGCGTTGCTCCTGCGGGGCGGTTTTTAGCCAGCGCTTTAGGGTGCGCACCGGGTGGCGCCATTTACGGCTGCGTTGGTGCAGTAAAAAACGGTTGTGGTAACGGTTTGCCCAGCGCTGGAATTCAGCCGGTATACCGTTATCTTCAAAATACAGGTGAAAGAAGATGTGCCGGAAGTGAGACGGGATCTTCATGCGTTCCATATCCCGGGCGCGCTGGCGCAGCGTTGGGTTCGGGGTCAGCTTGCCCCGGTTCAGGTCAATAAAGGCCGGGTTTGCCCAGTCGGCCGGGCCTGTGCGCTGCATCAGAATGTTCTGGGGGCCCAGGTCACCGTGCAGAAAGCCGCTGTTGTGCATGGTGCGAATGGCATCGGCCGTGAACCGCAGCAGGAAGATGAAGTCTTCCGCGTAGGGGCGTTCGCGCAGCAGGTAGGTCATTTCCGAGTAGAGGTCGGTCGAATCGGCGATGTAGCGGGTGATCAGGTAGCTCTCAACCAGTCGGTTGCCTTCCCAGCGTTCCATATAGCCTATGGGTTCAGCCACGTCGGCCCCCCGGGCGTACAGATGGGCGCTGTAGGCATGGGCGCGTTGCGCTTTGCTACCGGTGCGCCGGTAAATGGTGGAGCGCAAGGCATCGGGCTGTTTGAAGGCTTTAATGCAAACCGAAACGGCTGAATCCAGCGGGTCATCGAGCCGGTATACGCGGTTGCGCTGGCGGTATAGCAGGTCGGAATCGTTGCTTTGCAGTTCGGTTTGCAGCCCGGCCAGCCAGTGGGTGCCGGTATCGGTCGCGTAGCGTTCCAGTATCTCGCCTTCAAAGCCAGGCAGGGGCAGGTTGGTCAAAGGCGTGTAACGTGGGGGGTGCGTCATGCGTTCTCGGGCCACAAAGCGGGTCAAAAGCGGCCGCGTAGCATAACCGAGAAGCCCGGTTCAGGCAAAAATCAAAGGTGGGAATGGCTGGCGGGTTTGAGTACCATACGCCCGTTTGAATTTAACCGGATACCCACCCTGTAATGCCCGTTCAGAAAACAGGTAAACCCTCACTGATGTCGCGCTGGCGCAGGCTATGGCCGGGTCGGATGCATCGGCCTTCAGCGCGCCTGGCTGCCTGGTTTGACCTGTGGGTTTTAGACCTTGGCTTGCTGCGTGCGCCGGTGAACCGGCCGGTTGAAATTGCCCCCGGGGTTTGGCGCTCTAACCAGCCAACCCCACTGCGGTTAAAATCACTCGCCCGCCGTGGCTTCAAAACGGTGCTTAACCTGCGCGGCGAAGGCCGCAGTGGCGCCTTTCATCTGGAGCAGTACACGGCCGGGCAAATCGGTCTGAACCTGGTCAGTCTGAAACTCAGTTCACGGCGCCCGCCCACGGTTGAACAAGTCGAACAATTGCAGGCGCTGTTTAACGAGGTGCCCAAGCCGCTGTTGTTGCATTGCAAGTCGGGCGCAGACAGGGCCGGGCTGGTTTCGGCCTTGTATCTGATACACACCGGTGTTCCGGCGGCGCAGGCAAAGAAGCAGCTGTCTCTGCGCTTCCTGCATATTAAAAGCGCCGCCACGGGGATGATGGACCGGTTTGTAGAGACCTTTGAGCAAGCCGAAAAAGACCACAACGCCGAATTTACCACCTGGCTTCATTACGAGTACGACCGCACCGCGATGATCCATGCCTTCAACAGCGACCGGAAAAGCAACTGGCTGGTCGATAAGGTACTCCGGCGTGAATGATGCAGCCCGGGAGCCTATCGATGCGCTCGTCACCTGGGTAAACGGGGAAGACCCGGCCCACCGCGCGAAACTCAACGCCTATCTGGAATCGATTGGGCACCGGCCCAAAATCGCCAGTGCCAACCGGTACCGGGAAACCGGTGAGTTTGCGTATTGCATTGCCTCTTTGCTGAAGTTTGCCCCCTGGCTGAGGCGAATACATATTCTTGCCGATGCCCAGGCGCCCGATTTTATGCCCCTGCTGGAACAGTCTGGCTGGGCCGATAAAGTCGTGGTGGTCGACCATACCCAGCTGTTCAAAGGGTATGAGCAGGCGTTACCTACCTTTAATAATCGCTCCATTATGTCGATGCACTGGAATGTCCCCGGCCTGGCAGAGCGGTATGTGTATTTAAACGACGATTTTATGCTGGTAAGGCCGGTGAAGCCGACCTGTTTTTTTCAGGATGGCAAAGCCGTTCTCGCCGGGCAGTGGATGCCGCAACGCCCGGGTGTGGTTTTGCGTGGGCTGACGGGCCTGGCTTCCAACAAGCCGGATAAAAGACCCGGTAACCACCTGGCGCAAGCTTATGCAGCCCGGTTGGCAGGTTTTCGGTTTCGGTATTTTAAAACACCGCACAAGCCACACCCCTTGCTCAAGTCAGTTATGGCTGATTATATGGCGAAGCACCCGCAGCAACTGGCGCATAACATTAAGTTTCCGTTGCGGGATGAATCGCAGTTCTTAGCGGATGCACTGGTTAACCATTTGGCGCTCAAGCAAAGCCTGGCTACGGTGAACAATCGTTTTAAAACGCTACGCTTTAAACCCGGTGATTACCGACAGCCCCGGTTGTCGACATTGTTGTCGAACATCGAGTCGAATCCGTCCATTCTGTATGCGTGTTTCCAAAGCCTCGAAACCATGGATGACGCCTTGCGGACAGATTTTTTTAATTGGCTGGATCAGCGAATGGGTAAACCCGACGATATTTTCCGAACCGGCCCGGCTGGAGTATCTGCATGAAGCTAGGCCCCATTGCACTGGCCGGGCGTGAGCCATTGCTGAACAGCAAAACCCGCTGGGTGTATGAACACCCGGATACGCCAGGCCTGCTCATTAAGGTTCACATGCGCCGGTTTGGGGTTACACCACCAACCGGCCTGAACGGCTGGTTCGAGCGCCGTAAAGATCATTTTCTGTACACCACAGGCATTCTGCGCGAACTGAAGCAGTTTGTAGAATCCCGCTATCAGGGGCCAAACGGGCCTTGTTACCCGGAGATTCAACCGTATATAGAGCCGGTGTTGGGCGTGGTAGAAACCGATATCGGCCTCGGCCTGCTGGTGTCGGCAGCGCGGGATGCCGAAGGCAACCTGGCGCCCTCGGTGTTGCGGCTGCGCCGGCAAGGTGCGATGACGCCTGAGCGATACACCCGGTTAGACCGGTTGCTGCAAGCCTTGCTCGATACCCGCCTGATGATTGGTGACTTGAACCAGGAGAACATCGTACTGAAAAACGCCGGTGAGCCCGATGAGCGCTTCGTATTGATTGACGGGCTCGGCGAGCGCACCTGGATTCCCACCCAGAGCTTGATCAGTTGGGTAAACCGGCGTCGCAAACGCGCCTTTGTGGCAACGATGCGCCAGCGTTTGCAGGGCGACCGAAATGGCTGAATCACGCATACAAAATCGGCTTAAGCAGTGGCGGCGCTACTGGGAAGCACATTTTGATCGGCCGCTGGTGCGGCTGGCGGCCTGGTTGGATGCTATGGTGATCGACCACGGTCTGTTGCGGCCTCTCTGGAACCGGCCCGAGCCGTTTACAGCCGATGCCTGGCGCGGCAACCAGCCCAGTGCCGGCCAGGTACACCGGTTGGCACAGCGGGGTATTCGTACCATTGTCAGTTTGCGAGGGCTGGGGAACATTGGGGCTTCGTTGTTCGAAATTGAAGCGGCAGAAAAAGCGGGTGTAACGCTCATTTCGTTTCGCATGTCATCGCGCGGGGCTCCGCGCCCCGCGCGCGTGAAGGAGCTTATAGAGCTGATGCAGGGCTTCGAAAAGCCGGTGTTGTTTCACTGCAAATCGGGCGCGGACCGCTCTGGCTTTGCCGCCGGGGTTTACCTGCTGGTGACCGGGCAGGGCACGGTTGAAGATGCTAAAGCCCAGCTTTCCTGGCGCTATTTACATTTTAAAGGCGCAAAAACCGGCCTGTTGTATGAGTTCTTCTGCGACTATGAGCGCTATTGTGCGCGAACGCCCATGGCTTTTGAGCAATGGGTCAACGAGGTATACGACCCGGTGCAACTGGAACGGTATTTCAAGCCAGCGGGCTTCACCAGTTGGCTGGTCGATAAGGTGCTAAGACGTGAATGACGGTGTGAGTAACAAGGTGCTTCGGCGTGAATGAATTTGATTTGGAAAAACACCAGGATACGCCCCGCCTGGAATTGGTAAAACGCTTGTGGCGTGGTTATTTGCGCAGCCACATTGGCGTCTTGCTGGTTGCGGCCGTATTGGTGGTGATTGAAGGCAGTGCGCTGGGTTTGCTCAGCTATCTGGTGCAACCGATGTTTGACCAAGTATTTGTGCAAGGCAATGCCGACCAGGTGGTGTGGATTGCCCTGGCGATTTTTATTGTCTTTACGGCGCGGGCGCTCGGTGGTTTTGGCCAACGGGTGATTACGGTAACCGTCGGTCTGCGTGTTGTAACGGGTCTGCAAAAAGACATGCTCAGTCATCTGGTACGGCTGGATTCGGGTTTTTTTGGTACTCATTCACCCGGCGCATTGATTGAGCGGGTAAGAGGTGACACCCAGGCACTGAAGAGCTTTGCGAGTACAGCGCTAATCAACCTCGGGCGGGATTCAATTTCACTGGTCGCCCTGCTGACTGTTGCGATGCTGGTCGACTGGCGCTGGACGTTGTTTGCATTGTTTGGTTTGCCATTGCTGTCGTTTCCCATTGCGTTGTTGCGCCGGTTGATTCTGAAAACCACGCGCAGTTCCCGGGAAGTATCGTCGTTGCTCTCAATGCGCCTCGATGAAATTTTTCACGGTATTAATGCGATTAAACAGAATAATCTGGAAGCCCATGAAGACGGCCGGTTCAAGAAAGAAACCGAGCGTTTTTTCAAGTTCCAGCGTCGCTCTGAAATCGGCAAGGCCGCTATGCCGGCGATGATCGACCTGGTGGCGGGTTTTGGGTTTGTCGCGGTGGTGATTTACGGTGGTTATCAGATTATTGATGGCGAAAAAACCATCGGCGAGTTCATGAGTTTCTTCACCGCCATGGCGTTGATTTTTGACCCACTGCGCCGGCTGAGCAACATCAGCGGTGCCTTTCAGGCGGCCAGTGCCAGCCTTGAACGTATTTTCAGCGTGCTCGATCTGAAACCCAGCATCGTTACACCGCCGAACCCGGTGCCGGTGCCTGCGAATGTGGGCCAGCTGGACATCGTGATGGACCACCTCAACTTCGGCTATGCCGATAAGTCAGTGCTGCACGACCTGAGTTTAATTGCCCCGGCCGGGAAAATGACGGCCCTGGTGGGCGCCTCGGGCGCGGGTAAAACGACTCTGTTTAACTTGTTAACCCGGCTGGTGGATCCGCAATCGGGCACCATTCGGTTGGGCGATGTGCCAATCAACCAGTTAGATCTGATTGAACTGAGGCAGTTGTTTGCGGTGGTGAGTCAGGATTCGGCGTTGTTCGATGAAAGCATCAAGCAGAACATTCTGCTGGGTAAGCTCGATGCCGATATGGACAGCGTCGACAAGGCGGCCAAAGAGGCGCTGGTCGATGAATACACCCGCCAGTTGGAAGCGGGGCTGGATACACTGGCCGGGCCGCGCGGTACGAATCTTTCTGGCGGGCAGCGCCAGCGCGTGGCCATTGCCCGGGCGCTTTTGCGGGACGCTCCGATACTGCTGCTCGACGAAGCCACCTCGGCGCTCGATACCCGTACGGAAAAGCTCATACAGGAAACCCTGGAAGACCTCGCCAAGCGCAAGACCACCCTGGTGATTGCGCACCGGTTAAGCACCGTGATGAATGCCGATTTGATTCATGTGCTGGAAGAGGGGCGGGTGATAGAGAGTGGTACGCACGATGAGTTGCTGGCTAAGCGTGGGGCTTACTTTAATTTGCATTCTACGTTTGAGGCTTGAGTTAGTTAAACCAGAAGGGAGCCCTCTCCCGTGGGACGGGAGAGGGAGCCTTTACCAGTCCTCTCTCCACCCGTGGGGGAGAGAGTTAGAGAGAGGGGGCGGCGTAGCCGTTACAAACGTGCCTTCACCAACCACACGGTCACGCCCAAAAACAATAACGATGGCGCCAGTGCAGCTAATAGGGGCGTTATCCCTACCACCATCAATAAGCTGCCCGTGGTATCCGTCACCAGTTGCACGGCAATGGCCAGTGCCACGCCCTTGAATGCGGCGTCGCCCAGCGTTTTCTGCCTGAAGCTGCCAAACGAAAACACCAGCGCCAGAAACAGCATGGCAATGTACTGCACCGGAAACCAGAGTCGGCTCCAGAAGGTGAGTTCCAGGCGCGGGTCGGGCAGGGCTTGTTCTAGTGAAAAGCGCACCTGAACCCACAGCTGCTGCAGGGTCAGTTCGCGTTCGCGCTGGCTTAGAATGCTGAGCAAGTCGGCATTGAAGTTGGCTGGCTGCCAGTTCAGCGTCTCGAAGTTGCTGTGCTGCACCGAGTCGTCCAGGAAGCTTACCTGTTTCACGTTGTTCAGCTGCCACCCCTGGTCGATGGGGCTGGCTGTGGGGGCGAAGGTGACCATGGCCAGGTTATTGCGGTCGTCCATTTCGAAAATGGTAAGACCGGTGATGTCGCGGTCGGGCGAGACCAGATCGACGTTGATGACCCACTGATTGTCGCGATACCACTGGCCGCTCAGGGTGGGCAGGCTGCGGTCGAGTTTCATGGCCCGGGTGACTTCCGCTTGCAGGCGCAATTGCGGGGCAGCCCATTCGCCGATGAAGTAAACAATGGGTAACAGCATCAGCCCGGGCAGAATCAGCCGCACCACCAGGCCATAGGCACTGCGCGAGGCCAGTTGAATCACCACCAGTTCACTGTTTTTGGCCATGCCAGCTACCGAGAGCAGGGTGCCGAGCAACACCATGGGGCCAATAAACTGGTAGACCTCGAGCGGCAGGCTGTAGAGCCGGTACAAGAAGGCATCGAAGGGGGTGTAGGTTTCGCTGCCGCGCCGGCTGATTTCATCGGCTACACCCATCACCAGCAAGAGCCCGCCAATGGCGAGTACCACGATGGTGATAAACACGGCGGTGCGCTTCAGGATGTAGCGGTTGAGTATAGACAAGCCCATCAGCCAGGCCTCCGTATCACCACAAGCCCTAGCGCTGCCAGCACAATCAGCAACCACCAGGGGCTGGCGATGAGCGGAAGCTGCCCTTTTTCGACGGCCGTTTGCACGGTATCGAGTGAGAAGGTGAAAAGGATGTATAAAATGATACCAAGCGCGATAGCCCCCACCTTGGCTTTGCGGGGTTTTACCCGGGTGAGGCTGACGGCCCACACGGCCAGTACCAGTATCATTCCGGCGGTGAGGGTGCGTTCTATGACCTCACTGCGGTTGGTCTGGCTGCCGTTCTGCCACAGTGCATCGGAGCCGATGGCCTCTCGCGGGCTGCTGCGCGAGCCGGATTCATCGGTGGGAATGTACAGCGCATAGCTTTGGTAATTGATGCGTTCGGTCTCGTCCGGGTCGAGGCTAAACACGATTTGTCGGCCGGAAAACAGGGTTAAATACTGGCGCTGGTCTTCAAGCTGAATGCGCGCCGAGGGCGCGGTGTTAACGGAGATGCGGTCGCCATCAACCTGGGCCACAAAGAGATTGAGCAGGGATTCCTGCGCCGGGTTGGAAGACCGGGCATACAGGGTGGCATCGCGCTGGTTCAGGGAGAAAAACTCACCGGGGGAAACAATGTCGGTCAGCGGGCGGTTCTGTTGGCTGAACAGGTAGTCGGAAAGGCCCCGTTCGGCCATGGGCGTAATAAGATGCGTAAAGGCCAGCATGATCACCATGGCCGGTAGGGCGGTGTAGGCCAGTACTTTGGTCAGTATGCCGGTATCGGAGACGCCGATGGCATGCAACACGGTGCGTTCGGAATCTTCGCTAAGCCGGTTCAGGGTGGTCAGAGCGGCAAGAAAATACGCTGCGGGCAACAGTTCGGGCAGCAGTATGGGCAATTGAAAGCCGATGATGGCGACAATGGCCCAATCGGAATATTGGCCGGATACAACGCGGCCGAGCGTTTCACTCATTTCCCCGGCGATGAGCAACGCCATCAGAATGGCGGTGATCAGCGCAAAGGGCTTGATGATTTCTCGGCAGATGTACCAGGTGAACAATGTTGAATCCGAATGTGACGAGCTGGCCCGCAGTATAGCGGGTTAGGGGGCGTCACCCAATAAGCGACGCAACCCCGATTTTAATCTTCTTTTCTGGACCGAATCGCCATGCGGATCAGCGCGATGAACAGGGCGGCAAAACCGGCCAGTACCGTGGCGGCAATGGCGATCAGCGGCCGGTTCGGTTTTTCGGCATTGCTCGGGATGCGCGCAGCGGCGTCTTCATCGAGCAGGGTAACGTCGCTGAGGGCAAAGGTCTGGTTGCTCAGCGCCCGAATCTCGCCCTGCAACTGGCTGGGTGTGGTGGTAATGACCATTTGGTTGCCGTTCAAATCGAATACGGTTTCTTCAACGCCTTCGAGGAACAATTCGGCCGCGCCATCGGCCGAGAGGCTCTCTAGCTGCGCGGTCAGAAAACGGCTGCCGTTGAGAAAGAGTTCATCGTTGGCCAACTGGTTGATCATCTGTACCTGGCCGTCGCCCAGTACCAGGGCTTCCCAGCTGGTGGGTTCTTCCAGGCCCAGTGAATTGGCGATGCTCAACGCTTGTTGCACACGCCGGCGTTCGCGCGCCAGGCTGGCTTCCGCGCCGGCCAGTAGCTGGTCGTATTGGGACTGGGCGCTTTCAATGCGAATGGCTTTGGTGGCGTTAATATTGCCAATGGCTTCGCGTAACGTGCGTTGCTCGGCCAGTACCAATAGCTCATCAATAAAAGTCTTGGCCCGGCGTGGCTCACTGCTCAGCAAATTGACAGACAGGCTGTTCAGCGGGGTTTTTTCGTCGGCTCCCAGTTGGTAAAACTCGTAGCGTACCGGGCCGACAGAGAGGGCGTTGGCGACGTTCTGAATCTGGGAAAACGCTTCTTCGTCTGAAAGAGAATCGAGATCCTGGTCGCCGCCCAGGTCCGCTTGGCTGTAAGCCTGCTCTATAAGGCTGAGTGAGCGTATGTTGAGCAGAAAGCGTTCAGACAGTTCATCGAGCGTGAGTGGGGCTATCTGTTGTGCCAGCAGAGGTTGCACAGCCCCGCGAGAGGGTTGGTTGATGATGGCTTCAACCCGGTACTGCTTGGGCAGTAACAGTGCAACGGCAACGCCAATGACCGCGCCGAGTACCGTTATGCCGACAATCAGCGGCCACTGGGCAATGAGCCCGCGCAGCAATTCACCCAGGTCTATTGTGTCGTCTTCGATATAGCGCGGCGCTGTGTGGTGCGGGTCTGATGAACTCATGAATTCCCTCTGTACTGCGTGGTAATGACGACTGGCCTTAGAGATGGTTGACCGCCGTTCTAGCTATTGGCTGGCATGGGACGACGGGCGCTGAATTGCCACACAAATGCCTAACCGCCGCAGTATACGGGACGCCAGAGACGGAGCCAAGCAGGCTGGGCCAGGCTGCTGCCGGAGGTAGCCCGGCGCTGGCAAAAACCGATTTTAAAAAAGACTGCAAGGAGGGCCTTTTGCAACCTATAATCGGGGCACATCTAAAACGGAGCACCTCATGACTGAACTGACCTGTTTTGGCGCTTATGACATCCGCGGTGAGCTGGGTGTCGAGCTGAATACGGACATTGCCTACAGGATTGGACGGGCCTTTGCAGCCTACCTGAAACCCAAGACCGTGGTCGTCGGGGGCGATGTTCGCCAGACGTCTCCGGAGCTGAAGCAAGCCTTTGCCGACGGCGTGCTGGATTTCGGGGCCGATGTGATCGACATCGGGCTGTGCGGCACCGAAGAGGTGTATTTTGCCACCAAGCACCTCCAGGCCGAGGGTGGGTGCATGGTGACGGCCAGTCACAACCCCATCAATTACAACGGCATGAAGATGGTGCGCGAGGAATCCAAACCGATTTCCCGGGACACCGGCCTCGACGACATTCGCAAAATGGCCGAAACCGGTGAGTATGGCGATAAAGCCGCCAAGCGCGGCACGCTCACCGAACACGACAACAGCCAGGCCTATACCGAGCATCTGATCGGTTACCTTGATCTCAGCGACCTGCGCCCGACCAAGCTGGTCACCAATGCCGGTAACGGCGCAGCAGGCCCCTCGCTCGACCGCCTGGAAGCCGCCCTGAAAGCCAGTGGCGCGCCGATTGAGCTGATTAAGATCAACAACGAGCCCGATGGCACCTTCCCAAACGGCATTCCCAACCCGCTGCTGCACGAACAGCAGCCGGTGACCAGCAAAGCGGTTAAAGAACACGGGGCCGACATGGGCATCGCCTGGGATGGCGATTTTGACCGCTGTTTCCTGTGGGATAACGAAGGCCAGTTCATTGAAGGCTATTACATTGTGGGTTTGCTGGCCGAGGCCTTTCTGGTCAAACAGCCGGGCTCCAAGGTGGTCTATGACCCGCGATTGACCTGGAACACCGTCGAAATCGTCGAAGCCAATGGTGGCGAGGCCATCATGTGCAAATCGGGCCATGCCTTCATTAAAGAGAAGATGCGCAAGGAAGATGCCGTCTACGGCGGCGAGATGAGCGCTCATCACTACTTCCGCGACTTCGCCTATGCCGACTCGGGCATGATTCCCTGGTTGTTGGTGGTCGATTTGCTGAGCAAGAAGAAGACCTCGCTGAAAGCGCTGGTCAGCGAGCGGATGGCGAAGTTCCCGTCACCGGGCGAGATCAACAGTAAAGTCGCTGATGCCGATGAAACCATGACCCGGGTCTACGATGCCTACAAAGCCGACGCCATTGAAGAAGACCGCATCGATGGCCTGTCGCTGGAGTTCACCGATTGGCGCTTCAACCTGCGCAAATCGAATACTGAACCGGTCATTCGCCTGAACGTCGAAACCCGGGGTGACAAAGCCCTGATGGAAGAGAAGACTCAGGAGCTGCTGGCGCTGATTCGCCAGTAGGGCACCTGCCCGGAGAACGAGGACACCTTGTCTGAAAACGTTTTCAGTGGTAGGTTTTCCGGGATTGCTTCTTCTTAAAACCACGCAATGGAGTTTGCTATGACTGTTTTGGTGACCGGCGGTGCCGGGTACATTGGCAGCCACACCTGCATAGAATTGATACAAGCTGGGCACACCGTGCTGGTGCTCGATAACCTGGTGAACAGTTCGCCGGAATCGCTGCGCCGGGTTGAGGCCATCGTGCAGCAACCGGTCGATTTCGTGGAAGGTGACATTCGTGATACCGCCTTGCTCGACCGGGTGTTCAGCGAACACGATATCGACGCCGTGGTGCATTTTGCCGGCCTGAAAGCCGTGGGCGAGAGCACCGCGAAACCACTCGACTACTACGACAACAACGTTTACGGCACGCTGTGCCTGCTGCAGGTGATGAAACGCCACGGCTGTAAGAACCTGGTGTTCAGTTCATCGGCCACGGTGTATGGCGACCCGCATACGGTGCCGATTCAGGAGCACTTTCCGCTCAGTGCGACCAACCCCTATGGCCGCTCCAAACTGATGATCGAAGACATTCTGCGTGACCTGCATGCCTCCGACCCGGAATGGCAGGTGGCACTGTTGCGGTATTTTAACCCGGTTGGGGCGCACGAAAGCGGCACTATCGGCGAAGACCCGAACGGCATTCCCAATAACCTGATGCCCTTTATTACCCAGGTCGCCATTGGCAAGCGCGAAGCGTTGTCGGTCTTCGGGAGCGATTACAACACGCCCGATGGCACCGGCGTGCGCGACTACATTCACGTGGTCGACTTGGCCAAAGGCCACGTTAAAGCCATCGAGAAGCTGAACAGTAAGCCCGGTTGTGTGGCCTATAATCTGGGCACCGGGGTGGGTTACAGCGTGCTCGATATGGTGAAAGCCCTGGAAAAAGCCTCGGGCTGCAAAGTGCCCTACAAGCTGGTCGACCGCCGCCCCGGCGACATTGCCTGCTGCTACGCTGACCCGGCCCATGCCGAGCAAGAATTGGACTGGCGCGCCGAGCGGGGCCTGGAAGCCATGATGGCCGACTCCTGGCGCTGGCAAAGCCAGAACCCTGAGGGTTACCAGCGGTAGTGAAGGACTACGTTAATTTCGACCCTCTGGCAGAGCGGTTTTCAAAAAACATCTACGGCAGCTTGAAAGGCCGCATTCGTCAGACTCTGCTGGAAACCCTCTATCCGAAGTATGTGCCCGAGTTGCAACAACCGGGCTTGAGCGTGCTCGATGCGGGTGGGGGCCTCGGGCAAATGACGCTGTGGCTGCTGGGCATGGGACACCGGGTCGAGTATTTTGACGTGGCGGGTGATCTGGTCGCTCAGGTAAAGCAGGACGCGTCCGAGTGGATTGCCAGTGGGCAGTGCCAGGCAAACCAGGCGTCGGTATTTGATTTTGAATCTGCCCCTAACCGGGATCTGGTGATCGTGCACGCCGTGCTGGAATGGCTGGAGCAGCCACAGGCTGCACTGGACAAAGCCATGAGCTGGGTTGCGCCGGGCGGCGTGATCGGTGTGATGGTCTACAACCGCCACATGCTTGAGCTGCGCAACCTGATGCGCGGTACCCTCGACAAAGTCAAAACCGGTCAACTGCAAGGCCTGGCCGGCGGATTGACCCCAATAACTCCCCTAAGCCCGGAACCCGTGCGCCAACAACTGGTGGACAGCGGCTTTGACATTCTCACCCAGGCGGGCATTCGTACCTTTACCGATTTAACCGAACCGACGGTGCTGAGCTGGTACACCGACGATGACATCATCGAGATGGAGCAGCGCCTCTGCGAGCAAGCGCCTTATCGGGATCTGGGGCGGTATGTGTTGTTGCTGGCGAGGAAAAAATAGCGGCTGCGCCCGCCCCCTCTCTCTAACTCTCTTCCCCGGAGGTGGAGAGAGGACAGGTACTGCTCCCTATCCCGTTCCACAGGTGAGGGCTGTGGAGAGGGTGCGCTTCTCTCTTTCTCAAGCGATGTTAACCACCTTGTGCGACTGCAACGTCAGCCGCCACTCGGGGTGTGCCCGGCAATAGGCGATGGCGGCCTGGGTGCTGGTTTCCCGGGCGGGGTGCAGTGTTTCGATGTCGAAGGGGTTAAGCGGGCTCAGGTAACGAACCCCGGCTTCGATGTGCGCAAACCGTTCTGGCGGCGCGTCCGGCTGCGGGTATACCAGCTTCAGTTCATCGCACCGTTCTATGATTACGTCACTGCGCCCCTTGGGGCTGATGCATACCCAATCGAGATTGGCCGGCAGTGGACGGGTGCCGTTCGATTCTACGGCGCACTCGAAGCCGCGCTGGTGCAGCGCGTCGATCAGCGCTTCAGTCAGTTGCAGGGCGGGTTCGCCGCCGGTGAATACCACGTAGGGTTTTGCCCGCTGGTCTGTTGCGGGCGTGGTGGTTGGCCAGAGCGCGGCTATGGCGTCAGCCAGGTCGGTTTCGGTGGCGAATTTGCCACCGCCTTCGCCATCGGTGCCAATGAAGTCGGTATCGCAGAAGGTGCAGATGCTGGTGGCGCGGTCTGATTCGCGGCCACTCCAGAGGTTGCAGCCGGTAAAGCGACAGAATACCGAGGCGCGGCCGGTGTGGGCGCCTTCGCCCTGCAGGGTGTAGAACATTTCTTTAACGGAGTAGGTCACGGGGTTTTGAATCTCAAAAATCGGGGTGAAAAAGCGGCCTGTTCACTGGCCGTGCTATCGGCAGGTTAAGGCGCGGCAGCGGCGGCCTGGGTGTTGTTGTCTTGCAGCATGCTCATGAAATCGTCGGTGTTCAGCGGGGCGGAGAACAAATAGCCCTGGTAGCGAAGACACCCAATCGACTCCAGAAACGCCAGTTGCTCCTCGGTTTCTACGCCTTCGGCGATGGTTTTGAGGTTCAGGTGTTGAGCCATGGCGAGAATGGTTTCGACAATAGCGGCGTCGTTGCTGTCGGTGGTGAGGTCGCGCACGAACGACTGGTCGACTTTAAGCACATCGAGCGGCAGGCGTTTCAGGTAGCTCAGGCTCGAATAGCCGGTGCCGAAATCGTCGATTGAAAACGAGACGCCGTACTGGCGAATTTCGTTCATCCGCACGATGGTTTCTTCCACTTCGTTGATCACCATGCCTTCGGTGATTTCCAGGTCGATGCAGCGGGCCGGAATGTCGTATTGCTTAATGGCCTGTTTTACCTGAGTAAAAAACTCCGGCTGGGAAAACTGTTGTGGGCTGACGTTGATGCCGAGCACCTGGTTTTCGTGCCAGAGGCCGGCGTCCATCCAGCGGCGCACCGTGGCGCAGGCTTCATCGAGCGCCCATTCGCCGACCTTGACGATCAGGCCCATGTTTTCCAGCACCGGAATGAACTCAACCGGAGACACAGTACCCCGGGTCGGGTGCTGCCAGCGCATCAGGGCTTCGGCGCCGAGGATACTGTTGTCGCGCACATCGACCTGGGGCTGGAAGGTCAGGTAGAACTCGCGGCGTTCTACTGCCAGACGCAGGTCTTTCTCCATGCTCAACCGGAAGGCGGTGGCTTCGGCCATGGCTTGTTCGAACTGGATGGCGTTGTCTTTGCCGTGAGCCTTGGCCTGGTACATGGCGGTGTCGGCATTGCGCAGCAGGTCTGAGGCGCTGGTGGAGCCCTCCGGATAGAGAGCGATGCCCAGGCTGGCCGTAACCGTCAGTTGCTGTCCGCCAATGAAAAACGGCTCGGCCAGGGCTTTGCGCAGCCGTTCGGCGCGCTGGTAGGCCAGAATGCCGACCTCGCTGCGATCGTTGCCCAGGTCGGCCATGCAGATCACGAATTCGTCGCCGCCGAGGCGCGACACTGTGTCTTCGTTTCGCACCGCATCCATTAACCGGGAGGCGGCTTCACGCAGCAGCGAATCGCCGGCACTGTGGCCCATGGAATCGTTGATGTTCTTAAAGTTATCGAGGTCGATAAACACCAGGGCGCCAAACTGGCCGGAACGCTCGGCCCGGCGCAGCGACTGACCAAGCCGGTCGAGAAATAGATGCCGGTTGGGTAAATCGGTCAACGGGTCGTGATAGGCCATGTGCTGCATGCGCGACTGATTGCGTTTGCGTTCGGTAATGTCGACACCGACCGAGAGAATGGCGGGCTCACTGCGAAATTCGATGGGCAGAATGCGCAGTTCCAGTGCGGTCAGTGTGCCGTTGCTGTTGACCCAATCGAGTTCGGGAATGAACAGGCTGTTCTGATCGGTCATCACCTGTTCGTCGGCTTCTATAATCAATTGCCGGGACTTTTCATCGTATTCATCGAGAATTTGGCTGTGGTGCTGCCCGGTCAGTTCATCGACAGTGGTCTGGAAGGCGCGGGCAAAGGCTTCGTTCACCAGCGCCAGTTCACCCTGGCGGTTTTTTACGTAGATGAGGTGGGGCAGGTTGTCGATGAGCCGGCGCATGTTGGCGTAAGATTCCTCGACTTCGTGCTTGGCCAGCGTTTTGTCGGTGATCAGCCGTTCCGCGTTGCTCAGGTAATGGTTGATGTGGGCGGTCAGTTGGCCGAGTTCGTCGCGTTCGTGGCCTCTGGGCGGGTTTAGCCGCTGCCCATTGGGGTTTTCGGCATCGATGCTGTCGAGTGAGCTGGACATCATGTTGATCGGCTTGGTGACCAGCCGGTAGAAGACGATGAGGAACAGCAGAATCAGAATGAAGTTTTTAACCACCCCGAGCAAAAAGGTCGAAAACGCCCGGTCGGCGAAGCTCTGGTAGGCCAGCACGGTGTCGATCTCCATGCGCAGCAGGCCATAGACATCGCTGCCCAGCGCATTGGTTTCCAGTCGGGTTTCCAGGGTTTGCACCGGCCGGGTAATGAAACGTTCGTACCAGTGCTGCTGGCGCTGGTCTTGCTCGGCAGAGCGTTCGGCGAGGGGCGAGCCGAGCTCGTCGATAATGGCGACATAGGTGACAAAGTCGTACACGAACATGCCATTGGCCACTTCGCTGGCCAGGTTGTAGTCGAGCGTGTGCACGGCGCGAGAGGCGGCAAAGCGAGAGGCGTCCATTACCCGTTCAATGGAGGCGTCGAGTGAGTTTCGTTCCACGCGAAAGTCGTTATAGACCTGATAACCGGAGCTGACCAGACTGACGAGCAGCGCCAAAATAACACCACTGCGGGAGAGCCGAAACGACAGGCGATGTAAAAATCTTGGTTTGAAAACCTGTGAAGACATCCGCTGCACGCCACCATAGGGCCGGAAAAAGGGCCGCAAACATACTGAATGCTTACAGGTTAGTCAAAATCCCGCTGTGCCGCCATGCGTTTTAGGTGTTGCCAGCGTGATACACACCAGATAGCCAAAACCGGGTTGCCCAGGGTCGGCAGTGTGATCAGCAACAGCAGGCGAACCCAGGGGTTGGGTTCGAACAGCCAGGCCAGCGCCAGGGCAATGAAAAAACCGCTGTACAGGTCGAGCAGTGAAATTTGCCCCCAAACCTGGCTGGTCAGCCACTGGCCCTGTTCAGAGAACAGGGGCCAGGGGTTGTAGATCAGCATCCAGCTAATGAGGGTCAGCGAGAGGCCGGTGCCCAGAATCAGAAAAACCAGTGCCAAACGGCTTTTTGCCCGGTTTGGTTTCATGGCTGGTCACCCTCCGGGTAGGTGTATTCGATGTTGGCGCTGTAGTTGCCACCGCCGGGTTTGGGCAGGTTGGTCAGCCCGGCGTAACGCAGCAGTCGCTGGGTTTCTATATCGTAGGTCAGTTCAATGTCGCTGATCACCAGGCTGAGCAGGCGGTTGCGAACATTGAGTTCGAGCATCAACTGACCATCGGCTTGCTCGATGGGGCGCAGGCGCAAGCCCAGCCACCGGGTTCGGGTGGGGGCCAGAAACTGGAATTCGACACTGTCGCCGTCGAGTAAGGTGTCGAAATGGTCGAGAATGAAGTAGTGGAAGCCGCCATCAATGACGTAGCCCTCTGCATCGGACCAGTCGAGAAAACCGGACTCAACCGACTCGATCGATACCCCATCGGTGTTGGGCTCAACGGTTTCGGTTCGTTGCGGGTCGACGACCGTTAACCGGTAGGCGGGGCGGGCCGGTTGCCAGTAGGTCATGTCTTTTTGGGCGAGTTCATCCCCTTCTGGCGTCTTATAGAAGACGGTTTCCCGCTGAGGCACACCGTCGACCCGCTCCAGTCGGTGCTCTTCGGTATACAGAAGGTCGCCACTGTCCAGATCGTAGGCGTTGCCGGTGAACTCGGTCGTGTCGGATTCTTCAGCCACACTGGTCAGTGCCAGCCCGGCCAGAAGCAGGCCCAAAAGCACGGGTTTGGTGGCCCTGGTCCGGTGGCTTGGGGTGCTGCAAACTAACAGGGATGTCATGTCGTCTCTATTTGAGTTGGATGCGTGTGATTCGGCCGATCAATCCACCAGTAGAACAGGGGTAACCAGAGCCCCCAGGCCAGTGGCACGGCAATCAGTGCCCAGGGTTCCATGGTGGCGGCACCGAACTGGGTGCCGGCAACGTAACTGCCCCCGCCGCCGACTACACCAAGTACGATCTGCAGGCTAAGGCGACCTTTCAGCCAAGCCAGTGAATGGTTCAGCGTCAGCGGAAACATCAGCCAGAGCCCGACCAGCCAGAGCGGTACTGGTTGCCCGGTGCCCAGGAACTGAACAGCTGGGGTCAGATGCCAGATAAGATCCACCAGTAAACCCATAATCATGATCGGGATCACCGCCTGCCATTCGCGCCGGCTGCCAAACAGGGCGGCGTGCATGGCTACAAAGCCCAGCGCCCAGAAAATCGCCCAGGCCGACTGGGTGAGCACCAGCAGGAACCAGCCAATCTGGAAACCGGCGTAGTTGAGTACCGCTTTGCCTGCGTTCAGTTTCATTGGGCCGGGTCTATCCAGGTCTGGCGGTTTTTGTCTTTGGCGAACATCACCTGATGCGTGCCGATGGCGCGTTCGGTAAAGCCGCCTTCGCAGTAGGCAAAGTAGTAGCGCCACAGGCGGTAGAAGGTGTCGTCGTAGCCTAGCTCCAGAATTTGATCACGCGCGGCCACAAAGCGGTGATGCCAGTCTTTTAGGGTGCGGGCGTAGTGATCGGTCATGTCTTCCAGGTGCACCATTTGCAGATCGGTGTGACGCTTCATGTTGTCCAGCAGAATCGACAGCGACGGCAGGTGGCCGCCGGGAAAGATGTATTTGCGGATGAAGTCGACCGAGGAGCGGTACTCCTGATAACGCTGGTCGGGCATGGTTATGCACTGGATCAACGCAGCGCCGTCATCGGTGAGGCGTTCTGACAGCACCTTGAAATAGCTCGGCAGGTAATCGTGACCAACCGCCTCAATCATCTCGATTGACACCAGCTTGTTGTATTGGCCAGTGAGGTCGCGATAGTCCTGTTTGAGTAGGGTGATTTTATCGGCCAGGCCCAGTTCATCAATGCGCTTGCGGGTGTAGTCGTGCTGCTCATCGGAAATGGTGGTGGTGGTCACTTTACAGCCATAATGCTTCGCGGCGTGAATCGCCATGCCGCCCCAGCCGGTGCCGATCTCGAGCAGATGATCGCCCGGCTTCAGGTCCAGCTTCTGGCATACCCGGTCGAGCCGGTGGCGCTGAGCCTCTTCGAGTGTGGCATCAGAGCTTGGATAAATAGCGCTGGAGTACATCATGCTGTCGTCAAGAAAGGCTTCGAACAGTTCGTTGCCGAGGTCGTAGTGGGCGCTGATGTTTTTGCGCGAACCGGCCTTGTCGTTGCGGTTGAGCCAGTGGGCCAGCCGCAGAACCGGTTTGGTAACCAGCCCCAGTGTTTTATTCAGTTTTGACGTAGTGTCGAGGTTCACCGCGAACACGCGAACCACTGTGGCCAGGTCTGAGGTGTCCCAAAAGCCGGCGACGTAGCATTCAGCGGCGGCGAGTGCGCCACCGGTGAGCATTTCCCGGTAGGTGCGGGTGTTGTGGATGTGGACGCTGGCGTGGGGGCCGTCCTGGTCCGGGTTGCCGAATACATAGGTGCCAGACTCATCGTGCAGTGTCAGTGACCCGGTGTGGAAGCGGTTCAGGGCCTTGAACAGCAGGCGCTGAGCCAGCGGACCCTGGGTCCCGTCAAAACGCGTCGGAGTGGCCGTTGTCATGCCGTTGTTTCCTTTTTCTCTTTGTTCGGGTGTGGGATGAAGGGAACCTTCTTCAGCCACAGTTTGAAGGCTTGCCAGTGTATGCCCGTTACCACCTTTACGGTCATCGCCGGAAAACGGATGAGGGCGCGGCGCATGGCGCGGGCGCTGATCGGCGCGGCGTCCATGACCAGGGTGGCATCGAACACCTTGTGCTGCTCGCGGTGGTTTTCCAGATGAATGCGCAGCGTTGGTTGCGGCAGGCCGAACACCCAGCGGTAATTCATGTCCATCGGTAAAAAGGGCGAGACATGAAACGCCTTGCTCAGCCGGTATTCGCGATAGTGCCGGTGAACCCGGTGCGGTTCGTAATGGGGGTTAGAGGGTGTTGGGGTGGTGTTGGATGATTCGGCCAGCAGCACGTAGGCGTGGCGCTCTTTCCAGGGCGTGTTGGTGACTTCGGGCATCACGGCCAGTAAGTTGTCGTTGTGGTCGAACACATAGTAGACCGACACCGGGTTGAACACGTAGCCAAGGTAGCGCACATGGGTCAACACCCGTACCGAGGCAATGTGCCGGGGTTCCAGTTCGCTGTGCATGCACACCTTGTTGATGACGGCCTGTTTAAGGTCAGGCGTGTTCGGGTCGAAGTAATCGGCCCGGCGAAAACTGGCCCAGTTGAAACGCTCGATCGACCAGAACCGGGAGCTGCCGAACACCTCGTCGATTTCATCGAGATCGAGATAAAGCATGAACAGCGGGTAGGTGAAGCGGTGCTCTGCCGGGCTGTAACGGCGGTGACGCACCCAGCCCTCGTAGAGGCAACTGTTCAGTGCCATGGCTCAACTCCAAAACTGGATACAACGCGCAAGGCACTGTTAACACCGTCTTCGTGAAAACCATTGAACCAGTAGGCTCCGCAAAAATGGGTGCGGTTCTGGTTTCCAATCCGATCGTATCGGTTCTGGGCGTCAATACCGGCTTTGGTAAAGACCGGATGGGCGTAGTTGAAGCGGTCGATGATTTTCGCCGGGTCGATGTCTGCAGTGCGGTTCAGCGTAACGCAAAAGGTGACCGGCGCGTCGTCGAAATTCTGCAGAATGTTCATGTTGTAGGTCAGCCCGACCGCATCGGCCGGGTTGCGCGGAATGTGGTAGTTCCAGGCGGCCCAGGCTTTTCTGTGTTTGGGCAGGAGGGTCTCGTCGGTGTGCAGTACCACCTCGTTGTTGCTGTAGGGCAGGGCGCCGAGAATGTCGCGTTCGTCGTCGGTCGGTTCGGCCAGCATGGCCAGCGCCTGATCGCTGTGACAGGCAAAAACAACCTGGTCGAAGCGCTCGGTTTGGCCGTCGCCAAAGGCGAGCGTAACACCCCCGGCATCGCGCTCGACCCGGGTGACGCCCCGGTTCAAGTGTATGCGGTCTTTGAACGGTTCAGTCAGCGGGGCAACATAGGCACGCGATCCGCCGCTGATGACATACCACTGCGGCCGGTTTTTAACCGACAACAACCCGTGGTTCTTGAAAAACCGAACGAAAAACAGTGCCGGGAAGGCTTCCATTTCGGTTTCGCCGGAAGACCAGATAGCCGCACCCATGGGCACGATGTATTTGCGGATAAAGGTTTTGCCGAAGCCTTTTTGCTGAAAGTACTCACCCAGCGTCAGATCGGGTGTCAGTATGCCAGCGTCGAGGTCTTCGAGGCTCTCTTTGTTGAAGCGCAGAATGTCGCGAATCATGCCCAGAAAACGGGGGTTCAGCAGGTTCTTGCGCTGCGCAAACAGAGTATCGAGGTTGTGGCCGTTGTACTCCAGGCCAGAGGCGTCGTCGCGCACGCTGAAACTCATTTCGGTCGGTTCACGGTTCACAGCCAGGGGCGCCATCAGTTTATTAAAATTGTGGTACACCCAATCGTTATAGACGATAAACCCGGTGTTCACACCCCAGGTGCGACCGTCGATGGTCACATCCCGGGTGTTGGTGTGGCCGCCAATGTAATCATTCTGCTCGAACACCTGAATATCGTGATGCGGGTGCAACAGCCGGGCGGTGGTCAGCCCCGCGATGCCGGTTCCAATGATGGCAATGCGTTGTTTCATTGAGTGTCCTGTCGGTTTTAACGGTGTTGTGTTGTTCAATTCAAATCAGTTTAGTCGGCCTTTTAACCAGCCCAGCAGTGAACCCAGAGCGGGTACGTGATCGAAAATCATCTGGTTGCTGTCGAAATAATCCTGATGGCGGGTGATCTTTTCAGCGAAGGTCAGGTAGGTGACACCGGGTATCAAAATGGGCGCGCCACCTTTGAGCTTTGGGTGACGGAAGGTCATTTCCCAGCGCAGCATGGCTTCGTTGTTCTGTTCCCATTGGGTGAGGTAGCGGAACGAAATTTCATCCACATTTTTGTACATGCCTTCGAAATAACGCTGCAGGTTTCCGAGGCCTTCAATTCTGTGCAGCGGGTCGATAAACACGATGTCGCGGTCATAGATGTCGCCGAGCAGGCCGTCTTTCACCGTATCCCGGTTTAGCCGGTTATACACATCCTGCATTTGTTCAAGCATAGGAATCTCCCAGGAGATAGTTTTGAGCGTCGAGCTGCGAGTTCATAGCTAACAGCTCGAAGCTCACAGCTCATAGCTGTTTAAATAATTCCAACGTCTCTGCGCGGGCTCGTTTGTAGTTAATCAGCGGCCGTGCATAACCGAGATGTCTGGCGAGTTGCTGCGTTGGTTCGTGTATGGCTTCGGCCGGCACGCTGGCCAGCTCTGGTACCCAGCGGCGAATGTATTCGCCGCTGGGGTCAAAGCGTTGCGACTGGGTATGAGGGTTAAAAATGCGAAAATAGGGTGCCGCATCGACGCCGGTTGAGGCACACCATTGCCAGCCGCCGTTGTTGCTGGCGAAATCGATATCGAGCAATTGCTGTGCAAACCAGCGTTCGCCCTGGCGCCAGTCAATTTTTAGCAGCTTGACCAGATACATGGCAACGATCATCCGCACCCGGTTGTGCATCCAGCCGGTTCGGGCGAGCTGGCGCATGCCAGCATCGACGATGGGCACTCCAGTCTGCCCTTGTTGCCAGTGGTGCAGGGCGGTTTCATCCTGCTGCCAGGGAAAGGCATCCCAGCGCGGGTAAAAGGGTTCATGACGGGCGATGTCGGGTCGCCAGTAGAGCAGGTAGTGATAAAACTCACGCCAGATCAGTTCAGACAGCCAGGTTTGCACGCCGGCACTGTCGAATTTGGGGTGCGAAAAAGCGCTGTGCATACACTGGCGCAGGCTGATCGCTCCACTGGCCAGAGCAGCCGACAGGCGCGATGTGCCTTCGGTGGCGGGCAGATCGCGCTGATCTTTGTAGCGGGGCATGGCGTCAGCGAATTGGCCGAGGTGCTCATGGGCATCGTGCTCGTTCAACGGCAGTTCGGCGGTGCCGGTCCAGGCCACTTCGGGGATGTCGGGGAGTTCGGTCAGCGCAGGTGCCCTGGCCGATGGCACCGGTAGCGGTGCGGCCAGTGGCGTTTCGGCATGCTGACTCAGCCAGCGTTTCTTGAATGGGGTGAACACCCGGTACATCTCTCCCTGGCCGGTTAACAGGGTGGCCGGGTCGAAACCGACCCGGTCTTCCCCGACCCAGGTGGCGATGTCGGCTAACCGGGCTTGCTCGATAGCATATTGGTCGCGCTGTACTTCATCCCAGCCGAATTCTCGGTGGAAGGCGAGTTGGCGAACGCTGTGCTGGCGGGCAAAGTTGATGAGCTGATCGACTCCCGAGAGCCAGGTGTCGGCTTGCAGGATCGTCAGTGGAATGCCGAGTTGGGCCAGATCCCGGGCGACGGTGACCAGGGCAGATCGAAGGCTGTATTGGCGGGCCAGGCCGTAGTCGTGCTGCTGCCATTGCTTCGGCGTCCACAGAAAAATGGCTTGGACGTCAGCACCGGGCGCCTGGCAAGCCTCGGTCAGGGCGCTATGGTCACTGACGCGTAAATCGTTTCGGAACCAGACTAGTTGGGTCATTAAAAACTCTAGACAGAAGTTAGACGTACCATAGATACGCCTAATAAGTGTGATTGGTTCAAATTATTTATTTGGCGGGTGAGTCAGACTAAATCGGGTTTCTCAACCCCAGCGCTTCCGGGTAGGGGTTCAGAAACGTCTGATTCATCAGGTAGGGGAACTGGTCGCCGTGCAGAAAGGTGTAGTGCTTGAGCAGTGAGACCGGGACGATGAAGGGGACTTCGCTGGCTTTGTACTGTTCGATCGAATGAATCAGCGAGGTTTTTTCCTTTTCGGACAGCTGGTTTTTGAAATAGCCCATCACATGTTGCAGCACATTGACCCGGTGGCCCCGCTTGGGAATGTTCGAGAGCGCTGACATCAGTTCTACCAGGTATTCCTGGCCAAAGGCTTCCCGGTCTTCGATGTCTTTTAAGTTGGAAAGCTTTTGCCCCAGGCGTTTGTAGGTGGGGTAGTCGTGCATCATCAACAGGTATTTCTGCCGGGCGTGAAAGTCGATCAGCCCTTTGGCGGTGCGCCAGGGTTGCCCGGTGCGCCACTCGTGGTAAACGTAAACGCGCTGCACGAAGTTTTCCACCAGGTTCGGGTCACTCAGACGGCCGCTTTCTTCAAAGGGCAGGGCCGGTGCGTGGCGTTGCAGCACCTCTGTGTACAAGCCGGCGGCGATTTTCTCGGGAATCATGTTCTTGTTGTACAGCTTTACTCGCTCCATACCGCAACTGGGCGAGCCTTGCATGACGACATAGCCGTCGAGTGCATCGAGCTCGGGGACGATGCTTTCGGCGTAGTGCTGTAATTTCTCGGTGTAGTCGTCAGTCAGGTTGACTGAATCGACGGCCCGGGTGCCATGGTCGGTGCTGATCAGCCGGATTGGGTTGCGCGGTATGCCCATACCGATGGCGACTTCCGGGCAGTAGGGCACGAAATCGGCGTACTGGCCAAAGGTTTGTGTCAGCCAGCGGTGGTGTTTGTGGCCGCCGTTGAAGCGGACTTCATCGCCCAGCAGGCAGCTGCTGACGCCCAGTTTAAGTTTTGTCATTGCGTGAGATGTTCCTGTCGCCCGGTTATGGGTGGCCGTTTCCTGAGGTGCGTAATCGCTTGGTATCGTCGGGCGATACGCACCTCAAGTCCAGCCTGGATCACTGTGCGCCGGCGCGCAGGCTTTGCAGTTGCTGTTGAAAGTCGCTGGCCAGAGTCGACAGTGTATCGCTGAGCGTTGTGGCTTGCTGGCTTTCGCTGGCGGTTTCTTCCGACAGGTTGCGTATCTGGATGATCAGTTCGGCCAGTGAGCCGGCGACGCTGGTTTGTTCTTCAGCGGCGGTGGCGATTTGCTGGTTTTTGTCGTCGATGGTATGAATCGCCGCGAGAATCTCCGTCAATTGTTGCTCGGCCTGGGTAATGTGTTCGCCGGTGGAGCGGGTTTGCACCAGGCCGGTTTCCATCGCCTGGTTGCTGTTGCGTGCACCGGTTTGAATGGTCTCAACAATGGCGCGGATTTCAACGGTTGATTGCTGGGTTTTCTGCGCCAGTTGACGCACTTCATCGGCAACCACCGCAAAACCACGGCCCTGGTCACCGGCCCGGGCCGCTTCGATGGCGGCGTTCAACGCCAATAAGTTGGTTTGTTCGGCAATTCCCTGAATCACACTCAACACCGACCCGACGTTTTCAGACTCCTGCGCCAGGCTGTTGATCAAGCTGGCGGTAGTCTCGTTGTCGCTGGCCAGCTTGGCCATGGTGCTCTGGGCGGTATGCATGGCCTGGCTGCCTTGTTCGGCCAGTTGGCCGGTATGGCGGGTTGAGTCGGCGGTATCGGCCGCATTGGCGGCGACTTCCCGTGAGGCAGCTTCCATTTCTTCAATGGCGGTGGCGACTTGCTGGCTGAGATCGTGCTGCTGAGCGGTGGCCGAGGTGATGGACCCGGACATCACGTCGAGCCGGTTGGTGGCATCGCGCAGGGCGTTACTGTTGCGCTCAAGGTCGGTCACCATGGTTTGCAGGAACAGGCGCAGGTAGTCGAGTGTTTGACCCAGTTGGCCAAGCTCATCTTGCCGTTTCAGTGTAATCGGCTGATCGTAACGCCCGTTGCGGATGTGGTTAACGCCGTCGGTCAGGCCGTGTATGGGCTTGATGATGGCACTGCGAACAAACAGGAAGATCGCCGCCAGAATGACCAGGCTAAGTACTATGGCAACGGCGACCGCCAGGCGCACGGTCTGTCTGGCGCTGGCCTGGGCTTCGGCATTGGCAGCGATAGCCAGGCGCGATAATTCGTTGCCCAATTCAGACATCGCGGCCGAGGGTGCCCGGTCTATGCCAGAGACGGCTGCATCGCCTGCGGTGTGATCGAAATTGCTGTTTATAAAGGCTTGCCGGCCTTCAGCGTAAGCGGTGGCCATGGTTTGATGGTCTTCAAGAAACTGCGTGGCAATGGCCTGCAGCTCGGGGTAAGCCCCCAGGTCGTTCGCCAGGTTCGTGACCAGAGCGTTGACCCTGTCTGATTGTTCATTGAAGGCCGTCCAGTAGCGGTCCATGCGGTCCGGGTCCTGGCCGCGCAACAGAATGTTCTTCCATTCCTGCACCTGGGTCTTGAATTCAAGATGGGCGGTGTCGGCCCGTTTCTCCAGTTGTTTGACCCCCTCAGCGACGCCCACCAGGCGGTTGACTGACTGATTCATCGAAAAGATGCCTACAAAGGCAACGATGGCCATGGCCAGTATGCTGAGCATGATGCTCATGAGCAGACGAAACTGAATAGAACCTGTCTTCACGGTGCAACCTCCGTGTTGTGACCGTTTTGACAACGGGTCGTTTTCGGTAAGCCAACCCGTCTGAAATCGTGCTGGCACTGCATATACGGGGTTATCGACCCGTTCGATCAAAGCTGTAGCTAGAGTAAGCGTAGTTCGATTTAACCCATGCCCTTGAGTTTTTTTAAATCATAGGCATAATGCCGCGCTCTGCGTTAGGGTGGCTCTGCCGGTCCCCCCGCAACGAACGGTCGTAAACCCCGCCAGGCCCGGAAGGGAGCAACGGTAGCGACTTTCTCGTGTGCCGGGGTGTGGCTGGTGGAGCCGCCACCCATCTTTGTACTATCTTGCTGTTTTTAGTGATGTCCCGTACCACCTGGTTTCATTGGGTTGCCCGGCCATGCTTGACGACTAACTTCTTGTTTTATAGACGCTTTTTTTATTCTGGCAGCCTTCCTTGTTCCAAGTTAGGATACGGTTTCGTTTCTCCGGTTTCATGAGCCTTCATGTCTTATCAGGTATTGGCCCGTAAATGGCGACCCGCCACCTTTGAACAAATGGTGGGGCAGGCCCACGTCTTGAAAGCGCTGGTCAACTCGCTCGATCAACAGCGGTTGCACCATGCCTATTTGTTCACCGGCACGCGCGGGGTGGGAAAGACCACCATTGCCCGTCTGCTGGCGAAAAGTCTGAACTGTGAAGTGGGCGTCAGCTCCAAACCCTGCGGCAAGTGCTCGGCCTGTACCGAAATTGCCGAAGGCCGCTTTGTCGACCTGATAGAAGTGGATGCCGCCTCGCGCACCCGTGTTGAAGACACCCGCGAACTGCTCGAAAACGTTCAATACGCGCCGACGCGGGGCCGTTATAAGGTCTACCTGATCGACGAAGTGCACATGCTCTCGGTCAGCAGCTTTAATGCCCTGCTAAAAACGCTGGAAGAGCCACCGCCGCACGTCAAGTTCCTGCTGGCCACCACCGACCCGCAAAAATTACCGGTGACGGTGTTATCGCGGTGCTTGCAGTTCAACCTGAAGAACATGACGCGCGAGAGCATAGTCAGCTACCTGAACTCCATTCTGGGGCAAGAGCAGGTGCCCTTCGATGAACCCGCCCTCTGGCTGCTGGCCGAAGCAGCCAACGGCAGCATGCGTGATGCACTGAGCCTTACAGACCAGGCCATTGCCTATGGCGAGGGTGAACTGAACGAGACTGACGTGGCCACCATGCTGGGCACGGTCGACCTGAAGCGGGTGTTACACCTGGTAAAAGGGCTGATCGAGAAAGATGCCGACAACCTGATGCAGCAGGTTGCCGGCATCGCCGAACACGCGCCGGATTACCGCACCCTGTTGAATGAACTGTTGTCGACCTTGCATCGGGTCGCCATTGCCCAGGCTGCCCCTGCGGCGCTTGATAACAGTAAGGGCGACCGTGACGCCATTGCGGCGCTGGCCTCGCAGGCGCAGGCGGAAGACATCCATTTGTTTTACCAGATCGGCACCCTGGCCGCCAAAGACCTGGCGCTGGCCCCCAGCGAACGGGCCGGGTTCGAAATGGCGCTGTTGCGCATGCTGGCCTTTAGCCCAAGCCCGGCGCGCAATGTGAGTGATTTGCCCGCGCTGGAAAGCCGTGTCAGTGCCGAGGGCGTGGGTGATGCTTCCCCAAAGCCACAACCCGCTGTGCAGGCACCTGAGGAGCCTGCTGCCGTCGCAACACCGGAGCCAGTTGCTGAATCGGGCACTACTTCCACAGAATTACCCGACACCGGCGCTGTAGTAGCCGATGAACCGGCCAGTTCTCAAGGTGCAATAACGGCAGAAACGGTAAAACCGGAAGCAGACGCCGCAGAGCCGGTAACAGAGCCTGTGGCTTCCGTGGTCGAAGCAGAGCCCGAAGAACCCGCAAGCCCGGCTCAGGCCGCGGCCAATGAAGCGCCACCCAAACCCGCCAGCCAGGAAGAAGACCGGGCACCCTGGGAAGGTGACGATGACGAGACCGGCTGGGCGCCTGCCCCCCGGCCCGTTGCCGATTTACTGGCCGATCAGCCAGCCGCCAGGCCCCAGGCCTCGGTTGATGCCCCAGAACCCGTCGCTGAAGCAGAAAATGCGGCGCCCGCCCGGTCGTCGCCGCTCGATGCGCTGGCTCACGCCGAGGTGATGGACCCAGAGCCGTCGCTAGCCAGCGAACCTGAAGCAGCTCCGACGCCCAAAGCGGCGGAACCAGTGCAAAGCCAGGTACCGGTCAACCATGACCCGAATCAGTTGATTCACCCGGAAACCAACCCGGCGCGCTGGCCGGATACCGACCTCGAAGCCGACCCGGTGTTCTGGTGGCAGGTGACCTTGCACAAGCTGGGTCTGTCGGGCATGACCAAAACGCTCTTTGCCCATTCCACCTGGGCTGGGTACGACAACGGCCGTTTACAGCTGATTATCTCCGACAACTATCGAAAACTGATGAATGAGACCCATATAGAACGACTCATGGCCGTGCTGGGTGATTTTCTGCCGGGCGTGACCGGACTCGATTATCAGTTTGGCGTGGCCGAGAAAACGCCCCAGGTCTGGTTCGACCGCTTGAATCATGCGGCCTATGAAATGGCGGTGACAGCCTTGCACGACGATCCGTTCGTGCAGTCGCTGGTGTCGCGTTACGACGGTGACTTGCAGGCCGATACGGTAAAGCCAGCGTATAGCCCGTTGCCGTCGGTATCGTGAACCGCCGGCGAGTCAGTGAGACCGAAAACAGAATACACGATCAGTAACAAGCCAATTGCAATGGTCGGCAACACCGATAACAGGAGCCTTGAGCGATGATGAAAGGTGGTATGGGAAACCTGATGAAACAGGCCCAGAAGATGCAGGAAGACATGAAGCGCATGCAGGAAGAAGTGGCACGCGCTGAAGTGACGGGTGAATCGGGCGCTGGCCTGGTTAGAGTCACCATGAACGGCCGGCACGATGTAAAACAGGTATCGCTGGATGAATCGGTGATGCAGGAAGACAAAGAGCTGCTCGAAGACTTGCTGGCCGCTGCCGTAAACGATGCCGTGCGTAAGGTGGAAGCCCTGAGCCAGGAAAAAATGTCGTCGACCACGGCCGGTATGCAGTTGCCCCCCGGCTTTAAAATGCCGTTCTGACGAACGAGGTCTGGCATGGCGTACAGCCCGCTTACAGAGCAATTGATGGAAGCTTTGCAGGTCCTGCCCGGTGTGGGTTCGCGCTCGGCCGAGCGCATGACGCTGCACCTGCTGGAGCGTGACCGCGAGGGCGGTCAGATGCTGTCGCAGGCACTGCAGCGCGCGCTCGATGGCGTGATGCACTGTGCCCGGTGCCGGGTGCTGACCGAGCAGGCCGTCTGTGAGCTGTGCCAGAATGACGACCGCGACCATAGCCGTCTGTGCGTGGTGGAAACCCCACAGGACCGCGAAGCCATCGAGGTGTCCGGCGGCTATTTGGGTGACTACTTCGTGTTGCAGGGGCACCTGTCGCCCATAGATGGTATCGGCCCGGATGAATTGGGAGTGCCCCTGCTGCTCGAGCGGGTCAAAAGCGGCGACATCGAAGAAGTGATACTGGCGACCAATGCCTCTATGGAGGGGGAAGCCACCGCGCATTACCTGACTGAACAGCTGCAACCGTTAAAGGTCGTAGTCTCCCGGATTGCCCGGGGCATCCCGGTCGGATCGGAATTTGGCCGCATCGATAGCCACAGCTTGTCGCAGGCTCTGCAAGATCGCAAACCATTGGGTTTTGAACATGATTGAACACTACCACTGGGTGGGTGATAACGATGCGCTGCGCCTGGCCTGTCAGCGCTGGAAAGCCGCTCTGGTACTGGCAATGGATACCGAGTTTGTCCGCACCGAAACCTTTTTTGCCAAACTGGGTCTGATTCAGGTCGGGCTGGAAGGCGAGGTCTGGCTGATCGACCCATTGGCGATCAGCGACTGGCAGGCGTTCGCGGCCGTGCTGGAAGACCCGGCCATTATCAAGGTGTTTCATTCACTGTCGGAAGATGCCGAAGTTCTGTTTAATGGCACCGGTGCCCAGGTCGCACCGGTGTTTGACACCCAGATTGCCGCGGCCCTGCTGGGCAACGATTTGCAAATGGGCTTTGCCCGGGCCGTTGAAGCTGAGCTCGGCGAAAGCCTGCCCAAAGACGCGACCCGCTCCAACTGGTTGTTACGCCCACTGGCTGAAGAGCAATGCCAGTATGCCGCCGCCGATGTGTTCTGGCTGGAGCAGCTCTATGAGCGATTCGCGCCCCGGCTGCGGGAAATGGGCCGCTTTGACTGGGTGCTGGAAGACAGCCAGCGAGCGGCACTCGACAGCTTTCCGCCGAGCCCTGAACAGTATTACCTGAAATTGCGCGGTGCCTGGAAGCTAAAGGGAACCCGTTTGTACTGCCTGCAACAGCTGTCACAGTGGCGCGAGCAACAGGCTCGTGAACAGGATGTGAACCGCTCGCGCATTTTGTCGGACGCCGAAATCATCCAGATCGCCCAGGCTATGCCGACGCAGCGCAGCGTCGTGGCTGGCCTGAAGGGCCTGCACCCGCGCAAGGTTCGCCTCTATGCCGATGCCGTGGTCGATATTGTGCGCCGCTGCAACGAAGCCAGCCGGGAGTTCTGGCCCGAGCGACTGGCCGGGCCGTTACCAGCCGACCAGGCCGCCCTGTACAAATCGGTCAAAGACCTGATCGCTGATCTGGCCCGGGAAACTGCGGTACCGGCCGAAGTGCTGGCCCGGCGCAAGCCGCTGGAGCAACTGGTCAGAAGTGGCTGTTACACCGGCGACTACGAGTGGCCGGAGATGATGACCGGCTGGCGCAAGCCGTTACTGGTCGATCCGCTGACCCGTCTGCTGGAGGAGCATCACCGTGAAGCCAACGACTGACCGGGTACTGGCCAGTATTTACCGCTCTTCGGCGCGTCAGGATATGTACCTCTATGTATCCCGTCACGAAGGGATGGCCCGGGTACCTGAGCCACTGCGCGAGCGCTTTGGCACCCCTATCCCGGTGATGGATTTGTTGCTGACACCGGCTCGCTCCCTGGCCCGGGTAGAGGTCGGTAAAGTCATGGCGAAGATCGTCGAGCAGGGCTATTACCTGCAAATGCCACCGCCGCGAGAAGAGGGCATGCTCGACCTGTACCGTGAACCCACAACCCCGGTGCACCCTCGCTGATGGCTGATCAACCTTTCTGGAAGCGCAAGACGCTGGCGCAGATGACGACCGACGAGTGGGAGTCACTCTGCGATGGCTGTGCCAAGTGCTGCCTGCAAAAACTCGAAGATGAAGACAGCGGGGAGGTATTCTATACCCGCGTGGTATGCCAGTATCTGTCCGACAGTTGCCGGTGCACGGTCTATCAGGAACGGCAACAGAAAGTCCCCAACTGCGTCTGGCTGAAACCGGAAGACGTCGATCAGTTTTTCTGGCTGCCCAGCACCTGCGCCTACCGGCTGGTAGCCGAAGGCGAAGACTTGCCGGAATGGCACCCGCTGCGCGCGCACGACAGCCAGCGCATTCATGCGGTCGACGCCTCGGTGCTGCACCTTGACCCGGTACGGGACAATGAAGTGCCGGAAGAAGACTGGGAAGACTACATCATCGATAACGTCTAACTCATTACAGCGATTTTTTGGAATTCAAATAACTCATGATTTATCAAGACATCTACTGGACGGCTGCCGTTGCCTACGGCCTGGGTGTGATTGGCTTCTGGCTGGTCGTGTGGCGGATTGGCCGGTTTCTGCCGTGGCGCCAATTGCGCTGGTGGATCACCTGGATCTACCTCTGTGTGGTCCTCACCCCCTGGCAGGGCACCGAACCGGAGCCCTATTACGCGCCCGCGATTATCGTCGCGGCGTTTGATTTCATGGATGTGGGCCTGGACGCCAGCCTGGCGATTCTGATGCCAATGCTGCAGGCAATGGTTGTGGGTACGCTGGTGATCGTGATTCTGGGCATCGTATTGCGACTGCGCAGCATGAAACAAGCCGGTGAGGCCCCCCGGGAAGCCGGTTAAAGTGTAAAAACACCGTCAGGTCTGTTATATCTACACGCCGTTTGAATGCCTTCCAGCTCCGGCGGCAGGCATTGACAGATTCATGATACCGCTGCCCGTGCCGATAGCGCGTGGCAGGGGAGTCCCCATAATAAATACCCGCAGTGGTGGTAAGGAGTAGGCATGGCCCTTCATATTTTCGTTCTGATCGCCGTAATGCTGATGTCGGGCGTTTTTGGTGGCCTGGTCAACTATTACATGTTGTCCCAATACGATCCGGATACCACCAGTCTGCCGCGCAGCCTGGTGGTCGGCATCGGGGCGGCCTTTCTGGTGCCGGTGGTACTGGCGCTGGTTAACAGCGATCTGATCGCCCAGAGCCAGGAAGATTCGAGCCGCTTTCTGATTTTCACCGGTTTTTGTTTGATAGCCGCCATCGCCAGCCGCTTTGTGGTGACCAGTGTGTCCGACAAGATTCTGGCTGAAGCCAGAACCGCCCGGCAGCAAGCCGACCGGGTAATGCATGAGCTCTATCTGGTTCAGGCAGAAATCAAGCCATTAATCGAAGCCGAAACCGAAGATGACCAGCCAGTACCGGCAGAAGCGCTGACGCCCGATGAAGAACTGGACGTCACCACGGCGCAAGTACTGAAAACCCTGGGCAACGGCCGCTATATTTTCCGCTCGTTGCAGGGCCTGTGCGACGAAACCGATGCCACCGAAGCGACCATGGTCAAAACCCTCGATATTATGGTTGCCCGCAATCTGGCCGGTCGCATCATGGGCAAGCACGGCATTCGCTGGCACATCACCGAAGCGGGCCGCCGCATGCTGGCCAGAATGGGGTGATGGCCTGCCAATGGCCCGTTGATTGCACAGCAGCTGTAATACAACGATCGTCGGCGACTGACCGGTAAAGAACGGCAACAAGTCGCCGATGTTATAGCCATGGGAATCTTTGGATGACAGCTATGCTGGGACAGTCAGGTTGGCCACGCCCTATTCATATGCGGGTGTTTGGTGTGCTTTTGGGGTTAGTTCTGGTCTCGCTTGTGCCTGCACAGGCAGAAACCCCGCCTCAACCGACCGCCAGCGACGTGCGCATTCTGATTGATATTTCCGGCAGTATGCGCGATACCGACCCCCAAAATCGCCGGACACCGGCGATTAACCTGCTGATCGACGCCATACCCAATGAAGCGACGGCCGGGATCTGGAGTTTCGGGCGCTACGTTAACCTGCTGGTACCTCACGACCCGGTGACGAATGACTGGCGCGCCAGTGCCCGTGCCCGGGTGGCCGATTTGCGCGCTATTGCCCAGCGTACCAACCTCGGCGCCGCCCTCGATGATGCCGCCTACGACTTTGGCTTCTCGACCTACAGCCCGCCGACCGACGTTATTCTGATCACTGACGGCCAGGTTGATATCGCCCCAAATACCGATGTGAACCGGGTCGAACGCGACCGGATTCTCGACACCGTCATTCCCCGTTTTGCCGCTGCCGGTGCCCGCATTCATACCCTGGCACTGGGTGGTGCTGCCGATGCGGGCTTATTGGAACAAATGGCGAGTCAGACCGGCGGTGTGTTTGCCGAAGTTCGGCAGCCAGCAGAGATGCAGTCGTTCATCGTGCGGGTATTGAATTCGGTTAGCCCGGGTAATGAGCTGCCATTCGATGGTCGCAGGTTTACCGTCGATGACGAGGTCACCGAACTGACTGCGCTGGTGATGCACGATGCGGGTGAGGTCGAGTTGCGCCAGCCTGACGGCACTTTGAATTCGGTCGCCTCACCCGGGTCACAGCGTTGGCAGGCCGGGCAGGGCTATACCCTGATCAGTATTGACAACCCCGAGGCCGGGCGCTGGGAAGTGCTGGGCGATATTAACGATGACAGCCGCATTCAGGTGGTCTCCGACGTTAACCTGTACTGGACTCAGCCAACTGGGTCGGTGGTGTTGCAGGACCAGCCACTGATACTGGAACTGGGCGTTGCCGATGCCTCGGGTGATGTGGTGCCCGACGCGCTGATTAACGTTATGACCCCTGCGTTACGGATCAATGGCCGTCAGGTCGATGGTCTGCGCTGGGATGGCAGGCAGCTTCGCGCCCAGATTCCCAATACCTACGGTGATGCAGACATCGAACTGGAAGTGACGCTCGATGGCGGTACCTTTCAGCGCCAGATCCGCAAGACCGTGGTGAACCGGCCAGCCTTGCTGTCTGAGCTGCTGGTGACGGATCAGGGCATTCAATGGCGCCTGTACCCGGCCGACCGCGGTCTGGTGTTTGAGCAGGTCGATTTGCAGGCGATGATTGAAGGCCCGGTGAGTCGCGAGCAAAGCTTTGAAAACCACGCCAGTGGCTACTTTTATGTCAATTTGTCAGCCGACCTGCCTGATGGCAATTACCGGCTGAGCCTGACGGGCGACGCCGACGTCAACGCCCGGCGAGTCTCACAATTCGGCGTTGCGCCGATAGAGCTCACATTGCCATTGCCCGCAGATTGGCCTCGCATACTCAACCCCGAGGCGCTTCCCGCCGAGCCGGTAACAATGACCGGGCCCGAAACCGAAGCGGCTTTCATTAAAGCGCCGATGCCCGAGTTCGAAGAATTGAGTGTGCAGACACCGGTTGCGACTGACAACACCCAAGCCGACCCGATGGCAGAGACCCAGGAACCGGCAGAACCCTTCCCGTGGCTACGCTATCTGTTGCTCAGCCTGCCAGGGCTGCTGATACTGGGGGCCTTTTTTCTGGTTTACCGTCGGCTCGACCAGCGCAGCAAGGGGGAATCAGAAGACTTGCTGGCTGAAGACCGGGGCCTGGCCGATGTTGCCATGGGTGATCTGGAAGGTCTGGAAATGACCGCTGATCTCGATGATGCCAGTATGGATCAGGGTATCGATCAGGCCCGAAACAGCCAGGCCGATGACCAGGAGGCGCCCGTTATCGACGATGTGTTCGACGCCGATGAGGCTGAGCCCTCACCGCCGGAACGCACTGAAGCCCCGCGCGTCAGTATGGAAGACAGCCTTGATACCCGGGCGCTGGATGAAGATGTCTGGGGTGAGCTGGACAGCGAGCCCGACCCGCTCGATGACCTGGATGCCGGTGAAGACGATGATCTGTTCGACATCAGCAATCTGGAAGATGGCCTGTCCGATCTCGAGAACCTGAACCTCGACGAGGACGATCCGTTCAAAGACGACCCCTTCGATGTCGCCGAAGACGATCCCGCTAAACGCTGACTGGCGAGAACTCCGACATTTGAACATCGGTTTAGGCTATTTACTCACAGATAGCCGGTTTACTGTGCGCTCTATTCATTAAAGAGTTGAATTCTGCTCGGTAAAAAAGAGACAATCGGGCCAGCAAATAAAACAAACGTTTGAATGAAGCCAGTGTCAGCCAGAGTAGTTGAAGGCAGGCGGGCATGCAGTCAGGCGGTATACGCATTGATCGACAATAAGAACGAGAGGAGTGTCCATGAGCGACGTTTACACCCATACGCAATACCCGGGCGGTATGAAAGCCACGGTCGACCCGGAAGCCTTCGACACAGTGCTCGATCTGTTCGACCAGAAAACCAAGGAATTCGCCGACAAGCCGGCCTACAGCTGCATGGGGCAGACGTTGACCTACGCCGACATCGATCGTCTGTCGGGCAACTTTGCCGCCTATCTACAGAACGAGACCGATCTGCAACCCGGCGACCGCATTGCGGTGCAGTTGCCCAACATTCTGCAGTACCCGATTGCGGTCTTTGGCGCACTGCGAGCGGGGTTGATCGTGGTTAACACCAACCCGCTGTACACCGACCGGGAACTGGAACACCAGATGAACGACTCGGGTGCCAAGGCGCTGGTGGTCTATGCCGGCATGGCTGCCCAGGCTATTCGGGTTCAGCCAAAAACCCCTGTACAACGCATTATCGTCACTGAAATTGCCGACCTGCATCCGGGCCTGAAGCGGGTACTGGTCAACACCGTGGTGAAGAAGGTCAAGAAAATGGTGCCGACCTACGACACCAGCAAGGTAGGCAGCTTCCGCGATGCTCTGAAAAAAGGCAGCACCAAAACCTACAAGCGCGCCGCAAGCGGTCACGATGACACCATTATTCTGCAGTACACCGGGGGCACAACCGGTGTGGCCAAGGGCGCGATGCTGACCAACCGTAACCTGATCGCCAACATGCTGCAGTGTTACGAGTTCTTCAAGCTGACGCTGAAAGACGGCCAGGAAACCTTTGTAGCGCCATTGCCGCTGTACCACATCTACGCCTTTACCGTGAACTGCATGACCATCATGCTGACGGGTAACCACAACGTCCTGATTCCGAACCCCCGCGACATTCCCGGTTTCGTCAAGGAGCTGGGCAAGCACCGGTTCACCGGTTTTGCCGGCCTGAACACCTTGTTCGTGGCGCTGATGAACAACGAAGACTTCAAGAAGGTAGACTTCAGCGCCCTGAAACTGACCATCTCCGGTGGTATGGCGCTGACGCGTGCGGCTGCCGAGCGCTGGGAAGAAGTGACCGGCTGCCCGATCTCGGAAGGCTACGGCATGACTGAGTCATCCCCGGTGATTTCGTTCAACCCGGCCGGCCATCAGCAACTGGGCACCATTGGCATTCCGGCCCCGAATACCGAAGTCCGCATCGCCGACGACGATGGCAAGCTGCTCGGCTTCGATGAAGCGGGTGAACTGCAGGTGCGCGGACCTCAGGTCATGAAGGGCTACTGGAACCGCCCGGATGACACCGCCAAAACCGTCGATGAAGACGGCTTCCTGAAAACTGGCGACATCGCCGTGTTGCAGAAAGACGGTTATCTGAAAATCGTGGATCGCAAGAAAGACATGATCGTCGTCTCCGGCTTTAACGTTTACCCGAACGAGATCGAAGACGTGCTGACGCGCCACCCGAAAGTGGTGGAATGCGCCGCCGTTGGTGTTCCTAGCGAGAAAACGGGCGAGGCGGTGAAAGTCTTTGTGGTGACCAACGGACCGGTCGAGGAAAAAGAACTCTCCGACTTCTGCCGTGAAAGCCTGACTGGCTACAAGGTACCCAAACAGTTTGTCTTCCGGGATGAACTGCCGAAGACGAACGTGGGCAAGGTGCTGCGCCGCGAGTTGCGTGACGCTGAAGTTTGAAAAGACGCAGGACATGATGAGACGTAGGACATGAAGTGACGCAGGACATAAAGCGACGTAAAACACGACAGTCGATGTTCTGCGTCTTTTTGTGTTTTGCGTCTTTTACTGTTTAGCGTCTCTCGATGTCTTACGTCATTCCATGTTTCAAGTCCTTCAATGTTGTTTTACGTCCCTTCCCCAGATGCCTATAATGCCGTCCCTTTTGGCAGACAGGTCCATGCATGCCGACCAGTGCAGTATCAACCACGGAAATGACACCCGATCTGGTTCAGCAGAACCTGTCGCAGTGCCTTGTTCGTGACCGGCATTATCTGACACAGCGCTGCAAGACCTGGCGTCAGCAACTTAACAAGGGGGAGGCATCGCCTTCCCTGGTGGCGGCCATTGAAAAAGCCTTCGTTCGTTCGCGAGAAGGGTTTGCGGCGCGCGATCAGCGGGTTCCCGAAATACGCCTGAACGAAACGCTGCCGGTTTCCGAACGAGCCGAGGATATTCTTGCGGCGATCAGCAACCACCAAGTGGTGGTCATCGCCGGTGAAACCGGCTCGGGCAAAACGACGCAGATACCGAAGTTGTGTTTGCGGGCCGGGCTGGGCCGCTCAGGGATGATTGGTCACACCCAGCCACGAAGGCTGGCGGCGCGCTCGGTGGCTGATCGCCTGTCTGAGGAATTAAATGTTGAGCTCGGGCACCAGGTGGGTTACCAGGTGCGATTCACCGACCAGTCCAACGACGACACCCTGATCAAGCTGATGACCGACGGCATTCTGTTGAACGAGATTCAGCAGGATCCGTTCCTGAACAAATACGACACCCTGATCATCGACGAAGCCCACGAACGCAGTCTGAACATCGACTTCTTGCTGGGCTATCTGAAACAGTTGCTGCCACGCCGGCCAGATCTGAAACTCATCATCACCTCGGCGACCATCGACGTTGAGCGTTTTTCGGAGCATTTCAGCCAGGCCCCGGTGATTGAAGTGGCCGGCCGCAGCTACCCGGTTGAGCACCTTTACCGGCCAATGAGCCCGGATGAAGACGATTACGCCTCTGACCTGCCCAGTGCTGTGCTCAATGCTGTTGAAGAAATCGAGCAGCTTGAGCGGGCCGGAAAGACCGCCAACAGCGGTGGCGATGTGCTGGTGTTTTTACCCGGCGAACGGGAAATTCGGGAAACGTTCAATACGCTGAAGCGGGCTCAGTTGCGCCATACCGAATTACTGCCGCTTTACGCACGACTGAGTGCCAGCGAACAGCAACGCATCTTTGCCAGCCACAGCGGTCGGCGCATCGTTTTGTCGACCAACGTTGCCGAGACTTCGTTGACCGTGCCGGGCATTCACTATGTGATCGACAGTGGCCTGGTGCGTATCAGTCGCTACAGCTACCGGTCCAAAATTCAGCGCTTGCCGATCGAGCCGATTTCCCAGGCGTCGGCCAATCAGCGGGCAGGGCGGTGCGGTCGTATTGCGCCGGGTCTGTGCATCCGCCTCTACGATGAAGAAGAGTTCCAGCAACGGCCGGCCTTTACCGATCCGGAAATACTGCGCACCAACCTGGCCTCCGTGATTCTGCAGATGCTGCACATGCGGCTGGGCAAGGTGGAAGACTTTCCGTTTCTGGAGCCCCCCGATAGCCGGATGATCCGGGATGGCTATACCTTGCTGACCGAGCTGGCCGCCGTGACCGACAAGGGACATTTGACGCCGCTGGGCAAGGAACTGGCGCGCCTGCCGGTGGATCCGCGCCTCGGGCGCATGGTGATAGAAGCCAACCGGCAAAAATCGCTGAGCGAGGTGCTGGTGATCGCCGCCGCGCTGTCGATTCCCGACCCGCGCGAGCGCCCTCAGGAAAAACAGCAGGCTGCGGCCGAAAAGCACGCTCAGGATAAAGACAAGGATTCCGACTTTCTGGCCTTCTGGAACCTCTGGCAACGCTATGAGGAAGAGCGCCAGACGCTCAGCCAGGGTCAGCTGCGCAAGTTCTGCAAGGCTCAGTTTCTGAACTATCTGCGCATGCGCGAATGGCGCGATATTCACCGCCAATTGCACTTGCTTGCAAAGTCACTTGGCTTTCGACTGAACGAGCAGGCGGCCAGTTATGAGCAGGTGCACAAGGCACTGGCGTCTGGTCTGTTGTCGCAGATCGCGACCTACAAGGAAGACAAGCTCTATACCGCGGCCCGGGGTCGCCAATGCCGGATTCACCCGTCATCGGCGTTGTCGCGCAAGGGCCCCAAATGGCTGGTGGCGGCGGAACTGGTGGAGACCACCCAGGTCTTCGCGCGCACGGTAGCGCGCATTGAACCGGCCTGGCTAGAGCCGCTGGCGATGCACATGGTGAAACGCAATTACACCGACCCGCACTGGGAGAAGAAGCGCGGTCAGGTTGTGGCCAAAGAAACGCTGATGCTCTATGGCTTGCCCATTGTGGCGCAACGGCCGGTGCATTTCGGGGCGATTGACCCGGCGCAGGCGCGTGAGATTTTCATCCGCTCGGCGCTGGTGGAAGGTGAGTTTCAAACCAAAGCGGCGTTTTTTCAGCGCAACCGGGCCATGCTGGCTGAAGTAACCGGCCTGGAAGACAAAGCCCGCCGCCGCGATATTCTGGTCGATGATGACCAGTTGGTGGCGTTTTACGACCAGCGCATACCGCACGACATCGTCAACGCCGCCGGTTTTCATGCCTGGCTCAAAAAACAGCCTCAGGATGCACTGGACCTGACGCCGGAAGCGCTGATGCAGCATTCGGCCGATCAGGTCACCGAGCAGCAATACCCCGATTTCATCACCGTCGGTCGCATGAAACTGCCGCTGAAATACCAGTTTGAACCGGGCACCGACGCCGATGGCGTCACCATGACCGTGCCCGCTGGTGCGCTGGCGCAATTGCCCGCCGGTCGACTGGAGTGGCTGGTACCGGGCATGCTGCGCGACAAAATCATCGCACTGATCAAAGCGCTGCCGAAATCCTACCGGCGCAACTTTGTGCCGGTGCCGGATTTTGCCGATGCGTTGATGAACAGCCTGGCCGCCGATGACACCCCGCTGACCAAAGCCATCGGGGAACGCCTGTTCCGTATGACCGGAATTCGCGTACCGCAGGATGAGTGGCAACCCGACAAACTTGAAGCACACCACCGGTTCCGGTTCGAGGTGGTCGACGATGCCGGTAAGGTCATCGCGTCGGGTCGGGACCTCGATGCGCTGAAATCACCCGCCAATGCCCAGGCGGCAAAAGACCGGGCGACCGCTGGCAAGAGCCGTGAGCAGGAAGCGGGGCCCGCCCATTATACCGACTGGTCGTTTGCTGACCTGCCCGAGGTGGAGCACCGCATTCAGGCCGGAATTCATATTGATGTCTTCCCGGCGCTGGCCGACAAGGTGAATGCCGTCGCGATTGAGTCTTTCACCCAGCAACCCTGGGCGGAGCAGCAGCACCGCCAGGGCTTGCTGCGTCTGGCCTGGTTTCAGCTGGAGCAGCCGCTGGGGTATCTGGCCAAGCGACTACCTGCCTTCAAGGAAAGCGCCTTGCTGTTCGCACCCTACGGCAAAGCCGACCCATTACGACAGGATATGCTGTGGGCAACCCTGGCGCGCACGCTGGACCGGGGCGGCAAGTTGCCACGCACCCGGTCGGCATTCGCCGCCTGGGTCGAGGCTGGTCGGGGCGAACTGGTTGAGCAGGGTGAACAGCTGGCCCGTCAGGTGCACGATGTGCTGCACCGCCACCATCAGGTTCGTAAACAATTGAAAGGGCGCGTGACCTTTGCCACAGCCTTCCTATACGCTGATGTGGCTGCCCAGCTCGATCAACTGGTGTATCCGGGGTTTGTCAGCGCCACACCGGCCGAGTGGTTTACTGAGTTGCCCCGGTATCTGGATGGCGCCGACCGGCGTCTGAACCGGGCCGGAGGCATTCCTGCCCGGGAGCAGTTCTGGGTGGATGAACTGGCCGGTTTCTGGCAACGTTACCAGAGCAAGCAGCGCACCCTGGCCGAACAGCAAATGGTCAGCCCGGCATTGACCGAGTTTCGCTGGCTGCTGGAGGAGTATCGGGTCTCTCTGTTTGCGCAAACACTGGGAACCCGGGTGCCGGTCTCGGCCAAGCGACTGGAAAAACAATGGCAACAGGTACTCGCTGAATGAAGCATGGCATCAAGGAATATCGGCTTAAGGTGCCGACCTGGCAGGGCGGCCAGCTGTTCGTGCGTCAGTTTTTACCGGAAGCTCCCCAGGCGTTGGTGGTGTTGTTGCATGGCCTGGGTAATAAAGGCGACATTTTTTGCCATCAGGGTCATGGGCTGGCGCAGTTTCTGGCCGATATGGGCTTTCATTGCCTGGTGCCCGACCTGATCGGGCACGGCCAAAGCTGGCCCAACCTGAGCCGACGGCTCGACCACGACGCCAACCTGATCATTCGCGAAGACCTGCCCCGGCTGATGGCAGAAGCCCGTCGCCAGGCCGATGGCTTGCCGATTTTCCTGGTTGGTCAGGGGTTTGGCGGCGTGTTGCTGGCGTCTTCGTACGCCCGCGAACCGGGTGTCCGCCCGGGCGTTCTGGGTATGATTCACCTGGGTACCCGGCGCAATGCCACTCTGGGCGGGGTGCATCATTCAACCCTGGCCCGCCTGACGACGGATGCGTTGTTACCCGCGTTGGGCACACTCAAAGGCGCGGTCCCCATGCGCTGGCTGGGCAAGGGCCCCGAACCCGAATATCTGACGCTCTATCGGGATTACCTGCGCTGGTCCAACGGCCCCTGGGTCGCACATGACGATACCGGTTTTGACTATGCCGCCGCCGCTCAGCACCTCGATTGGCCGCCCAGCCTGTACCTGGCCCGACGCAACGGTGGCTACACCGACCACGTCGCCGATGTTCGCGAATTCATGCGCGAGCTGGGTACCCACAATGGCCGGCTCTGGGTGCTGGGCAAGCGTGATGGCAATTTGCGCAACTACAGTGCCCAATCGATGTTGATTCACGACGACGCCTGGGTAGACCACTTTCCCGTTCTGCTCGACTGGATCAACGAGCGACTGCGCCAACTCCCCAAGGGCGTCCGCATCCGCCATCTGGTGTCGGTCGATAGTTCCAGTTAGTCACTGGAATCAGACCCGGAATACGCTTCCCGAACCTTCTGATAGGCTGAGCGAGTCGCTGTGGGCGAGAACCCTTCGGGCACTTTATCGCGCAGGAAAAATGAAAACGCGAGGATGCCGGCGACCCATTCATACAGGGCTGGCGGGATGTCCTGGCCGGTGTTGAGGCGGGTCAGAATATTGACCAGGTCTTCATCCTGATAGATGGGTACGTCGTGCTCTTTGGCCAAAGCGACAATGGCGTCGGCCATCTCGTCGGTGCCCAGGGCGCTGACGATGGGGGTTTTCTGACCCTTGTATTCGAGAGCGGCGGCCTTGTTGCCAGACGTTTCTTCGGTCATGTGCGAATGTCTACCAGGGGTTTGAATTGGTCGGGTTCCGGCGTGGTCTTTTTCGGCGGCATCCCATGTCGGGTATGCAAGTCGCGCTCGCCGAGGCCCTGAGTCCACTGTTCCAGGGTGTCCAGATTGCTATTAATGATGCTCAGTGTGCCCTGATCCTGCGACCAGAAGATGACATCGGTATGGTCGGGCGTCCAGTGCAGGTCGGCGCACAGTGGCGCCAGCGGTGCGAGTTCAAAAAACAGGCGGAAGCGAAAAGGGCGTTTACCGGGCGAATCGGATTCTGCCTCTTCATTCTCGGGTTTCTCCTGCCACCATTCCATGTTTAGCCAATGGTTTGGCCCCAGCCAAAGCATCGGAATGCTCAGTTGTTGCACCGGTGGTGCCTCGGGGTTGGCCAAAGCGCCGAGTGCTTGCTGGATAGCGTTGTTCTGCGTCTTGCCCTGCAGGCTTTCCAGTAGCGTTCTTAGCTGCAACAGCGGTTGCAGGTCGTCCTGTTTAATGGCTGAACCACCGCTTGGATTCTGCACAGTGACACCCGGCGCATATCCGGTCGGTGGCGCATTCAACAGACGCTGAGCCTGCTGGGCCAGGGCTTGTTGCAAACTGGCCGGGTGCTGCTGAATGCGACTGTCGAGCACAGCCAGCCACTGAGACAACCGAATCTCTACGGGCACTGCCTGTGCAGGGTCGCGCGCTCCCAGTGAGGGTGCTCCGGGAGGCGGTGCCAGGGTGCTGAACCGGGTGGGCGCCAGCAACGGATCCGATGACATGGCCGTTGGGTTTGGGTTAACCGACAGGTTGCCTGGCTGACCTGGGGTGGAGTTCGGGGTAAGGGGCGGGCTGGTACCCCCCGTCGAAGCGGCTGTTGGTTGAGCGGCCGCTGGAGAACCGGTCGGCAGAGTGACCGGTGTCGATTGCGCTGCGGCCGATGTGTGTGGATTCACGACCACAGCGAGGCGCAACAGTGCGGGCGCTGCCTGGCTTCCATCGGCAGTCGTGCGTTGAGGCGTTGGCAACACACCCTGAGTCGGGAGGTTTGACTGGGTTCTGTCTGTGGCGATTGTGATCACCATTGCCGTACCGGAGGGCAGCGCCGGTGCACCGGGTGTCAGCGGTATCAGCATAACCGGTGCCCCGGTGCCGGGTACATTAGGTGCCAAATTGGGCGAATTTCCAAGCAACGGCGTACCGGCCGATTGCACAGAAGCAATGGCATTCAACAAAGGCGCCAGGGGTGCCGTGCTTAAAGTGTTGATGGCAGTGCTGGCCAGGTGAGTGGAAGGCGCGCCTGGGGCAGCAATGGCTGGCTGTGCCGGTGACGGGATCAGCGGAGTCGCCGGCAAACTGGCAACCAGCGGCCGCAACAGAGCCAGCGGGCTGAACACCTGCATCCACTGAGCCACGGTGCGAGCCGAAAGTGCGGGCTTTTGACTCAGCCATTGCACCAGCGACTGCAACTCCGGCGCATCGCCGGCCAGCCTTTGCAGGGCAGGGAAGGCGGGCGGGGCAGGCATTTGGGTGGTGTGCGCCCGGGGCAACGAATGGGCCTGCCAGAATTGCAGCGAGGCCTGCATCATCCGGTTGAGCTGAGCCGTATCGACCTGGGGCAACACTCGTAACTGGTTCTCCGGCGTTGCTTCCACCATCAACACCGTACCCGGGGGAAAGGCACGCTCACTCTGCACCCGAACCCACTGCTGATTCAGCGAGAGCACCAGGTCATACAGGGGTTTGTCCCGGCTCCCCATGACCGTTTGTTCCACCACAACGGCGAGTGCGGGCAGGGAGGGCCGAAGCGCGTCGAGGCTATCGGCCCGCACGCGAACCACAGGCTCACTGCCACGATCGAGTGTTCGCGGTGTCAGGGTGCTGTCTGTAGGACGCTTGATCGCGTCGGTCCGATCTATGCCAGCCATGTACAGGTCCGTACGTGCAGGGAAATCTCACCATACCCGGGTTATTGGGAAATACCAGCCAGGTTCCGGGCAAGAGTCGGCCATTTAACGCTTGCAGCTGAGCTGGGCAGTCTCGAAGTGAGCCGAGCCTGGGAACCGTGTCGACTGCCGGGTATACCTATCCGGGGTAGTCTGAGGCATGGATGCCGAAGCCTAGGCCCCATGGACGGGTTCACGCCGGCCCCGGATAGGTATACCCGGCAGTCGACACTCTATTCAACCAATGAGGTTAACGGCCCAGCGGCCTGAGACTGTAGCTCGTGAACTGGCCAATACAGGCCAGACTTTCGTATTCCAGCCTCTGAGTGGGTATAATCCCGCGACCTTTTTTCAGAGACAGACCATGGCCCGAGTGTTGTCCGCAGTGGGACTGGATTGCGAGCGTGATGACCGGCATCTTTTCAGGGAATTGTCGTTTGATGTAGCAAGCGGTGAGATCCTGCATCTGACGGGCCCTAACGGGTCCGGCAAGACGACCCTGTTGCGTCGACTGGTGGGCATTAGCTCCGTGGTTGACGGGGACGTTACCTGGTTTCCGGATTCTCCCGAACGCACCGTCGAACCCTGTGAAAAGATTTGGTATATCGCCCATAGGCCAGCAGTGACGTTGTTACAATCGCCGCTCGAAAATATGGCCTATGCGCTGGCATTGCACGGGATTCAGGTGCCAGAGTCAGTGGTTTGGGACGCACTGGAAACCGTCGGTTTGCGTGGCTTTGAAGACGTGCCCAGTCACCAACTGTCGGCAGGGCAACAGCGTCGGGTCGCATTGGCCAGGCTTTATCTGCCGCTGGAACCGGATCGGGTGCGCGCCTGGGTGTTGGACGAACCGCTCACCGCCCTGGATATCGAGGCCGTTGATCGCCTTAAAGCCCGAATCATCGACTATGCCCGGGCTGGTGGAAGCGTGATTATGACCAGCCACCACGGGCTGGATAGCGAAACAGTGCGAACACTGGAACTGGGGGCCGCGTTATGACGTTCATGCCCCTGCTGAGATCTGTGTTCCAGCGGGAAATGCAGCTTGCGTATCGGCGTCGTTCAGACCTCGCCAATCCTCTGCTGTTTTTCCTGATCGTCGTGGTGTTGTTCCCGCTGGGCGTAACACCCGACATGACCAAGCTGGCGGATATGGCCCCGGGCGTGCTTTGGGTGGGCGCTTTGCTGGCGAATTTGCTGTCACTCGATCTGCTGTTTCGCAGTGACTACGAAGACGGCTCGCTGGAACAGATGCTGCTGGCCTCATTGCCACCGACCTCGCTGGTGCTCTGTAAAGTCTGGGTGCACTGGCTGGTGACCGGGTTGCCGCTGACGGTAATGGCACCGCTGTTATCGATCATGCTGGGCCTGCCTGGCAGCGCCTTGCCGCTGCTGATGCTGACGCTCGCACTGGGCACTCTGAGCCTGAGTCTGATTGGCAGTATAGGTGCCGCTCTGACCGTGGGTTTGCAAAAGGGCGGGTTGTTATTGACCCTGCTCATTATGCCCTTGTTTGTACCGGTTATTATCTTCGGAACCGGTGCTGTGCAGGCGCAGGTGGCCGGTTTGCCCTGGGAGGCGCACTTGGCCATGCTGGCGGCGATGACCACCGGGTCGCTGGCATTGTCGCCACTGTTGACCGTTGCTGCCCTCCGCATTGCGGTGGGCGATTGAATTCGAACAGGCTGCCCGGCAGGACCGGGTGGTGGGAGTACCTCTAGCATGTGGCAAGCCTTTGTCCGGTGGTTTCACAAATGGTCATCGCCGAAATGGTTTTACACCATGAGCCAGCCCTGGAGCTTTTGGCTCGGCTGGGCAGCGGCGGTGATCATCGCCTCAGCGCTGGTTTGGGGGTTGATGTTCGCGCCCGTTGAACGGTTGCAGGGCAACAGCTATCGCATCATCTTCATTCATGTTCCCTCGGCGTTTTTGTCTCAAGCCATTTACGCCGCCATCGCTGTGCTGGGCCTGGTTGGCCTGGTCTGGAAAATGAAACTGGCTTTTTTTGTCGCCAAACAGTGCATACCTGTGGGCGCCAGCATGGCATTTTTGGCTCTGGTAACCGGCGCTATCTGGGGCAAACCCACCTGGGGTACCTGGTGGGAATGGGATGCCCGGCTGACCTCGATGCTGGTTCTGTTGCTGCTCTATTTTGGGTTGTGGGCCCTGCACAATGCCATGGAGCGCCCTGAAAGCGGCGACCGGGCAGCGGCCATACTGGCGCTGGTGGGGGTTGTGAATTTACCGATCATCAAATTTTCAGTCGAATGGTGGAACACCCTGCATCAGCCAGCCACCCTGAAATTTACCGAAGCGCCGCCCATGCACCCGAGCATGCTGATCCCGTTTTTAATGGCCATTGTCGGGTTTTACCTGGCCAGCATGGCCTGGGTACTGATGCGTACCCGGCTCGAGATTCTGCAGCGCGAGCGCAAATCGCGCTGGGTTGAAGACGAGCTGAACCGTTTTGCAGAGGGGCAGTAATGGGCGCTTTTGATTCTTTTTCGGCCTTTCTGGCCATGGGTGACCATGGGGTGTATGTCTGGTCTGCCTATGCGGTCGGTGCCGCGGTTATTGCCTTTAACGTTATTGCGCCGCGTTTGCACCGCCAACGACTGATTTCTGATCACAAACGCCGGGTGCGGCGGGAGCAACGATGAATCCAAAACGTAAACAACGACTGATGCTGATTTTACTCGGGACTGGCGGTGTCGCGGTCACTGTATTGCTGGTGTTGTTTGCTCTGGGGCAAAACATGAACTTCTTCTATTCTCCGTCGGACATTGCCCGAGGCGAAGCGCCACTGGATCGTCAGATTCGCGCGGGTGGGATGGTGCGTGAAGGGTCCGTCAGGCGTGAGGGCGAGACGCTTAAAGTACAGTTTGTGGTCACCGATTTTGCCGCCGACGTTACCGTCGAATACGACGGCATTCTGCCGGATCTGTTCCGCGAGGGTGATGGCGTAGTTGCCATTGGTCAGTTGAACAGCGATGGCATTGTGGTGGCCAGTGAAGTGCTGGCCAAACACGATGAAACCTACATGCCGGTAGAAATTACCGATGCACTGGAACGGGCCGAACAGGCGTCCAATGCAACTGGCAGCAATGCCGAAGGCAACAGCACCCCCACCAGCAGCTACGGTTACTGAGGAGTTTTATGTTACCGGAATTTGGACAGTTTGCCCTGATCCTCGCGTTTCTGATGGCCATCGGTCTGGCCACTATGCCGCTGTATGGTGTGATCGCCGGTCATCCGGGCTTTCAGCGTACCGCGCCCGCCTGGACCTGGGGGCTCTTCGTGTTTCTGTGTATTGGGTTTGGTCTGCTGGTGGCCAGCTTTGTTAACGATGACTTCTCCGTGCGCATTGTTACGGAAAACTCCAACACCCGACTGCCCTGGTTTTACAAGATATCGGCAACCTGGGGCAACCACGAAGGCTCCATGCTGTTGTGGATTCTCATGTTGGCAGGCTGGGCCGTCGCGGTCAGTCTGTTTGCCCGCAGTTTGTCGCTGGAGCTGAAAAGCGCTGTGCTGGGCGTTATGGGTATTATTGCCGTCGCCTTTCTGCTGTTTTTGCTGGAAACCTCCAACCCCTTCGATCGCCTGTTGCCAATCCCCCCGGGCGACGGTGCCGATTTGAACCCCTTGTTACAGGATATCGGGCTGATTTTGCACCCACCGACACTCTACATGGGCTATGTGGGTTTCTCGGTGGCCTTCGCCTTCGCCATTGCCGCTCTGATTACCGGTCGGTTTGATGCCAGTTGGGTGCGTTGGTCGCGCCCCTGGACCAATGTGGCCTGGGCCTTTTTGACAATAGGCATAGCACTCGGCAGCTGGTGGGCCTATTACGAACTGGGCTGGGGCGGCTGGTGGTTCTGGGACCCTGTGGAAAACGCGTCCTTCATGCCCTGGCTGGTCGGCACAGCGCTGATCCACTCCCAGGCGGTGACGGAAAAGCGCAACCTGTTTAAATCCTGGACGCTGCTGCTTGCGATCATGGCGTTCTCGTTTAGCCTTCTCGGTACCTTTCTGGTGCGCAGTGGCGTGCTGACCAGTGTGCATTCGTTCGCCACTGACCCTGAGCGCGGTGTCTTTATTCTGGCAATCCTGCTGGTGACCGTTGGCGGTTCTCTGCTGCTTTATGCATTACGCGCCTCGCAAATACGCGTGGCCGGGGAATACCAGTTGTTGTCGCGGGAAACCTTCTTGCAATTCAACAACATCATTCTGGTGGTCATCACCTTCATGGTACTGCTGGGGACACTGTTCCCGCTGGTATTCGATGCGCTTAATCTGCGCAAGATTTCGGTTGGGGCTCCCTATTTCAACGCCATGTTCAATTTCTTTATGGTGTTCCTGCTCTCACTGGTCGCGGTAGGGCAACTGCTGCGCTGGAAGCGACACCCGGCAGACAACCTGACCACCTTGCTGAAAGTCGGCATTCCGGTAGCCATTGTGGCGGGCCTGGTATTGCCGTTGCTGATTTCAGGCCGCTTTCACTGGCAAGTCTGGCTCGGCCTGGCTCTGGCATTCTGGTTGCTGGCCGGCCTGGTGCGTTTGCTGCTTGATCGCACGCGCAATGCCAGCAATCCCTGGCGAGCACTTGCGCGCGCCGGCGGCGGCTTCTGGGGTATGTGGCTGGCACACCTTGGACTGGTGTTTTCGGTCATTGGCGTGGTGTTGGTCTCAAATTATGAGGTGACCCGCGATTATCGGATGGGGCCTGATGACCGGGTTACCATGGGTAACTATGAGTTCCAGTTTGAGGGAACCCAGGCGGTTGGTGCATCGAATTTCCGAGGTGATGAAGGCATTCTGAATGTCTTCCGCAATGACCGGCAGGTGGCAACTCTGACCCCAGAGAAGCGGTTTTATACGGTACAGTCCAGCACCATGACGGAAGCGGGTATTGATGCCGGTCTGTTCCGGGATCTGTATGCTTCCCTGGCTGAGCCATTAGACGACAGCCGTCAGGTCTGGTCGTTACGGTTGCAGGTAAAACCTTTTGTCCGCTGGATCTGGCTTGGGGCCATCTTCATGGCGCTCGGTGGCGTGGTCGCGGTGCTTGACCGGCGTTACCGCAGAAAATCGGGGGTAACGTTATGAGCAAACGACTGGTTTTTTTTATGCCGTTGGTGGCCATTGCCGCCATGATGGCGCTGTTCGCCTTTGCACTGTTGAGCGGGGTTAACCCGCAGGAGATGGATTCAGCGCTGGAAGGGCGGGAAATGCCTGCCTTTCGGCTGACCGATGTGAACGACAGCCAGCGAACCCTGACCGAAGAGAGCCTTGACGGCGAGCCTTACCTGATGAATTTCTGGGCAACCTGGTGCCCTTCGTGCAAGTTTGAACACCCCTACCTGAACAGCCTGGCCAGCGAAGGGGTGCGCATCATTGGTGTCAATTACAAGGATGACCGGGAACTGGCGGTTACCTGGCTGCGTGATTACGCGAACCCCTACGACATAGACGTGTTCGACCCCAATGGCGACCTGGGCTTTGAGCTGGGTGTCACCGGCGCGCCTGAAACCTTCTTTGTGGATTCTTCCGGCATTATTCGCCACCGCTTTCAGGGGCCGATTGATTCTGCCCTGTGGGAAAACAAGTTAAAGGCTGTATACGATGCGATGGAGTAACCGACTGATCGCGGCAGGTTTACTGCTGATTTCGCTGTTTGCCGTGGCCGAGCAGGAAACCCTGATATTCGACAACGACACCTTGCGGGAGCGATACCTCGATCTCACTCAGCAATTGCGGTGTCCCAAATGTGAAAACCAGAACATCGCCGGTTCCAACTCTTCCATTGCGGAAGACATGCGTAACAAGACCTACGAGCTGTTACACCTGGGCTATAGCGACGATCAGGTGGTCAATTACATGATCGACCGTTACACCGAATTCGTGATTTACCAGCCTCGTCTTAACTGGGGCACGGTCTGGCTCTGGCTGGGTCCGGTGCTGGCCCTGGTGCTGGGCGCCCTTTTGGTGACCTGGCTGGCGCGACGCTCGGGAACCGAGCCGCCGGACGAACTCAGTGACGATGACCGATCGCGTCTTCAGACCCTGCTGGATAAGGATTCTTAACCCCTATGGCCATTATTGTATTTGGCGCACTTCTGCTGGTAGCACTGCTGTTCGTGGCGACGCTGGCGCTGCGGCGCGGCAATGCCAACGAGCAGGACTCGGTGGCCGAGTCTATCCGCATTCACAAGGACCGGTTGCAGGCCCTTGACGAGGAACATCAACGCGGTGAGCTGGAAGACACCGATTATCAGCAGTTCAGGGCAGAGACCGAACGGGCCTTGCTGGAGGATACCCGCAAAGCCAGCGATACCGACCCCGGCCGGGCAGTGCCTCTGGCTGTGGTGGTTGGCGTTGGTGTTGTCATATCGGCCTCTGCCTGGTGGCTCTATGGTGTGTGGGGCGCAGCAGATGCGGTAGAGGTTCGCCAGAACTTCATCGACCTGGCGACAGCCCCGAACCCGACGGAAGCCCAGCTTAAGGAAACACTGGACGGCTATGAAGCCTTGCTGCAAGAGCATCCGGACGACATGGAAGGCTGGTTTCGTCTGGCCAACATGCAAATGGAGCTGGGGCAGTTCAGCCGGGCGCAACCTACTCTGGAGCGGGTGTTGACGCTGTTGCGTGAAGGCCCCCGCAATGCCGAAGACGAGTCGATGATTTTGGCCTACCTCGGCCAGACGCTCTGGGCTCAGGAGCAAGCCGAACCGGCACTGGAACGGTTTCAGGAAGCGCTCGAATACAATGCCCAAAATACACTGGCGCTCGGCTTTGCCGGACGCCTGACATTCGAGCTGGCGTCGTACCGGTCGTCCATCGATTACTGGACCCGACTGAAGCGCCTGGCAGGCGAGGAGGCCGATACCCAATTGATCGATGAATTCATCAGCCGGTCAGAAGCAGCCCTGGCTGAGCAGGGAATCGACTATGAAGCCGATGTCGGCCCCAGTATCGACGTAAGACTGGCACTGCCAACGGCCTGGGAAGGGTTGCCGGAGACGGCCGTGCTGTTTGTGTATGCACGACCGGTTGATGCGCGCATGCCCCTGGCCGTGAGGCGAGTGCCGGTTTCTGCTCGCCAGATGAGAGTTGTACTGACCGATGCTGACGCCATGGGTGGTATGGGTGGTCTCAGTGGGCAGGGCGAGATAGTCATTACGGCCCGGGTGTCCTTTGAGGGGGTTGCAGAACCCGCACCCGGCGACTGGGTGGCCGAGGACGTAACACTCGACCTCAGCGAACAGAACAGCTTCCAGGTCGACCTGGAGGTACGCCAACCCTGATGACGGGTCTGTTGTCTGGATGCGGGTTGACCGGAGTCACATTTTTGCGGGAAATCTAAGTCCTTGATCTGGCACTAAAAATCGACGCCGGGAGACGGTTTCAACCGGCCGCGATTGACGCTAGAATCGAACGCATTGATTCGATCGTGGGGCCTGGCATGATGCCGGGCCCGCCAGCCCTGGACTGACATCGCCCTATGCGATTGAAAAGCATTAAAATGGCCGGGTTTAAATCCTTTGTCGACCCGACCACCATTCCGTTCCCGACCAATTTGTCGGCCATTGTTGGCCCGAACGGCTGTGGTAAATCCAACACCATCGATGCGGTACGCTGGGTGATGGGGGAGTCGTCCGCCAAGCACCTGCGTGGCGAGTCGATGACCGATGTGATCTTCAACGGCAGTAACGCCCGCAAGCCGGTCGGCCAGTGCTCGGTCGAACTGGTGTTTGATAATTCTGATCACTCTCTGAAAGGCGAGTACGCCGCCTTCAACGAAATTGCGATTCGCCGCCGGGTCACCCGGGATGGCCAGTCCACCTATTTTCTCAACGGCACCAAGTGCCGCCGCAAAGACGTTACCGATCTGTTCCTGGGCACCGGCCTGGGCGCGCGCAGCTATGCGATTATCGAACAGGGCATGATTTCCCGGCTGATCGAAGCCAAACCGGAAGACCTGCGCAACACCATCGAAGAAGCGGCTGGCATTTCCCGTTACAAGGAACGCCGCCGCGAAACCGAAAATCGGATGCGCCGCACCCGGGAAAACCTCGAACGCCTGACCGACATCCGTGAAGAGTTGGAACGACAGCTGCAGCACCTGCATCGCCAGGCGCAGTCCGCCGAGAAATACAAGGAATTCAAGCAGGAAGAACGCACCACCCGGGCGCAACTGGCCGCCTTGCGCTGGCAGGGGCTCGACCGCGAAGTGGCCGAGCAAGACATGCGCATTGCCGAATTCGAAACTCGCTACGAAAGCTTCGTGACCGAGCAACGCCGCATCGATGCCGATATTGAAGCCTTGCGCGAAGCGCACCATACCGCCACCGAAGCGTTCAACGACGTCCAGGCGCAGTACTACCAGCTCGGCAACGAAATCGCGCGCTTTGAACAGACCATGCAGCACCGTCAGGAGCAGAGCCACCAGCTGGTTCAGGATATTCAGGACGCCGAGCGCACACTGCAGGAAGCCACCCAGGCCAGCCAGTCCGACAGCGACCGGGTGGAAGAGGCCCGTGAAACACTGGAAATGCTGGCCCCTGAGCTTGAGGCTGCCGAAGAACAGGTGATGCTGGCCGCCGATGAACTGGCGGATCTGGAACAGCGCCAGCAGGACTGGCAAAGCCGCTGGGACCAGTTCAACCAGAATGCTCAGGGCCCGAAACGCCAGGCCGAGGTTGCCCAGTCGCGCATTCAGCACCTGGAGCGTGTGATCGAACAATTGCACCGCCGACAGGAAACCCTCTACCGTGAGCGGGATCAACTGGCGGCTGATCCGGACGCGGAGAACCTCGAAGCCCTGATTGACCAGACCGATGAACTGGAGATGCGCGCCGAGCAATTCCAGACGCGCATGGATGAACTGGCCGAACAGCAACAGCGCAGCCGAGAGCAGGCCGAAGCCAAGCGGCGCGAACACGACAGCGTGCGCCAACAACTGCAGCAGAAGCAGGGTCGTCAGGCGACCTTGCAGGCACTGATCAAGGCCGCCATGGGCGATGAAGCTCAGGGTGTGCGCGATTGGCTGGCGAGTCATCAGTTGCGCGAAGCGCGGCGTCTGGCGCAGGAATTGAGCGTCGAGCCTGGCTGGGAAGCGGCGGTCGAGGCTGTATTGGGCGATCGGTTGCAGGCCATCGCCATCGATTCACTCGATTCGGTGAGCGGCGCCATCAGCCGCTTTCAGGACGGGACCCTGACACTGCTGTCGACCGAGCGCGCCCGTGATGTGGGCGACGCCAGTCAGTCATTGCTGCGTAAGGTACAGTGTGATCGTGATCTCTCGCCCTGGCTTGCCTCGGTTTATACCGCTACCAGCCTCGACGAGGCACTCGCGCGCAGAGACAGCCTGGCCCCGCACGAAAGCCTGATTACCCCGGATGGCGTCTGGATCAGCCATAACTGGCTGCGTATCCGGCGCGGGGAGGGCGGCTCCGACGGCCTGCTCAGCCAGCAGCAGGAACTGGAAACCCTGGTCGATGAACTCGACGAACTCGAGGCGGTAGAGGAAGACCTCGAGGTCAGCCTGAATATGGCACTGATGCAGCAGAAGGCCATCGAGGAAGAGCGGGAGCAGGTGCAGCGCGACAACCAGCAGTTGTCGCGTCAGTTAGCCGAAGCCAAATCGGAACTCAGTGGCCGCCGGGTGCAGGCCGAGCAGATGCGCGAGCGCCGCGCCCGCCTGAACGAAGATATTCAGGAAGTCGAAACGCAAATGGCCGCCGAGCGCGAAACCCTGGCCATGGACCGCGAAGAACTGCAGCAGTCACTCGATTCAATGGAAGAAGATGTCGACGAACGCGAAGCCCTGATGGCCGAGCGCGAAGAGCATCGCATCACCCTTGATGAAAAGCGCGATGCTGTGCGCCAGGCCCGCGATGCCCAGCATCAGTTGCAATTAAAGCAGCAGACGCTGCAGACCGAGGTGAATTCGCTGAATGGCGCGCTGGAGCGCGCAGCCCAGCAAAAAGAGCGCGCACAGGAGCGTCTGGAGCGCCTGAAAGCACAGATGGACGACCGCCAGGACCCGTTGGACGACCTGCGCGAGACGCTCGAGATCAAACTCGAAGCGCGACTGGAACTGGAAGAGTCGCTGCAAGAAAAGCGCACCGCCATGGAAAGCTCAGATGCCGAAATGCGCTCACTGGAGCAGCAGCGTGTGGTGGCTGACCAGCAGGCGATGTCGGTGCGCACCGAACTTGAACAGCACAAGATGGCAGCCCAGACCCAGATTACCCGGCGCGCGACGCTGGCCGAACAATTGGCCGAGCAGCAGTTCGACCTGGATACCGTCATCGCCAACCTGCCCGAGAACGCCAACGAGACAGAATGGGAAGAGGGGCTTGAACGGCTGGCGGCGAAAATTCAGCGGCTGGGGCCAATCAACCTGGCGGCCATTGAAGAGTACCAGACGCAAAGTGAGCGTAAACGTTACCTCGATGAGCAGGATCAGGACTTGCAGCGAGCGCTGGAGACACTGGAGAATGCCATTCGTAAGATCGATCGTGAAACCCGCACCCGCTTCAAGGAAACCTTCGATCGGGTGAACCAGGGGTTGCAGGAGCTGTTTCCCAAGGTCTTCGGTGGTGGCCATGCTTATCTGGAACTGACCGGCGATGACTTGCTCGACACTGGAGTGGCCATTATGGCCCGGCCGCCGGGCAAGCGAAACAGCACCATTCACTTGTTGTCCGGGGGCGAGAAGGCACTGACTGCCATTGCCCTGGTGTTCAGTATTTTCCGGCTGAATCCGGCGCCGTTCTGTATGCTGGATGAAGTGGACGCGCCGTTGGATGATGCCAACGTCGGACGCTATGCAAAATTGGTGGAGGCTATGGCCGAACACGTACAGTTTATCTACATCACCCACAATAAGATTGCGATGGAAATGGCGCACCAGTTGATGGGTGTGACCATGAATGAGCCGGGCGTGTCACGCCTGGTGTCTGTGAATGTTGAGGAGGCTGCCGAACTGGCAGCCATGTAACGGGGACCAGCGAATGGAATTGCGTGACGTACTGATCATACTGGGCATCGTGCTGATTGCCGTGATCGTCTGGGACGGGGTGCGCCGCATGAAGCTGCGTAAGCCCAAGCCCCGCCGCTCGGTAACCGATTTGGGGCCCGACCCGGAAGAAGAAAAGAAAAAAGCGGAACTGGCGCGCGAGCTGCCAAACGGTGGTGCGCGCGTGCGCGACATGACCGAAGAGGAGCGTGAAGTCATTTCCTCCAGGCTGAACTTGCGCGAGCGGGTACCCATGTTGATGGATTCGGTAGATGCCGAGCCCGAGACCGACCGGGAAACACAAGCGCCCGCCGATGGCCGGGTAGAGCAGCAGGCCCTCGACTTCGACCGGGAGCCCGACCCGCAAGAGCCTTTGGTTGACCCAAAGAAAGCAGCGGCGTCAGCGCCACAGGGCTCAGATTCGCAACCGTCGATTTCCGCAAAAGACAACGACACAGAGCACTGGGATTCAGACTGGCATTTCAGCGCTGTAGATGAAGATGCACAGGTCAACGCTGCAGCAGAGGCGGACACTGACGACGCGGCACCGTCCAATGAGCCCGATGTCGTCGACTCGCCCAACTACGAAGCTGATGACCCGATTGTTGATTACGAGTCTGACGAGCCGGACGCCCCCGAAACCAATCTGTCTCATTCAGAACCGGAGCCGGAGCCAGAGCCAGAAATAACCACCGACTCGCGAGCGGCGGATAAGCCGCAGCCGGATCCCGAATACAAGGAAGACACGCGCCCGGTCGAGGAACTGGTGATCATGCATGTGATGGCCCGCGACAAGGGCGAGATAGCTGGCGGTGACTTGCTGGAGCTTCTGCTGCGAGCTGGATTGCGTTTCGGCCCGCTGGATATATTCCACTATCGCAACCCCCAGGGTCAGATGGAATTCAGCCTGGCCAACTGCGTCCAGCCGGGTACGCTGAATCCGGACGCGATGGACCAAATGACAACGCCCGGCGTGACTATTTTCATGCAGTTGCCGTTGCGTGCCGACATGATGACGTCTTTCGATCACATGTACGAAATGGCGGTGTATCTGAGCAAAAACCTGGATGCGGACCTGCTCGATGAAGAGCACAGCACCGTCACGCCGCAACGGGTCGAACATTACCGCGAGCGGCTGCGCAACTTTGCCCGCTCGCAACTGATTCAGGCCCACGAATGATCAGACCAACGGCATGACCGAACCGAACACGACCCATCACAGCCGCACCGAACTGGACCAGTTGGTGGAGCGCATTCGTCAGCTTGATTACGAGTACTACGTGCTTAACGAGTCCAGTGTGCCGGATGCTGAATACGACCGGCTAATGCAGGCACTGATTGCCCTTGAGCACGAGCACCCAGACTGGGTGCGGGACGATTCCCCGACACAGCGTGTCGGTGGTCAGCCCCAGGCAGGCTTTACCCAGGTGCAACACGAAGTGCCGATGTTGTCTCTCGACAATGCATTCAGCGATGACGACATGGCAGCCTTCTACAAGCGGTTGCAAGACCGGATGAACACCACCGAGCCGCTGGAACTGGCCTGTGAACCCAAGCTAGATGGCATCGCCGTCAGCCTGTTGTATGAAAACGGCCGTCTGGTGCGTGGCGCCACTCGCGGCGACGGTGCCACCGGCGAAGACATTACCGCCAACGTTCGCACCATTCGCAGCATTCCTTTGACTCTGCGCGGCGATGACTGGCCAGCTGTGCTGGAAGTGCGCGGCGAAATCTACCTTCCGCGCGATGGCTTCGAGCGCATGAACGCTCAGGCACTGGCGCAGGGCGAGAAGGTATTCGTCAACCCGCGCAATGCCGCATCCGGCAGCTTGCGTCAGCTCGATCCTCAGCTCACCGCCAAACGGCCGCTGGAAATGTGCTGCTATTCGGTCGGTCGGATCGACGGCGGCCAATTGCCCGTTACTCATTACGATACGCTGAATGCGTTGGCAGGCTGGGGGTTGAAGATCAACCCGGAAAGCCGCGTAGTGACTGGTCTTGAGGAAATGCTGGCTTACTATCAGCAATTGCTCGACCGTCGTGATCAGTTGCCGTACGAAATCGACGGCATCGTCTACAAGATCAACAGCTTTCAGTTGCAGCAGCGTCTCGGTTTTGTTTCACGGGCGCCACGCTGGGCTATTGCCCGTAAGTTTCCCGCTCAGGAAGAGCTGACCCGCTTGCTGGATGTGGAATTTCAGGTCGGCCGCACCGGAGCCCTGACCCCGGTTGCCCGACTGGAGCCGGTGTTTGTCGGTGGAGTGACGGTCAGCAACGCCACACTGCACAATATGGATGAAATCGAGCGCATCGGTGTTCACATTGGCGATACCGTCATCGTGCGCCGCGCCGGTGATGTGATTCCACAGGTGGTGCGGGTTGTGGAAGATCAGCGCCCGGCAGATGCCCGGCCAGTTACCTTGCCAGCGGCCTGCCCGGTGTGTGGCTCGGCCGTAGAACGGGTGGAAGGCGAAGCGGTGTCTCGCTGCACTGGCGGCATTCACTGCGATGCTCAGCGCCGCGAAGCGCTCAAGCATTTTGTGTCGCGCCGGGCGCTCGATATAGAAGGCCTGGGTGAGAAGCTGATCGACGCCTTGCTGGAAAAAGGGCTGCTGCATACCCCGGGTGATATCTTTGAGCTGACCGCCGATCAGCTGATCGAACTCGATCGCATGGGTGAAAAATCGGCCAGTAATGTGATCGCGGCGATTGAGTCTGCCAAACAAACCACCTTGCCGCGGTTTCTCTATGCGCTGGGAATCCGCGAAGTTGGGGTAACCACGGCAGCCAACCTGGCCCAGCATTTTGGTGGCCTCGAAAAACTCTGGAATGCCACGGAAGAAGCATTGCTTGAGGTCGATGATGTCGGCCCCAAAGTCGCCGCCCATGTGAGACATTTCTTTGAAGAGCCCAACAACCGGCTGGAAATCGAGCGACTGGTCAGCCTGGGGATAACCTGGCCTGATCCGGCGCCAGCTTCCGGCTCTATGCCGCTGACGGGGCAGACCTGGGTCGTCACCGGCAAACTCGAAGCCCTGAGTCGCGATGAAGCCAAAGACTATCTGCAGCGACTGGGCGCCAAGGTAGCCGGCAGTGTGTCGGCAAAAACCACCCAACTGGTCGCCGGACCAGGGGCGGGCAGCAAACTGAAAAAAGCCACCGACCTGGATGTGCCGGTGATGGACGAGACGCAATTTTTAGAGGTTTTAAGGGAGCACCAGTTATGGCAATAACGGCCGGCCTAGCCGCCGATGCAAATAGATTGCCGCGGGAGGGTTGCTGAGATGGATCAGGAAACCCTGGTGTACGGCGTCATTCGCGATGTACCGTCAAACGATACACGCTTCCTGCTGAACAGCCGGCTGGTCAACTGCGATGCCATTCTTGGCCTGACTGATCTGGACAGCTTTCCCTACCTGACCACCAGCATGTTTTCGATTCCCACCGAAGAACTGGAGCAGGGCACCTACCAGACACAGGTCATCCACTTTGCGGCGTCCTATCAGGCGGTGGAATACCACTGGGAGGCCTGGATCGCCAAGTTTGAACAGTTGCTGAAAAAAATGTTCTGGGTCTCGGCCACGGTGCACCTTGAAACCGAGCTTTCGGGCAACCATACCTTTCAGTGGGACAGCCCGGGTGCCTACCATGCCCCGAGTGATGATCTGTCCGTACACTGCGAATGGGAGCATGAAGTGTCGTTTGGACGAGCCCGACCGTGATCATACCCGCTGAAGCGCTGGCGCCCGAAACGCTGGATGGCATTGTCCGGGAGTGGCTGATGCGCCAGGGCGAAGACTGGGGTCTGGTCGAGGGGGGTCTCGATGACGCCATTCCGCTGGCCCGGGCCCGCGTCTTGAAAGGTGATCTGGTGATACTGTGGAGCGAGACCGAAGAAACCCTGAATATCCTGCCTCGCGACGAAGTGCGCCGCAGCGATCAGAAAGAAGCCTGGGAGGACCAGACCGGCAGCGGTACTAACGAGCATGACAGGGATCAATCGGGCGATGCCTGAAGTAATTTCTAGCTGACCTGCAATCGCCTATCCGCCGTATCAATACCAAGCCCTTCATTCATCACCACCCAACCGAATCAGAGGTCGTTCCGATGAATTCCTGGATACTCTACAGCCTGGCGCTAGCCGCTATCGTTATCATCGCCGTACTGGCCGTCATTGCCTGGCGTTTGCAGCGTCAGGTTCGCCAGCAAGAGCAACTGCGCGAGCAAGCCCAGGCTGCTTACGATCAGAAGACCGAGGCGCGCCGGGCGTTTGTGCTGCAAAGCCTGGAAATCATTTCGACCAATGTGCTCGAAGAAGACCTGAACCTGACCGAGGCGACCATTCGCTGCAAGATTCTGCTCGACTCACTGGAGCTGCCGGAAGCAGAGCGTCAGTCGTATCAGGTTCTCGATCAGGTATTCGACCAGGTGCAGGGGTTCGATACCCACCAGGCCCGCAAAGACCTGACGCCGGCAGAGCGCCACCGCCAGGATCAGCGACGCGAAGAGATAGAGTCGGAATTTGAAGCCGCACTGAAAGACTGCTTCACCCGCCTGCAACAAATCAACCGGGCGACGGTTCAATAGTGTTGCCAATCGTCCGCAACGGGTAGCAGGGATGCTCTTGCGGGGGTATCTGAGGCAGGATCGCCGACGTTAAGCTTACATGGAAGTATTTACAGCGCCCCCGCAAGAGCATCCCTGCTACCCGCCGCTAGCTTTTAACCAAGTTATACTACCGACTTGCACACATTGTCAGGTTATTCACCTGCCCTAGGCACCCTCAAACGATAACTGAGCACAGCGCGTTCACCAGCAGGCAAACTGTAGATCAGCCACTGAATATAGCCAATCTCATTGGCGGGCATCTCGACACCTGCCGGAAAGAAGGTATTGCCATTCCGTGAAAGACGAAACTCGCCGTCGCGACCGTCTAGCTTTAACGAGCCTTCAATTAACTGAGCACCCCCGGTTGGTACTGTATTCACCAGCAATAAATCCGTGAGTGTCTGATTGCCAATATTAGCCGCCTCGACCTCCAGCTCCAGCAGATCGCCAGGGCGGGCTTCGGTGATTTCAGCGCGATTAAAATTGGTGTCACCGTCGGCTTTTGTTAAGCGGTAGAAGGTTTCCTTCACCTCGATCTGGCTTTCCGCAAGGGCGCCGACACTGATCAGGCACAGCAGGGTTACCAGCCAGAGGCGAGGGTGTTTAATCCATTCGAGCGTCCACTTCATGAGTCCCTCCCGAGAATCTGCACGGTCAATCTTTAAGCATAGTATCCATATATGACCGACTTTACACCGATTGCACCCAGCTTAACGAGCTCTGGTGTCATGAGTTGGAAATTCGTCATCAATCAACCGCCCAATACTCAAGGACCATCGGGTGCGCCTACTGGAGGCCGTTAGACAACAGGGATGTTGTCTCCGAGCCCCCATGGAAGGGTTTACGGCGTGCCTCCAGTAGGCGCGCGCGATGGTCCGACAGGCTACCAACTAAGGGTTGGCAATAGAGCAAGCTACCCTGCGAATTTCTGACTCAGGGCACCAGAGCGAACCACTAGGCGAATCAGATACCAGTGTCACGCCATTGCGGGGCCAGTTTGACCAGCCAGTCGGTCAGGCCGTCGGACATCAGCAGTGCATCGGTGCGGGGGTCGTCGGAGTCGGCGCTTTGCTCGATCAGGGTGTCGGTGAACTTAAGACGCTTCAGCGTGAAGGTGTCGTCGATGACCGCCTGGCAGTTATCGTTCAGCACGATGCCCATCTGGCGGATGCGCATGCCGCTGTCGAGGGAGTGGGCAATTTCCGGGGCTTCCAGATCCAGGTTGCGGTAGCGCGCCTTGATCGTCGGGTCTTCGGCCATAACCAGTTCGAGGTCTTCCAGCAGTTCGGTGCCTTCCGGGCGGCGTTCAGGCTGCTGAAACCACTCGGTTAGAATGGCACTGCCTGCGACGGATTTGCCAACGGGAATGACGGGCAACGAGCCAATACTGTCACGCAGGTGGGCGGTGAAATCATCGGCATTTTTTTCGCTGGCCGCATTGATTACCAGCCACTGGTGCTTCAGGTCGATCCAGGCGCTGGTGCGGCGGGTTTTGTGAAAGGCCCGGGGCAGCAGCTCGGCGCGCAGTTGCTCTTTGAGAGCCTCTTTTTCCTTGCGTCCCGGGCGGCGGCCTTCGGCTTCCTCTACGGCGTCTATTTTTTCCGCCAGCTGTTCGTTTAAGACACTGGCCGGAAGGATTTTTTCCTGAACCTGAGCGGTGATGAACAGGCGATCGCCGACTTTCTCGCACAGCATCTGGCTGTCCTTGAACGGGGCGACCCAGCCAAAGGCACTTTCCTGAAGGGCCGTCAGGCCCGTGAAGGGCGTTTGAGCCAGTTTTTCGTTGAGTTGGTCTTCAGAACCAGACCAGGCGTCGGTGAAACGATACACACGTGCGTTTTTAAACCACATTAAACCAGCTTCCCATCGGCAGTCGAAATCGAAAGGGGGGCAGTGTACTGGGTTCGCCCGGCCAGCAAAACCACTTTGCCGCATCCTGCCCAGGGTTTACCCTGAGGCTGTGATGAAGCACTGAATAGGAATCTCAAATGACCGTTTTACCCGGGCGTGACTGGCCGCGGTCAGTCTCCCTGTCGATCAGAATACTGCTGTCGATTTCCGGTCTGTGTCTGCTGGGTTCTCTGGCCGGCGTGTCCGACTGGCTGGAGTATCATCGCTTTGCCGTTGCCAGCGGAGACCTGTGGCGTCCGCTGACGGCCTGGGTAGCGCAGCTAAACCCCTCCCACTGGCTGGTGAACCAGGGTGGACTGGTGTTATTGGCACTGTTGCTGCCGGGCCAGTGGCAGCGTCAGGATACCCTGGCGTTTGTATGGGTGTGGTTGCTGTGCAGTCTCTGGCTGGCATTCGGACCCTATACCCAATACGCCGGGCTTTCCGGCCTGATGTATGGCTGGCTGATTTGGGGGCTGTGGCGCAGCCCGCATTACAGCGGGCTGGTTCGTTTGGTGGTAGCGCTGGTGCTGGTAGCCAAAGTTGTTACCGAAAACCTGTCCGGGCCTTACACAGGCGGTGCCAGTGGGGTATCGGCCTTTATTCGCGGTGATATCGCCGTGCAGTCGCACCTGGCAGGGCTGATTGCGGGGCTGTTGGCGGTGCTCTCAGCCTGGGGCTGGCGTGTTGCGCGCAATCGCCATTAACGCTTCAGCACCACGGCTCAGTGTACGCCCCTGATGCCAGATCACCCCCAGGTGGCGCGTAAGCTGTAACTGCTCCACTGGCAATACCCTGACGCTTTCATCGATCAGCCGTGGTGGCAGCAAACTCCAGCCCAGGCCGCTGGCGACCAGGGCGCGAATGGTTTCCAGATAGTTCACCGCCAGGGTGCGTGACAGCGGCAGGTGGTGCCGCTGGAACGTCTGCTCGATCAGCCGGTAGGTGGTGGTCTGGGCATCCGGCAGAATGGCCCTGAAATGCACCAGTTCATTCAGGCGTATCTTGCCCTTGCGCTGGGTCAGAGGATGATCGGGGCTGACCACAAATTCGAGTTTATCGGTCCACAGGGTTTCCTTGCGCAACTCACGCGGAAGGGTGGAGGGTAGCGTAATAAAGGCCAGTTCCAGATCGCGCCGGGCAATGGCCTGCAGTGTCTGTTCAGATTCCAGAAACTGCACATCCAGATGAGCATCCGGAAACTGATCGGTCAGTGACCGCAAAAGGGGTCCCAGGTAGTGCAGACCAATATGGTGACTGCTGGCAATGCTCAGTTGCCCAACCTGATCGCTGCCAGCCTGGCTAACGGCAAGGCGGGCATCCCGAATATCCTCCAGTATGCGACTCGCCCGGTCGACGAGCAGACGCCCGCTTTCCGTTAGATAAACATCCCGGCCTATCCGGTCGAACAGTTGCACCCCAAGCGATTGCTCAAGATTCGCCACCCGCTTGGAGATGGCCGGCTGAGTCAGAAACAGGCGTTCGGCGGCCCGGCTGAACGAGCCAGTCTCGGCCACGGCCAGAAAGGCTTCCAGGCTGGTGTGATCCATATCTATTCCAATTGGTTATGGAAAATATAAAAATAATAAATTTGTATTATTCATCAGTCTACATAGACTGTGCAGCACAAACAAATACCGTGATAAAAACCAAAAATCACCAGGCGTTGAGGCCTTTGGTTGCACAAGTTTCGGGGTTAAGTTTACCTCACTGGCATTGGTCCGCACCGGATACCGGGTATGCCTCTGTGGGGTCGGCGTAAATCCATCAATGGCGGTCCGACGTCTCGGGCCTAGGCCGCAGCATCCATGCTGCGGACTACCCCACAGAGACACACCCGGTACCCGGTGCTAGTCTTCTGAGCGAATTCCGAAACCAGAGTAAACAGAGGCGTCGAAGGTGGTTTTCCGCAGGAGGGGACGGCATGGCCGGCAAGACCTTGTACGACAAATTATGGGATGCCCATAAAGTATCCGAGCGCGAAGATGGTACGGCGTTGATCTACATCGACCGCCATCTGCTGCATGAAGTGACCTCGCCCCAGGCCTTTGAAGGCTTGCGGCTGGCGGGTCGCAAGCCCTGGCGGCTGGATACCAACCTGGCGACACCGGATCATAACGTCTCTACCGATCTGGCGGAACGCCAGGCCGGAGTGGCGGGTATTCGCGATGAGATTTCGCGTATCCAGGTGACCACGCTTGATGACAACTGCACGGCTTTTGGCGTTCGCGAATTCAGCATGAACGACATCAATCAGGGCATTGTGCATGTGGTTGGGCCGGAGCAGGGCGCGACCTTGCCGGGAATGACCATCGTTTGTGGCGATTCGCATACCTCGACGCACGGGGCCATGGGCTCGCTGGCGTTTGGTATTGGCACCTCGGAAGTGGAGCATGTGCTGGCAACCCAGTGTCTGATTCAGCGCAAGATGAAAAACATGCGCATTCGGGTCGAAGGTGACCTGGCGCCTGGCATTACCGCCAAAGACGTTGTGTTGTACATTATCGGCCAGATCGGCACCGCTGGTGGTACCGGTTATGCCATCGAGTTTGCCGGGTCTGCGTTGCAGTCTCTTTCGATGGAAGGTCGGATGACGGTCTGCAACATGGCGATTGAGGCCGGTGCCCGTGCCGGCATGGTAGCGGTCGATGAGACCACCATCGAGTATTTCAAAGGCCGCCCCTTCGCACCCAAAGCTGAGATGTGGGATCGTGCTGCCGACTACTGGCGCACCCTGGTCAGCGATGATGATGCGACCTTTGATAAAGAAGTCGTATTGCGGGCGGCGGATATTGAGCCACAGGTGTCCTGGGGCACGTCACCGGAAATGGTGGCGGGTGTGAGCGGCAAGGTACCGAACCCGAACAATGTCGCCGATGAAGACAGCCGCAAAGGTATTTTGCGTGCTCTTGAGTACATGGGGCTTCAGGCTGACCAGCCGATCGAATCAATCCAGCTCGACCGGGTGTTTATTGGCTCCTGCACCAATTCACGCATTGAAGATCTAAGGGCCGCTGCGGCTGTAGTGAAAGGTCACAGTGTTGCCAGCAGTGTCAAACAAGCGATGGTTGTGCCCGGCTCCGGCCTGGTGAAGCAACAGGCAGAAGCGGAAGGGCTGGATGCGATTTTCAGAGCGGCTGGTTTCCAGTGGCGCGAACCCGGCTGTTCGATGTGCCTGGCGATGAACGCTGACAAGCTGGGGCAGGGCGAGCATTGCGCCTCGACGTCGAACCGCAACTTTGAGGGCCGTCAGGGCTTTGGTGGTCGTACCCATCTGGTCAGCCCGGCCATGGCCGCTGCGGCCGCCATCAAAGGGCATTTTGTTGATATCCGCACCTGGCAGGAGGGCGCCGCATGAAACCATTTACGACTGTAGCTGGCCTGGTAGCCCCCATGGATCGGAGTAATGTCGATACCGACATGATCATACCCAAGCAGTTTTTGAAGTCGATCAAGCGCAGTGGCTTTGGCCCCAACCTGTTCGATGAAGTGCGCTATCTGGACGAAGGTCAGCCGGGTATGGATAACAGCAAGCGCCCGCTGAATCCCGATTTTGAACTGAACAAGCCGCGCTATGCCGGTGCTCAGGTGTTGCTGGCCCGGAAGAACTTTGGCTGTGGGTCCAGCCGTGAGCATGCCCCCTGGGCGCTTGAGGATTATGGGTTTCGGGCGATCATTGCGCCGAGTTTTGCCGATATCTTCTACAACAACTGCTTCAAGAACGGTTTGCTGCCTATTGTGCTTGCCGATGACATCGTCGATCGGTTGTTTGACGCGGTCGCCAGTACCGAAGGCTACAAGCTGACCATCGACCTTGAAAACCAGCAGGTGGTTACGCCCCAGGGCGATGCCTTTGACTTTGAGGTGAATGCGTTTCGCAAGCACTGCCTGATCAACGGCCTCGATGACATCGGCCTGACGCTGCAGGATGCCGACGCTATTCGCGCCTATGAAACCCGCCGCGAGCAGGAAACCCCCTGGGTATTCGGACACATTCGTTAAGGAAACGACATGACAGCTAACAATAACGCTTCCATTCTTATTTTGCCCGGCGACGGCATCGGGCCTGAAATTGTTACACAGGCCGAACGGGTTCTGAACGCCGTGGCCGAGCGGGAAGGGCTAACGTTGACACTCGATCACGCCCTGGTCGGTGGCGCTGCTATTGAGGCAACAGGAGGGCCGTTGCCGGAAGACACCCTGGCCAAGGCCCGGGCGGCCGATGCCATTTTACTGGGCGCTGTGGGCGGCCCGCAATGGGATAGTCTCGATATGGCGGTCCGCCCCGAGAAAGGGTTACTGGGGCTGCGCTCCGAGCTGGCGCTGTTTGGTAACCTGCGCCCGGCGATTCTGTATCCTCAACTGGCCAGCGCCAGCTCGCTCAAGCCCGAGATCGTTTCCGGGCTCGATATTCTGATCGTGCGCGAACTGACTGGTGGCATCTATTTCGGGCAGCCGCGTGGCGAGTTTGTCAATGATCGTGGCGAGCGTGAAGGCTTCAACACCTATCGCTATAACGAGACTGAAATCCGTCGCATCGGTCGGGTTGCGTTTGAAGCAGCGCGTAAGCGTGGCAAGCGCCTGTGCTCGGTTGATAAGGCCAATGTCCTTGAAGTTACGGTATTGTGGCGCAATATTATGAAGGAACTGTCAGCCGAGTACCCGGATGTAGAGTTGTCGCATATGTACGTCGACAACGCCGCCATGCAGCTGGTGCGGGCGCCGAAGCAGTTTGATGTGATGGTGACCGGCAACATGTTTGGCGATATTTTGTCCGATTGCGCCGCCATGCTGACCGGTTCCATTGGCATGCTACCGTCGGCTTCGCTCGACGCTGACGGCAAGGGCATGTACGAGCCGATTCACGGCAGCGCTCCGGATATCGCCGGCAAGGGCATCGCCAACCCGCTGGCAACAATACTGTCGGTGGCGATGATGTTGCGATACTCGCTCGGCCAAGCTGCGGCTGCCGATGCGATTGAGCGGGCGGTGAGTGATGTGCTCGACCAGGGGCTGCGCACAGCTGATATTGCGGCTACCGGTGAAGCGGCGGTCTCAACAGACGCCATGGGCGATGCCGTTGTCGCGACACTGACAAAGTAATCGTCGCCCGATTCGGACGACCAATGGCCCGGATGAGCCGGGTCTCGCTGAAGCTGCCGACAGGCGGCCAGCGCAAATACAGGTGACGCCAGCGCTGTGAGCGGGGCGTGAACACTGAGAGGAATAGGATGAAAGTCGGTTTTGTAGGTTGGCGTGGCATGGTGGGCTCGGTCCTGATGCAACGCATGCGCGAAGAAAACGATTTTGCAGGCATCGAGCCGGTATTTTTTACTACCAGCCAGGCCGGTCAGGCAGCGCCAGACGTTGGCCAGGGCCCGGCCGTGCTGGAAAAAGCGACGGATATTGATGCACTGGCAGCCTGTGATGTCATCATCACCTGCCAGGGGGGTGATTACACCTCGGAAGTCTATGAACCCTTGCGCAAGACAGGCTGGCAGGGCTATTGGCTGGATGCCGCCTCGACGCTGCGCATGGCCGATGAATCGGTCATCGTGCTCGACCCGGTTAACCGGGATGTGATTGACCGTGCCGTTGATGCCGGTACAAAAACTTTTGTCGGCGGTAACTGCACCGTTAGCCTGATGCTGATGGGGCTGGGCGGCCTGTTCCGTGAAAACCTGATCGAATGGGTGTCACCCATGACCTATCAGGCAGCCTCCGGTTCCGGTGCTCAGCATATGCGCGAACTGCTGCAGCAAATGGGCTCAGTACATAACATTTCAGAGCGGTTCCTGGCTGATCCTGCCTCGGCAATTCTGGAGTTGGACAAGACTGTTTCGGAATTCATTCGAAGCGCCGATTACCCGTGCGATCACTTTGGCGTGCCCCTGGCTGGCAGTCTGATTCCCTGGATCGACTCGGCATTGCCGTCTGGTCAGAGCAAGGAAGAATGGAAAGCCCAGGTGGAAGCCAACAAGATTCTTGGCCGCAGCGATTCGCCAATCCCGATTGATGGACTCTGTGTGCGGGTGGGCGCCATGCGCTCACACAGCCAGGCGATGACGATCAAGCTGCGCAAAGACGTACCACTGAGCGACGTTGAGTCGATTCTGGCCAGTGCCAACGACTGGGTTAAGGTGATCCCGAACGAACGCGAAGCGACCATGCAGGAACTGACCCCGGCCAAAGTCACCGGAACCATGTCAGTGCCGGTAGGGCGCCTTCGCAAGCTGGCCATGGGCGATGATTATCTGGGTGCCTTTACCGTGGGTGACCAGCTGTTGTGGGGGGCTGCAGAGCCGATTCGCCGCATGCTGGCGATTTTGAACCACAAAATCTAGGCGCTGAACGGATGAGCGCGGCGAACTGGGCAAAAGAGGTAATTCGCCGTGTTTTTCTTTTAATTTCAATTGCTTATTTATGACAAAGCGACGTGCCAGCGTCGCTTTTTTGCGTTTGGTCGCTAAAAAAGTGTGACCAAAGCGATAACAAAAAACCCCTTGTGTTGCGAAAAATCCTTTTATCAATAATACTTAGCGTAAGTTTTGAAAGTCCTTTCTAGTTTTCAAAGCCGTTAATTTGGGTGTGCAACAAAAATTGAGAACCAGTTCTCGAATTAAGGCGCCCTGACCATACAATAGCGAACTCCTTTTCAATATATTGGTGCCAAATGTGGTATTGATATCAGGGTTGAGGGAAGGGAAAAGGACGATGTTCAAAAAACAAGCGCTTGTATTTGCTATTTCTGCGCTGGCGTTTACAAATGTAGCGCATGCGCTTGGATTGGGTGATATTGAGCTCAATTCGAACTTGAATGAACCGCTCGATGCGGACATAGAACTCACGCAATTGCGTGGCCTGACTGCGGGTGAAATCATCCCGACCCTGGCCAGCAACGATGCCTTCGTGCGCGCCGGCATCGAGCGCAGTTTCTTCCTGTCCAACATTCAGTTTTCCCTCGAGGAGAACGAGGCGGGTGATCTGATTATCGCGCTGGAGACCCGTCAGCCAGTCCGCGAGCCCTTTCTTAACTTTCTGGTTGAAGTGAACTGGCCCGGTGGCCGGTTGTTGAAAGAGTACACCTTGTTGCTCGACCCTCCGGTATTCGATACGGGTGTGGTTGGCGAATCACTGGTGATCGACCCGGCTGCCCGTCAGGAAACTGCCCCAAGTCGTGAAATCAGCACCACCACAACGGTCTCTCAGAGCAGCCAGGAGACTGCGCCGGTGCCGGTTGAGACCGAACCTCGTGAAGACAACCTGGCTGGTGATGAATACCGCGTACAGCGCAACGACACTCTGTGGGAAATTGCCATGCGGGTGCCGGGACGCGACGGTTACAACATGCAACAGGTCATGCTGGCCTTGCAGGATGTTAACCCCGATGCCTTCCTGAACGACAACATCAATCGCCTGAAGGCCGGCAGCGTGCTGACGTTCCCGACGGCCGAGCAAATGGGCAGTCGCAGCGTTCAGGAAGCTATCCGGGAAGTTGAAAGTCAGAATCAGGGTCGGTCGGCTTCATCCAGGCCCACCACTGCCTCACCGGAAACAACTGAAGTTCAACTGTCTGCGACAGAATCGACCAGTTCTGCGTTGCCTGAACAGGACGGTGAACGCGACCCGGACGGTTACCTTGAAGTGTCGGCCGATGGCGAAGCAGGCACGAGCGCCGGTGGCGAAGCGGTCGATCAGGGTGAACTTGAGCGGCTCGAGAATGAACTGGCCATTGCCGGTGAATTGAACGACCAGTTTGAACGTGAGCGCAGTGAGCTGCAGAGCCGGGTTGCCGAGCTCGAAGAGCAGCTCGCCATCATGGAGCGGATGATCAATCTGCAAAGTGGTGATGCAGCGGCTTTCCAGGCAGAGCTTGCAGAGCAGGCAGATGAAGCGGCCGCGAACGAACAGAACGAGTCGGCAATGCCACCCGCTACGGGTGATGCAACAACCGACGGCCCGGATGACAGCACGGCAGCGCCCGTTGATCAGGGCGACGCTACTGAGCCCGCTGAAACAGAACCAGAAGCTGTAGCAGAACCAGAGCCTCAGCCAGAACCTGAACCGCAACCTGTAGTGCCACCCGCGCCCGAGCCTGGTGTAATGGGGTTTCTACAGCCGGCGATTAACTGGGTAACCTCAAGTGTTGCCAATATGGTCGCGGCAGCGGCGGGCCTGATGGTTATTCTGCTGTTGCCCTTTTATCTGCGCAGCCGCCGTAACAAGAACGAAGAAGAAAACCTGGTTGACCTCGACGATGCCGATACGGCCGATGTTGACCCGGGCTTCGACGAAAACTTCGACGACGACATGATCGACAGTTTCGATGCCGAAGACGATTTCGAAGACCTCGCCACTGATGACAGTGACGCCACCAGCGATGCGGTCATGGAAGCTGAAATGTACATGGCCTATCAGAAATACGATCAGGCTGAAGAGAAGCTGAAGTCGGCCTTTGCCGAGCAGCCGAACCGATCTGATATTGGCCTGAAGCTGCTTGAGGTTTATGCAGAAACCGGAAACAGTTCGGCGTTTTCTGAACTGGAGAGCAAGCTAAGCTTGTCGGCAGACCAAAAAGCCCAGGCGGATGAGTATCGTAACCGGATGCCGCTGCTGGGTTCTAACGAGTCGATGGGCTCAGAGTTGGACGATGACGATCTGGATTTTGGGAACTTCAGCGCGGACAGTGAAGACCTGACTTCCCTGGACGACCTGGAAGACAAGCCCGGTTCCAACGACATTGATTACTCGACCAGTATTGATGACCGTGAGTCATCGGGCCAGTCGTCCGATTCGAGTCTGACACTCGATTCTCCGGGCAGCGAAGCCAGTACTGATCTGGATTTCAGCCTCGATCTCGATGATCTTGAATTGCCGGAAGGCGACGACGATGAAGGCCTGGATTTCGACTTGCAAGAGCTGGGGCTGGACGACGAAGAGCCTGCAGCAGAGCAAGCAAAACCTGCGTCTTCCGAGCTGGATTTTGATTTCGACGAGTCTGACGATGGCGAGCTGTCTTCTGATCTGGATTTCAGCCTGGATGAAACGTCGCTCGATCCGGAACCGGAATTGCCGAAGCTGGACAGTGAAGACGACCTTGATTTCGATGCTGAGCTTGCTTCGCTTGACGGCGACGATGATGCACTCGAATCGGCTGAGCCAGACGAGTTGCCCACTGACGACAGCCTGAGCCTGGATAGCGATGAGGCCGACGATCTGTCCGTAGACCTGGCGGAAGATTCCGATCCGTTGCAGGATCTTGCAGACGCTTTGCCGGGTGAATCCGAGCTCGATGACGACGAGTTCGATTTCCTGTCAGGCAACGACGAAGCCAGTACCAAACTTGATCTGGCCCGGGCTTACATTGAAATGGACGACAAGGATGGCGCACGTGACATCCTGGAAGAAGTCACTCATGAAGGCACCGATGAGCAAAAACGTCTGGCCAAGGAATTGATGGATCAGCTCTGATCCTCAGCCTGGTCGGGTCTTTCAAACCGACCCGAATGCTGTAAACTGCGCCGCTCCCTGAGCGGCGTTTTTTTGGACTCATGACAGAAGCATTTCCCTTTTTAAAATCCGGGCACCGTTATCGGGTAGCCATGTGCGTGGAGTACCGGGGCACTGAATATTACGGCTGGCAGATCCAGAAGACCGGAGTGCGAACCGTTCAGGCTGAACTCACCAAAGCCATTTCCAAAGTGGCCAATGAGCCGGTTGATCTTATTGTCGCCGGTCGCACCGATGCCGGCGTTCATGCCAGCAATCAGGTTCTGCATTTCGATACCGCCAGCTACCGCAAAGCCTATGGCTGGACGTCGGGCGTCAATACGGAGCTGCCCAACGACATCAGTGTGCAGTGGACTCAGGCCGTGGATATCGATTTTCACGCTCGCTTCTCGGCACGCGAACGCGCATATCGTTACATTGTCTATAACGCCCCAATGCCCAGCGGTATTCTGCGCGATGGCATGACCTGGGAACGCCGTGATCTGAACCTCGAACGCATGCAGGCGGCGGCCAATCTGTTGCTGGGCGAGCATGACTTTTCCTCTTTTCGAGCGGCCAATTGCCAGGCGCACTCACCCGTAAAAGACGTTCGCGAACTCAGGCTGGTGCGCCAGGGCCGGCTGATCGTGTTGCAGGCGCGCGCTAACGGTTTCTTGTACCACATGGTGCGCAACATCATGGGCGTGCTGATGGCCATTGGTCGTGGCGACAAGCCGGTCGAATGGGCTCTCGAGGTGCTGGAAGGCCGCGACCGGAACCGGGGAGGCATCACCGCACCAGCAGCCGGCTTGTATTTTGTGCGGGCCCGCTACGAGCGCGGCGATTTGCCCGAGCGCGAAGCCGGGCCTGCCATTCTGGACGGGTTTGCCGGCCTGACAGAGGTTTAATCCCGAAAGGCGCGTAATACCGCCACTCTTTGTCACCAAGGGCATTGGGACTGGCCCCCGGCTTTGGTAAACTGGTATTGATACTTTCAGGAACGGACCATGAGCCCGGAAAACACGCCTCACGCAGGGTTGCACCCGCGGACCCGAATCAAATATTGCGGCATGACGCGCCAGAGCGATGTTGAATTTGCCGATCGGCTGGGCGTCGACGCCATCGGGCTGGTGTTTTATCCACCAAGCCCTCGAGCCGTTACGCCCGAACAAGCAGCCCCCCTGGCCAAAGCGGCTGGTGTTTTTTGCAGCCGGGTAGGGCTCTTTGTTAACCCCAGCGAAGCGGAGGTTCGGGAGACCCTGGGCCTGGTATCGCTCGATGTACTCCAATTTCACGGTGACGAATCCCCTGATTTCTGTGCCAGCTTTGACCGCCCCTGGATCAAGGCGCTGCGCGTTCGGGATTCCGAATCGCTCGCGCAGGCACTAGACCAATACCAGGGCGCAGATGGCTGGATTCTGGATGCCTACAAAGCCGGTGTTCCGGGTGGAACCGGTGAAACCTTTCAATGGACACTCATCCCAGAACGATGGCGACGCCGTATAGTCTTGGCCGGGGGGCTCACGCCGGCCAATGTGAATGAGGCGGTCTGTGCGATCAGACCGCAGGGCGTAGACGTCAGTGGCGGAATCGAGGCCGGAAAAGGCCTGAAATCGCCCGACAAGATGACTGAATTTATGCGCCAGGTAACCCTGGCCGATGCAGGAAGATAATACCGATGACAACGATTACCGAAGACTACCACGCTCATCCGGACGCGACCGGGCACTTTGGCCCATATGGCGGGCGTTTTGCTTCAGAAACCCTGATGGACGCGCTCGATGAGCTGTCGGCCATGTACACCAAGCTGAAAGACGACCCCGATTTTCGTCAGCAGTTCGATAAAGACCTGGCTCAATACGTAGGCCGCCCCTCACCCCTGTATCTGGCGGAACGTCTGACCAAAAACTGGGGCGGCGCCGACATTTACCTGAAACGTGAAGATCTGAACCACACCGGCGCACACAAGATCAATAACACCATTGGCCAGGCACTGCTGGCAAAATACAGTGGCAAGCCCCGGGTGATTGCTGAAACCGGGGCCGGTCAGCACGGCGTTGCAACCGCCACGGTCGCCGCGAGGCTGGGGCTGAAATGCGTGGTTTACATGGGGGCTGAAGACGTAGAGCGCCAAAAGCTGAATGTGTACCGCATGCGGTTGTTGGGTGCGGAGGTGGTGTCGGTAACCTCGGGGTCACGCACCCTGAAAGATGCGATGAACGAAGCCATGCGTGACTGGGTGACCAATGTTGATGACACTTATTACATCATTGGCACGGTCGCTGGTCCACACCCCTATCCGACGCTGGTGCGTGATTTCAATGCCATTATCGGCCGTGAAGCACGCCGGCAGATACTGGAGCAAACCGGTGAACTGCCGGATGCCCTGGTTGCCTGTGTCGGCGGCGGCTCGAATGCCATTGGCCTGTTCTGGGAGTTTCTGAACGACGAGGGTGTTGAGATCTACGGTGTGGAAGCCGGCGGGCACGGGCTCGACGGTGATGATCACGCGGCACCGCTGAGCAAGGGCCGCCCGGGCGTGTTGCATGGCAACCGCACCTACATCATGGCCAACGACGACGGCCAGATCAGCGCGACCCATTCCGTGTCGGCCGGCCTCGACTACCCCGGTGTTGGGCCCGAGCATGCCTGGTTGAAAGATTCGAACCGGGCAAAATACGTGGCCATTACCGATGATGAAGCGCTGGAAGCCTTTCGTGAGCTGACCCGGACAGAAGGCATTATGCCTGCGCTTGAAAGCGCTCACGCGGTTGCCTATGCCAAGAAACTGGCCAAGCAACTGGGCAAGGGCAAGCGTATCATCGTGAATCTGTCTGGCCGGGGTGACAAAGATGTTCACACCGTGGCGGCACTGGATGGTTTGTCAATTTAAGGATCGGTGAAGGGCCCTGATAGCAGGGCCCGTATCCGCTATCCCATCAAGGAATTGTTATGAGTCGTATTGCTGCTACCTTTGAGCGCCTGAAATCCGAGGGTCGCAAGGCCCTGATTCCCTTTGTAACCGCCGGTGACCCGCGCCCGGATGTCACGTTGCCGCTGATGCATGCGCTGGTGGAGCAGGGGGCCAATATCATTGAACTGGGTATGCCGTTCTCCGACCCCATGGCCGATGGCCCGGCGATTCAGCGCGCCAATGAACGGGCTCTGGCCAATGGCATGTCGCTGCGCAAAACCCTCGACATTGTCGCTGAATTTCGCAAAACCAATCAGGACACGCCCGTGGTATTGATGGGCTACCTGAACCCGGTTGAGTGGATGGGCTACGAGACCTTTGTAAACGCCGCGCACAAGGCCGGTGTTGATGGTTTGTTGATGGTTGATATGCCACCGGAAGAGGGTGGCGGTATCGTAGACTATGCGCAGGCCGTTGGTCTGGATCTGATCTACCTGGTTACACCCACGACAACCAACGAGCGTTTCGAGATTATTTGCAAACGCAGTACTGGCTGGATCTACTATGTTTCACTGAAAGGCATTACCGGGGCCAATACCCTGAACGTCGATGACGTGGCAGAGCGTATGCGCTGGATTGAGCAACACACGGACATACCGGTGTGCGTTGGCTTTGGTATTCGGGACGGTGAAACGGCGGCCCGGGTGGCCAGCGTTTGCAGCGGCGTCATTGTGGGTTCGGTGCTGGTGAATGCGATTGAGAAGCTGGAATCTGAATCAGCCATTGAAATTTCGTCACAAGTGTCTAAGTTGTTGGGTGATATGCGCACCGCCATGGATCGCGCATAATACTTAATTCGAACATCGAATGATGAGGAAGCGATGAGTAGCTGGCTGGACAAAATTGTACCGTCACTGATTCGGTCGGGCGCGAGTCAACGCTCCAGCGTACCCGAAGGTCTCTGGAAGAAATGCCCCAAGTGCAGCGCCGTACTGTACCGTCCGGAGCTGGAGCGCAATCAGGACGTCTGTCCCAAGTGTGAACATCACATGCGCATCGGCGCCCGGCGCCGCATTGACCTGTTTCTCGATGAAGAAGGCCGTGAAGAGTTCGCGACGGATGTGATGCCACGTGACCGGCTCAAGTTCCGTGACGGCAAACGCTACAAAGACCGGCTGACGGCTGCGCAAAAGGCCACCGGTGAAAACGACGCCATGGTTACCGTTAAAGGGACTCTGGAAGGTTTGCCGGTAGTGGTGGCTGCCTTTGATTTTAATTTCATGGGTGGCTCTATGGGGGCTGTTGTAGGCGAAAAGTTTGCCCAGGCGGCGACGGTTGCACTCGAAGAGCGTCGCCCACTGATCTGTTTTGCCACCTCGGGCGGGGCGCGCATGCAGGAAGCCCTGTTTTCGCTGATGCAAATGGCCAAAACCAGTGCCGCTATCGAAAAGCTTCGTGAAGCCGGTGTGCCGTACATTTCTGTCATGCTTGACCCCTGTTTTGGTGGTGTGTCTGCGTCGCTGGCCTTGCTGGGCGATGTCAATATCGCTGAACCGAACGCTCTGATCGGTTTTGCAGGACCCCGCGTTATTGAGCAAACCGTGCGTGAACAATTGCCGGAAGGCTTTCAACGCAGTGAGTTTCTGCTGGAAAAAGGCGCCATCGATATGATTTTGCATCGCCACGAACAGCGCGATCGACTGGCTGGCCTGCTGAAAAAACTCACCCATGCGTCCGCAGCCTGACGCAACACTCGACGACTGGCTGAGCTACCTCGAACACCTGCACAGCCAGGCCATCGACATGGGACTCGACCGCCTCCGGGCGGTCGCGTCACGTCTGGACCTGCCCCTGGCGTCAGCCGGGCGCACGCGGCCATTCGTGTTCACCGTAGCCGGTACCAATGGCAAGGGGTCCACTTGTGACGCCCTGCGCCAGATGAGTCTACTCGCGGGTTGCCGGGTTGGGCTCTACACCTCGCCGCACCTGCACCGTTTCAACGAGCGCGTACAAATAGATTCAACCCCGGTAAACGATTCATGCCTGATAGCGGCTTTCGAGCAGGTTGAGCTGGCCCGGGGCGACGTCACACTGACCTATTTCGAATTCACCACCCTCGCAGCCTTTGTGGTATTCCAGGCTGCCGATCTGGATGTTTGGGTGCTGGAAGTGGGGCTGGGTGGGCGATTGGACGCGGTAAACCTGGTGGATCCGAATGTCGCCATCGTTACCACGGTTGATCTGGATCATGCGGCCTTTCTGGGCACCGATCGCAATCAGATCGGCATCGAGAAAGCCGGAATCTTCCGCCCTGGTGTCGATGCCGTTCTGGGCAGTGATGACTTGCCGCCAACCGTGGTGGCTTGTGCCGAGGCACTGATGGCCCCCGTCTCATCGCTTGGCCAAACCCACGGTGCCAACGACGCAGAGCTATGGTGGACCGATGCCGATGGCAAGCACAGCTTGGAAGCGACCGGGCTGACGACCACAGTACCGCCGGACAATCTGGTGACAGCGCGCCGGGCCTTTGCGCATTCGCCATTCAGGCTGAGTGATGACCAGACGCTGGCAGCGTTTAATGCCGTGGTTCCGGCGGGCCGCATGCAGAGGATTCACAGAGACGGATGTGACTGGGTGCTGGACGTTGGTCACAATCCCCATGCGGCGCGTTACCTGGCACGCCGGCTGGGTGATCGTCGCTGGCATGTGTTGCTGGGCATGTTGGAAGACAAAGACGTTGAGGCGGTCACCCGGGCACTGGCACCATTGGCATACAGTTGGTCACTGGTGACGCTCTCGGTGCCACGCGGGCTAACCGCCGCAGAACTGAACGCCAGGGCGACAGTCAGCCCGGCCCGGTGCTATGATTCCGTTGCCGCAGCGGTGGCGGCTGCGCCGGAAGATGCACAGGGGTTACCGATACTGGTGTGCGGCTCCTTTTTTACCGTCGCCGATGCCTTGAGTCTTTTGTCGCAATAACCGGGGGCAGGCGGCGTCTGGTTCATTGCAGTGTCTATTGGAGCAAGGTTTGGACGTTCGAATTCAACAGCGCCTGGTCGGGGCGCTGGTCATACTGGCACTGGTGTTTCTGATTGCTCCGGTCGTACTCGACGGAGATGGCCGCATCCCGGAAAAAATCACACAGATTCCCCCCAAGCCCAAGCGGCCGGATGTCTCGCATATCCGGGTGGCGGAACCGGCAGCCGATGTTTTGCCGGCACTGCCGGACCCGCCACAAGCCCAGGCGGAGCAGGATGACGCCAGCCCGGAACCGGCCAATACCAGCCCGGAACCGGCCGAGACGGCACAGGTCGACCCTGAGCCGGCGGCTGCGACCGCCGAGTCTTCGCCAGAGACCCCAAGTGGGCGCGCCTGGAGCGTCCAGGTGGCCAGCTTTCGTGACAGTGCCAAAGCCGCTGAATTAAGAGACCAGTTACGTGAGCAGGATTACGACACCTATGTGAATGAGGTGTTGTTGTCCGACGGTTCAATCTTTACCCAGGTACTGGTTGGGCCCGACGGCGATCTGGAGCGGGTGCGACAGCTACAGCAAACCATACTGGATCAGACCGGGCTGCAAGGGCTGGTGGTGCGCTTTCAGCCATGACGGCCAGTGCCCAGGGGGAGTTGCTTAGAGGCTCCCTAGGTAACTGGCGCGGTTCACAATCGAAGCGGGTCTGTTAGAATGCCCGCGATTTCGAAATAGGATCACTATGACAGCCATCGACTGGACCATTCTGGTCATTCTTATCGTTTCGTCCCTGATCAGTCTGAAGCGCGGCTTTACCAGGGAAGCGTTGTCGCTGGCAACCTGGATAGTAGCGCTGGTTATTGCGCGCCTGTTCAGTGACAAGTTAGCGGTCGTTCTGGCCGGGCTGATTCAATCTGATGCCTGGCGCTACACGGCTGCATTCGCCATCCTCTTTGTCGCCACACTGGTCGTTGGCGCCCTGATCAACCATTTGCTCGGCGAATTCGTTCGCATGACCGGCCTGACCGGTACCGACCGGGTGCTGGGCATGGTGTTTGGCCTGTTGCGCGGGCTGGTCGTCGTGGTTGCCTTGCTGGCACTGGGGCGGTTGTTTGCACTCGATCAATTCTGGCAGAACTCGCTGCTGGTACCTTTCTTTGAACCGGTGATCAGTTGGACCGGTGAATACATCAACAAAGCATCCAATGCCATTCTGTCGGTCGGAGGTGAGTAAGCCATGTGCGGTATAGTGGGCATCGTTAGTGATTCTGCCGTTAATCAACAGCTGTACGATGCCTTAACGGTATTGCAGCACCGGGGGCAGGATGCCGCAGGTATCGTAACCGAAGACGCGGGGCGGTTTTACTTGCGCAAGAGTAATGGCCTGGTGCGCGATGTGTTTCGCACCAACCACATGCAGCGTTTGACGGGTAACATAGGCATTGGCCATGTTCGCTACCCGACAGCCGGGTCGTCCAGCACGGCGGAGAGTCAGCCGTTTTACGTCAATTCACCCTACGGCATTGTGCTGGCCCACAATGGTAATCTGACCAATTCGAGTGAGTTGAACAAGGCGCTGTACCAGTCTGATCTGCGCCATGTGAACACCACTTCAGACTCTGAAGTATTGCTCAACGTGTTTGCGCACGAGCTGCAACTTCAGGGCAAGCTGCAACCGGGCGCCGATGATATCTTTGCGGCGGTAGCGGCGGTACATCGCCGTTGCCGGGGTGGCTATGCGGCGATCGCCATGATCTCCGGTTATGGCATGGTTGCTTTTCGCGACCCCTTTGGCATTCGACCGCTGGTGATCGGGGAACGTACCAGCGACAATGGTCGTACCGAGTATATGATCGCCTCCGAAAGCGTGGCCCTCGATGTGCTCGGTTATAAACTGATGCGGGATGTTCACCCCGGTGAGGCGGTTTATATTGACCCTCAGGGGCAATTGCACACGCGCCAGTGCGCCGATCATCCGCAATTATCGCCGTGCATGTTCGAGTTTGTGTATTTTGCCCGGCCAGACTCCATCATCGACGGTATTTCTGTCTACAAGGCTCGGTTGCGCATGGGCGACGCCCTGGCCGACAAGATCACCCGAGACTGGCCGGACCACGACATTGACGTGGTTATTCCCATTCCCGATACCAGCCGCACCAGTGCGCTGCAACTGGCCAACCGGCTTGGTGTGCACTACCGGGAAGGTTTCATGAAGAACCGCTACATTGGCCGAACCTTCATCATGCCGGGCCAGAAGCAGCGCCAGAAATCGGTTCGCCAAAAACTCAATGCCATTGGCCTGGAGTTCAAGGGCAAGAACGTATTACTGGTCGACGACTCCATCGTGCGCGGTACGACGTGCAACGAAATCATCGAGATGGCTCGCGATGCCGGCGCCAAGAAGGTGTATTTCGCGTCGGCCGCGCCCGAAGTGCGTTACCCCAATGTCTATGGGATCGACATGCCTGCCGCCCATGAGCTGATTGCTCACGGTCGCGACAACGAAGAGATTCGCCAGATGATCGGTGCTGACAAACTGATTTATCAGGAACTTGAAGATTTGCGCCAGGCCGTGCAATCTCACAAGGCCGATGTGCGTGCCTTCGATTGTTCGGTCTTCAACGGACAATACGTGACCGGTGACATCGACGGCGATTATCTGGCGGCTTTGGAGGCCCTGCGCAATGATGCCTCGCAGGGAGAGCGGCGCAGTACTGATGATGAAACGCCCATGGTTGATCTGCACAACGACAACTGATCAGCCGATTAGCCGTCGCTTCTGGCAGGGAGGCGCCGGCCGTTTAGCCCAACGAAGCCCAATCGTTTAGATTACCAGGAACCGAGATGAACAAATTGCGTGAAGATGCTGTCAACCAGGCCCGGCCCGCGACGCAAGCGGTGCGAGGCGGCTACCGGCATACCGCTGAGATGGAGCACTCCGAAGCGCTGTTCATGACATCGTCTTATGTATTCGACAGCGCCGCCGACGCGGCCGCTACCTTTTCGGGTGATCAGGAAGGTAATGTCTACTCACGGTATACCAATCCGACGGTTCAGGCATTCGAAGCGCGACTTGCGTTGCTGGAAGGCGGTGAAGCTTGCGCCGCCACCAGTTCGGGCATGGCGGCAATCTTTAGCGTATGCATGGCCTTTCTGAAAAGCGGGGATCACCTGATCTCGTCGCGCAGCATTTTTGGCTCTACCAACGTGGTATTCAACCGCTATCTGGAGCGCTTTGGCGTGACCACTACCTATGTGGACCCCAAGGACGTCAGCGCCTGGCAGGCTGCGATACAGCCTAATACCCGGCTGATGTTTCTGGAAACGCCATCCAACCCTTTGTCTGAAGTGACCGATCTGGAAGCGGTGTCGGCGATTGCACGTGAAGCCAATGCGTTGCTGGTGGTCGACAATTGTTTCTGTACGCCGGCCTTGCAGCGGCCCCTGGAACAGGGCGCCGACATTGTCATTCACTCGGCGACCAAGTTTATTGATGGACAGGGTCGCGCACTGGGTGGTGCCGTGGTGGGTCGTGAAGAGCAAATCAACGAGATTGTCGGGTTCCTGCGCAGTGCAGGCCCAAGCATGAGCCCGTTCAATGCCTGGATCTTCCTGAAAGGTCTGGAAACACTCGATCTACGTATGAAACAGCATTGCGCCAATGCGCAGGCTCTGGCCGAATGGCTGGAACAACAGCCGGCAGTGACCAAAGTACATTACCTCGGGTTGCCATCGCATCCACAACACGACCTGGCCAAACGTCAGCAATCCGGTTTTGGCGGCGTGCTCAGCTTTGTGGTTAAAGGCGGGCAGGAAGCGGCCTGGTCGGTGATTGATGCGACGCGCATTTTGTCGATCACAGCCAATCTGGGCGATACCAAAACCACCATCACCCACCCCTACACCACAACGCATGGCCGGGTGGATGAAGCGACCAAAGAAACGGCTGGAATTGTGCCCGGTCTGATTCGCATCGCGGTTGGACTGGAAGACGTTGAAGACATGAAAGACGATCTGGCTCGCGGTCTCAATGCATTGAGCTGATGCCTTGCTCGGCGGTCAAACTACGGAGTCAGGGTCAACTAAGTGGTATTGGCCCGCAGCGGCTGCCTGGGATGTCCCTGTGGGGTCGGCGTAGATCCATCCATGGAGCCTAGGCCGCAGGATATGAATCCCCTCCATGGGATTCACCCTTCGGGCTCGCTGCGCTCGTGCTAAAACGCTCCTGGCGTTTTAGTCCCTGCTGCGGACTACCCCACAGTGACACCCCAGGCAACCGCTGCTCGTCAATTCTGCAAACGCTATACTGAGAACTCGATAACTTAATAAAAGGAACGCGCTGCATGACCGATATCGCCACGGTAACCCAACAATTGCTGGCACAGGCTGGCAAGGTTGTGTCCGGCAAGGACGAGGTTGTGCGGCTGGCCTGGGTGGCGATTCTGAGCGATGGCCATGTGTTGCTCGAAGACCTGCCTGGCGTTGGCAAGACGTCGCTGGCGCAGACACTGGGTCGTCTGTTGTCGCTGGATTATCAGCGGGTTCAGTTTACCTCGGATCTGCTGCCGGCCGATGTGATCGGCGCTCAGGTTTATCGGCGGGACGAAGAGGCCTTTCAGTTTTATCCGGGTCCTGTCTTTACCCAGTTGTTGCTGGCTGACGAGCTGAACCGGGCGACGCCCAAGGCGCAAAGTGCCTTGCTGGAAGCAATGGAAGAAGGCCAGGTCAGTTCAGACGGGGTGACCCATGCCTTGCCGGTGCCTTTCCATGTAATCGCCACCCAGAATCCGCAAAGTCAGGCCGGAACCTATCCCTTACCGGAGTCTCAACTTGACCGGTTTTTCATGCGGTTGAGCCTGGGGTACCCCGACCTGGAGTCGGAAAAAGGTCTGCTCAGTGGAACCAGGGGACGTTCGCTACTGGCCGAACTTAAACCGGTGCTGACGGCTGATCAGTTACAGGCACTTAAAGCTGAGGTTGAAACAGTCAAGGTATCGGATGCCGTATTGAGCTATGTGATGCGGCTGGTGCACAGCTCGCGTGAATCTGGCCTGTGCCGCCTGGGCTTGTCGCCGCGGGGTGCGTTGGCGCTGATGACGGCTGCGCGCGCTATGGCACTGGTGGAAGGGCGTCGCTATGTGATGCCGGATGATGTGCAACGCGTCTTTCCTGCCGTGGCCGGGCACCGGATACAAGGACAGCGTGAACACGATACGGCCGTACTGGTGCAGCAACTGCTGGACGAAGTGGATGTCATTGCAGCCTGAGGCGATGCTCTGATGCGCTGGCCAGCTCCCGTGCAGCGTCGCCTGGACGCCTGGGTGAGCAGACGATTGCCACCAAGCCGACAGGTGACCCTGAACCAGTCCCGAATTTTTATTGTGCCCACGCGCCAGGGCCTGCTGATGCTTGGATTGGCCGTAGTAGTGCTGTTGCTGGCGATCAATTTCGAAAGTTCACTGAATTACGCGCTCGGTTTCTGGCTTGTGGCGATGCTTTGGGCGGCCGTGCATCTGACTTACCGTAACCTATCCGGGCTGGTCGTGCAGGTCGAAACGGGGGGGCTGGTAGAAGCTGGTGAAAACGTAAGCTACTCCCTGATGTTGTCGTCACCCCGGTTACGGTATCGTGGCCCGCTGGAATTTCGCCACGAAGACTGGGGGCAGTTAGGGGTGGAAATGGACGGTCGGGATACGCAGGTTACCCTGAGTCGGCCCACTACTCAGCGCGGGCGCCAGCCCTTGCCGCGGTTCCGGCTGGAGAGCCGTTATCCCTTTGGTCTGGTCGTCGCCTGGTCTCATATTAAGATGGATCTTGATGCCTGGGCCTATCCCGAACCAATCGAACAGCCCCTGCAACCCGTTGGCACCGAGCCGGAAGGTGATGTCAGTAACGACCATTTTGTGCAGGCCGGAACTGAAGATTTTCATTCGTTACGTGAATATCAGGCTGGCGATTCCGTGCACCGGATGCACTGGCCGTCTTTTTCGCGTGATGAACTGGTGGTCAAACATTTTGTGGATTACCAGGCCGCAGACCAGTGGCTGGACTGGCATGCGTTACCGGGCCTGGCGGTTGAAATGCGACTGTCGGCGCTGGCCTGGCATATGCTGCGCTGTCAACAGCAAGACCGGCCCTTCGGATTGCGCCTGCCGGGCTTTGAGATAGAGCCGGACAAAGGCCAGCGGCACCTGGAACGCTGTCGCCGCGCCCTGGCTGAATTTGGAGAGCCAACATGACCCAGTACGTACCCATCATGCACCGCGTTATGCCGTTGTCGGTATTGTGGGTGCTGTTGCTGGTGCAGGGCGTGATGGTGGTGCCGTTTTTGTTCTACCTGCCACTCTGGCTGGGTGTGGTCTTTGTGCTGGTGCTGATTTGGCGCTGGCGAGTGACGCATGGGGACGTGCGCAAAGCGCCACGCAGCCTGATTATTCTGGCCATTCTGGTCGGTATTGGTGGGCTCCTGTTGAGTGGGCTCAGAGCCTATAATCTGGACAGCGCCGTAGCGCTTTGTGTGCTCGGGTATTTGCTCAAGTCACTGGAGGTCATGCGTCGTCGCGACGGCATCTTTCAGGCCTATCTCGGGTATTTTCTGACCGGGATTTTTCTGTTGTACAACTACACGCCGGTTGGGGCGCTGGTCGCCATTGTGATGGTATTGGCCAATACACTCGCCCTGCACGCGGTGACAGCAGATCAGACATTCCGCTGGAAGCGCGGCACCAAAATGAGCCTGGCACTGATGGTGGCCGCGGTGCCCATCATGATTGCCGGTTTTCTTTTTTTCCCCAGGTTGCCCCCGTTGTGGTCCATTCCCAACGATGAGCGGGGTGCTCAGACTGGCATGTCAGACGAAGTTGACCCGGGCAGCGTGGCGTCCCTGGCCCAGAGTACCGAACCGGCGTTCCGGGTTCAGTTCGAGGGTGACTCGCCTCCACGCCAACAATGGTATTGGCGGGGCACGACACTGGGCGACTTTGATGGCCGGGTCTGGCGTGCCCGGTTTCGTGATCGAAATCGCTTTCAGTGGCCGCGAGGTCAGTTACCCTTGGCGCAGCCTGGGGCTGAACAGTTTGAGTATTCCGTGCTGCTGGAGGCAACCCAACAACACTGGCTGTATTTTCTGGATTGGCCGACGCAGGTGCGCGGGCAGGACGCTTACGTGTTACCCGATGGCCGCGCTGCCCGGCGCAACAGCCTAAGCCAGACTTACCGCTACGAGGGGCAGTCTGCTGCGGCCGTTAGCTGGCCGAATGAAACGGCTTTGCAGTGGTATCAGCGTTTGCCGGAGCAGGGTAACGAGGCGTTGCGGCAGTGGGGGCTCGAGCTGCGCCAGACGGCAGGGTCTGATGTGGCCTATATCGATGCGATCTTGGACCACCTTCGCACTGAACCGTTTCGATATACCCTGCAGCCCCCGCTGTATCCATCGGCCGACAGCCTGAGTGATTTCTGGTTCGACGGTCGGCTGGGTTTCTGTTCGCACTATGCCAGTGCCGTCGCTTACCTGGCGCGGGTGGCTGGCATACCGTCACGACTGGTGGGCGGGTATCTGGGCGGAACCTACAATCAGAGCGGTGACTTTATTCAGGTTCGGCAAATGGAAGCCCATGCCTGGGTGGAACTCTGGCTGAATGACCAGTGGCAGCGGGTAGACCCGACCGCAGCAGTAGCACCCGGGCGTATCGACCTGAACCTCGATGACTGGCTCAGTGAGGACAATCCGTCCGACCTGCCGTTTGGGGCTCGATTTGGCCGAAATTTGGGGCCATTTAATGACCTGCGATTCTGGTGGGATTCCGTCCAGTATCAATGGCAGGTCTCGATTCTGAATTATCAACAGAGTAATGCCCTTGGCTTGCTTGAAGCCCGTTTCGGGCGCATTAACCCCTGGCACGCGGCGGCAGCCATGGCTGTCTTTCTGGGGGTTCTGGGCCTGTTGATGGCCTGGTTTACCGGGCTGCTGAAGTTACCCCGGCGTCAGTCGGAACCCTGGGCCAGTTTGCGCCGGGTTGAACGCCAGTACGGCGACCGTCAGGTGGGCGAGACCGTCAGCGATTTCATGGCTCGACTGGCTTATGAACATCCGGGTCAGCGTGAAGCGCTGGCACGATTGGCACAACTGATAGATACTTTGGCCTATGATCCTCAGGCAATGCTCGATGCGCCACGGCGCCGGGACCTCAAACAGCGAGTTGAGGCCTGCCTGAAGTAATTAGGGCCTTCCACGGGCCTGGGTCTGAACGGATTCCAGGTGGATGTTTGCGTCACCCCCGTATCGATTTCACAACGTTGAATCCTAAATGGCCGATAAAAAAGCAGAAAAACTCGCTGAAATTAAACGCCACTTCGGGCGCCGGGTCATGGACCAGGCCCGGCTGGTTATTCAAACCTGGCAATCGCTGGACGATGTGCTGTGGAACCCCGACTGGCATCAGGAATTTGTGCAGCATTGCACCAAACTGAATACGCTGGCCTCGCGCTATGAGCTTGACGGTCTGGAGCAAACTGCTGCGCAATTGATTGCCAGCCTGGCCGATACCCAGCCCAACAAACCCCCTAACAGTGAACGGCTGCAGGCCCTGAGCGACCATGTTCATTTACTCATTGAGCACAGCGCCCGTCGCAGTGACAGCGACGACGGTCGTCAGTCGCTGGGCGGTCGCAAACCGGTCTATGTGTGTTTTGCGGACCAGGCGCTGTCTCTGGCATTGTGTGAGCAGCTGCAGTTTTTCGGCATCCCGGCCCAGGCCATCGACGACGACGACGCCCTCGATCACGTGATGCACCATCGCCTGCCCGCCGCTCTGATCGTGGGAACCGAATTTGCCGGCGACGGCATTCAGGCCGCACGGGCTGCACAGAACATGTTGAGTACGCCGATTCCAGTCTTCTTTCAGTCTGCAAGCGAACCGGACATCACAATGCGACTGGAAGCCACCCGAGCCAACGCCGTCTATTTTCAGGAAGGTACGCTCGACATCGGTTTGCTGGTTCAGGGGCTTAGCAAGGTCTACAACTTTCGCGCCGAGCGCCCCTACCGAGTGCTGGTGGTGGATGACTCCCGCTCACAGAGCCTCTACACCGAACGTACACTGAATCAGGCTGGCATGATTACCCGGGCGGTAAATGACCCGATGACGGTTCTGGAAGCGTTGCAGGTGTTCAAGCCCGATGCGGTACTGATGGACATGTACATGCCGGGTTGTACCGGTATTGAGGTGGCGCGCATCATTCGCCAGCAACAGGTCTACAACACGCTGCCAATTCTGTATCTCTCGGCCGAGCAGGATGTCGGCAAGCAAATGGATGCGATGGACCAGGGTGGAGATGATTTTCTGACCAAGCCGGTGGCCAGCGATGTGCTGATTGCCACGGTAAGGCACCGCTGCATTCGCCATCGCAGCCTGAAGGACCAGATGATACGCGATAGCCTGACCGGCTTGCTGGATCACAATACCATTCTTGATGCGCTCAAACAGGGCATCGCTGAAACTCAACAGAAACAGCAACCATTGTGTTTTGCGATGATCGATATAGATCACTTCAAGGCCGTTAACGACAATTACGGACACCCGGTGGGTGACCGGATTATCCGGTCACTGGCCCTGTATTTGCGCCAGCGATTCCGGGCAACCGACAGCGTCGGGCGATACGGCGGAGAGGAGTTTGCCCTGGTATTGCCGAATACGCCTCTGGACGATGCAGAACGGTTGCTCAATGAGGTTTGTGCCGGCTTTGCCCGCATTGACCACGAAGCTGGCGGCACGCCACTGAAAACGACCTTCAGTGGCGGGGTTGCGGCTTATCAGGAAGGTATGGATGCGTCCGAACTGAGTCAGGCGGCCGACCAGGCTCTGTACCAGGCCAAACATGACGGACGAAATCGGGTTCGCCGCGCCTGACCAGACCCTCGCAGTAGGGAAAGATGGAGTTCAATGCCAGCTGTAATGCTCGCAGGCAAAGGCAACCGACAGGGTGCGTGGCCCCAGATTGACCCCGCCAGACAGTGACATGGGCGTCACAATGACATGGTTTTTGTGTTCTTTCGCGACGGCCTGCAGGCGCTGGAACTCGGGCAGGGCGGTGATGTCGTCGAGGTGTCCGGCGTAGCTGACGCAGACAAAAGGCGACAGCAAACCGTGTTGAATTTTCTCGGTCGTGTGTTCGAGCAAGGTTTTGATCGCCAGATCATGGCCGCGAATTTTTTTGATCGGGAAGGTTTTGTCGTCCAGTGCCAGCACAATGGGGGCGATGTTGAGCGTGCGGCCCACGATGGCCCCAAGCCAGGAAATGCTGTTGTCGCCTTTGCGACGGGCCCGTTCCCGAAGGTAAAACACATCGGCCGGCACCTGGTAGGCATGTACCCGGGAGCTGAGCCGGTCGACCTTGCGCCGCAACGCCGTGCCATTGACGCCCTTGCGTAACAAGGCGACGGTATGCGCCGCCAGCACACCCTGGCCGGCAAACACCGTGCGGCTGTCCTGTACGCGAATGGAAACTGATTTCTGATTCCTGGCCGCGGTCTTCTGAGCCCGGTTGGCGGCTTCGGTCGCGTGTTCGAAAGTCGGACTCCGGGTGCGGCTGACGGTCTGAATCAGAATTTCCTGATGCCCTTGTTTAATGGCTTTTTCAACCAGGTTCTGAATGGTTTGGGCTGATGTAGGTGCTGTGTCGCTTTCATGGCCTTTATCGAGCACACCGCTTTCATACAACGCAATGGTCTTCTCGGTATTGCGGTAGTCGGGCACTGAATGGCCATCGTACAGAATGGTCGCCGGCAGCACTTTTATGTCGTATTTGTTGAGGAACGACTGAGGCAAATCGCAGGCGGAATCGACAAAGAGGGTGGTGCTCATTAAAAAATTATCTCCGTATACATACTGACATTTCCTATACGCACTATAGTGCCATTGTCATCCTGATACAAAGCCGGTGCACCGTCCTAAACGATTAAGCGTTAGCTGGCCGGTCGTTGCTCAAAAAAATAAGGCGTTTTCTGGAAATAATTAACCCTGTCCGCTGGTACTAAAATTCCGTAACTCTCTTTCAAACGATCCTTGCGAAGAATCGCCTGCATGCTCAAGGCCGGATGGCGGTGGTGGGGTGGTTGCTGGCGCTTAGACCTTTCTTGCGCCGTTGTACCCGCCAATCAGATGGTTGGTAGTTCGCTTTCGACTCAGATTCAAGGTCACTTTGTGGTAATAAACTTTCAAACCAGCCAGGTGATCGCAACGGGCTCACTATATTGACAATTTATTTCTGACAAACATGCTCGAAACAGTGAGGGCCCTTATCTAGAATCCTTTTCAACCCGGATTATATCGGGATTACAAACTACCGACTATTCGAGTCAACCCTGGAAGGTTGTCCGGACTCAACGACCCAATCACCTGGAAAGAGGACTGAGTGTGAATCAAGCTGCCATAGATCAGACCCTGCTGCGCTGGCAGGAAAAGGAAGCCCTGGCCGAAGCCATGATCCCGATCATCGGGCGTCTCTATCGCAAGAACAATGTGATTACGTCTATTTATGGCCGTCAGATTATCAATCAGTCCGTAATACAACTGCTGAAAAGCCACCGTTTTGTGCGTCAGGTGGAAGGCCATGAATTATCGGTTAATGAAACACTGGGCGTGCTGGAAATCATTGACGAAATGAACCTGGCACCGGCGCACATCGATATTGGCAAGCTGGCACTCAAGCACAAGTCCCAGGCCATGGGCACACCGCTGCGTCATTTTCTGGAAGACGAGCTGGCCGACCTGAAAAACGGCTACGATGCCAACGCGCGCTACCAGACTCCGGCCAAGGATGTGGTGCTCTACGGCTTCGGCCGGATTGGCCGCCTGCTGGCCCGCATTCTGATCGAAAAAGCCGGGGGATCACCGCTGAGGCTGAGAGCCATTGTGGTTCGCCCGGGCGGTACCGATGATGATTTGGTCAAACGGGCCAGCCTGCTGCGCCGCGATTCCGTGCACGGCAGTTTTGAAGGCACCATCACCGTCGATGCCGAACACAATTCACTGGTGGTCAACGGCACTGCTATTCAGATTATCTACGCCAAAACACCGGCCGACGTCGATTACACCCAATATGGCATTCGCGATGCGATCGTCGTCGACAATACCGGCATGTGGCGTGATCGCGATGGCCTGGGCCAGCACCTGAATTGCCCGGGTGCGAGTCGGGTGTTGCTGACTGCACCGGGTAAGGGCGATATCAAGAACATCGTTCATGGCATCAATGACGCCTCGCTGACCGACACCGATACCATTGTATCGGCTGCTTCCTGCACGACCAACGCCATTACGCCAGTGCTGAAAGCGCTGAACGATGAATTCGGTATCGAAAACGGCCATGTTGAAACGGTTCACAGCTACACCAACGACCAGAACCTGATCGACAACTTTCACAAGGGTGAGCGCCGAGGCCGCAGTGCGGCACTTAATATGGTACTGACCGAAACCGGTGCCGCCAAAGCCGTTGCCAAGGCTCTGCCAGTGCTCGAAGGCAAGCTGACCGGCAATGCGATTCGGGTGCCGACGCCAAATGTGTCTATGGCTATTCTGAATTTGAACCTGGAACGGGAAACTACGCGCGACGACCTGAACGATTACCTGCGTCACGTAGCCCTGTACTCAGATTTGAACAAGCAGATCGATTACACCAACTCACCCGAAGCGGTGTCTTCAGATTTTGTCGGTAATCGCAAAACCGGCATCGTCGACAGTGGTGCCACCATTGTGACCGGCAAACGTGCGGTGGTGTATGTCTGGTACGACAACGAAGCGGGCTACAGCGCTCAGGTTGTGCGCACCATTCACGACATGGCCGGCATTCATTATCAGATTTATCCGAAAACGGTTTAGTAAACTGCCGGAGCCTGGAAGGCTCTGCTGATGGTCTGAATCCGGTCGACTGCCCCGACCGGGCATGAACCCTGCCTCTGGCAGGGTTTTTTTATGGCGTTTGTCGGGTGCCGGCTATGCCTGATCCGGTGTGTTCTCCACATCACCCCGGGCTTTTGGGGGCAGGGGTGACACATATCCGACCACCAACAGCAACAACCCGACGACAATAAAGGCAATGATGCCTTCCAGTGTATTGGCATCGCCCATATCGACCAGGAACAGCTTGACTACCACAATACCCAGCAAGGCGGCCGCGACCATCCAGACAGGTCGCCAGCCCCGTTGGGTCGCCAGCACCATGACGGCCAGGCCAGATAAGGTCCAGAACACCGAAATCGCCGCTTGCGCCAGGCTGGAGGCCAGAATGGCGTCGATGTCCCAGGCCAGTCCGGTCCAGTGGTGCAACGTTCGGATCAACACGGTGTTCAGCCAGAGGAAGAGCAGGGCGGCCAGGCCAGCCCTGCCCTGGTGCAGCGTTATCGTCCGGTTGGTGCCGGCGCACAGCGCTTTCCAGCCCGCATAGCCGGTAAACAGAACCAGAAGCTGGGTGAGATCGAGCGGATTCAGCAGTGGCACATAGGGCAGGGCGCCAAAGGAGCCACTGCTGGCCGTGCTGATGAAGGCCGTCCAGTTCACCAGAAACAGCAAGAGCGGAGCACCCACCCAATCGGTATAGGTTGTCTGGTGTGCGGCCACTGGCCAGAAACGGGCGCGTAACACCAGCCAGTAGAAGGGCACCACAATCAAGACCTGTGCAACGATCGGCCAGTCCGACTCGGGGCCGGTGATATGCGCCACCCACCAGACCAGCTCAACTCCGAGCAGCAAGACCAGCAGCAACGCACCTGTTGAATGCAGGCCTGTCAGCAGCCGGGGCCAGGCTGGCTCGCGTCGGTCCCGTAGCCACAACAACCCATAGAAGGCACTGAACAACAGCAGCCAGCCGATGGCGCCATACTCCGCCATTGGATGATTCAGGATATAGAGCGCAGGAGCAGCGGCCAGTGCCATTGCCATGAGCAGGCCGACCGGAGTGAAGCGCAACGCGGACCAGTCGAGCTTCCGTTCCAGCCAGCCGAGAACGGCGGCAGAGAGTGCCACGAAACCGAGCACCGTTGCCCACTGAGCGTCGGGATCGACAAAATAGAGAATCTCCACCAGGCCGTTCCCAAACCACCAGAGCAATCCCCAGACCAGTAACGGTACTGTTAAAAACGGCGTTGGCAACGGCAGTGCCAGTTTGTTTGACCGGAGTAACAGGTAACTGCTGAGCAGGCCCGCGACGGCGACAAACAGCCCGCCGATAAAGACGGCATTGAGCACCATCCAGTCGGCATGCCGGTCCAATGCCTCGGGGAAAAATAGCGCACCCGCCCCGAGTTGCAGGGCGATAGCAAACAACGCGCCCAGGGTACGGTTCTGGCGCAGACTGATCCACAGCACTGCAGCGCCTTCAAGTGCCCAGGCTGTCGCCACCCATTCACCATCCAGCGCGAAGGGGATGGACAGGGAGACGAACACCAGCGCCAACGCCAGGTAGGCTTCGCTCAGTAACCGATAGGCGGGCCCCCCAAATCGGCGGCACGCCACCGTAAGCGTCGCATAAAAAACACCCAGCAACAGCCCTGAAATGGCCAGACCATACTCAAAGGTGTGGACCAGCCCCGCTTGCAAAGCGAATCCGACAACCGGCACACCAAACACCAGAGTCCCGTCGACATAGCCCTTAAGTCTGGGCGGCTGGCGGCTGGCAAACAGCAGCGCAATCAATACATAAAACAGGAAAAAGAGAATCAGAAACGCCTGGGCACCAGGCAAAAGGTCGGTGCTGTAGCGCAACGTTCCCCAAAGGGTGCCAATGACAAAAGTGAACAGAAAGCCGACCAGGTTAAGTACGCGCCAGGCTTTGAACCAGGCCATGCCCAGAATGCCAGCGTTCAGTACCGCGTAGTAACTGAACAGGGCGATGTGGCTGCCTTCTCCGGTTGAAGCCAGCACCGGTGCGAGAAAGCCACCGGTCACCGCCATGATGGCCAGGGCAGGGGCGTTTTGCAGCACCGCCAGCGTAGCGGACAATAGTACCATAACCAGCAAGAGGGCAAACCCGACACTGGCCGGCACCAGTTGGAACAGGCGCAAGGCCGTGAAGGCAGTAATATAGAGAATGCCGACGCCACCACCCTGAAGGACAAGCGCATAGACGCCCCGGGAGTGGCGCAGCCACCAGCCGAGCCCCAGCAACACCAGCCCGAGCGCGGCCACAAAGAACACTTTCAGCTCTACTGGCAGAACGCCCTGAGCGTTGGCATAACGCAGCAGAAAAGCGACGCCAAAGAACAATACGATGACGCCCACCCGCACAATCAGATTGCCTTCCGTGAAATAGCGTTTCACCCGATCAAAGGCCTTGTCCAGAAAGGAGGGCGCACGCGGACTTGGCTGAGGAGCACTGGGCTGCCAGGGGTTTTCAGCAACATCGGCCTCAGACTGTGTGGCCGATGGCTCCGGCGATGCCGGGCGAGATTCGCTTGCAGAAACCGCAGACGTTGCAACCGGGGCTTGCCAGTCACTGTCTGCCACCGTCGGCGGAGGTTCCGGTGATTGTGACCATGCCTGCTCGTCAGCCGCTGGTGCTATTGCTTCGACAGACGGCCCGGCTTCGAGCCGTTGTTCCAGAGCCCTGACGGTCTTTTCCAACCGGCGAATCCGAACCAGCAGGTATACCAGTCCGGCGATCATTAACACCCATAAAACCATAACCGACGTTTCCCTTTGGATCGGTACAAAGTCGCATCCTATAACATTGGGGTGACCCAGCGGAAGGCGGCACAGCGCCAAGGCTTATCGAGGCCCTTGGTTACCGCTGACCGGAACCGGTATACTGCCGCCTTTTCTCACGGTATATAAGAGACACCATGGCTATGACTAAGATTCGCACCCGTATCGCTCCGTCGCCCACCGGCGACCCGCACGTTGGCACCGCCTATATTGCGCTGTTCAATCGTGCCTTCGCCAAGAGCCAGGGCGGTGAATTCGTTCTACGCATCGAAGACACCGACCAGGTGCGTTCAACGCCAGAGTCCGAAGCCGCGATTCTCAATTCGCTGAACTGGCTCGGCCTGAGCTGGGATGAGGGCCCCGACTGCGGTGGCCCACACGGCCCCTACCGGCAAAGTGATCGCAAGGCGATCTATCAGGACCATGCTCAGACGCTGCTCGACGAGGGCCATGCGTTCCACTGTTTCTGTACCGCTGAACGCCTGGATGAGATGCGCAAGCAACAGCAGGAGACGGGCCAGTCCGGCTACGATGGTCACTGCCTGGCGCTCAGCGCAGACGACGTTAAATCGCGGCTGGATGCCGGTGACGCTTCGGTTGTGCGGATGAAAATTCCCGAAACCGGGCACTGTGAAGTGGCCGATTTGCTGCGCGACCCAATCGAGATCGAATGGTCGCAAATCGACATGCAGGTGTTGCTGAAATCGGATGGTATGCCCACCTATCACCTGGCCTGCGTGGTCGATGACCATTTGATGGAAATCAGCCACGTGCTGCGTGGCGAGGAGTGGATCTCCTCAACCCCGAAACAGATTCTGCTGTATCAGTACTTCGGCTGGGAACCCCCTGTGTTCTGTCATTTGCCGTTGTTGCGCAATGCCGACAAGTCCAAACTGAGCAAGCGCAAGAATCCGACGTCGATCGATTATTACCACAGTCTGGGCATCTTGCCGGAAGCGCTGATCAACTTTCTCGGCATGATGGGCTGGACCATGCCCAATGGCGAAGAAAAGTTCACGCTCAATGACATGATCGCCAACTTCGACGTAAAACGTATTTCACTCGGCGGCCCGGTATTCGACCCGGAAAAACTCGACTGGCTGAATGGCCGTTACCTGCGTGAAGATCTGACGCCAGAGCAACTGCTGCAGCGCCTGCTCGACTGGAAATTCAATGCCGACTACGTCAACCGATTCATGCCGCTGGTGCAGCAACGCATCGAGCGGTTGAGTGATGTCGCGCCCCTGGCTCAGTTTTTCTTTCAGGGCATGCCAACGCTCACGCCGGCCAGTTTTGAATCGGTAAAACTGGATGAAGACACCCTGAAGAAAACCCTGCAGTTGATTCTGTGGAAATTGGAAGCGCAACGTCACTGGGGCAAAGACAACATCATGGCCGATGTTAAGGCTGTGTCCGATCATCTTGAGCTTAAAATGCGCGATGTCATGGCGCCGCTGTTCATCGCCATCACCGGCTCTGCCGCTTCGGTTTCGGTGCTGGACGCCATGAATATTCTCGGCCCGGATATGACCCGGGGTCGTTTGCGCCACGCCATTGAGATTCTGGGTGGCCTCGGCAAGAAAAAATTGAAGAGCCTGGAGAAAGAACTGGCTGTCATCGGTTAATCCACCCAACTCGGGTGCAAGTTGTTGAATTAAAAGCAAAAACAGCTTGACACTCGAGGGGCTGCTTTCTATTATTGCGCCCACTTCGAGGTGAGTGTTCGACATCGCTTTGAAGTCACCGAAACATCGGGGCTATAGCTCAGCTGGGAGAGCGCCTGCATGGCATGCAGGAGGTCTGCGGTTCGATCCCGCATAGCTCCACCATATTCCATAAAAAAACCGGTCCCTGTGACCGGTTTTTTTATGGAAGTTTGTTTTTTTGACTGTGGCTCTGGTGACGGCAGTGGACCGGGTAGCGCTCAAGAAAACCAACCACGCCACCAAATCTCACCACATCCAATTCCGCAACCTAAGCAACAATCGTTCAGGCTCTGAAAGCTCAGCTCGTTCGGCGAGCAGTGACGCGAGCAACTCGGGTCGGTCGGTGATGATGTTGTCGACGCCCTGGTCAATCATTCGCGATAGGGAGCGGCGGTCATTGACGGTCCAGACATGAACTTCCTGATCTTGCTGGCGAATCGTGCTGATGCGGGCCGGGCTGATCAGTGCATCACGCAGGGCCAGTACATCGAAGGGTTGGCCTTCAAGGGCGCCGATGACCGAATGAACCAGCAGGCTAGTGCGCAGGCTGGGCTCTAGCTGTTGCACCTCTCGCAGAACCGGAGGCTCCAGGGCTGCAACCAGGGTGTGTTCGAGCATGTTTTCTTCACGCAGAACCTCTACCACCCGGGGTACCAGACCCGGGCTTTGCGGGCTGCTTTTTACTTCCAGGTACAGGTGAGCCCGGCCGCGCATTAGCGCAATGGCTTCGGCCAGCGTTGGGATGCGGGCGTTGCCCGGGTTGGCTGATGAGGTTCGATCGGTATCCAGAGCCTGTACTTCGGCGAGGGTCAACTCCCAGATATCCCGCGGGTCGCCAGCGATTCGGAGCAAGTCTTTATCGTGCAGCAGTACCAACTGGCCATCGCCAGTCTGGCGAACATCGAGTTCGATGTAGTCGGCGCCGTCCTCTATCGCATACTGAATAGCCGCCAGCGAATTGTCGGGAGCTTTCAGTGAACTGCCCCGGTGTGCGGTTATGGCAATGCTTTCCGGTGTGTTCCAGCTGTTGAACACATAGCCGACCTGAACCAGCGCCAGAATGACCACGAACAGTTCTATTCCCCAGGCAAACGCGCCCACCTGGCGCGGCTCCGGGTCTGGAGGCAGGCCAATGTGACGGCCCTGTCCACGCTGATAGAGCTTCAGAATGACCAGGCTGTTAAGGCTAACACCGATAAAACCGGCCGCGACCGCGAGTACGGCGTAAATCAGAATCAGCACGACCATCACCGGGATCAGCAGGCTGTAAAATTCGGGCAGAATGGCCAGCAGAGCCTTGGCCAGACCCTCGAACACCAGGGCCAGAACCAGGGGCAAGAGTGCGATGCCGCCGCCGGCGGTCATCAGCAGTGCAGCGATATTCAGTCTTGCGCCTTTACTGAGTTGTGCACTGCGTTTTAGCGCCTGGCGAGGGGGTAATTCTTCGAGTAACAGAATCGGCAGTGCCAGCACCCAGCGCAAGTAAAGGCTGCCATTGACCACGGCAATGATGGCGAGCATCGCTCCCATGATCGCCAGAAAACCCCAGTAGGCGGGTGGTTGCTCGGTAATGACGTAGTAAAGATCGTAGCCAGTGAGCAGGGTGTTGAACGATACAATGATGATCAGCAGGAACGGTGCGGCAACCAGCAATTGCACGAACACCTGAATACCGGCCAGACGTAATAACCTGGGCAGCCGGTGTGCGACACGCCACAGGGCGCTGGCCGAGGTATGAAAGCGGTTGTCACGGCCATGCGAAACCACCAGCATCATACCGGCGTGTTGCAGGAATACCGCCACAATGGCGAGTGTTCCCGACACCAGAATCCACAGTAGACCGGCTGGTGAGATCAGGAACCGGGCCAGATCAACGTTGCTGATCAGCGATGCATCGGCGAGGTTGACCAGGACCGACAGCAGCCAGCCCGAGACCGGAGAGAGCAAACTGAACGCCAGTATGGTGAAATAAAGGTGGAACGCGAGCAGAGGTCGCCGGTGATAGCGCAGGCTGGCCAGGGCGTGTCGAAACAGATGTCGGTTGGTAACCATAGCCTCCGGGACACTGTACAGTTGATGTCGGCCGTTGATTCAAACAATTAGCGGGGTTATGTCCCGATTATAACTGAATGACCCCAAAGCGTCTGCGCCGGAGCGGGGGAGTGGTATTCTCGGGGCTGTTATTTACAACAAGCGGAGTTACTCATTGACGAACGTGGGACCCTTCACTATTCGAGTGTTTGGGGTATTTATTGCCCTGGTTATTCTGGCATTGCCCGTGGTTTGGGCCGACCGTTTTGGTCTGTCTCTGACGCCAGCTCAGCTGGATTGGGTCGGTGCGCGCATTTACCAGAACGAATGCGCCAGCCGCCCTGAATGTCTGGTGCACTGGAATGAAGGCGAAGACTTCCCTTCGCTGGGTATAGGTCACTTTATCTGGTACCCCGGCGGCGTTGACGGACCTTTTGTGGAAAGCTTTCCCGGGCTGGTTCGCTTTGCCCGGCAGGCCGGTGCTGCCGTGCCAGACTGGCTCGCTGAGTTATCGCCGATGGACGCTCCCTGGTCCGACAGATCAGGCTTTCTAGCGGCGCAATCAGAGCCCCGAATGGCATCGTTGCGCCAGTGGCTGGCCGATACGCGGGGTCTGCAGGTGGCTTATATTCTGGACCGGGCTCAAGCGTCACTGGCACAGGTTGTGGCGGCAGCACCGGCCAGCCAGCAAGCCAGTATGTCCCGACGCCTGGAGGCGCTGGTCGCCACGGCAGGGGGCAGTTATGCGCTGATTGACTACGTCAATTTCAAAGGCGAAGGTCTGGCGCCCGGTGAAGCCTACCAGGGCCAGGGTTGGGGCTTGTTGCAAGTGTTGCAGCAGATGGCGCACTACGAAGCGTTGCCTGCTCTCGATGCCTTTCGACTGTCGGCGGCAGACGTTCTGACCCGTCGCGCTGAAAACGCCGAACGCGATATTGAGCGCGAACGCTGGCTTCCCGGCTGGCTGAACCGGCTGGAAACTTACCAGGAACCCTAATTTTCATGCCCGAAGGCGAGGCTCAGTGACTGATTTTATGCCATCGCCACGACCATACATGACGTTTCGAGATTGCCTTCTATACTAAACTGCGAATCAGGCCTTCAGTGCGACTGGAGGCCTGTGCTGTTCAGGGATTCGAGCAGATCGATCGCGCCGTACGATTCCCGCAAGTCCGGGTTCAATCGTATGACACAGGAGGTGGCGGTGACGGCACAATTCAGAAATCTGGTATTTGAAGGCGGCGGTGTCAAGGGCATTGCTTACGTAGGGGCCATGCAGGTGCTGGCCCGGCGTGGCTATCTGGACCACATCACCCGGGTGGGGGGGACCAGCGCGGGTGCGATCAATGCCCTCATGTTTTCGCTGGGTTACGACATCCAGACTCAGCGTTCGATCATCCAGTCGGCCGACTTCAACGACTTCATGGATAATTCCTTTCTGTTCATTCGCGACATGAAACGCCTCTGGTCGGAGTTTGGCTGGAACAGGGGCGATTTTTTTGCCGAATGGGTGGGTGGCTACATCAAGCAACAACTGGGTAATGCCCGGGCCACCTTTGCCGATCTGGCTGCTGCCGGGCAGCCCGATCTGTATGTCGTTGGCACCAATCTGTCGACTGGTTATGCGGAGGTGTTTTCCCGCGAGCGCCATGCGCGCATGACCCTGGTCGATGCGGTACGGATCAGCATGTCCATTCCGCTGTTCTACCGGGCCGTGCGTCACGGACCGCGTGATGATGTGTATGTTGATGGTGGCGTTCAGCTCAATTACCCGGTCAAACTTTTTGACCGGGAACGCTATGTTGATATGGACGCCGAACCGGAAGCAGCGAGCCGGCCAGAGTATTACGAACGCGAGAACGATCGGTTTCTGCTGGAGCGGCCCGGACGCAGCCCCTACGTTTACAATCGCCAGACACTGGGCCTGCGCCTGGAAACCCGGGAAGACATCGGGATTTTTCGTTACGACGAACCACCCCGCAGTGAGCCGGTCAGGGATTTCGGTGGCTACGCCAAAAGCCTGGTTCGGTCGTTACTGAGAGTTCAGGAAAACCAGCATCTGCATGGCGATGACTGGAAACGAACGCTGTACATCGACACTCTGGATGTGGAAACCACCGATTTTAACTTGTCCGACTCAAAAAAACAGGCGCTGATCGAGCAGGGCATTCAGGGCGCAGAAACCTTTCTCGGCTGGTTTGAAGACCCGGAAAGCGTGCCACCAAACCGCCTGCCCGACGCCCGGGTACCGCGTGTGCTGTTGCAGCGGGGTGCCACCGGTGAGGCTGTCGTGGCATTGCAGTCACTGATGAACCGGGCCGGGACCATGCTGATACCTGATGGTGATTTTGGGCCGGGTACCGAACGGGCCGTTACGCATTGCCAGGCCTGGGCCGGGCAGCCTCAGTCGGGCGTGGTGGATGACGCCTTATGGACCTGGCTGGAGGCACTGCCAGAGCCATTCCCTCCCTTGCCAACTGAGGGTGTTGCCTTTATCGCGCGGGAAGAGACCGGCGGTCTGGCGTTTTATCAGGATCATACCCGCTGGCCGCATTACCCGGGTGAAGCCAGCGGCATCACCATTGGCCTCGGTTATGACTTGCGCATGAACACCCTGGCTGATTTCAAACGCGACTGGGCGACGGTGCTGCCGCCGTCTGTGTTCAAGGTGCTGGCTCTGGATATCGGTAAGGCCGGCTCTAAAAAGCGTGCCAAAGCGTTGAAAGAAGTGGGCATCGACATCCCGTTCAACCTGGCCTGGCAGGTGTTTACTGCCACAACGTTGCCGCGCTATTACGACCTGACGCAGAGTATTTACCCGTCACTCGACCAACTGCCCCCGTTGTGTCGCGCGGTGCTGGTTAGCCTTGTGTTCAACCGGGGAGCGTCGTTGCGCGGAGAAACCCGGCGTGAAATGAAGGCTATTCAAGCCTTGCTGGACCAGGCAGACAAAGCCTTGCCCGACCAGCAACGCTGGCAGGCCATACTGGTTGGCGTAGAGGATGAAATCGTGGCCATGAAGCGACTCTGGAGCTCTGGTTCCGGTCTGGTCAAACGACGTCAGGCGGAAGCCAATTTATGGCGTCGGGGCTTAGGCGTGGGTTGAATTTGCATTCAGGTGTAATGAATCGCTTTTGGTTTGAATTCATTAATAAGGGCCTGAGCGGGCGTGGCAGGCGGGTTGGATCATCAATAGCGGGAGGAAAAACCAAAAAAATGACATAAAAACATCACATTCTTGTCATATTTATATTAGATTCTATATTGAACGCTTGTTCAACAAAGCGCGTTCAGTCGATTGTGCGCTGTGCAAAGACCGAGGCTGACCGGATCTTGCGAAAAGAATTCTCAGGAAAGACAACTGGAGTGGGACCATGACCTTTACAAGACGGAAGTTTATAAAAACATCCATGGCTGCTGGCGCCGTTGCCGCCAGTCCCTTCTACATCAACCGCGCACTGGCCGAGAGCCAGGAGCTTCGGATCTACGCCTGGGCCGGCTACATCACCGACGAAATGCTGAACGATTTTCGGGAAAAGACCGGCATCAATGCAACCTTTACCCCTTATGGCACCAATGACGAGTTGATGAACAGCCTGCGTGCCACCGATGGTTCCGGCTTCGACATCATCATGCCGACGGTTGACCGCGTACCGGGTTATGTCGATTTTGAACTGGTGCAGGCACTGGATACCAGCCGCATCAACTGGGACGGTGCTCTGGAAAGCGCCATCGAAGGTTCTGAAGTGGGTGGGGTTGTTGACGGCAAGCGCTATTTTGCACCCTCCGACTGGGGCACCGAGGCCATTGCCTACCACACCGACTATTCCAGCATCGACCGCAGCAACCTGAGCTATGGCGATCTGTGGAACCCCGATCACGGCACCGGTGTGACCGTGCGCGGCCACTCAGCGCTGATCGGTATTGGACTGTGGCTTGAACAGCAGGGTCGCCTGCCGTTCCCCCTGCTCGACATGTTCCAGACAGAAGCCGCCGCACGCGCCAACTTTGATGAAATTCTCAAGGTTGCCGTTGAGCATAAGGGCATGATTGCTCAGTTCTGGAATACCGAAAACGAAGCCCAGGGCGCGTTCCGCACCAATGGGGCCGTAGCCGGTCAGACTTGGGACAGCACCGCCTTCAATCTGATTCAGGAAGGTCAGCCGATTGCCTACGCGGCGCCCAAAGAAGGGGCCCTGGCCTGGATGGAAGGTTTCGTGATTCCCAAAAATGCCCAGAACGTCGATGCGGTGTACGAGTTCATCAACTGGTACTACACGCCAGAAGCCGGTGCCATGTTTGTGAAGGCCACGGGCTACAACTCGACCTCACGCGGTGCCGAAGCCTTGTTGCCGCAAGCGACCAAAGACTTCTTCACCAATTCCTACACCGAGCAGGATCTGGCCAACCTCTGGTGGTGGCCCATCCAGGAACCCTGGTATGTGTCGATCCGCAACGAGTACCAGGACCGGTACCTGTCAGCCTGATCAGACCGGACAAAACCGCTGCAACAGCGGACTTCAAATAGCCCCGCCCCGTGCGGGGCTTTGGTCGTTCCGGGATGGAAGACCTGAATAATGTAGGTATCAGGGACGCTTAGACAGGAAGTAACTGCTATGGACAGTCGAGTCCATCTTGACAACATCTCCATGAAATTCGGCGACTTCACAGCCGTACATCCTCTGGATCTGGACATACAGTCCGGCGAATTTTTCAGTTTTCTGGGCCCTTCTGGCTGCGGCAAGACCACCTTGTTGAACATTGTCAGTGGTTTTTTGGAGCCCACGACCGGGTCGGTCAATATTGGCAATGAACCCATGGCTGCGGTGCCCGCCAACAAGCGGCCCACCTCGATGATATTTCAGAATCTGGCGCTGTTCCCGCTGATGAGTGTGGCGGAAAACATCGAATTTGGCCTTGAGGTTCGAGGCGTCAGCAAAGCCGAACGGCGCAAGGTATCCGACCGGTTGCTCGAACTGGTGGATCTGCCGGGCAGCGGCCAGTACCGGATCGATGATCTGTCCGGCGGTCAAAAACAACGGGTGGCCATTGCCCGGGCACTGGCGGTGGAGCCGAAAGTGTTGCTGCTGGATGAACCTTTGTCGGCGCTCGATTTAAAGCTGCGCCAGCACATGCGCACCGAGTTGAAAGAAATTCAGCGACGCACTGAAATCACCTTCATCTACATCACTCACGATCAGGGCGAAGCGCTGACCATGTCGGATCGGGTTGCGGTGATGTCGGCGGGGCGCCTGCAACAGGTTGACTCCCCGATTGAGCTCTACCGCAAGCCCAAAACCGCCTTTGTGGCCGAGTTCGTTGGCGAAAACAACCGGTTGCCTGGCAAGGTCGTCTCCATCGATGGTGAGCAGGTGGTGGTCGATTGCGGCGCAGCCGGCCAGTTCAGGGGCCAGATGGGTACCCGGCTTGAGCAGGGGCAGCCCTGCGGCCTGTACGTGCGCCCGGAAAGCCTGCAAGCGGCCACCGAGCAGGATGTTAACCGCCTCGATGTCAGTGTCGAAACCGTCAACTTCGAAGGCGCCCACCTGACGCTTGAGACGCGCCACGCCCAGTTGCCCGCTCAGATTCATGTGCAGGCCGATCAGCGCGCCTATGGTGGTCAGGTAGATCAGGGGTCGACACTCTCCCTCGGCTTCCAGGTTGCTGAAACCGTGGTATTGCCGGAAGACAGACCCCTGGAGACGGCTAATGATTAAGCAACTGACCGCCCGATTTGGCAGGCCGATGACGCTGGTGGTCTTGCTGTTGCTGTGGTTTTGGCTGATTGTGCTGGTGTTGTTGCCACAGCTGATCATGATCGACTATTCGTTCAAGCCAAACCTGATTCCGAGCCAGCTTGGGGGGCCGGAAGACGTCTACACTCTGGGCAACTACCAAACGCTGATTGGCAATGACATTCACCGAACCATCTTTTTCAAGACCATCTGGTCGAGCATTCTGGTGACGGTGCTGACCCTTCTGGTTTCCTATCCGGTGGCGTATTTTCTGGCGCAGCTGGCAACCGCCAAACAAGTGATGCTGATTGCGTTGTTGCTGGTCATTCCCTACTGGATCAACGAAATTCTGCGGACCTTTTCCTGGTACCTGATTCTGTCGTTTCAGGGCCCGCTGAATGCCCTGTTGCTGGGGCTTGGGTTTATCGACCGTCCGGTACGCTTTCTCACCGGCGATGGCGGCGTGCTGATAGGCATGGTGTACGCCTATATCCTGTTTATGGTGTTTCCGCTGTATAACGCCATTGAAAGCCTGGATAACAACCAGGTGCGGGCCGCCCGGAACCTGGGGGCAGGGTTACTTCGTATCCACTGGCGTATCGTGATTCCGCACGCCAAACCCGGTATCGCCACAGGCTGCATTATGGTGTTTATGCTGGCTGCAGGCAGTTACGCGGTGCCGGCACTGCTGGGTTCTCCGGGCAGCCGCTGGTTTACTCAGATCATCTACAACTGGTTCTTTGAAGGCGGTGACTGGAACATGGGAGCGGCGTATGCCTTTGTGTTACTGATTCTGTGTATCGGATTCATTGCCGCGGTAATGAAGGTGTTCCGCATCGGACTGGGGGATATTGGCAAATGACCTCGCAACGACTCATGTACTGGAGCATTCGCTTTTATCTTGTGGTGTTCTTTATCTATCTGTTCACGCCTCTGGTGATCATGTCGATTGCCACCTTCAACGACAGTCGTTTTCCTACGATCTGGCCCTGGCGGGAAACCACCTGGCGCTGGTTTGGTGAACTGGCCAACGATACGGCCATGTGGGAAGCCCTGCTCAACAGCTTTATTGTGGGCCTGGGCGTGCTGGCGCTGGCGGTGCCAATCGGGGTGTCAGCCGGGTTGTTTTTGTCGACCTATGAAGGCAAAGGCAAGAACTTCTATTACAGCCTGATGCTGTCTCCGCTACTGACACCGGGTGTAATTATTGGTATTTCCACGCTGATCTTCTGGCGTAACCTGGGAGTGAGTGGCGGTATAGGGCTGACGGTGATCGCGCAAACCACCTTTATTGCTGCCTACGTGATGCTGATGGTGCTAGCACGGCTACAACGGTTTGACCGAACGCTGGAGCGAGCGGCCTACAGCCTGGGGGCGACGCATTCCCAGGTTGTTCGCCGGGTGTTGTTGCCGTATCTCAAGCCCGCCATTATGACGGCGGCGGTGATTGCCTTTCTGCAATCGTTCGAGAACTACAACACCACGCTCTTTGTGCGGGGTTTCGATACGACGCTCACCGTCTATATTGCGACCAAAGTGCGCACGGGTCTGACGCCGGCAGTAAACGCACTGGGCCTGATCATGATTCTGGTGACCGTGGTACTGGCGGTGGCCTATGAAGTGCTGCGGCGCCGTGAACAGAGTCGAAAAGACGCGGCTGTCTGAGCGTATTTTCGACCGTTTAACGCGGTGATCCTGCCGGAACTGAGCAGAAATCACCGCGTTTAGCCCCTCTTTTTTACCCCGATATAAAAAAATTCCAATGTGTCCTGATGCCCGTGATAGCGGTCTCTGCGGCTTATCGTAACGGTGATTGTACCCGCGGCTCGGTGTACCAGAGCGGCTCACTGGCGTATGGTGGGACGCACCAGATCTCGCTAAAGAGGTTGGATCCATCTATCAATCAAAGAGGCATCTCTTATGAAGAAAGATCCAAACAAGGGTTATATAGCATTGCTGGGCTGGAGCCTGAATGCCATTGAGGCTGCAGAGAAATTCGACCGACGTTACGTCGTGGTCGCGCCCGACTGGGCCGAAGAATACTGTCTTGAACACAAAATCCCCTATGTCCCCTGGAATTTCGAACGGTTGAACGACCGGTCTATGGAAATTGCACAGACGCTGAAAGACATGGGCGTGGATGTGTCGATTCCCCTGTTCGAGGAAACCGTTGAATGGGCTGGTGCCATCAACTCGGTATTACTGGATAACCCACGTCTGTTGGGCCAGGCCATGCTGATGCGTGACAAGTCACTGATGAAGCGGCGTGCCCAGCTGGGTGGCATTCGGGTGGGTATTTTTGAAGAAGCCCATGACCGGGACGACATCATTCGTTTTTTAAAACGGGTTAACCAGACGCTGCTGAAACTCGATGGCGACCCGAACGATCCGATTCACGTCAAGGCGTTCGATAAAGCCGGTTGCCTGGGCCACCGGGTGATTCGCACCCCGGATGAAGTCGACAGCATTCCCGATGAGGAGTTTCCTTCTTTGATGGAGTCGCATCTGGATGGCTGGGAATTCGCGGTTGAAGCCTGGATTCACAACGGCAAGATCCGATTCCTGAATATTTCCGAGTACGTCAAGCTTGGTTATTCGGTCTACGTGCCGGCCTCCCCGGAACTGGAAGTCTACCGCGAGAAGATCACGGCTCAGATCGAACTGCTGATCAAAACGTTCGACATCGAGTTCGGGCTGATTCACCCCGAGTACTTCGTGACCAGCGATGGCACGATGTACTTCGGCGAAGTGGCTTACCGGCCGCCGGGCTTCAAGGTATTTGAACTGCTGGAGCGGGTTTACGAGGGCTTCAATGCCTATCAGGCGACCATGCTGGTATTCGACCCGAAATCGACTGACGAGGAGGTGGAAGCCTACTTCCCGGAGGCGGTTACCGATGCAAAGGCCCATGCCGGTTGCTTTGGTGTGTACCCGCGTCGCCGTGTTGTCAGCCGCCTGGAAATTCCGGAAGAGACGGAAGACCATCCGTATTTTGAGTCCCACGAGCTGACCACGCCTCAGGAAGAGATTGTGACCAAACGCACCGCCTTTGGTACCCACTGGGGTCTGCTGTTCTTTGTGGGTAAGGATGCCAAGGAGATGCATCGCTTGCTGGAGCGCCAGCAAGAACTTGATTTCTATATCTAGTCTGACATTCAGACTATGGCCAGCCAGTCGAGAATTGCTGGCTATGTCGTGACAGTCGCTCCTCAGGAGAGACAGGTGAGCTTTAATGGAGAACGACGGTGAGTCCGGATAATACAACGCCCTTTGAAGGCTCCAGACTGGACGGTCTGCTGGCACAAATGGATGACGCGACCGTCATACTGGCGCAAGCTCCGGCCTTTTCGAAGCCCGCCAAAATTGGCCGGGTATTCGATACGGCCCGGCGAATCATGCTGCAGGAGGGTGGCTGTGCTGCTCTGGAAACACGCATAAAATCGCTGGAAGACGCGGGTGTGTTCTGGGGCTCCGACTGGGCCAACCCGGGCGTTTTGATACCAACGCTGTCGCGATATTCCCTGCAAAGTCCTGTGGCTGAATCGGTCGTGATTGAGGCGCTAAGCGAGCTGCGATTTCTGGCGGTTGCCCAGGGTATTTACGCACATGAAGAGCTGTCGTCCGAGCAGGCCAGTCATTTCCTGAGCCAGGTGCTGGCTGCGAATCTGTCCCTGTTGTTCACGCCGCCGAGCGAGGCGGAACGGGAGACCCAGGGGCGGCTCGCGCAGTTGCCGCGAAACCTGCTGAAACACCTGGCAGAACGCATTGGTTATGAGCAGATTATCGATCAGCTGATCGACGAAATCTGGCGCATTCTGAATCAACGGCCTATCCAGGTTGATTCGATCAAACAGATGATTACTCAGATCGCCATTTGCCAGGCCAATCCGGAGATTGATCTGGGCACCAGCGGGCAGGGCGCTGACCGGCTGGTCAGCAGCCTGTATGGGCCGACTCAGGCGTGCCGGGATGACCCGGGTGTGGAAGCCTATCAGCACAGTCTCAATGCCATGGATTCCAGCGCTTTGCTCAAAGAGGCCACTGGCTTTGCCCGGGCCATGCACGATACTGGCCTCGTCTCGCCCTACCATGCCACGCTGTTACGGCATTTGCTGGAGTCCGATGATCATCTGTTGCCGGAAGCGCTCGGGTTGTCGACGACCGGTCGTGATTGTTTGTTGTGTTACCGCGAGCTTGTCTATGCCCTGATCCGCGAGGCGGTGCATCCGCAAACGGCACAGGCCATTTACGGGCTGGCGCTGACGCTGGAGCGGGGTATTCTCTATCACCCATCGGTCGCGCCGGCGATGTGGCGTCAGCTGGCGCTGATTCTGTCGGAGTGGTCGCGAACCCGGCTGTCGATAGCCTTTGGCGATGCGATTGAACCCCGCTCACGGCTGCTGGAAGGTGTGCTGTGCATGCTGGGTCAGCCGCTGGGTGTGGGGCAGGGCAATAACCCGACTTGTCAGTCGGCCCGGGCTTTATCGATGTGGGCTTACAACGACCCGGACTATCTTTTGCAAATGGTGGCCTGGGCCGCGCGGGATGACGAGATCATCATGCATTTTGAAGGTCAGCCCATTTCGTCCTGCGAGAGCGAGTCGGGCGTTGCCAGCAGTCTGCCAATCGATCTCGACGCCGTATCCCTATTGGTGGTGCCCCATCTCGACCGCATTTATGCCGAGATGGGCCGTCGTTGCATTGGCCGTGAAGGCGATCCGCATCGTTGGGTGAATCCGGAATTTCATGGTTGGTGGTCCGGTCGCGGCTTTAACATTAATGTCGATGTGGCCACCGGTTCGCTGGTAGACCTGGAAGATTTTCTGCGTCATTTTTACGCTTCCTACCACCCCTATTACAACGGCAACCAACCGCTGATCCACCCGCAACCGGCTGGCATTGCCGTGACCGACAGTGCGGCTCGGTTTATTGGCTGGCACGCTATTACCATACTACGGGTGGCGATGGACCCGGAGCAGGTCATGCGGGTGTATTTCTACAATCCCAACAACGACAGTGGCCAGAACTGGGGCGATGGGGTGGAAGTCAGTACCGCCGGCAAGGGTGAGCGCTATGGTGAGGCGTCTTTGCCGTTCGCCCAGTTTGCCTCAAGGCTATACATCTTCCATTTCGACCCGCTGGAACGGGGCGAGCTGGCACTGATCACCCGGGACGAACTGGACGAAGTGGTGGGCTATATCCACCGAAGCTGGGGCATCGGGCGTGTGCCTGCCGGAGAGTTGCAGGCTGACTCGGGGCATGGCCAATCAACAGACTCCGAACCTTGAGGTAATACCTCAAGGTTCGGAGGTTAAATATTACATACCGCCTAGAGCCCGCGACGGATGGCAGGTCTGCTCTTGCGGGGTCGCCGTGAATACCTCCATGTAGGCTTAACTTCGGCATCCCTGCCTCAGATACCCCCGCAAGAGCAGACCTGCCACCCATCGCTAAGCTATTGCAAAGTTAAAATCTTACTCAAATAAACTCTGTGAGTTGGTCGCTATCAATGCCGCTACGGTCGTGTAATCGGTAGTGCTACACTGTCGCGCATCTTTTCGATGAGTTGAGACCGACTTAATGCCATACCCGTATCAGCCAGAAACCCTGGTGGCCCAAGCTCTGGGCGACATCGATGCCACTACCGGTGCACTGATTCCTGCCATCCATAACAGCACCACCTATCAACGTGATACCGACAACGGTTACAGCCGGGGGCGCATTTATTCGCGTGCCGATAACCCCGGTTACGACCCGGTTGAACGGGTTCTGACCGAGCTGGAACAGGGCGCCGATGCGCTGGTGTTTGCGTCGGGCATGGCCGCCTCAGTGGCGGTGTTCCAGGCGTTGCAACCGGGTGCTCATGTCATTGCGCCGGTGGTGATGTACTGGTCGTTACGCAACTGGCTGAAGCAGTTTTCGCAGCAGTGGCAGATTGATGTCAGTTTCGTTGATACCAGTGATACCGCAGCGGTAACCGCCGCGCTCCAGCCTGGCAAGACCGAGCTGGTCTGGCTGGAAACGCCGGGTAATCCGCTGTGGACAGTGGCGGATATTCAAGCCATTTGTGGCCTGGCGCATGACGCAGGCGCACGGGTGGTGGTGGATTCAACGGTGGCGACACCCATCCATACCCAGCCGCTGTTGCTGGGGGCAGATCTTGTTATGCATTCAGCCACCAAGTATCTGAACGGCCATTCGGATGTGATTGCCGGTGCGCTGGTGACGGCCCGGGACGATGAGTTCTGGCAACGTCTGATCAAACAGCGCTCCCAGGGTGGTGCGGTGCTGGGGCCTTTTGAAGCAGCGCTGTTGTTGCGCGGCATGCGCACCCTGGCAATACGGGTGCGTGAGTGCTCGGCCAATGCTCAGCGACTGGCAGAGCATCTGAATGCGCACCCGGCCGTTGAGGAAGTGCTGTACCCCGGCTTGCCGGGCTTCGCCGGGCATGACGTTGCCCGTAAGCAAATGCGTAACGGCTTTGGCGGTATGCTCTCTGTACGAATCAAGGGAGGTGCTGCGGCAGCCATTCAGGTGGCAGCGACTTTGAAGGTTTGGAAGCGTGCCACCTCGTTGGGTGGTGTAGAGAGCCTGGTTGAGCACCGAGCCAGCATAGAAGGCGAGGGTACACCGGTACCGGATGACCTGTTGCGTCTATCGGTTGGGATCGAAGCGGTGTCCGATCTGATGTCTGATTTTGATGCGGCGCTGAGTCAGCTATAACGCCAGGGTTAACCAGCCGCTTGGCAATACTGGCCAGAGCGGCTAATGTAGACCTTTATCAGGCAAGATAAGCCAGCAGGAAGGGCATCCATGGCGCAGTTTTTCATTGCTCGACAACCTATTTACGATCGCGCGCTCAAGGTGATTGGCTACGAATTGCTGTATCGCGACAGCGATGTTAATGAAGCCCAGTTCGACGATCCCGATCGCGCCTCCAGCGAGGCCATTCTTAACTCATTTATTCACATTGGCATCGATACGCTTACCGGCAGCAGCCTGGTGTTCATCAACCTACCCAAAGCCTTTATCACAGACGGTGCGCTGACCCCGATGTTTCGGGAGCAGTGCGTACTGGAAGTGCTGGAAGATATTCGTGCCACGCCGGAGGTCATGTCTGGCCTGGAACGGTTATCGAAACAGGGGTTCAAGCTGGCATTGGATGACTTTGAGTTGACTGACGAGACCCGGCCGATGTTGTGCTGGGCGCACTACGTCAAGGTCGATGTGCTGGGTCGGGGGCGCGATGAACTGACGGCTTTGATGGCACAGTTGCGGCGTTACCCGGTTCAGGTGATCGCCGAGAAGGTTGAAACTCAGGCCATGAAGCAATTGTGTGAAGAGCTTGGTTTCGACTGTTATCAGGGGTATTTCTTTTGCCGGCCGCAGGTAGTAATGCGCAAGAGCGTAGCTGCGAACAAGGCGGTGGTTTTCGATTTGCTCAACAAATTACAGCAGCCCGATGTCGGCCTTGATGAACTTGAAGCCTTGCTCGCGCACGATATTTCCCTCAGCTACAAGTTGCTGCGCTACATCAACAGCGCGGCGTTTTCATTGCGTCGTGAGGTCGATTCGATCAAGGATGCCATCGTGCTGCTGGGCATCGATAACGTGAAACACTGGGTATCGCTGATACTGATGACGCGGATGGACGACAGCAAGCCGCGCGAACTGATCACCACGGCACTGGTGAGAGCTCGCCTGTGCGAACAGGTTGCCGATCTCTGGCACCCGGAAGTACGCCATCAAATGTTCATTGTCGGGTTGTTCTCGGTGTTGGATGCTCTGATGGATCAACCCATGGTCGAGTTGCTCGATACCATCATTCTCAGTATGCCGGTCAAGCTGGCCCTGCTGGAGTACGAAGGCGTTGCCGGTGACGTGTTGCAGCGGGTGCTGGCCTATGAGCAAATGGACTTCGACTCTCTGGAGCAAACACCACTGACGCCAGCGCAATGGGCGACGGCCTATCTGGACGCGGTCCGATGGGCTGATGAAAGCATGGTCACCATTGCGCCCTAGTGGTCCATGCGGAAAGTTCTGTCACTGTTCACTTTGCCATCAAGCCCAGAGTTTTGTTGTCAAACCTTGAAATAGCGGTGCTATTCCGGTGGTTTTCCGCCTCGCTCCGAACTTGATGGCGTCGTTCCCTAGTAACAGAACTTCACGCATGGACCACTAGCCACTTTCTGTGTCTTCACTCCGGCGCACCCAGTCTTCGAGCGTTTGATCCTTAAACGCAGTGATCATCGCTTGCTTGATGGTCTCTTGCATCGCCGATGTGTAAGGGGGTGTTGATACTGTGGAGTCTGGAGCACGGATGGTGTGCAGCAGGTCAGCCAACGCAATCTGATCCAGCGGCCGGGCCGGGGTTAGACGGTGTTCTTCGCTGCGGACGATCAGTTGTGCTTCGAGCAGCTTGTCCATCAGGCGGTCGACGACCGCCGCATCCACGTTCATTTCACTGCTTAATGAAGCGGCCTTGACGCCAGGTTCGTTCCTATCGAAGCAGCGCGCAATCCGATACATCAGGGTAAGGCCCACAGCTTCATCGGTTTCTGCGCTGGGCAAAACGGTCTGACGCTGACGGATAAAACGGAAATTCTGGCTGTAATAGGCCACCGTTGCACCGGTCAGTAGCACCAGCCAGGACAGGTAAATCCACACCAGCAGCAGGATACCCACTGCAAACCCGGAATAAATGGCCGTGTACTGGGTGGAGCTGGTGACAAAAAGCGTGAACAGATAACCCAGGCTTTGCCACAGAAAACCTGCCACGGAACCGCCGATAAACGCATGGCGAAACTTTACGTGGGTATTGGGAATGAAGTAGTACAGAAAGGTAAACAGCGTAATGATGACCACGTAGGGTGCCAGCCGGGAAAGCAGGCTGAATACCCACCCCAGCGGGGCGATTTCCAGCATGGTCGCAACGGTATCGGAACTGACCAGGGCTGCGGTGGCGCCGAGCGTCGAAAAGGCCAGTAGCGGCCCGATCAGAATGACACTCAGATAATTGCTGAAACGTTGAGCCAGCGGCCGAATCTGGCTGACTCGCCAGACCTGGTTAAAAGCTCGCTCCACTTTTTGAACCAGAGAAATGACGGTATACACCAGAATGCCGAGACCAACGGCGCCAAGCACTCCAACCCGAATGTTGTCGACAAAGTTGAGGACATTGCTGGTGATTTCTTCGCTGCGTTCGCCCAGCGGGGCCATTAGCAGGCTTTGCAGCAGGGGTTCGAGTTGATTATGAACGCCAAAACCCTTCAGAACGGAAAAACTGAGCGCCAGGAATGGGACAATGGAGAGCAAGGTGGTATACACCAGGCTCATCGCATGAAGGTTGGTGTAACCCCGCGCCAGATCCTTGATCACGGCGAAACCTACCCGGGCAATCCGTATACCCAGTCGTCCTGGTCCTGGCAACTTGGACAGATTGGGGTGCCACAACCAGTCCTGTGCCTGGGAAAGCCAGTTTTTAGGGGTGGAGTCAGTCACGTGTCCCTTTCCTCAGAGTGCTTGCGTTGAGTATCACAGGAAACCAGCGTAACTGACAACCGCACCTCCGGTCAGAGTTCGTCGTATCCCAGGGTGGGTCGCAGCCAGCGCTCTGCGGTCGTCAGATCCCAGCCTTTGCGCTCAGCATAGTCGTCAACCTGGTCGCGGTCGATCTTGCCCAAGCCAAAGTAGCGACTCTCCGGGTGCGCAAAATACCAGCCGCTTACAGCGGAAGCCGGCCACATGGCGAAGCTGTCGGTCAGCGAGCAACCGGTCGCCTGTTCGGCATCGAGCAGCTGGAACAGAGTGGCTTTTTCACTGTGTTCCGGACAGGCCGGGTAGCCTGGAGCCGGGCGAATGCCCTGATACTTCTCGGCGATGATGGCCTCGTTGTCCAGCTGTTCATCGCCCACGTAGCCCCAGAGCTCCTTGCGCACCTTTTCGTGCAATACCTCGGCAAAGGCTTCGGCAAAGCGGTCGGCCAGCGCCTTGATCATGATGGCGTTGTAGTCATCGTGCTCGGCTTCATAGGCTTTGGCACGTTCGTCGGCGCCGTGGCAGGTAACGACAAAGGCGCCCATGTAATCGTGAACGCCACTGTCCTTTGGCGCTACAAAGTCGGCCAGTGACCGGAAGGCGCGGCCGTCCGGGCGCTCGGCTTGCTGACGCAGGTGGTTCAGGGTTACCAGGGCTTCATCGCGCGCTTCATTGACGTAAATTTCGGTTTGGTCACCCGCTATCCCGGCAGCCGGGTAGAGCCCGACAACGCCGTTGCATTGCAACCAGCCTTCGTCGACGATTCGGTCGAGCATGGCGGTGGCGTCTTTAAACAGCTTGCTGGCTTCCACCCCCACGACCTTGTCGGTCAGAATTTTTGGGTATTTGCCGTGCAGTTCCCAGGTTTTGAAAAAGGGTGTCCAGTCGAACCGCTCTTTGATCTCGGCCAGGGGGTAATCGGTAAAGGTCCGGTTGCCAATGAACGACGGTGTTGTTGGCTGGTAATCCGCCCAGTTGGGCTGGTAGGCATTGGCCCGCGCAAACGCCAGGCTGGCGAATTCTTTCTGGCCGCGTTTGCGGGCATTGCCTTCGCGTAACTGCTGGTAGGCATCGCGCAGTTCACTGACATAGGCCGCTTTGTTCGACGACAACAACTGACTCACGACGGGAACGGACTTGGACGCATCCAGAACGTGCACCACCGGGGCTGAATACTGTGGCTCAACTTTCACCGCGGTGTGAATTTTCGACGTCGTTGCACCGCCGATCAGCAAGGGCTTATTCATGCCGCGCTGTTCCATCATTTGTGCGACGGTCACCATTTCGTCCAGCGAGGGTGTGATTAGCCCGGACAGTCCAATGACGTCGGCGTTGTGCTTTTCGGCCGCATCGAGGATGTCTTCCGCCGGCACCATGACACCAAGATCAATCACTTCATAGTTGTTGCACGACAAGACAACTCCGACGATGTTTTTACCGATGTCGTGCACGTCGCCTTTCACGGTGGCCATAATGATCACGCCGTTGTTTTCGGCTTCACGGCCTGAAAGACGTTTCTCTTCTTCAATATAGGGCAGCAAGTAGGCAACGGCTTTTTTCATTACCCGGGCGCTTTTGACTACCTGTGGCAAAAACATTTTGCCGGCCCCGAACAGGTCGCCCACCACGTTCATGCCCACCATTAAAGGGCCTTCGATCACCTCGATGGGTTTGTCGGCCTCCTGGCGCGCTTCTTCGGCATCGGCTTCAATGAATTCGGTGATGCCTTTGACCAGGGCGTGAGTGATGCGATCTTGCAGGTCGCCTTCGCGCCATTTCAGCTTGTCGCTTTCTTTGGCATCGGCCGTTTGGCCTTTAACGCTTTCGGCGAAATCGACCAGGCGTTCGGCGGCATCGTCGCGGCGGTTCAGTACAACGTCTTCAACGCGTTCGAGCAGGTCTTTGGGGATATCGTCGTAAATGGTCAGCATGCCGGCGTTGACGATGCCCATGTCCATGCCGTGTTTGATGGCGTGGTACAGGAACACCGAGTGCATGGCTTCACGCACGGTATTGTTGCCGCGGAAGGAGAACGACATGTTCGAGACACCGCCGGAAATCTTGGCGCCGGGCAGGTTGTCTTTGATCCAGGCGGTGGCTTTGAAAAAATCGACACAGTAGTTGTCGTGTTCGGGAATACCGGTTGCCACCGGAAAAATATTCGGGTCGAAGACGATGTCCTGCGGGTTGAACTTGACCACGTCGACCAAAATATCATAAGACCGTTTGCAGATGTCGATTCGACGCTGGTACGTATCGGCCTGGCCTTTTTCATCGAACGCCATGACGACCACGGCCGCACCGTAGAGTTTGATGCGGCGTGCCTGTTGAATGAAGACGTCTTCGCCTTCCTTCAACGAAATGGAATTGACGATCGCCTTGCCCTGAACGCATTTCAGGCCCGCTTCGATGATGCTCCATTTTGAGGAGTCGATCATGAACGGCACCCGGGCGACATCCGGCTCGGCTGCCAGCAGGTTGAGGTAGCGAACCATGGCCGCTTCGCCATCGAGCATGGCGTCGTCCATGTTGATGTCGATGATCTGGGCTCCGTCGTCGACCTGGGTGCGGGCGATGTCGACGGCCTCCTCGTATTGTTCTTCCTGGATCAGGCGCGCGAACTTGGCTGAACCGGCGACGTTGGAGCGCTCGCCGACGTTAACGAAGCCGGTGGTTTCATTGACGACTAGTGGCTCCAGGCCACTGAGAACCATGTCGGGCAGGGCACGTTGCTTAGGCTTCATCGGCAACCTCCGCGGCCAGATCGCGCAGCGGGCGCGGTGAGTATTCATCGGCCAGCTTTCTCAACTGGGCAATGTGTTGCGGTGTGGTACCGCAGCAGCCACCGATAATATTGACGTGGCCTTCGCTCAGAAAGGGACGTACCTGTTCCGCCATTTGCTCGGCGGACTGATCATATTCGCCAAACTCGTTGGGCAGGCCCGCATTGGGGTGAGCCGAAATCAAACAGGTGGCGTGTTTGTCGAGCGCCTTGATATGCGGCAGCATGTCTTTGGCGCCCAGGGCGCAATTCAAGCCGATACTGAACAGCTCACCGTGCTCTAGCGACACCCAGAAGGCCTCAGGCGTCTGGCCCGACAGAGTGCGGCCACTGGCATCGGTAATGGTGCCGGAGACCATCAGCGGAATGTCCAGTCCACGTTCCTGTTTCAGCTCAAGCACCGCGAAGACAGCGGCCTTGGCGTTGAGCGTATCGAATACCGTTTCGACCATGATCAGATCGACACCGCCATCGATCAGCGCAATGGACGCTTCCTTGTAGGCCTGAACCAGATCGTCGAAGGAGACCAGGCGCTTGCCCGGGTCGTTGACGTCGGGCGACATTGAGGCGGTTCGGTTGGTGGGCCCCAGGCAGCCGATGACGTAACGTTTCTGCTCCGGTGTCTTCATTGACCACTTGTCGGCACTGCGCCGGGCACACTGGGCCGCCGCGTAGTTGATGTCGTATACAGCGTGTTCGAGGTGATAGTCGGCCTGGGCAACGGTGGTGGCGCTGAACGCATTGGTGCAGGCGAAGTCGGCACCGATCTCGAAGAAGGAGTCGTGAATTTCCTCGATGATGTCGGGGCGAGTCAGCGACAATAGGTCGTTGTTGCCTTTGAGCGGGCTCGGGTGGTCTTCGAAGTGCCTTTTACGGAAGTCGGCTTCCTCGAGTGGGTACCCCTGGATGGAGGTGCCCATGGCACCGTCCAGTACCATGATGCGGTCTTGGAGCGTACGGCGGAGTTCGTCCGCGACTGAGCGAGTCATTGTCTCTTCCAGTTCAGTTGGCTGTGACAGAAGGCGTGGATGGGTTGTTTGCTCCGTAAATAGTGACAGACCGTCACGGAGGGTCCACCCCTGCCTTAAAGAAGGTGCCCTATGAAACACCAAACAGGGTGTTTTTTCAATCTATATCAAAAAGTATTGATATAGTAGTTATACCGTTATCTGTCGCAACCTCACAGATTTTGGTGCGCGTAGTATCTGATTCCAGGCCACTACGGGGTCCTATGGTCAGTGCGATAGGCCTTTCTGCTCTAAGTTCAATGGTTCGCCTTGAATTCACTGATAGCAGGCCACATCTGTATAACCAAGTAAAACACTCAGGTATTCAGTTGGCGGACAAAGTTCGATAGAATACCGCCCATTCAACATTCCCGATTAATCGTCCAACTACGGAGTCTGTGGCATGGATATTCAGATGAACATTACCGATTCCGCGCAGAATTATCTGGCGGGTCTGCTGGCCAAGCAAAGCACGGACGGTGTCTCCGTTCGTATGTTTGTGACCCAGCCTGGCACTAAATTCGCTGAAACCTGCCTGGCATACTGCCGTCCGGGTGAAGAGAAAGAAAACGACGAAGTCATCGAGCTGACACAGTTCCGGGTCTATCTGGAAAAGCACAGTCTGCCGTACCTCGATGAAGCTGTTGTCGATTACGCCGAAGACAAGATGGGCGGTCAGCTGACCATCAAGGCGCCCAATGCCAAAATGCCCAAGGTGAATGCCGACAGCCCGCTGCAGGATCAGGTTAATTACATCTTGTTTACCGAGATTAACCCGGGCTTGGCGTCACACGGGGGCGAGGTCAGCCTTGAAGAACTGACGCCCGAAGACGTTGCGGTGCTGAAGTTCGGCGGTGGCTGCCAGGGTTGCTCAGCGGTCGACATTACGTTGAAAAATGGCGTTGAAGCAACCTTGCTCGAAAAAGTACCGGGCTTGAAGGGCATTAGGGATGTTACCGATCATACCGTGACCGAAAACGCCTATTATCAGTAAGGTGCACCGGCAGTAAGATCGATTGGCTTCCGGGTGACGTCGCTGCCAGGCAAGGTCACTTGCGGTATTTTTGCTGATCTTTCAGGGTGTCGTAGGCCTGTTGAATCCGCCCGAATTCAACAGCGTCACCGCCCTTGTCCGGATGATGAGCGTTGGCCAGTTGCCGGTAACGGGTCTTGACGTCAGAAAAGCTGGCGGAAGGCCCCAGGCCCAGGGTGGCAAGCGCATCGGGCGCTTGCTCTTCACCCAGTAAACGGCGCCAAAACCCCTGCAACAACCGCTCTACACTGAAACCGTCTTCTTTTGTCAAATTGCTGAAATCCAGATAATAAGCCGCCAGCGACGGATTCGGGCTCACGGCCTTGCCCTCGCCGCCGGTTGCCGCCAGCCACTGAATCCGCAGTGGGCTGATCGACAGCCTCCGGGACTTCTGGTGGTTGTCCTGCTGCAGGCGGTACAGCAGGTGCATCAGCACAAAATGGTGCTGAAACAGCAGTAGCGGGTCGCCCAGGTTGGGCTTGGGAAAAAGCGCAGGGTAGTGCCGGTCCAGAGCCTGTATCAGGTCGTACTCCGACAATCCGGCGGGTGCTTCTGTCAGCAGCTCGTCCACAGCCTCCATCAGGCCGGGTGGCAGGTTGACATCACGCATCGGTCGTCGTCAGCCCAAGTTCGGTTGTTAGCGGGTGTTGCTCGCCAGGCTGCAGTTGCCTGCTGTCATCGGCGGCGTTGGCCGCTTCCAGGCACAGCATGGAGCGGTAGTCGTCGTCATTGAAGTTCGAGAGGGTTCGGCTCTTGGCGATCCAGGGGTTCCAGACCACCAGCGACCGGCTGCCTTCGCGCTTGATGAAACGGCGCACCTTGCCCGGTTCGTCCAGCATGACGGGTTGCCCTTCATCCAATACAATTCGGTCAATTTCCTGATCCACTGCAAACGGCTCCGGCCACGGCTGGCGTGTTCCGGTCAGTTTGTCGAGATAGGGGTAGCCGGTCAAACCCGTCAGGCAAACGCAGTCAGGCGAAGAAATCGGCAGGTAGCTGTGCAATGCCTGGCTGAGCGTGAATGGGCTGTCGCCAAGGTTGGTGGTAATCAGACTGAGGGTCAGAGAGTCAGCGACCGTTACCACCAGTTCAACCCGGGCCCGGTGGGCAAAACCAGAGTCTGTCCCGCCGGTTTCGAGCCAGAGGCGCAGTTGGCTGATCTTGGCGTCATCGCGCACAACCTCCCAGTTCCATAGCTCTGTCCTGACCAGTCCGTGTGACGGATAGGGTGCGCCGTCCGGGTGGGGGCCAAACCAGGGCCAGCAGACCGGAATGCCGCCGCGTAAGGCCTGGCCGGGCTGGTAAGGCTCGGCGTCAGACACCCATAACAGGTCATCCTGACCGTGCGGCCGAAACGACGTCAAATGGGCGCCTTGGAGGTAGAGCGTGGCGACTGCGCATTCATTGACCACGCACAGGCGTTGTAGCCCGCCAGGTGTGGTTTCTAGCGTGATTCGATGGCTTGCTGTTTGGGTTTCAGGCTGGTTCACAAAGGCGTTCCTGTAGGACTGCTGGCGTATGCAAAGCGCCGCAGCATACTGGCGCGGGCCTGTTCTGGCCAGTCATCGGGTACGATGAACCAGTGCCCGTCGTGGGACTCGTTGGGCAGTCGGCCCAACCACTGTGCCGGTGCCGGGTGTTTGCGAGCCTCTTCTGGCCCCGGGTGCTGAGACAGCCACTGGCTTTTGTTGATCCAGCGACCGGCCAAGCCCTGTTGCCGGGCCTGGGTTTCCGTTAGCCAGGGGCGGATCAGTGCATTCGGGGCGATCAGCGGCCACCGAGACGCATTGTTTCTGTCGTCGAAAGGGACAAAACCACGACCCGTTACCCAGCCCTGGGAATGATCGGGCACTGGTAAGTGCCGGGGCCAGGCACCTTCCCGTTCAGCGCGCTCCGGTAAGGTCAACTGGTGCGACAGCAGTCGCTGCGATTTTACGGTCATGAAGTCTTTAAAACCGGATCCAATCCAGCGGCATTCGGGGGCGATACCTGCGCCGGCAGAAATAAGCAGGTAAAACTTGAGCGCCAGCTCAAGGTGCAGAATTCGCCCCTGGCGGCGATCTTCCAGCAACAGGTCAAGCTCGCCGAGGGTGCGTGTGGCGCCACGTATGATGCAATTGCTGGCCAGAATCCGGTAATTCGGCGAGGCGCTGAACAGCGACTGTACCAGGGCCTCGAAATAATGGCCCAGCTTACCATGCCGGGCTTGTTCGAGTGCGTCGCCACGGGTGGCAATGATCGGGTCAATCAGGTCGATTGAGAAGGCATCGCCGGGGCGCCAGTTCAGTTCGGGCGCAGGCAGCAGGGCAGGGGCCTGCAGGATCCACGTCAAATCCTGTCGCAATTGCGTGCTGACGGCTTCGTCCATGCGCTTCCCTTCTGGTATGCTTCGGAACCCTGGACGATAACCGAAGCGACCTGAATGACCAAACCCGAACACACCCAATCCTTCGAACGGATTGGCATTGTCGGCCGACTCGACAGCGACAGCGTGGTTGACTCTGTCCGCCGGCTGACACACTTGCTGAGCGAGTTGAACCGGGCCTGTCGCATCGACTTGCCGCTGGCAGAGGCCATACCGGGGTTGAATTGTGAAGCCCTCGACCGACCGGGCCTGGGGCAGTGGGCCGATCTGATCATTGTGGTCGGCGGCGACGGCACACTGCTGGGTGCCGCTCGTGACCTCGCAGAATTCAATGTGCCTTTGCTGGGCATCAACCGCGGCCGTCTGGGTTTTTTGACCGACATTATGCCGGTGGAGATGGAGCAGAAGGTGCGGGATGTGTTTTCAGGCCGCTACGTCATTGAAAACCGCTTTTTGCTGCAGGCGAGCATTATCCGGCACGGCAAGGTACTGGAAACGGGCCGGGCGCTGAATGACGTGGTGCTGCACTCCGGTCAGAGCATCCGTATGATCGAATTCGAGCTCTACATCAACGGCCAGTTTGTCTACAGCCAGCGGTCCGATGGCCTGATCGTTTCGACCCCCACCGGCTCTACCGCCTATGCGCTCTCGGCGGGCGGACCTCTGGTGCACCCGAGCCTCGATACCATGATTCTGGTGCCCATGTTTCCGCATAGCCTGAATAACCGGCCCCTGGTGGTCGGTGCCGACGCCAACCTGAGCATTCAACTGGGCGAAGACCACGGGTTCGAACCGCAAATCAGTTTCGATGCCCAGCACCACATCGCCATCGCACCGGGCGATGAGCTGCGCATCAGCCGGTTCCCGCAGGCGTTGCGACTGTTGCACCCGGAAGATCACAACTATTATGAGATATGCCGCACCAAACTGGGCTGGGGCAACCGTCTCGAAGACTAACCGTTATGAATGCCGCCCTTGTGTCTGGCCGCTTTGACCGCACATGAGGACACAGCAGGGTGGAAGAGGGTGAACCTATGAATTTTGATGCCGTCGCAGGGAGTTTGTCTCCCGAAGTGTACAGCCGGCTGAAAGAAGCCGTTGAGCTTGGTAGATGGCCCAATGGCGTGGCGCTGACCAAAGAGCAAAAGGCTCTGTGCCTCGAAGCCTGTCTGAAATATGAAATCAGTATTGGCGTGCCTGAACAGGCCCGCACGGGCTACATTGATCGGCCCGAGTCGGTTAAGCGCAAGGCGGAAAAGCTGAATGATATCCAGGTGATCAACTTGCCCGGCGCCGGAGATACCTTGCAATGAATCTCGACCTGTTTAGCGAGCCCGGTGAAAACGCGACTGAGCTCGGTCGCGGCGGGCTGGAAAAAATGCTCAGCGATGCCACCTCGCCAGTGCATTACCGGCTGCGGCTCGGTGACCACGAGATCGACATGAATGCGCGGATTGGCTCGCCCATCCGGCTAGAGTATTTGGGTGAGATTCGCTGCGTTTATTGCGACAAGGTCACTAATAAAAGCTTCGGCCAGGGTTATTGCTACGAACATTTCACGACGCTGGCGCAATGTGACAGCTGCATGATGAGCCCGGAAAAATGCCACTTCGATCAGGGTACCTGCCGCGAACCGGAATGGGCGGAAGTGACCTGCATGCAATCACATTACGTCTACCTGGCCAACGCCAGCGGCATCAAGGTGGGCATTACCCGTGGCGGACAGGTGCCGACGCGCTGGGTCGACCAGGGTGCGACCCAGGCGATGATCATTGCCCGCGTCTCCTCGCGCAAACTGGCCGGCTTACTGGAAGTGGTCTTCAAGCAGCATGTCGCCGATAAAACCAACTGGCGCACCATGTTGAAAGGCACCTCCGAGCCGCTGGATTTGCCCGCTCTGCGTGACCAGCTGGTGGCCGAGTGTCGCCCGGAACTGGATGCCCTGATCGCAGACTATGGTTTGCAGGCCATTCAGTTGATCAACCACGCCGATGTGCGGTCGCTGGATTATCCGGTAGACCAGTACCCCGAAAAAGTCAGCAGCCTGACGCTCGACAAACAACCGGTTGTCGAAGGTACTTTGCTCGGCATTAAAGGCCAGTACTGGATTCTCGATACTGGCGTTATCAACATTCGTCGCCACACCGGCTACCAGGTGGTGTTGCGTTAACGATTGGCTGTCGGGCTTTTACCTGAGCCTGATATCTGGCCATTGCATCGGCTGTTACACACGGCCTTTCCGACCCGACCCTACAAGGGCAAAAGTGAGACACTGATGAGAACACAGGATCCGAAAACCATTTACCTCAGTGAGTACCAGCAACCGGCTTTCTGGGTAGAGCACGTTAATCTGACCGTGAGCCTCTTTGATGGCTATACCGAAGTCTCGTCAGAGCTGACCCTGAAAAAAAATCCCGACGTCGCCAGTCGCGAACTGGTGCTAAACGGCATTGATCAGGACATTCAGTCCCTGCAGTTGGACGATAAGCAACTGAGTAGTGCCGACTATCACTATGCGGATGGCGTGCTCACTCTGAATTGCGATTCAGAACAGCTCATTTTTCGTGCCGTAACTCGCATAGATCCGCAGAACAATACCTCGCTTGAAGGTCTGTACCAGTCTGGCTCAATGTACTGCACCCAATGCGAGGCGGAAGGTTTTCGCAAAATTACCTTTTACCCCGATCGCCCTGATGTGATGGCGACCTTTACCACCCGCATCGAAGCCGACGCCGGCCAGTTTCCGATTCTGTTGTCGAACGGGAATCCGGTAGACAGCGGTGCTCTGGAAGGCGGACGACACTATGCCGTCTGGGAAGACCCCTTTCCGAAACCGAGTTATCTTTTTGCGCTGGTCGCTGGCGACCTGAGCAGCAAGGATGACCGGTTCACCACGCGCAGCGGTCGTGACGTCACGCTGAGAATTTTTGTTGAACCGCAGAATGCACACAAGGTTGATTTTGCGCTGGACTCCCTGAAAAAAGCCATGCAATGGGACGAAGAAGTCTATGGACGGGAATACGATCTGGATCTGTTCATGATCGTCGCCTCCGACTTTTTCAACATGGGCGCCATGGAAAACAAAGGCCTGAATATTTTCAACAGTGCTGCTGTACTCGCCTCGCCTGATACCTCGAACGATCAGCGCTTTGAACGCATCGAAGGCATTGTCGCGCACGAGTATTTCCACAACTGGAGTGGCAACCGCGTAACCTGCCGTGACTGGTTTCAGCTGTCGCTGAAAGAAGGGTTTACCGTTTTTCGCGATACCGAGTTCAGCTCCGACACACACGACCGTGCGGTGAAGCGAATAGAAACCGTCGCCGGTCTGCGGGCTGTTCAGTTCCCCGAAGACAACGGCCCGATGGCGCACCCGGTTCGGCCCGATTCGTACATTGAGATCAATAATTTCTACACCGCCACCGTGTACGAAAAGGGCGCCGAAGTTGTGCGCATGATTCACACTCTGGTCGGTCCGGATGACTTTCGACGCGGTTCCGATCTGTACTTTGAACGCTTTGACGGCCAGGCAGTAACTACCGATGATTTCGTGGCCTGCATGGAGCAGGTGTCCGGTCTCGATCTGACCCAGTTCAAGCGCTGGTATACCCAGGCGGGTACACCCCGGTTGTCGGTCACCGACGACTACGACGCAGACAGCCAAACCTACCGGCTATTTTTTCATCAGTCGTGCCCGGCAACACCCGGGCAGACCGATAAACGCCCCTTTGTGATTCCGGTCAAGCTGGGTCTGTTGGGTGCCGATGGCAACGACTTGCCAATTCACACCAGAGGCAACTACAACGCTGGCACCGAGGTGCTGACCCTCACCGATGAAGTGACCGAGGTCGTCTTTACCGGGGTATCGGAACGGCCCGTCCCCAGTTTGCTGAGGGACTTTTCGGCCCCGGTGAAGTGGTCGTTTGGTTACAGTGACGAGCAACTCGCGTTCCTGGCCGCCAACGATGCCAACGGGTTCAACCGATGGGACGCTTTGCAGCAACTGTATAGTCGCGCCATTCTGAGCATGGCGGAGGATCACCGTGCCGGTCGCTCTCTGACACCGCCTTCGGTGTTGGTGGAGACAGTGGCCAATGTAGCAGGCGACGCCTCCCTGTCCCACGCCATTCGCGCCAGCATGCTGACCTTGCCCGGCTATGCCATCCTCAAAGACGCCGTCGACGTCGTCTACATTGACGATCTGATAGCTGCGCGCAAGCACCTGGTCAAGACACTCGCCACCCGCTACCGGGACATCTGGCGGTCTCTGACCGAGAAGCTAAGCAGCGATGCACCCTATGAATTCAATGCCGAAGAATCCGGTCGTCGACAGCTGCAGGGCCTGAGCCTCTGGTACTGGTTAAAGGCCGGTGATCAGGCTGCGTTCGATTTCGCCGCAGAACTGTACGCCAGCGCCACGAATCAGACCGATCGCAGCAACGCCCTGCGAGCGGTGCTGGCGGGCGATGCCGAAGCCTTGCAACAATCGTTACTGAGCGATTTTTACGAGCGTTGGCAGTCGGATACCCAGATGGTTGAGCAATGGCTGACCATGCAGGCGGGAACGCCGGGCATGACGGTCCCGGGCATTGAAACGCTGATGCAGCACCCTGCGTTTGACATCAAGAACCCGAACAAGGTGCGCAGTGTCATTGTCGGCTTTGCGATGAACACCGAGTCGTTTCACGATGCCAGGGGAGAGGGGTATGCCTTACTCGCGAAGGTGGTTCAGCAGTTGAACGCCCTGAATCCGCAACTGGCTGCCAGGCTGGTAACGCTGCTGTCTGACTGGAAACGCTACGATGCAGACCGTGGCAAGATGATGGCGTCAGCTCTGGAGACCATTCTGGCCACCGATTCACTGTCATCAAACGTCTTTGAGATGGCACAGCGGGCTCTGAAAGACTAAACAGGGTGTATAACTGCTTGAAATACAACACAAAGTATTGACAGCGGGTTCGGCGCCAGTAGAATACGCAGCGGTGTCAGACGGGAGTCCGGCACCGATTTGGGGCTATAGCTCAGCTGGGAGAGCGCCTGCATGGCATGCAGGAGGTCTGCGGTTCGATCCCGCATAGCTCCACCAAATTCAAAAAAAACCGGTTCTTGTGGCCGGTTTTTTTATGGCTGAAGCTCAGCTGGGAGAGCGCCTGCATGGCATGCAGGAGGTATCGCCGGGGTCGCGCACGACTTCGATCCCGCATAGCTCCACCAAATTAAAAAAAACCGGTTCTTGTGGCCGGTTTTTTTATGGTCGCTATTTATTGGGATGTCAGCGGTTCTAGAATAATTTCAATGCGCCGGTTCCGCTGTCGACTTGCGTCATCTGTCTCTACTACCTGTGGCTGAGTGTCGGCCACACCGGTTGCACTCAGACGCTGGGGGTCTATGCCCAGTTCCGTTAGGCGGTGCACGGCGGCGCTGGCTCTGGCTGAGCTCAACTCCCAGTTGGTCGGGTAGAGGTTTCTCATCGATACCACGGGCAAGCTGTCGCTGTGACCGACTACTCGGATGTTGTATTGCTCAAAACTTTCTATGGCTTCAGCGACGTCTTCGAGTACGGCAACGGACTGGCTGTTTAACTGAGCGGAACCGGAATCAAACAGGATGGCTTCCGGCAACTGGATCACGGTAGAGCCATCGTCCCGTTGCTCAATCGACTGAGTGCGGTTGTCGCTCAACGCCGCCAGTTGTTGCTCCAGGGCATCGATGGCCTGTTGTTCACGCTGCAGACGGATCTCCAGGTCTTCTACTTCTTCTTCCCGACCGGTCAGGGCGGTATTGGCCGCCTGCAATTGCTGTTGGTAGCGTTCGTTGAGACGAATTTGCTGCTCCAGCTGCTCGGTCAATTCGCGATTTTCCTGAGCCCGGGCATCGGCTTCCGACTCCAGTCTCGACAGTTCCTGTTGACGACTGGATGCTGCCTCTAGCCGTTGCTGGGATTGTTGCTGTGTGGCAACCAGGCTGGTGTATTCCTCGGTCACCTCGTTTAGCCGGGCCTGTAGCTCCGCCACTATGTCCGACAGGTCTGTCTGCTGGCTCGTGAACTGACCCAGGCGTTGTTCGAGCTGGCGGTTGGTTTCGGACAGGGTTTGCAGACGAGTACGGGCAGCGAGCAGATCTTCCGATTGATCACTGACCTGTTGTTCCAGTGTTTGGGTCGAACGGGTTAGTTGCTGGTTATCCCACAGCACGTAAGCCGTAAACAGCGCGAGCAGCAGGGCGGCAGTCAATGCCCAGAGGGTCGATCTTGGCATGGCATTTTCCTTTGTCAGTGATGTGTCAAGCATGACCCAAAACCCGGGCGGGTGTCGACACTCTTTCGTCACCAATCCCTCTTAGGGCATCGCCGTGGTTGCCTAATAGTTGAAGAACGGTCAGGTAGTCAGCCATGAAGTGCAATATACGTGCGTTTGCACAAACACTGGTGAATACTGCTAAGGTTATTTTCAGTGTGCATGCCCCGCCGGGATGACACCCGAACGCTGGTATCGACACCTACAAATAAAAACAATGGAAACGTCATGAACAATACCAAACAAGAACGCCATTATCAGACACCCTTGCAGGAACTGGCGCGCCATGTGCGAGAGCGGGGCGATGAAGCCTATTTGCACCAGCCTGTTAACCGACAATTAACCGTGTGGACCTGGCAGCAGGTTGATGAGGATGCGCGCAAAATCGCTCAGGGCCTTAAATCCCTGGGGTTAAGCCCGGGCGACCGGGTTGCCATTTTTGCCAAAAACAGTGCCGAATGGTTTATCGCAGACTGGGCCATCATGATGGCCGGCATGGTCAGTGTGCCCATCTATGCGACAGCGGGTGAATCGACGCTGCAATACATACTCGATCACAGCGAAGCCAAAGCAATCTTCGTTGGCAAGCTGGACGACAAAACCGCAGGGTCCCAGGTATTTGACGGCTCGATCCCCCGAATCGGGTTTCCCTACGATACGGTCGAGCACGATATTCGCTGGCAGGACTGGATCAGTCAGCAAACGCCATTGGCCGATGTAGCCGAGGCGGGTCTGGACGACATCATGTCCATTGTTTACACGTCGGGAAGTACCGGTAACCCGAAAGGTGTGGTCCTGAAGTTTGGTCAGTACGCCGCCGCCGCGACGGCCAATCGAAGCGTGATCAATTTGCGGCCGGACGATCGCACGGTATCGTATTTGCCACTGGCTCATATAACCGAGCGTACCGTGATACAGGGCACTTCGCTCTATGCCGGTGGCCCGGTCTATTTTGTTGAATCGCTCGATACCTTTGTCGACGATTTGAAAGTGGCACAGCCGACCGCCTTTTTATCGGTACCGCGGCTTTGGGTGCGCTTTCAGGCTGGGGTGCATGAGAAGATGCCGGAACAAAAACTCCAGAAGCTATTACGTATTCCGCTGCTTGGTAAATTGGTTGCGAAGAAAATTCGCCAGGGGTTGGGCTTGAATTCGGTGCGTATTTTTGGATCGGGTTCGGCGCCTATCTCACCCAGTACCTTGCACTGGTACTACCGACTGGGCATTCCCATCTGTGAAGCCTGGGGCATGACGGAAACGGCGGGCTTGTCGACCACCAATATGCCGTTTCGCGAAGACAGGCTGGGCACCATTGGGGTGCCCATCGATTGCCTCGACATTCGCCTGAGCGAGCAGGGCGAGATGCAGGTGCGTGGCGACACTGTCTTCGAAGCCTACTACAAAAACCCGGAAGCAACGGCCGATTCATTTGAAGATGGCTGGTTTAAAACTGGCGACAAGGCCATTAAAAACCCGGATGGGTCCTACACCATCGTGGGGCGGTTGAAAGAAGAATTCAAAACCGCCAAGGGCAAGTACGTTGCACCGGTTCCCATTGAAAGTCAGCTGGCGGGCAACCCCGACATCGAACAGGTCTGTCTGATGGGCAGTGGGCGAACGCAACCGGTGGCCGTGGTGGTAATGGCCGAGCATTTGCGCAAGTCTGACCGGGAACCTCTGAGGGCTTCGCTACAGCACACGCTGTCGGCCGTTAATGCCGGCCTGGAATCACACCAGCGCTTAGATGGAATTCTGGTAGCGGATGATCTGTGGAGCATAGAAAACGGTCTGCTAACGCCAACACTGAAACTGAAGCGAGCCGACCTTGAGCGTCAGTATCAGGATCGTCTGGCTAATGTGTCGGCCGGTAAAGTGTTCTGGGAAGATGAGACCGTGACCGGTTAGCACGACGTTTTACCGAGTTTTTAGCGAACACCGTCATCAGTAAGCCCGATCCTCGATAGGGCTTTTTTTACTCCGAAAACTTGTGGTGTTAAAGCGCTAAGTTGAGGCTTTCGGGCAAAATATGCATCAATGTGGGGCTTTATTAGACGGGTAGCTACCCGGACAGGGTGCGTTCTGGGCAGGCAAGCTTATTGCATAATTGATATTGGCAATCGCTTTATTGTCGGCCTTGCGGAATCAATTTCAGCACAGGAGTCGAGTATGTCAGAACAACAACACTGGTTGATCAAACCCGAAAATTACCGGGCGCTGCAGAATATTCGCAAACGCATTCGTGCCATTTACGGTGACGACATTCGCATTACATCGACACAGGATCTGGCGATTCTGACCCGCTATCGCAACGATAAGGATGCAAAACTGAATGCATTATTGTCGGAGTTTGAGGCGCGTGCGCCGTTCGAATTAACTGACTGGGAAAAACCAGCAGCGCATGCAGCCGGGCAGTCACAGCGGGTGTATCGCGGGCAGATCGTGGCGTAAGCCTAGCCAGTGAACTGGTAAATCAGCCAGGCCATGCCGTAGAGAGGAATCTGGTGAACCATATAGAAACCGAGGCTGTGTCGGCTGAGCCAGATAAAAGGGCCGCTGGTCGGCAGAAACGGCAGTTGCCTAATGCCAAATAAACGCTGATGACCGAGATAAATGCCAATATAAACCATGCCCAGCCAGGGAATCAGCCGCGTAAGATCCATGGTTCTATCCGGCAGATTCAACGGGTCTTGCAATGACTGATACAAGGGCGCCAGATTGAACCAGTCAGTCAGGTTGAACAGGGCGATGATGGTGATACCCGCTAACAGGGCGAGATGGGGGGTATAAAGCAATGGCAGCGCCAGTAAGCTGGCGATCGCAATAAAGTGAAGCACGCCAAACCAGATCCAGTTGCCTGGGTATAAAAAGAAGGTGGCGACACTGAACGTTAAAGCCCCGGCCAGTATTCTGGCTTCCCGCACCCAGAAGGCCCGCCAGCGAATGCCATGGGCGTTCGCCAATACCAGGCTGGCCCCAACACTCAGAAAAAACAGGGTAACAATAATGCTGCGAAAGCTAGCCCAGAAGGGGGCTTTTGCATCGAAACTCAGGTAGCCAAAGACACTCAGATCGTAGCCAAAATGAAACACGGCCATTAACACCAGTGCCAGGGCACGCATCTGGTCAATGCTGACCAGCCTGCGATCATGAGTTTGCGCCCAGGGGGTCTGGTTTGCTCCGGAAGCCGTGGTCAAAATGGGCTGGTCCCCAAGTCAGATACGTCTGCACCATTGACCGGGAGGTAGATGATCTGGTGGTGGGGGCGGCTTCCATTCCAGGCGAGTTGCTGGGTAATCAGCGTCTGGTCTGTGCGCCACTGGGTTTTCAGAATGACGGCATCCCGTTCCAGGGCATCGGACCAGTTATCTGGTGGGTTATTGGACGATCCTGCCGGCTGGAGAACCTGTTGATGTGCCGGTTCGCCGTACTGCTGGGTGATCAGGGCTCGAACGCTCTCAAATTGCGCCAGCCAGACGTTGGTTGGGCTTCCCGGGGAGACGTTGAATATAAAGCGACCGGTTTCCAGCCGGCCGTCTTCAAACTGGTAGACCAGGCGTGTTCGGCTGATGCCCGGTAAACTGGCCTCGTAAATGAGGTAATCGCGTTCGGTCAGCGGGGTTAGGTTAGGGCGCTGTTCCAGGTCGCGAACCGCCATGGCGCTTTGCCCCCAATTGGCGACGCCGAAATCTTCAGCGCCGGCCAGAGGGGTGACGATCAGCAAGCTGAGGGCAAGCCATACCTTACTGAGCGGTCGCATGGCGTTAGCTCCGCTCAAAACGTTCGAGCAACTCGTCGCCACTCAATTCGTCGAAATCAGCTGTATCCGGGTCATCGAACGGTTCTGGCTCGGAAAATGGAGCGGATTTCGGGTCACCCGTATTCGCGACGCTTGGCTTGACGGGGGTTTGACCCGCGCTGGTGTCTTTACCTCTGTTTTCTTCCAGAAACTTCGCATAGGCCGACTTGCTGCGGTTCTTGTGCTTGGCCAGACGGTTTTTACTGGGGATCTTGCCTTTGTCGCCTTTGCTGATAAAGGTTTTCTTGGACCCGGTTTTGATGCCGAGCCGGTCTTTCAGCGAACGACTCTTTTTTCTGCGTGACATGCTTTTCCCATCGAATTGGGTTGAATGTGCCCCTATTATAGACGCTTACTGGCGAATCTAAATGCACAGAATAGGGTAATTCATGGAATACAGAGAATTAGGCCGCTCCGGCATCAAGGTGTCCAGCATTGCACTGGGCACGATGACCTGGGGGCAGCAGAATACCGAAGCCGAAGCACACGAGCAGATGGATTACGCGCTGGAGCGTGACATCAATTTCTTTGACGCCGCTGAAATGTATCCGGTACCTCCCAAGGCTGAGACCTATGGCCGAACCGAAGAATACATGGGTACCTGGTTCAAGCAACGAGGCCAGCGTGACCGGGTTGTGCTCGCCACCAAGGCCATCTCGCGGGGAGATTTCGACTATATTCGCGGCGGCCCGACCTTGTCGCGGGAACACATCAAACAAGCCTGCGAAGCCAGCCTGCGTCGCCTGCAGACTGATTACATCGACCTGTATCAACTGCACTGGCCCGATCGCAGCACGAACTTCTTTGGCAAACTTGGGTTTCAGGGGCTGAATGCGAACGAGGCGGCCGTGAGTATCGAAGAAAGCCTGTCTGCCCTGAACGAACTGGTGCAGGAAGGCAAGGTACGGCGCATTGGTGTTTCCAATGAAACGCCCTGGGGTGTGGCCGAGTATTTGCGTTTGAGCGAGCGGGCTGGTCTGCCGCGCATTGACAGCATTCAGAACCCTTATAATCTGCTCAACCGCAGTTTTGAAGTGGGCCTGGCTGAATTCACCTGTCGCGAACAGGTCGGTTTGCTGGCCTATTCGCCGCTGGCGTTTGGCATGCTGGCGGGCAAGTATCTGGATGGCCAGCGCCCCGAAGGCGCCCGCCTGACGTTGTTTGAGCGTTTTCAGCGCTATAACAATACCCAGGGCTTTGCAGCAACAGCCGACTACGTGCAGGTTGCGCGTGACCACGGCATCGACCCGGCCCAGATGGCGCTGGCCTACGTGACCAGCCGTCAGTTTGTGACCAGTAATATCATCGGTGCGACCAGCATGGAGCAGCTAAAGAGCAACATCGACAGTGAAAGTCTGGTGTTGTCGGACCAGGTGCTGGCAGATATTGAAGCTGTGCATCAGCGTCAGCCTAACCCCTGCCCCTGATCTGACCCTTTCCCGGTGGCGCGATAGTCCGTCACCGGGCTCTGTGTCTGTTTATTAAGGCTGGTGCGTCAGTCGCTGATGATTTTCAGCCCGATACCAGAAGGGGCGTGCCGAACAACACGCATCATCACGACAGGTGCGGGCATGGGTAGACCCTGAACCTGGCTTCGTACCTGGGTCCCCAGGTTGAAGTGCTGCTTCTGGGCCGGAGTCAGCTCTACAAAGGTGCCGCCGTCCGAGATGTTCCAGGTCTTTGCTTCGGTGCGATAACCGGCGCGCGTCACCAGTTCGATGGTGACCTCCAGCCGTGTTCGCGGGTGTCCCCGCTGATCGCGACTCACCACTGATCCCTTAGCTGACGCAGCGCTGTAAAACGGTCTTGCCTGGTGTCAGTTCGAAACCCCCGATCATTGAGCACCTGCGCCAGGGTGTCGTCTTCGAGCCGGAAAAACAGGTTGATGTCGGCCTCATCGGCCAGGGTCGTCGTCAGGCGGGTATCCGGTGTTTGCTGTTCGCTGGTGGCTTTCATGGCTTCGGCGGGTGAATGGCCCGGCAGGATGCTGAGTGTAAAGGCCAAATTGGTTGGCAGGTAGTCGTGCCCGGGGTAAATGCGCGTTTCCGGGTGGGCCCGCTGGCGAAGTTGTTCAATGCTGTGAAACAGGGTGTCGGTATCGCCGGAACGGGTATTGCCAACACCGGCATTGAACAGGGTGTCGCCACAAATAAGCGCGGGTTCAGGCTCGGTCAGATAAAACACCCCATGCCCGGGAGTGTGACCGGGGGAGGCCCAGAAATGCGCGGTGGACTGGCCCAGGGTTAATTCGTCGCCGTCTGCCAGCCACTGATCGGCCTGAAAACGACCCTGGCAGGAAGCCGGAGCCCGAACCCGGGCGCCGGTCTTGGCCTTCAACTCGTCCAGATGCCGGATATGATCGCCGTGTTCATGGGTGATCCAGATATCGGTGATGCGCAACCCCTGATCTTCTGCCAGCGTGAGCAAGTGGTCGGCATCGTAGGGATCTACAGCCGCTGTGGCCTGGCTGTGCTCGCACACCACCAGATGATTGTAGTTCTGCAAAGAGTTTGGAACGAAGGTTCGAATGACTCTCATGATATACTCACTGGCATTATTTCTATTAACCCTATGCAAAAATCCCGTTTGAAACAATGATGCTGTCATGGAATGCTCGGCAGGATACGCCAGACCCATGCCAGCCGGTAGGGCCGCTACCAGCAGGGCAGGCCACTGCTCAACCATCTTACCAGGAGGAACCGTTCCAGATGCCAGCCGTGATGTCGGTTATTTCACCCGCCAAAAAACTGGATTTCGAAACAGCAGCCCCCGTCGACACCCTAACCGAAGGGCGGTTTAATCAGGAGGCCGCTGAGCTGGTCGATCTCTTGCGGACCTGCACCGTCGGTGACCTGCAGGGCCTGATGTCGCTGAGTGAATCACTGGCCAGTCTGAATGTGGATCGGTTCAGTCGTTGGCAGTTGCCTATGGATCCCGCCAAGAGTAAACCGGCGCTTTTTGCGTTTATCGGGGATGTCTACCAGGGTCTGGAGGCTGCAACACTGACAGCGCCACAGATTGACCGGGCACAAGAGCAGGTGCGCATCCTGTCGGGTTTGTATGGTGTATTGCGACCGCTAGACCGTATTCTGCCCTATCGGCTGGAAATGGGTACCCGGTTGTCCAACCCGCGTGGACGTTCCCTCTACGACTGGTGGGGTGATACCCTGACGGATGCGCTGGCGGAGGATGTGCGTAAAGCCGGTGCCAAAACACTGGTCAACCTGGCATCAAACGAATACTTTAAAGCGGTAAGGCCGAAACGGTTGCCGGTTCCGGTAGTGACACCGGAATTTCGGGATCTGAAGAACGGGCAATACAAAATCATCTCGTTCTATGCCAAGAAAGCGCGAGGCCTGATGGTCCGGTACATGCTGGACCATAACGTCGATTCGGTTGAAGACCTTAAGGCGTTTGACTGGGCGGGTTATCGTTTTGATGCTGAACGGTCCACGGCCAGTCGCTGGCAATTCTTGCGCGACGAGGTACCGGGTGTAAGCTGACCCGGGCTTTGATACTCAATTCACTACAGAATTCAGGAGTGTGTCATGTTGACGGCTATTCGCGGTTTATGGGTAGGCGGTGCAGCCTTGTTACTGGCTGGTTGTGCCCAGTTTTCACCCCAGCAAATTCAGTTTCAACCCTCGTTAGAGGCAGGCAGTCTGCCATCCGGTAACGGAGCGTCAGTCTATGTGTTCGCAGAAGATAGCCGTTCCAGCAATCAGATCGGGGTGCGCGGCGGTGCCTATACAGACAGCAGCGTCATTTCCGCACGGGGCGATCTGCGGGCTGACCTGCAGCAACTGTCCGAACAGGTCATGGAACGGGCGGGCTACCAGCTCGTTGAAATGAATGCGGATGTGGAGCTGACCTTTGCCCTTGAAGAGCTGTCCTATCGGGTAACCAGCATCGATGCAGCCCGCAAGGAGGCTACCGGTGCAGCGCGCTTTTCGGTACAGGCGGTCGCTGACGGGGCGGTCTATTCCAACAGCTTTCGGGCTCAGCGCATGATCGAAACCTTGCGGTATCCCAGCGAGGAAGAGAATGCCGAGTTAATGAACTACGTCTTCGACGCCGCACTTGAACGGATGTATTCAGACCCGGGCCTTGAGTCTTTTCTTAACCAGCAATAAATAGGTTGTCGCAATTCAGGCCGCCCGGGGCGGCCTGAACGAGAAATCAACCGGTTTTGTCGAGATCGTGCTCTTCAAAGTAGGCCGCCATAAAATCAACAAAGGCGCGGCTTTTCGCTGAAAGGTAGCGGTTCTCTGGATACACCACATGAATGGTGCGGCTGGGGAAAATGATCTCCGGAAGCAGATGCACCATTTTCCCGCTCGCCAGTTCGTCACGCACCATGTAATAGGGCAGGGCCGTGATGCCCATGTCGTTCATGGTCGCCTCGCACAACGTATCCAGATCGTTCACCGTAAAACGCCGGTCCTTGTTTTGCAGGCCGGCTTCTTTCAGAAACCGTTTGATCCAGCGCGGTTCGGCGAAGTCGATGCCCGAGACCATCAGAATATGGTGTTCGTAGAGGTCACCGAGCTTCTTCGGGTGACCGTGTTCATCGAGGTATTTACGGGTACCGGTGAGGATGACTTTCTGCTTGGCCACGGGCCGGGCGACCAGGCGGCTGTCTTGCAGGGAACCCAGGTGAATGGCCAGGTCGATGCCCTCGCGTACCAGATCGAGCCCCTTGTCTGCCAGAATCAGATCAAAATTCACATTGGGATACTGTTCCAGAAACTTGGAGAAGATCTTCATCAGCATCGACCGGCCAAAGGTCGGTGTGGCGGTGATCCGCAGGGTGCCGCGCGGGGAGGTCTCCAGGTCTTTAACCATATGCTCGGCTTCTTCGAGGTCTTCGAGAATGCGGCTGCAGCGATTAAAGAAAAGCTGACCAGCCTCAGTAGGGCTGACCGAGCGTGTGGTCCGGTTGAGTAAGCGTACGCCGAGTTTGTCTTCCAGCAAGCTGATCTGCTTGCTCACCGCCGAGGGTGTCAGGCCCAGTTGATGGGCGGCATTGGTGAAGTTGTTGGCTTTCACGACGGTGGTAAAAATGATCAGTGAGTCGAGTCGCGCCATGGTATTACCCTGTTTGGTTTCATGAAACGGTGTCAAAACGCCTTATTAGCGAGCTGGAGCTGATAATAATCGCACTCTATCAATAATCCAACTGTATTGATGATTAAATTTTGATAATCGTTTGGCACTTTTCAGACTGCGTTTACACGGGCTTGCAAATCGTTACCCAAGGATTCAATTATCTGGCTCAAGTCATTAAAGATCACCGTATTCAGGCCGCTAACGCCTTTAAGCCGCCGTATACATTCACCGCGTTACCGAAATGCAGGGGAACACTATGAACAGTGCCATTGGTCAATGGAGTCCGCTACCGCAATCACTGCCGACCCAGAACCGGCCTTCACAGGAGGGTAATCCATCTGCCCGTGCTGGCATTGACGGCCCTGGACGAGGTGTTGGCCAGGGGCTGGCGACGGCACCGGGCCAGAATCGCGGTGTTGAACGTGCGGATCAGACAGCGCCGGCGCCGGGCAAGGCCTTTGATGTCGATGGACTGGTCAAAAACCTGTGGAGCTTTATGCAAGGGCGACTGGCCCAGGCTGAAGCTTCGGGTGCCTCTGAGGCTGAGATGGAAAAAATGTGGCAGGCGGCTGAAAAGGGCCTGAAACAGGGGTTTGGTGAAGCTCGTGACGCGCTCCAGGCCATGAACAAGATGAACGATGGACTGGATGCCAAAATCGACAGTGCCTACCAGGGGTTGACCGATATTCTTGAATCCCGGGATCTGTCGGCGAAGGCTCCGGTTACCGAGACGCCAGACAATGAAACGGTTGCCACCGAAAACCGGCGCATCAGCGTGTACCAGTATCAGGAACAATCGTTCTCACTCAACCTGAAGACCCTTGAAGGCGACTCGATACGTATCCAGGTTCGCAACACCGAAGAGGCCGGGGCAGACTTTCAGCGCAATCAGAGTGGTGAATCGCTGAGCTGGGGGCGTACCAACAGCAATGATTTTCAGTTGATGATTGAAGGCGACCTGAATGAAACCGAACGAGCCGATCTGAATGCCTTACTGGCCGATGTCAACGAATTGGCTAACGAATTTTACGACGGTGACATGGCGCTGGCCTGGGAGCAGGCGCAAGCGCTGAGCATTGATGGGACCAGCCTGGCTTCGATGGATCTGCGCATGCGGGAAGTGGAAGCTAAGGGCGTAGCAGCCTATCAGTCGGCCAGTTCAGAAACCCAGTTGCCGCGCGGTTTGGAGTCGTTGCGCGATTACGCCCGTGACATGCTGGCGGCCCAGCAAGAGTGGCTAGACCGTTTTAACAGCCGGGATGCCCTGCCCGAAACGATGAAAAACCACCCGCTGAACGATGGGCGTCTTGAAGCCTTCACTCGTTCACTACTCGGCGGTGAGTGAGCTGGCCCGGTGATTCCCGTTTTATAGATCATCGTGACCAGTTCACAAAATTCGGTCGCGCTTGCTGGTATTGACTGTCTGCGGTTCTACAATGTGGGTTCATTCAAAAATTGGAGCCAGGTGTGTTGAACCTGACGTTGTATACGACCGATGGCTGTCACCTCTGTGATTACGCCGAGACCGTTCTGCAGGAGGTGTTGCAGACGGAGCCGGAACTACGTTGGTCAAACGTGGATATTGCCAGTCAGGATGAACTGGTCGAGCGATATGGCATTCGGATTCCGGTGATCAGACTCGAAGGCGCTGATTACGATTTAGGCTGGCCATTTTCCGCTGACGATGTCATCCACTATCTGGCTCAATTCAAAACTCAAATCAGTCCCTAGAACCGTGGGCCCAAATCGGCTCAGACTGACGGATGAGTCCGTTAGATATCGTGTTTATGTTCAGGATGGGCCAAGACGCGCGGGGTGTCGGGCGTTATACTGGTCACTTCAGTGTTTGTTTTATTTCCCGATGGAGTTGTAGATGGTCGTTAGAACCTGCTCGCTGGTGGCCGTCGCTGCCACTGTATTGGCTGGGTGTGCCAGCCTGCCCACCCCCCGCAGTGAAGCCATTCACTATGCCCTGACCACAGATGCCAGCCTGCGCGAGCTGGCCAGTCAGTGCCAGTCGCTCAGTCCTCAACTCGAATCCAAGGCAACCCAGACGCAACGCGACTGGTGGCGTCGCAACGGTGCTGCCGTCAGTGCGGCCGACTATGGCTTGTTGCAATTGAACTGGGATCAGCAAACGGCCCCAATTGAAGATCAGCGTGCTTACCTGTCGATGCAGGTCATTGAGATGGTGCAGTCAGACGCCAGCGAGCAGGTAACCGATTGGCTGGACGACCGGCCCGAACGCAACTGCGAGCGCGAATTGACGGCATTTCAGGACGGTGAACGGGACCTGAGCCGCAATTCCGATCATTTCGAAACGCTGGTGACCTTACAGAACGACGAAAAACAGCAAATGGCTGATGTGGATCAGGCAAGGGTGATCAATGCCCGCTATCGCCGCTATGGCCGATCTCTGTTTGTGGTCGAGCAAAAACTTCAGGCGCAGGGGTGCAACCAGCCTCAGGTTTCCATTCTGCGCAACGAGTGGCCGCTGGAAGTTTACGATGCCGTGTGCAGCGACAGCAGTTATGTGCTGATGCAATGTGAGTGGGGTCGTTGCGATACGCTTCGATAAATCGCAAATGGCGTATGAAGGTGATCGCTCGCAGCGCACGAGGCCGTGGCGAGCAATACTCGGGGTAGCGGTCGGTGCGCTGCTTCTTGCCGCTTTGACTCTTGGGTTTCGGGCGCACTATCTTGGCTGGTTTGGTGAGTCGGTCACCGACGTCGCAGCCTGGGGTGCCGACTGGCAGACCTGGCTCGATGAGCAGCCACTGGAACACCCGGCCCTGGTGCATCTGATGCCCAAAGGGTGCCTGTGCCGATTTTTCACCGGCGAGCATGCGGCTGACCTCAGTAGCCGCGCCCTGGAGCTGGGCTATCACCGCTATCAGGCAGGTGATGCGTTCTTGGACGCTGACCTGGCTGACCCCTTGTCCCCCGCTTATTTTCCCGATTCCCCCGGTCCAATGCTGGCCCTGACCGGAGCCGATGGTCAGATCCGTTATCTTGGTCCTTACAGCGATGGCTTGCGGTGCACCTCGGCCAACAGTCTGGTGGATGACTGGTTACCCCTGTCTCGCGTAGGCCGTGTCTTGCAGGTAGACGCCAACAGTTGTCGTTGTGCTGGCTTTGCTTCCCCCGTAGCCGGTAGTTAAACATCGTGTTTTAGCTCTAGCTCTACTAAACTGAGCCGATACATTGAATTATTAACCGCGTCAATGAGTCGGGAGAGTCGGATGGCGGGTGTACTCAGCAGTGTCGATAGTCGCACCAACCTGGTTGGGCAAAACCGTCTTGAAATTCTGATGTTTCGTCTGAACGGGCAGCAGACCTACGCGATCAACGTGTTCAAGGTTCAGGAAGTGATGGCGTTGCCCAAAGTAACCCGCATGCCACAGCGTCATCGGGCCGTCATCGGCGTAGTTTACCTGCGCGGCCGCGCCATTCCGGTTATGGACCTCAGTCTTGCCATTGGTATGCGGGCTACCCCGGAAACCGAAGACTCGACCATCATTGTCACCGAATACAACAGCACGGTTCAGGCGTTCCTGGTCGGTCAGATTGATCGTATCGTCAACCTGAACTGGGAAGAAATTCTCCCGCCGCCTTCCGGGGCCGGTCGTCATCACTATTTAACCGCCATTACCCATCACGAAGGCCGCATTGTTGAAATCATCGATGTCGAGAAGGTGCTGGCTGAAATTGCACCGATGGATGCCCGCCTGCCCGATGAAATCATGCAGGGCGACTTTGTCGCCAAAGCGCAGGGTCGTGAAATTGTTATGGTCGATGATTCCCACACGGCGCTGACGCAGGCATCGTCAACCTTTGAATCATTGGGTTTGATCGTGCACCGGGCGATGGATGGTGTTGAGGGGTTGGCCCTGTTGCGCCGGCTGGCGGATGAATCCGATACGCCTTTGGAAAAGCGGCTGCTGATGCTGGTAACCGATGCCGAGATGCCACGCATGGACGGCTATCGGATGACCACGGAAATTCGCAGCGACCCGAAGCTGAAAAATCTCTATATCGCGCTGCACACCTCTCTGAGTGGTCAGTTCAATAAGGCCATGGTTGAAAAAGTCGGCTGTGACGCCTTTTTGTCGAAGTTTCACCCGGAACAACTGGCCAACCTGGTGAAGGAACGCATCGAAGCACTGGAAGACTGAGGCCGTCTCTGCTCCAATAGCCGACTCAATGTCGGGGGGAGCACAATGCATGTCTTATCAGGTGTCAGTCAGGGAGCTTTGGGTTTACCCGGTCAAATCGTTGGCCGGTCTTCAGGTAGATTCCCTCAGTTTTGATAACAACGGCCCGGTCGGGGATCGCCGCTGGATGCTGGTCGATGAGCGTGGCCGGTTTGTTACCCAGCGCAGTCAGATGTTGATGGCGTTGTATCGGCTGGCTCAGGTTGATGGTCGCATTCAGATTACCTCACCCAAAGGTCACACCCTCCTGTTACCTGTCCCTCAATCGTCGCAGACGTATCCTGAAATCACGGTTACCGTCTGGAAGGATGAATTGACCGGCTATGAAGTAGACACCACAGCCTCTGAATGGTTTTCTGAACAGCTGGGTATGCCCGTGCGACTGGTTTGGCTGGGCGACGCCAGTGAGCGTCGGGTTCCCGATGCACAGGCCAGTGATGACGAGCGCGTGGGCTTTGCCGATGGGTATCCGTTGCTGGTGTGCAATCAGGCCAGTCTAGACGAGCTGGTTAACACCACGGGCCTGAGTCTCGAACAGCGCCGTTTCAGACCCAATGTGGTGGTTGACGGCCTGCCGGCGGGTGAGGAGCTTGCTCTTGGCGAGTGGCACCTTGGCGAGGGCACGCTGGCCTTGCTGAAGGTGTGTGAACGTTGCAACATTCCATCGATAGATCCGGAGACCGGAACCTTTGAGAAAGCGACAGCGTCATTGCTGAAGTCAGCCTGTCGCTTCGATGGCCGTACCGTCTTTGGTGTTAACGCGGTAAGCCGCGGCGTGACCAAACTGCGTACCGGGGATCGCGGAGATTGGGTGTCGAATTAATCGTCGAGATCCGCGACCTGGTCCGGTTGTAGCCATTGCGCCAGTGTCCAGTCGATCTGGTCCCGGTTGGCATAGATCTGGGCGTAGGTCAGAACCGATTTGACGTAGCCACGGGTTTCGTCGAAGGGGATCGATTCGATCCAGACGCTCAGATCACTGGGGTAGCGCTCCTTCCACCGGTCTACCCGGGATGGCCCTGCGTTATAGGCAGCCGTTGCGTAGACGGGGTTGTCGTAGCGGGCCATCATGCGGGCCAGGTAGCGGGCGCCAAGATCCAGATTGATTAACGGTTCCGTGATGTCAGAGTCGGTGGTCAGCCCCAGGCCATCCGTATCCGATAAATGCTGGGCGGTGTAGGGCATCAGTTGCATTAACCCCATAGCGCCTGCCGACGACACCGCCCGGGTCATATAGCCACTCTCCTGACGAATGACCCCGTAAATCCAATAGGGCGGCACCTGATGCTGTTCCGAGACTTGCGTGACCAGGTCGTTCCAGGGGGTTGGGTAGCGCAGATCCAGCTCGTCAAAGCGGCCGCTCCAGCCGACTGTTTGCGATGCCTTGTGATACCACTGCCATTCGGCCGCGAGGTGGGCAGCTGCAAACTGTTGCTCGGCCGACAGAGGTCTTACATCCAGGTTCCATTCAATTTGCGCGCGTTCGAGATCACCCGCCATAAACAACAGGCGAGCGCGCTGTAATGCTGCACGCTGTGACAACGCCCGTTCAATATCATCAAGCCGCAGGCTATTTGCCGGATTCAGGGCGGCTGGACGACCCAGGTGACTGGCTGCCAGAAAACCATAATAGGATCGTTGTTGCGACACGGCTTCCAAGCGAGTTCGGGCAGCCGCCTTTTCGTCGTTGTGATACAGCGCTTCAGCGGACCAGTATTGCCACTGGTCGCGGTATTTGAGGGAGTCGGGCAATGCTTCGTACAGGTCCAGCACCCCTGGCCAGTCGTTTCTGACCAGTGCCAGTTGCAACCGCCAGTGTTGCACCTCGTTGGACTGGCGCTCCGGGTCGGCAATGGCCAGCCAATAATCGGCCTGGGGCAATGCCAGCTTCGCCATGGCAATGCCCAGATGTTCGGACACTTCCCGCACCTGCGCCTGGGTGAAAGACGGGGTGCTGCGAATCAGGGCGACCCAGAGGTTCGACGTGTTCTCTGGCTTCAGATAGGCCATACGGTCTACCGCTGCCAGTGCCAGCTCACGATGCCAGGCTTTGTCCGGGTGGTAGAACTGGGAGGCAATGCGCGTCGGGTCGTTGTAGACCTCGACCAGCCAGTCACCGCGCGTTTGCCATTCAGGCTCGGTATATCGGGTATTCAGGTAGTGGATCAGGCTGCCGCTGCGAGCAGAAAACGCCAGTAACTGACGCTGCCAGACCAGGTCGTTGAACTCGTCGAGCCCGCTCAGGCGGTCCAGGTAGGGACTGCAGGCATCGGCCAGGCCGCGGCCAACGAGCCAGGTTGATTTGATTTCCTCAATCGGGATGGTTTCCCCCAGCGCTTCCCGTGCGCGTAATGGCTGGCAATCGGCTCCTGCGCTGTCACTGGCGGCCAGATAATTTAGGTAAGGGGACCAGGCTTCGCGCCGAGCCAGTTCATTCGACCAGGCGCTGCGGGTTGTCCAGGCGGCTGGCTGATGCTCGGGCGTTGCCAGAAAGGCCTGAAACCAGGCCGTATCGGTACGCTCAAGGTTGTGCTCTACCCAGTGAGTGGCCAGGTGAGGGTAGAGGGGATGATCTTCGCGGTCTCGCAATTGCTCGAAGGTGAAAGCGTTGTTCTCGATCTGATTCAGCCAGGCAGTGTAGTCACGGGCCAAGTCGGCAAGGTCGGTTTCGGCGTGGGCTTGAGACCCGTGCGCCAGACTGAATCCGATAATCAGTATGCAATAAAACCCGTTTCGCATGCGATGAATCGCCTTTAAAGAGGATGAGCCGGGAGGGCCTGAACGCATTGACACCTTGCTTCTAAAGGCTAAACAAACGCTCGGGTAACGCAAGGCGTAGAGTGTAAAGGAGGGTAAGAACGCTGAATAAAAAAACCCCGGCCAGTGCCGGGGTTGGGTGCCTTGTTGGATCAGGCGTCGGATTCGCGCACTTTGGCTCTTCGCCGGGAGAATGGCGATAGCCGGCCCAGAACCTGTTTCAAGGTGCCACCGAAGCCTCGTGCCTGTTCAATCAGTATTAGCATGGCGGGCGTGAAAATCAGCGTCAGGATGGTCGCAAAGATTAGCCCGCCGGCAATAGTGGTCGACAATTGAGTCCACCATTGTGACGACGGCGCACCAACCGACCATTGGCGGTCGAACAGGTCGATGGTTAGCTGGTACACCATCGGCAGCAGACCCAGAATGGTGGTGATGGTGGTCAGCAATACCGGGCGTAAACGCTGGGCGCAGGTAGTCAGCGCTGCATCGATGGGAGGTACACCCTGAGAGCGGATCAGATTGTAGGTATCAATCAGAACGATGTTGTTGTTCACGACAATCCCCGCCAGGGCGATGATACCGACCCCGCTCATCACCACACCAAAGCTTGAGCCGGTAATGATGATCCCGACCATCACACCCACCGTCGACAGCAGAATAGCGGTCAGTATCAACGCCGTTTGCATAAAGCTGTTGAACTGCGTTACCAGGATGATGATCATGATGAAGATTGCCACACCAAAGGCATTGCCGAGAAAGGTCATTGTCTCGGCCTGTTCTTCCTGATCACCCACGAAGCGGTAGGAGACAGCGGACGGCAGTTCACCCGACGAATAGGCCGCTTCAAGTTGCTCCTCGATGGCTGCAATGGCCGAACCGACCGGAACGCCCGGGTTAACATTCGCCTCGATATTGAGCGTCAGCTTGCCGTCGGTGCGAAAGATATCACCCTGCTTATTCTGGGCTGTCCGGGTAATGAAGTTGCTGATCGGTACCTGCTCTCCGCGGGACGTCACCGTCAAACGGTCGATTTGATCTAGTTCACGACCATCAAAGGGGTAGCGGATGCGGATATCCAGTTCGTCATCGGCATCATTTGGACGATAGCTGCCCACGTTCAGGCCATTGGTGATCATCTGAATTGAAGAACCTACTGTGCCCAGATCCACGCCAAAGCGACTGGCCTGTTCACGATCAACCTGAACCAGCCATTCCAGACCAGGTAATGGGCGATTGTCACTGACGTCGTGGATGCTGTCATTCTGCCGAATCTGGTTGACCACCTGATCGACTGTTGCATACAGCGCCTCGATGTTATCGGAGAAAAATTGCAGTTGGATGTCGATGCCGGTGGTAGGACCCATCTGGGCTTGCTGGGATTCCACAATGATACCAGGAATGTCCGACGCCACCGCCACCGCGTTATTCATGACGGTTTCGGAACCAGGCCGGAGTGTCCAGTCAACGAATTCAAGCATCAACACACCGACAGCGTCTTCTGCATAATCACGCAGTGGCACGGCAGTTACTTTAGAGGTAACTGTTTTGATAGCACTTTGATCGACCAGCCGTTCTTCAACCTGTCGAACCAGCGCATTGCGCTCTTGCAGAGACAGATTACCGCGAGCCCGCACTACGAGGCTGCCAAAGTTGGAATCAACTTCGGGGAAAAATTCAACATTGGTCGAACGTGCGGAAAACAGGGCAATTATGACCCCGATGATGACCGCAATGAGCAGCAGGGCAAGCCAGGGGCGAATCAGTAAAGGTTTCAGAAACCGGATATACACACCTAGCCCGCCGCGAATGTCGTCCAGTTTGCCATGGTCAATGGCATCCATTGCCAGTCGCTTGCTTTCCGATACTCGGGCCGGCTTGCCTATCAGCGTTCCAAACGCAGGGACAGCAATCAATGCCATCACCAGGGAGGCGGTGAGCGTAATCAGGACAGTTTTGGGCAAAAACCCCATGAATTCGCCGGCAATGCCCGGCCAAAACAGCAAAGGCATAAACACCGCAAGGGTGGTCGCGGTCGAGGCTGTGATCGGCCAAGCCATTCGGGTTGCCGCTTCTCGGTAAGCACTGCGACGATTGGACCCTTCCGACATGCGCCGGTCGGCGTACTCGGTCACCACAATGGCGCCATCGACCAACATGCCGACGCTGAGAATCAGGGCGAACAAAACCACAATGTTAAGCGTAATCCCCAGCATATTCAGCACCAGTATGGCCGCAAGAAAGCTGGATGGTATGGCGAGGCCAACCAGAATGGCGCTGCGCACACCCAATGCCCACACAATCACGACAAACACCAGTAGCGTAGCCAGCAAGACCGAGTTGAATAGGTCATCGAGCTGCTGAATAACCTCCACCGACTGGTCCTGCGTGTAGGTTACCTGAATGTCTGCAGGCCAGTTTGGTCGGACTTCGTCAATGACCGTCTTAACCTGCGCAATGGTGTCGATGATGTTTTCGCCTGCGCGCTTGGTGACCTCCAGCGTAACGGCCGGCTGGCCGTTGACGCGGGAGATGTTATCGGCGTCTTTATAGGTTCTCTGTCCAACAGCGATGTCCCGGAACCGGACTACTGTGTCGCCGTCAACTTTGACGGGCAGGTTGAGGATGTCTTCTTCGCTCTCGATCAGTCCAGGGACCTTAACCGAGAACCGACCGGCACCCGTGTCAAGGTTGCCCGCTGCAATCAGCTGATTGTTGCGACTCACCAGTTGAGCCAGCTCACCGTGTGAAATGTTGTAGCTAGCCATCAGTGCCGGATCGATGATTATTTCGGCGACTTCCTCGCGCTTGCCACTGATCGGGGACTCAAGGACACCACGAACCGCTTCAATACGGTCTTTGAGGTCTTCCGCGACACTGAACAGGACGCGCTCGTCGACATCGCCGGACAGAGACACGTTGATGACCGGAAACAGGGACAAGTTGATCTCCTGCACGGACGGATCGTCGGCTTCACCGGGTAGGTTGTTTTTTGCTTTGTCGATGCGGTCGCGAACGTCGGTCAGCGCTTCGTCGATATCAACGCCGATATCAAACTCTAGGGTTAGGGTGGCACGCCCTTCACTGGCGGTACTCACCAGTTCTTTCATGCCTTCCAGACCCTGGAGCTCTTGCTCGAGTGGACGCACGAGCAGTCGATCGGCATCTTCAGGAGAAATCCCCTCCAGGCCAGTGCCGACGTAAACATAGGGAATGGTAATATCGGGTGACGCTTCTTTCGGGATGGTTTGCAAAGCAACCAGCCCGGCAATGAAAATCAGGGCAAAGAACAGCAGAACGGTCCGAACCCGGTTCAGCGCTGCGTGGATGATGCTGAGCATGGTGTTCTCCTGTTACAGGCCCGCAGCCAGATTGTCTTCCTGCTCGACCATAATTGGGTCGACTGCTTCACCAGTATTAACGAACCCCTGACCAACGACGATTAGCCGGGCCTGATCCGGAATGCCGGACACCCAGACACCGCCGGTATCGGAGCGAATGATGGTCAGCTCACTGAATTGCACGGTATCGTCCTCGGTGAGTGTCTTCACCCCCAGTTTGCCGGCCTCATTAATGTTGAGCAGAGCGGGGCTGATGTAGTGACCTGGTAGCTGGTCAAGCTGAACAACGGCGGTTGCGGTGGCGCCTGCTACTTGCTTGGGGCTGTCTTCAACCACAATTTCGACTTCGAAAGTACGGGTCGCCGGGTTGGCAACGGCGCCGATGTAATCGATGGTTCCATTCATAGTCTCGCCGGTCAGCAAGGTCACGCTGGCCTGTTGGCCAAGACGCAACGGGCCAACATCGGCTTCAGGAACATTGCCGATGACTTTCAGTTCCGAGAAATCATAGAGTTCAGCGATGGCATCGCCCGGGCGAACATAGGTACCAATCTCGATCGCACTGCTGTCCATCACGCCGGCAAAGGGCGCCCGGATCGAGGTGTTTGCCAATGAGCGTTCCAGAGAGTCGAGCTCGGCCCGGGCCTGTTCATACTGGGTCAGGGCGGCAGCGGCCTGAGCCCGGTTTTGCAGCCCTTCATTGCGCAAACGCTGGGCGCCTTCGTACTCAAGGCGGGTTTGCTCCTGATAGGCTCTTGCCTGGCGCAACCGGGCTTCAAGATCCTGAGGATCGAGCCGGGCGATGACTTCATTCGCCGCTACCCGCTCACCTTTGGATTTGAGCACTTCAACAACACGACCCGTCGCTTCGCTGGTGACCGACACAGTTCTGGCTGGTTGTGTTACGCCATTGAGTTCCAGAGTCCGGCGAACCGACGATTCGTTCAGCACCGTTGCCTGTACTTTGGGCACCAGGCTGCGCTCTGCCGGTGATTCTTCTGGTGTTTCGGCCGCTACCTCGTCACTGTTGCCGGTATAAAGCCAAGCCCCCGCGCCAATCACCATCAGAACTGCGATAATAGGGCCGGTTGGAATATGTTTTGCCACGAATGTATACCTCTGGGAAAATCTCGCCCACCATAGAAGAGTGTCTAGCGCCCTGACAGTGCCAAAAGTAAGTCGGCACCGCCTGCGCGCTACTCTACGTCCCTACTATTAATAAGGATCATGAATGAGTCTGGTTGTGTTTGACCGCGTCACCTTTGCGCTGGGCGCTGCGCCGTTGCTTGATGAGGCGTCGCTAATTATAGAGCCTGGTGAGCGCCTTTGTCTGGTAGGCAAGAATGGTGCCGGTAAATCGACGCTGTTAAGTTTGCTGAACGGGCAGCGCACCCCCGACGACGGCCAGATTCGGGTTCGCCAGGGTGTCACCCTCGCGCAATTGCAACAAGACCTTCCCGAAGGAGATGACCGGCTGGTCAGTGAAGTGGTGCTTGAAGGCCTGGGTGAGCTGGGGCGTGCGCTTGCGGCTTACGATCATGAAAGCCTGCAGCCTGACCCGAATCTGTCGCGCCTGGAGTCGTTGCAACACACGATCGAACTCGGTGATGGCTGGCAAATACACGCGACCCTGGCCGCCGTGCTGACCCGGTTGAAACTGGATGGCGATGTTGCTTTTAAAACACTCTCCGGCGGCTGGCGTCGTCGGGTGCTGCTGGCTCGGGCGCTGATCAGCCGGCCTGATATTCTGATTCTCGACGAACCGACCAACCACCTCGATATCGCCATGGTGGAATGGCTTGAAGGTTTTCTGCTCGATTATCCGGGCGCCATTGTCTTTGTGTCGCACGATCGGCGTTTCATCGATCGGGTGGCCACCCGTATTGTCGAGTTGGACCGGGGGCACCTGAATACCTTTCCGGCGCCTTACGATGCCTATCTGGAAGCCAAGGATGCCCGTTTGGCCGAAGAAGAGATTCATCGTCGCCATATGGATAAAAAGCTGGCGGATGAAGAAGTGTGGATCCGCCAGGGCATCAAGGCGCGGCGTACCCGTAACGAAGGCCGTGTTAGGGCATTGCAGGCATTGCGCAAGGAGGTCAGCCAGCGGCGTGGCCAGACCGGCCAGAGCGACTTTGAAATCGAAGCGGCCGATCGCAGTGGCAAACAGGTTGTCGTACTTGAACATGTCACTTTTGGCTACGGTGATAACCTGCTGATCGACAAGTTTACGGGCCTGATCAATCGCGGGGACCGCATTGCCTTGCTGGGCCCGAACGGGATCGGCAAAAGCACCCTGATCCAACTGATGCTGCAACAGATCAAGCCGACTCAGGGCGTGGTAGAGCAGGGTACCAAGCTGGAAGTGGCCTATTTCGATCAGGCCCGGGCACGAATGGACCCGGAGAAAACGGTGATGGACGCCGTTGCAGAGGGGCGTGAATTTCTGGAGCTGGGTGGACGCCGGCGTCACGTGATCAGCTATCTGGAAGACTTTCTGTTTGCTCCGGAACGGGCCCGCATGAAGGTGAAGCAATTGTCGGGCGGGGAAACCAACCGTCTGTTGCTGGCTCGGTTGTTCAGTCAGCCGGCCAACTTTCTGGTACTCGATGAACCGACCAACGATCTGGATATAGAAACGCTGGAAATGCTGGTTGACCGGCTCAGTGAATTTGATGGGACCTTGTTGCTCGTAAGTCACGACCGGTATTTCATCGATCAGCTGGCGACCCGAACCTGGGCGTTTGAAGGCAATGGTGCCCTGCGTCAATACGCTGGGGGTTATGAAGACTGGAAGATGCAGGGCGGCCAATGGCCGGATACCAGCCAGCAGACACCAAAGGCCGCGCCCGGGCAAAAGGAGAAAGAACCGGCCGCTACACCAGCCAAACCGGCGTCGAAGCCTGCGAAAAAGCTTTCGTTCAAGGATCAGCGGGAGTTTGATCAGTTACCGGCCGATATTGAAACGCTGGAACAGGAGATTGCCCGGCTGGAGCAGGAGCTCAACCAACCCGGGTTTTATGAGCAACCTTCCGACAAGACCCAGCCGGTATTGCAGGCACTAACCAGGGCTCAGCAGTCTCTGGAAGCACGATTCGAACGCTGGGCTGAACTGGAAGAAAAACAGGGTTAAAAACAGGCAGGGCCGGCAGGACAGCTGCCGGTCTGCGCACCTTATCTGCATCGTGATGGAAACAGGACGCCGTCAATGAGTATTCGATACGAGTTTAATTTCCCGGAAGACGGGACCCAGCTGGTCGTCGAGACACAGGCATCGCGGGACAGGGAACCCGACCCCGGCGTCCGCAACAATGCCGCCTGGACCCGGCTGGACTATTGTCAGTGTTCAAACTGTCCGTTATCCAAGAAAGACGTTGAGTATTGCCCGGCGGCGGTTGATATGCAGCCCATTGTAGAAGACTTTCGCAGTTTGCCCGGGTTCAAGAAAGCGGACATTGTGGTGACTACTCAGGAGCGACAGTATCGGAAAAGCACCGGGCTGGAAGAGGGGTTGCGGTCTCTGATGGGCCTGGTAATGGCTAATAGCCAGTGTCCGATTCTGAAAAACCTGAAACCCATGGCCTTTACCCATTTGCCCTTTGCCACACAGGAGGAGTTCATCTTCCGTGCCGTAGGGACCTACCTGCTGCGGCAGTACTACAAGAGCCACGATGGGCAGGAAGGCGACTGGGATCTGGAGGGGCTTGTCTCGCTGAACCGGGAGCTGCAGATGGTGAATCAGGCGTTGTGGCAGAGAGTTCACACAGCCTGTGAGGGCGATTCAAACCTGAAAGCTTTACTCAGCTTTTTCACGCTATCCTCCAGCGTGTCCTATTCACTGGAAAGCCAGTTGCTCAAGTTGCGACCGGCGTTTATGGCAGACACGGGCGGTCTGCAACCATTTGAACAGAGGGAGTGAGCCGGCATGTTTGCCAACCTAGCAATTATTGGCGCTATCCTGATATTGGCCGGTGCCTTTATGTGGCTGAAGCCATCGCCGAGGGATCGTCACCTCAATACACTGCGCACCGCGGCATTGTCGGCCGGGTTTAAACTCGACAGCATCCGCATTCCGGATACCAGCATTGAAGGGCGATTGGCTGAAAAGTCGTCGTTAATCACCCTCTACCGCTTGTTGCACCGATTCGAGAAAGGTAAGGCACCGCGCTTTACCGTGCAACGCACCACCGGCGTTTCCAGTGCCTTCTTGCCCGATGGCTGGAAATGGGCTGATGAGCATCGCCCCGGTGAAACCGTTACACAGGATTTACACGAGGTTCTGGTCGGTCTGCCCGACCAGTATCTGGTGCTGGATGCTCAGCCGGACGGCGTGGGGCTGGTCTGGGATGAGCGAGGCAATGCCTCGGCATTACCCGCGATTCGGGAAACGCTGGAGCGCCTGATCGCACAACTCTCTGCCTGAGCGCAATAATCTTCCTTTCTGTCCGGGTCGCCAGCGTTGCCGGTTGACATCCTGTCGCCAGTGTCTATCGTATGAACCACAATCAAACAGTCGTTTGAAACTTGTGTTTGATTCAGGCAATCAGACCCGGTATTCAAACAAGGTAGACCGCGATACGGGTGGGTGTTTGGCCCTATTCGAGACAATAAACGGAGAGCTTCCATGATTTATCAGGGTAAAGGCATAACCGTCGAGGCATTGCAGAACGGCGCCGCCGAACTCATCTTCGATTTGCAGGGCGAGTCGGTCAACAAGTTCGACCAGGCAACGCTGAGAGAGCTGGCAGAGGCAACCAAAGCCATTGCCGCCAGCGATGCCAAAGGGGTGTTGGTCAGCAGTGCGAAAGACAGCTTTATCGTCGGTGCGGACATTACTGAATTTCTGGAATGGTTCGATAAGGACGAAGAAGGCATCATCAGCGACATTCTGGCTGCCAACGATATTTTCAGCGCCTTTGAAGACCTGGCGATGCCCACCGTGGTGGCCATCAACGGTATGGCGCTGGGCGGTGGTTTCGAAATGTGCCTGGCGGCCGACTACCGGGTCATGTCGACCAAGGCGAAAGTGGGCTTGCCCGAAGTCAAACTGGGTATCTACCCCGGCTTTGGCGGCACAGTTCGGTTGTCGCGTGTCATTGGTGCCGATAACGCCATCGAGTGGATCGCCTCTGGTAGTGAAAAACGTCCCGATGCCGCCTTGTCGGATGGCGCTGTGGATGTCGTCAGCGAGCCTGAAGCCCTGCACGATACGGCCCTGGCATTGCTTGAACGGCTGATGTCCGGTGAAGTGGATTACCAGAATCGCCGCCAGGCCAAACAAGGCAAGCTGCAACTGAATAACATCGAAAGCATGATGGTGTTTGAAACCGCCAAGGGCTTTATTGCAGGCAAGGCCGGTCGCCATTACCCGGCGCCGGTTGAAGCGGTCAAAACCATTCAGAAGCACGCCAATTTTGACCGCGACAAGGCCATCGCCATTGAAGCGAAAGGCTTTGCAAAAATGGCCAAAACACCGGTCGCCAAGAATCTGATTGGTTTGTTTCTGAACGATCAGAAGATCAAGAAGATCGCCAAAGATCACATCAAACAGTCGAAAGACGTCAGCAAGGCGGGCGTGCTGGGCGCGGGCATCATGGGCGGTGGAATTGCCTATCAGAGTGCCAGTAAAGGCACCCCGATTATGATGAAAGACATTGCCGAGTCGGGCTTGCAACTGGGCCTCGATGAAGCCGCCAAACTGCTCACCAAGCAGGTCGAGCGCAAGAAGCTGGACGTGCGTGGCATGGCAGACACTCTGAACCGCATTCGTCCGACCCTGTCGTACGGTGATTTTGGCGATGTTGACGTCGTTGTTGAAGCGGTAGTCGAGAACGTCAAGGTGAAGAAAGCCGTTCTTGCCGAAGCCGAAGGCCAACTGCGCGAAGACGCCATTCTGGCTTCGAACACCTCGACTATCTCCATTACTGAACTGGCCACGGCACTTAAGAAACCGGAGCAGTTCTGTGGCATGCACTTCTTTAACCCGGTGCATCGTATGCCACTGGTTGAAGTGATTCGCGGTGAAAAAACCAGCGATGAAACCATCGCAACCGTTGTCGCCTATGCACAGAAAATGGGCAAGACGCCTATTGTTGTTAACGACTGCCCGGGCTTTCTGGTAAACCGCATTCTGTTCCCGTACTTCGGTGGCTTTGCCATGATGCTGCGTGACGGCGCCAACTTTGAAAACGTCGACAAAGTCATGGAAAAATTTGGCTGGCCGATGGGCCCAGCGTATCTGATGGACGTGGTCGGTATCGACACCGGCGTTCATGCCCAGGCCGTTATGGCCGATGGCTTCCCCGAACGCATGAAGCAGGATTTCAAATCGGCGATGGATGTTATGTACGCCGAAGAGCGCTTTGGTCAGAAGAACGGCGTTGGTTTCTACCGCTACGAGACCGATAAGAAAGGTAAGCCGAAGAAAGTATCCGATGAAAAAGCACACGAACTGGTCGCCAGTGTGCGCGCGTCCGAAAGCGAACTGTCAGAAGATGACATCATTAACCGCCTGATGATTCCGATGTGCCTGGAAACGGTGCGTTGCCTGGAAGATGGCATCGTCAATACCGCTGCCGAAGCCGACATGGGTCTGGTATATGGCATCGGTTTCCCGCCGTTCCGCGGTGGAGCCTTGCAGTACATCGATGACATCGGCGTCGCAGCCTTTGTTGAGCTATGTGATCGCTATAAGGATCTGGGCAAGCTCTACGAGCCAACCGACAAACTGCGCGATATGGCTAAAAACGGCCAGACCTTTTACGGTTAAGACGGGAGAACAGCAACCATGACTATTCGAGACAATGACGCAGTAATCGTCGACTTTGCACGCACCCCTATGGGTCGTAGCAAGGGTGGCAGCCACCGTTTTACCCGTGCTGAAAACCTGAGCGCCGATCTGGTAAACGGCTTGCTGGCTCGCAATGAAGCCCTGAACCCGGCCGATATTGACGACATCATCTGGGGATGCGTAAATCAGACTAAAGAGCAAGGCTGGAACGTCGCCCGCATGATGCAATTGCTGACCGATATTCCACACACGGTACCGGCGCAAACCGTCAGTCGTTTGTGCGGTTCATCGATGTCGGCGCTGCACATCGCAACGGCGAACATTCAGTCGGACAACGGTGACATTTATGTCATCGGGGGTGTTGAGCACATGGGGCACGTCGACATGATGCACGGTGTCGACCCGAACCCCATGTTGTCGCAAAAGGCCGCAAAAGCATCAGGCATGATGGGACTGACAGCCGAGCTGTTGTCCAAGATGCATGGCATCGGTCGTGAACAGCAGGATCAGTTTGGTCTGCGTTCGCACGTGAAAGCCCATGAAGCCACTCAGGCCGGCAACTTCGACAATGAGATCGTTGCCCGTACCGCGCACGATGCCGACGGCAACCCCTACCTGATGAAACACGACGAAACCATTCGCCCCGAGACGACGCTGGAAGGTCTGGCGTCGTTGCGCCCGGCCTTTGATCCGAAAGCAGGGACTGTCACTGCCGGTACCTCGAGCCAGATCACCGATGGCGCATCGGCGATGGTGGTCATGTCATACCGCAAAGCCAAGGCGTTGGGTCTGAAGCCTCGCGCTGTGGTGCGTGGCATGAGTCTGGCGGGCGTTGATCCGTCGATCATGGGGTACGGCCCTGTGCCGGCGACCAAGAAGGTACTCAAGAAACTGGGCATGACCATTGAGGATATCGACTACGTCGAGCTCAACGAAGCCTTTGCCGCTCAGGCGTTGCCAGTACTGAAAGACCTGAAATTGCTGGAGAAAATGGACGACAAGGTTAACCTGCACGGCGGCGCCATCGCCCTGGGTCACCCTTTCGGCTGCTCCGGCGCACGCATTACCGGCACGCTGTTGAACGTTATGGAACAGAACGATGGTCAGTTTGGTCTGTCGACCATGTGCATCGGTCTGGGACAGGGCATCAGTACCGTTATTGAACGTGTTTGATCCCAATGCCGCCTGATTCAGGCTGGTTAACGCACGTTTGAAAAAGAAAATCGCTGGTTAAAAAGCCGGCCTGGAAGTCACCGGGCCGGCTTTTTTATGGCTGAAAGCTATTCAGATCAGTAGCCTGGCTCGTCGCCGGGTACACCCAGCACATCGACAACACCGGACCTGACCAGTTCACCGGCGGACGGATACCACATTTGCTGGTGCGGCGTTGCCATGATCTGGGCTAAGAAGGCTTCATCCACGTTCGCCCGGCGAAACAGGTTTAAGTCTCTTTGCTGCTCTTCTTCCGGGTCCTGCTTCATCAGAAACTCCATTACCGGAGATTTTTGAGCATACCGATGGAAGCCAAGGCGAGCATCCGGTTCAAGATAGCGTGTTTGGCCGGCGATAAAGACCAGGGTGCAGGCAGAGGCGCAATCGCCGTAGGCAGAGGTGGTGAGGCCGAATTCATTGACCAGCCGTACCAGCCCACGAGCCTCAGCGACCAGGCCTCCGCGACTTTGCAAGCGCAAATGCACGACCGTGTCTTCCTGTTCAAGCAGAGTGCTGAGTGCTTGAGTGACGCCAAAATCAATGTAACCTTCCAGCCTGATGTGATCTTTTTGGTTCGACAGCATCAAATCAAAGCTGGGCAGCACATCGTCATTCGGCGCATTGCCTCTGAGCACATTAGCGGCGACGGCGAACAACAAGGCAAAACACGCCAGACCCACCAGGGCAGTAACAGTGGGGATGACCAGCCAGTGAAGCCGATTGTCTTGCCAGGGTCTGTTAGTCATGAGACTCCGCAGAAGTGATGGGTATGGGGTTAACTGGTAGATCTGCTCTGGCCGGTCTGGATTCACAGTATGTGACTTCGCAGTGGCAGGTGGTGATTTGCGAAAATCCGGGCCTGACTTGGAAGCAGTGCCAGGGTGCATTGCATTGGAAATATAGAAAGGAAGTGGCCGATTCGCAAGGCGTGACCGTTACCGTGCGAGGTCGTAGCTAGATTCGCCAAACATTACTTATAGGAGCGCCTCATGAAACCCCTAACCGCAGGCATTTACCGGCACTACAAGGGAAACCGCTACCGCGTTATTGGCGTAAGCCGGCACAGCGAAACCAATGAGCAGCTTGTGGTATACCAGTGCCTGTATGGAGACTACAGCCTCTGGGTGCGGCCGCTGGCCATGTTTACCGAGTTGGTACGGATCGACGGCGAAGACATACCCCGTTTTGAGCGGGTTCAGTCTCTGGACGAAGCCGACTGGCTGTCACTGGCGGCTGAGGTGTCCTCGCCCATTGTTGAATCGTAGAGTCCGGAAATTAACTGGGAGATTTTCTTAATTTGCTGCGGTTTGTCGTTTAAGTGAATGTCACTGTGGATCAGCAGGTCTTTCGCATGCTTGTAGAACGACGAGGCCGCTGAAAGGTCGTGCTGGTCACGGGCTTCCAGGCCCTGGCGTTTGTAGGCTTCCACCTCAAGCATCAGGCTGTTGCGGGTGAGGCGGGCAAGGTGCTCATGGCTTTCCACCTCGGAGATAAGTCCACGCCCATTAAGGGTTCTAACCCACTTCATGGCCCGGCCGAAGTGTCGTTTCATCAGATTGATTTGCCGGTCACTGGACGGGATTTCTGGCTGGTGGGCCTTCTCGCCCAGGCTACTGATGTCGTCAGCCAGTGATTGGTAATACGCCACATCCCGCTGGGAGTCCTGATTGGTGGGGTCGATGGCCAGCAGGCTTTCGGCTTCTTCCGCCAGGTTTTGCTGAATAAGGTGCAGCAGGTCGGGATCACGGTCGTAGACCATCAGGGTGGAGAACAATTCTTCATACTGCGTTTGCTGGGATCGTAGCTGGCGAAGGCGGGCTTTAACCGCCTGAGCTTCCTGTTCTTTCAGCGTTGCAACCCGGCTCATGTAAAGGCCGCCGATGATCAGTCCAACCATCGAAATCATGAATAAAATGGCAAATAAAGACACTCTGGTAGGCTCCTGAATGGGGTTCCGTGATCGAACAACCACGGGTAACCAGGCTATCCAGCCTGTACGCTTTGCCCGGGTTCGTGCATAGTACGGCGCTGAATGGTCGCCGGGGTTTGCACTGCAAACCCTGCACGTACCGGTTCCTCGCTGCGCAGCGGCGACTTGACCTTAAGGGGTCAAACAGTTTATACGTCTGCGCCGCTTGCGTTCCCCGGGGTTCGTAAGCTAAGTATATAAAAGGAAGCAACAGGCGGAATTATAGCGCATGGGTAAATCTCTGGTCATTGTCGAATCACCCGCAAAAGCCAAAACGATCAACAAATATCTGGGAAATGACTTCATCGTCAAGTCCTCGGTAGGTCACATCCGTGATCTGCCCACCAGTGGCCAGGCCAAACCGGTGGACGCCAAGGCGCGTGCGCGCCAGGCAGCTGAAACACGCAAATTATCGCCCGAAAAGAAAGCGATCCATAAAAAGCAAAAGGCCAAGGAGCAATTGATCGCCCGCATGGGCATCGACCCCGATAACGGCTGGACAGCCCAGTATCAGGTGCTGCCCGGCAAAGAGAAAGTGGTCGACGAATTGCGTCGCCTGGCCAAGACAGCCGACACCGTCTACCTCGCGACGGATTTGGACCGCGAGGGGGAGGCGATCGCCTGGCATTTGCAGGAAAGCATCGGTCTCGCCCCTGAAAAGTACCGTCGGGTGGTGTTTAACGAAATCACCAAGAAAGCCATCAACGAGGCCTTCGACCGCCCAGGTGAGCTGGACCTTAACCGGGTCAATGCACAGCAGGCGCGTCGATTCCTGGACCGGGTCGTTGGCTTTATGGTGTCGCCACTGCTGTGGGCCAAGGTAGCCCGGGGCCTGAGTGCGGGTCGGGTTCAGTCAGTAGCGGTACGGCTGATTGTCGAGCGCGAGCGCGAGATTCGAGCGTTCAACCCGGAAGAGTTCTGGGACTTGCACGTTCAGACGCGCGCCAAGAACGACGCTGAAGTCCGTTTTGAAGTCGCCCGTTATCTCGGCGACAAGTACCGGCCGGTCAACAAAAGCCAGAGCGATGAGCATGTTGAGCGACTGCGCGATGCGGCATTGCGCATCACCGACCGCGAAGACAAGCCAACTTCATCCAAGGCGGCGCCCCCATTTATTACCTCGACCCTGCAACAGGCGGCCAGCACGCGCCTCGGCTACACCGTCAAGAAAACCATGACCATGGCCCAGAGGCTCTATGAAGCCGGTCACATCACTTATATGCGTACTGACTCGACCAACCTGAGCCAGGAAGCCGTTGCCTCGGCGCGTGATTACATCGCCGACCAGTACGGCAAACAATACCTGCCCGAGAAGCCGGTCACCTACGGCAGCCGGGAAGGGGCCCAGGAGGCGCACGAAGCGATTCGTCCGTCCTATGTGGCCCGCAAGAGCGCTGATCTCTCCGACATGGAGCGCGATGCTCAGCGGCTCTATGAATTGATCTGGCAGCGTTTCGTGGCCTGTCAGATGGTACCAGCCAAGTACAAGAGCACGGTGCTGACGGTCGCCACCGGCGATTATGAGCTCAAGGCAAAGGGCCGGGTGCTGGTATTCGACGGCTACACCCGGGTCATGACTCAGGTCACTAAGGGCGATGACGCCATCGAACTGCCAGATCTGAAAGTGAGTGACGAGCTGGCGCTGGTGGCTTTGGAGCCACGCCAGCACTTCACCAAGCCGCCAGCGCGCTTTACGGAAGCCTCGCTGGTCAAAGAGCTGGAAAAACAGGGTATTGGCCGGCCATCGACCTATGCCTCCATTATTTCGACGATTCAGGATCGAGGCTACGTACGGCTGGTCAGCCGCCGCTTTTTCGCTGAAAAAATTGGCGATATTGTGACCGACCGGCTGACCGAATCGTTCAAGGATCTGATGCAGTATCAGTTCACTGCGCGTCTGGAAGAGTATCTGGATGACATTGCTACCGGTGAGCGCACCTGGAAGCAGGTGCTCGACAGCTTCTACGACGACTTTACCCGCCAGTTGGACCAGGCTGAATCCGACGAAGACGGTATGCGCTCCAACGAGCCGACACCAACGGACATCGAGTGCCCGAAATGCGGGCGCCCGATGATGATTCGTACCGGTACCACCGGCGTGTTTCTCGGCTGCTCCGGCTACAGTCTGCCACCCAAGGAGCGTTGCAAGGGCACCCTGAACCTGATTCCCGGCGAGGAAGTGCTCGACCTGGAAGACGACGATGAGGCAGAAGCCCAGGCGTTGCGCCACAAAGAGCGCTGCGACAAATGCGGCACGGCGATGGACAGCTACCTGATCGATGAAGGCCGGAAACTGCATATCTGCGGCAACAACCCGGATTGTACCGGCTTCAAGGTCGAGAAAGGCCAGTACAAGATCAAGGGCTACGACGGTCCGACGCTCGAGTGCGACAAATGCGGTTCTGAAATGCAGCTCAAGAGCGGGCGTTTCGGCAAATACTTCGGTTGCACCAATGACGAGTGCAAGAATACCCGCAAGTTGTTGCGCAACGGTGAAGCGGCGCCACCGAAGATGGATCCGATTCCGATGCCGGAGCTGAAGTGCCTGAAGGTGGAAGACACATACGTGTTGCGTGATGGCGCAGCCGGTTTGTTTCTGGCGGCCAGTCAGTTCCCGAAAAACCGGGAAACCAGGCCGCCACTGGTGAAGGAACTGGTAGCCCACGCCGATGAGTTGCCAGAGAAGTACCTGTACCTGACCAAAGCGCCCAAAAAAGACGACGAAGGTCGGCCCACTGTCATCCGTTTCAGCCGCAAGACGAAAGAGCAGTACGTCATGACGGAAAATGAGGATGGCAAGGCATCTGGCTGGAAGGCCTTTTATCAGGGTAAGCGTTGGGTGGTTGAAGAGAAAACTGGTAAAGCGGCCAAGGCCTGAGTAACTGGCACCCTTGAACCAAAAAAAACCGGCAGTTGCCGGTTTTTTTATCGCTGCGTTCCAGTGAAGGAACGCTCAGCTTTTGGGAAAGTCCCGCTGGGTGTGGCCCTTGTAGAGCTGACGGGGCCGTCCAATGCGGTAGCTGCCACTGATCATCTCTTTCCAATGGGCAATCCAGCCCGGCGTGCGGCCAACTGCGAACAAAACCGTGAACATGTCGTTCGGGATGCCGAGCGCCTTGAAGATGATGCCTGAATAGAAATCGACGTTGGGGTAGAGCTTCTTCTCGACGAAGTAGGGGTCCTCCAGCGCAATTTTTTCCAGACGCATGGCGATTTTCAGCAACGGATCGTTGTTGATGCCCAGCTCGCCAAGCACTTCATCGCACGTGGCTTTCATCACCTTGGCGCGTGGGTCGTAGTTCTTGTAGACCCGATGGCCAAAGCCCATCAGACGGAACGGATCGTCCTTGTCTTTGGCGCGCTTGATGTACTCTTCGATGTTGGCTTCATCACCAATCTCTTCGAGCATGTTCAGCACCGCCTCGTTGGCGCCGCCGTGTGCTGGCCCCCAGAGCGCTGCTATGCCGGCGGCAATGCAGGCGAACGGGTTGGCACCGGATGAGCCGGCCAGCCGCACCGTTGACGTTGAGGCGTTTTGCTCGTGATCGGCATGGAGAGTGAAAATCTTGTCCATGGCCCGCGCCAGGACGGGGTTCACGGTATATTCCTCGGCCGGTGTGCTGAACATCATGTGCAGAAAGTTGCCACCATAGGACAGATCGTTCCGCGGGTACATGAATGGCTGACCCATTGAGTACTTGTAGGTCATGGCCGCCAGCGTCGGCATTTTGGAAATCAGACGGTGCGCAGCGACTTCACGATGGTGATCGTTGCTGATGTCGAGCGAATCGTGATAAAAGGCCGATAGGGCCCCAACCACGCCAACCATGATCGCCATGGGGTGGGAGTCACGGCGGAACCCCTGGAAAAACACATGCATCTGCTCGTGCACCATGGTGTGGTGCATGATGATGTTCTTGAACTCGCCTTTCTGGGTGTTATCTGGCAGATCTCCATACAACAACAGGTAGCAGACATCCAGATAGTCGGCATTCTCGGCCAACTGATCGATAGGGTAGCCCCGGTGCAGTAAGACACCTTTATCACCATCGATATAGGTGATTTCAGATTCGCAGGACGCGGTTGAGACAAAGCCCGGATCATAGGTGAACAGGCCGTGAGCGGTCAGCGACCGCACGTCTACAACATCCTGACCCAGCGTGCCGGAGTAAATCGGCAATTCAATCGGGTCGCGTCCTTCGATGACCAACTTGGCTGTCTTGTCAGTCATGAGGCCTCCTCTTCAAAGCAGTGTTGGGCGCCGGAGTATCGGCGCAGGATGGGGTGAACTCGTGTTGGGCCTGTAGGGCAGGCCCCGTGCGACGTGCATTGCCAGCAAATAAGTGCCCTCAAAGCAACGCCGGATGATACAGTTGTGACTCAGAGTTTAAAATCGGGGCCAACTATAGAGCCTTGGTCGGGATTGTCAATTTGACTTCAGTCTTACGGCTTGAACGCAAAAAACGATGTCTCCCCCTAAAGTCGAAGTGGAAACCTTTTATCAATCGATACAATAGCGACCGCTAATGAATCCCGGATCAGGCGGGCTGATCACGGGAGTGTTCATTTGTAATTGTGTTCGACGGTCTCTATAATTCCGCCGCATTTCGGGGTTGGGCTTAATTGTCCAACAACTCCAAACACCCCGGTTCAGGGGTTCGCACCATAAGAAGAGTGTACTGCCGTGAAAGATCACCGACCGAAAAACCTCGATCTGGCGACGATCCAAATGCCGATCACCGCCATAGCGTCGATTCTGCACCGAATCACCGGCGTCATGCTGTTTGTCGCCGTGGGCTTTCTAGTCTGGGCTTTAAGTCTGAGCCTCGAGTCCCGTCAGGGGTTTGACCAGACAGTTGCCGTCATGACCCACCCACTCGCCAAGCTGATTACCTGGGGCATTTTGTCTCTGGTCATCTACCACCTCTTTGCCGGCATCAAGCACCTGATCATGGACGCCGGTTTCGCTGAAACGAAGGAAGGGGGGCCGCTGGCGGCCAAAATCACCCTGGTCCTGACTGTCGTTGTGATCGTGTTGATGGGGATTTGGGTATGGTAAAAAGTGTGACGAATCTAACCCGTAGCGGCCTTTCTGACTGGCTGGTGCAACGTGTCTCAGCGGTTCTGCTGGCACTCTATACACTCTTCATTCTTGGTGTGTTCTTCGCCAACCCGGACCTGGGTTATGACGAATGGGAACACCTCTTCTCCTTGTTCTGGGTCAAACTGTTCACGCTGGCCACATTGCTGGCTCTGGTCGGCCATATCTGGATCGGCATGTGGACCGTCGCGACCGATTACCTGAAAAACACCTGGGTTCGCTTCTTCTTTTTATGTGTGATCGCTGTAACCGCTTTTGTTTACCTGGTTACCGGTGTTACCGCTGTATGGGGTGTATAAAGCATGGCTAACATCAAGACAATGACATATGACGCCATCGTGGTTGGTGGCGGTGGTTCGGGCCTGCGGGCGGCGTTGCAGCTGGCCGAATCCGGATTGAACACGGCGGTAATCTCCAAAGTTTTCCCAACCCGTTCTCACACGGTATCGGCCCAGGGTGGCATCACCTGCGCCATCGCCAGTGCCGATCCGGATGATGACTGGCGCTGGCACATGTATGACACCGTCAAAGGTTCCGATTACATCGGCGACCAGGACGCGATTGAATACATGTGTTCAGTGGGCCCTCAGGCTGTGTTCGAGCTCGATCATATGGGGCTGCCGTTTTCACGTTTTGAAAATGGCCGCATCTACCAGCGCCCCTTTGGTGGGCAGTCCAAGAACTTTGGCGAAGGCGGCCAGGCTTCTCGTACCTGTGCTGCGGCCGACCGTACCGGTCATGCGCTGTTGCACACGCTTTATCAGGGCAATCTGAAGGCAGGTACCAGCTTTCTGAACGAATGGTATGCCGTCGACCTGGTCACCAACGACAGCAACGCCGTTGTCGGTGTGGTGGCGATTGATATCGAAACGGGTGAAACCGTGCATATTCAGTCCAAGGCCACGGTTCTGGCGACCGGCGGTGCAGGGCGCATCTATGCCTCCACCACCAACGCTTTGATCAATACCGGCGACGGCATTGGCATGGCATTGCGCGCGGGCTTCCCGGTGCAGGATATGGAAATGTGGCAGTTCCACCCAACCGGTATTTACGGCGCCGGTACTCTGGTAACCGAAGGGTGCCGGGGTGAGGGGGGCTACCTGATCAACAAAGACGGCGAGCGGTTTATGGAACGCTATGCGCCGAACGCCAAAGACCTGGCCGGTCGTGACGTTGTTGCGCGGTCAATGATTCTGGAATTGCTGGAAGGACGCGGGGGCGGCCCGGAGGGCGATCACGTCTTCCTGAAACTCGACCACCTGGGTGAAGAGCTGCTCCAAAGCCGCCTGCCTGGCATTGTCGAGCTGTCCAAAACCTTTGCTCACGTTGACCCGGCCAAGGAACCCATTCCAGTGGTGCCGACCTGCCACTATATGATGGGCGGTATTCCGACCAACATCGGCGGCCAGGCTCTGACCGTAGATGCCTACGGCAAAGACCACGTCATTGACGGTCTCTACGCCTGTGGCGAAGCCGCTTGTGTTTCGGTTCACGGGGCTAATCGTCTGGGCGGCAACTCCCTGCTGGATCTGGTGGTCTTCGGTCGTTCTGCCGGTATGCAGATCGAGAAAACCTTGCGTGAAGGCTTTGAAACCAGTGCTGCCACTCAGGCGGATATCGAGCGTGCCATGGCGCGACTGGATGCACTGGAGAATGGCAAGGGCACCGAAAAAGTGGCCGACGTCAAAAAAGACCTGCAGAACTGCATGCAACTGCACTTCGGCGTGTTCCGCGAAGGCAAGAGCATGGGCGAAGGCCTGGCCAAGCTGGCCGAGATTCGCGAGCGCGTGGCCAATATTGGTCTCGACGACAAGAGCCGTGCCTTCAACACAGCACGCATAGAAGCCCTCGAGCTGGCCAACCTGCTGGAAGTCGCCGAGGCAACTGCGGTGTCGGCCGAACAGCGAACTGAGAGCCGCGGTGCCCATGCCCGCGAAGATTATCAGGAGCGCGACGACGAAAACTGGCTGTGCCATTCCATCTTCAAGCCAGGCGAGAAAGTGATCAGCAAGCGGGCGGTGAACTTCACACCGAAGACCGTTGATACCTTCCAGCCTAAAATCCGGACTTACTAGGAGCGTTGTATGAAAGTCAGCCTGTATCGCTACAATCCGGAAACCGACAAGAAGCCCTACATGCAGGATTACGACATCAATGTCCCTGCAGACAAGGATCTGATGGTTCTCGATGTTCTGAATCTGGTGAAAGAACAGGACCCCTCTGTATCCTATCGCCGCTCCTGCCGTGAAGGTGTCTGCGGCTCAGACGGTTTGAACATCAATGGCAAGAATGGCCTGGGCTGCATTACGCCCCTGTCCGAAGTGAAGGGCGGTCGCGACAAACTGGTCGTGCGCCCGTTGCCGGGCCTGCCGGTCATTCGTGACCTGGTGGTCGACATGAGTGTTTTCTACAAGCAGTACGAGAAAATCAAGCCTTTCCTGATCAACGATCAGCCGGCACCCGCCATTGAGCGGCTGCAAAGCCCGGAAGACCGGGAAAAGCTCGACGGCCTCTACGAGTGCATTCTTTGCGCCTGCTGTTCAACCTCCTGTCCGTCGTTTTGGTGGAACCCGGACAAATTTGTCGGCCCGGCAGGTTTGCTGCAAGCCTACCGCTTTCTGGCAGACAGCCGCGATACCGCTACTGCGGATCGTCTGGCAGAACTGGACGATCCGTTCAGTGTCTTCCGTTGCCGTGGTATCATGAATTGTGTCAGTGTGTGCCCCAAAGGGTTGAACCCAACGCGTGCGATCGGTCATATCCGGTCTATGCTGTTGGCCAACGCGACCTGATCACTGTTTATAGGCGATTACGTTAAGTGATGGCTAAGTAGCAGCCGCTTCACTCTGCGGTTGAACCCCGGTATCGACAGATACCGGGGCGTTTTGCGATCAGCTGGTTGTTTTTCGGGTCGGCCGGGCGCATTTGAGTGATGAAAATTGAGCCGATGTCTTCTGGCATCATTATTCTCCGCGGTATTGAACAAACAGGGTTCAAGCAATGCAAAACGGCACCATGGAGGAACTTTGGTCTACATCCCATCTATCGGGCGGTAACCAAGCCTACCTTGATGAAATGTTCGAAGCCTATCTGGCTGACCCCAATTCCGTCACCGAGCAATGGCGCGCGGTGTTCGACAAACTCCCCAACATTAACGATAAAGTCACGACCGACACGCCTCATGCGCCGGTTCGCGATCATTTCCTGCTTCTCGGCAAATCCCGCAACGTCGCGGCTAGTACACTCGCTCCCAGCATCGTCACTGAGCACGAGCGCAAGCAGGTGCAGGTCCATCAACTTGCAACGGCCTATAGGTTCCGTGGACATCAGAAAGCCAAGCTGGATCCGCTCGGCATTGCCATTCGCGGCGACGTTCCGGACCTGGAATTGCAATACCACGGGCTTTCTGCGGCTGACGAAGACACGATTTTTCAGTGTGGCAACCTCTATATTGGCAAGTCAGAGGCACCACTGAAAGACATCGTCAATGCGTTGGAACAGACCTATTGCTCATCCATTGGCACCGAATTCACCCATATTGTCGACACCGCAGAACGTCGCTGGATAGAACAGCGCATCGAGTCGGTTCGCTCCAAGCCCGATTACTCGCCGCAAGCGCGAAAGCATATTCTTGAGCGGCTGACGGCCTCGGAAGGGTTGGAAAAATTCCTCGGCTCCAAGTACCCCGGTACCAAGCGGTTCGGGCTTGAAGGCGGCGAAACACTGGTCCCGCTGATGGATGAGCTGATTCAGCGCAGCGGCAGCTACGGTGCCAAGGAAATTGTGATCGGCATGGCCCACCGCGGCCGTTTGAACATGCTGGTCAATATTCTGGGCAAGAACCCGTCTGAACTGTTCCAGGAATTTGAAGGCAAGTCGTTCCTTGATCAGGGGTCCGGTGATGTTAAGTACCACCAGGGCTTTTCGTCGAATGTGATGACCGAGGGTGGCGAAGTGCATCTGGCGCTGGCCTTTAACCCATCTCACCTGGAGATTGTGTCTCCGGTGGTAGAAGGCTCGGTTCGTGCCCGTCAGGATCGCCGCAAGGACAACACCAGAGATCAGGTGGTGCCGGTCAATATCCACGGTGACGCCGCCTTTGCTGGCCAGGGCGTGGTGATGGAAACCTTCCAGATGTCCCAGACCCGGGCGTTCAATACCGGTGGGACCGTTCATATCATCATCAACAACCAGGTCGGGTTCACCACGTCGAAGCGCGAGGATGCGCGTTCGACCGAGTACTGCACCGACATCGCCAAGATGGTTCAGGCGCCGATCCTGCACGTCAACGGCGATGACCCCGAAGCGGTAGTGTTTGCGACCCAGGTGGCCGTCGATTACCGTCAGCAGTTCAAGAAAGACGTAGTGATCGACCTGGTCTGTTACCGTCGCCGCGGCCACAACGAGGCCGACGAGCCGGCGATGACCCAGCCGATGATGTACCAGGCAATTCGCAGCCGCAAAACATCGCTGGCGCTGTACATCGAATCCCTGATCGAACAGGAAGTCATTACCGAAGCAGACGCCAAGGCAATGGCCGATGAATACCGGGATCTGCTCGACAACGGCGAGCACGTGGTCAAGTCACTGGTCAAAGAGCCGAACAAGACGCTGTTTGTCGACTGGTCACCCTACCTGAACCAGCCGGTAGTCGATGATTACGACTCCAGCTACCCGTTGAAAGACCTGCAGGATCTGGCTAACCAGATGAACACCCTGCCAGAGGGTTTTCCGCTGCAGCGTCAGGTCAACAAGATTCTGGAAGACCGGGCCAAGATGGCCAAGGGTGCCTTGCCCATTAACTGGGGCATGGCTGAAATGCTCGCCTACGCGACGCTGATAAAAGACGGTCATCCGGTACGGATGACCGGGCAGGATTCCGGCCGGGGTACTTTTGTTCACCGCCATGCGGTCTTGCACAATCAGAAAGACGGCAGTACCTACACGCCGCTGGCTCACCTGTCGGATGATCAGCCGAGCTTTGAAGTGTTCGATTCGTTTCTGTCTGAAGAAGCGGTAGTGGCCTTCGAGTACGGTTATTCAACCACAACGCCCAACTCCCTGGTGATCTGGGAAGCCCAGTTTGGTGACTTCGCCAATGGTGCGCAGGTGGTGATTGACCAGTTCATTACCTCCGGTGAACACAAATGGGGGCGTCTCTGTGGCCTGGTGATGCTGTTGCCACATGGCTATGAAGGGCAGGGGCCTGAGCATTCATCCGCTCGGCTCGAGCGCTTCCTGCAAATGTGCGCCGAGCAGAACATTCAGGTATGCATGCCGACCACACCGGCTCAGGTATTCCACATGCTGCGTCGTCAGGCTCGGCGGAACCTGCGCAAGCCGTTGGTGGTGATGTCTCCGAAGAGCCTGTTGCGCCACAAAGACGCCGTCTCCAGCCTGGAAGAACTGGCCAATGGCAGCTTCCAGACGGTACTGCCGGAAGCCGACAGCAGCATTGATCCGAAGAAAGTGACCCGGGTCGTGCTGTGCTCCGGCAAGGTCTACTACGACCTGACCGAGAAGCGCGCCAAGGAATCCGCCAATCACGTTGCCATCATCCGGATCGAGCAGTTGTACCCCTTCCCGGAAGACCGGTTGTACGAAATCCTTCTGGCATACCCCAAGCTAAAAGAGGTGATCTGGAGTCAGGAGGAGCCCATGAATCAGGGCGCCTGGTATTCCAGCCAGCACCACATGCGCAAGGCGTTGCAACGGGTTAACCCGAAACTGCACCTGAGCTATGCCGGACGTGAAGCATCGGCGTCACCGGCAGCCGGGTATATGGCATTGCACCTTGAACAGCTTGAAAAATTCCTTAATGAAGCAATTTTGCTTGATCAATGATCGACGGCTAACCGACTAAGGACCCACTACATGGCTACAGAAATTAAAGCTCCCCAGTTTCCAGAGTCCGTCGCTGACGGCACCGTTGCTACCTGGCACAAACAGCCGGGTGAGGCTGTTTCGCGTGATGAGCTGATCGTCGACATTGAGACTGACAAAGTCGTACTGGAAGTCGTTGCACCGGCTGACGGCGCGATCAAGGAAATCACCAAAAACGAAGGCGACACCGTTGAAAGCCAGGAAGTGATTGGCTATTTCGAAGCGGGCGCTGGCGGCGGTGATGCCGACTCGAAAGAAAAAGACACAGCCAAGAAAGATGACTCGAAAGACGCCTCGAAAAAAGAAGAGGCGTCGTCGTCTTCAAGCGCAGGACAGGGCGATGCGGACGCGGCCATGAGCCCGGCCGCACGCCGCCTGGCCGACGATCATAATCTCAGTGCCCAGGACATCACCGGCACGGGCAAAGGTGGACGCATCACCAAAGAAGATGTGGTTAATGCCGTTGAAAGCAACACCAAGTCTAGCCCGGCTGAAGCACCATCGAACAGCATGCCTGGGATGATGCCGCAAAGTCAGAGTACGTCCTCTGCGGGTGTGGCAACTCAGCCGGGCGAGCGTTCTGAAAAGCGCGTTCCGATGACCCGGTTGCGCAAGCGGGTGGCCGAGCGGTTGCTGGAAGCGAAAAACAGCACCGCCATGCTGACGACGTTCAACGAAGTCAACATGAAGCCCATCATGGATCTGCGCGCCAAGTACAAAGAAGAATTCCAGAACGCCCACAATGGTACGCGTCTTGGGTTCATGTCCTTCTTTGTTAAGGCGGCAACCGAAGCACTGCGTCGCTTCCCGGACGTCAATGCTTCTATTGATGGTGACGACATTGTGTATCACGGCTACTACGATATCGGTGTGGCTGTATCCAGTGACCGTGGTCTGGTTGTCCCGGTTCTGCGCGATACCGAGCAGATGAGTCTGGCGACCATCGAGAGCACCATTCGCGATTTCGGTTCTCGTGCACAGTCTGGCAAGCTCGGTCTGGAAGACATGCAGGGTGGTACTTTTACCATCACCAACGGGGGTGTTTTTGGTTCTCTGTTGTCGACGCCTATTCTGAATCCGCCACAAACTGCCATTTTGGGTATGCACAAGATTCAGGAACGTCCTATGGCGGTGAACGGTGAAGTGAAGGTTCTGCCGATGATGTACCTGGCGTTGTCCTATGACCACCGACTGATCGATGGCAAAGAAGCGGTACAGTATCTGGTTGCCATTAAAGACATGCTGGAAGATCCGGCGCGTATTCTGCTCGAGCTGTAATGCCAGCCTTCGGTCAACGAACAGGCGCGTAAAGGAACAGGATTCGAAAGGGCAGCAGTAATGCTGCTGCCATCGCTAACAGTTAATAGAAGGGTCAGAGAATATGGCACAACAATTTGATGTAGTGGTTATCGGTTCAGGACCGGGCGGCTATGTCGCGGCCATCAAGGCTGCGCAACTGGGTCTGAAAACAGCCATCGTCGAAAAGTGGCTGACCAAAGATGAAAAACCGTCTTACGGTGGCACCTGCCTGAACGTCGGTTGCATTCCGTCGAAGGCCTTGCTCGAATCGTCTGAGAAGTTTCACGAAGCGCAGCATGATTTTGAACTTCATGGTATTGGCCTGAAAGACCTCAAGGTCGACGTCAAGGCCATGGTCAAGCGTAAGGAAGACATCGTTGGCAAACTGACCGGCGGTGTTGCTGGCTTGTTAAAAGGCAACGGCGTTACTGCCTTCGAAGGCAAGGGGATGCTCAAGGCCAACAAGGTTGTGGAAGTGACCTTGCACGATGGCAAAACAGAAACGCTGGAAGGCAAGAACGTCATTCTTGCGACGGGCTCCATCCCGATCGAGATTCCACCAACGCCAACCAACGGCGACACCATTGTCGATTCTGAAGGTGCTCTGGAGTTTTCGTCAGTGCCCAAGCGCTTGGGTGTTATTGGCGCCGGTGTTATTGGTCTGGAGCTGGGCTCGGTCTGGAAACGCCTGGGCTCCGAGGTGGTTGTTCTGGAAGCCATGGATACCTTCCTGCCGGCTGCCGATCAGGCTATTGCCAAAGACGCCTTCAAGTTTTTCACCAAGAAAGCCGGCCTTGATGTTCGCCTTGGCGCGCGCGTTACCGGTTCTGAGGTGAAGAAGAACAAGGTAGAAGTAACCTTTGAAGACAGCGAAGGCGAGAAAAAAGAAACCTTCGACAAACTGATCGTTGCGGTAGGCCGTCGGCCTTACACCGAAGGCTGCCTCGACAAGGGCTGCGGCGTTTCTCTCGACGAGCGTGGTTTTGTTCAGGTTGATGACCAGTGCCGTTCCACCGTACCGGGTGTTTACGCCATCGGCGACGTGGTTCGCGGCCCGATGCTGGCTCACAAAGGCTCGGAAGAGGGCATCATGGTGGCAGAAATCATCGCCGGCCATAACGCCCAGATGAACTACGACACCATTCCGAATGTCATCTATACCCACCCTGAAATTGCCTGGGTCGGCAAGACCGAAGAGCAACTGAAATCAGATGGCGCCGACTACAAAGTGGGTTCTTTCTCCATGGCGGCCATCGGTCGTGCCATGGCGCAAAATGCCACCGACGGCCAGGTCAAGATCATCGCCGATGCAAAGACCGACCGTATTCTGGGCATGCATATTTTCGCGTCGGGCGCGTCAGAAATGATCGCTCAGGGCGTGATTGCGATGGAGTTTGCCTCCAGCGCTGAAGACTTGCAGCTGACCTGCTTCGCTCACCCGACTAACTCGGAAGCGGTGCACGAAGCAGCATTGGCTGTAGATAATATGGCAATTCACAAGGTCAATCGCAAAAAGCGTTGATTATAGAAAGTTACCGGGAGATTGCTCCCGGTTTCTTTATTCGCTAATCAGAGTGCCTTGCGGGTGAAACCCACTAGAACAAAAAATTCTCCCAAACACTCGAGTTCACAGAACGGAAAGAACGATGAACCTACACGAGTATCAATCGAAGCAGCTGTTCAAAGAGTACGGTCTGCCTGTATCCGATGGCTATGCCTGTGATACGCCTGATGAAGCGGTTGCTGCCGCCAAGAAAATCGGGGGTAACATGTGGGTGGTCAAGGCTCAGGTACACGCGGGTGGCCGGGGCAAGGCTGGCGGCGTAAAGCTGGTCAAAACCGATGACGAGATTCGCGCCTTCGCTGAAAAGTGGCTGGGTCAGAATCTGGTTACCTTCCAGACCGATGAAAAAGGCCAGCCAGTCAGCAAGATTCTGGTTGAAACCTGCACCGACATCGCTAACGAACTGTACCTCAGTGCCGTTGTCGACCGTGGTAGCCGTCGCGTTGTTTTCATGGCATCGACCGAAGGTGGCATGGACATCGAAACGGTCGCCGAAGAAACGCCCGAGAAAATTCTGCGCGTTGTTGTCGATCCTCTGGTCGGCGCTCAGCCTTTCCAGGCGCGTGACGTGGCATTCCAGCTCGGCCTGAAGGGCGAGCAGGTTAAGCAGTTCACCAAAATCTTCCTGGGTCTGGCGAAGCTGTTCGTCGATAAAGACCTGGCGCTGATCGAAGTAAACCCGCTGGTCATCACCGACGAAGGCAACCTGCACTGCCTCGATGCCAAAATCGGTGTCGACAGCAATGCTCTGTTCCGTCAGAAGCAAATCTCCGACATGCGCGACCCTTCACAGGAAGACGAGCGCGAAGCGCAAGCCTCAGCCTGGGAACTGAACTACGTTGCACTGGACGGCAACATCGGTTGCATGGTCAACGGTGCTGGCCTGGCGATGGGCACCATGGACATCGTGAAATTGCACGGTGGCCAGCCTGCCAACTTCCTTGACGTAGGCGGTGGCGCGACCAAAGAGCGCGTTGCTGAAGCGTTCAAGATCATCCTGTCCGATACCTCGGTCAAGGCGGTTCTGGTCAACATCTTCGGCGGCATTGTGCGTTGCGACATGATTGCTGAAGGCATCATCGGCGCGGTAGAAGAAGTCGGCGTGAAAGTACCGGTTGTTGTTCGTCTTGAAGGCAACAACGCTGAACTGGGCACACAGAAACTGGCCGAAAGTGGCCTGAACATCATAGCGGCCACTTCGCTGACTGACGCTGCCGAGAAAGTGGTACAAGCAGCCGGAGGTGCAGCATGAGCGTATTGATCGATAAGAACACCAAGGTAATTTGCCAGGGCTTTACCGGTTCACAGGGCACCTTCCACAGTGAACAGGCGATTGAGTACGGCACGCAAATGGTCGGCGGTGTATCGCCGGGCAAAGGCGGCACCACGCACCTGGGCCTGCCTGTATTCAACACCGCTCGTGAAGCGGTAGAAGCAACAGGCGCCACTGCCTCCGTGATCTACGTACCCGCACCGTTTTGCCTCGACGCCATCATCGAAGCAGCCGACAGCGGTGTTGAGCTGGTGGTGTGCATCACCGAAGGCATCCCGACGCTGGACATGCTGGTTGCCAAAGAGTACGTCGACCGCAAAGGTGTGCGTATGATTGGCCCGAACTGCCCGGGCGTGATCACTCCGGGAGAATGCAAAATCGGCATCATGCCTGGTCACATTCACAAGCCAGGTAAAGTGGGCATCGTATCGCGTTCCGGTACCCTGACCTATGAAGCCGTTAAGCAGACCACTGACCATGGCTTTGGTCAGTCTACCTGTGTGGGCATCGGTGGCGATCCGATTCCGGGTTCAAACTTCATCGACATTCTGGAAATGTTCGAGAAAGACCCGGCAACCGAAGCCATCGTGATGATTGGCGAGATTGGCGGTACAGCTGAAGAAGAAGCCGCGGCTTATATTAAAGCCAATGTTTCCAAGCCAGTCGTCTCCTACATTGCCGGTGTGACTGCCCCTGCAGGCAAGCGCATGGGCCATGCGGGCGCCATCATTGCCGGTGGCAAGGGTACGGCGGACGAGAAGTTTGCTGCCCTGGAAGACGCCGGTGTTAAAACCGTTCGCTCTCTGGCGCAGATTGGTGACGCTTTGAAAGAAGTCACCGGCTGGTAAGCACCTGACGATCGCAATCTGACGCGACGTTTTGATAAAGGCAGCTGAGGCTGCCTTTTTTATTGGGTGAGAATAAGTCGGCAGTCAGGCAGGGGCTGTTAGGCTAGACTCTGCCGATACACAGGACACGACATTTAAGGATAGGCAGGACATGTTACATCTCTTTGATTGGCTGGCGTTGCTGGTGTTTTTCACCAGTTGGGTGGTCTATACCCGCTATGCATCCCGCGAGGCCAAACGCAGACACAGTTTATCGTCGATCATGCATCATTTTCGGGTGGACTGGATGCATCGGCTGTTACGCCGTGAGAACCGGGTGGCTGATATGTCTGCAGTGGGTAATCTGGAGCGCAACTCTGCGTTCTTTGCCTCCAGTTGCCTGTTTGTGGTGGCGGGTCTGATTACCGTGCTGGCCGCCTCGGAACAGGTAGTTAGACTGCTGAACGACATCTCCTTTGTACAGCCCGGGACCAAGGCGCTGTGGGAAGCCAAGGTGGGCGTGCTGGTGGCGATTTACGTGTACGCTTTTCTCAGCTTTACCTGGAGTATGCGGCAATTTGGTTTTCTGTCGGTGATGATTGGGTCGGCACCGACCCCGAGCGAGAGCATCGCTGATTCCGTCAAGAAAGACTTTTCCGTTCACACCGCCAAGGTAATGGATCTGGCGGGCAAGCAGTTCAATCTGGGTTTGCGGGCGGTTTATTTCAGCCTCGCCGTCGTCGGGTGGTTCCTGGGGCCACTCTGGTTCGTGGTGCTGACCAGTGTGATCATCGGCGTCTTGTATCGGCGGGAATTTCGCAGTACAACGCTTAAGGAGCTGGTAAGGGCTCGTGGCCTGGACCCAAAGCAAGACATAGGCCTGGGCAGGAATGTGGAGGATTGACCGGGCTGGCCCTCGTTTAACGAGAGCCAGCCCCAATCGATTTTATACGCCGGGTTCCGCGCCGGCAGGCATTGATCGTTGATCCTGAATCGCCTGACGCAGGGGGATGCGCAACAGCAGGATGCCTCCGGCTATGAAATAGAGCATGATCACTAATAGGGCCTGGTGCCGGCCAACGGCGTCGGAAATGGGGCCGAAGGTCATGCCGATAATGATGGCAAAGCGCCCGAAAGTGCCCCACAAACCGAACAGTAAGGCAGAGTCTTTCGGGTTCGCCAGTAAACCGACCACGGCCCGGCTGGCGCTCTGTGTAGCCCCCATGGCACTGCCTGCCACAAAGGCGACCACCACAAACAGGGTAGAGACCGTCATCCCGGTCAGTGCGACAAGCACATCCAGATAATAGATGCCCAATAGGCCCATTAGCCACCATCCCAGGGTTAACAACAGGGTGTTCTTGGAGCCAAGTGTGTCTTCAATAAAGCCGAACCCGATAGCGCCAATCATAGAGGCGATCTGCAGCGTAGCGCCGATGATCAGTAACTGGGTGCCGCGAATGCCTATTTCTTCCTGAGCGTAGATTCCGAAGAATTTAACCACAACCGATACCCCGGCCATGTACACCATAAACGCGATGAAAAAGCGAAACAGGACCGGGTAATCGGCAATAATGCTGCGCATTGCGAGTAACCGTGCCCCCGCGGCTTTCAGCAGCACCGAAAAGCGGGCGTGCTCGAACTCGGGCATGGGCTCAGCCCGTTCTTTGACGAACAGGAATGTAGGAAGGGCGCCTAGCCCGTAGAAAAGCGCAACGACGACCATGGCCAACTGGTTCTGGTCGATATAAAGCGAGAGATTTGAGCTGGCGCTTTCGGTAACCACTACGATGATGATCAGCAGGCTCAACAACCCTCCAATATAACCGATACCCCAGCCTATGCCGGAGATCCGCCCCATGTTGTCCTTGTTTGCCAGTTCGGTCAGAAAACTGGCAATGAAGGTCTCTGACAGCATCCAGGCGGTGTTGCTGCAAATAAGAAACGCCATGCCGAGCCAGACTGACCCGGGCTCCACGAAATACAAACCGCCGGTCGCCAGTACCGACACCCAGGTGCACCAGGCCAGGTACCGCTTCTTGCGGCCGCTGTAGTCGCAAATAACGCCCACCAGAGGTGCCAGAACGATAGCCAGCCCCGTCGAAATGGCCACGCTGGCTGCCCAGAAAGTGTTCTTCAAATGGTCGAGTTCGGGCGGAACAATGTAGGAGATGAAAAAAGCACTGTAGATAAAGCTGACTACGACCGTGGTGTAGCTGCTGTTGGCGAAGTCATACATGGCCCAGCCAAAGATCTCGCGCTTGCGAACCGGAGCGTGGGGAGTGGGTGTCGACATCCTGGAGTTGCTTCCTTGTTATGGACAGGCGGTTGTCACAGGCTCGATGGGTATGATTGGGAACGCCAGCGAACCTGCCGGTTTCAGGTTCAAGTGTGCACCAGTGCTGGCGGTGAGGAAAGTCCGGGGTGGTAAATGATAGGGGCAGCGCTTGAAATGCATCACAAGGCCCATAAATAGAGGGAACCATTGTCTAAGTCTTTGATTTGAGGTGAATTCCATGTCTGAAACCCAACAAGAAACGCTCAGTTTTCAGACAGAAGTCAAGCAACTTCTGCATTTGATGATCCACTCCCTGTACTCCAACAAGGAGATATTCCTGCGCGAGCTGATCTCCAATGCATCCGATGCCTGCGACAAGTTGCGCTTCCAGGCGTTGAAGGATGATGCTCTGCTTGCTGAAGACAGTGACCTGACTATTCGGGTCGAGTACGACAAAGAAGCCGGCACGGTTACGCTGACCGACAACGGCATTGGTATGTCCCGTGACGACGTCATCGCCAATCTGGGCACCATCGCCAAGTCCGGCACGGCTGACTTTCTGAAGAATCTGACCGGTGACGAGCGTAAGGACAGTCAGCTGATTGGGCAGTTTGGGGTAGGGTTCTACTCGTCGTTCATCGTTGCCAGTGCTGTTGATGTCTATACCCGACGCGCGGGCACTCCGGCCGAAGCTGGTATCCACTGGCGCAGTGAAGGCGAGGGTGAGTTCAGTCTGGCCGACGTAACACTGCCGCAACGGGGCACTCGCATTGTGTTGCACCTCAAACCGGAAGAAACCGAGTTTGCTGATGGCTGGCGTCTGCGCAACCTGATCCGCAAATACTCGGATCACATCGCCATTCCGGTACAGATGCTGAAAGAAAATTATGAATCAGAAGACGGCGAAAACGCCGAAGAGAAAACGATCGAGTGGGAAACAGTAAACAGTGCCAAGGCGCTGTGGACCCGGCCCCGCAGTGAGATCTCCGACGATGAATACAAGGAGCTATACCGCCACATTTCGCACGATTTTGGCGATCCGTTAAGCTGGAGCCATAATAAAGTTGAGGGCAAGCTGGATTATACCAGCCTGCTGTATATTCCGAAAAAAGCCCCCTATGACATCTGGAATCGCGAGCGAATTCGTGGACTCAAGCTGTATGTGCAGCGCGTTTTCATCATGGATGACGTTGAGCAGTTTCTGCCGATGTATCTGCGCTTTGCCAAGGGGATTGTCGACTCCAACGATCTGCCGCTGAACGTCAGCCGTGAAATTTTGCAGAGCGATGACGCCATCGACAGCATGCGCTCGGCGCTGACCAAGCGGGTTTTGGATATGCTGGCCAAACTGGCCAAGAAAGACCCCGAAGGCTATCAGACTTTCTGGGACGAATTTGGCCAGGTATTGAAGGAAGGGCCGGCGGAAGACGCCGCCAACAACGACAAGATTGCCAAGTTGTTGCGCTTTGCCACGACCCATACCGGCGAAGCCGCCCAGACTCAGTCGCTGGACGACTATGTCAGCCGGATGCAGGAAGGGCAGGATAAAATCTATTACGTGGCCGCCGACAGTCACCAGACCGCCTGGAACAGTCCACACCTGGAAGTGTTCCGCAAGAAAGGCATCGAAGTGCTGCTGATGAGCGACCGGATCGACGAGTGGCTCATGGGTTACCTGCGTGAATTCGACGGCAAGTCGCTGGTCGATGTTGCGCGCGGTGGACTTGATCTGAGCGGTGTCGAAACCGAAGAAGAAAAAGAAGCACAGCAAAAAGCCAACGACGATCACAAGCCGCTTCTTGAGCGTCTGAAAACACTGCTTGCCGACGATGTGGAAGAGGTTCGCATGACGCACCGGTTGGTTGAATCACCAGCTTGCATCGTAGTAGGTGATAACGACATGGGTGCCCAGATGCGCCGTATCATGGAAGCTGCCGGTCAGGCCGTGCCAGAAACCAAACCGATTTTCGAGCTGAATCCGGAACATCCGCTGGTTCAGCGGCTTGAACAGGAAGCCAGCGAAGACCGCTTTGCCGATCTGGCCAACATTCTGCTTGAGCAGGCACGACTGGCCGAAGGCTCTCACCCCAAGGATGCTGCCGGGTTTGTAGGTCGATTGAACAAGCTGCTGCTGGATCTTTCCCGCTAGGCGATGCGCCTTATCCCCAAAAGGCCGGCTAAGGATTCAATTTATGAGTCCAAAACCCGCAACGGGCCACAGTGTGGCCCGTTGCTTGGTGTCGGCACCGGTAGAATTCAGTACAATGCCGGTTAATTTCAATTCTGGAGTAACGAAATGATCTTCAAGAACTGGCTCGCAGCCTGTGCCGTACTGATGCCATTGGCCGCCCAGGCGGGTGGTTCGCTGGACATCGCTTTGTCCAATACCTCGGTCAGGCTAGAACATGAGGCAGTCCGGGTAGGCTCTGGTGCACACATCACCACCGGCCTTGCCTACAGCGAAGACAATCAGGCTTATGCATTCAGTGCCGGTTTTAATGCGGTCGATGCCACCATGGCGAATCGTGAACTCATTGGCGGCATCGGCTTTAAAGGCTTTTTGTTCGATGCCGGTGAACCGGGTTTTGCTCTGGGTGTCGGTGGCTTTTTGCGCTGGCAACCCGATTTTATGAATGGCCTGGGTACCGAAGCACAGCTGTATTACGCACCCGACATTCTCAGTTTTGGAGATGTGGTTGCCTTCCAGGAGGTCATCGCGCGGGTTACCTACAAAGTGCTGCCTCAGGCGCGCGTCTTTGTAGGCTGGCATGACATCGCCGGTTACTATTACGACACAACTGGTGGCCCAAGCCGAATAGACAACACTTTCAACCTCGGTTTCCGGATGAACTACTGAGCCATGAACCGTCGCGGTCTGACCAACGCCTTGCTTTACCAGGCCAGGCTCATGCTGGTGCTGGCTGAGCAGGAGGCGGTGCCGGCGCAACGTCAGGCCTGCGCGTCTTCATTTGAAGTGTTGGCTCACAGAGCGTGGCTCGCGGCTCTGTGTGAAGTGGCTGAGTCTTACGGCGTGTCACTGGCGCCGGAGACACCCCTGAGTGACCTGTTGGACGCCTGGCGTGAAAGACGCCCTGATGCCTGGGAGCTGAATGCGGTGCAAGCAGGCCTCGGGCAGTCCGGTCACTGGATGCAACAACTGCATCGCAATCTGACCCATTGGTCGACAGGTGTGATACCGGAAGGCGTCAAAAAAGCCGACCCAAACCGCATTGCGCTGGTCTCTGACGATAACCAAGAACCTACAAATCATTACCGCAGAATTCTGAATGAGCTGCAACAATGGGTCGATGATGTGAGAGCTCAAGGCGACCACAGTTAACGAACCGGTTTGGCTGACCCCGCGAGCCGTAGCGGCCGAAATCGGGTTCTGCCTAAAGTTGAAACTAAGGGCCATATGTACTGGGAAATTATCGAGCTGGCTAACGGCGAAGTGGCATTGCGCCGGGCCGATTCCAATGACGATCCGTTGCTGGTCATCCGCTTTTCGGATGAAGCCAAGGAGCGCCTGAAAGAGCAGCGCCTGGATGTTGCCCGCGCCATGATTTCAGCCGGCGTGCAGGTGGCAACGGAAATAGAATCTGGCGAAGAGACCGAAGACATGGACGACGACGAGATGATCGTCCACTAACCAAACCCGTACAGGGCGGTAATGGGCGGCCGTTTCCGTTAGCGCTGGTGTGCTGCACCCTCCTGTTAGACCCTTATGTAATACCCTCCTGGGTTCCTTTCTCACGTTCACCCGCTACTGGTATTCTCGATACCAGCGCTTGACCGCGGCTACGTACTGTTCAGTTTCAGGGTAGGGGGGAATGCCCTGGTAGCGGGCCACGGCGGTTTCCCCGGCATTGTAGGCCGCCAGTGCCAGATCAAGATCGCGATAGCGTTGCATCAGATACTTGAGGTGGGCGGCACCGGCGTGAATGTTCTCTCTCGGGTCGGTGATGTTGCGCACCCGATACTGGGCTGCTGTTGCCGGCATCAACTGCATCAGGCCCATGGCACCTTTGTGCGACCGCGCATTGACCTGAAAATTGGATTCCTGCCGGATAACCGCACGAATGAGATTCGCATCCAGCTGGTACTGACTGGCGGCCGTGTTGATGTGTTGTTCGATCTCGGCCCGGCCCCGAAGTCCATCCGGGTCTCTGAGCCGCTGACCGGCATGGCGCGCATTCAAACCACTGTGTTCCAGAACGTAACCGGGCAAGGTTACTGGACGGTTGGTTACTACGCGTTCGCCGGAAGGCGTCAGGTAGATGTACAGATCGGCTGCGGCGGCAGGTAATGTTGTCAGCCAACAGATAATCAGCTTCAGGAGCCAGCCGTTTGGCAAGACAGTAGGGCGCACGATCAGTGCGTTCACTCTGGTTTGACGCAAGGGTTACTGCTCCCGCGTTATTCGTCGTCGAAAAAGAAGGCGTCGTGGCCGACCAGTGATGTCAGTATAGACAACCGAACCGCATTGTCCTGGCTGCCAAGATCCGATGCGCTGATGCATTTTTGCTCGCACAGCCAGCGTAACCCATCGGCGGGCAGGTCGGTTTCTATGGCTTCGCCATCCACAAAGAGCATTCCGGGTTGATAGGCGAGCCTGACCGCGGCATTGCGGATCAGTGGTTGCCGTTGTAACTGGCGGGCGATATCAGCCTTGCTCAGTGAGGGCTCTTCAAGCGGGGCGTCACCGTATTTGGGCTGGGTCATGTAGCTGCCGAACCATCGCGCCATGGCCTCACGGTCTTGTACCAGGCTTTGCAGCATGGTCTGAATGCGGTCTATATCGGCGCTGGTAATGCGGTGGCTGTCGTCGCGGGCGTCCAGATCTGCGTCCTGGTAGCGGTCAAAATCCGAACTGGTATTGGCCAGGAACTGGGCAAAGTCTACCAGTGTTTCAGCCTGGCTGGGTGCGCGAAAGCCAATGGAGTAGGTGATGCAGTCTTTGCTCAGGGCTTCTCCCCAGTGTGCGATTCCCGGCGGCACGTAGAGCATATCGCCCGGTTTCAGAACCCAGCGCTCCTGTTCGTCGAAGTGGGCGAGTATGCTCAAATCGGTATCGTCACGGCGATCATCGGCTTCGGTACAGGATTGGCCGATGCGCCATTCCCGCTCTCCTTCAACTTGAATTAAAAACACATCGTAGTGATCAAAATGCGGCCCGACACCGCCGCCGGGGACGGCATAGGAAATCATAATGTCATCCATACGCCAGGCGGGTATGAAACTGAAGGCATCAAACAGCGCCGCTATTTCGGGCACCCAGTGATCGACGGCCTGAACCAGCAGCGTCCAGTCTTTTTCCGGCAGTTGGGAGAAATCATCTTCGAAGAAGGGACCGTGGCGCAATGTCCAGTCGTTGGCTGTTACCAGGCGTGATTCCACGTCCGGTTCGGTAGCCAGGCCAGCCAGCTCATCGCCACTGATGCCGGGCAGGCCATCGGGGAAGGCCTGGCGTACCAGGTAGGGAGTCTTTTGCCAGTACTGGCTCAGAAATTCCTGGCCACTGAGGCCGCCGAGCATATCCATGAGGGTTACCTGAGTCGGAGTAGTATGGAGCAGCAACTGCACAGTCAGTTTTGCAGCAAACCAGCGATAGTACAAGGCGGGTGAGTCGGGCAGATTGTCGTCTGCCCGACCGGTGGGGCATCAGAGTGAGTCGATGCTTTTGGCCTGCTCGGCAGCATTGCCCAGATATGTGGCCGGGGTCAGTGCCAGCAAGGCTTCTTTGGCGCTTTTAGGCAAGTCGAGCTGGTTCACGAAATCTTGCATCATGGGCTCGGTAATGGCCTTGCCGCGGGTAAAGGCTTTCAGCTTTTCATAGGGCTCTTCAATGCCGTAACGACGCATAACCGTCTGAATAGCCTCAGCCATGACTTCCCAGGCCTGGTTAAGATCCTGGTTCAGTCGATCCGGGTTGGCTTCCAGTTTTCTGATGCCTTTTTGAGTGGCCTGGTAGGCGATAAGGCTGTGCGCCAGGCCGACACCCATTGAGCGCAGTACGGTAGAGTCGGTCAGGTCTCGCTGCCAGCGGGAAATCGGCAATTTGGCCGTCAGGTGCGCCAGAATCGCATTGGCCAGGCCCAGGTTGCCTTCTGAGTTCTCGAAATCGATCGGGTTGACCTTGTGCGGCATGGTCGAACTGCCGACTTCACCGGCGATGGTGCGCTGCTTGAAGTACCCCAGTGAAATATAACCCCAGATGTCCCGGTCGAAATCGATCAGGATTGTGTTATAGCGGGCGATGGCATCAAAGAGTTCCGCCATGTAATCGTGTGGTTCGATCTGGGTGGTATAGGGGTTGAGTGTCAGGCCCAGTGACTGGATAAAGGTATCGGCGTTGGCGACCCAGTCGATGTCCGGATAGGCCGACAGATGGGCATTGTAATTGCCAACGGCCCCATTGATTTTCCCCAGGTATTCTACTGACTCGACCTGGCGGATCTGACGATCCAGGCGGTAGGCAACGTTCGCCATTTCCTTGCCCAGGGTGGTGGGTGAGGCAGTCTGGCCATGTGTGCGGCTGAGCATGGGCTGGTCGGCGTGTTTTTTTGCCAGGGCAGCAATGTCGTCACGAATCGTGCGCATCTGCGGCAGCAGTACGTCGACAATGCCGGTTTTCAGCATCAGTGCATGTGACAGGTTATTGATGTCTTCCGAGGTGCAGGCAAAGTGAACAAATTCAGTCACCTGGCTAAGTTCGTCCAGCTCACTTAAGCGAGTTTTCAGGAAATACTCGATCGCTTTGACATCGTGGTTGGTGGTGCGCTCAATGGCTTTGATGGCTTCGGCATCGGCCAGTGAGAACTGATCTATGATGGCATCCAGAAAGGCATTGGCTTCGTCTGAAAAAGGCGCCAGCTCGGCAATGTCAGCGTGACTGGCCAGTTGCTGCAGCCAGCGCACTTCGACCGTGACCCGGGCTTTGATCAGGCCATATTCGCTGAAAACAGACCGAAACGCTTCGGTTTTGGAGCCATATCGGCCATCTATTGGGGAGATCGCGGTGAGCGCATTTAATTCCATGGTGCCAGGTTCCCGTCAGTGCATGCGTGAAGGCGGGCGATTATACCGGTCAGCCGCCAGACAGGCCAATGCTTCGGGCGCGAATGCTCGGGCTGGCTGCATCGCCTCGAGGCCTCGACGGGTGGCAGGGCTGCTCCTGCGGGGGCGCTGTGAATACTTCCATGTAGGCTTAACTTCGGGATATGAATCCCATCCATGGGATTCACCCTACGAGCTCGCTTCGCTCATGCTAAAACGCTCCCGGCGATTTAGTCCATGCCTCAGATACCCCCGCAGAAGCAGCCCTGCCACCCATCGCTCTTCTGTTGCTAACTCCGAAACAAACACTTAAAGATGCCGAATGGTTTGTCTAAATTCTGGCAAGCAGCTGCTCAGCGGTATCATGCAGTTTTGAGCGCTTCACCACGATATGCCAGCGGCGGCCGCCCAGTTGATGCCACAAGTGGGCGCTGCGTATGCCAAACAGCAGAGCCGTGCGAACCTGTTCGGCGATGTTCGGGTTCTGCAGGTAGGAAGGGTTGCCCATAACCCGGATGCGAAAATCCAGTTTGCTGACGCTTTGCTGGTAGCTGTTGGCGACGGCGGCAATGACCGATTCATGCAGGGCATCATCGAAATAAGCGCACTGATCAACCGCCCGCGTCAGGTGCTGGCTGAGCGCCTCCATCAAGTCATCCCGTGCCGTGAGCTTTTTTTGGGCATGCAAAATGCCCATGGCATAGCGCAGTACATCCGGTGACATACCCTTGCCACGCTTTGCCAGCACTTCCTTAAGCCCCTCAAGCCCGGTTTTCACGCCTACAATGCCACCATAGACCTCTTCAACCGAGCTCGGATTCAGGTTAAGCACGGTGCGAATACTCTGCTCAAGTCGAGGGCGCTCCAGGCTGCCCTGGCGTGCCAGCTGCTCGACCATCAGAGCGGACTGGAATACGCCAGACAGTGCCAGAACCTGATTGCTAAACTGATTCATTAACTTCCTTAATGCTTTTTATATCAAAGGGTTGAGTAGCATTGTTAATGTTGAATATGTCTTATTGGGCGATACCTAATCCCGGGGTTCAGCCGTGGTACTTCACCAGGTGCGCTCGATAACACCACCACCGAGGCAGACTTCGCCATCGTAGAAAACGGCAGATTGTCCGGGGGTAATGGCCCGCTGTGGTTGTTCAAACTCAACCCGGTAGCCGTTGTCGGTTGCGGTAATCTGACAGGCCTGGTCGGGTTGCCGGTAACGGTGCTTGCACATCAGTCTGGCTGGCAGTGCAGGGGCTTCACCGGCCACCCAATAGACCGAAGGCAGGGCCAGTTGCTGAGTGAAGAGCGCTGGGTTGTCCGTTCCCTGCACCACGGTCAATACGTTCCGTTCCAGGTCTTTGGCTGCGACAAACCAGGGGGCTTCGGGGTGGTTGCGGGTACCGCCGATGCCCAGCCCCTGCCGCTGGCCGATGGTGTAGTACATCAGCCCCTGGTGTTCTCCGATTACCTCGCCGCTGTCGGTTTCTATCGTTCCCGGGCGGGCGGGCAAGTATTGCTTCAGAAAGTCACTGAAGCGGCGCTCGCCAATAAAACAAATGCCGGTGCTGTCTTTCTTGCGGGCTGTCGCCAGCTGGTACTTTTCGGCAATACGGCGTACTTCCGGTTTTTCCAGCTCACCGACCGGAAACAGGGTTTTCGCAAATTCTTCGTGGCCGACAGCATGCAGGAAATAGGACTGGTCTTTATTGGTATCCAGGCCGCGCAGCAGTTGGGTGCCCTGGTCTGTGGTTCGGGTTCGGGTGTAGTGCCCCGTGGCGATTTTGTCGGCTCCGAGCGTCAGGGCGTAGTCGAGAAAAGCTTTGAACTTGATCTCCCGGTTGCACAGGATATCCGGGTTGGGGGTTCTTCCAGCCTGGTATTCTTCCAGAAAATGTTCAAATACGTGATCCCAATACTCCGCCGCAAAATTAGCCTTGTGCAGGTGAATGCCCAGCCGGTCGCTGACGGCTTGGGCATCCGCAAGGTCTTCCTTTGCTGTGCAGTATTCAGTGCCGTCGTCTTCATCCCAGTTTTTCATGAACAGGCCTTCGACCTGGTAACCGGCCTCCAGCAGCAATGCTGCCGTTACAGAAGAATCGACACCGCCGGACATACCGACGATGACTTTGGTTGAGGCAGCTGAAGTCATGGGGTTAAAGGCTCCCGGGGGCAATCATGGGGTGAATGAGTGACAGAGGATACCGCTGTCCGGCCTGATAATCGGCCAGTGCCTGGCTGACCAGTGCGCTGCGCAGCGGGTAGTGACCAGCAAGCAGCTGTTCCACAGACAGCCAGTCTACGGCCAGAATATCGGTGTCACGCGGGCTGTTTTCAACCCATTCGGGCTGATCGGCTGTGAAGCAAACGCGCAAATAATGAATGCCGGTGGTGGGGTGCACGGATTGATAGATGCCAACCAGTCCGGTCAGACGCACCTGGTACTGGGTCTCTTCCAGCGTTTCCCGGCGCGCGGCATCCAGAAGAGACTCTCCCGGTTCGACATGACCGGCAGGCTGGTTCCATCCATTTATACCGTTATCATTTTCATTGACCATCAATATGCGCTGGTTTTCTTCTACAATAACGGCTGTTGTGAGATGGGGCATTTCAGGTGCTGCAGCCATGTTGTCTCCTGTAGCGGCAGTGTAAATGAAGCCGTTCGTTTGCGCCGCGGTGTTGCAACGAACAGGAACAGGGTACGCTTTAGCATCTGGACACTGTTCGTATCCGTCACAAGTCTTTTGCATTCAAACCAGAGCGTTGGCAGCCTACTGGACGTAAAATGAATCATAACAAGAGCGTTACACTGACGTCTGCTGCGCTCATACGCGAACCGAGATTAAGGAACCCGGCATGATCATCAAACCCAAGGTACGTGGTTTTATTTGCACCACCGCACACCCAACGGGCTGTGCTCTGCACGTTCAGGAGCAGATCGACTATGTAAAAGCCCATCCGCCTGCTGCAGAAGGCCCCAAAAACGTGTTGGTGATTGGCTCTTCAACTGGCTATGGCCTGGCGTCGCGCATTGTCTCTGGCTTTGGCTTCAAGGCCAATACTCTGGGGGTCATGTTCGAAAAAGAACCGACTGAGCGTCGCACTGCCTCGGCGGGTTGGTACAACACCCGAGCCTACGAGAAAGCTGCAACCGAGGCGGGATTATACGCTATAACCTTCAATGCCGATGCGTTCAGTCACGAATGCAAGGCAGAAGTGATCGAAGAAATCAAGGCGTCAATGGGCAAGGTGGACCTGGTGGTCTACAGCCTGGCCTCTCCGCGTCGCAAAGACCCCGATACCGGCGACGTCTATATGTCGACCTTGAAGCCAATCGGCGAGGCGGTGACCCGCAAGAGTTTGAATACCGATACCCGGGAGGTGTCCGAGGTCACTCTGGAACCGGCGAATGACGATGAAATCGCCAATACCATCAAGGTGATGGGCGGGCAGGACTGGGAATTGTGGCTAAAAGCACTGGCTGACGCCGATGTATTGGCCGAGGGTGCCAAGACAACAGCCTACACCTACATCGGCCGCGAGCTCACGTTCCCTATATACGGCGAAGCCACCATTGGCCGCGCCAAGGAAGACCTTGATCGCGCAGCGGCGGCCATTGACCATTCACTGAAATCCAGCCTAGGTGGCAGTGCACGTGTCTCGGTACTGAAAGCACTGGTTACTCAGTCTAGTTCTGCCATCCCGGTCATGCCGTTGTACATCTCTTTGCTGTATCGGGTGATGAAAGAGCAGGGCACGCACGAAGGTTGCATTGAGCAGATCAATACGCTGCTGACGGGCGAGCTTTACTCGGGGAAAGATGAGCTCACGCTGGATGAACATGGCCGGGTGCGTGTGGACCTGAAAGAGCTGACCGACGAAGTGCAGAGTCGGGTTGAGACATTGTGGCACCAGGTAACAACGGAAAACCTTACCGAATTGTCCGACTTCGAGGGTTACCAGAGGGAGTTTTTCCGCCTGTTCGGCTTCGGCTACGACCAGGTGGATTATGACCAGGACGTTGACCCGGTCGTTTAATCCCCTTAGCTCCTATAGATGAGGCGCCTGGTGGGCGCCTTTTTTTACCCTTGACGTTTATACCGTTATCTAAAACGCACCCTATCGCGATTTCCCGAAACTCCCCACTTGCCAAATCATCGAGCGCACAATGACCGATTTTCCAGCGAATCAGCCTTAGCGTCGGGTAGCCGATATGAGCGGTCATCCGCCGTACCTGACGGTTTCGTCCCTCGGTGATGACCAGTTGTAACCACTGGGTCGGGATGTCTTTGCGCTCTCTGATGGGGGGGTGTCTTGGCCATAACGCTTCAGGCTCATCGATGAGTGTGACCTGTGCGGGTTGTGTCATGCCGTCTTTCAGTTTTACGCCCTGGCGCAACAGTGCGAGATCAGCTTCTGAGGGTATGCCTTCCACCTGAACCAGGTAGGTTTTTTCAATCTTGTTGGCTGGGTGGGCCAATTGATGTATCACGGCACCATCATCACTGAGCAACAGCAAGCCTTCGGAATCAAAATCCAGGCGACCAGCAGCGTACACCCCGGGAATCGGGATAAAATCGGCCAGGGTGCTGCGGGGGAGTCCGGAACGTTCGTCGGTAAACTGACATAGCACCTGAAAGGGTTTGTTAAACATGATTAAGGAGGTCATTGCGAGTGTTCTGGGCCTTTTAGAGGTGTTATCCGTGCAACCCGGCGTGCAACGCATGGTACCAAAGTCACATCCGTTGGTGCTGTAAGTGGACAAACGATTCCGTTATACTCCGCCGCCGTTGAAACCATAATACACAGATGGAGTGAACCATGGGATATCAGAAAATTGAAGTGCCGGCCGGCGAGAAAATCACGGTCGACGCCAAAGGTACCCTGACTGTACCCAACAACCCTATTATCCCGTTCATCGAAGGCGATGGCATCGGCGTAGACGTAACACCGCCGATGATGGCGGTTATCGATGCTGCGGTCGCCAAGGCGTATGGCAGCGAGCGCAAAATCAGCTGGATGGAAGTTTACGCGGGTGAAAAAGCCACCACCATCTACGATGCAGATACCTGGCTGCCTACCGAAACACTGGATGCCTTCCGTGAGTTCAAAGTGGGGATCAAAGGCCCGCTGACCACGCCTGTAGGCGGCGGTATTCGCTCACTGAACGTTGCCATCCGCCAGGAACTCGATTTGTTTGTTTGCCAGCGTCCGGTGCAGTGGTTTACCGGTGTACCTAGCCCGGTAAAAGCCCCTGGCGACGTCGACATGGTGATCTTCCGTGAAAACTCCGAAGACATCTATGCCGGTGTTGAATGGAAAGCAGGCAGCCCTGAAGCTGAGAAGGTCATCAAGTTCCTGCGCGAAGAAATGGGCGTCACCAAGATTCGCTTCCCTGAAATGTGCGGTATTGGTGTCAAGCCAGTGTCGGAAGAGGGCACCAAGCGACTGGTGCGTCAGGCACTGCAGTACACCGTTGATAACGACCGTGACAGCCTGACTCTGGTTCACAAGGGCAACATCATGAAGTTCACCGAAGGTGCCTTCAAAGACTGGGGTTACGAGCTGGCCAAGGAAGAATTTGGTGCAGAATTGCTCGACGGTGGCCCCTGGATGCAGTTCAAGAACCCCAAAACAGGCAAGAACATCGTGGTAAAAGATGTTATCGCCGATGCCATGCTGCAACAGATTCTGTTGCGTCCGGCCGACTATGACGTTATAGCCACATTGAACTTGAATGGCGATTACCTGTCTGATGCCCTGGCGGCGGAAGTAGGCGGTATCGGTATTGCACCGGGAGCCAACCTGTCTGACGACGTGGCCGTGTTTGAAGCCACCCACGGTACAGCGCCGAAGTATGCTGGCCAGGACAAGGTTAACCCGGGTTCACTGATTCTGTCTGGCGAGATGATGCTGCGTCACATGGGCTGGATCGAAGCGGCTGATCTCGTACTGAAAGGCATGGCCGATGCCATTGCTTCCAAACGCGTAACTTACGATTTCGAGCGTCTGATGGACGGTGCGACCCTGGTGAAGGCTTCCGAGTTCGGGCAGGAAATCATCAAGCAGATGGATAACTGAGCGTAATACGATGGTGAGGGGTCTTTAACGAGACCTTGCACATCCAAAAAAGCCTGGCAATTGCCAGGCTTTTTTTATCCTTCAACGGAAGTTGGCTGTCTGTGCCAGCCAATTCGGTTTAGTCAGGGTAATCGCTGGTTGCGCGCTCCTTGGCAGGCTGGGCTGTTTCAGTAGACTGGGCAGGGGAGGCGGCTGTTTGCGCACCGGGCTCAGGTAATGCACGAATGTTAACAGCATGAATGCCGCGATCAGCCTTGACGGTGTCAAATTCCACCGGTTGTCCGGCCTTGAGTGTCTTGTAGCCTTCCATCTGAATGGAGGAGAAATGGGCAAACAGGTCTTCTTCATGTTCGTCACAAACGACGAAGCCGAAACCTTTTGCATTGTTGAACCACTTTACTTTCCCTACGGGCATAACGGACTCCTTACGACCACGTTAAATTACAACTTGAAAGCGACCAGGCCCACTTGCTTGACCGGGTCAACCCCTGTTCACAATGACACCTAGGTAGAGATGGACAGCCACTCATTGGCAGGGTGTTGTTCAGTCTCCGGCCAGCCTCTTCCCTGAGTCTCGTGAGAGACTTGTTGGTTTGAACCGTTCCACCCAGCGAGTTGCATTTCGAGGTAACGATATGCAATGCTCTGTAAGGTTCATACCCAACCCGTCCACAGCCAGACGTTACACGCCTTGCAGGGGAAATACCGACGACTCGTTGGCATACCCAACGGTTATTCACTAACCTTACCTGCGTTCTGTGAGCGGTTGTATTCAACAGCCACGATACATCGACTACTAGGACTACCAGGCCTCATCGACCACCGATTCGAGCTGTACAGTATTCATACAGATCTAACGGTTAGGCTATGGTTGGTTGTTGAACCATTGAAGTCAAGCACCAACTCGCTGAGTTATGAAGCAGCGCACGTTGTGTTCACCTGATGTTACTGAAAATACGCCCGGTTCAGCGCGGCTACGGGAACTTTAACACCGGTCGATTGCTTGAGCCCGGCGATATGTCACGCATAATTGGGCTTGCAGGAAAACATCCTGTCGTTGAGTCATTGGAAAACCACCGGGTCAGCCCCACCGTATAATCTGAATGAGTTTGAACATCGACCTATGACCATTACTACTACTGGAAAACCAGATCTGTACGACGCCGGAATGAATAGTATTCACGCTGGCACCCCACGGCTGGGGCCCGACGAGCCCGAGCAGGGAGACGACTATGGCGTCGCCACCCGGACTCAGGATCCGGAGCTTAAGCAACCCCCTCTTTACCGGGTGATTTTGTTGAACGACGACTACACCCCAATGGAGTTCGTGGTACACATACTCGAGAACTTTTTTTACATGTCCCGGGAAAAGGCGACTCAAGTCATGTTAGCAGTGCACACTCAAGGCAAAGGTGTGTGCGGCGTCTATACTAGAGATATCGCGGAAACCAAGGCAGCCATGGTGAACCAGTATTCCAGGGACAATGAACATCCCCTGGTGTGTGAGGTAGAAAAGGCAGATGACCAGTGATCAGCAAGAGGGTTATATACCATGCTAAGTAAAGATCTCGAATTGACGCTGAATAATGCGTTCAAAGATGCGCGGGGCAAGCGGCATGAGTTCATGACCGTGGAGCACCTGTTGCTGGCGTTGCTGGACAATCATGCTGCAGCCGAAGTGCTGACGGCCTGTGCTGCCGACATTCCGCAACTGCGTCGCGACCTGACGGAATTCATTGATTCCACAACTCCCCTGATTCCGATTGACGATGAAGACCGTGAAACCCAGCCAACCCTGGGATTCCAGCGGGTCTTGCAGCGTGCTGTGTTCCACGTTCAGTCGTCCGGCAAGAAAGAGGTAACTGGCGCTAATGTGCTGGTGGCCATTTTCTCCGAGCAGGAAAGCCAGGCGGTGTTCTTCCTCAAACAGCAAAGCATCTCTCGCATCGATGTGGTGAACTTTATTGCCCATGGCATCTCCAAGGTGCAAAGCGAGAATGCCCAGCCGAATGAAGACTTTAACGCCGATCAGCAAGAAGAAGGCGGTGGCGATGGTGTTCAGGGCAGTGCACTGGAGAGCTTTGCCTCTAACCTGAACGAATTGGCCCGCAAGGGGCAGATCGACCCGCTGGTAGGGCGCGAGCACGAAGTTGAGCGCGTCATTCAGATCCTGTCGCGGCGGCGTAAGAATAATCCGCTGCTGGTCGGGGAAACCGGGGTGGGTAAAACCGCCATTGCCGAAGGCCTGGCCAAACGTATCATTGACAATGACGTGCCAGAAATCATGGAAGGGGCTCAGGTCTTTTCCCTGGATCTGGGCGCCTTGCTCGCCGGTACCAAGTATCGGGGTGATTTCGAAAAACGCCTGAAGACGCTGCTGGCCGAGTTGAAGAAAAAAGAAAAATCGATTCTGTTTATCGATGAAATCCATACCATCATTGGTGCCGGGGCGGCCTCTGGCGGCGTGATGGATGCCTCCAACCTGCTCAAGCCGATGCTCAGCTCGGGAGAGCTCCGGTGCATGGGGTCTACAACATTCCAGGAATTTCGTGGAATTTTCGAGAAAGACAGCGCATTAACCCGTCGTTTCCAGAAAATTGACGTCAATGAGCCGTCGGTCGATGAAACCTATCGCATTCTGAAAGGGCTGAAGTCGCGTTTTGAGGAGCATCACCACCTCAAGTACACCGATAAATCCCTGAAAGCGGCTGCAGAACTGTCGGCCCGGTACATCACCGACCGCCACCTGCCGGATAAAGCCATTGATGTCATCGATGAAGCGGGTGCGGCTCAACGTCTGTTGCCTGCCAGCAAACGCAAGAAGTCGATTAACGTCAGTGATGTTGAAAAAGTCATCGCCTCAATTGCCCGCATTCCGGAAAAAAGTGTCAGCCGTAACGACAAGGAAGTGCTGGAGCATCTGGAGCGTAACCTGAAGATGACCGTCTTCGGGCAGGAGCAAGCCATTGAGCAACTGGCCTCGTCGATCAAGCTGGCCCGTGCTGGTCTGAAATCGGTCGACAAGCCAATCGGGTCCTTCCTGTTTGCCGGCCCGACCGGGGTGGGCAAAACAGAGGTGTCGAAACAACTGGCCGATTCTCTGGGTATTGAGCTGTTGCGGTTTGATATGTCGGAATACATGGAGCGTCACACCGCGTCGCGTCTGATCGGGGCTCCTCCGGGGTACGTCGGGTTCGATCAGGGTGGCTTGCTGACCGATGGGGTGTCCAAACATCCGCACTGTGTGCTGTTGCTCGACGAAATTGAAAAAGCGCACCCGGATGTCTTCAACTTGCTGCTGCAGGTCATGGACCACGGTACTTTGACCGACAACAATGGGCGCAAGGCAGATTTCCGTAATGTCATTCTGATCATGACCAGCAACGCCGGTGCGCAGGAAATCAATCGCCGGTCTATGGGCTTCCTGGAGCAGGACAATAGCACCGACGGGATGGAAATGATCCGCAAGCAGTTCACGCCGGAGTTCCGCAACCGTCTGGATGCCATCGTTCAGTTCAAGGCACTGCCGATTGCCGTGGTTACCAGCATTGTCGACAAGTTCCTGACCGAGCTGCAGGCTCAGCTGGATGACAAGCGCGTCATGATGGAGGTGGACGATGAGGTTCGCGCCTGGCTCGCCGAGAAAGGATACGACGAGCACATGGGCGCCCGCCCAATGAGCCGTCTGATTCAGGAGAAGGTGAAGCGCCCATTGGCCGACATGATTCTATTCGGCCCGCTGTCTCGTGGCGGTACCGTCTACGTGCACATCCGTAACGATGAGCTGACGCTGGAAGTCGAGGAAGAAGCAGAGACGGTCTGAGGTGTAAGAACGTTAGGTATTATTAAAAAGGCACCTCCGGGTGCCTTTTTTTGTTTGTCTGAGTCGTGTGCAGAGCGCACAGACAAAAAAACACCCGTAGGGTGTTCTTTTACATGGGGTCTGGCGGTTGTTTTAGGTCGCATGACCCAGACTACGTGCGTTAGCGGGCGCGGTAAACGATACGACCTTTGGTCAGGTCGTAAGGTGTCAGTTCGACCTTGACCTTGTCGCCCGTCAGGATGCGAATGTAGTTTTTACGCATTTTCCCTGAAATATGGGCAGTAATGACATGGCCATTTTCGAGTTTGACCCGGAACATGGTGTTGGGAAGGGTATCGAGAATCTCGCCTTCCATTTCAATAACGTCTTCTTTTGCCATATATGCTTGTACACACCTTTGATTAAGACCGCTGAGGCTGACTACTGGGTGTCAACCTCATGTAAGTATGGGAACCGGCGGGCATTCTGCCTGAATTTCCGGCATTTATCAAAAAACTGGGCAAATTCAGGTATTTGTCTGGAAAATCGGTACCTTGGGAGGCAGGGTGGTGCTCTCAATTACTCAATACCAACGGCGTCGATCAGGTGATCATCGAGCAGCCGCCAGTGCCGGTTGATCAGCACTTCTAGCGGCCGGTAATCGGCCTTGTAGGTCATTTGCGCCGACCCCGGCACCCAGTAGCCCAGATACAGAAATGGCAGGTTCAGGGTTTCGCACAGCTGTATCTGAGTCAGGATGCTGAACACCCCCAGTCCGCGCTGGCTTTGAGCGGGATCAAAAAAGGTGTAAGTGGCTGACAATCCGGTTTCCATGCGGTCGGTAAAGGCAACCGCCACGACCTGATCGTTCTGTCTGACTTCAAGAATGAACGCAAGATCGGGCCGGCTGACCAGAAATTCACGATAGCTGTCTTCCGATGGTGGGTACATGTCGCCCTGGTAATGCCGGTGACTGATGTAAGCCTCATACAGGCGATAATGCTCGGAATTGTACTGACAGGGCAGGCGACGCACGCTGAGGTCCTGGTTTTTAGCCAGAATGCGCCGGAAACGACGCTTCCAGTGAAACTGAGCGACGCGCACCCGGGATGGCATACAGGCCCCGCAGGCTTCGCAATCTGGCCGGTACAGATGGTGACCGCTGCGCCGGAAACCCAGGTGCATCATCTGTTCATAGAGGGGCAGGGAGAAGTGCAGATCCGGATCGAGAAACAGGGTCCGTGCCTGCTGTCCGTCCAGATAGCTGCAATTGTGCTCACCGGTTCGGTACAGCTTGATGGTGTCTTCCTGTTGCTCGGACTCAGGTTTCATTGGCAACATCCCGAACAGAAGAAATTGATGGTGCAGCCGGACTGCCCTGGTTGATGCGACTTGAGATAGCCTGGTTCAGGGCTACCGCATCGGGAAACGACACTGCGCGACGTTGTCGGGGCAATTGTTGCTCGAACCATGGTCGTTCAACCTCCCGGGCACCGAGACTTGCCAGGTGATCATTATAGACCTGGCAATCGATTAGGCGCAGCGATTGCAGCAGAGCGGCTTCTTGCAGCGCCAGCAAAGCCAGTTTAGAGCCGTTGGTGCGCCGCGAGAACATACTTTCGCCGAAAAAAACGCCATCAATGCCGATACCGTAAAGGCCACCTAGTAGATTGTCATCCCGCCATACCTCAATGGAATGAGCCCAGCCCAACTGATGCAGTTCTGTATAGGCGTCGCGCATTGGCGCGGTGATCCAGGTGCCTGGTTGACGGGCTCTCGGGGCCTGACAAGCCTCTATAACCCGGTTAAAGGCGGTGTTGACGGTGACCGTCGGTGGTGCCTGGCGGTAGGCTTTGCGAAGGCTGCGAGACAGGTGCATCTCGCCCGGTAACAGCACCATGCGCGGCTCGGGAGACCACCACAGAATGGGCTCGCCGTCGCTGTACCAGGGGAATATGCCTCGCTCATAAGCGGTCAGCAGCCACTCGGGAGTCAGCGCGCCGCCCGCCGCCAGCAAGCCTGGCGGATTGGCCAGAGCCTTGGTAGTCGGTGGAAACCAGGCGTTCTGTTCAGCCTCCAGCCAGCTTAGTTGTGGCATAAAAATGCTCGGTGTATCAATAAGTTGGGCTTCATACTGTGGTATCTTAGTGCTCTTTGACATGGACTGCCACGCCCGGACGGATCAGCGTATCCTCAGGCTGTGTTGAACGGCCGCCGAGTGCTTTCTGTGCCCGGGGTGCTTCAGCTAGAATGCGAGCCTGCAACGATATGCAGGGCAGGGACCTTAAAGCCAAACATGACCGACCCACTAAACAGGTAACTTCGATTTGACGCAAAAGAACGCTTCGGCACGCAAGGAACTCTCACGAGCGCGTGACGACCACAGAGTTCTGGATGTAAAACAGCGCTTGCTGCACGAGGGCAGTTTACTGCTGTCTCTGGCGGTGGGCGTCTATCTGCTGATTGCTCTGGCCTCTCACCATCCGTCCGACCCGGGCTGGGCCTACTCCGGTGCGGGCGAAGGGGTCCGCAACATGGCGGGCACGGCTGGGGCCTACCTGTCGTCATTGCTGTTCAGCCTGGTCGGTGGTCTGGCCTATGGCTTGCCGGCCATTTTCCTGTTTAGGGCCTGGGCAACGTTTCGCGATCGCAAGGCCGGGCTGCACTGGAACCCGCTGTTGATCGCCATCCGCACACTCGGCTGGGCGCTCTTTGTCTGTGTCAGCAGCGCCCTGGCAACGGTGCATATTGCCAGCAATCAAACCGCAAGCGCCGGAGGCTGGCTGGGCATTGAACTTTCGGAGTGGATATTCCCAATTCTGGGCATGACCGGTACGACTTTGTTGCTGGTCGTACTGTGGTTCATCTCGCTGACGCTGGCTATGAATGTGTCCTGGTTGCGGTTGATGGAGCGCATTGGTCGATTGCTGCTTTCCGGCGTCACTGCGTTGCGTGACAGCCTGCAGTCGCGCCGTCGCCGTAAGGCGGAAAAAGCCCAGGTCAGGCAGGTGGTTGAAACCCGTAAGGCCAATCTCGACATTCAGATCGAGAAACAGTCGAAGCGCAAGCCGCCTCAGATCAAGCCGTTGCAGCCTAAAACCACCGAACCCAGCGAACGCATGCAGAAAGAGAAGCAGCAGCCGCTTTTTACCGGGGGCGACTCCAATACCCCGCTGCCGGCTCTGAGCCTGCTGACTTCTGGTGAGCACGACACCAATAATGGCTACAGCCAGGAAGCGCTGGAAGCCATGTCACGCATGCTGGAAATCAAACTCAAAGACTTTAATGTCGATGCCGAGGTGACCGAAGTCGCTCCGGGCCCGGTCATTACCCGCTTTGAAATTCAGCCGGCAGCCGGGATCAAGGTGTCTAAAATATCAAACCTGGCGAAGGACCTGGCGCGTTCAATGGCACTGGTCAGCGTTCGGGTCGTGGAGATCATTCCCGGCAAAACGACCGTGGGTATCGAGATCCCCAATGAAAAACGCGACATTGTGCGGCTGAGCGATGTTTTGCAGTCCAGCGCCTACGACAAAGCCAAATCAGCACTGACGTTGGCCCTAGGCCATGACATCGGCGGTGCCCCCGTTGTAGCCGATCTGGGCAAAATGCCGCATTTGCTGGTCGCCGGTACCACCGGGTCCGGTAAGTCGGTCGGCGTAAACTCAATGCTGTGCAGCCTGCTGTTTAAGGCAACACCGGAGGAAGTAAGGCTGATTCTGGTTGACCCCAAGATGCTGGAACTGTCGGTTTATGAAGGCATTCCCCATTTGCTCACGCCGGTGATCACCGATATGAAAGACGCGGCCAATGGCCTGCGCTGGTGTGTTGCCGAGATGGAACGTCGCTACAAACTGATGTCGAAGGTTGGGGTGCGCAACATTGCCGGCTTCAACAAGAAGGTTGAAGATGCCCGGCGCGACGGTGAACCATTGCTCGACCCGCTCTATGAGCCCTTTGACACGCTTGATCCGCACGCACCAACCCCGGAACTGGAAACTCTGCCGTTTATTGTGGTGGTGGTCGATGAATTCGCCGACATGATGATGATTGTCGGTAAGAAGGTGGAAGAACTGATCGCCCGGCTGGCGCAAAAAGCCAGGGCGGCGGGTATTCACCTGATTCTCGCCACCCAGCGGCCCTCGGTGGACGTGATTACCGGTCTGATCAAGGCCAACATTCCCACCCGCATAGCGTTTCAGGTATCTTCCAAGATCGATTCCCGGACCATTCTGGACCAGGGCGGCGCCGAGCAGCTGCTGGGCCACGGCGATATGTTGTATCTGCCGCCGGGCACCGGTTTGCCGGTTCGGGTGCACGGTGCCTTTGTCGACGACGATGAGGTTCACCGTGTGGTGGCCGAGTGGAAGAAGCGCGGTCAGCCCGACTACATCGAGGAGATTCTGGCCGGTGGCGAAGCCGACCTGCCGGGCGTTCCTTCACTGGACGATGGTGAAGACAACCCCGAAAGCGACCCGCTGTTCGATGAAGCAGTGGCCTTTGTCACCCAGAGCCGTAAAGCCTCGATTTCTTCAGTACAGCGTAAATTACGCATTGGCTACAACCGGGCCGCTCGTCTGGTTGATACGATGGAGGCCGCCGGGATTGTCAGCTCGGCCGGCCACAATGGCAGCCGGGAAGTGCTGGCACCACCCCCGCCAGCGGGGTAACTGGTTGATATTAACCGCCTGTATATAGCTAGTGGCTCAGGAGAGCGATTCATGTTGACATTTTTTGCCCGGTCCAGCGTTGCGGTGCTGCTCAGTTGGGCAGCCATTACGCCCCAGGTTCAAGCCGATGACGCCGCCCGACAGCGTCTGATCGATCTGCTGCAAGCGACGGAAACCCTGCAGGCCGAGTTTCGTCAGGAGACTTATGCCGATGGCGAGCTGCGCGGCGACCAGGCTCGGGGCATTATGAAGATTGCGCGCCCGCTCAAGTTTGTCTGGGAGGTATCTGCGCCCTACGAGCAATCCGTCATTTCCGATGGTGAGACACTCTGGGTTCATGACCCTGACCTGCTGCAGGCGACCTACCAGCCTGTTACCAATCAATTGCAGGAATCTCCGGCGATGATCCTCAGTCAGCCCGAATCCACGCTGAGAACCTCCTATGATGTCACAGAGGCGGCGAACGAGAGCCTGACGGCCTATCGCCTTTACCCTCTGGATGAAGACGCTGTCTTCGAGGACATGACGCTGCTGTTTGAAAACGGCCGCATCAGCGAACTTCGGCTCAGTGACAACCTGGGGCAGGACACCCGAATCACCTTCAGCAACGTTGAAACCAACCTGATGCTGGATGCCGCAGACTTTGAGTTTACCCCGCCTGAGGGCACCGACGTCTTCGAACAGATGTAACCCACATGGCCGACCTGTTCAGCACAACCGAGTCCAACCCCTTCGCACCACTGGCCGAGCGGATGCGACCCAAAACCCTGTCTGGCTACATCGGCCAGTCGCATATTCTGGGGCAGGGGCAACCCCTGCGTCGGGCCATTGAGCAGGATCAACTGCATTCCATGATTTTCTGGGGCCCGCCCGGCGTTGGTAAAACAACCCTGGCACGGCTGCTGGCGCATTCAACGTCTTCGAGGTTCGAGGCGCTGTCGGCGGTTCAGTCGGGCGTTAAGGACATCAAAGCTGCTGCTGAACGCGCTTTGCAGGCCAAAGCCGAAGGGCGGCGCACCTTGCTGTTCGTCGATGAAGTGCATCGCTTCAACAAAGCGCAGCAGGATGCCTTTCTGCCTTACGTTGAAGATGGCACCTTCATTTTTGTGGGGGCAACCACCGAAAACCCCAGCTTTGAACTCAATGCCGCACTGCTGTCTCGCGCACGGGTCTATCCGCTAAAACCCGTTTCGCTGGACGACATGGCCGCCTTGCTTGACCAGGCCCGGGGGCAAGACAGCGCGGTTGCAAAGCTGGCAATTGAAGACGACGTGCAGCAACGGCTGTTTGCCCTGGCCGATGGTGATGCCCGGCGTTTCTACAATCTGCTTGAGTTATCGGCGGATCTCTACGCTGATGAGCCCGGCGGTCTCACTCTGGAACGGCTGTCGCAGTTAACTCAGGGCCAGACACGCCGGTTCGACAAGGGCGGTGATGCGTTTTACGACCAGATCTCGGCCATGCACAAAAGTGTTCGCGGCTCCTCGCCAGATGGCGCGCTGTACTGGCTGTGCCGCATGCTCGACGGCGGCTGCGATCCGATTTATATCGCGCGTAGACTGGTTCGAATGGCCAGTGAAGACATCGGCAATGCCGACCCGCGCGCCCTGACCCTGGCTATGGATGCCTGGCAGGTTCAGGAACGCCTGGGCAGCCCGGAGGGGGAGTTGAGTCTGGCTCAGGCCGTGGTCTATCTGGCGTGTGCACCCAAAAGCAACGCCGTCTACAAGGCGTTTAACGAGGTGATGGCCCGGGTTCAGTCCGATCAAAGCCATGAAGTGCCGGTGCATTTGCGCAACGCGCCCACAGCGCTGATGAAAGAGCTGGGCTACGGCCACGACTACCGCTACGCCCACGACGAACCCCATGCCTACGCCGCCGCCGAGCACTATCTGCCCGAAGCGCTGGTTGATCAGCGCTTTTATCAGCCAGTGGATCGCGGGCTGGAGAAGAAAATTGCCGAGAAACTGGCCTTTTTGCGTGATCTGGATGAGCAGCATCGGCAATAATGCGGGTACAGTGAGATCAGCAGGGAGTGTGAATGCATGTCGATACCCTTTAGCCACTGGTTGGCCATCGCCCTGGGCGGCAGTCTGGGCGCCATGGGCAGATTCTGGGTGGTTACCTTCTTTAACCGTCTACACGGTAGCCATTTCCCGCTAGGTACCTTCACCGTTAATGCGATTGGTAGCTTTGTTATGGGGCTGGTCTTTGTGGTGTTAATGCTGCGCTTCACCGGAACCGATACACTCTGGCACCGGTTGCTGCTGGTCGGCATTCTCGGGGCCTTTACCACCTTTTCCAGTTTTGCTCTTGAGAATCTGGTGTTGCTGCAACAGCAGCAGTACTGGATGGCACTCGGTTATACCTTCGCCAGTATCCTAACCTGCATAGCCGCCGCAGCGCTGGGCTTTGGGGTGGGTAAGCTGGTATTCTAGGCGCCCGCCGAACGGGAATCGGAACATGTGTTTCCCAATGGCGATCTACTAACTCCCAATCGACTCTAACAGGACAGAAACGCCCATGCTGGACATAAAACGGCTGAGACAGGACATTACCACGCTTGCTGATCAACTTCGGGTGAAACACTACGAACTCGATGTGTCGGCTTTCGAGTCCCTGGAGTCGAGCCGCAAGTCCGTTCAGGTCGAGACCGAGCAGCTGCAGGCGGAGCGCAAAAAGGCGTCAAAGCAGATCGGGCAGCTGGTCGGGCAGGGCATGTCGGTCGACGAGGCCAAGGCTCAGGTACAGAAGACACTGGATACCATTGCCGAGCAACTGGGTGCTAAAGAGGCAGATCTGAAGCAGATTCAGGCGCAACTGGACGACCTGCTGCTGGGCATTCCCAACGTACCGGATGCTGCCGTGCCCGAGGGCAAGAGCGAAGACGACAATGAAGAAGTGTCTCGCTGGGGCACGCCGCCAGAGTTCGATTTCGAGGTAAAAGACCACGTCGACCTCGGTGCCGTCTCAGGTGGTCTGGATTTCGAGCGCGCGGCCAAGCTGACCGGCAGCCGTTTTTCGGTAATGAGCGGCGGCATTGCACGGCTGCACCGGGCTCTGGCTCAGTTCATGCTCGATACTCACGTTCAGGAGCACGGTTATCTGGAAACCCAGGTGCCGTTCATTGTGAATCAGGAGTCATTACTGGGAACCGGCCAATTGCCGAAGTTTGAAGAAGATCTCTTCAAGCTGAATACCGATCACGCCAGCGATTATTACCTGATTCCAACCTCGGAAGTGCCGCTGACCAATCTGGTGCGCGATGAGATCCTCTCCGATGCGGAACTGCCGCTGATGTTCGCTTCGCACACATCCTGCTTCCGTTCAGAGGCGGGCAGCTATGGTCGCGACATCCGCGGCATGATTCGTCAGCATCAGTTCGAGAAAGTCGAATTGGTACACATTGTGCGCCCAGAAGCCTCAATGCAGGCTCTGGAAGCACTGGTTGGTCACGCAGAAAGTATTCTGCAACGTCTGGAGTTGCCTTACCGTAAAGTTCTACTGTGTGGCGGAGACCTCGGGTTTGGCGCCGCCAAAACCTACGACCTGGAAGTCTGGCTGCCAGCCCAACAGGCCTACCGGGAAATCTCTTCATGTTCGAACATGACCGACTTCCAGGCACGCCGCATGCAGGCCCGTTACCGCAACCCGGAAACCAATAAGACCGAACTGGTTCACACCCTCAACGGCTCGGGCCTGGCAGTCGGCCGGACTCTGGTCGCAGTACTGGAGAATTACCAGACAGCAGAAGGGCGTATTCGGGTGCCAGAGGCTCTGAAATCCTATATGGCTGGCCTGGATCTGATCTAAAGGCCTGACTAACTCATATTGCTCTTGGTCTGTGTTTAAGGGCTATTTTTGTGATGAGCTGAGTGTTGGGTGCCGGGTATACCTATTCGGGGTAGTCCGCAGCATGGATGCTGCGGTCTAGGCCCCATGGATGGGTTTACGCCGACCCAGAATAGGTATACCCGGTGGCCAACACGGCCTCGTGGCGTCCAGCAAGCCTAACAATTTCAACCACCGAGTCGAACCCGGTGGTATTTGACTGACCCAACGGCGGGTCTAACACCGGCATCAAAAAGCCAGTGCCCGCCGTGTCGGGCCCGGCGAAAGCTATTAGTGTCGGGTTCTTATTTTAGGAGTGGTCATGCAATACTTTCCGTTGTTCCATAAATTATCCGATAAGACCATTCTGGTGGTTGGCGGCGGGGATATTGCGGCACGCAAGATTCACCTGCTGCAGCGATCGGGGTGTCGAATTCAGGTTGTGGCTCCTTCAATTCTCCCGGTTATTGCCAACAACCCCAATTGCCACTGCGAATTGCGGGTTTTTGAGGCGGCTGACATCGATGGCAAGGCGCTGGTCGTCAGTGCCACGGATATCGAGGCAGTGAACCAGCGTGTCTCTGCTGAGTCGCGGGCTCGGGGCGTGCTGGTCAATGTGGTCGATTCCCCTGAACTGTGCGATGTGATTTTCCCTTCTCTGGTCGATCGCGACCCGTTGATCATTGCCATTACTTCCAGTGGCCAGGCGCCGGTGTTGGCACGCTCGGTGCGGGCGAAACTGGAGAGTACGATTCCAGCGAGTTATGGCCACCTGGCGCAACTGGCATCTCGCTTTCGTAATGCTGTTAAGCAACGCTTTACCAGCCTCGATGACCGGCGTTACTTCTGGGAAAAGGTGCTGGGTGGCACGGTGGCCGAGCATGTTTATGCCGGTCGGATGGAGCAGGCTGAGCATCAGCTAAAGGCGATGATTGATGCCCCTGGTGATGAGCAGCATGGCGAAGTCTACCTGGTCGGTGCGGGGCCTGGTGATCCGGACCTGCTGACCTTCAAGGCGCTGCGGCTGATGCAGCAGGCCGATGTGGTGCTCTATGACCGACTGGTCTCGGACGCCATAATGGACCTCGTGCGACGGGATGCTGAACGACTTTATGTGGGCAAACAACGGTCCGAGCACGCGGTACCGCAACAGGACATCAATCAGCGATTGGTGGACCTCGCCCGGGAAGGCAAAAAAGTGCTGCGCCTGAAGGGCGGTGACCCCTTTATCTTTGGCCGGGGTGGTGAAGAGATCGACTTGCTGGCCGAGCATGGCATTCCGTTTCAGGTGGTGCCGGGTATTACCGCAGCTTCGGGCTGCTCAACCTATACCGGTATTCCGTTGACTCACCGAGACTATGCCCAGTCGGTGCGTTTTGTCACCGGGCACTTGAAGGATGGCAGCCTGAATTTGCCCTGGAGTGAGCTTGCAAGCCCCCAGCAGACCGTGGTGTTTTACATGGGGTTGATGGGGCTGGAGAAGATCTGTAACAAGCTGATTCAGCACGGTCGCTCGGCTGACACGCCGATCGCGCTGGTACAGAAGGGTACGACGCCGGAACAGCGGCTTTGGGTCGGTACACTGGCCACTTTGCCGGATCTGGTGCGTGAAGACCCGCCTCAGGCGCCTACGCTGATCATTGTGGGCGAGGTGGTGTCGTTGCACGAGCGTCTGAATTGGGTGGGCTCTACGGTGACCGTCAATCAGTCATGATGGCTGATCGGTCATGCCCGCCAGTTTGACTGGCAGGCATCGCGGTCGCCACAGCTGATTTCAGGGTTCTGGAGCCGATCTGATCAGTGCGATAGGAAGACTGCAGCAGAGACTGAAGCGATGCCGCTGATCAGCGGGGCTAGGCCGTAACCGGCAGACGATACCGGTAGCAAACCCAGAATGGCCGCGCCCAGTACGGCAATGGCAACCGACACCAGTGTAATGCCGATGAAGAAGACGGCACCCATCAGTATTTTCAGTTGTTGGGCGTTTAAATGCAGGGGTAGGGGTTCGGTCATAACTACAGCCTCCGAGCGTCGCTTTGAATCACAGTCTTGGGTACTGCGCTCACTTTTGGTGCGATATCGGCGGTTTTTTAAGGAAGTAACCCCCGATACAGGGGTTATTTCAAGATGCGTGCCACTTTTATTACTCTGCTAACAGGCTTAAGGCGTCCGTGAAGGTTAAAGAGTGACCGACCGCTGCTGCCAGAGTCTTTCCGCTTTCTCGCGGGCTTCCTGGAGTGAGATTTCATCAGCAACCATCAGTACCAGGGCCATGGTGTCCTGAATGGCGGCCAGGCTGTAATCCGACTCAGCCTCGCCCGCCCAGGTCGACTGCAGCAGCGCCATTGAGGGCTCGTCCGGGCGCACCGCCCGTTTTGGCAGTCGCCTGGGTACCTCTATTTGCTTCGGGTGCTGCGGGCAATGAACCAGCACGGTAGTATCCGAATCCGGTCTGACTTCAAATTCGCCACTGTCACCTTTGAGAACAACGTTATGGGAATCACCCAGTAAGCCTGCGGTGTCGTGGTGCAGGGCTTTATAGCTGGGGTGAAACATGCCTTGCACCGTAACCCGTGCGCCGGTCGGGTTCAGGTTGCGAACCAGGGTATTGACCGGTGAGCGTAACCCCAGCTCCCGTTTCATATCAATGATGTGCGACAGAGTGGGGGCAAAGCTGACCAGCGGGCAGTAGACCATAGCGTGGTCCCGGCTCAGTCTGGCAGCTTCCTGCCACGAGGCTGCAACGGGAATGCCCAGCGCGTCGCACACCGGGCGGGCATACTGACGCCCAGCCGTATGTTCACCACCGCCGTGCATAAAAACCGGATAGCCACCCTGCGCCAGGGCTTTGGCCGCTAACACATACCAGGAGGGTTGGCGGCGTTTTCCGGCGTAGGCTGGCCAGTCGATCTGCATGGGTTGGCCGGCCCATAGCTCGAGTTCATCGCGTACCGCCTGAGCCATGCCGGCCAGCTCTTCCGCCGTTTCTTCCTTGACGCGCATCAGCATCAACAGGGCACCCAGCTGCGCCTGGGTTTCGCGCTGATGCCAGATCTCCTGCATGGCAAAGTGGGCTTCTTCACGGCTCAGCGATCGGCTGCCGTTCTTACCCCGGCCCAGGGCCCGGATCAGGTCGGCAAACTTCAGGGTATCGGTCATGGTTTATCCAGCGGTGGCAATAAATGGATTACAGGCAGTTTTTGGGCTTGGGCAGTCCGGCTAGCAGAGCCAGCATACGGGCCGGGCTTTCGCCAAAACGCTGCATCAGGAAAATACTGTTGCCCACCTCGGCTCCGAACCGGGCTTTCAGATGCTTGACCAGAGGGCGCATGGCGGGCGACAAGTCGTATTCAATGTAGAATTCACGCAGTGATTCAACAATGGCCATATCCTGGTCGGTCAGCGAGAGCCCTTGCTGACTGGCGATATCGAGGCACCAGTCTCGCGTCCAGTGCGTTGCATCGAGCAGAAAGCCAAGATGGTCGGTCTCTAAGCTGGCCGTCAGTGTTTGTTCATTCATCTCGTTTACTCAGGTTTTCTGTGGTGTTGAGCGGGCGTCAGGGGCTGGCTTTACCAGGTCAGTTGTGGCTGATGTTCAGCAATCAGATCGGCCCATTCCTGATCGCTGATGACCGCCCAGTCCGGGTGGCGCTGGCCGCCCAACGCATCGGCATCGGCCTGGCGGATACAGCCCCGGGCAGGCATCGGGTTGGGCTGCCACATCAGCGGGCGGGCATCTTCGCGCACCACAATGACATCTCCGGCTTGCAGCCAGAGATCAAAGAGTTGCCGTTGTGCCTCGCCAGGCACGGCCGTGAGTGTCAGCAGGGCCATCAGAACACCTCCACATAGCGCGCATGGCGGAGCCAGTAAGCCAGTTGACCCAGCGAGCAAGCCTGAATGTCATCCCGGTGAATATCCTGACCCAGAACCCGGTGTTGATGACCGGCGCAGTAAAACAGTGCTTCACTGCCGTATAGGGGCAGTGCACTCAGTTGTTTGTTGAGGTTCTTGCTGTCAACGGGTGCCTGGTTGTCGGCCAGCCAACCCAGGCCCTGATCAAAGAACACCACCGCATGGTCACGGTCGAATAGCGCCAGGCTCATGACCGCTTCCAGTACTTCCTCACTCTGCCGGCCCTGGTACGGCGGGCGGGTGATTAGCACCAGAGTGTCAAAATGATCTGAGCCTGGCTCAGTTGTTGAATTCGCCGTCATGTTCATCGAAAACTCACTACCTTGTCGGCTTCACCATAGCCCAGTGCCCACTGGCCCAAACCGACCAACTGAAAGGGCTCTGTGACGGTCGAGACTGAGCTTTGATAGCGTTGTGCTTCAGTGTCATTCAGTAACCCCCGGTTGGCCGAGGCCGCAATGCACAGCAATAACTCGCAACCGGATTCGGCGGCGAAGTCGAGCCAGGCTTGTCTCAGGTCGATTTCATCGGAGGCTGGAGACTGTGTGATCAACCCGACATAGACGGCATCCATAAAGAAAAACACACGCTCAATCCGGTCTCCCCGGGCGAAGCTAGCCCGGGCGTAGGCCAGGGCGTCCCGGTGACTCACATGGTGCCAGGGTGCTTGGTAAAGGTTCAGTTGAATGTTCATGGGCGCATCATATCACACACAAAAAAGGCCGCTTTAAGCGGCCTTTGTCTCCAAACGGTTCACTCCGGTCAGTCGTCGGACAGAGCACCGACCAGCACCAACAGGTGAACAAAGAGGTTGTAGATGTCGAGATACAGTGACACCGTCGCGCGAACGTAGTTGGTTTCACCACCGTTCACAATGCGGCTTGTGTCGAACAGGATCAGCAGTGACATCAACAACACCACACCAGCGGAAATGGCCAGGCTCAAGACCGGGATCGACAGAAACAGGTTGGCCAGAATCGCGACCAGCACGACAATCATGCCAACCATGACGAAACCGCCCAGGAAGCTGAAGTCTTTTTTCGTGGTTACGGCATAAGCCGACAAACCGAAAGTGACCAGTGCTGTACCACCCAGCGCTTGCGCGACGATGGAAGGGCCATTGGCCAGCGACAGGTAAGCGGTCAGCATGGGACCCAGACTGGCCCCCATTAGGCCAGCGAAGGCGAAGGTCCAGACAATGCCCATGCTTGAGTTGTACGCGCGTGGCAGTACGAACCAGACGATGCCGATCGCGGCAAGCATCATGATCAGTGCACCACCCTGAGGCATTCCGACAGCCATGGCGATCATTGCCGTAACGGCACTAAACACCAGTGTCATCGACAACAGCAGATAAGTATTTCGTAGTACTTTATTGGTCGCCAGCGCCGATTCCGAACGCGACGTGACGGTACCTTGATAGTCAGCCATGGGCAAACCTCCATAATGTGAACCCGAACCAATAGTATAGGCCGGTTGCCGTTTTTCAAGCGATATCGCTCGCCAGCACACCAGCTATACCTGCCGTTGACAGTACAGGATAAGCCCCGGAGTGTCAGCTTCGATCGGTGTTTTTACACCCTGGGCGCTACGTTAACTGCAGGGTAGGATGCGTGCCTGTCCGACCGGGTGAAAAAGGCCTGCAAACTGGCCATAAGTCATGTATATTCTCGTTTTAAACGGTCGTTTTAAACAATCGCACGAAACCATAAGCGTCGACCGTAAACGAGTAACCAGTGACTGGGGTTGTAGTCAGCCTCGCCTTTGCCATATCCGAGACCGAACCATGAGCCAAGCCGATACCGTCACCCGCATTCTGGATTCAGCCGAAGAGCTCTTCGCTGAGAAAGGGTTTGCCGAAACCTCCTTGAGGATGATCACAACCCGGGCCAAGGTTAACCTGGCCGCGGTGAACTACCATTTCGGCTCGAAGAAAGACCTGATTCAGGCTGTTTTTGCGCGCTTTCTCAGCCCTTTTTGCAGCAAACTGGATAAAGAGCTGACTGTCATGGCGGCAGCGGTCCAGGAACCCAGTCTCCACGATGTTCTGGATGTACTCGCCCGAACCATGCTGACCGGTGTTCACTCCACCGTTGGCACCCGTAAGCTGTCGGTGTTCATGCGCCTGCTCGGCTTGGCCTATACGCAGGCCCAGGGACATCTGCGTCGTTTTCTGAAAGAGCACTACCACCAGACATACAGCCGCTTTATTTTATATCTGCGCGCAGCCCACCCGGAGCTCTCACCTCGCGAAATCTTCTGGAGAATTCATTTCGCCATCGGCGCTTGCGTGTTCACCATGTCGAGCATTGAGGTGTTACGAGACATGTCGATGGCCGACACCGGCGAAGATTCAGGCGTCGAGGATGTGATGAATCAATTGATTCCGTTTTTGGCGGCTGCGTTAGAGCGCTAGTCTTTTTCTGGACCAATGGTAGTAGCACGACCACTCGCTCGCCGCTTCCGAAGCGTTTCCGACTGGGTCAGCCGGACATCCGTTGAGCATTCGATCATGGTTTCCAGCAGGGCTTCGTCGTATGGCTCATTGGCCACAAGGTTGAAGGTTGCCTTGGTAACCTGAAGAGAGTTCTGGCTGCGAGACAGAATGCCACGCGCCAGCACGGTGGCGATCGCTTCCAGTTCATCGCCAGGTACCAGCCGATGCACCAGCCCCAGGCGGGTCGCGGTGTAGGCATCCATGATTTCCCCGGTCAGTGAGTAATATTTGGCGGCGCGTTCGCCCAGAGCCTTGGTCAGATAGGGGCTGCTGAGCGCAGGCACCTGGCCAAACAGCGACTCGGTAATACAGAACGAGGTTTTTTCACTGGCCAGAACCATATCGCAACAACTGGCAATGCCGACCGCCACCGCATTCACATCGCCACGCACGGTCAACAGTACAGGCACCGGGAACTGATAAAGGGTTTCCAGCAGACGCGACATCTGTTCGGCGTCCTGTTGGTGCTCGGCGCGGCCGACGCCTTCACGGCGTTTCAACCATTGCCTATCTGGCCCGCTGCAAAAATGCGCTCCCTTGCCACTGAGCCAAATCAGCTTCAGTGATGCATCGTCGGCCAGATCATCCAGGGCCGTGACCAGAGTGCAAATCATTTCATCGTCGTAGGCATTGCCCGTCTCAGGCTTGTTAAGAATCACCCGGGCAAGCCCATCTTCCAGACGCTCGATCAGTACGGTTTCCTTCATGGCTTTTGTTGTTCTTTTTTAGCGAAGGGTCATTTCACACTAAACCAGAAAGACAAAGGCCGCCACTCGTTGACGGCCTTTGCTTCTGTATGTTTTGTGTATAGAGCGGGGGTGCCGGGTCAGACGGTACCTGGCGGGGCGCAAAGAATCATCCGCACACCGACTGGCTGCAACTCGACATCATCCCATGCCTGGCGCTGCATTTCGGCCTGCATTTCGGCTTTTACCACATCCTGTTCGTTCACCAGCGGGTTAACGCTGGCCAGGTAACGCGTGCGTTCGATCTTGGCGTCACTGGCGGCCTCGTGTTCGCGGCGGGCATCCGCTACCGCAACATCGAATTGTGCCTTGGCGTGGCCCAGACCAACGTCGTAAATGGGCGGAATACGCTCTTTGGCCGATTGAATCAGCTTGCGCACCATCTTGACCGGCAACGTCTTGATCTGAGGGGCGAGCGACGCTTCTGTCAGTGCCGATGACAGATCGGCGGTACCGCCCTCCAGGGTGAGGGTGCGCAGCAGGTTATGGTTCAGGTAAGGTTTTAGTGCGTGAGCGAGCCGTGGCGGAATGGCAATTTGCCACTGAACTTCCAGCAACACCTGGCCGGCCGGTACTTGCTTGGTTTCAAGCAGGGCAACGCTGGCCTGACCGAGCTGGGTGCCGGACAGAATGTCCATCAACCCCACGATCAGCGGGTGCTCCCAGGAGACAAAGAGAACATCTTCACGCACCAGAGCCCGTTGCCGGTCAAAGGTAATGACAGCGCCGCCTTCCGGAATGCCGGGAATAACCGGAATCATCATGTTGTCTGACGGTATCAGCTCGAAAATGCCGTCATCCAGGGTCTCAAAATGCAGGTTGAGGAGGTTGGCAGCCATTTCCACGACGTTTTCCGCCGTGTTCTGTTCCAGTTCGGCGACCTGAAGGGCGAGTTCGTCTGCTTCGGGTTGCCGGCAGGAATTCAGTTCCAGCATGACGTCGCGGCCGGATTCAAGCTCCCGGTTCAGTTCATCCAGCGATTGCCGGACTTCCGCCGTCAGGGCACTGTCATCCGGGTTGGCGAACCAGGTGTCCGCATAGCGCTCGTGGATGGCACCGGCGGCCGGTTGTAGCGTTTCGATACAGCCGAGCACGTCGTGATACCAGCGCAGACGCGCGGCATCGGGCCCGTCGGGCAAAAAGGGCAGGTGGATGTGAATCGTCTGGTCCTGCCCGATACGGTCCAGCCGGCCGATGCGCTGTTCGAGTACGTCCGGGTGGTGAGGCAGGTCCCACAGCACGAGGTGATGACTGAACTGAAAATTACGGCCTTCACCGCCAATTTCTGAACACACCAGAACCTGGGCACCGTCCTCGTCTTTGGCGAAGTGCGCGGCGGCGCGGTCTCGCTCAATCAGGTTCAGCCCTTCATGAAAGGCCGTAGATTCCAGCCCATGATCGTGCCAGAGGTGGTGTGACAGCTCCTGAGCGACTTCTGCGGTCTGCGTAATAAGCAGTACTTTCTCGCTCCGGTTGGCTTTCAGCCAGTCGACCAGCCATTGCTGACGTTCAGCTTCAGACTCTGCGGGGTGTGTATGTACCTCGCGCGGGAAAAAGCCGGAGACGCCGCGCCGGGTGTTGCGGTAAACAACACGACCGGGGCCATGCCGGTCCAGTACATCGGCGAGGGCGCGTCGACTGTCGTTATGCCACTCAATGCCCAGTGAAGCCAGTCGGTCGAGCAGGGCATCGTCGATGTCGTCGTTGTACAGCGCTGTTGCAACCGAAGACAGTTCAATAAAGTGGGACTCATCGGCCTGATAATCTTCAAAACGGGTAAAGCGGGAGGCATCAAGCAATTGCAGCCGCTGAAAATGCGCTTCCTGGCCCAATTGCTCCGGCGTGGCGGTCAATAACAGCAAATGGGGAGTTTTTCGGGCGAGCGCCACCCAGCTTTCGGTGTCATCCAGGCCTTCGGCGTCATCGAGCGACAGGTGATGCGCTTCGTCAACCACCAAGACATCCCATTCCTGGGCAGTAATCCAGGGCATTTCTTCGATGTCGTTCAATAACCGGTGCGGGATCAGGTGCACCTGACCCATGCCAAAATCGTGGTCTTCCGACTGATAGAACTCACAGTGCAGGGAGAAACGGCGCACCAGCTCAACCAGCCACTGTGCCTGAAGAGCATCGGGCACGGCAATCAGGACCCGACTGGCCCGACCCTGCTGCAACAGGCGGTTGATGATCAACCCGGCTTCAATGGTTTTACCCAGCCCCACTTCATCGGACAACAGGGCACGAACCCGGGTGCGTTCAGTCGCCTGTTTTGCCACATACAGCTGATGAGGCAGTAAAGCAGAACGAGTCCCGAGCAGGCCATTCAAGTGGGCCGACCAGATGGCCTGGTGCCCGGCATTCAGGGCAGCGCGAAAATTAAACCAGTTGGGGTGGTCAGTCTGGCCGGTCATCAGCCGGGTTAGCGGGCTGTTTCTATCCAGGGTATCGGCCAGTTCGGTTTCCGGTACCATCTCGCCATCGAGCGTTTCGTACACATGAAGCCCGTTGAGATCGTGCACCGCCTTAACTTCCGCCTTGCGCTGATCGCGGCGCTGGAATTCCTCGCCGCGCTCGAAGCGAATGCGGGTCAGGGGAGGCTGGCGCAGCGCATAGCAGCGCTCATCGTCGACAGCAGGGAAATAGAGAGTGACAGTGCGCGCATCGGTACCTTGCACCATTCCGAGCCCCAGCTCGGGCTCACCATCAGCCAGCCAGCGCTGGCCCTGTATAAAGTCTGACATGGCGTCCTCGTATCCCCAAAAGGGCCGCTATTCTACGGAATCTGTCGAGTCATGAAAGAGATAACCGCGAATTGGCGTGATTCGATGACTTTCAGTCTAGTAAAACAACGTCTGTTTGTCGGATTCATCAAAGCGATAGCCTGGTTCGATGGTCATAAGAGTGCAAAATCATGCATTTGGGGCTTGCCAGTTGGCCCCATTGCCCCATTATTAGGGGTACATTAATCAAGGTATTTTCGCTGTATGACTCTTAATGCGCACACCGCTTTCGACGCCATCGAATCCCGCACCATCGACTCACTGAATGTGACGCTGGAACATTACCGGCATCGCAACACCGGAGCTGATCACTTTCACATCAGCTCCGATAACCCCGAGAATGTCTTTATGGTGGCGTTGCGCACCATGCCCAAGGACTCCTCAGGTGTAGCGCACATTCTTGAGCACACGGCGTTGTGTGGCAGCGAGCAGTTCCCGGTGCGTGATCCGTTTTTCATGATGACACGGCGATCGCTGAATACCTTTATGAACGCCATGACCAGTAGTGACTGGACGGCTTATCCGTTTGCCAGTGAGAACGATCAGGATTATGAGAACCTGCTCAGCGTCTACCTGGACGCCGTGTTCTTCTCCAACCTGAACGAACTCGATTTCCTTCAGGAAGGGCATCGCCTGGAATTTACCGAACCGGATAACCCGGCGTCGCCACTGGCGTTTAAAGGCGTTGTGTTCAATGAAATGAAGGGCGCCATGAGTTCGCCGGTCAGTCAGTTGTATCAGGCGGCCAAACACTACCTGTTTCCCAACAATACCTATCACTTCAACAGTGGCGGCGACCCGGAGGCGATTCCGGATCTGACCTATGAAGACCTGAAGGCTTTCTATAAAACGCATTACCACCCCAGCAACGCGACCTTTTTTACCTTTGGTAACCGCCCGGCTGTGGACGTACAAAAGCGTGTTCACGAACAGGCGTTGCACCGCTTTGAAGCACTCGACCATAAGCTGTCGGTGCCCTTGGGGCGGCGCTATAATTCGGTTTTGCGGGTTGAGAATGCCTATGCTGCCGAACCCGGTGATCTTAGCGGTAAAACACACCATGTTATGGGCTGGTTACTGGGCGAATCGACTGATTTGCTGGGGCAGCTGGAAGCTCACCTGTTGAGCGATGTGTTGCTCGATAACAGCTCTTCACCGTTGCGCAAGGCACTCGAACAGACCGACATCGGTAGCAATCCGTCGCCGATGTGCGGCCTTGAAGACTCAAACCGGGAAATGATGTTTCTCTGTGGTCTGGAAGGCAGTGAGCCTGAGAAAGCCGCCGATTTTGAGCGTCTGGTCATCGAAACGCTTGAGCAGGTAGAGCAAACCGGTGTGCCCTATGAAGACGTGGAAGCCATGCTGCATCAGTTGGAACTGTCGCAGCGCGAGATCACCGGTGACAGCGCGCCCTATGGTCTGCAACTGATCTTCTCGGTGATTGGGGCGGCCACGCATGGAGGTTCGGTGATGGAGTCACTCGACATTGACCCGACCCTGGCCATTCTGCGCGAGCGCAGCCAGGACCCGGCTTATATTCCAGGCCTGATTCGCAAGCTGTTACTCGACAACGTACATCGGGTTCGCCTTACTCTGCGGCCCGATGCGGAACTTCACCAGCGTCAGCTCGATAACGAAGCGGCCCGCCTGGCCCGCATTCAGGCGGGTCTGACCGATGAAGAAAAACAGCGCCTGGTTGAGCAGGCCAGCAAGTTGAAGGCCCGGCAAGAACAGGAAGACGATGTCGGTCTGTTGCCCAAGGTAACGCTGGCCGACGTTAAGCCCGATGTAAAACGTATCGCCCCGGCTGCCAGCGACGACATTACTCGTTATACCGCCGGCACCAATGGCATTGCCTATGAACAATGGTTCGTACCGCTGCCAGCCTTAACCGCCGACGAACTGGCACTGCTACCGGTCTATACCGCCTTGCTCACCGAGATTGGTGCCGGCGATAAGGACTACCTGGCTATGCAGCAATGGCAGGCCGCCCGCACTGGCAGCGTCAGTTTCTACAGCCAGTTCCGTAACCCGCTGGAAAGCGCTGATGAGGTCGCGGGCTACGTGGTGCTCTCCGGCAGAGCTCTGGTGCGGCACGTTGATGAGCTGACTCAGATCCTGACTCAGCACTGGTCTGCGCCGCGTTTTGATGAAAGCGCCCGCGTCTTTGATTTGCTCAAGCAGTTGAGTGCACGGCGTCAGCAAAGCGTGACGGGCCAGGGCCATGTACTGGCCATGCAGACCAGCAGCGCCTTCCACACCCGCGCCAGTGCACTGACCTACGATATGGGCGGCTTGCCTGCCATTCGCCGAGTGAAGGGCTGGGTCGATGCGTTTGCTGATGATCAGGCCGCCTTAAACGAATGGCTGGCAGCCATTAGCAGTCTGCACCAGAAGATTCAGCAACAGCGCTCTCATGCAGTGCTGATCGCCGAACCGGGCGAACTGGACACGCTTACCGGTGTACTGAGGGAGCAGGGGTTACAAAACCGCGAATCAAGCCTTGAACCAACCACCCAAAAGGCCGATTGGCTGATGCCCAAACAGAACACCGCCTGGAGCGTTAACACTCAGGTGAATTTCTGCTCAGCGGCCTATAGAACAGTGATGCCGGGTCATGAAGATTCAGCACCTTTGACGGTTCTTGGTGGTGTACTGCGCGATAACTTCCTGCACCGAACAATCCGTGAGCAGGGCGGAGCCTACGGTGGTGGGGCGTCGCACGACAGCAATACTGGCACCTTCCGCTTTTATTCCTACCGCGACCCGCGCATTGAAGGCACGCTGGACGATTTCCGCGCCAGTCTCGATTGGGTAACCGGGCAGGGCGTTAACCAGGAGCAGGTCGAATCCTCGATTCTGGGTGTCATCAGCTCAATGGATAAGCCCGGTTCACCGGCCGGTGAAGCCAAGCAAGCTTTTCAGAACCGACTTTTCGGACGCTCCGATGAGTTCCGCAAAGCCTATCGTGAGGCCTTGCTGGGCGTAACAGCGGCCGACGTGAAGCGCGTTGCCGGGACGTACTTTGATGAGAGCAACGCCTCAAAAGCCGTGGTTACCGATCGCAAGCATGCGGATGAGCTGGCCGGAAAAGGCTTTGAAGTAGAATCGCTGAGTTAGGCGACGACGAAAGATGCAAGTCGTTAGGTAATAGAGCCGCCGTAAGGCGGCTTTTTCGTTTAACCAATCACAGCGCCAGATGGCCCAGGGTCAAATCCAGATCCAGCCAGACCGGTGCATGATCTGAAGGCTTTTCCAGACCCCGGGTCTCATAATCGATGCCAGCGCCTGTAATTAGCGGTACCAGCGGCTGGGAGACCATAATGTGGTCGATGCGCAGGCCGCGTTTGGGGTTATCTTCAAAGCCTCGTGAGCGGTAATCGAACCAGCTGAAGCGGTCGTCGGTGTCTGGATACAGGTGGCGGTAGCTGTCGGTCAGGCCCCAGGTGCGCAGCTTCTCGAACCACGCTCTTTCCTCCGGCTGGAAAGCCGATTTGCCTTCTCGCAGCCAGCGTTGGGCGTTTTTCTCACCGATGCCGATGTCTTCATCCACCGGTGCGATGTTGAAATCGCCCAGGATGACCAGCAGGTCGTCGGGCTTGGCTTCGGTTTCCAGCCATTGCGTCAGATCGGCGTAGAACTTCCGTTTGGCGGGCCACTTGGTCTCGTGACTGACGTTCTCACCCTGAGGGAAGTAGCCGTTGATAACCGTCAGGTGTCGTCCGTCTGTGAGGGGGTGATGAGTGATGATCAGGCGTTTCTGATCGTCTTCTGAATCATCGGGAAAGCCGCGTTGAACCGTTTGAGGCGGTTCTGCGGTCAGGGTGGCAACGCCATAGTGGCCTTTCTGGCCATGGGTCACCGACCCGAAGCCGGAAGCCGCTTCGACCGCCGGGTGCGGGTACATATCGTCGTGTACCTTGATCTCCTGCAGACAGAGGATATCCGGCTTTTGCCGGTCGCGCAGTGCTTCCAGTTGATGAAGTCTGGCACGTATGCCATTGATATTGAACGATATGATGCGCATGGCTGCCCTGTTCCCGATGAGTTCCTGAATTCATGAAATCGCCCGTTTTACCTATAACGGGGATCAATCGCACGCTATTATTCCCCCTCAACCGCTGTATTGAAACCCCGGATCAGGATGCCCCCATGGCTCAGCTCTATTTTTACTATTCAGCAATGAATGCTGGAAAATCCACCTCATTGCTGCAATCGGAATACAACTACCGGGAACGTGGCATGACAACGCGCCTGCTGACGGCGCAAATTGATCAGCGCTATGGGGCAGGGCGCATCAGTTCACGCATCGGCCTGGAAAAAGCCGCCGACACCTTTACCGAAACGACCGATCTGAAAGCCTGGTTTGCCGCATATGAGGGCCACACCGATTGCATTCTGGTCGATGAGGCCCAGTTTCTGACCACTGAGCAGGTTAACCAGCTCTCCGATCTGGTGGATGAAGCCGGGGTGCCCGTGCTGTGTTACGGCATTCGTTCAGACTTTCTGGGCAACCTGTTCCCGGGTTCAGCCCGTTTGCTGGCACTGGCCGATAAACTGAATGAACTGAAAACGGTTTGCCACTGCGGGAGAAAAGCCATCATGGTGGCCAGGCTGGATGAGCAAGGCCAGGCAATCAGCGAGGGGGATCAGGTTGAGATTGGCGGCAACGACCGTTACGTGTCGATGTGCCGGAAACACTATAAAGAGGCCGTAAAACCTGCCTGGTCAGCCTCCATTTCATCTACACGGTAGTCAATTAAACCTGTGAAGCCCGCAGTATTAGCGGCTCTTCGGGAATCAAATCAAATTCCCGGTCATTAATAGCCTGAACTTCGACGTCGACCCGAACCTCGGTCTGCACAAACAGTGACTCGAATTGTTTGTGCCTGAGCCGGGGGTTCATCCAGTCCTCCAGCTCTTCCGGTCGCAAAACCAGTGGGAACGATTTGGCGTGAACATCCAGAAACGCCGGGTGCGGGGGCAGGGTGATCACACCCACCGACACCTTGGGGTTACCTTCAGAGTCCAGCCAATGTTTGCACAGGGCACCAAGCAGCATCAATTCTCCGGGCCGGTGAATCCAATGGCGTTGCTTGGATTGGGGTCTGGGCAAGTGTTGCTGCTCTTCAGCCGACAAGTCGGAATAAAGCCGGCCACCGGCGTAGCGCGGCTGCCATTCATAGAACCCATCGGTAACCACCACCGCCCGATAACTTCTGGGCGCCATTTGGTGCAGGGGGGATTTCAGAATCTGGCCCGAACGGCAGTTGAAAGTATTCCAGCGCGTATCCGGCAGCAGGGTGTCGGGGTCCAGCTTCAGCCACCAGGTGGCCGCCATCAGCCGCGGTCCATGCTTCGTTGGCACCAAGGCCAGCACGTCATCGGTTGGTCGGCATTCGCGTTTGTTAAGAACCGAGCGGATTTCCGCCTCCGAATAACCGGCCAGCCCCAGTAATGGGTCGAGCAGCGGGAAATCGGAGACGTTATTGATGGCGCCGCACATCGTTTCACCTCAGTCGTTGCAGGGGTGTCTGGTTCTATTAGCGTCCCGGTGTCCGGTTGACCAGGGTTTGCAACACATCATAGCCCACCACTTCGGGAACATAACGGTACAGAGTGCCGTGTTCGATTGGGTTGAGCATCAGAACGGTATCAGCCAGGTTGGGCTTTTTGGGTTTTGGGGGGCGCACCCGGCCTTTCTGAATGGGGGCTCTAACCGGTGGTTTGACTTCCGACAAGAGCGCAAAGTCGAAGACCGAACCATCGTTAAGCGTAATCCAGCAGTAGTAATTGGGGCGAGCACCTGAATCTGCTGACTGATAGGCTTCGATGATCGCATTGGCCGACACATTGCTAACCAGATGTTTGCCGCGACGCACCAGGTTGCCCAGGGTGACTTCATGTTCAAAGCCCGCTTCGGTCAGGGCGCTACTGGCGGCCAGGCAAATCTCGGGCGCGTTGCGCAACGGGTCTTTTGAAGTAAAGGTCAGGGCATTTCTGGCCGCGACACCCAACATCATGCAACGTTTCAGCTCGGCCGTCTGCAGCGATTCTCCGTCGTATGACAACGCCTTGTGGGGGAGGTTGTTGGCAGTAGACTTTTGCTCAGCGTTCAGGATCAGCTCGCGGTAATTGATGGTCTTGTTCAAGCGGTCGTTCAAACAGTAACTCCTGGTTGGTCGGTCATCCCGGTGCGGGATGGCGAGTATAGCAGTCCGGGCCGGGTTACCCTAAGCGTGTGTCATGGCAGGAAGACTTCGTTTTCTGACAACAAAGCGTCATACATGAACCGCTAACGGTTGAAATTGGTGGATCGACATGCACATGGGTAGTACCAGCTATACATGAGTGGGAGCACATTTTGGACATCAAAACGTTTGAAGATCTGATCGACTGGAGTCGTGAGTTACACCAGCACCTGAGCCGTTGCATGACTGACAGTGCCCGGTCTCAGCCTGACGATAGAGCCAGGGCCTTACTCGAATACCTGGCCGATCACGAAAAAGCGCTGGAACAGATGGTGGGTCGTTTTGAGCAGGAAACGGATCAAAAGGCATTAAAAACTCATGTTTATGATTATCTGTCGAATGGACCGGTCAAGTCGCACAGAACCTGTACCGTGCCGTATGCCGAGCTCGACTATGAAGCCATCTGTCGCGAGGTTTTCGATTATCACACGCAACTGATTAATCTGTATCACAGCCTGATTGGCAAGGCCGAAACAGCCACCTCGCGCGAGTTGATGCTGTCGCTTCTCGAACTGGAAGAGCACGAAGCCATGCGGCTGGCAAAACAACTGGATACCGGCCGCGCACTTTAAAGCAGCATTCGTTCGTTATTAGGAGAAAACCCGGGTGGCTGAAGCCAGATCAAAGGCGGTAAGAGCGAGATGGAACCAGGGAAGGTAGTTGGGACGGATCATGCTAACCCCCTATTTCCTGTAATCTTTATTACAGGAAATAGGGGGTTAGTTGAAGATAAAGCCCTAAAATAAGCTTTTCTACACCGACTATCCGGTAACGCCATTTTAATTCCACGTCTATATTACGAAGCTTACCATCGTCACCTGATCATTCACTAATGACCCAATGCGGCAAACCAATATTCTTAAGGTACTCCGTTGCGGACGCACCTTGCAGCATGGCCAGGCTGGCAACGAGTCCGCTCTGTATGCAACTGGGCGCAGCCACAGTGACAGATCGCGGGGCTTGTTCGATCGGCCAGCCGGTATTGGGATCCAATAAGTGGCTATAGCGTTTGCCATTGCGCAGCAGATAACGACGGCTATCGCCCGATGTTGCTAATCCTCCGCGCCACAATTCGAGCATTAGCGGCGGTTGGTCATCTTCATATGGCGATTCCACGCCAACGCGCCAGGGTTGCTCCGGTGCTCTTGGTCCATTGCAGGCCAGATCACCCCCCAGATTGACGAGCATACCGGATTGACGCCAGCGTGATGGGATGGCTTTCATGCAAATGCCCAGAGCCCTGTCTGCGGCATACTCTTTACCAATGCCGCCGAAGTCCAGCTCCATGCCCTCGGGCAGCGTCAATGAACCACCGGCGACCTCGCCCGACGAATCCACTGTTCCGCTGAGCCAAGTGACTCGCTGCCAGCCGATCAGGGGCAAGAGCGCTTTAATGGCGTCATCGTCAGGCAGACGATCGCTGCCATCAAAGGTCCACACGCGTCGCAATAGCCCCGAGGTCACATCAAACCTTCCGCTTGAAAGACGCCACGCCTGATCGGCAAAGTTCAATAAACGGGCTGTTTCGGCATCGACCCGCTGAGCTTGCCCAGGCCGGTTGTGCAACGCCGCGAACAGATTGTCCGGGCGGTAACGGCTGTATCGCTGTTCGATTCGCCATACTTCATTGGCAGCCAACCGGACTAGACGCCCTGCCAGCTCAGCCTGCTCAAATGGCAATGCCAGCAGGATCTCGCAGGAGCTGGCCATGGCATCAAAGTGCCCTGCCCATAGGTCGCCCTGCCATCTGACACCAACCTGGCCCGAGGTCATTAAAACGACACTCCAACCGTCAGCATCAATGCCGTCATATCCGGCAAATCAGCCGCATCGGCAGGCGTGACATCTGACTCAACGTCGCGAGGCATTTGCCGATAAGCCGCCAGACGGGTATAGACCTCCCGATCATCCGTAAAGCGATAGCCGTAGCGCAGACCCAGTGTCCAGGCGTCAAAATCACCCAGACGATAGTCCGCGGTCAGAGCTTGCGGGTCTTCTGCCAACTGCGCCGTGGTGATGTATGGCTGGTAGGCGTCAGCGGCGGACTGACGATACCAGCGCACCTGAGGCTCCAGATATTGGTTGGCAAAACGCCATCTGTATTTTAGATCCAGGGTGTGCGAATCCAACCCCCAGTCGTCAAACAAATAGCGATAGCTGCCTTCGATGATGTCATCATTCGGCGCCTGGTACTTGGTCTGCCAGAACACGGCTTGCTTCAACCGGCTATCTGGCCGGGCTTCGTACCGGTAGCCTTGTATAGTACCGCCAGCCTGGTCGTACACACTGACCAGTTTATAAGGATCGGTCTGATAGCCATCACTTAAGCTCAGGCTGTAGTTGAACTGCATCAGGGTCTGTCGATTGATGATCTGGGTGACGCCAAGCACCAGATCAAGGATTTGCTTGTCGGCCGTCGCCCCGTCACGACTGTTGGCAAAATCAGACGAAAAGGTAGGACTCCCCCACTCTGCGACTTCACTCAGCCCGACGGGCACGCCACCTTCCGGGTTGACGGTGTCCAGTGACAGGTTGGAGGCGAGGGTTAAGGTTGTGTTTTTCTGGTTAAAAAAGCGCGAAACGCTGGCATTAACGCCTCTGGATTGATAATCGTGCTCGGCTGAATACTGAAGCCCTCCGGAATAACTCCAGTCCCGCCCGAGAGGAGCAGACCATTGTGCGGCAACGGTTGTGCGCTCATCATGAAACGTATCATCAAGCGGCAGGTCGCCGCCGGCTACCGTATAGCGCCCTTTGCCGGATGGACGGGTAAAGGTTTGCGGCTGGTCATCGGTCATGGCACCGTTGGGTGAAGCCCCGGTCAATGAATCAAAAGTCAGCTTGAGGTTCAGGCTGGTCTCGGTATCAAAGTTGCGCGTTGCGCCGACCACAGCTTCGGTGGCCTGCACCCGATTATCGCTTTCAACATACTGCAACACGGCAGCATCGAAGTCCCATTTTTCCAGTTCACCGGCTGCCGCCTGATTGGGTAGGCCATACAGTACGGCGCAACCGATGGCGGCCAGCATACTGGCCAATTCAGCACCTTGAGGGGGGCGGGTGTTGATATGAGTCATTGATCGTCGCTCCTAGTTGCAACCACAGCCGCCGCCGCCAAAACTGCGACCTCCGCTGCTGCCTTCTTTACTGAAATACACATGATCATCGAGTGATGCTTCGATTGGATCGCTCACCAGTTGCATATCGGTCTGCGCCAACAGATCCCGCTCCCAGGGCTTAACCCCCAGACTCGAACACCCAGCGAGCAGCAAAATCAGCGATAACGTCATCAATGGCTTCATGTTGGTACCCCCTACTCTGCCAACAGTTGTTGAATGCTGGCTTCATACTCATCGACCCGGCTTGCATGGAAACCGGTGTGAGTAGCCCGGATACGTCCCTGACGATCAAGCAGATAACTGGAAGGCATGCCGATCAGGCCAAAGGCTTCCGGGAGATGAGCATCCGGGTCGCGCGCCAGGGTAAAATTAGCCGGCACTGTTTTTAGAAAGGATTCAGCTGCGGCGGCGTCCTGATCCAGGTTAATACCCAGCACTACCAGGCCATCGTCCTGATAACGTTGCTGAATCGTGTTCATCCACGGAAAGGACTCGCGGCAGGGGCCGCACCAGGAAGCCCAAAAATCAACCAGTACCACCTGCCCTTGCAGTTCAACGAGACTGAGTTCACCACCGCCCATTTCAGACAGATTGAAGTCACGCATGGGCGCTAATTCGGCTTGATTGACCGGCGTAATATCGGCCGCTTGAGCCGACATCAGTGGGAGCAGGATCAGTCCCAGAGAAACGGCAGCTCGCTGTAAAATAGAAGGCGATAGGATTCCAACAGAGCGAAACATCATGGCTTACCTCGTCATGGGTTAGGCAGTCAGGATGAAACCAATTACTTAAGGCTTTCTTAAGAGCCGCTTAAGATTGACTTAAGGTTGCGCAGTGATGATGGGTGAATCATCCAGTTGGAGATTCCGTTCATGACCTCAGCCTCTATTCGATGGGCATTCGTGCTGCTGACCACGTTAATGTCGTTTGCCATTGCCGAAGAGTTCCTCCCGCCGGATCAGGCCTTCTCGCCTTCGATAACTCAAAGCGATGAGCATCCCGGGCGCTTTGAGGCCCGGTGGGCCATCGCCGATGGCTATTATTTGTATCAGTCGCGAATCACGCTTTCCGTTAACGGCGAGGCGCTTACACCCACCTATATCACCCTCCCGGAGCTGAAGCAGGATCCCTACTTCGGAGAGGTGGATGTCTTTCATGAGCAGGCCGGTTTGCAGGCGAACTTGCCGAACAACAGCGCTCAGCCTCTTGAGTTGACCGTGCAATACCAGGGGTGTGCTGAAGAGGGTTTATGTTACACACCACAAACCCGAACGTTCACAGTCATCGGTGGTAACGCTCAACCGTCACAGGTTAACGTGACGACAGAGGTACCTGCAGTGACGGTCACCGGTGAGCAGAATTCCGGCGCCCTGGCTACCTGGATGGCCTCGGCCAGCACACTCTGGATCATCGGAACCTTTTTTGTACTCGGTTTAGGGCTCACCTTTACGCCCTGTGTTTTACCCATGATCCCGATTCTGGCTGGCATCATTGCCGGTCAGGGCGAGCAAATCACCACCCGCAAAGGTCTGAGTTTGTCACTGGCCTATGTGCTCGGCATGGCCACCACCTACACACTGGCCGGTGTGTTGGTCGGTTTTTTCGGTGCCCGGTTCAATCTGCAAAGTGCGCTGCAGAATCCTGTCGCATTAAGTATCTTCGCCGGCGTATTCGTCATGCTGGCCCTGGCCATGTTTGGCTTTTATGAACTTCAGGTCCCGGCTTTTCTGCGCAATCGTCTCAGCCGGGTCAGTCAAACTGATTCGGCAGCCTCCGGCGGTGCTGGCCGATATGCCAGTACAGCCTTAATGGGACTGGTATCTGCCTTGGTTGTCTCGCCCTGTGTCTCAGCGCCACTGGCCGGCGCTCTCATCTATATCAGTACAACCGGTAACGCCTGGCTTGGTGGTGGTGCTCTGTTTGCGCTTAGCCTTGGCATGGGTGCTCCCCTGCTACTGGTGGGTGCGGGTGGCGGGCGGCTGCTGCCAAAAGCGGGCATGTGGATGGTGGCCGTTAAGAACTTCTTTGGAGTGGTCTTGCTGGCCATTGCCATCAGCCTGGTGGCGCGCTATGTTCCCGGCCATCTCAGTCTGGCGCTGTGGGGCTTGCTGGCACTGGTTTATGCCGCTCACATTGGTTTGGGGGGCTCGGTGCAGACAGGCTGGCAGAAAACCCGGCGCGGCCTCGCGGCGGCTCTGGCCATCTATTCAACCAGCTTGTTGTTGGGCGCGATGGCCGGTCATACGGATCCGCTGCAACCTCTAGCGGGCATGAATTATACGGCTGGGCAGGCGGGCGACCGTGTCGAAGCGGAACCTTTGTTTCAGCGTACGGCCAGTGTCGACACGCTAACCGCTCAACTGCAAACCGCGCAATCCAGAGGCCAGGTCGCGGTGTTGGATCTCTATGCTGACTGGTGTACCAGTTGCCAGGAAATGGAGGAAAAGGTGTTTAGCCGGACCAGTGCCCAGCGTTACGCCGGCGACGTCCGCTTTCTACAGCTGGATATAACCCGCAACAATGCCGAGCAAATTGAATTTCTGCAGCAAAGCGGACTCTTTGGCCCGCCCGCCCTGCTCTTTTTTGATACAGCCGGGAACGAGCAGACCCAGCTGCGTACACTGGGCGAAATCGACCTTGAACAATGGCAGGCGCAATTGCAAACTCTGCAGAATGCTGGCTCTGGCTCACTCTGAGTGATGATTTCATGCGGTTACTACTGATTGAAGACGATGCATCACTGCGGGAAGGCATTCGCACGGCACTCAAGTCTGAGGGGTACACCCTCGACTGCCTGTCAGACGGTCTTCAGGCGGTTCACGCCCTAGAACATGAGGTGTTCGATCTGGTTCTGCTTGATCTTGGCTTGCCCGGCCTGGACGGTTTGTCGGTTCTGAAGGCATTGCGTGCGGGAGGGAAAGCGACACCAGTGTTGATACTGACTGCTCGTGATGCAGTGACTGATCGTATTACAGGGTTGGACAGTGGCGCCGACGATTACCTGATAAAGCCGTTTGAGATAACCGAACTCAAAGCCCGCATTCGAGCCCTGCTTCGCCGCAGTGCTGGCCGGGCCAATAGCCAGCTGGACCTGGGCATTCTGCGTCTGGATTTAAACAGCCAGGCGGTGTTTTATCAGGATGCGCCAGTCAGTCTGACACGACGCGAGTTCGCCCTGCTTCATGAGTTGGCCCATCAGCCAGGGCATGTCTTCACACGGGATCACCTTCAACAACTTCTGTATGGGTGGGATGAAGACGTTGAGAGCAATGCGTTGGAGGTGCACATCCATCATTTGCGCAAAAAGCTGTTCCCGGGGCTAATTCGTACATTACGTGGCGTGGGGTACGCTCTTAATAAGGACGCGAGGCCATGAAACTGAGGTCCATCCGCACGCGAACCCTGGGTGCCGCACTCATTTTATTTCTCGGCGCCAGTGCGTTGATGGCCTGGACCAGCTTTAACGATGCCGCTCACGAAGTGGAAGAGCTGTACGACGCTCACCTGGCCCAGCAGGCTCGTATTTTGAGCAAGCTGATTACGGGCCTTAACGATACGCCGTTGAGCCAGGTCGAAAAGCTTCGTCTGCTCAGCACGCTGGAAGAATTGAATACGCTCGAGGAAAACCGCGGTGGTCACCCCTATGAGAGTAAAGTGGTCTTTCAGGTCTGGCAGGATGGCAATCTGATTTTAAGATCCTTTAATGCGCCAGCAGAACAACTGACCAACATCACCTCAGGCTACGCTGATGAACTGGCCAGTGGTGACCAATGGCGAATCTTTGTGCTTCCAGGTTTGAATGGCCAGAACCGGATCCTGTTTGCCGAGCGTCAGGATGTGCGGGGTGAACTGGTAACCAAAATCGCTCTGCGCAGCCTATTGCCAGAGCTGCTGGGGGCACCTCTGCTGGCTTTGCTGCTATGGCTCGCCATAGGTTATGGGTTAAAGCCGCTGGAGAAACTGGCGGAAGACGTTCGTAACCGGGATCCTCGTTCATTGAACCCTCTGCCTGAAGCCAACTTGCCAGCTGAATTGGCGACCATTCAGCAATCGATCAATTTCCTCCTGGCACAAATAAAGGATATGCGTGAACGGGAGCAACATTTCATTGCGGATGCCGCTCACGAGCTGCGCACCCCTATGTCAATCCTGAGCTTGCACACCCAAAATGCACTGGCCAGCATCGATGAAACGGATCGCCAGGCATCTCTGGTGGCATTGAAAGCTGGCATCGAACGCACGACCCGGGTCGTTTCCCAGCTCTTGACGCTCGCTCGCCTCGAACCGGATAACCCATCCCCTAAGACAGAGATCGACCCCCTGGCCGTTAGCCGACAGGTACTTGCCGGTCTGGCGCCACTTGCCTGGCACCAGAGCACTGAACTGCTTTTACGAAACGAAGAAAGTACCGGATGGTCCCTGACTCTCGAGCCCGGCAGTCTGGATATTTTGCTGCAGAATCTGGTTGGTAACGCTCTGCAACATGCCGGGAAGGGAGGCAAAGTCGAGGTGCTTTGGCAACCGGGGACAGGTGGTCTGGAGCTAACAATTCAGGATAATGGACCCGGCGTGAGCGATACTGACAAACACTTGCTGTTTCAACGCTTCTACCGGGGTAGCGGGGAACATTCAGGCGCCGGGCTGGGTTTGGCCATTGTTGCCCGCATTGTTGAGCGACACCAGGGCACGTTAACCCTGTCTGACACAGACAATGGCGGATTAACCGTCATGGTCTTCTGGCCAGAATGACCAGACAAGGGCCTTTCAGTGATGCCGCCAGTGTGGGTCGGGCACGCTCTTACGGCCCGTTGTCTGTGGTGTTCTAAAAGAAGACCACTCGCTGGTTATCCCTGTTTTTTGGAGCCCAGTTTCAAACCAATGGCCTGAATGGCATCTCCCTCCATTTGGCGAATGGTCAGACGCAAGCTGCCCAACCGAATCCGGTCACCCTCGACAGCGTGTTTGCCAAGACGCAGCTGCAGAAGCTCGGCTACTGTCATCGACTGTTCTGTTGGCTCAGCTTCAATACCATAGGACTTCACTAGATCATCGACCAATGCTTCGGGCCGGATCACGAATTCGCCGTAGAAATTCTGAGCCGTCAACATGCCTTGTTGTTTTTGCCCGCTGAATTGTTTCGCCACGTCATCGACGTCTTCCGAGTGCAGTAGCATCCAGACCCGGTCTCCCACCTTGAACCGAATGGCACCGTCAACATCCATCGGGCGTTTGTCCCGAATCAGGGCAACACATTGAGGGTTGGCGCTGTCGTTCTGGTTGGCGTTAAAAAATGGCGACAAGACCGGCGCATTGGGCTGTACGACGAATTCATCGACTTCCAGGGAGAGGTCCGCTTCGTTGAGCAAGGTGTGGCGGTTAACCGGGGCCGGTGGTGCCGGAATCAGGACGTTCAGCAAACGAGCAACAAGGGGTACTGTCGTTCCCTGAATTAACAGGGATACCAACACTACGGCAAAGGCAATGTCGAACAATAACTGGGAGTTTTCCAGGCCTGACATTACCGGGTAAACCGCCAGAATAATCGGCACGGCGCCGCGCAAGCCCACCCAACTGATGTACCAGCGCTCCTGCCAGCGAAACCGGAACGGAAGCAGGCAGAGAACGACGGCCAGTGGCCTGGCGAACAGGATTAGAAACGCAGCAATGGAAACAGCGGCCAGCGCGTTGTCGAGCATGTTGGCCGGGCTAACCAGCAGCCCAAGAATCAGGAACATCCCCGCCTGAGACAGCCAGGCAAGCCCGTCCATAATTTGAGAAACCGACTCCGGTGGCTTGGTTTTGGCATTACCGACGACTAATCCAAGCAGATATACAGCCAGAAAACCGCTGCCGCCGAGGCGGTTGACGCCAGCAAAAACGACGAGACCAAAGGATACAATCAGGATCGCGTACAGGCCCTCGGCCAGATGCAATCGTTTCAGCAAGGCGACCAACAGCCACCCGCCGAGCACGCCAATGGCGCCACCCAGCAGGAATTGAAGCAGAACCAGCTGCAGCAGAGAGCCGACAGTGAACTGGGCCGAGCCAGTCAGCAACTCGATCATGATCACCACCAGCAGAATGGCCATCGGATCGTTGGCACCCGACTCGATCTCAAGCGTGCCCCCTACCCGTTCATTCAGCCGTATTCCACTGTTGCGCAGCAGGTTGAATACCGCAGCCGCATCGGTAGAGCCGACAATGGCGCCCAGCAGGAGACCATAGCGCATATCAACCCCGAGCAACCAGGTTGCGAACAGCCCTACCCCGGTGGCCGTCAGGATTACCCCGGCCGTGGCCAGCGTAACCGAGGGCCAGAGCGCCGCCCGGAAGGTGCTGCGCTTGGTGCGCATGCCGCCGTCCAACAAGATGACCGATAACGCCAGGTTGCCGACCAGAAAAGCCAGATCGAAGTTATCGAAGGGAATGCCGCCCAGGCCGTCTTCACCGGCGAGCATTCCGACACCCAGAAACAACAGCAGGAACGGCAACCCGAGCCGCACCGTCAGCGAACTGGCAATGATGCCAATCAGCAGCAGCAATCCTGCAACTAACAAAAATGTATTGGTATCGACCATCGCAGCCGTCGTTCCCTTGGGGTGTTAGTGAGTGAGGCGGGCGCGAACCCTGTTTTTAGCCGAGAATCGGCCGATTGTGCCTGTCGCTGGTTTAATCAGAGCTCATTATCAGGGATGCGTCCACCCCCGACAGCATTCTGTGTAACCGGTTTGGCGGATAAATAAGCCGTTGCTGGTTTGCCCAAATGAATCTGGTTCCAAACGAGATCTTCAATAAAGCGCTCCTTCAGCATCTGAGCCTTGTGCCGGTCCGGGTCTCGCTGGTACCACTGGAAGGCAATTCGGCAAGCCGTCGCCAGGCTCCGGTCATTGCGCGCTGCGGTCAGGTACTGGTCAGCGTTGGCGATTAGATCAAGTTCGGTCCAACTGGCCAGCGTCTGTTCCAGGTCGGTCTTCAGGGTCTTCTGAGCATGGGCTTCAAGATCAGCGATCAGGGCTGGCAATGCGTCTACCAGGGCGTCACTTAACGTGGCAAAGCGCCCTGCCCGTGCCAGTTGTTTTAACCAGTGATGGGCCTGAGTAGTGAGTGTCAGGTTAACTGGAGATTGCGCCAGGCGTTTTTCTCGCCGGCGCCGGCGCCGCGCTGACAACGTTTTTCGCAACCGGTCCCAGTCTGGGCGGTCGAGGTTTTGCTCAAGCAGGGTTTGCAATGCATCGCAGTCCGGATGCGTCGGCGACTGAACATAGCGACACTGATGCAGGCGCTCGGTCAGATGGGCCAACCCCTGCTGATGAACGGGGTGTGTCTCGTCCAGCAACCAGCCAGGCTGAGAAAGCTGATACTCAAGCCAGTCGAGCGTATCGAACCAGTCGTCAGGCGTGATGTGAAAGCGTGGACGGGCCATATTGTCTACACGGTAGATTCTATTGCGTCAGTATCGCGACTTTCACCCGAGGGTACAACCCCCTGGCCTGCCGGCCTTGATTCAGATCAACCCCAGCTCCAATGCTTTCAATACCGCCCTAGTACGATCCCGGACATTCAACTTGGCGAGGATATTGGACACGTGATTCTTGATGGTGCCTTCGGACTTGAAGATGGCCCGTGAAATCTCCTTGTTGCTGTAGCCACCAGCCATCAGCCGGACAATTTCGATTTCCCGCTGCGTCAGCGGTTCCTGAATCGGGTCTCGTTCTACCTTGCTTTGGGTTTGCAACTCGGTAAAGCCTTTGAGCACCCGTTCGGTGACAGCGGGCTGAATCAGTGTTTCACCACGATGCACGGCATCGATCGCCTCGACCAGGCTTTCCAGTGAGACGTCCTTGAGCAGAAACCCGCGGGCGCCCGCCCGAATGGCACTGAGCACCAGTTCATGGTCATCGAAGGTGGTGAGGATGATGACCGGTATGGCACTGCCCTGCGCGGTCAGCGTTTTGAGCGTTTCAATGCCGTCCAGACGCGGCATTCGAATATCCATCAGAATCACGTCGGGGCTGAGTGTATTAAGAGCTTCCAGCGCTTCCACGCCGTCGCTGGCCTCGCCAAGAATCTCGATATGCCCGGCCAGCTGCAGCAGTGATTTGATGCCTTCACGCACCAGGGTCTGGTCATCAACCAGCATAACGTTGACTGACTCGCTCATAGCGACTCCATAACAGGGATGGTGATATTAAGTTTGAAGCCGGCACCGGAGGCGACATCCAGCTTGCCCTTAAGCGCTTCAATGCGTTCGCGCATACCTCTGAGCCCGGCGCCTTCGCGCCAGTCGAGCTGGCAACCGCCATTGTCGGTAATGGTGAGCACAACGTCATTGACGCCATGTTGCAGGTCGATGTTCATCTCGCTGGCATTGCCATGTTTCAGGGTATTGGTTACCGCTTCCTGGATGCAACGAAACAGGGCCTCCGCTACTTCGATGTCGGCAACACTGATGTTGTCGTCCAAGCGCAGGTTGATCTGCAACCGGGGAATCTGGGAGATCAGTGCTTCGAGCGCCTCTTTGAGTCGAATGCTGGAGTCGCCGCGCATTTCATGCACGGTATTGCGCACATCGGTCAGCAACAGGCGCGACAGCTGGTGGGTTTCCTCGATGCGGGTGCGGGTTTCCCCTTCCGTGGTATGCGTGAGGTACTGCAGCTTGAGAATCAGGGCGGTCAGATGGTGACCTAGGCCATCGTGCAGGTCCCGGGCAATGCGGATGCGCTCGGTCTGTTTGGCCGACTCTTCCAGTAAGGCCTGGGTAGCCAGTAACTCGCGGTTCAGGATCGTGATCTGATCGCGTGCTTCCTGCTCCTGAATCACCCGTTGACTCATCAGCAGGGCGAACACGTGGAAGGCAGCGCCCAGAGCCGTCCAGATAATGGCATCGGGCTCACCCCAGATAAAGGCCAGATCGATCAACACCAGCACCAGTACCGTCAGATAGGAGAACGTTCTGGACATCAGAAACGGCAGTTGCGCCGCCAGGGAAACGCTCAAAATGGCGATAACCCCGGATTCAGCAACAAAACGAATGCCCAGCACCGCCAGGAACTGCACGGCAAAGGAAAGCTGCCGGATACGGGTGTCCATGCGCTGGTATTGCTGCTCTCGGGTGGTGTAGAAGAAGCCAACGATAAAAAGCAGTAACAGGGCCACTATGACAAACAGCCGAATCTGCCCGGCCTCGGTATTGGCTGGTGCATTACTCAATGTCAGATAGCAGACAATCGCCCAGGCGATATAACCCATAACGCCTTCCAGCGATTGAGTCAGCCGGTGCACCGGTAAGCCATGTCGGGATGTGAATCGGTTCATGGGGCTAGTGTATCCTGTGTGCCGCGCAGCGCCCACATCCGAAGGTCACCTTGTCAGCTCCGGTGTGGGACGCGCATACTTTAATGATTGAAACCACATTCTGGTTAGTTAACCTTGATGCCTGAGGAGAACCTCTGTTGAACGCCCCCTACCCGGCCCCCACTCCGGTGTTTGATAACCTGTCTGAAATGGGTAATCCGTTTCGGGATCGGGTGGAGCCCGGCGATGTTCTCGATAAAGCAGCCCGAATTGAGGCTTCGCAGTTGCAAGCCGACTTGCAGCGATCGACCGAATTTCTGTACAGCTATCGTGGTAGCCCGGATACCTTTGCTAGCTACCGCCGGGAAATTGAGCGCTTTGTTCAATGGTGCTGGCTGATACAGGGGCTGACGCTGGCCGAGGTGCGGCGTCAACACATTGAGCAGTTCATTGAGTTTTGCCAGAATCCGCCCCGCCACTGGATCGGCACCAAAAGCGTCGCCCGATTTATCAATGCAGGCGGCGGTCGTGCCATCAACCCGGAGTGGCGTCCTTTCGTCGCCAAGGTGTCCAAACGTGATCACAAGCTGGGCGTCTCCGCAGACCCCAAAGCCTATGTTCTAAGTCAGGGCGCCCTGCAGGCGATCTTCTCGGTCTTGAGCACTTATTTTAATTATCTGATTCAGGAAGAACACGTTGAGCTAAATCCAGTTGCCCAGATTCGCCAAAAGGGCAAGTTTCTGCGCAAACGCCAGGGATCTCAGGCGATCCGCCGTCTGTCGGAAGCCCAGTGGCATGAGGTACTGAATGCCATGGATCAGGCCATGCCGGAAGACCCGCCCCGCTTCGAACGCGCACTGTTCATCATGAGCTGCCTGTTCGGCATGTATTTGCGCATATCGGAATTGGCAGAGTCTGACCGGTGGCAACCCAGTATGGGCGATTTCCGGCAGGACAGCCAAGGCAACTGGTGGTTTACCACCGTGGGTAAAGGCAACAAGGAACGCGATATTTCGGTCTCCGACGCCATGCTGGACGCCTTGCGCCGGTTCCGGGGCTTTCTGGGCATGACACCACTGCCCTTACCCGGAGAATCGAGCCCGCTGATCCCGAAAATTCGCGGCAAGGGTGGCATCAGCAGCACCCGGCAGATCCGATTTATCGTTCAGGACAGTTTCGACCGCGCCATCGACCGGCTCAGAGCCCAGGGTGAGCCCGAAGAAGCCGATGCCCTGCAAGCGGCCACCGTGCACTGGCTGCGCCACACTGGCATCTCAGAAGACGTAAAAATGCGTCCCAGGGAACATGTGCGCGATGACGCAGGTCACGGTTCCAGCGCCATCACCGATCGCTACATCGATGTCGAACGCCAGGCACGCCACAACTCAGCCCGGGGCAAGAAAATAAGCCCGGTTTAATCGTCTTCACTGTCTCTACCGATGATTCTGGCCGGAGAGCGCATGGTGACGAATTCTTCTGCGGCGGTTGGGTGAATCCCAATGGTGTGGTCGAAGTCATCCTTGGTAGCACCGGCGGTCATCGCTACCGCCAGCCCCTGAATGATTTCACCGGCACTCTCGCCCACCATGTGAGCCCCTATCACCTTACGTGAGTCGCAATCGACCAGCAGCTTCATCAGCGTGCGTTCCGGGTTACCAGAGAGGGTGTTTTTCATGGCCTTGAAGTTGGCCTGGTAGACTTCGACACGCTCGTAGCGCTTTGCCGCCTGGGCTTCTGTCATACCTACCGTACCAATCGGGGGCTGGCAAAAAACAGCGGTGGGGATGAGATCGTAGTCGACGGGGCGTGGCGTGGATTCGCCAAAGAGATAATCTGCGACGTACATCCCTTCAGCCAGGGCCACCGGCGTCAGCTGGATACGGCCAATGACGTCACCCAGCGCGAAAATGTGCGGGACATTGGTCTGATAATGGTCGTTCACCTCCAGATGTCCTTTAGGGGCGGCCTTTACTCCGGCCTTCTCGATGTCCATGCCGTCTAACAAGGGGCGGCGTCCAATGGCACTGACGACCAGGTCGGTCTCACGGACGCTGCCGTCTGACATAGTGACTCTGAACCGGCCTGATTCCAGCGCTTCTACCTTGGCGATGTCGCGATTGTAGAGCAACTGAATGCCCGCCTGCTCCAATTCACTGGAGACAAACTCGCGAATGTCGTCATCAAACCCGCGCAAGACCGGCTCGCCGCGATAAAGCAGGTGGGTTTTGGCACCGAGACCGTTGAAGATGCCGGCAAACTCAACCGCAATATAGCCCCCGCCGATAACGATAACGTCTTTGGGAAAGGTCTCCAGATAGAAGACTTCATTGGAACTGATAATGTGCTCGGCACCTTCGACATCCGGCATAACCGGCCAGCTACCGGTTGCAATCAAAATATGGGCAGCGCTGATCTGGCGGTCGTCGACGGCTACTCTGTGGTCATCGATAAAGCGACCATGGCCGTGGATGATGTCTACCCCGGCGCGGCTTAACAAGCCATCATAAACTCCGTTTAACCGTTTGATTTCATTGGTTTTATTATCTCTCAGGCGAGCCCATTCAAACTCAGGCTTTTTATCTACCGTGTAGCCAAAACCGGCGGAATCCTTAAATGCCTGAGAGAATTCAGAGGCATAGACAAAGAGTTTCTTCGGCACACAGCCGACGTTAACGCAGGTACCACCCAGGTAACGGGATTCGATAATGGCGACTCTCGCCCCTTTAGTGGCCGCCATGCGCGCCGCTCGCACACCGCCGGAGCCGGCGCCAATAACAACAAGGTCGTAGTCGTAAGATGGTTTGGTCATAGTCATTCCCGGTTAAAACGTGAAAAACCCCGGCATAACCGGGGTTTCTAGAATTATGGGCGGCAAGCAGCGAGTTCGGAGTACTTAACTTAAAGCTCGCAGCTCGAAGCTAACAGCTCAAAAGCCTTCAAGCAGCCTGTTCTACGTAATTGGGGTTGGCTTTGAACAGTACAACCTCAGTCAGGTCGTTACCCATTTTGATGTCGGCGAAGCGCTCGTAGCCGAGGCTTTCATAGAATGTCAGGTAGCGGGTGTTGCCCGTATCGAGAAATACACCGATAGACTGGGCATCGTCACTGACCTGTTGATGCACGGCTTCCATCAGCAGGCGCCCGAGACCCTGCTTCTGAAATTCGGGGTGGATACCGATCAGGCTAACCGTGCGATGCGCCTTGTTGGGCAAACTGCTTTGAACGTCGTTGAAATACTGGATATACCGGCGGGTTCCTTCAAACCCGGCGGTCAGGGTCATTTTCAGGCGCCACAGGAACTGGCGGGATATGTCCATTTTCAGTTCAACGTCGCTGACGAAGGCCACGCCAAGTACCCGGCGATCCTGCTTGTGAACCACGCCCAGTACCGTTTCGCCGCGCTCGAAATGGAGGCGAATAAGCTCCCGTATGGTGGCTCGGATTCGTTGCTTGTAACCCGGGCGACTGCTGTCGAGCAGGTACTTGAAGGTGGGTTCGTCTTTATAGGAATGGTATAACAGCGACCGAGCCTGGCGACTGCAGCGTTCATCCAGTGCCATGAGTTCAACGTCGTTTAGATCAATAGTCGCCATACGGATTCCATACCCTCTGAGTTATTATGCTTTTATTGTTGACCATTGTAATGGTTACTATCAGGTATCTTGCCAGTATTTAGTCGACGATGAAATGATCCAGATCAGCGACTGAAACTGGCCTGCACCGAGACCTGCCCTGCCCGGTCAGTCGCCTCAAGCGTCAGTTGCGGTGCGCCAATGCCCCTGGCTTCCAGGGCGCCCAGCCAGCGCATCAGATTGGTAAAGCGCACGCTGTCGACACGAACCCGAATCTGTTCTCCGTCCGGTTCAAAGCTCTGGATGACCACACCGAAACGATTCGCCTGGTTGCGCACCTCAGCATTCAGAGACCCCCCTGCTGCTGGCCCCTGAGCACTGCTTCCCGCAGAGGCCATGGCCAGCGGTGCTCGCTCGACCAGTTGCCGGAAGGTCTCTTCAGCGGCTCTCAGGTCGGACCGGGTTGACTCGCGCCAGTTTAGTGTTGGGTTGATGATGCCGAACCAGAGCACCAGTAGTGCGCCCGTAACTAGCAGCACCGACAAGGCGCGGCGATCACGCGTGGGCAAGCCTTGCCAGCGCAGGGCGAGGGGTTCAAACAAAGTGGTTGCCTGAAGTGTCATGATTGTACCTCCCGGGTGGCCCGGTAGCGGCCACGAACGGCATCCCGATCCTGACTGGCTGAATATTCAACCCGATAGCCGGCTTGCTCGAGGCGACGTTTCAACTGTTCAAATTCGCCAAAGGCGTCGGATTCAGCGTTGCCATTACGGATGACGGTAAACAGCATTTCCCGCCGACTGGCCTGATAGCGAAAATCTTCCAGTAACAGGCCGGAATCGAGTGTACCGAGGGCATCCATGGCGGCAAGTACCGAACCGCCGCTAGCGTCATCGGGCTGCTGCATGGCTTGAATCCGGTTGTCCAGCTCACGCACCATCAGTGGTTGCTGGATGCGTTTGTTCTGTCCGAACACCTGTTTAAACACGGTTTCACTGGCGGTCCAGGTCGAAGCGGCCTCGGCTTTGTCCTGCCAGCCCTGGCTGATGGTCAGGCCGGTCCAGACGGCCAGGGCAAAACCGGCAGCGAGTGCCGTTGGTACCCAGTAGGCCGTGTGACTGCTGGATTTACGCAGCGCGAATGGCCCAGTCATCAGGTTTCCCTGATAGCGGCTATCGGCAACGGTTTCATCCCACTCCGGCAAGTCGGTTTCTGGTTTAACCTGCCAGTTGACGTCATCGCCCGCGGCTTCGAGCTCTGTTTTCAAGGTGCGCCCGAGGTCGTCGGCACTGCGGCTGGTCAGGGTAATTTGCAAGGCAGTCTCGCCCAGCCCCTGGCTGCGCTTCCACAATTCGAACCACTGCGAGAACCCATTCGGGTGGATCTGGTGTAATTCCCAACCGGCGCGGCAAAGCACCCGGCCAGAGGTAACGTCGATGCTGACATCCTGGGTTTCCGGCTTGCTGACCTGGCAATAGCCGGCATCGAAGGCCTGTACCAGCGTGAAGCCGCCCTCTGCCAGTGTCTCTTGCAGCTCGCGCAGACGCTGGGTTTCAATCACCACTACGGGCAGGCTGCCCTGGTTGGGTCTGGCCAGTGGAACGATGTGCAAGCTGTCGATGTCCTGAGCCAGTTGCTCTTCGGCGGCGAAGCGCAACACGGCCTCGGGAATTCTCCGCGCGCCACCGGGTACCGAGACCTGCAGTGCGGTAAAACCCTGATGCGGCAGATACACTCGAGTAGAGACCGCATCGAGGTTCCGATTCTGACGTTCCAGTTGTACGTCGTCCCAACGGCCTTCATGAACCTCGGTAGAATCGGACCAGCGCCAGCGCAGGCGGGTGGGGTCTTGCCAGAAAATCGAAATCTGCACGTTCATGAATACTCCTGCGCAATCATAGGGGGTCGTCCTTGGTGGTATCGCCCGGTGTCCGGTTCGCTTCAGTGCTGGCCTGGGATCTGAGCACAACACGAGCCGTGTCGTCGTCACGCAATAGCTGGCTGCTCTGGGTCAGGGTTCGGCCATCGAGCGTAACTTCAGCAAATAAGGTGAACCAGTCGGACGCAACAGTCAGGTTGTCGTTTAACAGGGGTACCGGCTGTTCGTCTTCTTCTACCTGAAACACCGCCTGATTCAACAGATCATCAACCGATTCATAGGGTTCTTCCGTTCGTTCCTGAACAAAGGTATCGACATCGCCCTCACTGAGATAAGGGGCAATGGTCATCAGTACCTCGGCCGGCGCTGTGTTAATGTTCAACTTGGTCTTCGGTGGCAAGGCGGCCACAAAAGGCTTCAAAACAGCCAGTACATCCCGGTCTACAGATTTTAGCAACAGCAGCTCGCTGCTGTCCGCCATTGGCTGAAAAGAGGGTGTATAAGGTGGCTCCTGGTCGCTGTAGTTAAATTCAGCACCACTGTCCGAATCGAACCAGTCGCTCAGTTCGTCGGCAATGTTCTCGTCGAGCCCCAGGGTTAACAGCAGCCGCTTCAACCCCGTTTTCGCGCCTTCCGGGTTGGCGGCTCCGGGATGCAGTGAATTCAGGTTAAATCGGCCCTGCAAGTCGTTCATTTCGAGGGAGATCACCCCCTGTTCTACCGGAAACGAGACGGCTGGCTGGTTCCAGAGTTCGCCCAGATGATCGGTTTCATTGTCTTTCCGGTCCAGTGCCAGCCCGACCCGGGCAATGTCTTCCGCACTGTCGATATAAGCCTGAGCCTGGCTCAGAAACAATGACTGATAGGCCCGTTCTATCTGAATTTTTTGTTCATACTGCAGGCGCGCAACGATGATCGCCAGCATGGCGAACACCAGTAACACCTGAATCAGGGCAAAGCCGCGCTCAGTCTTCATTGGCGGTCTCCGATACCCGGTAACTCTGGGGCACTCTGACCAGACGGCGGATGGCATCGTCCTGCCCGGTCTGCAGTTCAAACTGCACAGCCAGTAAACGGGGTACGGTATCCGGGTCGAGCAGGCCTTCAGGTGGCCAGGTATCCTGCCAGTTTTGTTCCTCGCCGATCTCAACAAGAAATTGCCATTGTAGCGATTGCACCGGCCGCATCAGCATCTGGTGTTGCCATTCAAGGCGACCGTCGTCATCCAGATGCTGTCGCTGGCTGCGAATCAGGCAATAGTGGCGTTCCCTGGGCTGAGGTTGCTGGTTGTCATCCAAATTGGGGCACAACTCACTGCCCTGCTCCGCCAACTGATAGCTGATGCGCTGCAGTGTTGACCGCTCGGTTTCCACGAAACGGCTCAGTGCCCAGCCGTTACGGGTCAGATACAGTGCATCCAGATCAAGCAGCATGGCATCCTGGTAATCGCCAAAAGGGTCCCTGACCGGACGATCCGGCGACCACTGGTGCAAGTCGGTCACCAGGGTGCGAACCACGCGGGTCAATTGTGAATAGTATTCGTTCTGGACGACCAGGGTGTCCTGAGTCTGACGTGATGCCTGCACCAGATAAAAGGTGCCAACGGCCAGAATGGCTGAAATGGCCATGGCGATAATCAATTCAATCAGGGTAAAACCGGAATGCTGGTCTGGTGCCGTCACGGGGTCGCTCCCAGCACCGCAATGAGAGCATCAACGGATGCGTCACTGTCCGGCGGAAAGGCGCGCAGCTCTACCCGCCGTAAAAAAGGACCCAGCAATTCCATTTCAACGGCGGTTACCGTTACTTCAACGCGCCAGGTCTGATCGTTGAAAGTTACCTGTTCAGTTTGAGTGCCGGGGTCGGGCAACCCGGTCATGCGTAATTGGCTGAGCACCGTATCGTTTACCCAGCGTGCCTGGGTTTGTTCCTGAATCTGCCGGGCGGACATCAGGTTCTGGGTATTGGCCAGTGACACGGCCCCGGCCATTACCGCAAAAATAGCCAGCGCGACCATGACTTCAATGAGTGTAAAACCGCGTTCAGCGTTCATCGCGTAACACCTTCGGCCGGTTAAACCCATCGGCCCGCACCCGAACCTCGTCGTTAATACTGCTGGTCAGGCTCAGCGTCAGATCATAGGCCGGGGTATAGTCTTCAGAGGGCAGCAGAATCACGTGTGGCTCCAGAGCAAACTGCTCGGTTGGTAGCGCCTGATTGAGTTCAATCCACTGGTTTTCGAGCGTCAGGCCTAATTGGATATCCTCTGATACGCCCCAGACTTTCTCTTCTTCATACAGCGACCAAACAATCTCCGGTTCGCTGAACATCTCGTCGCCTTCACGCCATTCCAGCTGATAAACACCATCCTGAACAAATATCAGGCCGCGCTCGCGGTTACTCAGCAAAACCTGATCCTGAATACGTTCCATTCGGTAGGCGTACTGACCCGCAGCTTGTTCCAGTTCCTGAACCGGGTCGTTGCCGGTCACCGCCAGTCTAACCGCGCCCGCCGCTATGCCGATGATGACAATTACAACCATCAGTTCGAGCAGCGAAAACCCTCGGGTTCCCTGGCTGCTGTGTGAGCGACGGATGGATTTCATTCCGTATCGTTGGACGAAATATCCTGGTTCAGCTCGTCGCCCCCTGGCTGTCCGTCTGCACCGTAGGAAATCACCTCGAAATTATTGTTGTTGTCATTGATGTAGGCGTACTCACTGCCCCATGGGTCAGTGGGTGTCTGACGCAAGTATGGGCCGCGCCAGTTACGGGGTTCCGGATTACCGGATGGCTTGGTCACCAGCGCATCGAGCCCCTGGTCGGTCGACGGATAGTGCGAATTGTGCAGGCGGTATGTCTCAAGCGCGTTCTCGATGGTCTTGATGTCCGTCTTGGCACCGGTAACCCGGGCTTCATCACCCCGACCGGTTACGTTGGGGACGACCAGGCCAAACAGGACGCCGAGAATAACCAGCACCACCATCAGTTCGATCAGCGTAAAGCCCTGTTGGTTAACCGGGCCCTGCTTGTGTGTATTCGGTTTGCGTTTCATCATTGTGTCCTAACCTACAAAGCTGTTCATTTCCATTATGGGCAGTACGATCGCCAGTACGATGATCAGTACAATGCCCCCCATCAACAACACCATCAAGGGTTCGAAGAGCCCCAGAATGGTGGCGATGAGTTCCTTGACCTGCTGGTCCTCGGCATCGGCTGTGCGCTGCAACATGCTGTCCAACTCACCACTGGCTTCGCCACTGGCGATCATGTGCAACATCATTGGCCGAAAGTGTCCGGCGTCGGCCAGGGCCTTGCCCAGACTGCCGCCTTCCGACACCCGTAAAGCGGCTTCCTTTACGCGTGCCTGAATTTCAAGATTAGTCACCACCTCGGACGAGATGCGCATGGCTTCAACCAGCGGCACCCCAGACCCGGAAAGAATGGCCACCGTGCTGATAAAACGGGCGGTATTGAAGCCGCGCGAGACCCGGCCAATCAGTGGCAGGCGCAGCAGCACTCTGTGGGTAATCCGGCGCCGGCGCGGAGCCCGGTTCCAGAGCATCAGCGCGATCACCATAGCCACGATTACCAGGCAGGATACCAGCCACCAGCTCTGAATCCACTCGCTGGCGGCGAGCAATGCCCGCGTCGGTCCGGGCAGCGCTTCACCGGTCGAGGAAAACACCCCAACGATGTCGGGCACCACAGAATTGAGCAGAAACACCACGATGCCAACAGCGACCAGTGTCAGAAAGGCCGGATAGATGGACGACATCTGAACCTGTTTGCGGGTTCGCTGCTGGTCTTCCATGTAGTCGGCCAGTCGCAGCATGACCCGGTCGAGGTGACCACTGTGCTCGCCGGCATCGACCGTTGCCCGGTAAAGCGGCGGAAAAGCCCTCGGAAAATCTTCCAGCGCTTTCGCCAGACTGTACCCTTCCATGACCCGGGCGCGAACACCGAGCATCAGACTGCGCACCCGAGCCCGTTCAGATTGCTCCGCGACAGCCCGGATGCACTCCTCCAATGGCATGCCAGAGGCGACCAGTGTCGACAATTGCCGGGTCAGCAAGGCCAGATCGGCTATGGACACCGACGGGCCACCAAAAAGGCCGGCAGACCGGGACTGACGCCGCTGAGTCATCTCTACATCGACCGGGAACCAGCCTTTGTCGCGCAATTGCTGGCGCACCTGTCGACTGCTGTCTGCTTCAATCACGCCTTTACGGCGTTTGCCCCTGGCATCGAGCGCCGCGTATTCGAAAGCCGCCATACTCAGTAGCTCCGATACACGCGCAGTACTTCCTCAACGGTGGTAAGACCCTTCAGTACCTTGTCTTTTCCGTCTTGCAATATGCTCGGCGACAGCGTCCGGGCGTGGCGCTCCAGATCAATATCACCGGCGCGGTCGTGGACCAGCTGGCGCAAGCCTTCGTCTACCCGAATAAACTCATACAGACCCAACCGGCCGCGATAGCCGGTGCTCTTGCAGGCCGAACACCCGGCGGCATGGTAGATGGTCGGCTTGTCAGTGGTCGAAATGCCCAGGAATTCGCATTCTGCTTCATCGGGCTGGTAAGGTGTTTTGCAATCCGGACACAGAGTACGGACCAGCCGCTGAGAGACCAGGCCGATCAGGCTGGAGGCCAGCAAAAAGGGTTCGATGCCCATGTCCTGCAAGCGGGTTACCGCGCCGGTAGCACTGTTGGTGTGCAGGGTCGATAACACCAGGTGACCGGTCAGGCTGGCCTGGACGGCGATGTCAGCCGTTTCATAGTCGCGAATCTCGCCGATCATCACAACATCCGGGTCCTGGCGCAGAATGGCGCGTAGCCCCCGGGCGAAGGTCATATCGACCTTGGTGTTCACCTGGGTTTGGCCAACCCCTGGCAGGCTGTATTCGATGGGGTCTTCCACCGTCATGATATTACGGCTGTGACTGTTCAGAGACTGCAGGGCCGCGTAGAGCGTCGTGGTTTTACCGGAGCCTGTCGGCCCGGTAACGAGAATAATGCCATGCGGGCGTTGAATCAGATCGGTGATGGTTTTCAAATCGCGCGGGTTTAACCCGAGCTGGTTGACGTCCAGACGCCCCGCTTGCTTGTCGAGCAACCGCAACACCACTCGCTCTCCGTGGTTGGAGGGAATGGTCGACACCCGCAAGTCCACTTCCCGGCCCGCAACCCGCAGCGCTATACGCCCGTCTTGGGGGACGCGCTTTTCGGCAATGTCGAGCCGCGACATGACTTTAATACGGGAGACCAGCAAGGGCGCCAGTGCCCGCTTGGGCTGCACCACTTCACGCAACACACCATCGACCCGAAACCGGATCGACAGGCGTTTTTCATAGGTTTCGATGTGAATGTCCGACGCCTGCTCGCGAATGGCTTCAGACAGAATGGCGTTGATCAGGCGAATGATGGGGGCATCGTCTTCCTGCTCCATCAGATCTTCGGTTTCTGGGACGGAGTCGGCCAGAGAGCTGAGATCCATGGTGTCGCCAAGCCCTTCCACCATCTGCATCGCGTCGTCGGAATCGGTGTGATAGGCACGGTTCAGGTAGTCGGAAAATTCCTGTTCGTTTACCTGCATGTGCGGGAAGACGCCCTGCATCAGGCGCTGAGCCTCCTGCAAGGCATTCAGATTCACATCCGGCCGGTACAACAGGCGTGGGCCATCTGCGTGGTCGTAATCGATCACCACACCATGGCGTTTGGCGAATGTGAATGGCAGGCGTCGTTCCGTAACGCCCTGGGGTACCGCATTCATTGCTGTGTCCTGTACTGAAGTCCGTTGTGTGCCGGCATCTTCGCAAGCGTCTTGCCCGCCCGATGCGTGAGTCCTGCCTTAACGACGGACGGTAACCATTTGAATTTGCGGAAGAATATCATTCATTCCGGGGGTATCAACCTACCCATCGTTGAATCAGTGTGATCAGGTTCTCATAGGTAACCGGTTTGGTCATAAAATCGTCCATTCCGGCCGCCAGACAGGCCCGTTCCTGTTCCGGCGTGTCTTCTCCGGTCAGCGCGATGATCGGCAAATGGGTTCCAGTGCCCATCTCCCGTTGCCGGATGATTCGGGTCGCCTCCAGCCCATCCATGCGTGGCATCAGACAATCCATAATCACCAGATTATAGGGTGGATCCTGAATTGCCTGTTGCGACGCTTCCAGACCGTTCACGCAGGTATCGACCTGCGCGCCCATACGACCCAGCAACCTCACCACCACTTTCTGGTTAACCATGTTGTCTTCCGCCAGCAACACGCGCACCTGATCACACCGGTACTCTGCCGCCGTGTCGACCCGGGTTGCCTCATGGGATTGCCGCAACATTTGCAACAGCTCATCCCGGGCGGCCGGTTTCTCTATAAACCGGAAGCCAAGCTCCAGATCCGCCAGCAAGCCGCGCTGCAACTGAGACGCATAGAGGAATACAGTGGTCTGTGGTGCTTCGGTTTGCAACCGGCTTTTTAGTAGCTTTACCTGTTCCAGATAACTTTGGGCACGGGCGTCCTCGACGGGCAGGTTGATCAGGATAAAGTCGGTAGGCTGAATCGAATCGCCTTCGAGCAGTCGCTCCAGCGTCCAGGTGGATACCGTCATTTCCCAGCTGTAAAACTCGGCACTGAGCGCGCGCTCGGTGACCGGGCTCAGATCGACCAGTGTAATGGACCGGCCGGCCATGTATTTGGCCGGTCTGAAGGAGCTGGCTTGCTGGGAACTGGCCTGAATGGGCAGTGAGACCACGATCTTTCTCAGATCCTGTTTCGACGATACGGTAAGCTTGGCATTCATCGATTTGAACTGCGCCGCAGCAACCATCAGGGTCAACTGGTCGGAGACGTCTTCGTCTTCGGGCAGGGTGTTCATGTTGCGGTTAATGGCGGCGCGCAAGTCCTCGTCACTGACCTCGGTATTGATGAAATAGAAAGACAGCAACAGGTTGTCTTCACCCTGCTCGGTATCCCCGTCCATGGCAATGCGAACCGTAATTTCACCCTCTTCCGCGCTGTCGAGCGTAAAGTCTAGCAGGCGGCGAAAGGCATTCGACAGCCACTGCGGGTCGAGCTCTATGCGTTCGGGTACCGAGGGGTGATACAAATAGGCCAGCTCAAGGCCGTGCTCATGCGCTTTGCTGCCCATATCGGACAGAGCATGCTCCAGTGTCTTGCGCAGATTGAATACGATTGACTGAGGCACCCGGGACTGGTCCCGCTGTTCGATAAAGGCCTCGAGATCAGTCACCAGATCCAAAATAGACCGGCCACTGCGACGGGCGATACTGAGCATCCCCTGGTGTTCCGTCGACTGTTCATCATGACTGAGCATGCCTAACACACCCAGCAACCCGCTCAGGGGCGTTTTAACCCGGTGCAACAGCTGATTGACGAAGCGCCGGTTGGTAGTGGCCTGCAACACATTCTCTTCACGGGCTTCTTCGAGCGCCTTGAGGCGCATCTTGAGTTCGTGGTTGTGCGTCAGAAAACTCCAGACCAGCTCTGAAACCCTGCCGGCCGTACTCACCAGGTAGAAATAAACGGCGATAAAGGCAATCCCGACCCAGACATGACCGGATGATTCCGCACGGATCAGGTAATAAAGACCAATAGGCAGTAATAGCACGGCGAGATACACACGAACCGTGCGGCCATAAAGGGAATACACAAAGGTGCCGCCCGCCGCTACCGACAGGGTGTACAACAAACCCAGCAAGGCAATCGGGTGTTCGGGCCCGTCCAGACGGTAAACCAGATAGGCCGTCCAGACCGCGGCGTGGAGAAAACCCGAGAGAATAAAGGTATCGCGCCAGCGAGCCGGGCCGCGGGCATACCAGTCGGAAAACTGGGCGATCATGATAAAGCGCCAGGCTGCCATAATGACCAGCGCCAGGCCAAAGACATAACTGGCATTGGGCGTAGGTCCCACGGCCAGCCACTGCCATTCCAGCAACAGAAACACCACAAAATGCAGGACAGCACTGGGCAGTCCTTGCCGGCTCAGGGTTTCATCGATTCGCTTCAGAATGGCGCGATCTTTCTGGGCTTTGTGCTGTGGCGTAAAAAACCAACTCATAGATAGTCATCCGACGCCGCTGCGTCCTGCAAAGACCGCCACTATACCCTCTGTTGGCCCGCCGCCCAACCGTGAGCGGGCCAAATCGGGCGGCTTTCGAAATTCAGTTTACTTCAAGGTGTTGGCCCGCAGCGGATACCGGGTATGCCTCTGTGGGGAAGTCTGCAACATGGATGTTGCGGCCTAGGCTCCATGGACGGATTAACGCCGACCCCAGAGAGGTACACCCGGTGCCTGACACGGATTCGTGGCACCAAATCACAAGCAAACTCCAAACTTGGATTATAAAAAAACCCGGCAGCGCCGGGTTTCTGAATCACAATCAAACCATGGCTCAGAGCGCTTTTTCAAACTCAGGCAAGGCGTCAAATAGGTCAGCTACCAAGCCGTAGTCGGCTACCTGGAAGATGGGTGCGTCTTCATCCTTGTTGATGGCGACAATCACCTTACTGTCTTTCATGCCGGCCAAATGCTGAATCTGACCGGAAATGCCGACGGCGATGTAGAGTTCCGGCGCTACGATCTTACCCGTCTGGCCAACCTGCATGTCGTTCGGCACGAAACCGGCATCAACCGCGGCGCGCGAGGCGCCGACGGCCGCGTCGAGTTTATCGGCCAGGGTGTACAGCAGTTTGAAGTTGTCGCCGTTTTGCATGCCACGACCACCGGAGACCACGATGCGGGCAGCGGTCAGTTCAGGGCGGTCCGACTTGGCCAGGTCTTCACCGACAAAGGCGCTGATGCCTTTATCGTGACCGCCGGTTACCGCTTCAACGGATGCAGAGCCATCCAGTTCACAAGCGTCAAAGGCGGTACCGCGCACGGTGATCACCTTGATGCTGTCGCTCGATTGCACGGTGGCAATGGCGTTACCTGCATAGATGGGACGCTTGAAGGTATCAGCCGATTCCACGCTGAGAATGTCTGAAATCTGCTCAACGTCGAGCAGAGCAGCCAGACGCGGCATCATGTTTTTGCCGTTGGTCGTTGCCGGGGCCAGTATGTGGCTGTATGACTTGCCCAGTTCAGCCACCAGGTCGGCCAGGTTTTCGGCCAACTGGTGGCCGTATGCCGCATCGTCGGCAAACAGAACTTTGCTGACACCAGACAGTTTGGCGGCTTCATCAGCCACGGACTGGGCGCCGGAACCGGCAACCAGAACATCGATGTCGCCTCCGATTTTAGCGGCAGCCGTGACCACATGGGACGTTACCGGAGCCAGCGATGCATTATCGTGTTCAGCTATGATCAGAATACTCATGACAGCACCTTCGCTTCGTTTTTCAGTTTGTCGACCAACTCGGCCACCGAGCCAACGGTAATGCCACCCTTACGCTCGGCAGGTGGCTCTACGCTGAGCACTTTAACGCTGTTGCTGAGCGTTACGCCGTAATCCGCTGCGGTTTTCTTGTCGAGCGGTTTGCGCTTGGCTTTCATGATGTCCGGCAATTTGGCATAGCGCGGCTCGTTCAGGCGCAGGTCAGTGGTGATGATGGCGGGTAAATTCAGAGACAGGGTCTGCAAACCGCCATCGATTTCACGGGTTACCTGAGCCTTGTCGCCATCTATTAACAGTTGGCTGGCAAAGGTGCCCTGGGCCATGCCGGTCAGTGCGGCAAGCATCTGACCAGTCTGGTTGTTGTCGCTGTCGATAGACTGCTTGCCCAGCAACACCAGGCCCGGTTGCTCTTCATCGACAATCGCCTTGAGCAGTTTAGCCACGCCCAGTGAGCTGGGGGCTTCGTCGGTAGTGATCAGGATGCCGCGGTCAGCACCCAGCGCCATGGCCTTGCGGATTTGCTCTTCGGCCTTGGCTTCACCGATCGACACGACCACAATTTCGGTGGCGGTGCCCTGCTCTTTCAGTCGCACGGCTTCTTCGACGGCAATTTCGCAGAACGGATTCATATCCATTTTCACGTTGGCCAGATCCACATCGCTGTTGTCTGGCTTGACGCGGACTTTGACGTTGTAGTCCACAACACGCTTTACCGGAACCAGAATTTTCATAGTGGTCTCGTGTCCTCATGGTCAGTTGACCGTCGAATTGGCGGTCGAAGTTTGGGGTTGGCGGCTCACCATCAGGGCATTGCCCTGGCAACCACGCACGGCGGACATTTAATCCGTTTTAAACGAAAATTTCAAACAGTTGTTTTAATTTTTCCGGTTGAGCAGGTAAACTCGGTGCCAAATCGAGGTGGCGCCGCAGCTCTGTCTTTACCCAGACGGTGACCTGTACGCTCTCTATGGCGCCAAACCCGGTCATTACAATCGTATGCGAGTCACAGGTTGCGCGGCCGAGACCGGTTTCGCCATCCCGTTACCGTAAAGCCCAGTTACCGGGCCGTTCGCCCCGGTAATTCGTTCAGGAGGTCCCTATGGAACGCGAATCCATGGAATTTGACGTAGTTGTTGTCGGCGCAGGCCCGGCCGGTCTGTCTGCAGCCATTCGGCTGATGCAAGGTGCGGCCGATGCTGGTCAGGAATTATCCGTCTGTGTCGTGGAAAAGGGATCCGAAGTGGGAGCCCATATTCTCTCTGGCGCCGTCTTCGAGCCACGTGCCCTGAATGAACTGATTCCCGACTGGAAAGACAAGGGTGCCCCGCTGAACACCTCCGTGACTGGCGATGACATCTATATGCTGCGCAATGAAAAAGCGGGCATCAAGGTGCCCAATGCGTTTGTGCCTGCAACCATGCACAACGAAGGCAACTACATCATCAGCCTGGGCAACCTGTGCCGCTGGCTGGCTGAACAGGCCGAAGGTCTGGGCGTTGAGATTTTCCCCGGCTTTGCCGCGGCCGACGTTTTGTATGGCGAAGACGGTTCCGTCGAGGGCATCATCACCGGTGACATGGGTGTCGCCGCTGACGGTTCAGAAAAAGACGGCTACATGCCTGGCATGGAACTGCGCGCCAAGACCACCCTCTTTGCCGAAGGCGCACGCGGTCACCTGGGTAAAAACCTGATTCGCACCTTTCAACTGGATGCCGGTAAAGACCCACAACATTATGGGCTGGGCATTAAGGAGCTGTGGGACGTCGACCCTTCGGTTCACCAGCCAGGCAAGGTGGTTCACACCGCAGGCTGGCCGCTTGCTGAACACGGCGCTCACGGCGGTTCCTTCATGTACCACATCGAGAACAACCAGGTAGTACTGGGACTGATCACCGATCTGGGCTATCAGAACCCCTACCTCAGTCCGTTCGATGAATTTCAACGCATGAAACACCACCCGTTGTTTGCCAACACGCTGAAAAACGGCAAGCGCGTCTCGTACGGTGCCCGCGCTATTGCCAAAGGCGGCTTGCAAAGCCTGCCCAAAATGCACTTCCCCGGTGGGTTATTGATTGGTTGCGATGCTGGCACGCTGAACTTTGCCAAGATCAAGGGCAGCCATACCGCCATGAAGTCTGGCATGGTCGCTGCTGACGTCATTCTGGAACGCGCCAAGGGAGACTGGCAAGCCGGTCAGGACCTGGCGGAATACGCCACGGCGTTTGAACAATCCTGGGCACACCAGGAATTGCATCAGCAACGCAATTTTGGCCCGGCGCAGCACAAGTTCGGTAATGTGCTCGGCTCGGCCTATGCCTTTATCGACATCAACCTGTTCCGCGGCAAACTCCCCTGGACCATGCAGGACACGACGCCGGATTATGCTCAGACGAAACTGGCCGGTGACTGCCCGCAACTGAGCTACCCCAAGCCGGATGGCGTGTTGAGCTTCGATAAGCTGAGCTCGGTGTATCTGTCGAACACCAATCACGAGGAAGACCAGCCGGTGCACCTGAAACTGGCGGATGCCTCCATTCCAATAGCCAATAACCTGCCAAAATACGCCGAACCTGCCCAGCGTTATTGCCCGGCTGGTGTTTACGAAGTGGTTGAGGATGAAACCGGGGAAAAACGCTTCCAGATCAATGCGCAGAACTGCGTGCATTGCAAAACCTGTGACATCAAAGACCCGGCGCAAAACATCACCTGGGTTACGCCAGAAGGTGCGGGTGGCCCAACCTACCCAAATATGTAAGCTTGGATCATCCCGGGCACTGACTTACGGCACAGGCGCCCGGATTACTCAAGTTTCGGAGTTCGGTTGTGCCTTGGTACCATGAGTCCGTGGCAGGCACCGAGTGTACCTATCTGGGGTCGGCGCGGACCCATCCATGGGGCCTAGACTTCGGCATCCATGCCTCAGACTATCCCCAGATAGGTACACCCGGCACCTGACACTCAATTGGTTGCGCAAACTCCTAAGCTTGGGTATGCATTTGGCAAGCGACGGGTGGCCGGGCTGCTTTTGCGGGGGTATCTGAGGTATGGATCGGTACGACGCCTCGGCCGAAGTTAAGCCTACACGGATGTATTTACGGCGCCCCCCGCAAGAGCAGCCCGGCTATCCGTCGCGGGTTCAAGGTATAAACCCAATTTGGACTCCGAACCTTGAGTTCCTAGCCTTCCAGCTCAGCCAGTAAGAATCTTGTCCCGCCACTGCTAAGCCAAAGCTTACCCTGATCGTCGGGCGACGCTGCTTCCAGCGCGCTGGTCTGCCATTGATACATCACATTCTGATGAATGCGTGCGGGTAGGTTTCGTCGCCACTGCATAACCGGCTCGCCGGATGGGTCGGTGATATCGAGCGGGTGTGATGCGTCGAGTGGCTGCTGCTCACCCAGGTTGTTGGTTACGATCCAGGTATCATCAACGCGCTCAGCCGACACGGCGACGAAGGGGGTTGCCTCGACTCTAATGCCCACCTTCTCGACCGGCGTCACCAGAAAGTAGTCGTCCCCTTCCCGTTTTAGGATGGATGCAAATAATTTGACCATGGCAGGCCGGCCAATGGGGGAACCCTGGTACGACCACTGACCGGACCGGTGAATCACCATATCCAGATCGCCACAGAAGTCCGGACTCCACTGGTCTACCGGTGGAAAGTGTTGGTCGCCTATCTGTCGCAGCAGGTCATCCAGTCTCATCAGGGCTCTCCTCGGGCTCCGGCCTGTTCGGCCAGGCGGGTCAAAAAGCGTTTAAAGCCGCGCCGGTCCTGAACCAATTCCAGATACATGGGGTTGTTTCTCAGTGACACCATGCCATCGGCCAGCAACCAGACCAGAGAATAGAGGTAGCGCAGGTCATCGTCGTCCTGATGGGACTCCACCCCCCATTGGTGGCGCGCCAGTTCGGTAAACTGCTCCACATGGTTGCGACGCAGGCGCTGCCATTGCTGAAACCGTTCCAGGGACGAGTCACTGGCGTTCAAATGACTTTCAAGACGAATAAAAAGTCCATAATTATCAATGGATTGCAGTCGGTAGTTAAGAAACTCTCTCATCAGATGCGCGATGCCCAGTTCCGGCGATTCACGGCACTCTTTGAACAGGGGGCTCAGCCCCAGCTCGTCATTCAACAGCAACGCAGCGTAGACATCGTCCTTGCCACTGAAATAGTGGTAGAAGACAGACCGGCTGATGGCGGCGGTTTGAATTAGGCGGGTGACGGACACCTGCTCTTCACCAACCAGCATAAAGAGGTTCAGTGCAGAGCTTAGAATGGCCACTTCGGTGGGGTGCTGGTCGGATACGCTGGCTATCGGCCTGAACATGGTCTAGCTCGTCAGTCGCGGAAAAGCAGGCTGCGCGGTTCCTCGCTTGAAGGTCAACAGCGCTGTCACCTTACATGGTATGAGTGGGTTTTTCGGAATTCAGTGCACCGGCCAGATAGGTTTCGATCTTATCTTTGGCCAGCTCATTCTTCTTGCTGAACTGAACCCCAATGCCGGTCGCCCGGTTGCCCTGGGCGCCCCGGGGGGTGACCCAGATGACCTTACCGGCTACCGGTATCTTTTCCGGCTCTTCCATCAGGTTCAGCAACAGAAAGACATCGTCACCCAGGTTGAACTTCTTATTGGTGGCGATGAACAGACCACCGTTTTTCACAAAAGGCATATACGCCGCGTACAGCACTGCCTTGTCTTTCATCGTCAGCGACAAGATGCCATTGCGTGGGCCACCGAGTTTTGGATTCATGCGTTTCCTGTCATTTCCAGCCAGCGAGCAGACAATTGCTCACTCCACATCTGTTGATTCAGGTTCGCCTGCTGCTGCAGGCCCTGCTTTAACTGCACAATATAGTCTCTAAACCGAAAAAGCGACACCACTGGCAGCCCCTGCAACGCCTGGACGAGATCTTCATCACGCTCCGGCACCGGCGCGGACTGCTGGTTCAACCGGCGAATGGCCGTGTCGACCCACAGCAGAGCCTGGTTCAGCAGCTTCTCAGGATCCTGTTGCTGAATGAATAATGCCAGTGCTGTGAAGTTACGTTCCTGCAAAAAGCAACTGACTTGCCGGTCCCACTGCTCGATGGCTTCATCGGTAACCAGTGCGGCGGCCAGGGGCGCGCCGTCGACCATGGCCAGGCGTTGCTCGGGGCGTTCTATGCCGTTATCCGTTAGCCATTGCCGGGCGCCTGAGGGGCCCGGTTGCTCAAGCTTGTAAAGCCGGCAACGGGACCGAACAGTCGGAAGCATGCGCGACAGCGAGGTGCTTTCCAGAATCAGGTAGGTATTGGGCGTCGGTTCTTCGAGCATTTTCAGCACGGCGTTGGCCGCTGCCGTATTCATTTTTTCACTGTGCGTCAGCCTAATAACCTTGTTACCACCCTGCTGGGGGGTTTCATGCATAAAATCAGCGATGCCCCGAATCTGATCCACCTTGATGGTGAGACTCTTGCCTTCCGGCTCCAGGACCCGACTGTCAGGATGGGCCCCGGCCTTAACCAGCAGGCAAGACTTGCATTGACCGCAAGGCTCTATGCCAGGCTGCTTACACAACAAACCGCACCGTAGATAGTCGCCCAGTAGTGACAATCCATCCCCTACCCGGCCAACCAGCATCAGCGCATGGGGCAGTCGCTGCCCGGCAAAGCTCGCGTTAACCTGGCTGGCAATGTCCCGGGTCCAAACGGGCAGTTCATTCATGAGTATCGGGCCTCCAGGGCCTGAATCAGTGCAGCGCTGACCGACTCGATGGAACCGGTAGCATCGAGCCTGACAAAGCGTTGCGGGTCTTCCTGGCAGCGGCGTTCATAGCCGGCCCGGCAGCGCTCAAAGAAAGCAATGTCTTCGGTTTCAATTCGATCGAGCTCACCGCGCTGCCGGGCGCGGGCCAGCCCCACCTCGGCCGGGCAATCGAGCCACAAGGTCAGGTCAGGCCGGAACCCTTCGAGTACCCGGCGCTCCAGGTCCACGATATGATCCCAGGGGATGCCGCGCCCGCCCCCCTGATAGGCATAGCTGGCGTCGGTAAAACGGTCACTGACGACCCACTGGCCTCGGGACAACGCGGGCAGTATGGCAGCACTTAGGTGCTGACGCCGCGCGGCAAACACCAGCAACAGCTCAGTCCAGACATCAACGGGTTCTTCATGGTGGGCCAGCAAAACCTCACGAATCTGTTCGGCCATGGCGGTACCGCCCGGCTCGCGCGTGACCATGGGCTGGGCAAAACGCTCAGTGACCCAGCTGGCCAGCACATCCCGCTGGGTAGACTTACCAGCGCCTTCTAGGCCTTCGATTGAAATGAATTGAGGGTTCACGACCCGTCTCCCTGTTCTTCGGCTGGCGGCGCAGAGCGGTAGTCGTCCCGCCGTTGAAAACGCTGATACTGACGCACCGCCTGGTTATGCTCTTCATAGGTGTCGGAGAACTGGTGGGTGCCATCGCCCCGGGCGACAAAGAACAGCGTTGTGCCTTCGGCCGGGTCAACCGCTGCTTCGAGTGCCCCGCGCCCGGGGTTAGCAATTGGCGTTGGCGGCAGGCCGCTGCGGGTGTAGGTATTGTAGGGCGTATCCTGACGCAGGTGGCTGCGTGTCAGGTTGCCGCTGAAGTCCTCACCCAGGCCATAAATCACTGTCGGGTCAGTTTGCAGCCGCATGTTTTGGGCCAGTCGCCGGGAGAAGACACCGGCTATCTCTGGCCGTTCAAAAGCGGCACCGGTTTCGCGTTCAATAATGGACGCCAGAATCAGCGCCTCATAGGGGGTGTCTACCTGCGTGGATTCGGCGCGGTTCTCCCAGGCCCGACTAAGCTCCTGTTGCATACGCTGGTGCGCCTGCCTGAGAATGTCCACATCGGCCGTGCCGCGCTCAAACAGGTAGGTATCCGGGAAAAACCAGCCTTCGGGATGCTGCTGGTCGATGTCCAGTTTTTCAAGCACCGAGGCAGTATCGGTGTCTGTGAGTGTATGATTCACGGCCTCGTTAGCGGCCAGTGCAACCAGGAACTGCCGGAAGGTCCACCCTTCGATAAACTGCACGCTGTACTGGATTTTCCGCCCTTCGATCATCCGGTTTACCGCGTCGCTGCTGGTATCGTCGGGACTCACCCGGTATTCGCCACGCTGAATCGCGGTTTGCTCCTGATACCTCAGCCAAAGCTCATGTGCCCGGGCGTACTGAATCCAGCCTTTGGCTTCGAAATCATTCAACACCCGTCTAAGTGAAGCACCTGAGGGGACCGTATAGGTTTGCTCGGAGGTCAGCGCCATGGGGGAATCGATACGATCCTTGAGGTAGAACGCGGCGCCAAAACCCGCACCAACCATCAACAGTACCGCGATAACTATCAGTCGTTTAATCAAGATTCAATCCAATCCGGTGTTGTAGGGAGGCCAGTTCAGTCGGGTCTCCCAGGGGTAGCGGAACGTCATTGAAATGCGTAACCCGAACCAGCCCCATCAGGGCGTTGCCAATCAACAGCGCTTCACAACTGGCCAGGTCATCTGGCCTGATGTCTGCGATACCCAGCGCCTGTTGACCAATGTCTAACCAGCGCCTGCGGATAATGCCATTCACACCCGCTCGTTTCAGCCCCGGCGTTAACCACTGTCCGCCGCGGCAATAAAAGACATTGCTCATGCTGCCTTCAACTACCCAGCCCTGGTCGTCGCACAGCAGCGCTTCATGTGCCTGAAGGCTTCGCGCTGTTTGCCGGGCCAGCACGGAATCCAGACGATTCAGGTGCTTGATACCCGCCAGAGCGACGTTGACCGATGCCGGAATGGGCGAGGTCACTAACCGGGCTCCTGATTCATACCAGGGGGCCGGACGATACTCGAACAGCTGCAGTAGCCGGTCGGTTTGCTGGGTTGCCGGATCGTAATCGTAACCCCGACCCGCCGCGTGCCTGCCCAGCGTGATTTTCAGCACCGCTGGCGCTTCAACCGTCTTTAACAGGGTATCGATATCTGACTGCAGGGTTCGCTGATCCTGCCCGGTCCAGGCAAGGTTCAAACGAGCTGTGCCTTCCTGCAGACGCTGCAGATGGTCGCTTGCAAACCGCAGCCCCTGCCGGGTTACCAGGCAGGTTTCAAACAAGCCATCACCAAACGCCAGCATTCGGCTGGGCAGTGGGAGTTGGTCGATCGGTTGGCTGTTTAACAGGCAGGCTAGCATGGGATTCAGGCGCATTGAATGAGCCCGTCAGTGTACCCGATCCCAGGCGAAGCGCCCAGTTCGACCAGGGATAAACAAGCAGGGGAACAAGGTGCGCTGACCGCCTCGGCCAACGCACTCTGTTCCGCTTTTGGACCCTTAAACCTTGCTGAAGATCAGGGTGCCATTGGTACCGCCAAAGCCAAATGAATTCGACAAGGCGTGGTTTATTCGCATTTCACGGGCGGTGTGTGGTACGTAGTCCAAATCACAGCCTTCGCTCGGCGTCTCCAGGTTGATGGTCGGCGGTGCCACCTGATCGCGGATGGCCAGTACCGAGAAAATCGCCTCAACCGCACCGGCAGCACCCAGGAGGTGACCGATCATCGACTTGGTTGAACTCATGACAATCTTGTCGGCATCAGCGCCATACAATGTTTTGGCAGCCTGGCTTTCCGCTTTGTCGCCGGCCGGCGTCGAGGTACCATGCGCATTGATGTAATTCACATCAATGGGGTTCAGCTTCGCATCCTGCACGGCATTGCGCATGGAAGCGCAGGCCCCGGCACCGGTTTCGGGTGGTGACGTCATGTGGTAGGCATCGCCGCTCATGCCAAACCCAGTAAGTTCGGCATAAATGGTCGCGCCCCGGGCCTTAGCGTGCTCATACTCTTCAAGCACCATAACTCCGGCACCATCACCCAGTACAAAGCCATCGCGGTCTTTATCCCAGGGGCGACTTGCCCGGGTTGGATCATCGTTTCGGGTCGACAGCGCGCGGGCAGCACCAAAACCGGCAATACCCAGAGGCGTAGAGGCCATTTCGGCACCGCCGGCTACCATCACATCGGCATCGCCATAGGCAATGGTTCGCCCTGCATAACCGATGTTGTGCGTACCGGTGGTGCAGGCCGTGGTGATGGCAATGTTAGGCCCTTTGAAGCCGTAATCGATCGACAGATAACCGGCGATCATGTTGATGATGGCTGAGGGTACAAAGAACGGCGAAACCCGACGTGGCCCGGACTTATTCAGGGCATCGTGGTTGCGTTCAATGGTATCGAGACCGCCGATCCCGGCGCCAATGGCCAGGCCAATGCGATGGGCATTGCTTTCGGTGGCTTCAATGCCCGAATCACGAATGGCTTCGATGGCGGCCGCATAGCCGTACTGAATGAAGCCATCCATTTTCTTGGTGTCTTTGGGGTTGATGTAGGCAGCCGGATCAAACCCCTTCACCATGCAGGCAAAATTCGTAGTGAACTTCTCGGTATCGAACTTTTCGATGGTGGAAGCCCCGCTCTTACCCGCCAGAATTCCGGCCCAGGTAGAGACAACATCGTTACCCAGTGGGCTGAGGCAACCCAGACCGGTCACAACGACTCTTCGACGTGACATAGTGTTCTCCAAATAAAAAGCCGTACTGTCTGACGACAATACGGCTTGAATCCAGAGCGGTATAGCCGGATGGCTACCGCACTTAGCCCAGGTGGGCGTTGATGTAGTCGATCGCGTCCTGAACAGTACCCAGCTTCTCAGACTCTTCGTCCGGAATCTCGGTTTCAAACTCTTCTTCCAGAGCCATCACCAGGTTTACGGTGTCCAGAGAGTCAGCACCCAGGTCGTCTACGAAAGACGCCTGTGCAGTTACGTCTTCTTCTTTCGCGCCCAGCTGTTCACAGACGATTTTCTTTACACGATCTTCAATGTTGCTCATTACGAACACTCCCTACTTGGAATTGCACTTCAAGGTGCGATTTAGTGTATTAAACGTTATTCGTTACCGGCAAGTCAAAACTGGCCGGTCAACCCATGTACATGCCACCGTTCACGTGCAATGTTTCACCCGTGATGTACGACGCCTGGTCACTGACCAGAAACGCTACGGCAGCGGCAATTTCGTTTGGATCACCCATACGACCCAGCGGGATTTGCTTGAGCAGTGTTTCCCGCGTGGCCTCTGGCAGCTCGTGAGTCATATCGGTCTGAATAAAACCCGGTGCCACCGAATTCACGGTGATATTACGCGAACCGACCTCTCGCGCCAATGATCGGGTCAACCCTTCGAGCCCGGCTTTGGCCGCGCAATAGTTTGCCTGACCCGCGTTGCCCATGGAAGCGACCACCGACGAAACATTCACAATACGACCAAAACGGGCCCGCGTCATCGATTTGATCACTGCTTTGCTCATACGATAGGCCGAAGACAGGTTGGTGTCGATTACCGAGTCCCACTCTGCTTCTTTCATGCGCAGGAAGAGATTGTCTTTGGTGATACCGGCGTTATTGATGAGCACTTCGGGTGTGGCGTCGGCTGCTTTCAGATCCGCCATCAGCTGGTCGATAGACTCCGGGCTGGTCACGTCAAGCGTGTAGCCTTGTCCTTCGATACCAGCGGCTTGCAGTCGCTCGGAGATGGCCTGGGCACCCGATTCAGACGTTGCGGTTCCGGCAATACGATAGCCCTGACGGCCAAGTGTTTCGGCAATGGCGGCGCCAATGCCTCGACTGGCGCCCGTAATCAAAACCCACTTGTGATCACTCATGCGTTACTCCCTATGCGTTCCTGAAAAGCTGCCAACGACCCAAGGGCCGACAAGGTCAGCGTTTTCTCAATGCGCTTGTTCAAGCCGGATAATACCTTACCGGGACCGCATTCAACGGTCTCACTAACGCCAAGACCGACCAGTTCAGTGACCGATTGCGACCACAAAACCGGACGAAACAGTTGTTCAACGAGGTTCTGCTTTAGAGCATCGGCGTTGCTTTCGGCCGCGGCCGAGACGTTTTGAATGATTGGCAGTTCTGCGTTTTGCCAGTTGAGCGTATCCAGATGACTGGAAAGCTGTGCCGCAGCGTCTTTCATCAATGAGCAATGCGAGGGTACGGAGACCGGCAGAGGCATCGCCCGTTTGGCGCCTGCGGCTTTGAGGGTCTCTATGGCACGATCTACGGCGGCAACAGAGCCGGCGATAACCACCTGACCCGGGGTGTTGAAATTAACCGCTTCAACGACGTCACCCTGAGCCGCTGCGGTACAGCCATCAATCACGGCCTGATCGTCGAGACCCAGAATGGCCGCCATGCTGCCCTGCCCTGCGGGTACGGCGGCTTGCATCAGCTGACCTCGTTTCTCGACCAGCACAGCAGCGTCCGCCAGCGGTAATACGCCAGCGGCGACCAGCGCGGAATATTCACCCAGGCTATGACCCGCCAGATAGTCAGGCCGGGCGCCACCCTCAGCTTGCCATAAACGCCACAAGGCGATGCTGGCCGTGAGCAGTGCCGGTTGCGTCTTTTCGGTCTTGTTCAATTCTTCGGCGGGCCCTTCACTGACCAGCGCCCACAGGTCGTAACCCAAAGCGTTGGAGGCTTCTGCGAAAGTTTCCTGAATCAACGGATACTGTTCAGCCAGATCCGACAGCATGCCGACCTGCTGGGATCCCTGACCCGGAAAAACGAAGGCGAGTTTTTGGCTCATGCAATACGTTCCTGTTGTTGTGGAGACTCAGCCTGGCGGCCCGACCCAAGGGGTCTGACTCACTGAATATCCCAGTGGCGTGCATTATGGTCGCAACAACCGCTCAGTAAAGGCGAACCCCGTTAAAACATTTATGAATTCCGGGAACAGCTAGAGCGGTATTGTTGACGCACGAAATCAGATAAAGGCTGGCAACCCTCATACCCCGGCGACCGAACGCTCCGGCAATGCATCGAGCTGTGCCTGAATCGACGGGCACCAGGCACCTTCACTTGCCTCTATGGCCCGGTTTAATGCAGCCTGAAAAGCAGCCCCTGTGGCGTCGCCATGGCTTTTAATCAGAGTCATGTCAGTACCCGCGAGCAGCGCCCCATTGCTGCGCCTGGGATCGAGCTGCCGCATCACCGGCCTCAGCCGATGCCGCAACAATCGCCCCAGTATTTTTCCCGTCACATCCCGGCTTAACGCATGCCGTATAGCGCCCAGAGTCAGATCCAGCGTACCTTCGGCCGCCTTGATAACCGCATTCCCGGTAAAGCCGTCGGTAATCACCAGATCCAGGTTTCCGCGAAAGACATCGCCTGCCTCAACAAAACCACGGTAGTCAATATCGGGCCAGCGCGCCAGCTGCTCGGCCGCCTGGCGAATGGAGTGCGGCCCCTTATTGGGCTCCACGCCGAGATTGAGCAGTGCCAGCCGAGGTTTTCGGCCCAGTTGCCCCGAGGCAATGGCCACACCCACGGCCGCAAAACCGAGCAATTGTTTCGCTGTGGCCGAAAACGAAGCGCCCAGATCAAGCATCAACATGGCGTCTTTGGAAGTAGGCACCCAACTGACCAGAACTGGCCGATCCAGAGCCGTGTGAACATGGCCGTGACGATGCAGTAAGGCCATTAATATGCCGGTGTGCTCCGATGAAACCAACGCATCGAACCGTTGCTGGCTCAACTGAGAAACCGCCTGCTCTATGCTGCTGCCGTAGTCATTGCGCAATAACCGGCCCGGGTTCAAGTTGGAGGGCAGAGCACCGGTACAGGATTCAAAGCGAAGATTAATTGGCAGGGTTGGCAAGGCAGTCCGGAGAATGGAGGTGCCGAATAGAATGCCGCTGTGCTGGGGGTGGTTCTGAAAAAAACGGATAGAGGCAGGAAGCAAATGGGAGGGGCCGAAATCCCCTCCCTCTAGATCAATGGCCAGAACAGCCATTGAGTGTTACTCGACTTCCGCTTCAGCGACGACCTTACGACCTTTGTAAAAGCCATCTGGCGAGACGTGGTGACGACGGTGAGTTTCACCGCTGGTAGGATCAACCGACAAAGCGGTTGTCGTCAATGCATCGTGCGAGCGACGCATTCCGCGACGTGAACGGGTCTTCTTGCTTTTCTGAACTGCCATGGCCGGGGCCTCCTAAATAGGACACTTAAAATATCAGTAACGGGCGCTGTGCGCTTGGCCCGGTTGCAGGCCACCCATCACTGTGAAACTGTCAGGATCTCTTCAGAGATTCCAGTACCTTAAACGGATTATCCTTCACCGGCGTTTCTTCAACCCCGGCGTCATCCGGTTTAAATTCAGTCTGTATCTGACACTCGCCTTCGTCATGCATCGCATGCATTGGCAAGCACAGTAACAACTCGTCTTCGACCAGCTCCGCCACTACCAGAGGTTCGTCTGGCATCAACATCAGCGGGTCGATATCTGCAGGCAACGCTTTCGCCATTTCATCGTTGTACACCACGGCCATCGTAAAGTGACCGTCGAGTGCCACCGATACTGGCTGCAAGCACCGCTGACATTCGAGTACAACCTTCCCAGACACATCGCCTGTGACCATGCGGCGCTGCTCGGCGTCACGATTAAAGTTTAAAGCGGCTTTAAACTCGGCATCCTGACTGAGCACCACATCCGCCAGACGTGACAACCTGGTTGACGGCACAACACCCTCAAGATTCTGGGGGCCCTGATCTGCCAACTTATAGGCATCAACGCGTTCTGGGAGCTCGGATTTCGACATAGGCGCGGTATGATACGGATGAGACTGTTCAAGTCAAAGGCTTTTTGGCTCAAATGGCTGATAAACAGTAGGCTGTGAGGCATTGGCTACCCAATTCACACAAACCACCCCGACCTTTAAGGAGCACAACCATGTTGCCACCGGTATTGCTGGCCTCGACTTCACCGTATCGGGCGGAACGACTGGCCAGCCTGAACGTGCCCTTCGAACAGGCCAAACCTGATATGGACGAGACGCCTCTGCCTGGTGAGTCGCCTTTTGATCTGTCGCTTCGCCTGGCTCGGGGCAAGGCCCGCAGCCTGGTAGATTCCCACCCGGGCTATCTGATTATTGGCAGCGATCAAACCGCTGCCGATGACCGGGGCACCCTACTGGGCAAGCCAGGCAACCTGGCCCGCGCGGTCGATCAACTGACACGATGCTCAGGCACATCCCTGACATTTTACAGTGGTGTCGCACTCGCTGGTCACTCCGACGATGCCTGGGTGGTCACCACTGACGTCGTTTTCCGGGATCTGACCCGGGCGGAAATTGTCCGTTACCTCGACCGGGATCGCCCGTTCGATTGTGCGGGCAGTTTCAAGGTTGAAGCGCTGGGAATTACCCTGTTCCAGTCAGTCCGAAGCGACGACCCCAACGCCCTGATCGGGTTGCCGCTGATTTCACTGGCGGCCAAGCTTCGCGAGGCAGGGTTTGCCCTGCCCTGACCGTGTTGCTGGCATTCAGCGCAGCTCTATGGACTCGGTGGCTCCCAGCTTGACCAGGGTTTCAGCGACCGAAACGCCAAGGTTTCGGGCGAACTGCTGCAGTGGTGAAGGTCGCAGAGTGAAATCAACAGTATTGGGGTAACCCAGTTCACGGGCCAGTTCAGAGGTTGATTTCAGTCCGTCAACAAGGCCAAGCTCCAGCGCCTGGGTGCCCGTCCAGACCAGTCCGGAGAACAACTTGTCGTTATCAGTGACCAGTCGGTCACCGCGACCTTCCTTAACATCGCTGATGAACTGCTGGTGCACGTTATCGAGCAAGGCTTCGAACAAGGCCCGCTCTTCGGGATCGACCGGCTGAAACGGGTCCAGAAAGGTTTTGTGCTCACCAGAGGCGAAAGAGCGGCGTTCGATACCCACCTTCTCAATCAGTTCTTCAAAACCAAAACTTGCGGCTGTCACTCCAATGGAACCCACCAGGCTGGATCCGTTGGCATAGATGTTTTCAGCGGCCGAGGCAATGTAATAGGCCCCGCTGGCACCCGTATCGGCAATAACCGCATGTATCGGTATGTCTTCATGCAATGATCGCAGACGCTGAATTTCGTCGTATACATAGGCCGACTGTACCGGGCTGCCACCACCACTGTTGATGCGGACAATAACGGCCCGGGTATCCTCATGATCCATGGCATTGCGCAACGACGTTACGATCGCATCGGCGTTGGCCGGCTCACTCTGTGAGATCAAACCACGCACATCGACAATGGCCGTATGCCCACCCGTTTTAGTCGGAACCCCAACACCAATGTCACTGTTGCTGATAAACAGCCACAACAGCGCAAACAGGTAAATAAAGGTGAGCAACTTGAACACAATGCCCCAGCGCCGTTGCTTCTTGAGCTCGGCGGTATTGGCCATTACCACCTTTTCGATCAGCTGCCACTCTTTGCGGGAGCCAGCCCAGGAATCATCAGATGATTCCTGCTGCGGAGTTTTTCCAAACATTCAATCAGTTTCCTGTCAGTGACTGGGAGGTCTGTTTTAATTGAGATCGCGCGATTCATTGGCCAGAGCGCTCAGAAGCCGCTCCAGCGCTGGATCAAGTGGTGCCGTCATGGTCAGCATTTCGCCAGTCACCGGGTGCGGCACGGTCAGTTGCGCAGCATGCAGAAACAGCCGGCCCAACCCTATATCCCTGGCGACCGCTTCAGCCCGGCTGGACTGGTACTTGGTATCACCCAGGATCGGATGCCCCGCATACTGGGTGTGCACTCGAATCTGATGCGTTCGCCCCGTCACTGGTTGCGCTTCCACCCAGCTGCACCGCTCAAAGGCCTTCAGCAATCTGAATCGGGTTTGGGACGGCTTTCCATCTGGAGCGACGCTGACCATGCGCTCTCCGCCTTGAGCCTCATTCTTGCGCAAGGGTACATCAACAAAGCGCTGCTCTTCAGGCCAGTGCCCATGCACCAGACACCAATACACCTTTTTTACGTCTGTTTTGTGCCTGAAAACGGTTTGCAGCGCTTTCAGTGCCGAGCGTTTCTTGGCGATCAGCACCACACCCGAGGTATCACGGTCAAGCCGGTGAACCAGCTCAACAAATTTCAATTCCGGCCGGATGATCCGATACGACTCAATCAATCCCAATGAAATACCCGACCCACCGTGAACGGCCAGGCCATGGGGTTTATTGAGGGCAACCAGCACATCATCCTCATACAGAATGGCTTTATCAAGCTGGTGGCGCAGTGCCTGGCTCGGAACCGCTGTATTGACCGGCTTTTCGGCAATGCGGACTGGAGGAATGCGCACCGTATCACCGCCCTCAAGGCGATACTCGGGCTTCACCCGCTTGCCATTAACCCGGACCTCACCCTTGCGCAGCACCCGGTAAACCCGGCTCTTGGGCACTGATTTCCAATGACCGATCAAAAAGTTATCGATGCGCTGACCAGCGCGGTCTTCTTCAACTTCGTAGAGTTCGACGTTTGCCACAATGCCCTGCTTTGCCAATACCGGTGCCCGGCTTAAAAATCGCTACCGTTAATGCCTTATAGCACGCAACCTGCTGTAACAGTGATAACGGTAATGAGGTGCTTGCTATGGAAAGGCACGTTACTGATGCCATTGTACCAGCAGTCGGTTCACGAAAGGAGGCTTCGCGACGCTACCGGGCGGACCATAGCGCCCGCTCCGCATAGTGATTGTTCAACCGGGAGTCTACTGCTACACTGTTACTCGCTGGGATTCTGATCATCCTACCGCCCAGAGACCACACAGGCGGCAAGGGGCAGACCCCCCAACCTGTTGCGCCGACGTTACGTGCAACTCAAGAATCGGTTGGGCAGCAAGTACAGTTTGAAACAGCGTATGACGATGGGGTCATATGGAAGAAAGCACTTCACCACAAACGCGCAAGTGCTTCTAAATAGAGCAGGCATCCCCATAAGACTCTGTCCGTTTCCCCATTGTTAATGGAAAACACCGATCCACTGTGCTGGCGTTGTCGCCTGCACCGACCTGTGTGTTACCGATTTCTATCGGTGTTCGCCCGCCTGTATCCCTGCCCTTGCTGCTCTGTCACCCATGATTTATTACAGAGTATCGTTCCTCAATGAAAAGAATGTTAATCAATGCAACCCAGTCAGAAGAGCTGAGGGTTGCCCTGGTCGATGGCCAGAAACTCTATGACCTGGATATCGAAACCGGCTTTCGCGAGCAAAAGAAAGCCAACATCTACAAAGGCAAAATCACCCGCGTAGAACCCAGCCTTGAAGCAGCTTTTGTCGATTTTGGCGCCGAACGCCACGGTTTTCTCCCCCTGAAAGAAATCGCCCGCGAATACTTTGTCGATGCCAACATGTCCTCTCGAGCGAACATTCGCGAGCTGGTTAAAGAAGGCACCGAAGTCATTGTGCAGGTCGACAAGGAAGAGCGCGGCAATAAGGGCGCTGCTCTGACTACTATGGTCAGCCTGGCCGGTCGTTATCTGGTACTGATGCCCAACAACCCGCGCGCCGGTGGTATCTCGCGTCGTATTGAAGGTGATGAGCGCGCCCAGATTCGTGAAGCATTACAGGGCGTGACCATTCCCGATGGCATGGGCTGCATAGTCCGTACGGCCGGTATTGGACGCAGCGCCGAAGAATTGCAATGGGACCTCGACTACCTGATCCAACTGTGGGATTCCATCAAACAAGCCTCCGAAGGCCGTTCTGCGCCCTTCCTGATCCTGCAGGAAAGCAACGTCATTCTGCGTGCGATCCGCGATTATCTGCGTCAGGACATCGGCGAAGTATTGATCGACAGCAAAGATGCCTACCAGTACGCGCTGGATTTCGTGCAGAAAGTGATGCCGAATTATCAGAGCAAACTGAAGCTCTACGAAGACCCGGTACCGCTGTTCAACCGCTACCAGATTGAAGCGCAGATCGAAAGCGCCTTTCAGCGCGAAGTAAAACTGCCCAGTGGCGGCTCGATCGTTATCGACCCGACCGAAGCTCTGGTCTCGATCGACATCAACTCCAGTCGCTCGACCAAAGGCGTTGATATCGAAGAAACGGCTTTCCACACCAACCTGGAAGCGGCCGAAGAAATTGCCCGTCAGTTGCGTTTGCGTGACATGGGCGGCCTGGTGGTGATCGACTTCATCGATATGAACCAGTCCAAGCATCAACGCGAAGTGGAAGCGCGCATCAAGGATGCTACCTCCCCCGACCGTGCCCGTGTTCAGGTAGGCCGGCTGTCCCGTTTTGGTCTGCTGGAAATGTCCCGGCAAAGACTGCGCCCTTCACTGGGTGAAACCAGCGGCATTGTCTGCCCCCGTTGTAATGGCCACGGCATCATTCGCGATGTGAAATCACTGTCACTGGCCATACTGCGACTGATCGAAGAAGAATCACTGAAAGAGCGCACCGCTCAGATTCGTGCCATTGTGCCGTTGACCGTGGCCACCTTCCTGTTGAACGAAAAGCGGGAGGCCATCTTCGATGTTGAGCGTCGTCAGAAAGTTCATGTTCTGATTGTGCCCAACACGCAAATGGAAACGCCGCACTATGAAGTCGTGCGTCTGCGTGACGATGACGAAACTCTGGTCAACGCCGAGCCCAGCTACGCCCTGAAACTGGAAGAAAAGCCGTCTGAAACCGAAACGGTTCTGGAAGCGCAAACCAAGCCCCAGGAAGCCGCTATTTCCAGTCTGCAAGTAACGCCTCGTGCGCCGGTACCACCGTCCGCACCGGAAGCCAGCAGCGAAGCTCCGGCCAAGCCTGCCCGCGCAGCCGCAGAAACGGCGGTGGAAAAGCGTCGCTCTGAGGGCAAAGGTCTGTTTTCCCGTCTGGGTGGCTGGGTAAGCCAGTTGCTGGGGTCTGACGATGAAACCCAAAAACAGGAAAAGCCCGCGACCGAACGTAAACCGGACAACCGTTCGCGCCAGCGCGATGACAACCGCGGCAACCGTCGCAGCCCTAACCGGAATAACCGCAATCGCAACCGCGATAGCAGCCGGGAGTCGGGCCGTGATAGCGCTCGCGATACCAATCGCGACAGTGGCACCAACAACCGTGATTCGAACCGGGACGGTGCCTCGCGGGGCAATGGCCGCAATGCGGGCCGCGGATCTCGCGACCGTGATGCGGTGGCTACACCCGACGCCAGCTCAAAAGAAACCAAGCAACCGGTGAAAGACTCCGCTCCCTCTGCACAAAACAGCGCAGATTCTGCCGAGAGCCAGAATGATCGGCGGCCACGCCAGCCACAAATGAAGCGTCGTGAAGAGCGAGACGACAGCACCGGACGCGTGCCTCTGGCCGAAGTCGGCAAGAACCGACAGGTTCGGGGCATCAGCAAAAACGCCAGCAAGCGGCCTAACCCGGAAAAGCCCGGTGAAATCATCAGCGACATCCAAACCGTCATTGAGATGATCAGCACCAAGTCGGCTGATGATGCGCGTGCCGCAGCCAAGGTAAGAGCCGATGAAGCGGCTGCGTCGACTGAGACGACGGCTGAGGCGACACCCATCACTGATGCACCGCAGACCGATGCCAAGCCCAGCAACGTCGAGTCAAATGACACGGCACACAGCGAGCCGTCCAAGCTGGAAGAGTCGCCCAACCCCCGGGTTGAGCACGAAGTGATCAACGCAGAAGATAACGAGGCAACCACGCAACCGGTTGATCAGGATGAGCCATCCGAATCTACCCCTGCAACGTCGCCTTCAGCAGAGTCAGACGTTAAACCAGCCGTTGCCGAAGCCAAGGCTGTTGAAAACGCCGACACACCTGCGGAAAACACTGAGTCTGAAACACACAGTGATACCGTTGAAGCAAAGGCAACCACTGCGGCAACCACGGAAGAAACGTCAGCCTCTGAGCCTGCTGAAACAACAACTGAAAGCGCGCCAAAAGTGCCTGAGCCCGTTAACCAGGTTGAATCAGACGAAACGCCTGCACCGGCACAAGCGGTAACGGAAGAGCCTCAACAGAGCGTTCCGGTTCAATCAGCCGAAACCCAGGAAACTGAGCAACCCACCGCTCAGGATGGCGAAGAAGACGTCGCCAAGCCAGTCGGTCGGGCACCGAACGATCCTCGTGAAGTGCGTCGTCGCAAGATGGCCGAACAGCAAGACAAGTAACCCTTGTCTTAGCCATAAAAAAACCGGCCCCGGCCGGTTTTTTTATGGGTGTTTCCTGCAAACGACTCAGGTCCAAAAACGTGGTTCAGGTTCAAGTAGAACCTGGAATCGTTCAAACACGGCATCCTGTACATGGATTTGCCAATCCAGTATGGAAGATGCTGCCGCCCGTTTTGGGTTGACCAGCACCAGGGCCTGACGTTCGTAACAGCCCACACCATCCTCATTACTTTGTCCGCGCAGCCCACACTGATCGATCAACCAGCCAGCCGCCAGTTTCCAGCCTTCTGGTTGCTCATAAACCACCAGATCATCATGACGAACCAACAACGCCTGATACTGCTCGGTAGAAATAACCGGGTTCTTAAAAAAGCTGCCTGCATTAGGAAGGTGGTCGGGGTCTGGCAGGCGTGACTGCCGAATCTCGATGACCGTCTCCATCACATCCTGCGCAGTCAGATCAGGCTTCGCTGCCAATGCCTGCAACGGACCATAGGACAGTTGCGGCATAAAGGTTCGATTCAACTCTAGTTCGACCGCCGTAATGATGAATCGATTTTCCAATTGTTTGAATACGCTGTCCCGATAACCAAACTGACAGGCCTCCCGGGTGAAATATCGCCAGCGCTCCTCGAGAATATCGTAGGCCTCAACCCGGTACAGACAGTCCGCCAGCTCAACACCATAAGCGCCAATATTCTGAACCGGCGCTGCACCAACGGTACCCGGAATCAGCGCCAGGTTTTCAATGCCGGAACCGCCCTGTAACACCAGATCAACGACGGTCTGATGCCAGGACTCCCCTGCCCCAATACGCCAGCGCTGGCGGTCAGATTCAGTCTCAACCCGGGTCTTACCGCGAATGGCGACCTTGATCGTCAGTCCACTGACCTGCTCGTTCAGTACCAGGTTGCTTCCGCCACCCAGGGCTCTAATGGCCATACCCTGAGCGCTTGCCCAGCGCACCAGCGCCGGTAAGTCCCCGGGGTCGGTGAGTTCGGCGCACCAGGCAGCCGTTGACGGGACGCCAAGGGTATTGGCGGCTGAGAGGTCTACCTGAGGCAGTGGATCGATCGTCATCGTGAGGAAGTCTGCAGGTGCGCCAGCAAGCCCTGGCTGGCTTGCTCACACAGATCCAGCACCGTTGCAAAACCCTCGTCACCACCAAAATAGGGGTCGGGAACTTCCCGCAAGTCGGTAGCCGCTGCAAAATCCAAAAATAATGCCACGGTTGCCCGACTGGACTGGGAGGCGATTGCGTTCAGGTTGCTTAGATTATCGGAATCCATCGCCAGAATGTAATCAAACCGATGAAAGTCTTCAGGGGTGACTTGTCGGGCTCTTAAGTGATCCAGCTTGTAGCCTCGCTCCCGCGCAGCAGCCTGACTTCTCGGATCGGGTGCTTTGCCAAGGTGATAGGCCGCCGTGCCAGCTGAATCGACCTCGACTGCTGCCGCCAGTGGCGAGTCAGCCAGCCGGGCTTCAAACACCGCCTGGGCCGTAGGAGAGCGGCAAATATTACCCAGACAAACGAATAAGACTGATGTCGATGTTGGCTGAGTGTCTGTCATGGGGTCTCCTTGCTAAACAGGGCGCGCACCGCTTCCAGGTCTTCCCGGGTGTCGACACCGGCCGGAACCGGTTGCGCAGCCGGCGCCGCAACAATACAGGCGCCATGCTCCATAAAACGCAGTTGCTCGAGTTTTTCCAGTTGCTCCAGCGGACTTTCTGGCCAGCCAATGAAGGCATCCAGCGCGCTTTTGCGATAGGCGTATAAACCAATGTGTCGTTTCCAGACGCCTTGCGGCGACGACTGGGTGTTGTCCCGATCAAACGGAATTCCGGCCCGACTGAAGTACATGACTTCACCGTCTTGCCGTTGAACCAGTTTTACCGCATTGGGATTGGTGACCATTGCCAGACTGGTGACCGGCTCATAGAGCGTAGCAACCTGGGCCCGGGGGTTCCTCTCCAGCAACTGGGCGACCTGCAAGACGTTATCAACGGGCATCAGCGGTTCATCGCCCTGCACATTGACGATGATATCATCGGGGTTCAACCCAAGTTGTTCAGCCGCCTCCTGCAACCGGTCAGTTCCTGAAGGATGATCGGCCCGGGTCATAACAACGCTGAATCCGGCCTGCGATACGACATGCCGTATTTTCTCGTCATCGGTGGCGACCACGACCTGGTCGGCGCCACATGCCTGCACCGCCATGGCCACTCGAACCACCATGGGCTGCCCGCCAATATCGAGCAGGGGTTTACCGGGTAATCGGCTGGAGCTGTAACGGGCCGGTATCATGATTATGGTTGCCATCTTTAGGCGCTCCTGAGGGCAGATTCTATGGAGTCCAACAAGTCAGCCGGTAATTCCGGTTCTAGCCTGACAACGTAACAATGGTCTGGCCAGGGTCTGGCCAGTTTAACAGCGTCTTTTTCCGTCAACACCAGGGGTAGCCCAGCATCAGCCAACCAGTCTGGCGGCACGGGTCTATGATCGCCGGGCGAATGAGTGGCCTGCAGACGAAACCCCTGCTCTGCCAATTGCTGATAAAAGCTTTGCGGGTAACCGATGCCGGCACAGGCACGGATTTCGGTGTTTTTGGCGAGTAAATGGCCCTGTGCGTTGACGGGCCATTGGGGATTGAGTGTCAGTACCGCATCAACATCAAGGCCTGCTGGCCGCTGCCCCTTGGCTACCCGCCATTGAACAGTGGGTATTCGATCAGCCGGTTCGCGCAACGGCCCGGCTGGCAGCATTTGGCCGTTACCGAGGCCTCGAACGCCATCGATCATGATCAGCTCAAGGTCGCGCCCCATCCGGTAATGCTGCAAACCATCATCACTGATCACTGCATCCAGCGGGTACTGTTTCACCAGATATCGCACCGCCCGGTCGCGGTCGGGGTCTACCACCACGGGGCAGCCTAATTGCTGTGCCAGTGCTTTGGGTTCATCACCACACTGGCCGGCATCGGTGTCAGTGGTTACGAGAAGCGGATAATGGTGGCTGTGTCCGCCATAACCGCGCGACACGATACCACAACGCACCCCCCGCTCCTGAAGACAGGACACCAGAGCCTGAATGGCTGGCGACTTACCGGTGCCGCCAACCGTCAGGTTACCCACGACCAAAACGGGCACTCCGTAATGGCCCTTGTGCCGCTGACGAAACCGGCGCCGGGCAATCAACCCGGCCAGCCAGCTTAAAGGCAATAGCAGCCGGGCTACCAGCGTGAGTGGTTTAACGTACCAGAAGTTCATTCGCTACTTGCCGGCGCCATCGGTCAGGGGCTTTCCGGTACCTGGGTCGCGTAGCTGACCCGATAGAACCCCATTTGACCTACCGCATCAAGCACGTAGACCATCGCCTGGTGCGGTGCCTGGGCATCGCCCGTAATGATGACGGTGGTATCCCGGCTGCTGCCTGCCATTTCGGCCAGCGCCTGCTTGAGAGATTCTGTATCAGAGCGCAGCAAGGGCGTGTTATTCACCGCGTACTGGCCCTGGGCATCGACCTGAATTTCGATCGGTCTTTCATCACCGAGCACGGCCTCACTGCTGCTTTCAGGCAGATCGATCTGCAACTGAGTTTCACGAGTAAAGGTGGTCGATACCATAAAAAAAATTAGCAGGAGGAAAACGACATCAATCAGCGGCGTTAGATTGACCTGCGCTTCTTCCTGGCGGCTGCGTCTGAATCGCATGGGCGGCTCCCGTCAGCTCGACTTGGCATCGGAATGAATGGCATCAACCAGTTTGGCGCTGTCCTGTTCCATGATAACCAGCAGATCATCCACCCGGCGAGTCAGCGCACGGTGAAAAATAACCGCTGGAATGGCCACGCTCAACCCGGCGGCGGTGGTAATCAGTGCCTGGGATATACCGCCGGCCAGTACGCCTGTGTTGCCACTGCCCTGAACCATGATGGCGGTAAATACTTCGATCATGCCCAATACCGTGCCCAGCAAACCCAACAGAGGTGCGATCGCGGCAATGGTGCCCAGGGTGCTCAGAAACTTTTCCATTTCATGGGCAACATGATTGCCCGCTTCCTGAATGGCATCCTTCATGGCTTCACGACCATGCTTGGACGCCGTCAATCCGGACGAAAGGATATAGCCAAAGAGGCTGCCGCTTTTCAGTTCCTTGATCTTAGCCGAATCCAGTTCGTGGTTCTTGATCCACATCCAGACTTTCGGCAACTGATCTTTGGGCATTACCTTGGCCAGGCGCAACGCCCAATAACGTTCGACCGTAATGGCAATGGCGACGATGGAACACAACACAATGGGGACCATCAACCACCCACCGGCTTTAATAATTTCAAACACTTAGCGTACCTCCATAGACTCGGGCGTAATTTACCATACTGTTTCCGTCAGAACATGGCTTTAAAACAGGTTGTGAAATAATTCTCATTTGAACCAGCGTTTCCTAAAGGCCGAGCGGTAATCGTTCAATTGCATGCGCCCGTCTCTGACGATCAGCCTGAAGGTACCCAGGTCCGCCGTATTGTGCAGCGTTCGGTCGTGGCGTCGGGTATAAGCCACCAGATCGGCATTGGGCCAGCGTGGCAGGTGCCTGTCTCCTGAACTGACCAGCAACAAAGCCTCAGGGCTGGCATCCAGAAAAGCAGAGGCACTGCTGGTGCGACTGCCATGATGACCAACAACAATGGCCGCGGCCGGAAATAATTCCGGGCGCGTCTGCAGTAACCAGTATTCTACCATTCGACTGGCGTCACCCGTGATCAGCACAGCCCCTGCAGGCGTCGGAATCCAGATTACGCAGGAGGTGTCGTTGCTGCTGGTCTGCAGAGCAAGCGGGACCGGAATCATTTCAAACGGCAAGGCGTTGTGCCGGGCCCCCGTACGATGGCAATTGCGCCAGCCAGGCCGGCCGCTCAACTGAGCCAATCGATCCGGATTGCCGGACACCCGGCTGGCCCCGGGCCATTCCTGCACGGCCCAATGGGCACCTCCGGCATGGTCGGCATCGGCGTGACTGACCAGGAGCCCGGTGGGCTGAATGGACTCACGCCGATACCAGGGTGCCAGGCGCTGACTGGCAACGCTGGTGCCATCCTGCCACTGACCAGCCAGGTCATAAAGCCAGGTTTGGCCCGGCCACTGCAACACCATGGCCTGACCGTGGCCAACATCCAGCAGCGTCATTTGAAAGGTGTCGATTTCAGATCTCGAGGAAGCCATGGCCATGGCGACCACCGCCAGCAACGGCATGGCAATCCAGCGCACCGGTCGTTCCACGCTCTGGCTCAACCACCACCAGAGCAACACGGTGACCAGACCGATTTGCCACCAGGACCAGGCCGGAGCCAACTGATACCAGGGTGACACCCGCTCAAGCACCGCCAGGGCAATGGCAACCACCCACTCATAACCGCTGACCCAGGCGATGTCTGGCAACAATAGTATAAAAAGTGACCACGGCAGCAGGAGCAAGGTCACCATCGGTATCATCAGGGCATTGATGAACAGCGACAAGGGATGCCAGACAAACCCCATCGCTGCGGTAATGGGGATCATGAGCAGCGTCAGTGTGGCTTGCAGCTTAAGTGCCAGCCAGACGGTTGAATGATCGCGTTGCGACCAGCGCTCGGCGAGACGAACGATGATCGCCACCAGTAAAAAACTCAACCAGGCACCGGTACTGAGCCAGGCCTGGGGTCGAAACAGCGTAATGACGACAGCTGCACACGCCAACACATCGAGTGCATTGAAGCGTCGCCCAACACTCAGGGCGATCAGTGGTATGGCCAGCATAACCCAGGCCCGCAACGCGGGAAATCCAAATCCGGTCAGGCCGACAAAGGCACCGCACAGCAATGCCACCCAGGCCAGTTGCAGGTAAAAGCCCCGGTTCAGCGGTATGCCGGGCAGGAGTAACAAAGCACGACCGAGCAGCACCCCCCAGGCGGCAACCATGCCCACATGCATACCACTGACGACCATCAGATGTTTCAACTGAGTCTGCTCGAACAGGTCGCCCAGATGAGCGGGTAAACTGGAAGACCACCCCAGACTGAGCGCAGACCAGATGGCCCGTGCATCTGCGCTCTGAAACTGCGGTGACGCCCGGTCGTGCAGTCGCACAGGTACACCCGGCTGCTGTGTTACGGTGTGGATCGCCAGCAAGCTGCCCAGGGCATCGATGCGCTCACTGAAATAGTAGCGCGTCGCATTAAACTGACCGGGTATAAGCGCGCCGACGGGTTTTTTGAGTCGAAAATCGCCCCGAACGCAGTCACCCGCGTGCAGGATTCGCCCGGCATCGGCGGTGAACCGCAACTGACGCAACGCCAGTTCGGCAGGCTGATCGGTCACCGTCGCGACGGCGGATTGATAATCGTCGAATACCCGAGCCGGTTGAGACAGGCAAACGACCAGTTCTGCTGTCTTGTGTTGCCACTGAGGGGGCAATAGAAAGCGCGCTTCATATTCCAGCCGCATCAACAAGGTGGCCGTAAAAACCAACAGCAGTAAAGCCAGGAAGGGCCGAAACCAGAGAGTGACCAACACGACCAGTGCGACCAATCCGCTGGCCAAGCCAACACCGATGTAAAACCACAGTAATGGCAGGCTTATACTCAGCACTGCCAGGCTGGTCATACCCTTGACCATATAGAGCTGGCTCCTTTAAACAGGCATACTGTTCGTCTACCTCAAGTGTTAATCATTTATGCCCCGGCGTACCCTGCAAAAATGGCTGCCCCACCCAGATCACATTCGACAATTGCCCGCCCTGCACCGGTTCGGACACTGGTTGCATGAACCCGGGATCTGGCACCTTAACCGGCGCAGTGTCGCCCGGGCCTTCGCTATTGGTCTGTTTGTAGCGCTGTTGCCGATACCTGGCCAAATGCCACTGGCCGCCCTGGCTGCAATATTCTTTACCGCGAATTTGCCCATTGCACTGGCGTTGGTGTGGCTGAGTAATCCGTTCACCATGCCAGTGATATTTTATGGCACCTACTGGCTGGGCGCACAGTTATCCGGCCGATCTGTGATCGCGTTCGAAACAATTCAGCAAAACGGTTGGGGGTCGACCCTGCTGTTGGACCTCTACTGGCCAACTTTTCTGGGCGGGGTTCTGTGCGGGCTGGTACTGGCGCCGCTCGGGTATTTTCTGATCAGCGCTCTCTACCACTGGCGCATGCGCTTGAACCGCCGTCGCCGCAACCGGTTACGGCAACAGCGACGGGGTGAATGACGGGTCGTTAGGCGGTCAACAACTCCAGGTGGCCGCGTTTCAGTACGTACTGTTTCGGCATTTGCCGGGCCCAATCCTGATTGTGGGTCACCACAATAAAACTCGAATCCATATCCCGGTTCAATTCCATGATCAACTCATGAACCTGCTCTGAGGTCGTGTCATCCAGGTTGCCCGTAGGTTCGTCCATTAACACCACAGGCGGGTGATTGATCAGGGCACGAGCGATCGCTACGCGCTGGCGTTCACCACCTGACAGTTCAGCCGGGCGATGCCGCGCCCTGTCTTTCAGGCCAACCCGTTCCAGCAATTGCATCGCCCTCGGTTCACTCTCTGACGCCTTCATGCCCCCTATCACCTGTGGCAACAGGATATTCTCCAGCGCGGTAAACTCGGGCAACAAATGATGAAACTGAAAAACGAAGCCCATGTGCTGATTGCGCAGCAGGGCACGTCGGCGATCGCTCAGACTGGACATGGCCTGGTCGGCCATATACACCTCACCGACACTCGGAGAATCAAGCCCGGCCAGCAAATTAAGCAAGGTCGTCTTCCCGGAACCGCTACTGCCAACGATGCTGACGAGCTCTCCGGGGTCGATGGTGAAATTGATGTCGTGCAACACCTCGACCTGCTCGGGGCCCATTTTAAAAAAACGACCGACGGATTCGCACCGCAACACATCACGATTCATATCGCAGGGCCTCCGCCGGTGAGATTCGAGAGGCCCGCCAGGCTGGGTACAGCGTTGCCAGTACGCTGATTACGAAAGTCGCCCCCGCAATCAACCGTACGTCAGTCCACTTCAATTCAGACGGTATATAGCTGATAAAATAAACCTCGGCATTGAGGAACTGAATGTTCAGCACTTGCTCGAACCAGGCAATGATGTCGGCCACAGACCAGGCACCCACGACCCCCAGAATAACCCCCAGGGAGATACCGATCAGCCCGATGGCCGTGCCCTGAACAATGAATATTCCCATGATCTGACCGGTGCGCGCCCCCAGCGTTCTGAGAATGGCAATTTCACCCTGCTTGTCCGTCACCATCATGACCAGGCTCGACACAATGTTAAACACGGCAACGGCTACGATCATGAACAGCAACAAACCGACCATGCGTTTTTCCATCTGAATCGCCTGGAACAGATTGCCCTGGGTTCGGCTCCAGTCACTGACCAGATAGCGGCCAGCAAGCTCACGCCCGGCCTCGACTCCGATCCGGCGGGCATCGAACAGATCGTCTACTTTCAAGTGAACGCCATCGACAGCATCGCCATAGCGCAGTATCCGACCAAGATCCGTCATGTGAACCACCGCCAGATTGGCGTCCAGCTCCGCTCCTACCGAAAAGGTACCGACCACTTCAAAGCGTTTGAACCGGGGTGTGACTCCAGCCAGGTTGACCGTGACTTCGGGCACCATCATGGTAACCCGGTCGCCAACCCCGACGCCGAGGGTGCGCGCCATAATGTCACCCAGCACGATGCCAAAGCCGCCCTCGACCAGTGGGTCAAGCGAGCCGGATACCATGTGATTGGGGAGAATGGACACGTCTGCCAGGGTAGACGGATCAACGCCATTGATCAGTGCGCCCTTGGTTTGGGAGCGCCCTACCAGCATGCCCTGACTTTCTGTATAAGGGCTGGCACCCAGAACTTGCGGATGTTCTGTGACCGTGTTGACGACGGATTGCCAGTCGGTCATTTCACCCGGTTGCGACAGGGTCGCGTGGGGTACCATACCGAGAATGCGATTACGCAATTCGCGATCGAAGCCATTCATCACCGACAACACGATGATCAACACCATAACCCCCAGGGTCAGGCCGATCATCGAGACGCCGGAAATGAAGGAAATAAAGTGGTTTCTGCGGCGGGCGCGCAAATAACGCAAACCGACCAAAAGCGGGATATGATTCAGCATGGCGGGCATTAAACCACCCTGCCCAGAGCGTGCCAAGATCATTTTGGGTACACTCGGGCTGCAGACAGGTGCTTTTCGTCTTCGTTACACTCATTAACACAATGAGCGGCGGGCAACCTGCCACCAAACACCGCCTTCTCAAAGGAGCGCACTATGGACACTGATCGCCGGGAATTTTTTCGCGTCGCCGATACCGCCTACATTACCGCTACGGCCTTTGATCCGGAGCGCCCGGCCATTGCTGATTACTTTCCTCAACTGCATCAGGTCGCAGTGCTGAAAGAATTTGAGAACGTGGATGCCCAGTTCAGTGAGTTTCTGGAACGCATCAAAGACCCGGCCACGCGCAAATTGATGGACTTGTTCAACACCAAACTGACTCTGATGACCCGCTACCTGCACATTCAGACCACTCAGGCAGAACACCTCCAGGCACAGCCGATCGACATCAGTGAAGGCGGCTGCCAGTGCTGGCTTGAGGGTGCCCACCCGGTCGGGGAGGACCTCGCCCTGGCGATAATATTCTCTCCCAGTTATTTATCGCTGTTCTGCCATGCCCGGGTGGCGGAGGCCATTACCGACGGCTCCGGTACACGGGTGCACCTCGAGTTCCAGGCGTTGAGCGAAACTCAGCGCCAGTCATTAACCCGGCACTTGTTCAAAGTTCAGGCCCAGAGCCGCGGCTCATGAGACCCGCTTGCTGTAACGGAACGTTATTGGTTGCGTTACAGGCAAGCAAAACCCGCCAACTGCCTGTATACTGCCTGCCCTTTTTATTTCAGGCGTGACGAATAATCTATGAGCCAACGCTACCTGCCCGCTGAATGGAATCCGCAGGATGCCATTCTCATCACCTGGCCCCACCCCGACAGTGACTGGGCTGACGCTCTGTCTGATGCAGAAGACGTCTATCTGGACCTGCTGAGTTCACTCAGCCACACTCAGGATGTCGTGATTCAGGTACATGCCAGCATTGATACAGACCGGCTCAAGGTCATGTTCGAACGCGATGGCATCAACCAGGCCCGGTGCCATCTGGTATTGGTCGACGGCGATGACACCTGGGCCCGCGACCACGGCCCCATTACCGTGCTCGAAAACGAACAGCCACTGCTACTGGATTTCACCTTCAACGGCTGGGGCGGAAAATTCGATGCCCGCAACGACAACGCCCTGAACCAGTGTATGGCCGACAAGGGTCTCTTTGCGGCGCCCATGCAGCCTGTCGACTGGGTACTGGAAGGTGGCAGCATCGAATCGGACGGCCAGGGCACCCTGCTTAGCACCACGGCCTGCCTGATGAACCCGAATCGAAACGGTGACCAGCCGCGCTCGGCGGTAGAGACGAAGTTGAAAGCCTGGTTTGGGGTACAGCAGATACTCTGGCTGGAAAACGGCGCGCTCGCCGGAGACGACACCGACGCTCACATCGACACCCTGGCCCGCTTTGCGCCTGAAGATACTCTGGTGTTTCAGGGGTGCCAGGATGAAACCGATGCGCATTTTGAGGCACTCAGGGCCATGAAACACGAACTGGCGGCGTTCACCAATGCGCACGGCAAGCCGTACCGGCTCATTGAACTGCCCTGGCCCGATGCTCAATTCAATCAGGATGGCCAGCGTCTGCCAGCAACCTACGCCAACTTTCTGGTTGCCAATCAGCTCTTGCTGGTACCCACCTACGGCGTTCCCCAGGATGGTGCGGCACTGGAACGCCTGGCTGATGCCTTCCCCGGGCACCGGGTTGTGGGTTTGCCCTGCCGGGCATTGATCGAGCAGTTCGGCAGCCTGCACTGCATTACCATGCAGCTGCCCAAAGGCACTTTGTCGCAATCGTTGCTCGATTCACAGGATCTGTGAGCCGCGCCACCCACTAACGCGGCGCGGGGGGCTCCACTTCCCAGCGATAATCCGGCAGTGACTGACGAACCAGGCTGCCGTATCGCTTGTCGATCAGGCGGCGGTCCATAAACCAGAGCGTGCCACTGTCAGATTCGTTGCGAATCAATCGGCCACAGGCCTGAACCAGCCGAATAATGGCAGTCGGTAAGCTGACCTGGGCAAAGGGGTTCGAACCCCGCTGTTCCAGCCACAAAGACAGGGTTGAAAGAATCGGATCATCGGGTGTCGCAAACGGCAGTTTGGCAATCATCAGGTGCGTCAGGTAGTTCCCCGGCAAGTCCACTCCTTCGGCCAGACTGGCCAGCCCGAACAACGTAGAGCCCTGGCCGCTTTCAAGCCGCTCCCGGTGATGATTGATCAGAGCGTTCTTGGGTAATGCATCCTGCAACGTCACGCGTTCCTGCCAGTCGGCGCTGAGCCCCCGATACACCTCATTCATTTGCTGACGCGACGAAAACAACACCAGATTCCCGGTCGACGTTGGCAGGTATTCCTGCACCGCTTCAATCATCGCTGTGGTGTGCGCCTCGCGCAGGCCACCATCGCAGGCGATCGCTGGTACGCGCGCGATCACCCGTGACTGGTAATCAAAGGGGCTCGACACCTGTAAATACCCGGTGTGGTCTGGCAAACCGGCCTGGAGGGCGAAGCGATTAAAATCACCCGCGATGGTCAACGTAGCTGAGGTCACAATGGCCCCGAAACACCGGTTCCATATATGCTGTCGCAGTATTGACTGGGCGGAGACCGGACTGGCGTTCAACACCAGATCCTGATAATCCGGCAAGTCGATGTTGTCGAACCAGCGCGCCGTCGGCGGTGCCTCTGCCTTGTCTTCCTGAAGCCAGGAAACCACCAGATCGCGCGCCGGCTCGGCGCGCCCCATCCATCGCCCCAGCAGCGGCAGGGTTTGTTCCAGTCGCCCTTTCTCATCCACATCCTGAGAGGCAGACAGGCGCTTGCGAACTGACTCGTCCAGGCGCAACAAGGCCGTGCACAGTTGCTTCAGCGGCTGTTCCAGCGGGGCCAGTAACGCCTGCGTCTGGGTCAGCCAGTCCGGATCATGAACTGTCAGGGTCGACAGATGCCCGTCGAGCCGCTGACGAACCGGCGCCAGCGCCCCCCAGGCATCGGTCAGGCACAGGTGGGCATCACCGATGGCGGCTTCCACCTGATCCAGCAGCCGCTCTTCCGAGTCACCGTAGGCCAGCTCCAGCCTGACCTTGGGCAGTTGCTTGCGCCAGCCCTCTATCTGATTCAGCGTCTGCTTGAACGGCAGCTGACTGGCAAAGTGGGAAAGCCCCTTGTCCGGCAGGTGATGCCCTTCATCGAACACATAGATGGTCTGGGCCGGTGCTGGCAGAATCACCCCACCACCCAGTGCCAGATCAGCCATCACCAGATCGTGATTGGCAATGATAACGTCGGCGTCTTCCAGTTCCTTGCGGGTTTCATAGAACGGGCAGTTCTGAAAATGCGGGCAACGACGGTTCAGGCACTCCCGGTGCGTGGAGGTCACCGGACGCCAAAGCTCATCGTCGAGGCGGTCTGGCCACTGGTCCCGGTCACCACTCCACTGCCCTCGTCCGAATTGATCCAGCATGTCGGTATAGACCTGCAAGGCGGCCTCATCCTCTGCCATCGTCTCCTCAAACAGTGACAAGGCAGTCACCGCGCCTTCCTGCATCTGGATGCTTTGTTCCAGGCGTTGCAAGCACAGGTAGCGCCCGCGGCCCTTGGCCAGAACGGCATTAAAGCTCAAACCGCTGGAAGCCAGAATGTCGGGAATGTCTTTTTGAACCACCTGCTCTTGCAGGGCCACAGTGGCCGTGGCGATAACCAGCCGTTTATCGAAATGCTGTGCGATCGGGATGGCGCTGAGTGCATAGCCAATGGTTTTACCGGTACCGGTACCTGCCTCAACCACCGCTATGGGTGCTGCGCCCTGACACTCGCCATCAGCCGACAGCTCAACCTCAGACAAGGTGCGGGCAATGTGCGCCAGCATGTGCTTCTGACCGCTGCGTGCCTTGAGGTCACGGGCAGTGAGGTACTCGCTGTAGGCAGTCTGAATAGTGTTTTTCAGTTCGGGGGAGAGCATGGGCAGGTTTAGCTTCTCGCGGTCAACGGCTACAATGGCAGCCCAATTCAATAGGGACACTGTTATGCAACAGCGTGCTGTATCTGTTCAAGATCTGGCCGTCGGTAACGACCAGCCGTTTACTCTGTTTGGTGGCATCAATGTCATCGAAAGTCGCGACCTGGCGATGACCATGGCCGAACACTATGTCAGGATCACTGAAGATCTGGGCATTCCCTACGTGTTCAAGGCCAGCTTCGACAAAGCCAATCGCAGTTCAATTGCAGGGTTTCGGGGCCCGGGCCTGGACGAAGGGTTGAAGATACTGCAGGAGATCAAACAAACTTTCAACGTGCCGGTGATCACCGACGTCCACGAACCCTACCAGTGCCAGCCGGCTGCCGACGTCGCCGATGTTATTCAACTGCCTGCGTTTCTGTCCCGCCAGACTGATTTGGTCATGGCGATGGCCAAAACCGGTGCCGTCATCAACATCAAGAAAGCCCAGTTTCTGGCCCCTCACGAAATGGCTCACATTCTGCGCAAGTGCGAAGAAGCGGGCAACGATCAACTGATACTCTGTGAGCGTGGCACCTCGTTTGGGTACAACAACCTGGTGGTCGATATGCTCGGTTTTGGCATCATGAAACAAACCGGTTACCCGGTCATTTTTGACGTGACCCACGCTCTGCAGAAACCCGGTGGCCGCTCCGACTCGGCCGACGGTCGGCGGTCGCAGGTAACGGACCTGGCCCGGGCTGGCATGTCGCAGAAAATTGCGGGGCTGTTTCTGGAATCTCACCCCGACCCGGACCAGGCTAAGTGCGATGGTCCCAGTGCCCTGCCGCTGGAACAGCTAAAGCCGTTTCTGGCGCAAATGAAAGCGCTGGATGACTTCATCAAAGCTCAGCCCGACCTGGTGACAGGCTGACTCACCGATACGGTAGTCGGCTCTCAGCGGTCTGAAGGGTCTCGCCGACGTTCAAAATGAGCGTCGGCAGCCAGGGTGTAAGCCTGCTGATAAAGCCCCTGGGCATTAAGCACAAGGTCCGCCACACATCGGGCTACTCCGTGCCCGCCCTCAACGGTCAATACCACATTGGCCCTCTCCAACACGAAGCTGTAAGCGTCTGCCGGCGCCAGGCTGCATCCGCACCAGGCCATCACCTCCAGATCCACCAGATCATCCCCGACAAAGGCGATCTCATTAGGCGCTAATCCCAATTCCCCAGCCAGCGCCTGCAAGCGCTGAAGTTTATCGTGACACCCGACAAAAGCATGTTTAACGCCAAGGTCATTCAAACGGGCACGAAGTGCGGGACTGTCTTTTGCCGATACGACAGCGACCTCAATGCCAACATCGGGAAGCACCTTTAACGCCACCCCATCCCGAACGTGAAAAACCTTTTGGGATTCGCCATCGGGGCCATAGTACAAACGCCCGTCGGTTAGCACGCCGTCAACATCGAAGGCGACCAGGCGAATGTTCTTTAGCAAGGCGGCATGTTCTTCATTCATGGACAAGTCCCCCGGTTACCCAAACAGATCAAAACTCGGACCGGTGCCCCGGGTGGTCGCCGGGGTATCATCGAGCCAGTATGCGGGCTTGGAAAAGGTTTGCTCTATTTGCCGTGCCAACTTGGGTGTCAGTGCTTTTTTCCCTGTACACAGCCGCTCGGCCTGTACCGGTTCGATGCCCAGGCAATAGGCAAAATCTTCGGCTGTAATGGCATTTTCATCGAGTAGCTGGGTCAGTTTCTGATGCTGTGAATTCATCTCAGGCTCCCGCCATTAAAAAAGGCCGCTCAGGCGGCCTTTGCAATACTCAGTATAGCCGACCCAACGCTTCTGGCGCAGGGGTCGAGCGCCTGACTCCGTTACTGGGACAAGGCGCCACTGATGCGCACGTCGGCAGAGGTACGCAGTGCATTGAAGAAACTCTGATAGTCAGCCTGGCCGGTACGCTGCGCCAGGTAGTCACCCACCGACTGGCGAACATCCTCACTGACCTCACCTTCCGTTACCGACAACACAGCAACCAGATAAACGGTTTCACCAGCGGTAAACCGTTCGACGGTCAGACCATCGGCGGCCGGACGCGGCAGCTCAAAGCTGAACTGCACCAGGTTCGAAGGCAATTCGCTGTTATCGCGATCGATCACAATAGATGAAGCCCAGCGCTCATCCGCAACCACACCTTCCGATCTCACCTGTTCCAGGTCATCAGTCGCAGCCTGCTCAGCCAACTCGGTTGCCTGCTCATTGGTTACAATGTCAACAATCCGGTCTCGCACTGCGTCCAGCGGTTGCACTTGCTCCGGTTCGTAAGCCTCCAGTTGCATAACCGCCAGGCCACCGTTCTCCAGACGAACAACATCGCTGATCAGATCATTGTCGACCACGGGTTCAGAAAAGGCTGCCGTTACGAATGACGCGGAAGCCGCAATACCAGAGGTGCTGTTACGGTTAATCCAGTCAGAGGTTTGAACCGCCGTATTGAACGTTTCGGCAACCTCGTCAATGCGGTCACTCTGAAAAGCAATATCAGCCATTTCTGTTTCAAGCAATCCAAACTCTTCACGCGCCTTGCGCTCGCGTACGGCTTGCTCCAGGGCGTCACGAACGCTTTCCAGCGGCTCGACATCGGCCTGCTCAAGCGTTTCCAGCCGGATCAGATGCACACCGAACTCGGTTTGTACCGGATCGCTCACATCACCGACTGCCTGCAGTTGCTGACCCGCCTCAAAGAATTCATCGACATAGAGGCCTTCACTCAACTCGCCCAGATATCCGCCGTCGAGCGAGCTTCCCGGGTCATCAGACAACTCTTCGGCCAAGTCAGCAAATGATTCACCAGCGTCCAGACGCGCCATGGCGGCTTCAGCTGCTGTCATGGGGTCATCACCCTCTGCAAAGAGGATATGTGACACTTCGCGTAGCGTTTCTGCTTCGGTTTCTGCGACATAGCGATTGTATTCGGACTCTATGTCCGACTCGGTCACCACCATGTCCGGAATCAAATCACTCTGGTTAAGAACAACGTAGCGAACCTGAACCTGCTCCGGGTTCAAAAACTGGTCACTGTTGGTCTCGTAATAAGTCTGAATATCCTGTTCGGTAACGTCGACCTGATCCAGAAAGTCTTCGGCGTTGTAACGGCGATAAGTCACTTCCCGGCGTTGGCTTTCCAGCGCAGCAGAACGTTCGACATCTCGCTCCAGTTCAAAGGCAGAACGAACCAGGCCCGCTTGCATTTGCTCCAGCCGTATCTGGCTGCTCAACTGGGTGCGAAACGTTGTGGGAGTAAAACCGTTGATTGCGATATACCGACGAAAGGCTTCTTCATCAAAGCGGCCATTCGACTGAAACGCACCAATGGTCAGAATATTCTGATTAACTTCTTCTTCGCTGACGGCCAGATCCAGATTAACACTCGCCTGTCGCTGAATTTCTTCATTGACCAGGGCGTTGACGACTGACTGACGGATAAACGACGAGTTCAACAATTCAGGGGTCGCATTTTCACCCAGTTGCTGTATCAGTTGCTGTTGGCGTTCCTGGACCAGTCGCTGTACCTGCACATCGCTGATGCCCTCACCATTGACTTCAATCGGGTCGGAATTGTTTACAATGCCGACGATGGACTCGGCACCAAAAAAAGCAAAGGCAACGACGATAACGGCGACGATGACCTTCCCCGTCACTCCCTTGGCTGCATTACGGAAAAACTGGAGCATTTAGCTTCCCACCCCGTCTGGACACTACGGATATTCAGATAAAAAAAAAGCGCATCAGGGCTGACACGCTGTCGGTTTAAACCGGGTTCTGGTGAGAGCCTGAGGCTCCCACCCGAGACCCTTCAATCAGTTTACGGCGTCTTTCAGCGCTTTACCGGCCTTGAAGCTCGGCACTTTGGCCGCTTTGATTTCGATCGGCTGGCCAGTTTGAGGGTTACGACCGGTACGGGCCGCACGCTCTTTAACGCCAAAGGTACCGAAACCCACCAGTACGACCTGATCACCGCTTTTCAGCGTGTCAGTTACAGAGTCAATCATTGCATCCAGTGCACGGCCAGCAGCCGCTTTTGGAATGTCAGCCGCAGCCGCTACAGCATCAATCAGTTCAGACTTGTTCACACTTTTCCCCTTTAACTTCGTTGTGATGCAGTTTTATGTCCCTGGCAATGCCTGGGGTGTTAAACCCGGGGCATTGCGCTTACTAAAGCACCCTGCACCTGTTTTGTTATTTGTTTGTGCTTTTCAGCCCGTGCATTCGATTCATGTCGAACCCACTTTATACCAGCCTCAAAATTCCACTGTCAAGCGGTTCTAGTGAGTGCTGAGGCTAGATGATGTCTGGTTCTCAGAGCGAGTCTTGGCCATTTCCGCTTCCACCTGGGCATCGGTCAGGGGCGTAGGATTGCGCTCCAGGGCTACATTTAACACATCATCTATCCATTCAACAGGACGAATATCCAGCTCTTTCTTGATATTGTCCGGTATCTCCTTCAAATCCCTGACATTTTCCTTGGGAATGATAACGGTTTTTATACCCCCTCGGCGAGCCGCCAGCAGCTTTTCTTTCAAGCCACCAATGGGCAACACCTGCCCGCGCAGGGTAATTTCACCGGTCATGGCGACATCGGCCCGAACCGGAATACGAGTCAGCACTGAGACCAAAGCAGTAGCCATGCCAATACCTGCGGACGGTCCGTCCTTGGGGGTAGCCCCTTCCGGAACGTGCACATGGATGTCACGGTTCTCAATAAAGTTGGGCATGATGCCCAGGCTTTGTGCCCGGCTGCGAACCACCGTCATGGCCGCCTGGATGGATTCTTTCATCACATCCCCCAGCGAGCCGGTCTGTACAGTTCGGCCCTTGCCAGGCACCGAGGTGGCCTCGAGGTTCAGTAACTCACCACCCACCGATGTCCAGGCAAGACCGGTGACCATACCGACCTGATTTTCCTTGTCGGCCAATCCGAATTTGTATTTGTGGACACCGGAAAACTCTTCCAGATTATCCTGGTCGATGGTTGTCGTTCTGGTTTCTTTTTCCAGCACGTTGGCCATCACAACCTTGCGCGCTACCTTGGCGATTTCCCGCTCAAGCCCACGAACACCCGCTTCCCGGCTGTAATAGCGAATCAGGTCGCTGATCGCACCGGTTGTCAGGTTGAGTTCATTTGCCTTCAGTCCGTTGGCCTTTAATTGCTTGGGCAACAGGTACTTTTCGGCAATCGCCACTTTTTCATCTTCGGTGTAACCCGGAATGCGGATGATCTCCATCCGATCCAGCAGCGGACCGGGAATGTTCATCGAATTGGCGGTACAGATGAACATCACATCCGACAGGTCATAATCCACTTCGAGATAATGGTCATTGAAGGTGTGGTTCTGTTCCGGGTCGAGAATCTCCAGTAAGGCAGACGCCGGGTCACCCCGGTGATCCATCCCCATCTTGTCGATCTCGTCGAGCAGGAAAAGCGGGTTACGCACCCCAACCTTGCTCAGTTTCTGTACAACCTTGCCAGGCATCGAGCCAATGTAAGTACGGCGGTGACCACGCATTTCCGATTCATCCCTTACCCCGCCGAGCGCCATACGGACAAATTTGCGGTTTGTTGCGCGCGCGATGGACTGACCCAGGGAGGTTTTACCTACCCCCGGCGGCCCTACCAAACACAATACCGGCCCTTTAACTTTCTTCACGCGCTGCTGCACAGCCAGGTATTCGAGGATGCGTTTCTTAACCTCATCCAGACCATAGTGGTCTTCTTCCAGAACTTCCTGGGCGCGCTTCAGATCATGTCGAACGCGTGACTTTTTGGACCAGGGTACGCTGATCATCCAGTCGAGGTAATTGCGCACGACCGAGGATTCCGCCGACATCGGCGACATCATTTTCAGCTTGTTCAATTCAGCTTTGGCTTTTTCAAGCGCCTCTTTAGGCATGCCAGCGTTATCGATCTTACCGCTTAGCTCTTCAATTTCATTGGGGTTACTTTCATCCAGGTCGCCCAGTTCTTTTTGAATCGCTTTCATTTGTTCGTTCAGGTAATACTCGCGCTGGGATTTCTCCATCTGCTTTTTTACCCGACCGCGAATGCGCTTTTCGACTTGCAGCAGGTCGATTTCGGTTTCCAGAACCGACAACAGATGTTCGATACGGTCGCGATCAGCCGACAGTTCCAGCACCTGCTGTTTCTCATCTATCTTCAACGACAGATGCGCAGCAATCGTATCCGCCAGGCGACCCGGTTCCTCAATACTGTTCAAAGAGGTAATCACTTCTGAGGGTACTTTTTTGCTCAGCTGGACGTATTTGTCGAACTGGGACATCAGCAGCCGAACCAGTGACTCGCTCTCGCGCTCACTCAGCTGTCCGCCGGTCATTAGCGTCGCGTGCCCTTTTATGTACTCCTCGCCCTCTTCCAGCTCGTCAATGCTGACACGATCAACGCCTTCAACGAGTACCTTTACCGTGCCATCTGGCAGTCGCAACAATTGCAGCACCGTCGCCAGGGTACCAACATGATAGAGATCGCTCTGATCGGGCTCATCATCAGAGGCATTGCGCTGGGCGACCAGCAGTATTTTCTTGCCATCGTCCATGGCGGCCTGAAGAGCCGCTATGGACTTCTCGCGACCAACAAACAACGGAATGACCATGTGCGGGTAAACAACCACATCACGCAATGGAAGCAATGGTAATACGATGGGATCGCCTGCCGGGGAGTCAGAATGCTCCATGGGAACCTCGAAAACTGTTCAGATTTGAATTGATAATGGCGCCTGGGCCCGCCAAATCAAGAGCTTAGGGCAATAAAACTTTCGCCTGTCCGGTTGCGACACGGAGGCGCCAACAGCGTAATAGCAGAATAAAAAACGGGCCCTTAAGCCCGTTTTCAGATCAGTCGTGCTGACCACCCGCTGTTTTCTTGCTGTCTTGTGTTTCATAGATCAGCAGGGGTTCGGATTCTCCCTTGATGACACTCTCTTCAATAACCACCTTCGATACCCCGGATTCCGAGGGAATCTGATACATGGTGTCGAGCAGCACGTTTTCCAGAATGGAGCGCAGGCCCCGGGCACCGGTTTTACGTTCCATAGCCTTGTGAGCAACAGCCTTGAGCGCACTGATGCGAAAATCCAGCTCGACACCTTCCATATCAAACAACTTCTGGTACTGCTTCACCAGGGAGTTCTTGGGCTCGGTCAGAATCTGAATCAGGGCGTCTTCATCCAGTTCGGTCAGGGTAGCAACCACGGGCAAACGACCAATAAATTCCGGGATCAGGCCGTACTTGACCAGATCTTCCGGCTCGACATCGGCAATGGTTTCACCCAGGTTCCGGTTCTCGTCCTTGGTCTTCATGGTGGCACTGAAACCAATACCACCCTTTTCAGAGCGATTACGAATAACCTTTTCCAGGCCTGCGAAAGCACCACCACAGATAAACAGGATGTTGCCGGTGTCGACCTGCAAAAACTCCTGTTGGGGGTGTTTGCGTCCGCCCTGCGGCGGTACTGACGCCACGGTACCCTCAATCAGCTTCAATAAAGCTTGCTGCACGCCCTCGCCGGAGACATCCCGGGTAATGGAGGGGTTGTCGGATTTCCGGGAGATCTTGTCGATCTCATCGATGTAGACAATGCCGCGCTGGGCCTTGTCGACGTCGTAATCACACTTTTGCAGCAGTTTTTGAATGATGTTCTCGACATCCTCACCCACATAACCCGCTTCAGTCAGGGTGGTGGCATCGGCAATGGTGAACGGTACGTTCAACATACGGGCCAGTGTTTCGGCCAGCAGTGTTTTACCGCTGCCTGTCGGGCCGATCAGAAGAATATTGGACTTGCTCAGCTCAACGTCATCGTTGTGCTCACCGTACTGCAGGCGTTTGTAATGATTGTAAACGGCGACCGAAAGCACCATTTTGGCGCGCGACTGGCCAATGACGTATTCGTCCAGCGTTTCTCGGATTTCCGCGGGAGTCGGCAGTTTACTGCTTTCGTGCTTGGGACCATTGTCCTGCAGCTCTTCGCGAATGATGTCGTTACACAGATCAACACACTCATCGCAAATGAACACCGAAGGCCCGGCAATCAGCTTACGGACTTCATGCTGGCTCTTTCCGCAGAAAGAGCAATACAGCAGCTTACCGTCTTCGCCTTTTCCGGTTCTATCGTCGGCCATTCAACTACTCCATTGGTAACGGTTGCTCGATTAAAGATGAAACCACAGCCCCGATAATGCAAGTTTTTTCAGGGAAACCACTGTGGTTGTTTGGTAAACATGATCAACCGATTGATTTTACAGGTATTTTAGCGATTTCATTACAATCAGCCAGTATTGCGGCTCTGCATGACCTTATCGACCAGGCCGTAGCTAACGGCGTCGTCGGCCTTCATGAAGTTATCACGATCAGTGTCTTTTTCGACAACCTCAAGCGGTTGACCGGTATGATACGCCATGATGTCGTTCAAACGCTGTTTCATTTCCAGAATTTCACGCGCATGGATCTCGATGTCTGACGCCTGACCCTGGAAACCGCCCAGAGGCTGATGAATCATCATCCGCGAATTGGGCAGGCAGAAACGTTTGCCCTTGGCACCTGCTGTCAGTAACAGCGCGCCCATGCTGGCCGCCTGCCCAATGCACATGGTGCTCACATCGGGCTTGATGAACTGCATGGTATCGTAAATAGCCATGCCAGCGGTGACCGAGCCGCCCGGTGAATTGATGTACAGCGAAATGTCCTTGTCCGGATTCTCGCTTTCCAGAAACAGTAACTGCGCGACAATCAGGTTGGCCATATGGTCTTCAATCTGACCGACCAGGAAGATTACGTTCTCTTTCAGCAGTCGCGAATAGATATCGTAAGACCGTTCACCCCGAGCCGACTGCTCAACGACCATAGGTACCAGACCGCTGGCGTTCATGATATCGGGTGCGGACCCGTTGGCATCAAACTTTGACATTGACTCGACTCCTGGTATTCAAAAAACAAAAAAGTTGGCACCCCCAAGGAAGCGCCAACTCTCATTGCTGCCTCATGCTGCCGACATCAGAGCCGGCACTGGCATTCAGCCTTGTGCCGCCGCCTTGTTCTTAACAGCGTCCTGGTAACTTACGGTGGATTCGTTCACCTTGGATTTACTCAGGATATAGTCGATTGCTGCGTTTTCAACAACCACAGCACGAACTTGGTTCAAAAGTTCACGATTGCTGTAGTAATAGTCAATAACCTGCTGCGGCTCCTGGTATACGGACGCCTGGTCTTCGATGTAGGCGCGCACTTCGGCGTCGTCTGCTTTCAGCTCGCCACTGTTGATCACTTCGTTCATCAGCAGGCCGACTTTAACGCGACGCTCGGCTTGCTCCTGAAACAGCTCCTTAGGCAGGCTGGACGGGTCCATTTGGGCGCCACCACCGAACTGCTGAACGGCTTGCTGCTGTAAACGACCAATCTCTTCATCAACCAGCGCTGAAGGTACGTCGAGGCTGTTGTCTTCGACCAACTTCTCGATGACATCGTTCTTCAGCTTGGCCTGGAGTGCGTTGCGAGCTTCGCGTTCCATGTTCTGGCGAACTTCAACTTTGAAGCTTTCAAGGTCGGTACCCTTGGTGCCGAAAGCTTCAAAGAAGGCCTCGTTCAACTCGGGCAGCTCGGCTTCAGCCACTTCGTTCAGCGTGATATCGAACACAGCTGCTTTGCCAGCCAGTTCCTTGTTGCCGTATTCTTCCGGGAAGGTGACATCAACCGCCTTGGTTTCACCGGCTTTCATGCCGACGATGCCGTCTTCAAAGCCTGGAATCATAGACTTGGAGCCCAGAATCAGGGTCTGATCTTCGGCGCTGCCGCCATCAAACGCTTCGCCATCTACCTTGCCGACAAAATCGATCTTGACCTGATCAGTATCGGCTGCGGCACGATCGACAACTTTATATTCAGCACGCTGCTTGCGCAGATTGGCCAGCATGTCATCAATATCGCTATCCGCTATTTCTGCCGACTGCTTGTCGAACTCATAACCGTCGAACGCTGCCAGTGTTACCTCAGGGAAAACTTCAAAGGTGGCGACAAACTCAACATCCTGGCCCGCTTTGTCCTGAGTGAATTCAATGCGCGGAGAACCGGCAGGCGTCAGCTTCTCTTCGGTCAGGGCTCTTGCGTAGTTGTTCTGTACTACTTCCTGCAGAACTTCGGCGCGAATACCATCACCAAAACGCTGTTTAACCACGGAAACAGGCACTTTACCCGGACGGAAACCGTCGATGCGCACGCGGCGAGCTGTTTGTTTCAGCTTTTCACTAACCGCATTATCCACTTCACTGGCGGGGACACCCACCTTTAGACGGCGTTCCAGTCCGGTAGTCGCTTCGACAGACACTTGCATGAGGCTTCCTCTTGCTCTTTTATAAGGTAATGACCGGTAAACTAAGCCCGATCTGTACATTGGGTTAATTAGGGGGCGGATAATGTAGGGGTGATGGGGGTACTATTCAAGCCCAGTCAACGGTATCCGGCCGCCCTGCTGACAAATAATGATTCAACCAACGATTGAATCCACCGGGAAGCAAGAAACCGCCCGACTTTTTTAGCGCACATACAAAAAAAGCCGGAGACCGGCCTTTTCTGAAATAATAAGTGGGGTGGACGATGGGACTCGAACCCACGACGACTGGAATCACAATCCAGGGCTCTACCAACTGAGCTACGCCCACCACAAATTATCGTTACGAGACTGGTACGCCCGGCAGGACTTGAACCTGCAACCACTCGCTTAGAAGGCGAGTGCTCTATCCGGTTGAGCTACGGGCGCGTAATCCCAAAAGGTCACGCTACCAGAGCGGCGAAACCGCCTGCCCACCGAGACGACACCTTACTAAATTAATGGTCGGAGCAGAGGGATTCGAACCCCCGACCCTCTGGTCCCAAACCAGATGCGCTACCAGGCTGCGCTATGCTCCGATCAGTACGTCTCGTCAACGTGGGGCGCATATTACTGACGGGCCGGGGTGCCGTCAAACACTTTTTTAAAAAAATTCAGGAAAAACAAGACGATAGACCCTTTTCCTGTTAATTCGATCAATCTTTGAACTGAGTGTGTTTCCTTGCCCGACCCAGACGAGCATGCGAAAATCCGCAAAACTTCCAAGGAACCTCTCCATGCCCGCAAACATACTGGACGGTAAGGCGACGGCGAGCCGCGTACGCGCCCGTGTCGCCGAAGAAGTCACCGCCCTGACCAGCCAGGGGATTCGGCCACCTGGCCTGGCTGTAATTCTGGTCGGCACTGACCCGGCCTCCGAAGTCTATGTTGGCAGCAAGCGCCGCGCCTGCGATGAAGTAGGCTTCAAATCAGTCAGTTACGATTTGCCATCATCTACCAAAGAAGCTCAGTTACTGGCGCTGATCGACGACTTGAATGACGATGCCTCCATAGATGGCATTCTGGTCCAACTACCACTGCCCGAGCATATTAATGCCGATACCGTGGTCGAGCGCATCCGCCCGGATAAAGACGTCGATGGCTTTCACCCGTTCAACGCCGGGCGGCTGGTTCAGCGCCGGCCCATGCTCGAAAGCTGCACCCCCAAAGGCATTATGACTCTGCTGCGCGAAACCGGGGTGGATCTGCGTGGCCAGGAGGCCCTGGTTGTTGGGGCCTCGAATCACGTTGGTCGGCCGATGGTGCTGGAATTGCTGCTGGCTGGCTGTACAACAACCTGCGCCCATCGGTTCACGGTCGATCTTGAAAAACACGTACGTCGCGCCGATATCCTGGTGGCCGCTGTTGGTCGGCCCGGCCTGATCAAAGGCGACTGGATCAAAGAAGGCGCCATTGTGATCGATGTGGGTATCAGCCGCACCGACGACGGCAAACTGACTGGCGATGTGGATTTTGAACTGGCCTCGGAGAAAGCGGCCTGGATAACCCCAGTGCCTGGCGGTGTCGGTCCGATGACGGTAGCCACTCTGATGGAAAACACCTTGATAGCAACCAAACGGTTGCACTTGAATCTCACGCAATAACCCGAGGACAACCTGTGAACGTATTGCTAACCACTAACCTGGGTGACATCACCCTGACCCTGAACACCGAAAAAGCGCCCAACACCAGCGCCAACTTCGCCGAGTACGTGAATGCCGGCTTTTACGATGGCCTGATCTTTCACCGGGTGATCAACGGCTTTATGGTCCAGGGCGGCGGCTTTGAGCCCGGCATGAAGCAGCGCTCTACCCGCGCGCCGATCGACAACGAGGCCAACAACGGCCTTAAGAACACCGTCGGCACCATTGCCATGGCCCGTACCGCTGATCCGCACTCGGCCACGGCCCAGTTTTTCATCAATATTGCTGACAACAGCTTCCTGGATTTCAAATCGGAAAGCACCGACGGCTGGGGTTATGCAGTCTTTGGTGAGGTAACCGACGGCATGGATGTTGTTAATCGAATCAAAGCAGTACCGACAACCTTCAAGGCTGGCCATCAGGATGTGCCGACCGAAGACGTCATCATCGAAAAAGCCGTTATTCTGGAATGATTGGATGATACACCACCGCCGTGCTGTTCTGATTTCAGATCTGCACCTGAGCGAGTCCCGCCCGGACCTGGTCCGGGCCTTTTATGCCTTTCTGGACGACGTTGCCAGCCAGCACGAAGCCCTGTTCATTCTCGGGGATTTCTTCGAATACTGGGTCGGTGACGACGCCACTACCTCCCTGCATGACGACATAGCCAAACGGCTGCATCAACTGACTGAAACCACAGCGGTCTATTTGATGGTCGGTAACCGGGATTTTGCCCTCGGCAACGACTACGCCAAACGCTGCAACGCGACCTTGCTTCCAGACCCGACCCCAGTTCAATTTGGCACTCAGACCTGGGTGTTAAGCCATGGTGATCGACTGTGCACCGATGACCGAGGTTATCAACGCTACCGGGCCATCATTCAGTCTCCCGCCGTGCTGGGCACCCTGCGTCGACTGCCCCTGGCATGGCGGCTAACATTGGCCGAACGCTTGCGCAAGGCCAGCAAAGACCGAAACAGAACGGATGCGCCCCGCCACTTCGACGTGAATCAAAAAGCCGTAAAACGTACGCTGAAAGGCACCCGGCACGCCGGGCTGATCCATGGGCATACCCATATGGCCGACTGGCACAGGGTCTCCGATGATAATGAACCGGAGCGGGAACGCCTGGTAATGGGTGATTGGGATGAACTGGGCTGGTATTTGCAATTTGAGCATGATAGCAAAACGCTTAACCGGTTCAGTATCACCCAGTTAACGTTCGGACAAGACTGACCGTCACTCCTGCACAGGCAGGCCACTGTGAAACCGGAAGGTCTCATCCGGCAATTCAATCAAGCGGGCTTCCAGCTCCCGAAAAGCAGCAACTCGATCCGTAATGTCTGTCTCTGAATACTGCCGTGCCAGCGTCAGATAGTCTTTGTAATGCCGCGCCTCGCTTTTTAACAACGAGAAATAGAAACGACCCAGCACTTCATCGCCCCGGCGGTACAATTCCGGCACCAGCGCTGCGAATCGCTCACAGGAACGGGCTTCCACAAAAGCCCCCAGTATCAAGCGATCGACCAGCTTTTCCGGCTCGCTCTTGCGAATCAGCTCGTGTAAGGCGCCGGCATAGCGGCCCGCTGTAAGGTGTGTGTATTGAATGCCACGATCATCCATCAACTTGAGCACCTGATCGAAATGCACCAGCTCCTCACGTGCCAGCTTACTCATTTTCGACAACAGCTCACGGCGATCGACGTATTTGTACATCATCGACATGGCCGCCGAAGCCGCTTTTTTTTCACATTGGGCGTGGTCGATCAGCAGCACCGTCAGGTTATCCAGCGCCTTCTCAACCCAGGCTTGCGGAGTACGGTTACCGAGAAAATCCGGGATATCCCCCAGTACGGTTTTCGGATCGGGGGCTTCTGTGGCCAATTCGGGATTAACAGCGTCTTGAATCACGCAAACTCCAACATGAATGATAAACGTCAGGCCAAACCGCCTGATTGAGGGCCGGGAATTATACTGATTCCCAGGGCACTCGACTATTGTCAAAATCAGTCAACGTAGATAACGGTATAAACTGGTTTGAGAGCCGGGAATAACTAGAATGGCGGCCCGAATCCTGAACTGGACTGGTCATGCCCTTCCCTTTTGCGCCCGAACAGTATGAAACACAGCTGACCGAGAAGGTTGAGCGCCTGAAAACGCTGTTTGATGGCATCACCCTACCCGAGCCCGAGGTGTTCCGGTCAGCCCCCAGCCACTACCGTATGCGAGCCGAATTCAAGTTCTGGCACGATGGAGACGACTCCTGGTACGCCATGTTTGACCCGGCCGACCCCAAAGTCCCGGTTCGGGTTGACCAGTTCCCGGTCGCCAGCAAACTGCTGAACCGCCTGATGACAGAAGTGCGCAACAGCGTGCTTGAAGACCCGCAGCTGCGGGAACGGTTATTTCAGGTCGAATTCATTACCACCCAGCAAGGCGACGCCCTCATCACCCTCATCTACCACAAGGCGCTGGACGATGCCTGGGAAGTTCGCGGGCGACACTGGCAGGAACAATGGGGGTTCCCGGTGATTGGCCGGGCACGCAAGCAGCGCCTGGTTCTGTCGCGCGACTACGTGAACGAAACCCTGACCATTCAGGGGCAGGATTATCATTTCAGGCAATACGAAAATTCCTTCACCCAGCCCAATGCTGGCGTTTGCGAACAGATGGTGGGCTGGGCCAAACACCACACAACCCACTGTGAAGCAGACTTGCTCGAACTGTATTGCGGCAATGGTAATTTCTCAATTCCGCTGGCTACCAACTTCAACCGTGCACTTGCCACGGAGATTTCCCGTGTATCGGTACACAGTGCCCAACACAACATCAAGGCCAATGGGATCGAGAACCTGACCATTGCCCGGATGTCGAGTGAAGACTTCGCCAACGCTTGGCTCGGGCGGACCGAATCGCGTCGTCTGCGCGAATGGGCGGTATCGGACTACGATTTCAAAACCTTACTGGTCGACCCGCCCCGGGCTGGTCTCGATGACGACACCCTGGCCCTGGCGCGCCATTTCGAGCGTATCGTTTACATCTCCTGCAACCCGGACACCCTCGCTGCCAACGTGCGGGCGCTGGGCTCCGATTACCGCATTGAGGCCGCTGCCGTCTTTGACCAGTTCCCCTACACACATCACATGGAAGCAGGCCTGGTGCTGGTTAAAACCTGATGATTGGGGATCTGACTCAGTTAACGCTCAGCCGGGTGCCACCGGCCCCGGACTTGCAAGCTTACAACGCGGCCGATGAACTGGTATTGCAGCGGCTCCAGACTTACGACGGCCCTGCTGGCCCGATGCTGCTGGTCAACGACGGTTTTGGCGCACTGGCGACGGCCCTGGCTTCGACCAGCCCGGACTGGTGGAGCGACAGCGCCATGGCCGGTGAAGCCTTGAAGCTGAACGTCAGCGCCAACCAGGCCAGTACACCCCGTCTTATTGAATCCAGCGCTGACCTGAAGGACCACTACGCATTGGTGATTCTGCACGCCCCCAAATCGCTGACGCTTTTTGAGTGGCAATTGAGCCAGATCGCCAGGCGAATCGCCGAAGGCGGACAATGCTGGGTAGCCGGTATGGTCAAACACCTGAGCCGAGGTCACCAGAAGGTCATGCAGCGGTATTTTGGACAGATCAATCCGGGATTGGCGGTCAAAAAAGCCCGGTGCGTCACGCTGACGGACCCGCTCAATCAAGGCTCGCCAGAATTGGCTCATGACTATATCGCCGGTCAGGTCAACCTGGTGTCCCTGCCCGGCTGTTTCAGCGAAGCCCGCCCCGACCCGGGCGCACTGGCCTTTCTGGCTGTATTCGACCAGTTACCGGCGGTCGACCGGTTTGTGGACCTGGGTTGCGGCAATGGGGTTCTGGCGCTGAATTATCTGCACCGACATCCGCACAGCCAGGCCATTCTAATCGACGAGAGCCGCCAGGCCACTGCTTCAGCTACGGCCAGTGCAGCCGGTAACGGACGACAGGTCCACCTCCATCACAACAATGGCCTGAGCGGCCTTGGCCTAACGGGTCTACCGCTCATTCTCTGCAATCCGCCGTTTCATCAGAGCACTACCCTAACCACCGATATAGCCCACAGCCTGTTCGAGCAGGCTGCAGGCGCCCTGGCGGACAACGGCGAATTCTGGGTGGTTGGAAACCGGCACCTCAACTATCACAAGACTCTGAAACGCTGGTTCAGTCAGGTCACCCCGGTGAGCCAGCACCCGAAGTTTGTCATCTTCCGGTGCACGGGCCCCAAGCCATAACCTGGGAACCCTATTCAATGCGTACCGGCCGCTGAAACTACCCTTTGTGGTGAAAGTGCCAGCACTGATGCGGGCGTGAGCGTTTGAAATCGAATGGAATCGACACCTGAGTCACGTCCTTTACGTCATACCGGGCCTGTAATTCCGGATCCAGCTTGAACTTGCGGAAGTTGTTGGAAAATATCAGCACCCCGTCGCTGGCCAGTGAGTTCATGGCCGCACGGATCAGGCCCGGGTGATCCCGCTGTATGTCCAGGGTATCCGTCATACGGGCCGAGTTGCTGAAGGTCGGCGGGTCCATAAAAATCAGATCAAACGTCTCGTTGTTTTCTTCAATCCAGGTCATGCAATCGGCCTGGATAAAGCGATGATGGCCAGAAACCTGACCGCCATTATGGCGTAAATTGTCTTTCGCCCAGTTCAGGTAAGTGCGCGACAGATCCACACTGGTTGTACTGGTGGCACCACCGACCAGGGCATGGGCCGTTGCCGCGCCGGTATAGCTGAACAAATTCAGGAAGCGTTTGCCCTGGGAATGCTGTTGTATCCAGTGCCGTGTCGGCCGGTGATCCAGAAAGACCCCGGTATCGAGATAATCCCTCAGGTTAATCTGCAAATTCACGCCGTGTTCGGAAATGGTGAAGACGTCACCCGCACTGTCTTTTCGTTCGTATTGCTGTTTGCCACGCTGACGCTGGCGCTGCTTGAGCACGGTACGCTCGGCGGGAATCCCGGTGACGTCGCCCAGTACCGCCAGGGCGTGCATCAGGCGTTGCCGGGCTTTCTCTTCGGGTATTTCCTTGGGCGGTGCGTATTCCTGAACATGCAGACTGTCGCCGTAGCAGTCGATGGCGATGGCAAATTCGGGCAAATCAGCGTCGTACAAGCGGTAGGCTTCTATGCTTTCCTTTTTGAGCCACTTTTGCCGCAATTTCAGGTTTTTTAACAACCGATTGCGCAAGGCGTCATCCTGCGCCACCTGCTGACTGGGTTGATGGGCGGTGCGCTCTCCGACCGGAAACACATAGAGGTGAGTTTCTATAGGGCCATTAAAAAAACGCAGTTTCTCGGCAGCACGCAGCCCCGTTTCCCGCGCCAGAACGGTATCGGACGTCAGCAATGCCACCGTCCAGTCCGCCAACTCGGTCTGAGCCAGGTTACCCAGTTTAAGGTAAAGCGACAGCAACTCCGGTTTGTTACCCAGACGTTCGCCATAGGGCGGATTGGTCACTACCAGTCCAGGCTTGAGTGCCAGATGCGTGGGCCGCGACCATTCGGCCAGTGGCTTGTGATAACAGCGTGTCTGGCGACTGAGGCCAAGCCGCTCCAGGGTTTCATTGGCACGGGCAACAACACCGCCATCGGCATCGTATCCAAGTACCGGCACCATGGCGGCTTCACCGTCCTGGCGCCTGGCGCGCGCTTCACCCAGCAAGGTGTTCCAGGCTGCCCGGTCATGCCCGAGCCAGCCTTCAAAGCCAAACCTGGGCCGCAACAACCCCGGAGCAAAGTCGGCGGCGATCATCGCCGCTTCGATTACCAAGGTGCCCGAACCACACAACGGATCGATAAAGCTTTCTCCGGCCCGTGCTCGCTCAGGCCAACCAGTGGCCAACAGCAATGCCGCCGCCAGGTTCTCCTTCAACGGGGCCGGACCGGTTGCCCGTCGGTAACCACGCCGGTGCAGCGAATCGCCCGACAGATCAAGCGCCAGGTCGATGCGTTTGCGCCCAATGAGCACCACAACGCTGATGTCCGGTGCATCCCGGTCCACATCAGGGCGGACGCCATGGCGTTCGCGCATCTGGTCGACAATAAAATCCTTAACCTTCTGTCCGCCATACCGGGAGTCATCTATACCCGGCAGGTGCCCCTGAAAATCCACTCTGAGCGTGCCCGAGGGCCGCACATGCTGATCCCAGTCGATGCTGTCAACCAATGCCTTGAGCCCGTCCATGCTCATCTCGTCCGTCTGCCCCAGTGGCAAATAAATACGGTTGGCGAGCCGGCTCCATAGACACAGGCGATAGGCTTCCAGTAAAGGGGCGTCAAGCGCCATGCCTCGGGCCCAGTCGCGCGGGACCACACCGGTAAGGTCAGTAATTTCCCGCTTGAGCAAGGCATGAAACCCATTCGGACAGGTGATCCAGATTTCGTTGTGCGGCGTTTGAACAGCGTCTGAAGGCATGGTTAGACAAAATCTCTATAAAAAAATAAAAATGACTGCCGGGAGTTTATTAAAACCCACGAACAGGGTTAGATGGCTCGCCTCACAACACCGATTCCAGAGCAGTGTTGCAATTACAACCACCATTTTATGACATCGAGCACTTAAAACGAGGTTTTTTAGACTGAATTGGTCATCGACACCGGTGGCCATCTTTCGATACAACAGTACCAGAAGGATAGTCGTATTAAGAGCTTCACAGCGCTCGGCTCGGAAGGCCGGGTTTATTCCCATGGACTGAAAGAGAGGTCTATTTATGAAGCGACAAAAACGTGACCCGCTAGGACGTGCTTATCAAAAAGGCTACATGGCTGGTCTTGAGGGTAGATCCAAAAGTTTATGTCCCGACGGCAAACCCGAGGTCCATCAGGAGTGGATGAACGGGTGGCGCGAAGGACGATCCGATCAGTGGGATGGTTTCACAGGCGTACGCGGTGTACACCGTATCAACGAAGTACTGATGCCCCACTGACCCTTGTCATCCAACATTAACTACCCTTGACTCAAAAGCCGGCCACTCTGCCGGCTTTTTTGTAACCCTTTCCAGCTCTGGCCCTACCCCCTTTATAACCCAAACTCAGCCTTATTTGGCCTGAGACAAAGAAGCCCGCACACAGTCCCGAATCAGGCCTGGCCCCTGATAAATGAACCCGCTGTAGATCTGAATCAGATCGGCGCCGGCATCCCACTTTTTCCGGGCGTCAGTGGCAGAACAGATGCCGCCAACGCCGATGATGGGCACCTGCGCTGGAAGCACCTCGCGCAGCAGGGTCAGCACCCGGTTCGACGACTCGAGCAAGGGGGCGCCACTCAAGCCGCCGCTTTCCTCTGCATGAGGGTGGCCTGCAACGGCATCGCGAGCCAGGGTGGTGTTGGTCGCCACCACACCATCAATGCCAGACTCTGCCAGGGCCCGGGCCACACTCTGCACTTCTTCGGCGGTCATGTCCGGGGCGATCTTGATCAGCAGCGGCTTAAACCCATCAATCGCCGTCAAGTGTTGCTGTCGCTCTTTGAGCCCTGCCAGCAAACGGGTCAACGCCTCGCCAAACTGAAGATTGCGCAGCCCGGGGGTATTCGGTGACGACACATTGACCACCACGTAGTGCGCATGGGCGTAAACTTTGTCGAGACAGGTGAGGTAATCGTTCAGAGCGTCTTCTTCCGGAGTGTCCTTGTTCTTACCGATATTGATGCCGATAACACCGCGGTATTGGCTGCGTTTAACGCGCTCTACCAAGTAGTCGACACCTTTGTTGTTGAAGCCCATTCGGTTGATGATTGCCTGATGCTCGGGCAACCGAAACAGTCGCGGATGCGGATTACCGGGTTGTGGCCGCGGTGTTACCGTGCCCACTTCAACAAAGCCAAAGCCGAGGGTCCCCAGCGCATCCAGATAATCGGCATTCTTGTCGAGCCCGGCAGCCAAACCGACCGGATTCTCGAAATCGATGCCCCACAACGTTGTCCGCCGGCCTTCCGGTTTCTTGCTGAACGCGCTCAATACCCCCAGCCGCTGCAAAGCACCCAACCCATCGAGACTGAGATCGTGGGAGGTTTCCGGACTGAGGGTAAACAAGGCACGGCGGATCAGGTTATACATGGGCAGGCTCCGTTTTGGACGGCGCGCAGTATAGCACCGGCCCAGCCCAGACTTAAGAGCCGCCAGCAGGCTTCAATCAGGCAATACGTTTAACGGATACCAGTTTGTTGGCATCGTCAAATTCAATGCGAAAACTGCCGTGTATGCCACTTCGGGTGACGAAGCGCTGCAGAATACTGGACGGGAATCGAACCCGCCGACCATCACGCGCTTCGCACACCACCTGTGATACCTGTCCTTTGTAATGTCGCAGATAGTCATCTGCTGAAATGTACAAATCCACAATGAGGTGCTGCGCCATGCAGAACGGGTCTCCGGGGGTGTCGGAATCGGTGAAGGGTGTTCAGACCTTGATTATGCTGACTTTCAATGCGCAAACAAGCTGACCATTACCAAAAAAGGCTCCCGGGGGAGCCTTTTTTCAAACAGTCTTCTGCTTACCCTTGTTGCTTCAGAGTTCTGGCATAGTTGCCTGTGACAGATCCAGCAGTTCGCGAATCGCGACGCTGTACATGCTGAACTCGGGCTCATTGACAGCCCGAATTTCACTCATCATCCGTAACCAGCGCTCTACCAGAATGGTGTTGCGTTCCAGCCATTCAGAGACCACCGGTTCCAGCTCACTGCCCTTCTCCATTTGCGCAAACAGACCCTGGGTAATGCGTCTTTGTTGCCATTCCAGGTCGTCCCGAAATGACTCCCGGGCCATAGCCTGCCAGTGCGTATTGACACTGAGGCTGTTGACCTGGTTGGCAAAATTATCCAGTTCCAGCGCATCGCCGACCCTGAAATAACCCTGGGCAACCAGCATGGGGTCGCGCTCCTGGGTCTGAGCCACCGCGATGACCCCCAGGGTCGTGTACAGAATTTCGGAAGCACAGACACGCCGTGCCACGTCAGCCGGTATCCCCTGCTCTTCCAGTGCAGCCGCTTCTTTCAGCCAGTTCTCTTTTTGCTCTTCAGGCAACAGCGTTTCCAGCGCATCAATCATCCGTTCTACCGGCTCCCGATACAAACTGATGACGTTGCTGATGTCGATTCCGGTGCGGTAATTCTTCACCAACCAGCGGCTGGCGCGCCGGACCATCCGGGCGGTGCGTAACATCAGCTGGCTTTGCAGCTCGCACGGAACCTGATGATCCAGAGCTTCGATCTGATCCCACAATCCATGCAATCCGAAGATATCCCGCGCTGCCACGTATGCTTTGGCCGCTTCAACGGGCGATGCGCCGGTGCTTTCCTGAAGCCGGTTGAAGTAGGCGATGCCCATGTAGTTGAAGATGTCGTTGGCAACCTGAGTGGCGACAATTTCCGACTTCAACCGGTGCTGGCGCATCGGCCCTTCGAACTTCTTGAGCATTTTTTCCGGAAATACGGTTGTTACCGCGTCTTCCAGGTAGGCATCTTCAGCGACATTTTCGCGAATCAGCTGCTCTTTCAGATCTCCTTTCACGTAGGAAATCAGCACAGACAACTCAGGCCGCGTCAGACCCAGACCGCGGGTCTTGCGCTCTGTAATGTCGTCGTCCGAGGGCAAAAACTCGAGCGAGCGATTCAGCTTTCCAGCGGCTTCCATCGAATTGATCAGACGGCGGTATTCTTCCACACGGCGGCTCGACTCGGTGAACGCCAGACCCAACGCCTGAGTTTGGCGATAGTTATTGCGCAAGACCAGTCGGGATACATCCTCGGTCTGCTTGAACAGCCATTCATTACGCTGCTTGACGGTCAGGTCACCGTTGGCGACCAGGTCGTCCAGTAAGATCTTCATGTTGACTTCGTGGTCAGAACAATCGACACCGCCGGCATTGTCGATAAAATCGGTAAAGCAGCGTCCGCCGTTCAGGTTGAACTCCACCCGTCCCAGCTGACTGAAGCCCAGGTTGCCCCCTTCACCAATCACCTTGCAGCGTAACTCGTTGCCATTGACCCGTAACGCATCGTTGGCCTTGTCGCCGATGTCGGTATGATTTTCGTGGCTGGCTTTGACATAAGTGCCGATACCGCCATTCCACAACAGATCCACCGGCGCCCTGAGCATGGCACTGATCAGGTCGTTCGGGGATATCTTCGACTTGCTGATGCCAAACACCGCTTTCATTTCCTTCGAAACCGGAATCGACTTGGCTGTACGGCTGAAAATGCCGCCCCCTTTGGAAATCAGCGACGCATCATAGTCTTCCCAGCTCGAACGCGGCAGGTCAAACAACCGTTGCCGCTCGGCGAAGCTCGCCGCGGCATCGGGTTCAGGGTCCACGAAAATATGCAGGTGGTTGAAGGCACCCACCAGTTTCAGCGTTTGCGAACGCAGCAGGCCGTTGCCAAAGACATCGCCGGCCATATCACCAATGCCAACCACGCTGATGGGGTCTTTCTGGACATCCAGCCCCAGCTCTCGAAAGTGACGTTGTACGCTGACCCAGGCGCCCCGGGCAGTGATGCCCATTTTCTTGTGGTCATACCCATTACTGCCGCCCGAGGCAAAGGCATCCCCCAGCCAGAAGTCGTATTCGTCGGCGACCGCATTGGCAATGTCAGAGAACGTTGCGGTGCCTTTGTCGGCGGCGACAACCAGGTAGGGGTCGTCTTCATCGTAGCGCACGACATTCTCGGGGGCGATCAGCTCACCTTCTTTGAGGTTGTCGGTAACGTCCAGCAACGCCCGAATAAAGGTTTTGTAGCAGGCAATGCCTTCGCGCATAAAGGCTTCGCGATCACCGTCCAATGGGAGTTGTTTGGCGACGAATCCGCCTTTGGCACCCACGGGTACAATAACCGCGTTCTTAACCTGCTGTGCCTTGACCAACCCCAACACTTCGGTACGGAAATCTTCAATCCGGTCGGACCATCGCAGTCCGCCACGGGCCACCTTCCCACCGCGCAGGTGCACACCTTCGACGCGCGGTGAGTAGACAAAGATTTCAAACATCGGCCTGGGCAATGGAATACCGCTGATTTTGGCCGGGTTCAGTTTGAAACTGATGTAATCTTTGCGGCGACCGGGTTCATCTTCCTGATAGAAGTTGGTGCGCAAGGTCGCTTTCATCAGCTCAACATAGCGCCGCATGATGCGGTCTTCGTTGATGTTATTGACGCTCTCCAGTGATTGTTCAATACCCTGCAACCACTTGTCGACCTGGGGTTTGCCTTTTTGTTTGGCCGGGCTGAACCGGGCCGAGAACAGCTCGGCCAGCATGTCAGTAATCTCGGTGTATTTGATCAGGGTGTCGGCGATGTATTCCTGTGACAGGCCAAAACGCAGTTGCTTCATGTAATGCGCGTAGGCACGCAACATGGCGACTTCGCGCCAGGTCAAGCGGGCGCGCAGAATCAGCTGATTGTAGGCGTCGTTTTCAGCCCGGCCATTCCAGATATTGATAAAGGCCCGGGAGAACTCATCGCGGTATTTGGCCGGATCAAGGTCCGGATCAGGCTCGTACAACAGGGAGAAATCGTAGATCCAGATGCAGCTGTCTTCCCCGTAATTGATCTCATAGGGGTATTCGTCGATGACCTTCAGCCCCAGGTTCTCCAGAACCGGAATAAGGTCGGACAGCAGCAATGCCGAGCCCTTGTTGAAGATCTTCAGTTTCAGCTCACTGCCCGTCGGCTCCATCGAACGATAAAAGCTGAGCGTTATGGGGTCGGCATTGGTCGCATTAAGCGATTCCATACGCTGAATATCAGCCACCGCTACCCGGGCGCTGTATTGCTCGCGATAGCTGGCCGGAAAGGCCTCAACATAGCGTTGGTGAAAACGCATGCCTTTTTCTTCACCGAACGACTCGATCAGCGCCTGCTGCAGTTCATCCGTCCAGCGACGGGCGATCTGAACGATGCGTTTTTCCAAAAGCTCGGTCGGCAATTCTTCGTCGATCGGATGACTCAGTTTGAAAACGAAACGCGTTCGCGCCAGCACAGACTCACTGAAAAAGGTGGTGAAATCAGACCCTTCGACATCGAACTGATCAACCAGCAGGTCGTGCACCTGTTGCCGCAATTGCGAGTTGAAGATATCGCGCGGCATATAGACGATGGCGTTCAGGAACTTGCCATAGATATCCTTGCGCAGCAGCAACCGGATGCGCTTGCGTTCCTGAATGGCCAGAACGTCCAGCGTCATGCTCAACAGGGTATCGACCGAGGCCTGAATCAGTTCGTCGCGCGGGAAAGTAAAGAGAATGGAAGCCAGCTCCTTGTAATTATGGCCACCCTCGGCAAACCCGCTCTTTTCCAGAACCAACTCAATTTTACGCCGCACAACAGGGATATTCACCGGTGCTTCGTTGTAAACGGTCGAGGTGTAAAGCCCCAGAAAACGGCGCCCGCCAACAACTTCACCCTTGTCATTAAAGTGTTTGACCAGCACGTAGTCCGAATAGGCCGGACGATGAACATTGGCCCGGTGACCGGATTTGGAGAAAATCAGAAGTTCTTTTTCAAAGACATGAGACCGGCGGTGCTCGGACATTCCAGCAATGGTCTCATCACGGCGTTTCGGGCTCTTTTTGAACAACCCTAGCGCACTGCCTTCAACCTGCTTAACCGTATCACCCTCGACAACGTATTCATCATAGGCCAGGAACGTGAAGTGGTTGTTGGCCAGCCACTTCATGAATACCTTGCCTTCATCGAGTTCCGAGGCATCAACCGGGTACTTCAGGGTGTTGAAATCGCTGATGGCATCCCGGGTTTTCTGCAGAATGGCGGTGTAATCGTCAACAACCCGCTCAACATCCTGAACCACGGAACGAATTTCGCTCTCGATACGATCGCGCTCACTGGCGATGGTTGTGCGGTCAACCTCGATCAGCAGCAGCAACTCCTGGGCACCCTTGCCCGAAAAGCCGTCAAATTGCCCGCTCTTGTTGCGCGATACAGCCAGGCTGGCGTGAAAAATGGTGTGAATGTTGGCGCCCAGACGGTTCAGGGTGAGGCGAACAGAGTCGATAATGAACGGCAAATCCGAATGCAAAATAGACACAATGGTATGCGGCGACTGCCACTCGTGTTCTTCTACATTGGGATTAAATACATTGACCAGCCCATGCTGTGCTTTCCCGCCCTGCAAGGTGCGCCACATTGAAACTACCAGACCGGCCAAGTCGGTCATTTCATAGGAAAGCAGATCTTGCATTGATGCATGCTTGAACAGGGCATGAATCAGCGTCTTCAGGTTGTCACTGTGCTCTTTCGGGAAGTGGGGCTGAAGGCGGGCATGCAAGCTTTCAAGCAACTCACTTCGCTGATGAGACATGGTTTGCGTCATTGTTGGCCTCTGTTTTTCTTTTTAATGTCCGGCAATGTCAGGCATTGCTCACTGTTGATTTGCAGGTAGTATGGGTTGTGCTGTGTCTGATTGATGATGTCGGGTGCTTGTTTGATACTAGTTGAACCGGGCGTATTCTCTAGTAAACGACACCCCCTTTCACCCTGCCGGCCACCGTTTTGCGGGGCTTTGTCGCATTGCAGGATGCAGGGTCGCATTTATGAAATCTATTTGATAATACTGAAGTGAGAGACTGTATCATGTCCGGTAAGACAGGTTCGACTGCTAATGACACCGAAAATCGTGCCAGCAAACCGCGATGGTCGAAGTTACTGATTAGCCTGCTGGCTGGGCTGGTGGGTGTGCAGAGCGACAAAAATCGCGTCAGCGACTTTTCATCGGGCAGTATCTGGCCCTTTATCATCGGTGGCATCCTGTTCACCGTGTTGTTTGTGTTCAGCCTGATTGGGCTGGTTACCTTGCTGGCACCCTAAGCAGTCTGCCGGCAAGCCACCTGCAAAAAAGGCCCTTTTCAGGGCCTCAGCGGCGTTACCTTGTGCAGCGCAAAGGTGCTATCAGGTTGCAGTTGCAACCCAGTAAACCGCTGCAACCACAACGGTAGTGACGATAATAACAGCCGCGATGGCATCCGCCTGAGCATCCGTCATGCCTGATTTCTTGGTTGTTGCCATAATTAAATTCCCCTTTTTGTTCTTTTTGTGAGCATGTCTTTAGTGTGGCAGCATCCATTATTCTGGTATGCCGAAGATAGGGTTATAACATCCTGTCGCGCTGTCTTTGCAGCCTATCGACCCTAAGCGACCATTCCGGCAGATAGTCGTTTCCGGGCCGCAGCTAGCACGTTTGGACCAGAATGCTATTTACGCGAGCCATTTAATCGTCTATTGGACGCCGGTTCAAGCCGTCTCATATAACGGTATAGCATAAAATTATGAAATATAAATTGTTTATGGAATAAGAGGCTTTCTCTATAGTGTCAGCCAACACCCTCATTGGATAGGCGGACTGCATGTACCTGTACGATTCGTTCGACCAGAAAGTGGTCGATGAACGCGTTGCTCAGTTTAGAGAGCAAACTGAGCGTTACCTCGACGGCAAAATCGCCGATGACGAGTTCCTGCCGCTGCGCCTGCAAAATGGCCTGTATATCCAGCGCCATGCGCCTATGCTGCGCATCGCCATTCCCTATGGCTTGCTGTCTTCCAGGCAGCTCTATCGCCTGGCCGACCTGACCGAACAGTACGATAAGGGCTATGCCCATTTCACGACGCGCCAGAACGTCCAGTTCAACTGGCCTGCTCTGGAAGACGTACCCGACATCCTGGCGGGCCTGGCCGAGGTGCAGATGCACGCCATTCAAACCTCGGGCAACTGCATTCGCAACACCACTACCGACCAATTCGCCGGAGTGTTGCGGGATGAAATAGCCGACCCGCGCCCCTGGTGCGAGCTGATTCGACAATGGTCGACCCTGCACCCCGAGTTTGCCTTCCTGCCGCGCAAGTTCAAGATTGCCGTCAATGCCAGCCCGGATTCAGATCGGGCGGCCGTCCGCTTTCACGACATAGGCCTGGAACTGGTGCGAGACGAAGCCGGTGATATCGGTTTCCGCGTATTTGTTGGTGGCGGCCTGGGCCGGACACCACTGGTGGGCCAGAACGTCCGCGACTTTCTGCCCGCCAAACATCTACTGACCTACCTCGACGCCATCTTGCGGGTCTACAACCTCAACGGTCGTCGTGACAACAAATTCAAGGCTCGCATCAAGATTCTGGTGAAAGCGCTTGGCGTAGACGCCTTCCGTGATCGGGTTGAGGCTGAATGGGCCAACCTGAAAGACGGCCCGGGCACGTTGACCAAGGCTGAAATCGAGCGCGTGGGCAAGCACTTCATTGACCCGGATTACGCCGAACTGAACAATGCCGATGCCTTGCTGACTGAACAGAAAGACGCCCACCCGGGCTTTAGCCGCTGGCTGGAACGCAATGTTACTGGCCACAAAAAACCGGGCTATGCGGCCGTTACCCTGTCACTCAAGAAAGTGGGCTATGCCCCGGGCGATTGCACCTCTGGCCAAATGCGCGCGGCCGCACAACTGGCCGATGCATTCTCACTGGGTGGATTGCGCGTCAGCCACGAACAAAACCTGATCCTGGCCGATGTGCGTCAGGATCAGCTGTTCGAACTCTGGGAAACCGCCAAACAACATGGCTTCGCCACCCCAACCATTGGCACCCTGACCGACGTAATCTGCTGCCCCGGTGGCGACTACTGCGCACTGGCCAATGCCAAGTCCATCCCGATTGCCGAGGCGATTCAGGCTCAGTTTGATGATCTGGATTATCTGTTTGATCTGGGCGACATCGATCTGAACATTTCTGGCTGCATGAACGCCTGTGGTCATCACCACATTGGCAATATCGGCATTCTCGGCGTGGATAAAAAAGGCGAAGAGTTCTACCAGGTATCGCTCGGTGGCGACTCCGGGCTAAATGCCCGGGTTGGCAAGATCCTCGGGCCGTCGTTCAAGGCAGACGAAGTGCCCGCCGTGGTCGACAAGGTCATACAGGTCTATGTTGACAACCGCCGCCCCGACGAAGCCTTTATCGATACCGTAGACCGAATTGGCATCGAGCCGTTCAAGGAGCGTGTTTATGCAAAATCTCATTAAAGACGGCCAGCGCCAGGACGACCCCTGGACACTCGTTGAAGACGACGCGCCCATACCAGCCGAGGGCCCGATCATACTTCCTTTGGCTCACTATCGGGCTCTAAAGGCCGAATGGGACGCTTCCGACCGCGACATCGGTGTCTGGCTGAACGATGAGCAGATGGCGGAGGACGTAACTGACAGCCTGGACAGGCTGGCAGTGATTGCACTGCGTTTTCCCAAGTTTGCCGATGGCCGGGGCTTCTCCAAAGCCCGCTTGCTACGTGAGCGCTATGGCTATTCCGGTGAGCTTCGCGCCATTGGCGACTTTTTGCCGGATCAGGTGTTTTATATGGGTCGCTGCGGCCTCAACGCCTTTGCCTGCCGAACCGAGGACGAAGCGTCGATCGCGCTGGCTCTGCTGGCGCCGTTCAGTGTTCGTTACCAGGGCGGAACTGACGGCACACCTTTGTTCGAACATCGCTGACGCGCTTTCCTGACGTCTCACCAGCTTCCCCGACCAGGCCCTCTCAGCAGGGCCTTTTATTTGCCTTGCCAGCCAGAAATTCAGCCCATGCCTGTCGCAAAGACACCAACTCGATCACAAAAAAAGTTGACGACACCCTGATCACTGTATATAACTACAGTTACTGTATAGATGAACAGTAATCAGGAGGCCGTCATGTCCGCAACCGCACAGATCACTCAGACCGAAATCGACCGCAATACTCCCGTCTGGCGTAACCGCGCAACGAGGCCACAACCACAACACGGTCGGGCAGCTGCTGACGCGCTGACAATGAGCACGCTGACTGAAGTCTTCTGCCAGGCCGAAGGGTTGCAGCAACTGCATCTGCTGGTCCCTGTGCTGGCCCAATTGAGCCAGAAAAAACAGTGGATTACCTTCATCGCCCCGCCCTGCCTGCCGAATGAACGCGCCCTAGCTCGTGCTGGCGTTGATACCCGCAAGGTTCAGATCATTCATACCCGCACCATCAGAGATTACTGGAAGACACTGGACGACGTACTGCACAACGGACAGAGCAGCGCCGTATTGTGCTGGCCTCCGCAGGGCGAATACAACGATGCCAGGCGCGCACAGATGAAACAGACGGGTGACAGCAGTGATACGCTGGTGTTCGTCTTTCGGCCGTTCGGCAAAACGCGCTCCGAGGCTGTAAACGACACCGACAAGGCAGCCACGCCCAACGATGAACGCCAACTGGCCCTGGCATTCTGATACCACTGGCGAACTTAAAGCAGTTTATTAAGAAAGTGGATTGAAAAGGATGTATAGAAGGGCTGGAAAAGCTGAAGGTTAGTAAGCGCTATGGCTGAAACTGGTGCCCGGAGCCGGAATCGAACCGGCACGGCCGCAATGGCCGAGGGATTTTAAGTCCCTTGTGTCTACCAATTTCACCATCCGGGCGAATCGAGGACTGTCTCGGTGCGGTCACGATGCCGCGGATACTGCAGAACCCTGACAAGGGCTATATAGCCACTTCCGAATGAGGAAATGGAGGCTGGAGTCGGAATCGAACCGGCGTACACGGAGTTGCAGTCCGCTGCATGACCACTCTGCCATCCAGCCTTTACAGGCTTGCTCTTTGGAAGAGCCTTTCTATTTGGAGCGGGAAACGAGATTCAACTGGCCGGCATCCCGGTCGTGACCCTCGGGTCGCGCTTCAATTGGAGCGGGAAACGAGATTCGAACTCGCGACCCCAACCTTGGCAAGGTTGTGCTCTACCACTGAGCTATTCCCGCTTTACAACTCACTACCAATGGTAATGCACCAACACTGTCCGGTTGACTGAGGCTTCTACGAAGCCTGAACTCGCGAGACTGCGCGTCCCGCCCCAACCTCGGACAAGGTTGTGCTCTACCACTGAGCTATTCCCGCTTTACTGCTTCGTTCATCTGGTGCTGGAAGTACGGCCCCAACCCCAATCAACGAGCGCGCATTCTAAGCATTCGTTTATGGGGCGTCAATTATTTTTCTTTACAATTTAGGCACTTAGCTGACTTTTACGCCGCGACACCGCTGCGGCTCAGATGAACGCTCAGGTTTCGGGTCGTAATTCCGGCCAGGCGGCTCGCAAATATACGATCATGGACCAGAGGGTCAACACAGCAGATACCTGAAGTGCCAGCAGGCCGAGGTTGGCCAGCCATTCTGCTGACAGCGCCGTGCGCATGGCAGGATCCTGAGTCAGCAGGATAACGATGGCAACCATTTGCAAAGTGGTTTTCACCTTGCCCAGCATGTTAACCGCAACACTGGCACGCTTGCCCAGCTCTGCCATCCACTCGCGCAATGCGGAAATAACGATCTCCCGGCCAATAATCACAACTGCCGGAACGGTCATCCAGATGCTGCTGTGGCTTTCCACCAGCACCACCAAAGCCGCAGCGACGATCAGTTTATCGGCCACCGGATCGAGGAAGGCGCCGAAGGGGGTCATTTGGCCCAATTTGCGAGCCAGATAGCCGTCCACCCAATCCGTTATGGCTGCTGCTGTGAAAATAACGGCGGCCAGCAGAAACGACCAGCTTGGCGGCAGGTAGTAGACGACAACGACGACAGGAATCATCAGAATCCTGAACAGCGTTAAGATATTCGGTATGTTCATAGCCTTCCTTTAATGGTGCGGACCAGCAAGGTCCGCTTTGCGTCCAACGGGCGGAAGGATTCCAGCTTTGTTCCATACTGTAAACCATTGCATGGCCCGGACGGGTACTTTTTCACAGTCGTTTCATGCTGCCCGATGCCGGGTCAACGGCTGTGCAGAAATTCATAGATCGATTCTGCCAGCGCCCGGGACACCCCTTTCACCCGGGCTATTTCCTCCTGACTGGCGGCTTTGACGCCCTGCGCACTGCCAAAATGGCGAATCAGCGCTTTGCGACGCCCCGGACCCACATTGGGAATTTCATCCAGTAGCGACCCGACTCGGGCCTTGCTACGCCGGGCGCGGTGGCTGGTAATAGCAAAGCGGTGCGCTTCATCCCGAATATGTTGAATGAGGTGCAGGGCCGGGGCATGGTTTGGTAACTGAATAACCTGGTCCGGTGTTTCAAAAAACAGTGTCTCCAGCCCTGGCTTTCGGGTTTCCCCCTTGGCCACACCCAGCAGGGGTATCGACACACCCAGCTCATCCATGACCTCTCTTGCCATTTTCATCTGGCCTTTGCCGCCGTCAACAATCAACAGATCGGGCAGTTTGGCTTCTTCCTTTTGCAAGCGGCTGTAACGCCGCTCAATCGCCTGGGACATAGCGGCATAGTCGTCACCCGCGGTCACCCCTTCAATGTTGAATTTGCGATACAGGCTCTTGTTTGGGCCGTTTTGATCGAAAACAACGCAGGATGCTGTGGTGGCCTCACCGGAACTGTGAGAAATGTCAAAACACTCGATGCGCTCAGGCATCTCCTCCAGTTCCAGCGCCAACTGCAAGGCTTCGAAACGCTGCACAACCTGCTGGCGATGGCTGATGCGCTGCTGCAATTGTTCCCGGGCATTGGTCTGAGCCAGTTCCAGCCAGCGGGCATTGCGTCCGCGCACCGAACTGCTCAGCGTAATCTTGCGGCCAAAGTGTTCGCAAAGCGCTGTTTCCAGCCAGTCTTTATCGGTCACCGGAACATTCAACACCACACTCTGCGGGCAATCATCGTGAGTGCGGCCAAAATAATACTGACCCAGAAAACTGAGCATGATGGTGGCCGGCTCTTCTTCGATGCCGGGCTTGGGAAAATAGCTTTGGCTGCCGAGCAGACGGCCCTGACGAATCATCAGGTAGTGCACACAGAGGCCAAGGTCACCGGATTCCAGCGCAAAGACATCGACGTCACCCCGGTCGCTGGAGACGTACTGCTGCTCCTGAACTTTGCGTAACACCAGCAATTGGTCGCGCACTTCGGCGGCGTTTTCAAAGTCCAGCTCGGCGGCAGAGGTGTCCATTTCCAGTTCCAGTGTCTGAATCAACGTTTGATTCTTACCCTGCAGGAAGGCCCGGGTTTTCTCAAGGTCGGCCTGATACTCTTCTTCACTGACAAACCCGACACAGGGCGCCTTGCAGCGTTTGATCTGGTATTGCAGACAGGGCCGTTGCCGATTGGTGAAGACACTGTCCTTGCACTGACGCACCTTGAACGCTTTCTGCAAAATCGCCAGAGATTCGCGCACTGCACTGGCATTGGGAAAAGGGCCAAAATACTCGGACTTGCCGCGTCGGGCACCCCGATGAACATAGAGCCCAGGCGATTCATGCTCGGTCGTCAGACGGATATAGGGGTAGGATTTGTCGTCTATCAGCAAAATATTATAAGGCGGTTTGTGCTGCTTGATCAGGGTTTGCTCAAGCAGCAGTGCCTCGGTTTCGCTATGGGTAACGGTGGTATCGATGCGCTGAATACGCGCCACCAGTGCCAGGGTCTTGTTGGTTAACCCGCGGCTGCGAAAATAGCTCGAAACCCGGTTTTTCAGGTTCTTGGCTTTGCCTACATAAAGCAGCTGGCCGTCGGTATCGTACATGCGATACACACCAGGCCGGGCTGTCAGATGTTTGAGGTAGGCTTTGTGGTCAAAGGGGTGCGTTGTCTCTGGCATAGCCAGGATTATACCATCTCGTTGGGTTCCAGGATGCCATGACGAATGGCCAGATGCGTCAGTTCCACATCACTGGAGATGCTGAGCTTGTCGAAAATCCGATAGCGATAGGTGTTCACCGTCTTTGGGCTCAGGCATAACTTGTCGGAAATTTCCTGAACCTTCTTGCAGGAGCAGATCATCGTGGCAATCTGCATTTCCCGGTCAGACAGCTCCGAGAAAGGCGACCCCCCTGCCCCAACGTTTTGCAGCGCCAGTTTTTGAGCCACATTGGGTGCCAGATATTTCTGTCCTGCAACCACAGTGCGCACGGCCAGCACCATCTCTTCGGACGAGGCGCCTTTAGTCAGGTAACCTGCCGCTCCGGCCTGCAACAGGCGCGCAGGAAACGGATCGTCGCCACAGGCGGTCACGGCAATAATGCGAATATCCGGAAACTGACGGTGAATCTTGCGGGTGGCTTCAATGCCCCCGATGCCGGGCATGCGAACGTCCATCATGATGACATCCGGCTCATGTTCCTTGGCAAGACGAATAGCGTCTTCGCCGCTGGCGCCTTCTTTGATGACTTCAATGCCATCAGCGTCGCCCAGCAACCGGACCAGTCCCATCCGCACTAGATCATGATCGTCTACCACGATTACCTGGATCACGCACCCACCTCAATCGTTAACTGCACTTCTCATCCTGAGGTTTTGTCCGTCCTGGGAAAAAGATACCGTCGAATGGCTCTGAAGGCCGGTGACAGCAGAGAGGAACCGGCTTTGACGCAGAATACAGACCACCGGAATGCCAGCTCACCCACAGTGGCCCATAATACGGCTCAACCCCATCGGAGAAAAGCACTATGTCACTTTTTCGTCAACCCACTGACCCGGGTTAACGACCTTTACACCCTACCCACTACAAATGCGATTCCGCGTACGCCGCCAGTCGACTGCGCGCAACACCCTCAAGCGTAATGGAGCCACCGTGCTCGAACCCCTTGAACCGCTCACTCATGTAGGTCAGCCCTGAACTGGTTGGCCCAAGGTAGGGGGTATCGATCTGAGCGAGGTTCCCCAGGCACACTACCTTGGTACCCTGCCCCGCCCTGGTAATGATCGTCTTGATCTGGTGTGGGGTCAGATTCTGGGCTTCGTCGACAATCATGAAGCTTTGCTGGAAGCTGCGTCCACGGACAAAATTCAGGCTCTTGAATTGTATGGGCACCTTGGCGCCCACAAAATCCTGACTGCTGCCCGGATCAAAATCCTCCGCATGCAGCGCTTCAAGGTTATCGGTAAAGGCCCCCAGCCAGGGCTGCATTTTCTCGGTTTCGGTTCCCGGTAAAAAGCCGATGTCTTCATCCAGACCACGCGTACTGCGTGTCGCGATGATGCGCTTGTACTGCTTGGTTTCCATCGTCTGCTCAAGGGCACAGGCCAGCGCCAACATGGTTTTGCCACTACCGGCAGCCCCATTGAGCGCGACCAGATCGATTTCGGGATCGAACAACAGATACATGGCCATGGCCTGAAACAAATCACGCGGGACCATCCCCCAGGCTTTCTGACGCATCAGCACCCCGGTGTTGAGCATCTCTATCGACACCTGAGCGTCATCCACCCGGTGAATACGGCCAACAAATTCTTTCTGATCGTAAAAAAACTGATTGGCATAAAACGGTTCGTGCAGTACTTCCGCCAAAACCTTCTTATCGATCACATGGTAACGTTCACCTCGAATATTTTGGGGAGCAACGGCTTCAATCTGCTCCCAGAAACTGCCCTCCAGGGCATGGTAGCCGGTGGTGAGGCTGTCTATATCGGAAATCAGCTGGTCGTTATGGTAGTCCTCCGATTGCAGGCCGCTGCCTCTGGCCTTGAGGCGCATATTGATGTCTTTGGTAACCAGCACCACCTCAGCTTCCTGATGCTGGGTTTGCAAAGCCAGTAAATCGTTGATGATGCGATTGTCGTTGCTGTGTGCCGGCAGGATAGACGCCGAGGGATCCCTGGGCATCATGATACTGAGCGTACCCACACTTTGCTGGGTGTGCTGGCGTTCAATACCGACTCCCTCCATGATTTGCTGGGGTGTGGCTCCCCCTAGAATGGCGTCGATGGTACGCACAGACTGGCGAGCATCGGCTGCCAGAGCCGTGCTGCCAACTTTGAGTTTATCGAGTTCTTCCAGCACCACCATGGGCACCAGAACCTGGTGTTCTTCAAAGTTAAAAACTGCATTGGGGTCGTGGATCAGGACGTTAGTATCTAGGGCGTAGATTTTCGGGTTGGAACCTTCACGAGCAGATGCGTGCATAACCTCTCCTGGTCGGGACAGCGGAGCAAGCAGGGTTGCTCCGGCGCGACAGCCATTCTGGTGACCTGGCTGCCCAGACGATATCTGACTGAACAAACGACTTCCCGGCGGGCCTGAACACCCGGCAACCAAGCCTGGCCTGGAGGCACCGGACCGGTTTGAGCGAGCGAGTTCTCCTTTCAGTTGGCACAGTTTCAGAATAGGTGACCCGAGTCTGGTTGTCTCCCCCTGTTTTACTCAACGAATGAAAAGATCAGGACGGCTAGCCGTCAAACTCATGATCTTCGGCGGCAAAAGCCACACAGATACTGCCCGGACCGACATTCAGCCCGCCAGTCAGTCCCATCACACAACTGAGCACTGTCACGCCCTTACTGGCAGCCGTGCTATGTAATGCCTTATAGCCTTCATGATTCTCCAGACCAGAAAGATCGCCGGCAATCGACACCACCACATAAGGTGTCAGCAAGCCGTGCTCTACCTGGCGAATGGTGTAGCGCAGTAACCGGTCGACGCTGGCGTCAAATCCCCGCCCTTTGGCAACCGGAAACGTATCATCACCCCGCGCAGACAGTATCGGTACAATATCAAGCGATTTAGCCACCAGAGCCGTGAGCATGCCAACACTTTCATCGCCTTTTTTGCGTGCCCGCTCGCGAATGTAGTACACATCGGGAGCGACCAGGTAGGCATAGATTCGCTGGCGCATGGCATCGGCCAGTTTGAGAATCTCGTTCTTTGCTTTGCCGCGTTCTATCATGTCGCTGGTGAAAGCAGCCAGCACACCCTGCCCACAAAACAGGGTCCCAGAGTTCATGACCCTCATACCAAAATTTCCGTCGCGTCCGGCTGCTTCACGAACATCGTGATAACTGCGCAAAATGGCGTGTGAAGCCTTGGTGGCGTTGTCATATATCGGACTGCGTTTCCGACTCACGGTTTGCACCAGTGCAAAGTCGTACTCGGTCACCAGCTCATCCAGAAACAGCCGTTCAATTTGTTCACTGCTGTAGGGGATGGATTCGGCATCGTGGTTACGACCAAGCCTGTCCTGGGCATAGAAGTCGGTCAGTTTTTGAGCATCCTTGACATCCGTGTAAGTCTGATCGTCAACCCGAATGGCGATAGGCAACAATTTAATGTTGCGGTCATCGATAAAACTTGGCGGCAAATCGCAGGCCGCATCGATAACGAGAACGGTGCTCATGGTTCACTCCTGATGTGATTTTTTATTATTGAGTGCGTTGTACTGTCTACCGTAAAGATGGTGCTCTCCTTATGTGAACCCGGTCAACTTTCAGTGTTCGGGGGGTGTCGAATCTGTCCCCTTTTTACCCGGTAACCGATTCATTACAGAAGAAATTTCACTAAACCTGCCCCATGGCAGGACTTTCAGCACAATATCGCTAGAATAGCGCCGGCTCATTTACCAAGAAGTGAACACCTTGCAGCGTCTGGAACTCCCCTACACAGCGACCGCCCGCCCTTACTTTGCGACCCTGGCGAATGAAGTTGGGGCCATCTGGTTTCATTCCGGCAATCCCGCCCGGGAAGGCCACCGCTGGGAGTGGTGTTCGGCCTGGCCGGAAACCCGATACCGGATGCTCGACAATCGGCAGGTTGAGTGTGAGCAACAGGGTCAGACAACATTGATTGACGTCCCTGATTTTTTGAGTTGGCTGGCCGCCCGCCAGCCCAACCCCGTGACCGGGTATGACTTGCCCTTTTCGTCAGGCCTGGCCGGACATCTCAACTACGAGGCCGGGTATTCGCTGCACGGCCTGACCAGCCGCCACCCTAGCCCAACCTGCCTGGCCAGTATTGACCGCTATGAGTGGAGCCTGGTGTTAGATCATCAGCAACAGCGCGCGTTTCTGTGCATGTCAGAGCACCTTTCCGAACTGCTGAGACAGCGGGTTATGGTCTGGTATGAGACCGTTCGAAGACGGCCCCCAACCCCTGAAGTCCCACCCCCTATTGAGTCCCTCGCATGGCGCTCGGGCATGAGCCGAGAAACCTATCAGCAGCACTTCGCAGCACTTAAGGAATACATCCTCGCGGGCGACATTTACCAGGCCAACCTCACTCGACCCTGGTACGCAGACGTAGAGCCCGGGGTTTCCGACTGGTCGATTTACAGTCACCTGATCGACCGGATTCAGGCCCCTTACGCCGTTTACCATCGCGCCGCTGATCACACACTAATGAGTGTGTCACCAGAGCGATTTATCACCATCGACCAGGGGCACATCATAACGCAACCCATCAAAGGCACTCGTCCCAGAGGGGCATCGCCGGACGAAGATCAGCGTTTGTCGCAGGCACTGGAACACAGCGAAAAAGACCGGGCTGAAAACCTGATGATTGTCGACTTGCTGCGCAACGACATTTCCCGCAATGCCCGGGTAGGCAGCGTAAAAGTACCGGAACTGTGTAAGCCGGTAGCATTCAGCAATGTGCATCATCTGGTCAGCACCATCACCGCAGACCTGGCAACTGGCTCGACTCCGCTGGACGTGCTGCGCGACGCTTTCCCTGGCGGATCCATTACCGGCGCACCAAAACGCCGGGCAATGGAGATCATCGATGAACTGGAGGTGTGCGCACGCGGCCCCTATTGCGGCACTGCATTCTGGCTCAGTGACAGCGGGTCCTTTGACAGCAACATCCTGATCCGGTCACTACTGAGAACGCCTGGCCAATTGACGTGCTCAGGTGGTGGTGGCATCGTCGCCGACAGTATCGCCGACGATGAATACGAGGAAAGCGCCACCAAGGTGGCGCATATTCTTAATGCACTGGGGACGGTTTCAGGCGGGTAGAACCCGGTTGCTCGCCTGCAAAAAGGCCGCTTTCAGATTGTCGTAGCCGGTCACAGCCGGAAACTGCGGGAACTCGGCAATCACATTAGCGGGCGCATTAAACAGAATGCCCGCATCGGCCTCGCCCAGCATGGTGGTGTCGTTGTAGGAGTCGCCTGCGGCAATGCACCGGAAATTCAGTCCATGAAACGCTTTGATCGAGGCTCGCTTCGGATCGGGCTGACGTAAGACGTAATCCAGCACCTTGCCCTGGCCATCGACTTCAAGCCGATGACAGAACAATGTCGGGTAACCCAACTGGCGCATCAGAGGGGCCGCGAATTCGTAAAAGGTATCCGACAGAATGACTACCTGAAACCGCTCACGAAGCCAATCAACAAACTCCCTGGCTCCGGGCAGCGGCTCAAGCTCTGCGATCACCGCCTGAATCTCGTTCAGACCCAGATTATGATCGTCCAGTATCTGCAAGCGTTGCTTCATCAGTACATCGTAATCAGGAATATCCCGGGTAGTCGCCTTCAGGGCATCAATACCGGTTTTTTCCGCAAAGGCAATCCAGATTTCAGGGATCAGAACCCCTTCCAGGTCAAGGCAGGCTAATTCCACAGTTGGCTCATCCTAATGGTGGGAAACATTGCAGCCGTTAACGTTACTGGGCTGACAAAAAGAAGGCAACGCCATTAAGTGAATCGCAGTATTGCCAGATAGGCCACAGTACCTGAGCTTTTCTCCCAGTTGATCAAAAAGTGTTCCACAGCTAAGGCTCCACGTGGAACCGTTCCACGGAAACTCACGCGCCTGCTAACGCCCTGTCCCGGCGCATAGATCCAACTACATAACCTTATGATATGCGGTTATTTAACGAAACCCGCGCAAGCTGGTAGAGTCGCCGCTTCACCGTGACTGCCGTGCCTCATCATGAATCTGACTGAACTGAATCTGGAACTTTCCGGGCTATCGCCCCGCGACATTCTCAAACGTGCGCTCGACACGCACGAACACATCGCCTTGTCGTTCAGCGGCGCGGAAGACGTTGTGCTGGTTCACATGCTAAGCAAGCTGACCCAGTCCCCACGGGTATTTACCCTGGATACCGGCCGTCTGCATCCGGAGACTTATCGGTTTATTGATCAGATCCGCAATCACTACAATCTGCCGATTGAGCTCTATTCACCGCAACCAGAGCCACTGCAAACCCTGGTTCGTGAAAAGGGCTTGTTCAGTTTCTATCAGGATGGGCACCAGGAGTGCTGCGGCATTCGGAAAATTGAGCCGCTTGAGCGCGCACTCAGCGGTCTTGACGCCTGGATTACCGGGCAACGGAAAGACCAAAGCCCTAGCACCCGGGCCGAAGTCCCTCATGTACAGCGCGACGACCGCTTTACCGGTCGTGCCGAGCAACTGTACAAATACAATCCACTGGCGAACTGGACGTCAGCGGAAGTCTGGAACTACATCAGAATGATGGAAATCCCCTTCAACAGTCTGCATGAACGCGGCTTTATCAGCATTGGTTGTGAACCCTGCACACGCCCGGTACTGCCAGGGCAGCACGAACGGGAAGGTCGCTGGTGGTGGGAAGAAGCCACCCAGAAAGAGTGCGGTTTGCACGCTGGCGGAAAACCCGGTGCACTGCCATTTACCGGTTGATTGACTGCGGCCGGTCGCTGAACCGGCTAGTAGGTTGGCAACTGAGTGTGTTGAAACAACTCATCCAATTCGTGCCGGCTCGTTGTAGCCATCGCCTCGTCGACAACCGACTTGTTCAGGTGGGGCGCAAAGCGCTCGATGAACCGGTACATAAAGCCGCGAATGAAGGTGCCCTTTCGGATGCCTATTTTAGTGATGCTGGCCTCAAACAGGTGGCTGGCGTCCAGGCTGACCAGGTCCCGGTCCTGCTCCGGATCGATGGCCATATGCGCCAGTATACCGACACCCAACCCCAATCTGACGTACGTTTTGATCACATCGGCGTCGGCGGCGGTAAAGACGACTTTGGGTGTCAGGCCACGTTCAAGAAAGGCTTCATCCAGTTTTGAACGGCCGGTAAAACCAAAGACATATGTAACAATCGGAAAAGCCGCCACGTCTTCAAGCGTGATCTGGGTGCGTTTTGCCAGCGGGTGTTCCCGGGGAACGACGATGGAGCGATTCCAGCGATAGCAAGGCATCATCACCAGGTCCGAGAAATGTTCCATCCCCTCGGTCGCAATGGCCAGATCAACGGTTCCGTCAGCCGCCATCTCGGCAATCTGCACCGGCGTTCCCTGATGCATGTGCAACGACACATCGGGAAAGTCGCGTATAAAGCTGTCAATTACCTGCGGCAAGGCGTAACGCGCTTGTGTGTGGGTGGTGGCCAGACTCAGACTGCCCTGGCGGTCGTCGCTGTGCTCCTGCGCGATCTGCTTGATCGAGTCGACCTTGCGCAGAATTTCACCGGCAACCTTTAACACCGCCTCTCCGGCGGGCGTGATGCGGGTCAGGTGCTTTCCGGAGCGGGCGAAAATTTCAATGCCGAGTTCGTCTTCAAGGAGCCTGATCTGCTTGCTGATGCCAGGCTGGGAGGTATAAAGAACCTGTGCCGTTGCCGATACGTTTAAATCGTGATGAGCTACTTCCCAGATGTATCTCAATTGCTGCAACTTCATAGTGCTCCCCTTTGCCTGTTCAGTGCAGTTCCGGAACGATCGCCCGGCGCTTTTTTGTTGTCGGTCTGTACTGGACAGCGGCCGCCACCCGGCTCGCTGCGTTTCACTATACACACTGCACAATTTCTATCAGGTTATATAAAGATGATCAATTATTCATTTTTAGCATAATCTCTTTACCGGCCCTTTAGCCGGTCATCACCAGCACACTTGCCTACACCTCAACCCCAAAACATGTTTCCGTAGTTCTGCAATCGATACTCCAGTATTAGGCGATTAACCGCTGAAACATCGCATCGGGCATAAATGTCGTCGCGCTCCCGCCCCTCCAGGGTTAAATCCAGAAACACGGTGTGCACCTGCAATTCGGTGTTGTACCGTGAAGAGCGCTGGTCGAAGCTCGACTGCAACAACTCCCGGCCAAGTTGCCGCGCCACCCGTTGCCGGCAAATCTCCACGGCCAACTGCACACTGACCTGCGCACGCCCAACGGGCACAACCGGCTTACCTGTCAGCCGATCCCAGACCGTTCGCCGATATTCACCTTCACCGGCTGCCATCTCTTCCAGTGCAATCCCCATTACAGCTGCAAACACAACAATGACGACGAAACCACCGAGCAATCCGGACCAGGGCTTTTGATTTTTCTTACTTTTTGAACGAGAGACCACCAAGCTGTATCCTTTTCTTTACGGGTTGTATTTTATTCTTTACTTACTTATCATTCCTGCAGGTTCAGGCCAACCCCGACGGGGCTTACAACCGTTAGCGGCCTGGCGACACCCAATATGAATCGAGCCATTAACGAGAGCCCTAGCGTTATCATGCAAGCATTAGCGAACTTAAACGTAGAAAGCCAGGAAATTCTGCTCACGCCAGATGCCCTGAAAGCCGACATTCCGGTCACAGAAGAAGCCGCTGCCGTTATCAATGCCGGTCGCGATGCCGTACGCGCCATACTGGATAGAACCGATCCGCGCGTCATCGTAGTCATCGGCCCCTGCTCAATACACGACCCGGTACTGGCCATTGACTACGCCAAACGCCTCAAGGCGTTAAGCGAAGAAGTCAGCGAATCCATGCTGATTGTCATGCGGGTTTACTTCGAAAAACCCCGCACAACCACTGGCTGGAAAGGCCTGATCAATGACCCTTACCTGAACGACTCCTTTAAAATTGAAGACGGTCTTCACATTGGTCGCAAGTTACTGATGGACATTGCCCACCTCGGTCTGCCGACAGCCACAGAAGCACTGGACCCGATTTCCCCGCAGTACCTGCAAGACCTGATCAGCTGGTCTGCTGTGGGCGCACGAACGACTGAAAGCCAGACACACCGTGAAATGGCCAGCGGCCTGTCTTCAGCGGTTGGTTTCAAGAACGGCACCGACGGCAGCCTTGATGTTGCCATCAATGCGCTCAAGTCCGTGTCGTCACCACACCGGTTCCTGGGTATCAATCAGGAAGGACAGGTTGCCATCATCCACACCAAGGGCAATGCCTACGGCCATGTTGTGCTGCGCGGCGGTAACGGCAAACCGAATTACGATTCAGTCAGTGTTGCCCAGTGTGAAGCCACGTTGCGCAAGGCGGGTGTTCCGACCAACATTATGGTCGACTGCTCGCACGCAAACTCCAATAAAGACCACGCGCTGCAACCCCTGGTTGCCGACAACGTTGCCAATCAGATACTTGAGGGCAATCAGTCGATCATCGGTTTAATGATTGAAAGCAATCTGGAAGAGGGAAATCAGAGCATTCCGGACGATCTGTCACAGCTGAAACCCGGTGTCTCCGTAACCGATGCCTGTATTGGCTGGTCTGCTACCGAGAACTTACTGCGATCCATGCATGCCAAGCTGAAGAATGTACTGCCGGGTCGAACAGGCGCCTGACGGAACCCATCACCGGCGTCCGGAGATCGAATCCGTACGCCGGTTAGCACCAGGGCTAACGCGGCTGTTCCTGCACTATCGGCTTGTGGGTCGGACTGATTGAGGCCATCAATGTTAGCCAGTCCCGGGCACCAGCGCCGGTAATCACTCGTGACGGATCCAACCCCAGACGCCTTAAACCGGAATCAGGTTTCTGTGACGAAAGAACCCAGTAAAGACGGGATTCCACGGCTTTTAACCGGGGCTTCATCAGTTCCCGATCGTAGCCGCGCCAGCGTCCAAACCAACCCTGACGACGCAGCATCTGCCGGAATAGCGTAGCGGGTTCGATTTCTTCCCGCCCCTCCTTTCGATGCCAGCGCCGTAAACCAAGCCTGATTCTATACCAGGCTTTGACGCCTGGAATCCAGAATACCCGGCGCGGCCAGACCGGCGATGCGTCCAACAATACAACATTGGCTGTGTACTGTATTACGGCTGCATGCTGCAACACCATCTCACAACCGTAACCCTGGCTAACCAGAGTAGGTAGCTGCGCTGTTTTCTCTTCTATAAAACGGATAACCGGCGGCAAATCAAATTCAGCCATCGCATCAAGTGTATTGAGGGTTGGCCTTTGATTGCGGGAAGACAAACCATGTCCGCGCCAGTCCATAAGCCAGACATCATACCCCGCACGCACCAATGCACCGGCTACTCCACCGATCCCGTAATCGAGCCATTGCCAGTGGTTGGAGAAGGCATCATGCACCAGCAAAACCGGGTGACCCCGCGACACCTGTTCCGAATGCAACCGAACCAGCGCAATCTCCACCGTATTGTCGGTACTGGTATTGGGTTTCAGCGAATAGACATCTTCATAAATGCCTTCTTTGTACTCCGCGCTCAACAGAGCAACCGGGAAGTATTGACTGCTACTTTTCAAACCAGAGAATCCTTTACAGCGATCACAGGCTGTATATAATCACAGCTACTGTATATAAAAACAGGGCGACATTATGTTTAAACTGACGGCTCGTCAACAACAAGTTCTCGACCTCGTGAAAGACCACATGCTGGAAACGGGCTACCCTCCTACCCGTGCGGAAATCGCCAGCCAACTGGGCTTCCGTTCTCCCAACGCCGCTGAAGAACACCTCAAGGCGCTGGCCCGCAAGGGCGCCATCGAGATCATCCCCGGCGCATCGCGCGGCATTCGCCTTCCCGAGGAACCCGAGTCAGGCCTGCCAGTTATCGGGCGGGTTGCAGCAGGCGAACCCATACTGGCACAGGAACAGATAGAAGAATTCCTGAGCCTTCCCTCTACCCTGTTCAGCCCCAAGGCAGATTTTCTATTGCAGGTTCAGGGGCTGAGCATGAAGAATATGGGCATTCTCGAAGACGACCTCATCGCGGTCCATAAAACCGATCAGGTACGCAATGGCGATGTTGTCGTAGCCCGCGTAGGCGATGAAGTCACCGTCAAGCGCTATGAACGTGATGGGCAGACTGTCACGCTCTACCCGGAAAATGAAGACTTCGAACCTATCCGGGTTGATCTAACCCAGCAGGAGTTCGCCATTGAAGGCCTTTACGTAGGCGTGATTCGGCGCTCCCTGCACTGAACACGGCCCCTAGGGTAATGGACTGGCCAACCTTTAGTCACCAGGGGTTGCCAGTTCAAGCCATAATGGTGTCTTGCCCGCTGCTTTTTCTATAACTGCCATCATGTCGCGATGCGCATCCTGCTCTTCAGGTGTTGGTTGAACGCGCTTGAGAGGCTGGTTGGAGGCAATGACCGCACTGGCGTCAAAACTGACCTGCTCCGAACTTTTTTCTTCTTCGTCGTCCAGAATCAACGCAGTCTGACCGCCCGTCATCAGCAAATAGACGTCAGCCAGAATTTCCGAATCGAGCAAGGCGCCGTGCAAGGTACGGTGTGAATTGTCGATGCCATAGCGTTTGCATAACGCATCCAGTGATGCCTTGGCACCCGGGTGTTTTTCGCGGGCCAGCTTCAGCGTATCGAGTACGCCACACACGGCATTAAGTTGCCCAAACTGAGAGAACCCTTCATCGGCAAGCCGGTTGAACTCCATCTGCAGAAAGCCCATGTCGAAGGCTGAATTGTGTATGACCAGCTCGGCACCGTGAACGTAGTCCCAAAACTGCTGGGCAATGTCACGAAATTTGGGGGCATCCTTTACTTTGTCGTTATCAATACCATGGACCGCAACCACCTCGTCGGGAATGTCGCGCTCGGGGTTTATATAGTAATGAAAGTGACGACCGGTTAGCTTGCGATCCACCAGCTCGACACACCCGACTTCCACGATGCGATCGCCTTTATTGGGGCTTAAACCCGTGGTTTCCGTATCCAGTACAATCTGTCTCATGCTGTCAAAATTCTCATCGTGAAATAGGTTGAAACACACCATCCATCGCGTTGCAGCCTCACTCAGGCACGTACACTGCGATCGTCAATCCCCAGATTGGCCAGTGCGTCGGCCCGCTCGTTCCCCGGATGGCCCGCATGACCCTTTACCCAGTGCCAGTTCACCCGGTGGCGAGCGATGCTGTCGTCTAGCCGCTGCCATAAATCCCGGTTCTTGACGTCTTTTTTGGCCGATGTCTTCCAGCCATTCTTCTTCCAGCCATGTATCCATTCGGTAATGCCTTTGCGCACGTACTGGGAGTCGGTGTAAATGTCGACCTGGCAAGTGCGTTTCAGGGCTTCCAGGCCGGCAATGGCAGCCATCAGTTCCATTCGGTTATTGGTTGTCTGATCTTCACCGCCATAGAGCTCCTTGCGTTTCTCTCCGTATTGCATCAATACCCCCCAGCCACCCGGGCCAGGATTACCCCGGCAAGCACCGTCGGTGTAGAGCACGACGGCCTGGCCATTTTGTTCATTATTGCTCATGTTGTTTCCTGATGGTTCGGCCGGCCAACCCGGATTCGAGTATGGGCTTAGCGCGCCAGCGGGCACGGCCGTTAATTCGTCCCGGTACCTGTTTACAGCCGACCAGTAAATAGACCGAGCCAGTGACGGGCAACAGCGATTTTTGCAGCCGGCCAAGGAACCTCAGTTTCGAGAGCCAGGCCGGCCGGGAAAAGGGTGACATAAACCCGTGTTTTTCGGAGCGCTCCAGTTCAAAATTCAGCAACTGCATCCAGTCCGAAACCCGATTGCTGCTGATGAACCGACTGCGCCACAGACCGGCACGAGCCCGGCTGAACAAGGCACGAAGGCCCCAGGTGGAATAGGGATTAAAGCCAACGATCACCAGTATGCCACCAGGCCTTAAGGTCTGAGCCGCTTCACGCACTGCCTGGTATGGGTTATCGCACTGGTCCAGAGTGTGATGCATGATCAGTGCATCGAGACTCTCCGGTTCAAACGGCAAGGCTTCGGCATCGCCCCGAACACTCGGGCAAGGCGCCCGATTATCGAGTTGTGTCATTAATAGACCGCATCCGTACAGGCGGGGCTCAAACAGTGGCTTATGATAGCCGGAGTCCAACTGCACCAAGTGCGTACCAAAGCGGCCAGCCAGAGCCCGGGCGACCAGCTGTCGTTCGACTTCAATCAAACGAGCACCCATGGGGGTGTTGTACCAGTCGTGCAGGGCTGATTCCTGGACGGCCACGGACGGTGGCCCCGCTCGAAGCCACTGTTTGAATCTGAAACCTATCCGTTTAGCCAAAATGCCCTCATTACAGTCAGCGCACGTCAGAATACGTCATAAAGCGCCGAAATAGGATCCCCTGACCGATGCTCAGTGTCACAAAGCGGCTTGATCACTTCACCCTTACTATGCCTTAACTTGCCCCTACACCCCATAGCAACATAGAATTATCGCTCAACTGGAATCCAGCATCAAAAAAGAAACGACTCATACATGGCATCCAAACGACTATTGATACCGCTGGCCGTCGCAGGCTTTGTCACCAGCGGATGCAGTACTTTGCCTGCACTCTCGTCTTTTTCCCAGACCACAGCACAGCCGAATCCGGAGGCCAGCGCTGATGTCAGCGAGCAGGTTCTGGTTGAAAGCGAACTGGACACCGCCCTGGATGAAGCCGCTCAACCCGAAACCGAGACAGTTTTTGATCCACTGCTCGCCGATCTGACCGCAACCGAGTATCTGTTTGATGAAGAGCCGGACCTGAGCGCTGAAACCCTGCGCGCTCGCGCGGTTTACGATCCTTACGCCCAGTACCCGGAAGACCTGTATCAAACGTTGCGTCGTGGCTTTGAATTCGACCTGACACTGGAAGACCCCCGCATCACCTCGCAATTACGCTGGTATGCCAGCCACCAGAGCTATTTTAACCGTGTCAGTGAACGCGCGGGTCGCTATATGTTCCACATTGTCGCGGAACTGCAGGCTCGGGATATGCCGCTCGACCTGGCCCTGCTGCCCATTGTTGAAAGCGCCTTCGATCCTTTCGCCTACTCACATGGCAGCGCCGCTGGCATGTGGCAGTTTATACCCTCGACCGGGCGAATGTTCGGACTCAAGCAGGACTGGTGGTACGACGGCCGGCGCGATGTGGTCGAGTCGACCCGGGCTGCCATGGAGTACCTCGATCAGCTCAACGAGATGTTTGATGGTGATTGGCTGCTCGCGCTGGCCGCTTACAACTCAGGCCCTGGCACGGTGATGCGCGCCATGCGTCGCAACCGGGCCGAAGGCAAGCCAACGGACTTCTGGAACCTGGATTTGCCCCGGGAAACCGAGGCCTATGTCCCGAAGATGTTCGCACTCGCAAAGCTGATTCACTCGCCGGAAACCTATGGCATTGAACTGCCCCTGCTCGATACCGAGCCGTTCTTTGAGATCGTTGACGTCGGCAGCCAGATTGACCTTGCACAAGCCGCAACCATGGCCGATATGGATCTGAGCGACTTGTACCTGCTGAATCCGGGTTTCAACCAGTGGGCAACCAACCCTGAAGGGCCGCACCGGTTGCTGGTGCATGCCGACAACGCCGCCGGTTTCCGGGAACGCCTGGCCGACCTGCCACTCGACTCACGCATGGCCTGGCAGCGCTACACCATCGAGCCCGGTGATTCATTGCTGACCATTGCACGTGACTTCGGGGTGACTGTAGCCATCATCCAGGAAGCGAACGATTTAAATGGCAGTATGATTCGTGCAGGCGACGCCCTGATGATCCCCACCGCTTCGGCCAGCAGCAATGCTTATTCGATGAGTGCAGATCAGCGACTCGAGCGGCGGCAAAATGCCTCAGGCAGTTCAGACACCCGGCGGGTCGATTACGTCGTTCAGCCAGGTGACAGTTTCTGGGATATTTCCAGAGAGTTTGACGTCACGGTTCAAAGCCTTGCCCGGTGGAACAACATGGCTCCACGCGACGTTATTCGCCCAGGGCAAACACTGGCCGTGTGGGTCAGTAACGATGCCACACCTTCAACCAATGCCTCAGTCAGCTCATCCGTCAGGAATGGACGTGAAGTCGTACGCAAAGTCGGATATGTCGTACGGGCAGGCGACTCGCTGTACCGCATCGCCAATCGCTTTAACGTGCGAATTGCCGATATTCAGAACTGGAACACCATCGGTCAGGAATATTTGCAACCCGGACAGCGCCTGACGCTCTATGTCGACGTCACCCGACTTCAATAACCGATAACGCTGGTGTTACCGGCCACCTGGGCAGAGCCACCCGGCTCTGCCCTTCTGCTTCACCGCCCAGAATCAACATCTGCCACTATTTGCTCAGGGAATATACCGCTGGGATAATGACTCTACAGCCCCCTGAAGAGACGAGGAAAACGCCTTTTTCAGACGCTGATCCACCCCTACCGGAGGCACCCAGGTAACCGAAACCACATCAGCGCCGTTCGCTTTTGCCAACAGGTAGGCGTCGCTGGTTTCAAGCTGATCGACCAACCCCAGTTCGCGAGCATCTTCCGCCAACCAGAAATCGCCTTCTGTAACCGCGGCCAGATCCAGCTGCGGACGGTAACGCCCGACCAGCTCTTTGAAGCGCTCATGTATGGCCTTGAGGTCGTCCAGCAGTTTCTGACGACCCTCTTCCGTTTTTTCACCCATCAGTGTCATCGGCGCCTTGTGTTTACCCGCCGTCAACACGTCCACATCCACCTGATGTCTTTGCAACAGTTTATGAATATTAGGCACCTGCGCCAGCACACCGATGGAGCCGACCACCGCAAAGGGAGCCGCTATGATCCGGTCTGCGATACACGCCATCATGTAACCGCCGCTGGCAGCCACTTTGTCGACACACACCGTCAGTGACAACCCGGCGTCTTTCAGCCGCACCAGCTGCGAAGCCGCCAGGCCGTAACCGGATACGGCACCCCCCGGGCTTTCGAGCACCACCACCACCTCATCACTGGCACTGGCTACCTGAATAATCGCCGTGACTTCTCGGCGCAAACTGTCTACCTGAGACGCCTGCATATCGCCTTTGAAACGCAGCACCCAGACCTGATCGGTCGCCTTCCCGGTAGCGGCTTTCTGGTCGGCCTTTTGAGCTTTCTGGTGTGCCTTGTAGGCTTTCTTTGACATGACCACCTGTCGAACCCGATCGGCGCCTGTAGCCAGGCGATCGTTAAGTTTTTCGACCTGCAACCGCCCTCCGGATTTTTTGGATCCACCGCTATTTCCCTGCGATGCGCGAGCTACCGCGATCAGCCCAATCACCAGAATAACGACCAGGGTGATGGTTTTTAATACAAATGCACCGTATTCAGCCCACACAATTCTCTCCTTTTCATCAGTTAAACTTACGTTTCAAACAATCGTTTGATTTTGAACCATCAGCTCTCTACAATCCAGGCACTGACTATTCAGCCACCCCTTAACGGAGAGCAAACCATGGCTTCGACCGCAGACATGTTCAACAACATTGAGTCTCAATTCAACGCTGACGCCGCCTCGGGCCTGGATGTTGTGTTTCAATTCAACATCGACGACAGCGAGACCTATCACCTGATCGTGAAAGACAGCCAGTGCAAGCTGGTATCCGGCGAACATGAAGACCCATCGGTCACCCTGATCATGGATGAAGATACGTTGAAAGAAATCGTTTCAGGCGATTTGAATGGCATGCAGGCTTTTATGGCAGGTCGGTTGCGTACCGAAGGCGACATGATGCTGGCAACCCGTCTGTCGGATCTGTTTTCTCTGTAATTCAGCGCAATACAGTGGTGCTCAGTCAGAAAACCACTCCCCCAGCGCGTCGCGAGCCGGTTCATTGACCGGTCTTGCGACCAGCCCCTGAGCACCCAGCACAACTTCAAACAAGCCGTTATCAACCATGGGCAGATACACACTGCTGCCAAACCGTGCGTTGACCCAGGGCAACCAATCGCTGACCTCACTCGCCGACCAGAGCGCATCCGCACGCAAATCGATAATGGTTCTAGGCGCGTTCAATTCCCGTTCAACGGTCTGATAACGCCCGCTGATCCGGTCCAGCCGATAAACCGGTTCCATACCCAGCACCACCAGCGGCCCTGACCAGGTAAGCACTCTGGCATCCAGCTGCCATTCATCGCCATTCAACACCAGGGTGCGCTGTTGCTGGTCCTGATTGGTCTCCAGATTGACCTCATAGATCTGTTCGCCCTGCTGACTGAACGACAGGGTTGCAATGATCATTTCCCGGGTAAAGGCGCGATAAGCCGCCAGATCAACAATAAAGAGGCCGATGATGACCAGGCCGACCAGACAGGCGACGCCCAGGGTGCCTCGAACAAAGCCCCGTACCCAGCCACGGCGCAGTAGCAGACGCAAGGCAATGTAAGCCAGTACCAGGCCGGGCAGCACCAGCACTGCAAACAGTGGCCATTGCGTCATCAGTTTCATGGTATTGGATTACACCGCCAGCGCAGCCAGGCTGTGTTTGGCGAGCTTCAGGATGTCTTCATTGGCCGAATCGCTGAGCAAGCCCTCGAGGAAGAACTCCAGACTCGACAAGGCATCAGCCAGTGACTCCAGCTGCCCCGGATCGACCATAGTGCCGGATTCTTCAAGATCCCGGCTGATGTAGTTAATGGCACGCTGAATCAGGTTGGCAGCGGTAGTGCTGTTCAGGAAGACAAAAGCCCCTTTTACGCCATGGAGCGTAGGCACCACATTCGACAAATGCAGTCGGTCACCCTGGGAGTCCATATACGCTGTAATGGCCCTTTTGGCCAGGGCCAGGCCGGCCTCTGCTTCATCGATCAGGACAACCCGGGCATCGTGCAACTGCGCCAGCGCGGCCTTGTTGTCGCCACTGCCTTCCAGCTGGCGCTGACCCTGCAAAATGCGTGACAAAGCGCTTTCTGCGTACAAAACCGCATCGGCTATGGTCAGCAACTGCTCGTTGGAGGGGGCCGCGTTGTCGGCCCAGCCTGCGATCACCTTCGCTTGCTGTTTCAGCACATTTGCCGGGCTTTGCAGGCCCAGCATAACGTACACATCGGCCACCTTGGTCATGCGCTCCTGCAAGGTGCGCGCTGAAAAGCCGCTATCACCGCGCGCCGCCTGATCAACCGTATCCTTGATGACCGATATGTCCTCTTTCAGGGCGTCGGATACACTCGACAGGACACTGCGGCCGGGACTGAACAGGATTTGCCGCTGTTCTTCGAGCATGTCATCGCTCTGCCCCAGGGTGGGCAGCTTGTAAAACTTGGCGACTTGGCGCGCCCTGAGGCTTTCGGCCGGATTCATGGCGAGCAGAAACAGAAATTCTTTCATCAGCGCGAGCGAAGGTTGTTTGCTCAGCGATTTGGGGGCGTGGCTGATCAGGTCTTTCAGATGGCGATCGAGCTGGGCAAACAGCATCTTGCGAGGCCCGGTCATCAGTGCACTGCGGTTGGCCATCGACTCCAGTGCGCCCGAAGCGACCCACCACAGCGGCGCGCAGGGAGCGTTGGCCAGCAGTTGATCAATCCGGTTTAATGCGAGACCCATATATTTGAAGGCACCCATGGTGCGCTCGCCCCGCAACAGGTGCAACAAACCGGCCTGGTACATATGGCGAAATTTCTTGAGCTGACGAACTTTCTGAGGTGAAAACTCGAAGACTTTGTTGTCTGCCGGCTTGCCGGGTTTGAACGAGAACTGAAAGAAGTGCCCTTCTCCCAGCAAAGTCACACCCCGGGCCCGCCGAAGCTGATTGATGGTGGGCAACAGTACCGCAGGTATGGCTTTCTGGCCGAGGCTCAAAAACTCCAGATAACGGCTCAGAACTACCAGTCCGCCGCTCATGGCGTCCAGTTTGACGCGCACATCGTCACTATCGACTGCATCGCCGGTGGGAATGGCGTTAATCAGCGCATTAAACTCGTCGCACAGGGCGATGGCGCCCTCTTCTTCCAAAACCTGGAAGATGCCCCGCATTTGTCCAATCAGATCCTGTGATTGTTGTAATTGCACCAGATCGCTCGTGTCCGAGCTAAAACTCTCAAGTGCAGACTGCGCTTGCTGCAGCGTGGCTTCAAGCTCGGTCTTGATCGCTTCCTTAGATGTGGCTGTACTCATCGTTCACTAACCTTGTTGCGGGACTCACGTACGGGACGTGATCAACAACCGCCTGCTGCCTTGGCGGCGACTCCGGTGGGTGGCGTTACTGTCCGCCGGCTCCTGGCCAATCATCATACTGCTGATCGGCTCGATTGCGCAGTGAACCAGCGAATAACGCATCCTTGCTGCCAGTATACCCAGCAACCACCCATTGCATCAGTGTTCCACACTCAATTTGTTAATAAAAGCACATATTTAGCGTCGATTTCTTAGGTTTTGTCTTAACGGGCAAGGGTTTCATGGCAACAACCGGTGGAATCGGCTTCCTGATTAGCGACCTGTCATTGTTGTTTTCCTACAAGCGGCTTGAATTTCCTGCAGAAACGGGTACTTTGGGCGCGCTTTGCGCGACCCGTACAGGCTACAACAGGGTTGTTGCAATACCGCTTTCACATTACCCGAAGAGCCTCTGATGAACACCTCGCTTAGTCAGTCCTTTGTTAAGAACTTTCTGGGGCACAGCCCCAACTGGTATAAAAAGACCATTGTCGCCTTCCTGGTCATCAACCCCATACTATTTTTCAGTCTGGGAGACAGCGGGCCCCTGATCGTTGGCTGGATGCTGATTGGCCAGTTCATTTTTACCCTGGCCATGGCATTAAAATGCTATCCGCTGCAACCTGGCGGCTTGCTGGCCATTGAAGCCGTTGTCATCGGCCTGACCAGCCCGGAAGTCGTTTACCACGAAGCGGTGACCAACTTCCCGGTGATCATGCTGCTGATGTTCATGGTTGCCGGCATCTACTTCATGAAAGACTTGCTGCTGTTCATTTTCACCAAGCTGTTACTGGGCATTCGCTCCAAAACTCTGCTCTCCCTGATGTTTTGCAGCGCAGCGGCCTTCCTGTCGGCCTTTCTGGATGCCCTGACCGTCACTGCCGTACTGATCAGCGTCGCCGTTGGTTTCTATTCGGTCTACCATAAAGTCGCCTCCGGAAAGCACTTCCACCACGACCACGACCATAATATGGACGAAGGGGTGGAAGACCTGCACCGGGAAGATCTCGACTCGTTCCGGGGCTTTCTGCGCTCTCTGCTGATGCACGGCGCCGTTGGCACCGCGCTGGGCGGTGTTTGCACCCTGGTGGGTGAACCGCAAAACCTGCTGATTGCGCGTATAGCTGGCTGGGACTTTGCAGAGTTTTTTCTCAGAATGGCTCCGGTAACCATGCCGGTGCTGATCGCAGGCCTGACTACCTGCGTACTGCTCGAGAAGCTCAAGTGGTTCGGGTATGGCTCCAAACTGCCCCAGGTCGTGCGCAGTATTCTGGAAGACTATGAGGAGCACCAGCAGGCCAAACGTACCCGCAAAGACGTCGCCAAGCTTATTGTACAGGGCGTGGTCGCCATCTGGCTGATACTGGGCCTGGCGTTCCACATTGCTGAAGTGGGCCTGATCGGCCTGAGCGTAATCGTGCTGTTAACAGCCTTCAACGGCATTACAGACGAGCACAACATCGGCAAGGCGTTTGAGGAGGCATTGCCGTTCACCGCCTTGCTGGTCGTTTTCTTTACCATCGTTGGTGTCATTCACAGTCAGCACCTGTTCGCGCCCATCATTGCCTGGGTACTCAGTCTGCCCATGGATATCCAGCCCGGGATGTTCTTTATTGCCAACGGCTTATTGTCCGCAATCAGTGACAATGTGTTCGTCGCCACGGTATACATCAACGAAGTGAAGCTGGCGCTTGAAGCCGGTGACATCAGCCGTGACCAGTTCAACCTGCTGACGGTTGCAATTAACACCGGTACCAACCTGCCATCGGTCGCCACGCCCAATGGTCAGGCGGCTTTCCTGTTCCTGCTGACGTCAGCAATCTCGCCGCTGGTGCGGCTGTCATACGGCCGGATGGTGGTGATGGCATTCCCTTATGCCGTGGTTATGGCGACTTTTGGTTATATTGGCGTCACATATTGGCTATGATGCGCACCTGAACGTTCTGGCGGGCGCTACCCGGAGTGCCGCCCGCCAGCCTGTCTGACGCTGCCACCGGAGATGAACTTGAGCTACCCACATCGCTTCAGCGTAGCCCCTATGATGGACTGGACGACCAGTGAGTGCCGTCAGTTTCACCGGCTGCTGACGCGCCGTGCCCTGCTTTACACCGAAATGGTTACGACTGGCGCGCTCATTCATGGTCAGCGCGACCGTTTTCTGGCCTATACTGAATCTGAACACCCGCTGGCCCTGCAACTGGGCGGTTCCGATGCACAAGATCTGGCCACCTGCGCTAAAATGGCGGAACAATGGGGCTATGATGAAGTCAACCTGAACGCAGGCTGCCCTTCCGACCGGGTCCAGAATGGCATGATCGGCGCCATACTCATGGCTCATGGCGCTCTGGTCCGCGACGGACTCAAAGCCATGCGCGACGCGGTATCACTGCCCATCACGCTGAAACATCGCATTGGCATCGACGATTTCGACAGCTACGAATTCCTGCGCGACTTTGTTGGCATCACCGCCGAATCCGGATGCGACACCTTCATCGTCCATGCACGTAAAGCCATTCTCAGCGGCCTCAGCCCCAAGGAAAACCGTGAGATACCGCCGCTCGACTACGATCGGGTCAGGCAGTTGAAGGCTGATTTCCCTGCCCTGAACATCATTATCAATGGCGGGCTCAAGGATCATGCCGCCTGCCTCTCCCTGCTAGATGAAGGCCTCGATGGTGTCATGCTCGGACGTGAGGCGTACCAGAATCCATTGATTCTACAATCGGTAGACCCAACCTACTACGGTCAGGCTATGGCCATTCAAACGCAGTCAGAGCTGGTCTCTGCGTACGTGCAATGGGTTGACCATCATCTGCAGCAAGGCAAACCATTGAAATATGCGCTGAGACATACTCTGGGTTTATTTCAGGGGCAGCCGGGTGCACGGCGTTTCCGTCGTGTCCTGAGTGAAGGCATGCACAAACCCGGTGCCAGCCTGGAACTATTGGAGCGGGCACTGTCAGAAGTTGAATTGCTTGATGCTGAACCCCTGGAACACGCCTGACGGGGGCACCAGCACCTATCCCAGCCACCATCACTGGCCCCCGGGGTCAGCAAAAAGAGAGTTGACATGAGCAAACTTGAACAGCTGAAAGAATACACCGTCATCGTCGCAGATACCGGCGAACTCGAGTCCATCAAGAAGTTCAAACCCCAGGACGCAACCACCAACCCCTCGTTGGTATTAAAAGCCGTAGAGAGTGGGCTCTACGACAACCTAATCAAGCGCTGCATGGCTGAATCCAGCGATTTCGATGATGGCATCGACCGGCTGATCACCTCGATCGGCCAGGAAATCCTTCAGGAAGTGCCTGGCTACGTATCCACAGAAGTCGATGCGCGCCTGTCGTTCGATACCGAGGCTACCCTCGCCAAAGCCCACCGACTGATTGAGCTATACGAAGCAGCAGGCTGGAGCCGTGACCGCATTCTGATCAAGATCGCCAGTACCTGGGAAGGCATTCAGGCCGCTCGTGTCCTTGAAAAAGAGGGTATCCACTGCAACATGACCCTTTTGTTCAGCATGGAACAAGCCCAGGCGTGCGCCGACGCCGGTGCAACCCTGATATCTCCCTTTGTCGGTCGCATTATGGACTGGTACAAAAAAGACACAGGCCAGACCTACACCGGTGAAAACGACCCTGGGGTAATCAGTGTTCGCGAGATCTTCAAGCACTACAAAGAACACGGCTATCCAACCATTGTAATGGGTGCCAGCTTCCGTAACACCGGAGAAATTGAAGCTCTGGCCGGTTGCGATCGCCTGACCATTAGCCCCGCCCTGCTGGAAGAGCTGAGTAACGACAGCGGTGAACTGAAACAGGCTCTGGTCGCACCAGCGGCGACAGGCAAGCAACCGGAAGCGATCAGGGAATCTGATTTCCGCCTGGGCATGAACAATAACCCGATGGCGACCGAGAAACTCGCGGAAGGTATTCGCAAGTTCATTGAAGACCAAATCAAGATGGAAGGCATCATCAAGGCCCACTCAGCCTGATAACACCTGCGGGCCCTCCCGGGCCCGTTTTCCTGCCCTATTAAGACCCCTCCTGAACAACCTAATCCCGCCTGTCAGCCCAGACATCAATACCTTGGCAACTCCAGACACATCCATTATGCTGAAGACTACGCTGTAGATAACGGTATAAATATGAATGAAAAACAACTCTTTGATGAGTTCGAGCGATTGCGTCGCTCCATTTCTGCATTTTCCCGTTCAGTTCATCAGTACGACAGCGCGCACTGGATTGCGCCCTGGAACGGAGCCGTGCGTGCGCCCGACCTCGAGGATTTGCTGCTGGATCTCTGGTATCAGGACGACCAGGACGGCCGGGAAACCCGGGTCTACCCGGGGCTGATTGCCCTGAACCGGGAACAGATTACGCTTGCGGCTGAAGTGAATATCGCCAAAGACCGGTTTCGCAACCGGGTACAGGCGATAAAAACAGCCGATTCCGTTCACTGGCGTGAGCTCCAGGGTCAACTTGCCCGGCGTTACAAGGGCCTGAACGAGGCCCTGGGTCGGGAAGGCCTGACCCGCTTGCACCTGAAGCAGGTTTTTCGGCACATTCCTCTGGTGGTAAAACGCCCCGATCGTGTTGGCTTTAGTTGGTACACCAGCGGACGCTCCATCCAGAAAATCACCAAAAAAGAGGCCTGGCAGCGGTTGATCAAACTCAATACCGAATCGGCACACATCCGCATCCAAATGGAGCGCCTGGCTTCATTGCCAGATTCCGAACCCCTGGCCCGCGTGCAGAAACAGGCGCCGGTATTGCGTGCCAACCTGGTCTTTGCCGATGGCCGTCGTAAATCACTGAATGTCTCGCTGCCGCTGTTGTTTCCCAGTCAGGGCATTAATGAACTGCCCGACTTCTCAATCCCCACGGCCACCCCACCCGGCGAACGTCAGCGCCTGGTTCGCAGTGACAACCGGCTGGAAGACGACGCCTTTCTGCCCTCCATTCGCGTTCATCGCTATGTGCAGCCCAAACGAGGGGTTTACTGATTACAGCAACAAAAAAAGCAGCCCTGAGGCTGCTTTTTTAACCGGTCAAACACGATAATCGGTGTCAGAAAATACGGTTCAAGCCGTTCAGTGCCGCCACCCGATAGGCTTCAGCCATTGTCGGGTAATTGAACGTATGTTCAATGAAGTACTGGATGTTATTTCCGCCATTCTTTTGCGCCATAATGGCCTGGCCAATGTGCAGAATTTCAGCAGCCTGGTCGCCGAAACAATGGATCCCCAGCAGTTCGAGCGTATCGCGGTGGAACAATAACTTCAGCATACCGACGTCTTCACCGGTGATTTGCGCCCGGGCCGTGTCTTTGAAATAGGCTTTACCCACTTCATAAGGCACCTTTGCCTGCGTCAATTCGCGTTCGGTTTTGCCTACCGACGAAATTTCCGGGATGGTATAAATGCCAGTGGGTACATCGTTAATGTGCCGGTAGGTGTTGTTATCGACGATCACGCCAGAGGCACTGCGGCCCTGATCGTACGCTGCACTGGCCAAACTCGGCCAGCCAATAACATCACCAACGGCATAAATGTGCGGCACGGATGTCCGGTAAAACTCATCCACCTCCAGTTGCCCCCGTCTATTGGCGGTTAGGCCCGCCGCAGGCATGTTCAGCTTGTCGGTGTTACCAGAACGCCCGTTGGCCCACATAAAGGCGTCGGCTTTGATCTTCTTGCCGGAAGCAAGTGTCAGCACAATATGGTCATCGAAACCATCGACACTGATAAATTCCTCATTGTGTCTCACCAATACGCCGTGACCACGCAAGTGGTAACTCAGACCATCGGAGATTTCATCGTCCATAAAGGCCAGCAGGCGGTCACCTGGATTGATCAGATCCACCTTGCAACCCAGGCCGTTGAAGATAGAGGCATACTCACTGCCAATAACACCCGCACCATAAATCACCAGATGCCGGGGTGTTTCCGTGGAATCGAGAATGGTATCGCTGTCGAACAGTCGCGGATGATTAAAATCAACTTCGGGCGGCCGGTAAGGCCGCGAACCTGTGGCTACGATGATCTCATGAGCCGTCAGAACATCAGCCTGATCGTCTGAGCGGTCCACCTTGATGGTATGCGGATCGATAAAACTGGCAACACCGTAATACAGGTCGACGCCGTTGCGGCTATAGAAACGGGCTCGCATCGACACTTGCTTGTCAATGACCCGGTGTGCCGATTCCCTAACCTGACTGTACGACAACCACTTTTGTTCGGATATATGCCGGAACATCGGGCTGCGATTAAATTGCATGACCTGGTTTACCGCATGACGCAGTGCCTTGGAGGGTATCGTGCCCTGGTGCGTACAGTTGCCTCCCACCAGTTGGCGCAGGTCGACAACAGCCACCTTTTTACCCGCTTTTGCAGCGTTCATGGCCGCACTCTCACCGGCAGGTCCACTGCCGATGATCACCAGATCGTATTGTGCTTCCGACATGCTTGCTCCTTAGAAACTGTCTATGCAGGGTGATTACCGATCACCCTCATTACCGGGTTGCGTCGACACCCAGATCAGACAGGGCCTTTTGCCGGGCCGCCTTACGAGCGGACTTGATTTCAGTATCGCACTTGCCTTTATCGCCCCCGCAAACATCACACTCGGCTTCCATACCCACGGCAGCCATGCCACCACAAGAGCCTTTAATCGGCTGACGTCCGAAGATCACGCCCACCGCCATTGCTGCGATCACTAGCAGCATAAATACAAACACAGCGAAAAAGGTCGCCATAAGCACCTCCAATAAGGCCATACCGATTGGCGGTTAAACACTCGATCCAGATCCGGTACGGGCCAGGTTTACTGCAGTTTAGTTGCTTTGTTCAAACAGTGCGTCGAATCGCTCGGAAAGGGTTTCCGTATCCCCTTCCCCGTTACGCTGAATCAGGTAGACGGCCAAATCCTGATCACTGGCCAGCGCCATGGCTGCCTCGGTACCCATCACCATAAACGCGGTAGCGTATGCATCGCTTAAAACACTGCGCTCACCAATAACGGTCGCGCTGACCAGGTCATGGCGAATAGGATACCCCGTTTGCGGATCCAGGGTGTGGGAGTAGCGCATCCCATCCTGCTCGAAAAAATTCCGGTAGTCTCCACTGGTTGCCATGGAACCTTCGGACACTTCCAGTATTTTATATACCGAGCGGCGTTCACTGTCTGGCGATTCTATCGCAACACGCCAGGCCTCATTTTCTGGCTTTGTGCCTGCGAAACGCATCTCTCCGCCAATTTCCACCAGGTAATTATTGATGCCTCTGGCTTCCAGCATGTCGGCTACCTGGTCTACTGCGTAGCCTTTGGCGATGGCCGACAAATCCAGTTCACGCGGCTCCGTTTTACGCAGCTTGTGGGCGGTACTATCGACTTCAATGGCTTGCCAGCCCACCATGGCCATTGCCGCTTCAATTTCTTCTTCAGACGGCACCTGATCCGTGGTTTCCTTAGGTCCAAAGCCCCATAGATTAACCAGAGGCCCAATGGTCGGGTCAAAGGCCCCGTCACTGGCTTCGGCAACCTCGAGTGCGAGACTGACCACTTCGGCCGTCATTGGCGAAACGGTAACCCAGCCATCAACGGCGGCTTCATTGAAGCGGGATACATCAGAGCGTGGCAAATAGGTGGACATGGCGACGTTTACTTCGTCAATAACCGTTCTTACTTCCCCGTCCAGAGCCCGGGCTTCAGAATCCTTGGCAACAATACTGACGGTGTAACTGGTTCCCATAGAGTAGCCGCTGAGCTTGTGAACCTCGGCAGCGTCCCAACCAGAACAGCCCGAGAGCAGCCATGCCACCAGGCACAGCCACACTGCAGGCTTTTTCAAGGCATAAAACATCAATTCTCCAATAGCAGAGCCTGGTTTAGCCGCCAAAGTCGTCAAGCAGGATGTTGTCGCGCTCTACACCCAGATCTTCAAGCATCTTGATGCAGGCTGCGTTCATCATCGGAGGACCACACATGTAGTACTCGACGTCTTCCGGGGCCTCATGATCTTTCAGATACTGCTCATAGAGGACGTTATGGATAAAGCCAGTATGGCCCGTCCAGTTATCTTCCGGCAGCGCATCCGACAAGGCCAGGTGCCACTCGAAATTGTCGTTCTCTTCGGCAAGTGTATCGTACTCTTCCGAATAGAAGGTTTCGCGCAAGCTGCGGGCTCCGTACCAGAAGCTGATCTTGCGCTTTGAATTCAAACGCTTCAGCTGGTCAAAAATATGGGACCGCATGGGTGCCATACCCGCACCACCACCAATAAACACCATTTCTGCATCGGTGTCCTTGGCGAAAAACTCGCCAAACGGTCCAAACACGGTGATTTTGTCACCCGGTTTCAGACTGAAAACGTATGAAGACATGATGCCCGGCGGATAGCTCGTTCCCGGTGGAGGAGAGGCGATCCGGATATTGAACTTCACGATGCCCTTCTCTTCCGGGTAGTTCGCCATCGAATAGGCCCGGATGGTGGTCTCATTCACCTTGGAAGAGTACTGCCAGACATTGAACTTGTCCCAGTCTGAACGGAAACGTTCTTCAATATCGAAGTCTTTGTAGTGCACTTCATGTGGCGGTGCTTCCAGTTGGACGTAACCACCGGCACGGAAGTCGACGTTCTCACCTTCAGGCAGTCGCAGCGTCAGCTCTTTAATGAAGGTGGCCACGTTCGGGTTGGATTCAACTGTACATTCCCAACGCTTTACACCGAAGAACTCAGGCTCAACTTCAATTTTCATGTCCTGCTTCACGGCTACCTGGCAAGCCAGGCGCCAGCCTTCACGCAATTCACCCTTGGTGAAATGCTGCTCTTCGGTTGGCAAAGCGGCGCCGCCACCATCAAGTACTTTGCATTTGCACTGAGCGCAGGTACCGCCGCCGCCGCAGGCTGAAGACAGGAAAATACCATCATTCGCAAGCGTACCGAGCAGCTTGCTTCCGGCCGGCACGATAATGGCCTTGTCGGCATCTTCATTTATTTCGATGGTTACATCACCGCTGCTCACCAGCTTGGAGCGGGCCGACAGAATAACGCCGACCAGCAACAGCACGATTACGGTGAACAGAACAACACCGAGTATGATTTCTGTAGTCATCTGTTCATTCCTTACCGGTTACAGGGAAACGCCCGAGAACGACATAAAGCCAAGAGACATCAGGCCAACGGTGACAAAAGTGATACCCAGTCCACGCAAACCTGCTGGTACATCACTGTACTTCAGCTTCTCGCGAATACCCGCGAGTGCGAGAATCGCAAGCGCCCAGCCGACACCGGCTCCAATGCCATAAACAACGGATTCACTGAAGGTGTAGTCACGCTCTACCATGAACAGGGATGCACCCAGGATGGCGCAGTTCACGGTGATCAGTGGCAAAAACACACCCAGGGCGTTGTACAGAGCCGGAAAATATTTATCGAGCACCATTTCCAGAATCTGAACAATGGCCGCAATAACACCTATGTAGCTCAGGTAACCCAGGAAACTCAGGTCGGCATCGGGAAAGCCCGCCCATGCCAGCGCACCTTCGCGTAACACGAAGTTAAACAACAGATTGTTGACCGGCACCGTAATGGTCTGCACAACGATAACCGCAATACCGAGACCAATCGCCGCAGACACTTTCTTGGACAACGCCAGGAACGTACACATTCCCAAAAAGAACGCCAGAGCCATGTTTTCAACAAAAACTGCGCGAATAAAGAGGCTAATTAATGCTTCCATTACATGGCCTCCTTCTTGACGTGTGCTTTCATGGTAAATTCATTTTCCTCAACCTGGTCCTTGTAAACCGTACGCAGAACCCAGATAAAACCGCCGATAATAAAGAAGGCACTGGGCGGCAATAGCAGCAGACCGTTTGGAATATACCAGCCACCATTGTTCACCGTCGCCAGAATTTCCACACCGAACAAGCTGCCGGCACCAAGAAACTCACGAATGACCGCAACAAACAGCAGCACAACGCTGTAGCCCAGGCCATTACCAACACCATCGATAAAGCTCATGCCCGGCGGATTCTGCATGGCAAAGGCTTCCGCACGCCCCATCACAATGCAGTTGGTGATGATAAGACCGATGAAGACAGACAGTTGCTTCGACATTTCGAACGCGTAGGCCTTCAAGATCTGATCAACCACGATAACCAGCGAGGCGATAATGGTCATTTGCACAATGATCCGGATGCTGCTCGGAATCTGATTACGAATCATCGAGATAAAGAGATTTGAAAACGCCGTGACCGACGTCAGTGCTATACACATCACAATGGTGACGTTCACACTGGTGGTGACCGCGAGTGCAGAGCAAATCCCGAGGATTTGCAGGGCAATGGGATTGTTGGCAAAAATAGGTGCCAGTAATACCTTACGTGTCTCAGACATGATCAGGCTTCTCCCGCTTCAAGTTTAGTAAGAAAAGGCTTGAACCCACGCTCGCCGAGCCAGTATTGAATCAGGCTGGTAACGCCGCGGCTGGTCAGCGTTGCGCCGCTCAGGCCGTCGACCATGTGCGTCGCCTCCATTTCGTTGCTGCGGTTGACCGAGCCTTTCTTAACGGCTAATTCAACGCTGCCCTGATCGCCATAAACTTCTTTGCCGATGAACTGCTCTTTCCAGTTGGGGTTGTCAACTTCGCCACCCAGCCCCGGTGTTTCAGCATGCTCATAGAACCCGAAACCACGGACTGTGTTGAGGTCACTGTCCAGGGCGATAAAGCCCCACAATGTCGACCACAGGCCATAGCCGCGTACAGGCAGAATCAGCGTTTGCAACTGCCCTTCACTGTCGTTGATCAGGTACACCTCAGTGTACTGCTCCCGACGCTTGATACCGGCAATATCTTCTGAGGCCGGGATGGCTTCGGACAGGGCCGGGTCCCGAATGGCATCACGCGGTTCATAGGTCTCGGTATCGAATTCGTCTGAGAACTCACCGGTTTCCAGGTTGATCAGGCGGGTGTCCACCTGTTCGAACTGCTCCTGAACCGACACCCCATCCTGCAGCAGGCCAGCCGCTGCCAGAATGTTGCGACGCAAGTCCAACTGACGGTTTTCCTGCTGTATCGGTCTTAACGCTACAGCAGCAGTAGAAACGACGATTGCGCAGGCCAGACATACCAGCAAGGCAACCTTGAGAACATTGGTGATGGAGTCTTTGTTACTGGACACGAGCAAGCCTCCGTTTGATGTTTCGCTCAACCACGAAGTAGTCGATGGTCGGTGCAAAAATATTGGCGAACAAAATGGCCAGCATAATGCCTTCCGGGAAGGCCGGGTTAACAACGCGAATCAACACCGTCATTACGCCGATCAGAATGCCGAACCAGATTTTACCGGTATTGGTCATGGAGCTCGAAACCGGGTCGGTGGCCATGAACATCATGCCAAAGGCAAAACCACCAATCACAAGATGCCAGTACCAGGGCAGACCGAACATGGGGTTGGTGTCAGACCCGATCAGATTGAACAGGCTCGACAACAAGATCATGCCCACCAGCGTACCCAGTACAATCCGCCAGCTGGCAATACCCATTATCAGCAATACCGCGCCACCAAGCAGAATCATCAGCGTGGAAACTTCACCAACAGAGCCCTGCTGAATACCCAGAAAGGCGTCCAACCAGGTCAGGCTGCCAAGCATGCCGTCTACCAGGCCGTTGCTGAACGCGTAGCTCAGCGCCGTTGCGCCCGAGAAGCCATCAACGGCTGTCCATACCGCATCGCCCGACATGCTTGCCGGGTACGCAAAGTACAAGAACGCACGTCCGGTCAGTGCCGGGTTCAGGAAGTTTTTGCCCGTGCCGCCAAAGATTTCCTTGCCGACCACCACACCGAAAGTGATACCCAGCGCAACTGCCCATAAAGGCAGCGTTGGCGGACAGATCAGGGCGAACAGTACCGACGTCACGAAGAAGCCTTCGTTGACTTCGTGGCCACGCACCATGGCGAAGGTTACTTCCCAGAAGCCGCCCACAATGAACGTAACCGCATAGATGGGGACAAAATAAGCCGCCCCGTAGATCAGATTATCCCAGATGCTAGCAGGATCGTGACCGGCAAAAAGGCTGATCAGCGCTTCGCGCCAGCCGTCATTGACGGCCATGCCTGCTTCGATGGCGGTGTTGGCCTGGAAGCCAAGGTTCCACATCCCCCAGATCATGGCTGGAAAGGTGCACAGCCATACGGTAATCATGATGCGTTTCAGGTCCATACCATCACGCACGTGAGCCGTGGTGCGGGTAACGGAGTTGGGCATATAGAAAATGGTATCTACCGCTTCATAAAGCGCATACCACTTTTCATACTTGCCGCCTTTTTCAAACAGCGGCGCCATATTGTCTAGCGTTGTACGTAAACCCATGCCTTACCCCTCCAGCTCGATGCGAGTCAGATTTTCCCGCAGGATCGGGCCATATTCATACTTGCCGGCACATACATAGGTGCACAGCGCCAGATCTTCTTCATCCAGCTCCAATGCGCCCAGCTTTTCCGCCGAATCCAGATCGCCCACAATCAGCGCACGCAGCAGCTGAGTTGGCAGAATATCCAGAGGCATCACCTTCTCATACTGCCCCACCGGAACCATTGCCCGTTCAGAGCCATTAGTGGTGGTATTGAAATCGAAGGTTTTTCCGCGCATCAGCTTGGACAAATAAATGTTCAGTATCGAATGGCGGTTTTTACCGGCATGCAGGTAATGCAAAATCGGGCGTGCGCGACCTTCGGCCAACACACTGACCTGAGTGTGATAGCGACCGAGATAGGCGGCTTCTTCAAGCCCACCACGACCCCCAAATACCGAGCCGGAAATCAGGCGGTTCTCACCTTCCTTCAACTCATCACGGGTCAGTTCGACCAGGGATGCGCCCAGACGTGTCCGAACCAGGCGGGGTTCTTTCACCTGAGGACCGGCCAGCGCGACGATACGGTCGGTTGGCAGTACACCGGTAACAATCAATTTGGCCAGGGCAATCACTTCCTGATAACCAATGGTCCATACGACTTTGCCAGCGTGCACAGGTTCGAGGAAGTGGATATGAGTACCAGCATTGCCAGCCGGGTGGACACCGCCGAATTCTTCAACGGAAACCCCTTCAGCCGTAGGAATCTGACTGCCCGGCGCCTTGCAAACCCACACCTTGCCCTGAGTGAGCTTGGTCAGCAGTGCCAGGCCCTGAGTAAAAGCGTCGGTATCGGTCGCAATCACCGCTGCCGGATCAGCCGCCAGCGGGTTGGTATCCATCGCCTGTACAAAAATGGCTGTCGGCTCGGAATCGATGGCGGGCACCTTGGAATAGGGCCGTGTCCGAAAAGCGGTCCAGGCGCCTGATTTTACCAGAGTTTCACGCAACGCTTCAGTGCTCAGCGAACTGAACTGATCTGCCGGAGTTGCCTCGAACTGCTCATGATCGTCGCCATCGAGCTCGATAACCAGAGACTGGAACAGACGGCGCGCACCGCGATTGATGGCCATAACCAGGCCGGAAGCCGGAGCCGTGTAGACAACCCCTTCGTTTTTCTTGTCGGTGAAGACGGCTTGACCCAGCTTGACCCGGTCACCCTCCTTTACCAACATGGTCGGTTTCATCCCGTTGTAGTCGTAACCGACCAAAGCCACTGTGTTGACCGGCTGACCATCCGAAATTTCCTGACGCGGAGCGCCGGAAATGGGCAAGTCGAGCCCTTTCTTGATCGTTATCATAGTGTGCTCTGTCCAATGATTAGCGCCGCCATACCGGGTCCGCACGGCCCACGGGTTAACGACACAAACCAAATATTGCTTTCAGGCTGACCAAATCCGAACCGATTAATGCCCAATACGACACAATGTCGGCACGACGGCAAACCCACCCCAAAAAATCGTGCATAAGTATAAAGATCAGTGGTTTGGATGGCTACCATAGTATGAGATTCCTTTTTTTGCCGACTTCCCATAAAACCGGGCCTGACAGGCTGATTGGCTCGCTACAGCGCTGGGCGCTGCCAACCAAGTCTGCTAGCATTCGCGCCCTGTTCCGACTGATTTGATAACCCTAGCCCATGTACAACCCTTCGCTGAATATCCCCCTGAAGCCCGGTGATCACCGTCACATCGGCCAGATCAACGGTGCCGCCACGGGCTGGTACCTCGCTCACGTCATGAAACACCACGACGGCACCCTGTTGCTCATTGCCGATACACCGGCCGATGTCGACCGTCTGGCGCAGGAGTTGACGGTATTCAAAGGAACAGACACCTGGGATATTCTGGTATTCCCGGACTGGGAAACCCTGCCTTACGATAACTTTTCACCGCATGAAGACATCATTTCGGATCGACTCAGCGTGCTTAATGCGCTGGCAAAGAACCCGAGAGTGATCTGCATTGCCAGTGCCGCCAACCTCAGTCACCGGCTGGCGCCCAAAGAAGCCATTATCGGCACGGCCTTTGACTGGCATCTGGGCCAGACCATCGACATCGCCCAGCAGCGCCGGCAACTGGAATCAGCAGGCTACCGGGCCACCGACACCGTATACCAGCACGGCGAGTTTGCAGTCAGGGGCTCGATTCTAGACATTTTTCCGATGGGTTCTGAACAGCCGGTTCGCGTTGACCTGTTCGATGAAGACATCGAGTCAATCCGGTACTTCGATCCGGAAACGCAGCGTTCGGGCGAGCCCATCCAACGCATCACCCTGTTGCCGGGGCGGGAAGTGCCACTGACAGAGACCGGCATTGCCCGGTTCCGGCAAGCTTTCCGGGAACGCTTTGCTGCCGACTTCTCCCGCTGCCGGACCTATACCGAAGTCAGCGAAGGCATTGCTCCGGGTGGCATAGAATATTTCCTGCCCCTGTTTTATGAGCGTACCGATTCATTTTGGGATTACCTGCCTGAGCATGCACTGGTTGCCCACCAGTCAACTCTGGTCAGTCAACTGGACCACTTCTGGCAGGAAGTTGAAAGCCGGTACGAAAATCGCCGCCACGACATTACTCAACCCATTTTGACACCGAGGGAGCTGTTTACGCCGAGTGATGAAGTATTCACCCGGCTCAACCAGTTCCGGCGGCTATCGCTCAGCACGGCTCCGGTCCGCGAGCAAAGCGGACACCTGAACCTGAGCACCGAGCCGCCGGCTGACTACCCGGTGGATCACCGGGCTCAGGAACCCCTGAACCGCCTGGAATGTTTTCTCAAGGAAACCGGTCACCGGGTACTGTTTTGTGCCGAGTCACTGGGCAGGCGCGAAGCGCTCAAAGAGCTGCTTGGGCGCATCCGGATTAAGCCGGAACCCTTCGATACGGTATCCGGATTCCTGGATCATTCCGATTCAGCCATTGGCCTGACCGTCGCGCCGCTGGGCCAGGGCCTGGTGCTGACCGATGCCGGCACCACCCTGATCAGCGAGCCCCAGTTATTCGGCGATTACGTCGTTCAGAAGAAGCGCAGAGACCGTGCTCAGTCCGATCAATCCGACCAGGTTATTCGCAACCTGACCGAACTGAACCCGGGCAGCGCCGTCGTTCACCTGGATCACGGCGTTGGCCGCTACCAGGGCCTGGAAACCCTCGAACTTGACGGACAAGCCCAGGAATTTCTGAAACTCAGCTATGCCGAAGGCAGCCATCTCTACGTGCCGGTCAGCAACCTGCATATGATCAGCCGGTATTCCGGGGCCGATACCGACAGCGCGCCGCTGCACAAGCTGGGGCATGACCGCTGGAGCAAAACCAAGCACAAGGCTGCCGAAAAGATTCGCGATACGGCCGCAGAACTGTTAGCCCTGTACGCCACGCGAGAAGCCCGCCGGGGGCATTCCTTCCCGTTCGAGGAAACCGAGTACGCTCAGTTCAGCGCCGGCTTCGGGTTTGAACCGACAGACGATCAGGCCGACGCCATCGACGCCGTAATCAAAGACATGCGTCGCCCCCAGCCGATGGACCGCCTGGTCTGCGGTGATGTTGGTTTCGGCAAGACCGAAGTCGCCATGCGCGCGGCCTTCATTGCCGCTAACGCCGGGCGCCAGGTCGCCATACTGGTACCAACCACCCTGCTCGCCCAGCAACATTACGAGAACTTCAACGACCGTTTTGCCAACTGGCCGGTGCGAGTCGAGGTACTCAGCCGCTTTCGAAACACAGGCGATACCAAATCGGTGATCGATGGCATCACAGACGGCAAGGTCGATGTTGTGGTCGGCACCCACAAGTTGTTGCAAAAAGACATTCGTTTTAAGGACTTGGGATTGTTGATCATCGATGAAGAACATCGCTTTGGTGTCACCCAGAAAGAACGCATAAAAGCCCTGCGGGCCAACGTCGACATCCTAACCCTGACGGCAACCCCTATTCCGCGCACCCTGAATATGTCGATGTCCGGGGTACGGGATCTGAGCATCATTGCCACCCCTCCGGCACGGCGCCTGTCGGTAAAAACGTTCGTGCGCGAACGCGATGACGCCCAAGTCAAGGAAGCCTTGCTGCGCGAGATCCTCCGCGGTGGCCAGGTTTATTACCTGTACAATGAAGTCAGCACCATTGAGCGAACCGCCCAGGCATTGCGCGAGCTGGTACCGGAAGCCCGGATTGTGACCGCCCATGGCCAGATGCCGGAACGCCAGCTTGAACGCATCATGTCAGACTTCTATCACAAACGGTTCAACGTCCTGCTGTGCACAACCATTATTGAAACCGGTATCGATGTACCTACTGCCAACACCATACTGATCGAGCGGGCTGACCGGTTCGGCCTGGCTCAGCTGCACCAGTTGCGGGGGCGAGTTGGCCGCTCTCACCACCAGGCCTATGCCTACATGATGACGCCTCCCTGGAAAACGCTGACCAAGGATGCGCAGAAACGACTGGAAGCCATCGGCGAAGCCCAGGACCTGGGGGCCGGCTTCACTCTGGCTACACATGATCTGGAAATTCGCGGTGCCGGTGAGTTGCTGGGCGAGGAGCAAAGCGGCCATATTGAAGGCATCGGCTTTTCGCTGTACATGGACATGCTGAATAAGGCGGTCAAGGCCATCCAGAGAGGCGAGACGTTCAACCCGGAGGATCTGGACAACCCCGGTGTCGAGGTCAACCTGCGCATACCGGCGCTGATCCCGGCCGATTACATTGGCGACATCAACACTCGCCTCACCCTCTACAAGCGCATCGCGTCCAGTGAAGATGCCGATCAACTGCGCGATTTGCAGGTCGAGATGATCGACCGCTTCGGCTTATTGCCGGAACCGGTAAACCATCTCTTTAAAGTGACTGAATTGCGACAGAAGCTCGAACCTCTGGGCGTGCAACGTATTGATATCGGCTTGTCCGGCGGCACCATTGAGTTCAGCAAAAACACCACGATTGATCCAATTACCCTGGTCCAGCTGATTCAGTCGCAGCCACACCGTTTCAAATTGAAAAATGGCACCATGCTGCATGTTATTACCGACAGCCCGACGCCTGCGTCAAGGTTTGACACGGTTGAAGAAATCATCACACTGGTCAGCAGGAAACCCCAATGAGACACGTCATGACGTTTCGAACGACTTGCATTACCTTGCTGGCCGGCCTGATTTCTCTGCCCGCCGCTGCTGAATTCGAGGGCAGCTGGTTTCAGGTGGAAGTGCTGATTTTCGAACACACAGGCAGTCGCCCGGAAAACCCGGAACGCTGGCCAACCTATCCCAGCCTGGAGCGGCGCTCTCCGGCCGTGGCAATCACCGACGGTAATGAGCAAGCGGAAGGCTCCGGCAATGCCGAACAATCGCCCATTCCGTTCAGGCCACTGAGCGAACCCGAGTGGACCCTGGCAAAGGAAAAAGCAGCACTGGAAAGTAGCCGTAATTACCGGGTGCTGTATCACCAGAGCTGGGTACAGCCGGTTCCGGGACGAAACGACATTGTCCCTATTCGGATTGACGCCGGCGATGTCTATGGCAGCCAGCACGAGCTACAGGGCTACCTGGACCTTTACGTTGAACGCTATCTGCACCTCAACACCGACCTGCAACTGGTCCGATACGCTCAGACTGACAACCCGTTTCGACTCATCGACGAGAACGCCAACACTGGTCCAGCCGACGAATCAACGCCCTTCACGGGGCTGAGCCTAGACCAGGAAGCCAGCGCCCTGGGCAGCAACGTCTTCGATACCGATATCATCACGTCAAACAATAATCAGTATTATGTCGCCACAGAAAGCATCGAGATGAAGCAGCGACGGCGCATGCGCAGCACCGAGCTGCACTACATTGACAATCCGGAACTGGGTCTGCTGATCTACATTGTGCCGCTCGAATTCGACGAGCCGGAAGGCGAAGCGCCCTGACCAACGCGCTTTCCACCCTGGATCTGACCATAAAAAAAGCCAGCAATTGCTGGCTTTTTTTATGCGATGCTCGATCCGTAAACCGATTTACCGACGCTTAATTACTCAGTATAGAAGCGATTGACGGACGTCTCCACGATGCGCTTTACCCGCTCCATCCCCGCAGCCAGGTTCTCGTCAATTTCCTTGATGGTAATAACCCCTTCACCCTTGCCTGCTGCCGGGTTCACCACCACCGACAAGCTGGCGTAGCGTAACTTCAGCTCCCGGGCGAGCGCTGCTTCAGGCATACCGGTCATGCCCACAAGATCACAGCCATCCTGTTCCATGCGGAATATCTCGGCAACCGTTTCCAGTCTCGGCCCCTGGGTGGCACCATAAACCCCACCGTTAATCACGGGCTCAGACACTTCCTTGGCCGATTTGAGCAGCAATTGACGCAAGCTTTCCGTATAGGGGTAACTGAAATCGACATGAGTTACACCAGAAAGCTCGCCTTCAAAAATGGTCGATTCCCGGCCGTGTGTGTAGTCGATAATCTGCACCGGCACCACCAGCGCCTGACTGGTCATATTGCGGGTAATGCCGCCCACTGCGTTAATGGCGATCACATCGGTCGCATAGAGATTCTGCAGCGCCCACAAATTGGCGCGATAGTTTACCTGATGCGGTGGTACACGGTGCGGGTGCCCGTGCCGGGCCAGAAACAAAACCCGATAGCCGTTGAGCTCGCCTTCCAGTATCGGGGCTGACGGTGAGCCATAAGGCGTCTGTACATCGTGTGCGTTGGAAATGGTAAGCCCCGGTAACTGCGTCAGACCGGTTCCGCCTATGATTGCCAGTGTATCAGACATACCCTACCTCGTTTCCATTGACTGAAGCCGCTGACTGCGCCGGGTTACCGGTGTGACCAGACGGACTGGGCGATTCAGAGGGTGGTATCGACCGAATGGTAGGAACCCACTCCTCATCAATAATCCTGGTCTCCCCGCCTGGACTCGAACCAGGATTTAAGCCTTAGGAGGGCCTCGTTCTATCCAGTTGAACTACGGGGAGAATCCGAGCCATTGTAACGGCCCTCGCCAAACATGGAAACCCGTTTGCGAACAGAGACTTACCGCCGTTCACCTACCAGCGATGCGTATTCAATCGGGTCACTAACCCGGTATACTGCCTGCATTGAACTCAACGGAGCCTGCCCAATGACCTCAGAGACCGATCTGGATGCCCTGGCCGACTGGCTGGAAGACGACCACCGCAGTGAGGACTGTCTCGACATTCACGGCCTGCACGGTTACCTGACTGCGCTGGTAATCGTTCAGGAGCCCCTGTCGGACGACTGGCTAAACGACACCCTCGGCCAACCGCTGTCCGACTTGCCGGAAGCCGAAGCGCAGCAGTTTGCTGACAGCTGCGTATCACTCTACCGGGAAATTTCAGACGAGCTCTATTCCGACGATCAGGTCGCACTCAGTTTCGAGCCGGACATAGAATGGGAAGACTCGGACATGCAGGCCTGGGCTGTGGGTTTTATGGAGGTGGTCTTTGCTCTGCCCGACCGGTTTACTCACTCCAGTGAAGACGATCTGGCCACCTTGCTGTTACCGATCGAAGTGGCCTCAGGGCTTTTTGCCGTCGAAGCCGACTACCGTCCGTTATACCGCAACAAGACCTTGCTCAGCCAGATGTTCAATGACATACCGGACATCTTGACCGACCTGTATCTGCTGCTGAACAGCCCCGCCTAGTTGCGGCTACCACCCCGGCAATCGGGAGAAGCCGGGGCATCACCCTGCCACTCATCAGGCGCATAGGCGTGAATGGCCAACGCATGAACGGGCCCGGCCAGTTCTTCTTGAAGTAACTGGTAGACCTTCTGGTGACGCTGAACTGCTCTCACGCCTGCAAACGCCTCGCTGACAATCTCCACCCGGAAATGGGTTTCGCTGTTCTCGGGCACCGAATGTTTATGACTCTCGTTATCGACGCTCAGATGACGGGGCGACAGCGCCGCCAGTTTATTCTTGATCGCAAGTGCAACAGACATGATCGGGCTCGCTTGGGTTGGCGTGAAAAACAGGATTTGATGCAGACAAGATCGGGGTGAAACAGACGGATTCAAGAGGCCCGGCAGTGAGTCAAACTCAAGAACGTTTCAACTGGGCCTGGTATTCCATAAGCGCCGTGGTTTCATAAGTCATCTGCAACAACCGGGCATCTTCACCAGCCCGATGATGGCTGAGCGCGTGCTCTGACCGGATGCGCAACTTGGTGTCATCCCACACCGAGAGCTGGTACTCGGTAAGTATGCGTGGCAGGGTTTCCAGCCGGAACGTCATGGTCCGGCGGGCACAATAATACAACAGTGCCAGCCAACCGGAATCGAAACCCCAGCCGTCACTGTACAAAATCTGCCCTTCCAGCATTTCATTCAGATGGTCGGCAATGCTATCGACACCCAAACCGTCCCGAACCAGTTGCTCCCGGGAAATCCCATGCAACTGGGCTGCATTGTCGTCCCAGTGATCCCAGTCAGACTCGGGTCGAACCAGCCAGGACATCGCTTCGCCGGATTCCGTTGCCACCCCTATTTCGATCGGATAACTGCCCCGCCCAAATCCGGAAGCTTCAATGTCGATAATGCCTGGCAATAACATCGGTGTGGGTATCTCTCTCCGTACGGTGGCGTTGGGGGCCTGCCGTGCAAGCCCCTGTTGCGAGTGGATCCTGGCATCTTCAGATGCCGACAGCACGCGCCCGGGAACGGGCGACCGTCAGGATGCTGAAAAGGTGCGCTCAATCAACCCGGGCGTTAACACCTGGGGCAACAATTGCACCGGTCCACCGTCACCGGGAAAGTAAGCATAGAGAGGAACGCCCTGGCGGTCAAAGCGTGCGATCAGTGCATCGACTTCAGGCGAGGGGTTGGTCCAGTCGGCTTTCATCAGCTGGACACCCTGTTTCTTGACCAGCGCTTCGAACCGGTTACCCGACAAAGCCACCCGCTCATTAGCCTTGCAGGTGATGCACCAGGCGGCCGTAACATCCAGAAAAACGGGCTGACCAAGCATCTGGTAACTGTCGAGCATGGCAGCATCGTAAGGCTGCCAGATATCAATCTGCTGGCGCTGGTCGAACACCATCACAAAGGCAATCGCCACCAAAGCAAACCGAAGGCCACGCTTAAGGAAGCGAGCAATCAGCCCGTTGCCCGAGGTCACAGCCAGCGCTGGCCAAATTGCCATGGTCAATAGAATCAGACCGATACCCACCGACAACAACACCGTTGTCCCTTGAATTTCAATCAATACCCATAGCAGCCAGAGCACCGTGGCGAACAGAGGAAACGCCATCAATTGACGGAAAACGTTCATCCAGGCACCCGGCTTCGGCAGACGGCGTGCCAGGCCCGGCAAATAAGTAATTGCCAATATGGGCAAGGCCATACCAAAACCCATGGTCGCAAAAATCAGCAGCCCCACGGCGGGCGGTTGCAACAGGGCAAACCCAATTGCTGACCCCATAAAGGGAGCCGTGCACGGCGTGGCCACCAGAGTCGCCAGCACGCCGGTAAAGAAAGTACCGGAGGCACCGGGTTTCTGCGTTAGGGTTTGCCCGGCCCCCATTAACCGCTGGCCAACTTCAACGTAACCGGCCATGGCCAGTGCCAGGACATAAAACAGCATAATCAGGCCGGCAACAAAGATCGGCGACTGTAGCTGAAAGCCCCAGCCCACCCAGGTTCCAAACTGCCGCAACAGCAACAATACAGCCGCAACCGCCATAAAACTGAGCACCACACCCAGGGTGTAGATCCAACCATGCAGTCGCGAATGGTGGGTATCCTGCCCCCACTGGGCCAGGTGCATTGCCTTGAGCGACAGCACTGGAAAGACACAGGGCATGAGATTGAGGACCATGCCACCAAGCAGAGCGAATACCAGCGCCAGTGCCAGCGACAGACTGGCTACATCGGAACCTGCCTGCCCTTCGGTGTCAAAAGCGCTGCGAGTGAGGGCTGAACCATCTGCAGTGGTGGTGGATGTGCCTGCAACCGGTGTGGCCATGGCCTCGCCATTAATATCAAACACCCGGGTCTGGGGCGGGTAACACAAGCCGGCATCGGCGCAACCCTGATAGACAACTTCAATAACACCCTGATCGGCCAATACCGCGTAGTCTGCCGACATGGTGTTGTAATAGACCGGCATGATTTCCTTGAACGTATCGTCGTACTTTTCCAATACATTGAAAGACAGCTGGCCTTCACCCACTTCAGCGCCATCACGGGTATTTACCCTGTGCTGATCCCGATACAGGTAGTATTCATCGGCAATGTCCCAGTGCAACTTCAACTGGTCGCCGTTGCGCTCAACGGTTAACTCGAAAGCTTCGTTCACCGGTAAAAACTCCGATGCAACGGCATTACCCAGTGTTGCCATGCTTAACAGCATGACAGTACAGAGCATCGAAAATCTGGTCAGGTGCTTAATCATCGGGTAGTAACCTTGAGCTTTTGCAGTTAACAGTGTTTAAGGAGTGACCAGCGTACCAGACACATTCATAGCCGCATCACATAGTAAAAAAGGTACTTCCAGCTTCACCAGCCAGCTTTCGGCATCTTTACCTTTGAGCATGGCAATGGTGGCCAGGCTGCCGGCCATAATACAGTGGTCGGCGATCACGGTAACAGAGCGCGGTGCATCCGTAACCGGCCAACCCGTGTGAGGGCTCAGAATATGGCTGTAACGCGCACCCATATGGGTAAAGCCCCGCTCGTAATCCCCGCTGCTGGCCAAACCACCCTGGTTCAGCGCAACGCTGGCCATGGCCTGACCAGTACCTCGCGGATCCCTTACACCCAACATCCAGGGGCAGCCATCTGACTTCGGTCCGGTTACTGCAATGTCGCCAGCCAGGTTGGCCATGCCGTGGTATCCGGCTTCGGCCATCAGAGCCACCAGGCGGTCGGCAGCAAACTCTTTCACGATGCCACCGAAGTCGAGTTCCATGCCGGGTTCCAGCCGTAACTGCTCTCCGTTCCACTCGACCCGCTCCCAACCGACAGCGGCCTGGGCCGCTGCTATCTCGGCCGGGTCAGGGATGCGTTGCTGCTTGAAATCCCAGGCCCGCCGCAGAGCACCGGCCGTGACATCAAAAGCGCCGTCGCTGAGCCGGTAGCAATGGTCGGCATAATTCAGCAACCCTGCACACTCTGCATCAACAGACTGAGCGGTACCCGCCTTCCGGTTAATATCACTGACCAGGCTGTCTGGCCGGTAACGGGAATAACGCTGTTCCAGCCGGACGACTTCGTCTTTCAGTCGCTGCAACAAGCTATCGGGAGCACCAAATACGGCCAGGTCACAGGGGCCACCCATGGCCTCGAAATGGTACTGTCGGGGCTTGGGATCAGGTTCAGTCATCACCACAAGCCTGGGCTCATTGCTTCAGCCGACGAGGTGCAATGCCAATCTCTCGTCATATCCAGGCGCGCTCCGGTCAAAAACGGAAATCCAGACCCGTTGTCAGTCGCCAAAAGGCTGGCAACCCCGGCGTTTCGTCATCGAAATTAAACCCATAGGAGGGGTTCGCAGCGTAACGCTCGCCGGTGATGGTCCAGGAGTAGTTCCTAAAATCCGTTTTTAATGCCAGCCCCATGCTCAACGCCCCATAATTCGACAAACGGGGATCGCTGGAATAATAAGTGGTTGTATCGGCCGTGTAGTAAGGGTCTGCCACACCATGATCAGGTATTTCATAGAAGTAAGCCTGAGTCTGCTGGTAATAACGCAGCGAAGGTATCAGCTGAAAATCCACTTCATTGCGTACGAACCAGTCCCAGCCGGGTGCGTAATTCTGGTACCAGGACAGATCAGTTGTTGTCGACCAGATATCCCAGCTATCGGCCAGAAACCGGAAATCCAGATGCAGGGCGCCGTCAATGCCCGGGAAATACTTCCGACCACCCGCCGAGAGCGTTACCAGAGTTCGGCTGTCCGGGCGAATATCGTAAGGCACCTCGGCCCCCGCCCGCTCACGGTAGGGGTCTGACATGTAGCCGGAACGATGGGTCACACTAACACCCGCCTGAACCACGGTGTTCATATCAATGATCTGGCTGATGCCTTCAAAGATGGAGGCCTGCCATTTGGTCTGGTCTTTGGCGGCAAAACGCCCCGGGGTGTTTGCCTGCTGATCGGCCGGATCGGAGTAGTCCTGAGTGGGGTCCAGGAAATCATACCCCAGCGTCGCCCCGCCACTGAGCGTTGTCATCTGATCATTGATTTGCAGCGAACCATCGATGCCGGAACTCAGCGCCAGATAATCCTGTTCAACGGATATACCCGCCTGTGCGCCAATATCAGCTTGCGACCAGTAATAACGGCCAGTCCCGTACAAATCGAAACGGCGCTCAATGGATGCGCCAGCCATATACACCCGAGTGACGTCTTCGTCATCCAGGTAGGTGTATACCGGAGAGGCACCCGACATGGTTTCGAAGCTGCCTTCGACATCCCAGCTCATGTTGGAACCATAAGGCATCATTAGGTAAAACTGATGCACCTGAATGGTGTAACGCTCCTGAGCGCCACCGTCGGTGCGACTTTCCGGGGAATCATCTTCGGTGTAATAGGTGTACTGATACCCTGCTTCCGAGTCTGCCGGGGCGGCAGCCTGTGCCATTGAAACCAGCCCGGGAATGGCCAGTGCACTACGGGCCAACTGCTTTACTGCTTCAGACATCCGTTATCCTCAATTACAACCGCAACCGCCACCGGCAGCGGCACCGCCACCCGATGACGCTTCTTTTGAAAAATACACATGGCCGTTCAGTGTCGATTCGAGCCGGTTCGGAGACCAGCTCATTTCTTTTTTAGCCAGCACACCGCGCTCCCAGGGTTGAACGGTTGTACAGCCGCCCAGTGCAACGAGGCAGAGCATCGCCAATCCACTCGCCTTTGCTGCCTTTACCAATGTCATGTCTGTCATCTGCACTATCCGTTTACCGCAAGCAATGCGCCCCAGGGGGCACACTGCCAAAGGATTGTTTTTGTTAGCCGAGTATCGGCAGATCTGCGTCAACGTCAATCGGAAAACGTTGCGAAAAGGCGTGGTTCTGGATATTACCAGCTGCCCGCAATTGCCGGTGCAGGTGTGCGGGCGTCATCCGGATACCCGTGCTGTTTGAGGCTGTAGGAACGAGCCGCCCATCTTGAAGCTGGACATTACGCGGACCAACCAAATCATCAGTCGCATTAACCACACTGCCGCCAACGACATCACGCCCCAACAGCATATAACTGGTAACCGCCCAGTGATCCTTGCCATCACCGCCATTAAACCATGGCGTTCGGCCGAAGTCCGAGCCAAGAACGATGGTGGTTTTATCTCGAATGTTGTACACGTCAAGCGCGCGCCACAAGTAATGCAGGTCAACCAATACCGTACGGATGCGTTGAAAATGACTGTTGTCATGGTTGTTATGCGTGTCGAACCCGCCAAACCCGATCTGCATGGACGACGCCATACCAGCATCCATTGCAGCTGCGCCAATGCGCATTTGCCGCTGCCGGTTATTGTTTCCGGCTTCGTCATCCAATGCTCTGGCGGCTGTTCCAACCGGAGGCGTGGCCAGTTCTGCCGCCACGCCGGAGAAAGCGACGCCTTCATCACGAACCATGTACAACTGACTTTTCAAACGAACTCGCCGCGGAAGGGATTCCTTCTCGGCCAATACAGCCCGGCGCTGATCTTTGGCTTGCTCAATCAACGCATCGAGACCATTGCTCAAGTAGTTACCTTCCGGGTTAGCCAGTACGCTAAAAACGCCCACATCACTGGCACTAGAACGCGCCACCAAGCCAGCCGTCTCATTATTACCACCACCATCGGTGATGTAGGCCAGTGGCATTTCGGCACCTTTTGCAGCCGCATACAGTGCACTGAAGTCAGGGTATGACGGGTCCATACTGCCTGTATCAGCGAAACGAGTACCGGTATCGTGACCATTAGTGCGGTTGTCGACGCCATTCAATACACGGACATGCTGAGCATACAGACAATAAAACGCATCATAGACAAACAGGTTAGCGGCCATGTTCGTGCCATTGCGAACCAGTCCATTAAACAGGTCCGCATTGTCAGCAACCAAGGCACCAAAATTAATGGTGTCGACAGAGCCTTCGAGAATAGCTGCCGCATTGCTCCGTATCGTCGCAGCACTGCCAGATTTTGCCGCCGCCCAGCTAAAACCGGACTCGGTGTTCGCATTCAAAACGTCGCCAGCGACGGTACCAGCCAGCATACGCTGAATCATGTCTATAGACAGACCAGTATTATCACTGTCCCGATCATCGCGATTAAAGGTCCCTACAAAAGGCGCGTATCGCATGTCTGCATCGATGCCAGCTTCAATAGCCACGTCAACCGCTCGCCGAATTGCTCCGTCGCTGAATCTGTTGACCGGTGAGGCCCCCTCGCGGGCATTGATATCAATGCTATTGCGCAAACGATTCCCTTTGGGATTACACAATGAGGTGGGATCCCAGCCTCCGCCCAGATGCAGGAATACAAAATACCGGTTTACGGGTGTCGACTCCGCATAAGCACGCGACGTCAATGCCATTGGGCTGCACACGGCCATACCGGTTGCACTGAGTGTTTTAATAAAATCACGGCGTTTCATCTGGGTGACCCTTATCCGTAAATAAAGCGATAGTCGTTCATCAGATACACCAGCACAGCAAACCAGGCGTGCTCGGCATTACTCGAAACGTTACAACCGGACTCAATGTCCTCGGTTACGACGGTTCTGAACAATTCGAAGGCGATGTCCACATCTTCACTGTTAAGCTCAACTTCTTCATGCAGTAATGCCAGGTAAAGCGACTGAATGGTGGTGCGAATGGCCAGAGCTTCAGAACGCCGGTTAATACCCGAGTCACTTTCCAAGTCAGTCGATGTTTCTACCAATCGAAACAAACTGCGTTCAGATCTTGTTATATCGAACTCATTTCGGACCACATCACAAGACTCCTCTACGGCCATTGCCTGAGTGAGTGTCGCGATAATGCCACTGGCAGAGTCTGCGTCTTCCAAAACTTCACGAGAATCTTTACCACCCATAAAACGGCGACCCGTGCGCTGGTAAAGGTTGACCGTACTGCGCCAACCGCCCGAATTGATCGAACGCAATTTCTGATTCAGCAAGTGAGCAGGAATCAACCGTGCTGTGCCAAGGCTGTCGTATTCATCTGACATACCTGGCTGATACAGTCCGCGAGCTCGATAGTACCCACTCTTGGTGATCGCAAAAACCAACTCTTTGATGTCATAGCCAGAGGCGGAAAATTCAGAGGCGGCATTGGTAATCAAGCGGGACTGCTGCGCATAGGCATCACGATAAGTCTGAGGTGAATCCGGGTTCGGGGCACCCATAATTGGTTGACCAATTAATCCGCGCACCACAATCTGACTGATACCGCGTGCATAAGCGGCATCCTGAGCGATGGTTTCACCGAGCCATTGCACTTCTCGTCCGTTGTAGTTGTTGCTGGGGCTGAATTCATCAAAATCGGCACCCAGCTGTGACCAGCCAACCTGAACACCAGGCGTGAGTGGAACTTCACCCTGGTCCAGCTCACTCAGCTCTTCATCGTCCTGGTAGACGCCATCCAGTCGAAAATGACTGAACGCTTCAGCAACGGGGTCCATTATTTTGTGGCAGACGACACAATCAGCATTTGTCTTGGTTGGATCACTAATCCCCACTGACGCATTTGACGCTTCATCCAGTTCGAGAGCGGCAACATCACGGTTTCCTTCAATGGCTAGCAAATCCTTGCCACCAAAGAACCAGTAGACCATGCGAGCACGATGACGATGGCGGTTGGTATCCATTGCCGTAAACTTATTAAGAAATACCAAGTCCGTCAAAACACCCGAATGTGGAACACCTGCATTTTTAACGTTGCCACCCACATCGGTGTAGTACAACTGAACAGCACGAATGTCGCGTGGGTCGTAAGGAAATGCTTCCATGACGTATTGAGCGGTCAAATTTCCATTGGTCCGAGTTGAGTTACCGTTTGTGTCACGGCCAACCAGATCAGCGACATCCAGATAGTCGTTCAACGATTCAACATTGGGCCAAGAGTCCCATTCAGGCTCTGGCAGTATCGGAAGAGCACCATTGCTAGCCGAAGCATCGGGATCAACCGCTCTTACATTGGGCTTGTCAGTGTCTCCGGCAAATGCATACCAGGAGAAGGCATTGGCAACCGTATACTTTCCACTGACGAGCTCGCGAAAATCACGGTCGTTGCGGGCCAGAAATTCAACAAACAACAACGGCTTGCGAGACAGCGCTTCATCAGAGAAATGACGCAGGTAGCCTTCACTGAGCGGAAAGTCAGCCATGTCATTATTGTCAGGATCCAGAACACGGTCATACCAGTCCATACTGTCGAATATGTTCTGATTGTCGTTATCATTGACATCCCGGTTGTACACTTCATCCGGTCGACCACCGTTTGTTCGGCGATATTCGTCCGTCTGAAAACTGTCATTGAACACGTCTTTCAACCGTTCATAGAAGTAATCTTCTTCCATGAATCCGGCTACCACTTCACGCTCGCCTTCCAGACTTTCTGAAAAACGGGTGACTTCTTCAGGTTCCGGCAAGCGACCGGCCAGCTCAAACGCCAGCTTGTAGACCGCCTCGCGAGGTGTCAGTGTTGCAACACCGGGAATGGCCCGATCGACACTGCCCCTGGTAGATTCATTGAAGGCGACATAAACATACTCGGCAACATCTTGTGCATTCTGACCACGCAATGGACTGGACGCACTGGGCATGTCCTTTTTAATTTTGGCAATCAGAGAATCGGTACTGCCGCAAGATGCACAGCCGACCAGTGGACCGCCAGAGCCGCCCGCGCCACTGCCGCCATGACAGGAGGCGCATTCTTTGGCATAGAGTGACTTGCCGGCCTCGTTCAGGGACCGGGCTGACGTATCATCGCCGTCGAAATCCTGGGCACAGCCGACCAGCATGGTCAGCAGACCGGCCAATGCCAATCCACCCAATCGCCGGACCCACCCGGAAACATCACTGTTTGATTGTTGCAATTCCATAGTTGTTCGCTCCACCCAGCCGAGGGCTATTGGTAATTGGGCGAACATAGCAATAAAGGCGAACACGCAAGCGGAACGGCTTCACACTCTCTTTACAAATTGCGGCATATGTGACTTTTGTCACACTTTTAAATTTGATCCCCTTCCGCAAGAGTGACCCTGTACGTCGCTTATTGCCGCGTTCCCGTCATTAGTCTGGGCTATACAGGGTAAACCGGGTTGGAGGTAAGCCCGGCCCGACCTATACTGACGACTGAAATTCAAGAGGAAATACGAATGTCCCTGGCAACCGGCCTGTTGCAGTGGCAGTGGTGGCACCCACTGGTATATACACTGATTCTGACACACTTCACCATTATTGCCGTAACCGTCTTTCTCCACCGGCATTCAGCCCACAGAGCACTGCAATTGCACCCGGCCGTGAAACACGCCTTTCGTTTTTGGCTGTGGCTGACCACGTCAATTAAAACGAAGGAGTGGACGGCCATCCACCGCCGCCATCACGCGACCTGTGAAACAGAAGAAGACCCTCACAGCCCGCAAGTACTGGGCATTAAAAAAGTCTTGCTGGAAGGCTCGGAACTCTACAAGCAAGCCGCCGACCCGGCGACGCTGTCGCGCTTTGGCAATGGCACACCGGACGACTGGCTGGAGCGCAAGATATACAGCCACCCGGTTGGCAATTACCTGGGCATCGCTGTCATGGCCGCCATCAATATCGCCCTTTTCGGGCCCATTGGGTTGACCATCTGGGCCGTGCAAATGCTGTGGATTCCTATCTGGGCTGCCGGCGTTATTAACGGTCTTGCGCACTACTGGGGCTACCGGAATTTTGAAAGCCCCGATGCCGCGCGCAATCTGGTGCCCATCGCCGCCTTCATCGGTGGGGAAGAGTTGCACAACAATCACCACACTTACCCCAACTCCGCCCGGCTCTCTTCGCGCTGGTATGAATTCGACATTGGCTGGTTTTACATCAGAACCCTGCAGCTAATGGGTCTGGCGTGGGACATTCGCCGTGGCCCGGTGGTGCACAAGGTGGCCAGCAAATCCATGATCGACGCCGATACCGCTCTGGCTGCGGCCAACGACCGCTTTCGTATAATGGCCCAGTTCAAGCGGCAGGTGTTGCGTCGCACCATTCGAAGTGACCGCCGCATCAAGGCATCGGCCGGGGCGCATTACCGTGGTCTGGTGCAGTGGCTGTCGCAAAACCAGGAACACTGGGATGACGCACGGCACGACTGGATGAACACTTTCTTTGAAAAACACCCGGAACTGCGCACGCTCCACAGCCTGAAAGAAGAGCTCAATCACATCTGGTCGTTGCGCACCCGCTCGAAAGAGGAATTAATGGCAGCGTTCAAAGCCTGGTGCGAAAAAGCCGATGCAGCCGGTGTAGAGGCACTCTCGGAGTTCTCCGCCATGCTGCGTCAATACACCCTGAAACCAGCTGCGATTGGCGCCCGATGACCGACACCAACGCTCTGCTGCATGTACTGGAAGGATTGCGCTTACGCCGCATGACAGCCACTTACAAGGCCGTGGCCGATGCCATTGGCCTCACCCCGCCAGGGCAAATTCAAGCGCTGGCGGCCTTGCTCGAAGCAATACAGGAAGACGATGCCCGCCTTGAGCGACCGCAGCGGGCCGCTATGGTCATACAGAACGGCAAAGATCCGATTCCACGCCCCGGGTTTTTTCAACAGCTCACGGCCCTCGGCGTCTATCAGGGCAATGACCGGGGTGCGGAAGCCGCGATGTGGCATCAAAATGAAATTGAGCGCTTGTACGGGCTCGGGCCGGAGGGTTAAGCCGGTAACTCCTTCACCCAACGGGCCGGGTTACCCGCCACCAGAGTCCTTGCTGGAACCGATTCCCGAACCACCGAGCCGGCCGCCACTACCGCGCCATCGCCAAGGGTAACGCCCGGCAAAATGACCGTCTGACCACCCACCCATACGTTTCGACCCAGGGTAATGGGGCGTGCAAATTCTTCACCGAGAGCACGTTGCTCCGTATGGAGCGGGTGTGACACGGTATAAAGGTGGACGCCGGGCCCGACCAGGCTTCCCTCGCCGATGTCGATCCAGGCGCTGTCGAGCAACACGCACCCGAAATTCAGATACACCCTGTCCGCCAACCGTATCTGAGTGCCGTAATCGACCTGTATGCCCGGTTCGATAAAGGTGTGTTGACCGCAGGCGCCAAACAGGGCGGTCAGTCGTCTCAGGTTGCCAGGGGTGGGCGCATGGGCAAACCGGGCGCAACGCTCCCGGGCCTGAAAGCGTAACTGCCGAAGCTCAGGGTCAAGCGGGTTAAATACTGCACCGCTGCGCATCTTATCCAGTTCAGTCATTGGGTCTCCTTGAGCCCGGTGGTGTCACTCTGCTGCGTTACTCATTACAATCCCCGCAGACCTTTCGCCCTGTTTCCTCGTTCAAGTACCCGAGGGCCCCGGGCCAGAGTCGCCTCTCATGTTGACTGACAGGATATCCGCCATGACCACCCCCGTCTTGTATCACAATCCGCGTTGTTCCAAATCCCGCGAAGCCAAAGCTTTGCTTGACGACGCGGGCATCGATTACCAGGTCAGACTGTATCTCACCGACCCCCTGTCTGTCGCCGAACTGAAAACCCTGCTGAAGCAACTGGGTCTCTCTGCCGCCGATGTACTGCGTCGCAAGGAAGCCGATGCAAAGACGGCCGGACTCGACAGCAGCAGCAGCGATGAACAGATATTGGATGCCATGGTCCGGTTCCCAAAATTGCTTGAGCGACCCATACTGGTAACCGGCAAAGGGGCACGTGTTGGCCGCCCGCCCGAAGCCATTCGGGAGATTCTGTAAGTGCCCTATTTGCTGATTCTGTATTACAGCCGCTACGGCAGCCTGGCGCAACTGGCTGAAGCCATCGCCTCCGGCGTCGATGAAGTGGCTGGCATCGAGTCGCGACTGAGAACCGTGCCGGCAGTGCGCGCCGACCATGAAGTAATGGGCAGCGACATTCCTGACGATGGCCCCTTGTTCTGCACACTCGACGATCTCGCCAACTGTCACGGTCTGGCACTCGGCTCACCCGGTCGCTTTGGCAATATGGCCGCGTCGCTGAAATATTTTCTCGAGCAAAGCTCCTCACTCTGGGTATCGGGCAAACTGGTGGGCAAACCCGCCAGTGTGTTTACCAGTACCACGACCCCGCATGGCGGTCAGGAGTCGACCCTGTTGTCGATGATGATCCCTCTGCTGCACCATGGCATGATCATCACCGGGCTGCCGTTCACCGAAAAGCACCTGCACGACGGCTTTCAGGGGGGTACGCCCTATGGCAGCTCTCACGTAGCCGGACCGTCACACCGGCCACTAACCGATGAGGTTCGCCAACTGGCCAGACACCAGGGCAAACGCCTGGCTCAACTTGCACTGAAGGTAGGTACTGATGACGAATGAAAAAGGCCAGACGGTTAATCTGAACCGTCGACTGCGCACCAGCTACTGGCTGATGTTTTTGAGCATCTATGCCGGGGCCTTTCTGTACGGACCGGCCTTTGGCAGCATGCCGGTGGGCGAATGGATTGCCTCCTGCCTGGTCGTTGGTTTCTTTGTCAGCCTGCCTCTGTTGTTGGTTGTTCTGGTTGCGCTGCGCCCTACCCCGGGCGGCGTCAGCTGGATGAGTTTTTTGCTGTTGGGTTACCTGATCTACGGCATCGTGCTGATCTTCTCACCGCGCGGCCTGCTCGGCGGTTTGCTGCTGACAGGTACCACCCTCGCCACCTTTATCTATGCCGTCGCCTGGTTACGCCCACTCAAAAAAGCGGCCAAAGCACGCGCGAAAAACGAACCGTCGGACTAACCGGCCGCAAACACCTTGCTGCGCACTACCTTGCGGTATGCGCCCGGTGTCAGTGACAGTTTTTGCCGAAAAACCTTGCCGAAATAGGCCGGATTGCGGTAACCACTCAACTCGGCGACTTCGGCCACGGTCAGGTTGCTGTCGCGCAGCAATTCTCGGGCGTGCTCCAGACGCAGACGTTGCACATACTCCATTGGGCTCTCGCCGGTCGCCTGGGTAAACCGGCGGCTGAAATTTCGCACCGATTGATCGAGCAGGCCCGCCAGAGCATCGACGGTAATCTCCTCCGCCAGATGCTGGCGAACCCACGACTGCACCAGGCTCACCCCCTCATCGTGATGAATCGCCCCACCCGGTTCAAAATACGGCGTTGAAAAGGTGCGTTTCAGCTCATGCATAAACTGTCGTTCCACCAGGGCCAGCGCTTCCTCGCCGAAGGACTGTTCAATCAGAAACAGTACCAGGTCGGTCTGGGCATTGATCGAGCCAGCACAATAGATCCCATCTTCATGGGTCACGAAATGGTGCCCCTCGAAGCGGATAGCCGGATAGCGGCGGGCAAAGCGTTCCAGGTAATACCAGTGCGTTGTCGCCACCCGGCCAGCCAGTAAGCCAGCTTCGGCCAGATGCCCAACGCCGGTTCCAGTCGCCGCCAGGCGCGCCCCGGCCTGGTATTGTCTGGCCAGCCAGCGCTGCAGCGGCTGACTGCCTTGCAGCACTGGCCAGGGAGTTCCCCACAAAGGGGGCACAAACACCAGGTCAGCCTGGTCGGCCTGATCAAAGTTGGTATCGGGCACGATGCGCAGGCCACCGGTCAATACCGTTGTTGTCGCCTCACCCACCACTTGTAGCGTCAGGTTCTCCTGGCGCCGGTGGCGAACCCGGTGTCGGCTGGCGGCGTAAAACATCTCCAGCGGCAGGGCCAGTCCCGTCATCAGGGCCTGTTCGCAAACAACAAAGGCTATTTTCATGAACAACGGCTCTCAATACGCAAATAATGGCTTATAAGTTACATCATTCGGCATGATAGTAATACCTTAGCGCCGAAACAGGCACTATAGTCATGCACACTGACTTTTAAGCGAACGAATCACAGGCGTTTAACCATGAGAAAACTTCCCGTCATCACCGGATTTGGAGGCATCAACCCTGCTGGCCGGGTCTCCCTGCATCACGCTTATCGTCGCATGGTGCACGAAGCACTTGATGACCAGAAGATGGCAGCCACCTGGCAGGACCTGTCGCGTCTGATGAAGCTCGATCCGGCCAGTACCGATCATCAGACATTGCTCGACGGTACCCTGATTCGTCGCATCAACCCGGCCAGTCACTTCGACCCGGATGCCGTGCCGACGCACCGCAAAGCCACCCTGAAGCACCCCGATGGCCTCCACTTTCAGCTCAAACGATCCCAACTGCCGAAGCCACTGCCGGCTGGCTGGCAGGTTACGGATGCCAGCGCCGACCCGGTTGACGTTCAAGTCGATCAGGCGATGGCCGTGTTGCTGCCGGAGACTTATCAGTCCAGGGTCTCATCGGCAGGCACACTGCCTGACGGCTTTAACCCGGCCGACTACTACAACGCGGCGCACCACCCGCGCGGACTGCAAATGGCGGTTTATGGCGCGTCAGATGCCGTCCGGTCGCTAGGCATGCCCTGGCAATCGGTGCTCGATCGCATTCGACCGGATCAGGTCTCGGTGTATGCCGGTTCTTCCATCTCGCAAATGGACCAGGCCGGTCTGAAAGGCCTGTATCAGTCGCCGCTGACCGGAAATCGCATCACCTCCAAAATGATGCCACTGTCGATGCCGGAAATGACCGCCGACTTCATCAACAGCTACATTCTCAACAGCGTCGGCAATACCGGCTCCAACGCCGGTGCCTGCGCCACCTTCCTGTATAATCTGCGCCAGGGTATTGCCGATATTGAAGCGGGCAAGTGCCGCGTTGCCATCGTTGGCAATTCAGAAGCACCGGTCGTCCCCGAGATCATGGAAGGCTTTCGCATCATGGGCGCGCTGGCCGAAGACGAGCAGCTCAGGCAGCTCGACAACAGCGATGTCACCGACAACCGGCGCGCCTGCCGCCCGTTCTCCTCCAATGCGGGCTTTACCATGGCCGAATCCAGCCAGTTCGTGGTGCTGATGGACGATGAGCTGGCACTGGAAACCGGCGCCACCGTCCATGGCAGCGTCGCCGATGTATTCGTCAACGCCGATGCCAACAAGAAGTCGATTTCCGGACCCGGGGTCGGCAACTACATCACGCTGGCCAAAGCCACCTCCCTGGCCCGTGCCATACTCGGGGTTGCCGGTCTCCAGCGCACCTTTGTAATGGCACACGGCACCGGAACGCCTCAGAATCGCGTCACCGAATCGCATATTTTCAATGAAGTCGCCAAAACCTTCGGCATCGACCATTGGGCCATCTCAGCCATCAAATCCTACGTTGGCCATTCACTGGGCCCGGCAGCCGGTGATCAGCTCACCACGGCACTGGGTGTCTGGGCTGAAGGCTGGATACCCGGTATTCGCACCATCGATCACATTGCTGATGACGTGAACCAGTCGCATCTGAACATTCTAATGAACCACCATTACGCCGGACAAAAGGGTGCCGACATGCTGGGCACCCTGATCAACTCGAAAGGCTTTGGAGGTAACAATGCCAGCGCGCTGATTCTGTCACCAGCCAGCACCCTCTCGCTGATGACCGAACGCCATGGCGAACGGGCCATTACCGAATGGCAACACCGTAACGAAGCGGTGAGCGAGGCACAGCAACAGTACGATGCCGACACCCGGAAACATGGTTTGAAAGTTATGTATTCGTTTGGAGAGTCAGTCATGTCCGATAAGGACCTTTCATTCGGCCGCGACAGCCTGACACTGAGCCAGTTCAAAAACGCAATCGACCTGCCCACGGCAAACCCTTTCACCCGATAAACCAAAGTCCCAACGCGCTGTCAGCTTAGCCGGCTGCAGCGCTCAAATTCCCCGGGCGACTGCGGTATACTGCACGCCGAACTCAGCAAGCCCCGATACCACACCATGAGCCGTTCCCGTTTCGACAAATTCAAGACCGTGTTGCAACAGCGCCAACCCGATATGGCGCTGGTGACCGACCAGGTGCACAAGGCGCAAAACATCTCCGCCATGCTGCGCACCGCCGATGCTGTCGGCATCACCACCGTTCATATGGTGCAACCGGCCCGGGGCCGGCTGGTCTATCATCATACCGCCGGCGGCAGTTCCCGCTTTGTCACCTCAATAGGTCACCCCAGCATTGAAGTGGCGCTGCAGGCAGCCCGCGACCAGGGCTTAAAACTCTATGCCGCCCAATGGTCTGAGCGAGCCATCAGCTACCGGGACGCCGATTACACCCAGCCCTTCGCCCTGGTCATGGGTGCCGAAAAATATGGACTGAGCGAGACCGCCAGCGCTGAGGCTGACGTGCACCTGACCATACCGATGGTGGGCATGGTGGAGAGCTACAATGTGTCAGTCGCAGCCGCCATCATTCTTCAGGAAGCACTGCATCAGCGCCAGGCAGCAGGCCACTACCTGCGCCCCGTGGCTGAAGACGATGACTATCACCGTACCCTGTTTCGCTGGGCACAACCCAAAATGGCGCGCTATTGTGACCAGAGAGGGCTACCCTACCCGAAACTGGATGAAGATGGCGATATGATCCCGCCTACCGATGCAGCCTACCGGGGACGCGCATGACCACGAGCAACAATCAACCAGTACTGAGCCAAGAAGCACGTAAGAAAGTGATCGACCGCACCAACTGGATTTGCGTTGCCGTCGATGCCATCGCCTTCGTGATCAAGATCGTGGTCGGTGTCAGCGTCAAGTCACCGGCCCTGATTGCCGACGCCATGCACAGCCTCAGCGACCTGGCCGCCGATGTACCACTGATTATTCTGGCCAAGGTGTCCCATCACGATGCCGATGCCGAGCACCCCTATGGACACGCCCGATTCGAAACGCTGGGTACCGTTATGCTCGGCGGCTTATTGTTGGCGGTGGCCGCTGGCATCGCCTACGAAAGCATTCATTTGTTTTTTGAAGCTACCCGGCCTGAGCCAAGCCTCGCCGCTCTGGTGACCATACTGATTGCTCTGGCACTCAAGGAAGGACTGTTTCACTACGCCCTGTTCCAGTCGCGCCGGGCACGCTCGCCGTTGCTTGCGGCCAATGCCTGGCATGCGCGCTCCGACAGTCTTTCCTCGCTGGTGGTACTGGTAGGCGTTGTTGCCACAATGCTGGGTTACCCAACCGTGGAAATCATTGCCGCTGTTGTCGTTGCCGGTTTGATTGGGCATATGGGCATCAGTCTTACCTGGAATGCCCTGCAGGAGCTTGTCGACCGGGGCGTCGACCCGGAACAGCAACAGGCCTTCAAGCAAGTACTGGCCTCGGTACCTGGGGTGAAAGACGTTCACATGCTGCGCACCCGAATGATGGGGCCAAGCGTCTTTATTGACGCCCATATTCAGGTAGGCGGGTATTTGAGTGTATCAGAGGGGCATCAGATTAATGAGTGGGCCTTGCGGTCTATCAAGGAAAGGTTCAGCAATGTCACTGACGTTACCCTGCACATAGACCACGAGCCGGACTTGCCAGACGCAACGCCCGCGCCGCTGGCCCCGTTGCGCCCGGCGATCGAGAACCTGTTATTCGAGCGCGCCATACGCGGTTATGAACAGCTGAACATTCACTACCACCAGCAAAAAACGACACTGGAACTGACGGTATTACCCGGTCAGCTCACCGACGGCTGGCAGGCGACGTTTGCCGCCATCGTGCGGGAAGTCCCCTGGGTGGATGCCATCACCCTCAGCACGCGGGTCTGTGTTATCGATCAATCAGAACGCTGATGCTGCTGCGGGTCAGGGGGTTGCCCTGGGGCCCGAGCACTTCAACCGTCCAGAGACCATTCCATTCGGGCACCAGCTCTTTGCTGGAATAAACCCGCCAGCGTGGCCCCTCTACCTGAAAGGTAACGTCCGCCATTATTTGCCCCTCGAACCGCCAGCGGTGTGTCACTTCGGTTCCGGCCATGTCCACCAGTTCGGTGAAGAAGAACAGCGGGTTGATGTTGCTGGCTGTCGTCAGGTGATCGACCGGCTCCCGGTCGGTGATTCCCCGGGTGAAGTGGCTTCTGGCGACATCGGCCATGGCCGTACCAGCGATACCCAGTGCCAGCACTGCTACCATCAATTTTTTGGTTATTGTCATTCCCAACTCCCGCTTCGTCGTCACTGGGTGAGCACCTCAGTGTCGGTCAGTTATCTGTAACCTGTCCCGCTATGGGCGGCAACGGCGGCACCACCCCTGCATTCTGCGCCCGGTGGCGCAACAGATGGTCCATCAACACAATGGCCATCATCGCCTCGGCAATAGGCACGGCGCGTATACCCACACAGGGATCATGCCGCCCCTTGGTGATCATTTCAATTGGCTCGCCACTGCGGGTAATGCTTTTGCCAGGTACGGTAATACTTGATGTCGGTTTCAGCGCAATGTGCGCCTCAATCGCCTGCCCGGTCGAGATACCGCCGACAATGCCGCCTGCATGATTACTCAGAAACCCTTGCGGCGACAATTCATCGCGATGATGACTGCCCTTCTGGTTAACCACCTCAAAGCCATCACCGATCTCGACGCCTTTTACCGCATTGATGCTCATCAGGGCGTGGGCAAGATCGGCATCGAGTCGGTCAAAAATGGGTTCACCCAAGCCAGGCATCAGACCGGTAGCACGCACGCTGATGCGGGCACCAATGGAATCACCCTCTTTGCGCAGGGCCTGCATGTAGGCTTCCATTTCCGGTACTTTATCCGGGTCAGGACAGAAGAAGGGGTTGGTTTCAACCGCGTCCCAGTCAATCCGTTCAGCCCGAATCGGGCCGAGCTGGCTGAGGTAGCCCTGAATCTGAATGCCTCGTAACGCGAGGTACTGCTTGGCAATGGCACCGGCGGCAACGCGCATGGCGGTCTCCCGCGCCGAGCTGCGTCCACCACCACGATAATCCCGAAAGCCATATTTCTGGTCGTACCCATAGTCGGCATGGGCCGGCCGGTAGGTGTTCATGATGTCGCTATAATCGTTGCTCCGCTGATTGGTGTTTTCAATCATCAGGCCGATGGGCGTTCCTGTGGTACGGCCTTCAAACACACCGCTTAGAATGCGCACCGCATCGTCTTCCCGTCGCTGGGTGGTGTAGCGACTGGTGCCCGGCTTGCGTCGATCCAAATCGCGTTGCAGCACGGCTTCATTAAGCTCCAGCCCGGGTGGGCAGCCATCGACAATGGCGCCCAGAGCCGGGCCATGGCTTTCACCAAAGGTCGTGACAGTAAAAAGGGTGCCAAAAGTATTTCCAGACATGAGCGTGTATCACTCCATTAAAACAGGCCCGATACCGGGCCATATAAAAGGTGGGGCTGCGGTTGCTGGCCACGGGACTCGCAGTCAGCCTCATGCTGGCTTGCGCCCGAGTGTCTTATTCGCCGGCAGCGATCAAGCAAAATGCAACCTGAGTTCAGCCGCCGAGACCAGAAAAACACCGTGACCGCCCCGCTCAAAATCGGGCCAGTGCAGGTCCATATCCGGGTAGGCGGTCGTCAGGGCGCCAAAGCTGTTGCCAACCTCACAGACCAGCCAGCCATCGTCTGTCAGGTATTGAGGCGCTTCTCGCAGAATGCGGTGTACCAGCTCGAGGCCATCATGGCCGGCCGCCAGGCCAAGTCTCGGCTCGTGATGAAACTCGGCCGGCATGGTCGCCAGATCGTCTTCATCGACGTACGGCGGATTGGCGACAATCAAATCGTATTGCTCCCCTTCCAGTGTGGCAAACAGATCGCCCTGAAGCACCCGCACCTGATACCCCAGGTCTTTTTGATCCACGTTATCGACAGCAATGGAAACGGCTGCATCGCTGAGATCACTCAGGTCGACGCTGGCATCCGGGAAAGCACGCGCCATCGCAATACCAATACAACCACTGCCGGTGCACAGATCCAGAATCCGGTTTGGTGATTGCGGCAGCCAGGGCGAAAACCGGGCCTCTATCAGCTCGGCAATGGGCGACCGGGGAATCAGCACATCATGCGTGACCCTATACGGCTCGCCACAAAACCAGGCTTCTTCCAGCAGATAGGCTGTTGGAATCCGCTCGAGACAACGTCTGCCAATCAGCGTCCAGAGCAGTCTGCGCTCTCGTGGCAACAGGGTTGCCGACAACACCTCGGGCGGCGCATCCCAATCGAGATCCAGCGCACGCAAGCACAGAAACACCGATTCATCCCAGCCAGATTCGAATCCGTGTCCGAAAAAGACCTGGTGGGCGTCCATGGCGCTGGCGGCAAACCGCACCCAGTCGCCCAGGCGGGTAAAGTGCTCGATGCAGTCGGTTTGGTCGTCGGTACTGGATAAGTTGACCGCGCTGTCGATTAAAGCCATTGAAATTGAGGTTCCGAACGGTGACAAGTAACGCACAGTATACCCTGAGCCGACCGATAACTTTAACCGGTCTTCAACATTGGTTAACCGGATGTCGGCATGGCCGGTCAGGCAGGCAGCGAGAACGTCGCTGTCTGGGTCGGCGCTCCGAGCTCCGGGTCGGCTTCACCGATACCCGCGAAGCGCACGGCATAGCCGTTGCGAGCCGCCACCCCGCGCGACCACTGCATGAACTTCTGTCGGTCCCACTCAAACTTGTGGTCAGGCTCCCGAAACTCGCCGGGCGCAAGGCCCAACAGGGGATTGTACTCCCGGTTTGGCGTGGTCATGATCAGGCGGTGCGGGCGCATCTGCCCAAACACGGCCTGCTCCACCCGGGATAAATCGTTCGGTTTAACATGCTCAATGGTTTCCACCATGGCCGCCATGTCAAAACCAGTCAGCGCCGGGTGCGGTTCTGCGTAGGAACCGGCGACCAGCCTGAGCCGGCCGCTGGCCAGGCTGTCGGCGAACATATTTCGCGCAACCGCCAGCCCCACGCCGGAGGATTCCAGACCTACAATGTGTGAAAACTGTGGATCGTTGATCAACCGGACCAACAATGAACCGGAACCGCACCCCAGATCCAGCACCCGCCGTGCACCGCTTTGCCGGATGCGCTTATAAACGCTGTCGAGGCGTTCTTCATGCAAGGGCGACGTTCCGGGAACTGCGTTGGAAAGGCCGGCTAACTTCACGTTCAACTTACTCCCGGAGGTTCAGGTTAATGGGCGTTTGAAGGCGCTATGACAAGCTTAGGACGATGGGTCCAACAGACGCGAACGCACCCATCTGGCCAACGGCTGCGGGGTTTCCATATGCGCATGATGCCCTCCGGGAAACCGAGCCACACTGAGGTTTGGTGCGCAAGCCAGCCGGTCGTCGAGCACTGACCCCGCCGCACCAAGCGGGCTGTCATCAAACAGGGCCAGATCCAGCGGGCATTCTATACGACGCAACAGCGCCTGTACCTGATTTTCCGTCATGCGCCAGGCACTGTCCTGCCGCAGACGCCGATCATACCGATGGAACCAGCCGCGGTCATTCAACCCCACGCCCCGGCTCGATAAAACCCGGGCACTGGCCGGTGACAGGGGAAACCGGCCACCAACCCGAACCTGCCACAGGGCATCGGTTGTCGAGTAGTAGCGACGTCCGCCCGGGCTATCCTGACGTTGCTGATAGCTGCGCTGCATCCTGTCCAGATTGCCGTCATCGGTCTCGGACAGCGGGCCGAGCGCATCCAGGCAGATCAGTCGCTTGATGCGGGAATCCACCACCGCCAGCATTTGCGCCAGAATGGCCCCCAGCGAATGCCCGAGCAATGTATAGGTGTCCCAGTTCAGTTCATCCATGACACGCCCCAGCACCGGCAACCACTGGGTAATGGACCACCCCTCGGCCATGGCCAGTGCTGCCGAGTTGCCATGACCGGGCAAGTCCAGCGCCCAGATTTCGACTTCCGGCATGGCGGCGGACAGAGGTTTGAAACTGAAGGCGTTATCCAGAAAGCCGTGCAACGCCAGCACAGGTTGCCCCTGCCCCATCACGACACCCTGAACCTGCCCGCCCAGCAGGGAAATGGATTTCATATCAGGCAGCCTGATGCGAATGCAATCGATGAATGAGAGCCAGCACCTCGGCTGCGGTTTCATCCGGGTGCTCCAGCGGGAACATATGGCTGCCCGGCAAACGCGACCCAACCAGATTCAGCTTGTGCTTCATGCGCAGATACTGATGTTTGCGCACGGTATCGGTATCCCGTCCGAGAATAACGCCTCCGGGCACCTGCAACTGCCCGGGTTGCACCCAGAGGGTGTGTGGGACGGTGCGGAAAATGGCCAGTTCAACCGGTACTTCATAAGACAATTCGACACTTCCATCGGCCCCGGTACGGGTTGCACAAGTCAGATAGTCCCGGATGCACTCGGGATGAAAATGCCGGAACAGCCCTCGAGTCTGGAAGTAAGCCAAGGCATCATCAGCGCTGGGCCAGGTGCGTCGGCGGTGTTTTGATCGGCCGGCCGGCGTCAGGTTGTCAATAAGACCCAGTGCTTTGACGCTGCGCACCACCCAGCTTTCGAACCGGCTGAACAGTGGCACGTCGAGCATAATAATGCTGGAGAACAAGTCGGGACGCTCCAGTGCTGCCATGATGGTCAGGCCACCCCCCAGGGAATGACCGAGGCCAATTACCGGCCGGTCGCACTGCCGCTCGATGCTGTCGATTAGCTGTCGCTTAAGATGGGGCCAGTTGTTGGTCACCGGATACTCCGGGTCGTGACCGATCAGCGGCAGTGTCTTAAGTTCGACATGAGGCGCTAGGCCATCCAGCATGCGACGGTAACTTGCTGACGGAAAGCCATTGGCGTGTGCAAAATGGAGTTGGGGTTTCATAACAACCAGGGATCAACAGACCAACGACCAATCTACCCGAGTCATCCGGCAAATTCAAACGCTCGTTTGAACCCCTACTTTACCCAGAGCAGTTCAGCGCCGCCAGGCAGGAAATCGGATACATCCAGACAGGCAAGATTGGCGGTGCTTAGCGCCACGCCGCCCGGTAAACCGGTCAGTTGGCTCGCCAGTGAACTGAGCAGTGGGTTGTGTGCGACCAGCAATAACCGCTCTGATTTTATCGTCTCCAGCCAGGCCATAAGTGCCGGTACCGAGCTATCTGGCGTCAGCCCGTCGTGCAGTTGGTATGCCTGCTGACCAGTCGCCCACAACACCAGATCCGCCGTTTGGCGGGCCCGAAGATAAGGGCTGCAGTAAACCGCATCAAGTGGGGCCAGTTTCGCGGCAACCCGTTCAACGGCTTTCGTTCCAGCCGGCACCAGCGCTCGCGATGCATCATCGGACGCCCGGCCATAGGGCTCAGCTTCTCCGTGGCGCAGTAAATACAGAATCATGCAGCCTCGTCCAACTCGCTTTGCGGGTCATCCGGCCAGTCCCGAAACGGAAAGGGTTTGTCGTTGCTGATGAAGGTGAGGTAATCGAGCAACTGTTTCTGGTAGAGCGCCAGACGCCGACAAAACTTCGCCAGTTGCGGGTTGGGATCGTCGTCAAACCAGGCCAGTACCCACTGCACAATAGCAAGCACGCCGGTAACCAGCAGGCTGATACGCAGGACGACCCAGAACAGAATCATGCACAGCGCCCGGATAACCTGGTGCTCCTTTTCTTCCCGATTTAACGATGCCATCAGATACCCGCTCCCATGAATTCAACATCTTGCGCCAGATCACCTGCCATCAGCTGGCCGGCGACCGCGGCTATCGGTTTATCTTCATATATGATCGCATAAAGCCCGCTTGCCAGTGGCATGTAGATCCCCATTTCACCGGCCTTTTCATGCACCATGCGCAGGGTATTAATGCCCTCTGCGGTCTCGCCCACTCGCTTGATCGCCTGCTTCAGCGAATCACCCTCGCCAATATAGTAGCCGACCCGATAATTGCGACTGAGCTTGGAACTGCAGGTAACAATCAGGTCACCGACACCGGCCAGACCCAGAAAGGTCATAGGGTTGGCACCCAAGCGCACCGCAAAACGCGACATTTCGGCCAGCGACCGGGTGATGATGGCGGCACGGGTGTTCTCCGCCATCCCCAGCGCCGACGCCAGGCCGGTGATGATCGCATAGATGTTTTTCAGCGCACCGGCCAGCTCGACCCCGTAGATATCAGGGTTACCATACACCCGGAAATACTGGCTGCTCAGCATGGTTTGAACCCGGGCGCGCAGCGGTTGGCTATAGGATGCAATCACCGTGGCGGAGATCTGGTGATCGGCAATTTCCTTGGCGAGGTTAGGCCCACTGATGCAACCGATATCGTGCGCCGGTGCCAGATCATGCAGGATCTGACTCATCAGGCGGAAACTGCCGGGCTCTATACCCTTGGTTAGACTGACCAGGGCTGTGTGAGGCTGCAACAGCGATACCGCCTGCTCAACCACCGAGCGAAAGGCCTTACTGGGCACCGCAACAAAGACACAGTCGGCATCGGACACGGCCTCGTTCAGATCCAGCACCGGGGTCAGGTTGGCACTGAGCGCATACCCCGGCAAGTAACGGCTGTTCTCACCCTGGGTGCGAATGTCCTCCGCCTGTTTCTCACTGCGCATCCACAACCTGACGCGGTGGCCATTGGTTGCGGCGATGTTGGCAATGGCGGTGCCAAAACTGCCACCGCCGAGGACGGCAATCGTCTGTGGTGACCCTTCGTTGGCGTGTGTCACAAAAATGGTTCTCCCTAAACAAAGACGCGCAACGGGTTAGCGTCGCGCGTTCAAGACCTTTTGTACACCGCTGACCGGCCATTGCCGATAATCAGTGCGGCTGATTTTCCATACACTCAACCAGTTCCCGGAAGGTTTGCCGGTTCTGGTCGTTCAGTGACATCAGAATTTTATGCGCTTCCAGCACCCTTTCGTGGGCAGACCACTCGTCGAGCGGTTCCTGACTTTGTTCGCTCAGGGCATCCTGAGCCTCGACATCGGCATTGGGAACAATCACGAACACTCTATCCCGGAACCCCATGGTATCGACGATCCGGGTGATATCAGCTTTGCTGGAAATCAGCGTTGGCACATGGCCCATCACCGGCGTTGCCAGACGGGAAATTTTCGCCAGAAGTCCGAGACTGGTGCTGTCGATGCCTTCGGCATCGCTGAGATCAACAATCACAGAAATGAAGGCGGGATCTTCAACCATATTTTTCAGGCAGGTATCGAGTGTCGTGCACAACGTCATGCGCACGTCTCCTGTCAATTTAATGACATAAGAGCCCGACTTGTTCGCCATTAAAACGCGACCGGTACTCATCTATTATCCGACCTACTTAACCCTTTCAACCGTAAGGACTGTAATGTCGTCTGAGGCAGACCGGGTTTTCCCCTCACTCGTCATCTGCGTCAAAACGTGCTGCATAGTATGGGTTGGGTCAGCGCCTAACTCAAGCAAATGCGCCTCCTTTTCTTGCAAAGATACGTCAGCCAGCAACTCGAGAAAGCCATCGGATACGACAGAAAGCCGCTCGAATCCGTCCAGTTTCTGACGCCTGTTTTCAAACATCGCATCGTCGAACAGGCCCACCGCCAGACTTTCCGGTTCAATGGCGCGGCAAACCTCACGGGTACAGAGTACGGGCGCCGGAAAGTGCGCCGCCGAGGCGTAATCGAGGGTGTTATCTTCGGTATCAATCACCCCGTAGAACATGGTGGCATGCTTGCCGGTCTGGGTGCGAATCAACTCCAGATTGATCTGTCGCAAAACCTGCGCCGGAATGAGCACCACGTCAGACGCATCGTTTTCCATTTCATCACGGAGCCGGTCTATCTGATTCTTGATCAGCAAGGTGATCAGGGCCGAACTGGCGCCATGCCCCGACACGTCGGCCATGTAAAACACCAGCTTACCGGGAATGACCTGGAAATAATCGACCAGGTCGCCACTTAAGTAGTTGGAAGGCACCATCTGGTGGCTGATGCGATAGTGATCGTGAGTTAGAGCAAATTCAGGCAGTAACCGCTGCTGCACGGCTCTGCCCGCCTGCAGATCGAGCTTGAGTCGATCCACGTGATCCTGCAATTCCTGATTGCGGGATTCCAGCTCCACCCGGTAGCGGTAATTTTCCTTGACCAGAAAGGAGCGCTCCAGCGCCCGTTCAACCGAATGCTCAAGCACACCCAGATCGACTATGGGCTTCATCAGGTAATCGCTGGCGCCGAGGCGCAGTGCCTCAACCACGTCGGTCATCACACCGGCACCGGATACAACAATGACCGGCACTTCATCGGTCAGCTCCATAATGCGGCGCAACAGTGACAGGCCATCCATAACCGGCATGCGCAGGTCACAGATGATCAGATCCGGTGATTTCTTTTCGTATAAGGCCAGCGCTTGCTGGCCATTCTCGGCTTCCAGCACGGTATAGCCGCTGTCTTCCAGGTAGGCGACAATCGAGTCCCGGATGGCTTGTTCGTCATCAACAACCAAAAGTGTGGCATCTGTGAGTGGCATCTTGTTGACTTCCCCAGGGTAGTGCAGGCAACTTAACGGGGTGGGTCAGCGAACGCAACCACTGAATGGCGTGGTGATCCCGAAACAGCTTGTCCAAACCGACGCACGACCCGAACGGGACAGAGAGGTGACCATGAGCACAGCGGACAAAGACTATGGTGAAAAGCGCGACTTCATACGCATGACCCTTAACGCGGAAGCCCTGATACACCTGGCCGATCAAACCCCACTCCTGACCGCCCAGTGCACCGACCTGAGCGCCACCGGCATCAGCCTGGTGGCCTCACAGCCGCTGGCAAAAGGAACCGAGGTGGGGGTAACGATCGAATCACCCAATGAACAGTTTCGCTCTCTGGATGCCAGGGCCCGGGTACTGCGTTGCGATGCGAGGGATGATCAGAGCTATCAGCTGGGCTTGGAGATACTCAGCCTGCGATAACCGCTCATCGTCGGTTCGGGGTAGATTAGAACGATTCGTCAATAAAGGCGTCGTCCGGGTCTTCTGCTCCCCCGAACCCCCCCTCGTCAACAAAGTCTTCATCTGAAGCGGATGAGCCAACCGGCTCGTCCAAAAAGCTGTCGGATACGTTTTTGCCATCAGACACATCGTAATTGCGTTTCGACAAATAAGCCTCGCGCAGTACCAGATACCCGTCTCCGCTCATCAGCCGATCAGACCCCAGCAAGTCGGCACGGGTCTGCAAGCCGTCCAGCGTTGCCAGTCCGCTGCGCTCAACCAGGTTGAAATCGGAGTACTGCAACGGGCTTAGCCAGATATCGCCCAGGAAGCCCGAGCTGTCGCGAACGGTGGAGGGCCCCAGCAGGGGTAATACCAGGTAGGGTCCTGGCCCCAGGCCCCAGACACCCAGTGTTTGCCCGAAGTCTTCGACTTTACGTTCGATTCCGATGTGACGCGCGACGTCGAATACCCCCAGCAAGCCCACCGTGGAGTTGATCAGAAAACGTCCCGTTGAGGAGCCGGTCGCACGCCATTTACCCTGCAACAGGTTATTGGTCGCGTTACGTACTTCACCAATGTTCTGAAAGAAGTTGCGCACACCCCGCTCCATCGGATCGGGGGTGACGGTCTGGTAGGTCACCGACAACGGTCTCAATACGGCCTGATCCAGGCCGTCGTTGACCCGGTATATAACCCGGTTGGTCGACTCGAAGGGGTCATGACTCTGAGCCGCAGCCAGCGGTGTCAATGCCACAAGAGATAGGCTGGCAGCGATTCGAATAGCCTGGATCAGAGTCAAGGGGTGTCCTTATGCGGTATGTCGGGTTTCGCTCATCCATTGCGCCAGAGCTTGCTCTGCCCGGCTTTGTGAGCGTACTGGGGCTGGCTTCTCTATGGGCGCCACCTTCGGCTGTGCCCTGGGCCGCTCTGCTTCGGGCGCAGGTTCGGGGGCTTTGTCAGATTGCATCAGCAATTGTTCAAACGGGCTTGGCTGGGTACGCAATTGTTTTTCCAGATGTTTTACCCGGTGACCCACACCAATGGCACCCTGCCCCATCATTTTGACTTCCTGGCGCAATGCCTGATGGGTTTGCCCCAACCGGGCTTCCAGCTGACGCAGTTTCCGCCCGTGGCGCCAATGTACCAGAGCCAGCAGGATGATCAAACCACCGATAACCAGTGTGGGCCCTAGCGAAAACTTCTGTGCGACCCAAAGTTCTGTAAATGCCATACGATGCTTCCCCCTGTCCAGTCAGACTCTTGACGTTTCAGAGGGTTATGCATAAGTTGCGCCACCGCAGTTGATTATTCAGTCAGTGATGCTCAGAGGTCAGCTATTTCCGCCCATTCGCGCTCGGTCAGCAGTTTTTCAATTTCAATAAGAATCAGCAGCTCATCGTTCTTATGGCAGACGCCCTGTATGTAACGGGCACTCTCGTTACTGCCGACATTGGGGGCCGTTTCGATTTCTGACTGACGCAGGTAGACCACTTCCGCCACTGCATCGACCATAATCCCGACGACCTGATCCTCCGATTCCAGAATCACAATACGGGTATTATCGGTCACATCGGCCGGTGCCAGGCCAAAGCGCTCACGGGTATCCACCACAGTGACCACGTTGCCGCGCAGGTTGATAATGCCGATCACATAACTGGGCGCACCGGGTACCGGCGCAATTTCGGAGTAACGCAGTACTTCACGTACTTGCATCACATTAATGCCGTACGTCTCCTCGCCCAGACGGAAGGTAACCCATTGCAGAATCGGGTCGTTTCCGGTCTTCGCTGTTTGTGCTGTCATAGCTCACCCTCATAAATGCTGTTGCGACTGCGTTTCGTCACTATAGTGTACTCCAGTTGCCCGTCCAGCGCCTGATTCCGATTCGCCGCGAAGCCCCGGTCGGGTCAGGCACTGCGAGCCTTGAATGCGGTTCTGGCGAATTCGTGTAAATCCACCAGGGCACACATCCGGTCAATGATGGTGCCGGCAAGCCAGGGGCGACTGGTGCGGGCACTGCGCCATTTGACGGCGTCGGGCTCCAGTGAAATTGAGCCTTCGATCTGATGACAGCCAAAAGCCCAGTCCGAGCCATAAACGCCAACACCAAAGGCAAGCTCTTCAACACTCTCCGGGCGATATCGCTCTGGCATAACCAGTCGTGCGGTATCCACTACCCTCAGGTTGCGTCCGTTTTGCACTGGCAACAGCCCCAGAAACCACTCGGGCTGATCAAACAGCGGAGTCAGATCCCGGTCCAGAGGGTGAATGTTGCCCAGCAAGATCAGTGGTACGGCCAGTTTCAGGCCGTCGACCACAAAGACGAGACAATCAAACCGCTGCTGTGCCCAAACCGGCCTGCCATTATCGAGCCAGCGACTGAGGTCGTTGTCATCCGACTCCGATTCCGGTGCGGTGATTGCCGCAGAGGCGGGCTCCGCAATCTCAACTGAAGGGATATCCTCAGCCAGGGGTTCGGCAGGTGTTGATTCCACCGTTGGTAGCGTCGCTTCCTGGATTTCCAGCTCAGGAAGTTGAACGTCTACCTGCTCGGTTGCTGGCGCGGGGGTTACCAGCGGCCGAGCCACATCGACGACGGGCGCTGTAACCGGTGGATCTACGACCGGTGCTGGCTCTGCCGGTTTCGACGGAGCCTCGGGTTGGGGTTCAAGGTCAGAGTCTGGCCAACGAGCGTCATCTGCCTCAGTCGCGGTGTGCAACATAGCATCCAGGTAATTGGCCAGTGCCACATCGGTAGCCGATACTTTTACATCGGTCGTACGCGTTGTCTTTACCATACCAGGCACCCGTCACCCCGGGCTTTCAAGCCAGCAGACGGCACACTCCGACAGGATGCATCAGTATAAAGACTCATCACCCTACCCCAACGCCATCAGCGACTTCAGCAAGGACTGATAGGCACGGGCGCCCCGGGAATCCGGCGCCAGCTGGTTGATACCCACCCCTTCCCGGCTGGCATCGCGCAGCCGGGTATCCACCGGTATGGCAGATTGCCAGATATGCCCTTCGTGCTGCTCACGCAGCGTCCGCAATGCCTTAAGCGATGCCTGGGTCCGCCGATCAAACATCGTCGGAATCACCAGATAATCGAGCGTTCGTTTTTGCGAAGCGGTGACCATGGCTATGGTATGCACCATTCGCTCCAGCCCCTTGATGGCCAGAAACTCGGTCTGCACCGGTACCAGCAAGCGTTTGCAGGCCGCCAGGGAGTTAATCAGCAAGACGCCGAGAATCGGCGGTGTATCGATAATGGCGTAGTCAAAATCGTCCCACAGGTGCGCCAGCGTCTTGGACACGACCAGGCCCATGCCATCTTGCTGGCTGACGTTACGCTCCAGGGTGGCCAGCGCGGTTGAGGCTGGCAGCAGGAATAAACCGGGTTGCGAGGTTTCCAGCAACAGCTGGCCAGGCAGGTCTTCCGCTACTTTGCCCTTGTTCGCAAACAGGTTGAAGGCGCTGTTGTCCATGTCGTCCGGGTTATGGCCAAAATAGCTGGTCAGAGACCCCTGGGGATCCAGGTCAAATATCAGCACCCGCTTGCCTTTTTCGGCCAGCATGGCGCCCAGAGAAACCACTGTTGTGGTTTTTCCAACACCCCCTTTTTGATTGGCTACCGACCAAACGTGCATGACAACTCCTCAACCTATCTGCTCAACCTGGCCCATCAATTAGCCGGATCATCATTCACCGGTGCGGCAGTTGGCGGCACCAGAACATTGGGCGTATTCAGCCGGGTTATGACGATGCTTACCCGGCGATTGCGCTCTGCCCGCGCTGCATTGGTTTCATCAAAGCGCGGCTGATACTGGCCAAACCCCAGTGCTGATAAGCGCTCCGGGGCAACCCCACCCTGCTCCAGGTATTCAACGACACTGACCGCCCGCAACGCCGAAAGGCCCCAGTTGCTAAGCTCGTCGTTTCCCGTGGGCGACGAGTCGGTGTACCCTTCAACCGCCACCGGATTTCGCAACGGCGCCAGAACCTTGGCCACTTCGTACAAAACCGCTTCGGCGCTGGCTGTTATATCGGCCGATCCGGGAGAAAATAAAACGGGCTCTTCCAAATTTATCGCCAGCCAGTTTTCCGTGCCACTGACGCTGATCAACTGATCCTGAATCAGTTGCTGAAATTGCTCGTCGACTTGTTGCCGCACCTGCAGCAAGGTCGATTCCTGCTGATAGGTCTCAGTATCAGACACGTCTTCACGGGTAGACGGTATCGGCTCGGGCCGGAACAGGGGGTTGAACACATCAGGGCCCTGCGGGGTCGCACTCAACTCAATGGGATCGACGCTGCTCGGTCGCACATCGAATATCTGTAACAGGTTCTGACTCACCGCCTGAAATTTGGACTCATCAATGGATGAGATGGCATAGAGAAAAACAAAGAACGCAAACAACAGAGTCAGGAAATCGGCGTAGGAAATCATCCAGCGGTGCGTCTGGGCGCCCTGAAACCGGGTACGGCGACGGTGACGTCTCACGGCCGATATTCCTTCAGTCGGCGCTCAAGCACCCTAGGATTTTCGCTATCGGCAATGGCCAGAATACCGTCCAGCACCATGTCTTCGAAGCCAAAGCGGGCTTCGGCCATGCTTCTCAGACGCGCCGCAACGGGCAAAAAGAACAGATTGGCCAGCCCCACCCCATAGATCGTGGCGACAAAGGCGGTGGCAATACCGGCGCCGAGTGCGGCCGTATCCTCAATCTGGGTCATCACCTGTATCAGCCCCAGCACCGCGCCAATAATCCCCATGGTGGGTGCGTAGCCACCCAGAGAGTCAAACAGATGAGCCGCCCGGAGGGTGCGACTCTCGCGACTGTCCATCGACACCTCCAGGCTGTGACGGATTTTTGTCACGCTTTCGCCATCGACCAGCAACTGCAAGCCAAGACGGACAAAGTCGTCCTGTTCACGGTTCGAATCTGCTTCCAGTGACAAAAGCCCCTGGCGACGGGCAATCTGGCACCAGCGAACAAGCTTCGCCTCAGTCGCTTCCGTTTGCCATTGAGCGTGACTGAAAATACCGGGAAAGAGGCGCCATGCCAGGCGCCAGGTGGAAAAATCGGACTGGATCATACCCGCCGCCAGCGTCCCGCCCAGCACGATCAGGGCTGCCGGGATATTGGTCAGCGAACCTGCTTGTCCGCCTTCCAGCAAATGACCGCCAAATACGGCGATCCAGGCCAGAATAAGGCCAGCCAGCGCTATCATCTCTACCCCTTTTGTCTTATTGGCGGACGGTGTTTGCCCTTTTACATCCATTCCGGAATATAAAGCAATGCCCGCGCCAAGTATCAATTTTGCTCGACGGAAGAGGAAATTGAACCGGTCAGGTCAGAACCTCGACCAGGCGCCGCGCAACGTCGGACAGTGGAATGATTTCATCGGCCAGGTTCGCCTTGACGATAGCAGAGGGCATGCCATCAATAACGCAGGTACTTGACTCCTGAGCCCAGACCACACCGTTGGACTGTTTGATCAGACGAGCCCCTTCACGACCGTCGGCCCCCATACCGGTCAGCACGACCGCTAGAACATTGGCGCCGTAATACTTAACGGCACTGCCAAAGGTCACGTCGACCGAAGGCTTGTAATTAAGCCGTTCATCGCCCTCAAAAATTTTGATGCGACCCTTGCCGTTCAGCATCATCTGCATGCCACCAGGCCCCAGCAGGGCTTCTCCGGGGCGCAGTGCATCGCCATCTTTGGCCTCACGGATGCTGAGCGGGCATTGGCGATTCAACCGGTCTGCAAAGGCACCGGTAAAGGTTCCGGGCATGTGCTGAATCATCAGGATAGGTGCAGGAAAATTCGCGGGTATTTGCGTCAGAATCTTTTGCAGAGCTACCGGGCCGCCGGTCGAGGTTCCCAGCATCACCAGATCAAAGCGCTGGGTGTAGCGCTTGCGGGCACTCGGCCTGGCCGGGGGCGCAGGCGCGGGGGCAGGCGTTGGCCTGGACAGCGTTGACACCGGCACCCGATGGCGCCGGGCTTGTCCGGCCATGGCCAGAATTTTTTCGCACAAGGCGCGCTTGAGCGCGTTGGGGCCGCCTCCCACGTCCTCGTAACTCTTGGGCAGAAAATCCACCGCGCCGGCGTCGAGCGCGTCGAGGGTGACACGGGCACCAGCCTGAGTCAGCGACGAGAACATCAGAATCGGGGTCGGCTGTTTCGCCATGATTTCGCGAACCGCTGAAATACCATCCATCAGCGGCATTTCGTAATCCATGGTCACGACATCGGGTTTCAGGCGGACGGTCTTATCTACGGCTTCACGACCATTGGTCGCTTCACCGATGACATTCAATTCAGGGTGGGAATTGATCAATCCGCGAATGCGGGTTCGGAAAAAGCTGGAATCGTCTACGATCAGCACCGAAATGGGCATTTACTTCTCCCTGGAAGGAAGTGTGTCCTGGCGGGCGCCCTGGCATGCCAAGTGGGGTTCCGCCTCTCTTGTTGTATTGGGTCGAGGGTGCGCGGCTGAGGACGAGCCTGCCATTAAGGCTCCCACTCTACCGCCCGACCTTGCATCACGCCAGACACCCCTCGAATCAGGGCCGGGCGTAGGCCTTGAGCAAACCGGGTACATCCAGAATCAGGGCGATACGGCCATCTCCGGTAATGGTTGCACCGGACATGCCTTCCGTACCCTGTAACATCTGACCCAGGGGCTTGATCACCACCTCTTCCTGGCCGACGAGCTGGTCCACCACAAACCCGACCTTCTGGGTGCCTACCGTCACGACTACAACGTGCCCGGTCTCTTCGCCCTCGGGCATCGATTCCCGGGTGAGCCAGCGTTTAAGATAGTACAGCGGTATTGGCTTGCCACGCACCATCACCACTTCTTTACCGTCAACAACGTTGGTGCGGGTCAGATCGAGATGGAATATCTCGTTAACGTTAACCAGCGGCAGTGCAAATGCTTGGTCGCCCAACATCACCATCAGTGTTGGCATGATCGCCAGCGTCAGCGGCACCTTGATGGAAATGATGGTACCAACGCCCATTTGAGAGTCGATGTCGATTGACCCGTTCAACTGGGTAATTTTGGTTTTTACCACGTCCATGCCGACACCCCGGCCGGAGACATCGGAAATCTCGGTCTTGGTACTGAAGCCCGGGGCAAAAATCAGGTTAAAGCATTCGGCATTGCTGAGACGGTCGGCGGCTTCCTGATCCATAACGCCACGTTTGACGGCAATTCCGCGGAGTTTATCCGGGTCCATCCCGCCGCCATCGTCGCGAATGATCAGCAGGATATGGTCGCCCTCCTGCTCGGCCGACAATACGACCTTGCCGGTGCGGGGTTTTCCGGCGGCTTCACGGACTTCCGGAGTTTCGATGCCATGATCCACCGAATTGCGTACCAGGTGAACCAGCGGGTCAGCCAGGGCATCCACAAGATTTTTATCGAGGTCGGTTTCCTCCCCGATCAGCTCCAGCACAATGTCTTTTTTCAGGCTCCGGGCCAGATCCCGTACGACTCGGGGGAAACGTCCGAAGACCTTCTTGATCGGTTGCATGCGAGTCTTCATGACCGAGGCCTGCAAGTCGGCCGTCACCACATTCAGGTTGCCAACGGCTTTCTGCAGGGTCTCGTCATCCAGCTCGACTCCCAACCGAACCAGACGGTTACGAACCAGCACCAGCTCGCCCACCATGTTCATGATGTCGTCCAGCCGTTTGGTATCAACTCGAACGGTTGTGTCCTGGGCGTTGGCATTGGCCCGTTCCGGCGCGGCCGGTGCCGGCTCTGCCTTCGCGGGACGGGGCGCCTCGGCTTTAGCCGCCGGTGAGGCTGGTGCAGGCGCCTTCTTTGCGGGCTCGGTTTTGGCGGGCTGGGGTTTCACAGGTTCAGCGTCGGCAGGCTCAGTAGCCTCTGCTTTGTCGACCGGCGTCTTAGCACTGGTTGCGGCGTCTTCAGCGGGCTGGGCCGCATTGGGAATCGCCTCTACCTTGAATTGGCCTTTGCCGTGAAGTTGATCCAGCAAGGCTTCAAATTCATCATCTGAGATTTCATCGTTGTTTGCCGGGGTACCCGCTGTCGTCTCCGCTTTCGGTTTTTCAGGCGGCTCAGGAGGCTGTGCGGCAGGCTCTTCTGCGGCAGCGGCTGCCGTGCCATCGGCATTGAATTTGCCCTTGCCATGCAGTTGGTCGAGCAGTGCTTCAAATTCGTCGTCGGAAATTTCATCGCCATTACCACTGGCCGACTCAGCCGCGGGCTCGCTTGGTGACGCCGGTGAGGTTTCCGCGCCGCCTTTGCCGGCTTCCAGAGCATCGAGCAAGGCTTCGAACTCATCGTCGGTAATGTCGTCGCCTGCCGCTGGTTCTGGCGACTGGGCCGGTGCTTCAGGCTCCGGTGCCTCATCGCTAACTACACCGATCTGCTCACCCGGCACCTGAGGTGCGGCATACTGATGAAGCAACTCAACCAATTCCGGATCGGCCGGTTCGGGAGCTGCACCACTGCTGACCTGGGCAAACATGTCGTTGACGGAGTCGAGCGCTTTTAATACAGCGTCCATCAAGTCGGCATCGATGGTTCTGTGCCCGTTACGCAGCGTATCAAAGACGTTTTCAGCCGCGTGACAGCAGTCGACCAGTGCATTGAGTTGCAAAAAGCCGGCGCCGCCTTTAACCGTATGGAAGCCCCGAAAAATCGAATTGAGCAGATCCCGGTCATCCGGGCTCTTCTCTAGGTCGATCAGCTGTTCAGACAACTGCTCCAGAATCTCTCCGGCTTCGACCAGAAAGTCCTGTAATATCTCTTCATCCGCTTCGAAGCCCATTGGCGTGCTCCTTAAAACCCAAGACTGGACAGCAGATCATCAACATCGTCCTGATTGGCAACGACGTCTTCTGCAGCTTTGTTGATCTGTGGGCCTTCGCCCTTGAGCCTGTCGGTCTCCTTCTCAGGTTCGCCATCCCTTACTATGCCGGTAATTTCTTCCACCTGGCTGGCCATAAACACCAGATCGACCAGGCTCGCTTCCACTTCCTTGACCAGGCCGGTTACCCGATTGATCACCTGGCCAGTCAGATCCTGAAAGTCCTGAGCCATCAGAATATCGGACAAATGCTGGTAGACACTCTGCGACTGAGTTGTGACCTGATCAAAAAACGCATCCACTTCCCAGTACAGAGACCGGAACTCATCGGCACTCAAATCCCGATCGACCAGCCGTTTCCACTCTGTTTTTAACCGGGTCGCTTCGGAGGTCAGTCCGGCCACGACCGGCATGCTCTCCTCGACCAGGTCGAGCGTTGTGTTCGCGGCCTTCTCGGTCAGTTGAATCACGTATTCCAACCGGTCGGTTGCGTCGGTCATTTCCGACAGAGCTTCTACCCGCTCACTCGGGTCGGAGTCGATGTGAAAATTGGTGATGGCGCTGTGCAACGCTCGTGTGAGGCGGCCCACTTCCTGATACAGGCCGCGATCGCGGGCATCCTGCATTTCCTGAAGGGTCTCCAGCGCTGATTCAACTTCGCCTGCTTCAATCCGACGATGCAATTCAGCCGCTTTCTCTTTCAATACCGCTGAAAACTCACTGTCACCGCTGCCAGCCTGACGGGCATGTTGCAAAGTTACCAGCGTCGCAGCCGCCTCGTCCATATGGCCGTCTTCAACCTGGTTTAGCAGTACGGGCGCCAGTTCTTTCAAAGCATTGTGAAAATCAAGCGCTATCGGTTTGCGTGCATCAGCCATGGTGGCCTCTTTTAACTACTGGGACGTTTCCCGACTTAACCGTCGACACGTTCGAAGATTTTTTCGATTTTTTCTTTCAGCGCCGCGGCCGTAAATGGTTTAACGACATAGCCGTTCACACCAGCCTGGGCAGCCGCTACAATCTGGTCCCGCTTCGCCTCCGCGGTCACCATTAATACTGGCGTCCCCTTGAGGCGCTCATCGGCCCTAATCTTTTTAAGCAGATCAATACCGGTCATGCCCGGCATGTTCCAGTCGGTCACGACGAAATCAAAATCGCCGTTTTGCAACATTGGCCAGGCCGTGTTGCCGTCATCCGCTTCGTGGGTGTTACTAAAGCCCAGATCTCGCAGCAGGTTCTTGACAATACGGCGCATTGTCGAGAAATCGTCCACTACCAGAATTTTCATGTTCTTGTTCAAGATGACCTCCTAAAGCCTCTCCCGAATGGTACCGTCCCAGTCATAATAGACTCTGACATCCGGCAATCCAGTCCTGTAACCCTCAGTACGGTGCACTACCGCCCTGCCGGTCACTGACCTGCTCCCAAAACTGTCTGACAACCAGCCGCTGTCTGCCCAAGGTGACAAGGCAACGGGTCGACACCCATGACGCGCTCGTCGGACACGCTCTCCAGGTTCAATGATGATTGAACACCCGGGCCACTGACGCCGCTCCAGAAGGACCCAACTGGAAAAGTTATCGACCGGTGATCACAATAGTTTAGGGGGGAAATTGCCGAACCTGCGTATGAATTCGTCGCTAGTTTACCCCATCGTGAGGGTGGGTAAAGCGCGGTGTGGCTTTCTAAGCCAGGTTGGGCCGTTGCAACATGCCCAGCGAGCAACCCGGTAAGGTGCCTCAAGTGTGGGACGTGTCGGCTTGCCAGTCCCGAAGTTTGGACCGTAACCGCAACGCCGCCTGACTGTGGATCTGACTGACACGGCTTTCACTGACACCCAGTACCGCGCCGATTTCCTTGAGGTTCAGTTCTTCATCGTAATACAGAGAAAGCACCAGCTGCTCGCGTTCGGGCAGTTGTTTGATGGCTTCTGCCAGATGCAGGTTAAGCTGGTCGTGTTCGACATCCATCGCCGGCAGCGGCGTCTGGCTGTGATTGGCCTGATAGTCCTGCAAGTCGCCGTTGCCCTGCTCCATCAGCTCTTCGAAGCTGAACAGGCGCGACCCGTGAGTGTCTTTGAGCAACCCGTAATAATCGTCGAGGCTCATGCCCAGTGAGGTTGCCACTTCCTGGTCCTGGGCGTCCCGGCCCTCGCGCATTTCAATCTCGCGAATCGCATCGGCAATTCGCCGTGAATTGCGGTGCACGCTGCGAGGAATCCAGTCACCTTTGCGCACTTCATCGAGCATGGCGCCGCGAATGCGAATGCCCGCATAGGTCTCGAAACTGGCTCCTTTGGCGTTATCGTAGTTCTGAGCCGCCTCAAACAGACCGATCATTCCGGACTGAACCAGATCGTCCAGTTGCACACTGTCCGGCAACCGCGCCAGCAAGTGGTGCGCGATGCGTTTGACCAGTACGGCGTGATCATCGACCAATTGGTTGTAATCAACCTTTTTTTCGGTTTGATACATAGTGTACTGCTGCACCGACATCTCAGGCGACTCCCGCTCCGTTGACGAGTCGCTCAACAAAAAACTCCAGATTCCCTCTGGGAGTGCTGGGCAATGGCCAGGTGGCCACTTTCTGGGCAATCGACCGGTAAGCTACTGACGCTTTTGAACGCGGGTAAGCTTCTATTACGGCCTTTTGCCGTTGAACCGCCTTGCGCACCGATTCATCCATCGGTACCGACCCCACATACTGCAGGGTGACATCCAAGAAGCGGTCCGTCACTTTGGACAACTTGTTGAACAGGTTTTGCCCTTCCGACGTCGTACGCACCATGTTGGCCACGACGCGGAAGCGGTCGACCTGGCAATCCCGGTTGAGGACCTTGATCAAGGCATACGAATCGGTAACCGAGGTAGGTTCATCGGTCACAACAATAATAGCCTCTTGGGCGGCCCGCACGAAGTTGGTAACCGTTTTGGAAATACCAGCCGCCGTATCGACGATAAGCACATCCATCTGGTCGCCAAGTTCACTGAAGGCGGCAATGATACCGGCATGCTCACGCTCACCGAGGTTAGCCATTTTCTGGGTTCCGGACGAGGCCGGGATGATCTTCACCCCCCCTGGGCCAGGCACGAGTATGTCCCGCAATTCGGCATTGCCATTGAGCACATCGCTGATGTTACGGCCAGCGGAGATGCCCAGCAGAATGTCAATGTTGGCCAGGCCCAGATCGGCATCCAGCAACACCACACGCTTGCCAAGCTCAGCCAGGGCGACCGCCAGGTTGACCGACATGTTGCTCTTGCCAACACCGCCTTTGCCGCCGGTGACGGCAATCACTTGAATAGGATTCAAACCACTCATTCGATTCTATTTCTCCAGTCTTGCCACAGTATAGGCAATTAGCGTCACTTTGTCGGTGCTTGTGTTCAGGCCAGGCTGTTAGCGCCAGCGACGATGCTCAACCCGGGTAGTCAGCTGGCATACGCCAGTTTGGTTTTTGTGTCACTTAAGCCTCTGACCAGCCGCTTTACCAGCGAAACCGGATCACCCAGGGCGATATCCGCCGGAATGTTCTGTCCATCGGTCGTGTACCAAAGCGGCCACCGATACCTGAGGATAGCGTCAAAAATTCCGCCAAAACAGGGGGCTTCGTCGAGCTTGGTGACGACAACGCCATCAATCCGCCGTCCCGGAAAGCCTTTGATGTATTGACTCAGGCCATCGGCATGCGCCGTCGCGGGCAATACCATCACGGTCTGAAGCCGCTGATCCAGGCCGGTATCGATCACCTGCTTCCGCCAATGCGCCAGTGCCTCGCGGCTGCCGCTGGAGTCGATCAGTACCAGGTCACGATCGGACAGACCTGCCAGCACGTCAGTCAGCGACTCGTCTTCTTGTAGCCCCACAAAATGCACACCCAGTATCCGGGCGATGTTTGCCAGCGCATCCTGGGCACCCATCTGAAAAAAATCGGTGCTGACAATGGCAATGCCCGCGCTGCCGTGGTGCTTGACATAGCGGGCCGCCAATTTGGCCAGCGTCGTGGTTTTACCTGCACCGGTGGGTCCGCAAAGCGCAATATGGCCACCCTGTACAACCGGGTCAAAAACCGGCGCGGTCATGCCAGCTGCAAGGCGCCCCATTACCCGGCGCCAGTTGATATCCAGGCTGGTCTCGCTGTCGAACTGACGCAGCAGCGAGCGTTGCACCGGCGAACTTAACCCCAGTGTCTGCAGACGGGCTTCGAGCCGCTCTCGCTGTGGCGACATGGCCGAGGGTGTTGCCGACTGCAGATGTTCGGTTTGCTGAATCAACAACTGACGCAAGCTATCGATCTCTTCGCGCATGGCCCGCACCCATTGCTTGTCGTCTGCACTGCGCTCACCGGCAGCGTCGCGCCGCGCCTGATGATCCTCGCCCCAGCGCTCTACCGGCGCCGGCTCGGGCCGCTCGGGTCTCGTGGCTGCGGGCGCAGGCCTGCTCAGTGCCGATGCTGCCGCCTGAGTGCGCTCCGGGGCAACGGGTGCCGGTTCGGCATCGGTACCAGCAAACGCGGCCCGGGTCTGGGGTGCCAGCGCTTCCAGCAAATGCTGCATGGACGCCGGGTCCAGTTTGGTGGAACCGTTACGCTCGGTTGATGCCTTAATGATGGCTTGAGGGTCAACGGCCGCTGGCTGGTTGGCCTGGTACTCCGCCAGTTCGGCTTCGTCGACACCGGCCACTATCTCCAGCCCGCTGGCCAGCTTCTTGTTCGATAAAATGACCGCACCCGGCCCCAGGGCTGCGCCTATCTGCTTCAGACCAACCTGCATGCTGGGCACCACAAAGCGTTTAACTTTCATCGATGATTCCTCACTGGCCACCTACAGACGCAACAATGGTAATGTGTTTGTTGTCCGGAATTTCCTGGAAACTCAGGACTTTAAGATTGGGAACACCGTGGCGTACAAAACGCGCCAGGAGCATTCGAACCGATGCCGAGACCAGCAACACAGCTGGCTTGCCCTCCTGCTCCAGTCGTGAAACGGTTTCCTGAAGCGATTGCTGTAACCGTTCAGCCATACCTGGCTCCAGCGACACCCCGTCAAGATTCCCATCACTTCCGGCTTGTTGAACTGTCTTCTGCAACAACTGTTCCAACGAGCGGTCCAACGTTATAACAGGTATCTCTCTGTCGTTCCCGACGATGCCTTGCACGATCAGCCGGGACAACCCCATCCGGGCGGCGTTAGTCAGTTGGCCGATGTCCTGGGTCTTTGGCTGCAGATTCGTCAGCGATTCAGCGATGCTGCGCAAGTCACGAACCGGCACCTGCTCAATCAGCAGGTTCTGCAACACCTTCAGCAACTGGCTCAGCGAGACGGTATTGGGAACCAGTTCTTCGGCCAGCTTCGGCGATTTCTTAGACAGCAGGTCGAGCATTTGCTGGGCTTCTTCATGGCCAAGCAACTCATAGGCGTGTTGTTGCAGCAAATGATTGACGTGTGTGGCCACCACGGTACTGGCATCGACCACGGTGTAGCCCAGCGTCTGTGCACGCTCTTTCTGGGTAGCTTCAATCCAGATGGCTTCCAGGCCGAAGGCCGGGTCAGTCGTTTTGGCGCCTTCCAGTGGTCCGAATACCTGCCCTGGGTTGATGGCCAGTTCCCGGTCGGGATACACCTCGGCTTCGGCGATGCCGACCCCCATCAACGTCAGCCGATAGGCATTGGGCATCAGATCCAGGTTGTCGCGAATATGAATCGACGGCACCAGGAACCCCAGCTCCTGAGACAATTTCTTGCGAATCCCCTTAATCCGCCCCAGCAATTGCCCACCCTGGGAGCGATCAACCATGGGAATCAGCCGGTAGCCGACTTCCAGCCCGACGATATCGACCGGCTGCACATCATCCCAGCTCAGCTCCCGGGTTTCGCCTTCGCTCGCAATCGCCGGAGCATCGGTGCCAGCCAATTCACCTTTCAGTGGCTTGCCAGCCGACCCGGTTTTTCCGGGTCCTTTGGAAGGTTTGTCAGGCATACCAGGAAAGAAATTCTCCCCATCGGCCTGTTTTTGACGAAAAACAATGAACAAGGCGCCAAGCCCTGCCAGAAACGCCAGTGACAGAAACACGGTGTGCGGCATGCCCGGCAAAACACCCATAACGAACATCATAAAGGCCGCAATGCCCAACGCCTTGGGCGTGGAAAACATTTGCGCCATGATCTGGTCGCCCATTTCCTGGCTGTTGCTGTTGCGCGTCACCATAATGGCGGCCGCTACCGATAACAGCAGCGACGGGATCTGGGCAACCAGGCCATCGCCGATCGTTAACAGGGCATAGACCTGCAATGCCTGACCGAAATCCAGATCATGCTGCATCATGCCGATGGCGAGCCCGCCGAAGATATTGATCGCCAAAATCAGGATGCCAGCAACAGCATCGCCACGAACAAATTTGGAGGCACCATCCATTGAGCCATAGAAATCGGCCTCCTGCGCGATTTCCGAACGCCGGGTCTTGGCCGTTTCAGCGTCAATCAGACCCGCATTTAAGTCCGCATCGATGGCCATTTGCTTACCGGGCATCGCATCGAGGGTGAACCGCGCGCTGACTTCAGACACCCGGCCCGCACCTTTGGTCACCACGACAAAGTTGATGATCATCAGAATGGCGAACACGATGAAACCAACGGCATAGTTGCCACCGATCAGCACTTCACCGAAGGCTTCAATCACTTTCCCGGCTGCGTCGCCACCCTCATGACCATAAAGCAACACGACCCGGGTAGAGGCAACGTTCAAGGCAAGCCGCAACAGGGTTGCAACCAGAATGATGGACGGGAAAACGGCGAAATCGAGTGGCCTCAATACGTAAATAGAGACCAGCAATACAACGATGGACAGCGCAATGTTAAAGGTGAAGAAGGCGTCGAGCAGCAAGGGCGGCACGGGCAACGTCATCAGCCCCAGTACCATCAGCATCATGAACGGGATGCCGAGCACCCGTTGCGTCATCATTTTGGCATTGCTGCGCGTGCTGGTCAGAACCGCGCCACGGTCCAGAGAGCGGACCTGTGTACCAAAACCTTTGATATTATCGAATAGGGCCATCTGTCAATTTTCAGGCGAATGCAGGGAGTTACAGGAGGTATCGCAAGGATTGGGCCAAAGAGGCCCATTCAGGACCGAAACTAGTCGTCGGCTTTCAGATCATCAGGAATATCGACCGACGGTTTGCGTTCAGGTTTGGGCGCCCGACCTTTCTTCCATTGGTCGGTCTGGAAGACAAACGCAAGAACCTGGGCGACAGCCACATAAAGCCCTTCCGGTATTTCCTGGCCGATCTCGGTATGGTGATAGATCGACCGGGCCAGAGCCGGCATTTCGAGAACCGGTATTTTATATTCACCGGCAATTTCCCGAATTTTCAGGGCGGTTTCGTCAACCCCTTTTGCCAGCAGCATGGGCGCGGGCATGCCCTGGGGGTCGTATTTAAGCGCGACGGCATAGTGCGTCGGGTTGGTGATCACCACGTCGGCATCGGGAACGTCGGCCATCATCCTGCGGTTGGCCATTTCACGCTGCAACTGCCGAATCTTGCTTTTGACTTCCGGTTTGCCTTCGGTGTTTTTGTACTCCTCCTTGACTTCCTGCATCGTCATTTTCAGCTTCTTGGTGTGACTGTAAATCTGAAACGGAATGTCGACGATCGCGATGATGATGGTGCTGCAGCAGATAAGCAGAAATGTCCACGCCAACACTATGGCAGCATGACGAATAGACGGTATGGTGGGTTCAAAGACCATGCTGATGAAATCGTCTTTAAGACCAACCAGGACCAGCACCGCCACACTGCCGACGATCAATACTTTGCCCCAGCCTTTCAACAGTTCTACCAGAGCGTTCATTGAAAACATGCGCTTGAGGCCCGACAGGGGGTTCAGACGGCTGCCTTTGGGTGCAATGGCCTTGGTTGAAAAATTCCAGCCACCTAGCCCAATCGGGCCAAAAAAAGCGGCCACCAGCAACAGCAAAAACAGCGGCAGCAACGACCACATGGACTCGACAAACGAAATCTCCAGATACCCCAGAGCGACCTTGGTATCCCAACTTGCGTTCGGGTCGAAACTGAAACTGAACTTCATGATGTCCAGCAAGTTAGCTGCCATAGCTGGCCCGAAAATCAACATGCCTACCGCAGCCGCCACCAGAATGGCAGAGGTGTTCAGCTCTTTCGAGCGGGCAATATTGCCCTCCTCCGCCGCTTTTTCTTTCTTTCGCGCCGTGGGTTCTTCTGTTTTTTCCTGGGAGCTGTCTTCTTCAGCCATGGGAAGGCTTCTCCTGCATTACCCACTCAAACTCACTGGAGTTTGGCCGGCTTACCCACTCAGGGTTGTTGAAGGATCTGCAACATAAAGTCGAGATGTACGTCGAGCAGTTGTTGCACCATGGGCAATGCCACCCAATAGCTGGCCCAGACGATGACCAGCCCGGCCAGCATCGTCACCGGAAAGCCCAGAGCAAAGACGTTTAGCTGCGGTGCAGCGCGCGTCATAACACCAAAGGTCAGGTTCACGAGAAGCAAGGCGGCAATGGCCGGTAGCGCCAACATCAGCGATGCTTCAAACAACCAGGCACCGAACTGGGCCACCGACATAAACACACTCTGGCTAAACGCCGAGTCGCTAACCGGCATCAAAAAGAAGGATTCCGCCAACACTTCGAGCACAATCAGGTGGCCGTTAATCGACAGAAACACCAGTGTGACCAACACCTGATACCACTGGCTCAACACCGCAACCGATACGCCATTGGCCGGGTCGACCATCGACGCAAACCCTAGCCCCATTTGCATCGAAATCGTTTGCCCTGCCAACACGAACACCTGAAGAATCGTGAGCACAACGAACCCCAGGGTGAGCCCGATCAACAGTTGCATCGCGATGATCACCAGGCTTTGCAAACCGGTTACTTCTATGACTGGCATAGGGGGTAATACCGGGTAAAGCGCGACGGTCATGGCAAAGGCAAGCCCCAGCCGAATGCGTGCCGGCACGACCTGGGCGCCGAAGATCGGAACAATCATAAAAAAGGCGCCAATGCGGAAAAACGGCCAGAAAAAATCGCTGACCCAGCTCGCTACTTGCGCGTCGGTAATGACCAAGGCTCTGCCTCTACCCAATCAGAATGGGAATGTTGTAGATAAGCGTATTGGTGAAATCCACCACCATGCCAACGATCCAGGGGCCAGCAAAAATCATCATCATCAGCGTGACCAGTAGACGCGGCAGAAAACTCAGCGTCTGTTCGTTGATCTGAGTCGCCGCCTGAAAGGTGGCAACCACGAGGCCCACCACCAAACTCGGAACGATCAGTATCGACACAATGGCGACCACAATGAACAGAGCTTCGGAAAACAAATCGGCGATGTTAATGGCATCCATCGGATGACTCCCTACGCAAAGCTGCCAGCGACTGAACCCATGATCATGGCCCAGCCATCCACCAGAACAAACAACATGATTTTAAACGGCAAGGATATGATGATGGGTGACAACATCATCATGCCCATAGCCATCAGCACAGAGGCGACCACCAAATCGATGATCAGAAACGGAATAAACAGCAGAAATCCAATTTGAAACGCCGTCTTGAGTTCACTTGTCACAAAGGCCGGAACCAAAACATTCAGCGGAGTGTCCTGCGGCGTTTCAATTTCGTTTTCCATGTCCGCCAGTCGAATAAACATGGCAATGTCCGTTTCCCGCGTTTGTGCCAGCATGAAAGTTTTCATCGGGGCTACGGCTTCATCGATGGCTTCAAGCGGCAGGATTTCTTCGTTGATGTAGGGCTGAATGGCGTTTTCATTCACCTCGTTCAATACCGGCGTCATGATAAAGAACGTCAGAAACAGAGCCAGGCCAATCAACATCTGATTCGATGGTGTTTGCTGCAAGCCGATGGCCTGTCGCAGAATCGCGAAGACAACGATGATGCGGGTAAAGCTGGTCATCATCATCAAGGCGGCGGGAATAAAGGTCAGCGCTGTCATCAGCGCCAGAATTTGCAGGGTTACCGAATAGGTCTGACCACCGTCAGCATCGCTCGTCAGAGTAATGGCGGGTATCCCGCGCGCCTGGGCAACGGTGCCCAGCAACAGCAGCGCAGCCATGCCTGCGCGAGCAAGACAGCGGTTACGATTGGGAGTCCGAATCGCCCGGGGTTTTCTGTGGGTTTTTTCTGTGTTTGGCCAGAGGGTCACTGTCCAGTCCTTTCAATAAGCCTTTCATTCGATCGGCGAATGGACTGGGTTGCATCGCGTCTGTCAGATCTAGCGGGCCATCGAAGCGGTGCAACGTTGAGATGGATTGTGCGGTTACCCCGATCAGCAGGGTTTCATCAGCCGCCTTGACCAACATCAACTTTTCGCGCGTACCCAAAGGCATCACTGACAGTACTTTGATGTGGCGGTTATTGAAGCCTGAGCCGCCAGCCATTCGTCGTACTAACCAGCCACACGCAAAGATGAGGCCAACAATGAACAGCAGGGTTAAACCCAGGCGCATATAGTCACCACCCCCGCCAGGCACAGCGGAACCGGCGCTAGCAAGCACCCGGTTGACAGGCAGCAGCAGAAGCCCGCCGGTGGCCGTTGCACCGGCAGACGTCAAAGTTTTGTTGGCAGCGTCAAAGAACGGGAAGCTCATCGTAACCGCTGTATCCGTTCCTGCTGACTGACAACATCAGTCAGTCGAATACCAAACTTCTCATTCACCATCACCACTTCGCCATGTGCGATCAGGGTACCGTTAACCAGAACATCCAGCGGTTCACCCGCCAGTCGATCCAGCTCGATCACACTCCCCTGGTTCAGTTGCAGCAGGTTTCGAATGGGAATCTGGGTGTTGCCAACCTCCATGGAAATCACCACGGGAATGTCGAGAATCACATCCAGATTTGGCGAATCGCCAGGAGAACCGACCGATGTGGCCGCACCGAATTCCTCAAGCGGGGCCCGGGTAGGGTCACTCTGGGCGTCATCATCGTCATCGCGCTCGTCATCACCGGATTCCGACATGGCGGCAGCCCATTCATCGGCCAGCGCCTGATCGTCCTGGCTGCTTTCTTCGCCTGCGTCTATCTCGTCTTCCGGTGGCAAGTCATTGTCACTCATCGTTACTCTCCTCTTTCACCGTCTGGCTGATCGCCTCGACCGCATATTCTTCACGTTTGCGCCGTCGCTGCCCCAACAAACGGGATTTCAGGTCACCCACATCGCGTTTGGCCATGGGAGACGGGCGTATCACTTTCATCGCCAGGTTTTCACCGGACTGCCCCAGCGTGCACTCAAACAACGGCACCTTGTTCGCCGCCAGCGTCAGGGTTTCCGGCAAATCAATGGGAATAATGTCCCCGGCTTCCAGATCAACCAGATCGCGCAGCTTGATGTCGCGCTCGACCACGGTTGCGTTGATGGGTACTTTGGCGCGCAGAATATCGTGACGCAGGGAATCGACCCAGCGATCGTCAATTTCATCGACATCGCTTTGCACACCGGCATCGAGTACTTCACGTACCGGTTCAATCATTGAATAAGGCATGGTGACATGCAGGTCGCCACCGCCTCCATCCAGCTCTACATGAAAGGTGCTGACCACCACCACTTCGCTTGGGGAAACGATATTGGCCATGGCCGGGTTCACTTCGGAAGAAACGTATTCGAAGTCCACATCGAGCACGGCACCCCAGGCCTCTTTCATATCCTGAAAGACCTGTGACAACACCATTTGAACCACGCGAATCTCGGTCGGGGTAAATTCACGACCTTCAATCTTTGCATGACGACCATCGCCACCAAAGAAATTGTCGACCAGTTTGAACACGAGTTTGGCGTCCAGAATAAACAGCGCCGTGCCGCGCAGTGGCCGCACTTTAACCAGGTTCAAGCTGGTCGGAACATACAGCGTATGCACGTATTCGCCGAACTTGAGTATTTGAATGCCACCGGTCGCAACGTCTGCACTGCGACGCAGGAAGTTGAACATGCTGATACGGGTATAGCGGGCAAAACGCTCGTTGATCATTTCCAACGTGGGCATGCGACCGCGCACAATGCGGTCCTGGCTGGTTAAATCGTAGGATTTAACGCCATTGGCGTCGCCGGTGTCTTCCTCTTCAACGGCACCGTCATCGATGCCGTGAAGCAACGCATCAATTTCGTCTTGTGACAGTAAGTCCTGCACGGCAGCCCCTATTGCATGACAAAGCTGCGAAACAACACGGTTTCAAAACCGGGTCGGCCGAGCTTTTCTTCAATCGTTGCCTGGACCGTCGCCGTTAGCGACGCAACCAGCTGTTCTTTGCCTTCTACCGTCTTCAGTGTTTCAAAATCCTGTTCTGCCAGTGTTTGCAGCAAGTTGTTGCGTAACAGTGGCATGTGCATGTTCGCGGTATCGATCGCCTCACCATCGCGAGACACCAGCGACAGCTCCAACTGCAAGAAGCGGGTTCGGCCTGCTTCGTTGAAATTGACCACAAAGGCCGGCTGCATGGCCAGGTAGTTGGCCGGGCCAGCATTCATGGCTGCGTTCATCTCTTCTTCCGACATCTCCGTTTCACCCGCAGCGTCGTCGGCCCCAGGGCTCAACAGGAACAGAGTGCCACCGACCGATGCGCCTGCCACAACCAATACTCCGACCATGATCAGCAGCATCATTTTCAGTTTCTTTTTGCCCGAGCCAGTCGCTTCCTCGACATCTGCTTGCTGTTCTTCAGCCATGCGTTACTTCCAATTTCCTGGTAGGTGGCAGTCCTGTCGGAACACCCTCGTTTAATGGATACTCGCTTGCATTGTCCGGGTGTCAAAACCGCCTTGCTCTCCACTTTGGCTAGCAAGGGTTGCGCCAAGAGTTAGATCTGCACAGCGCTTGCACCCGGATGCAATTACCATCAGTCTAGTCGGGTCAGACGAAATGGTCGACCAGCCCCTGCCCCCAGGCTACGCTGGTGGCTGACTCAGCGGAACTTTCGTCGTCACCTGCTGCCAGACCATTTGTGTTGCCGCTATTGTCGTTCCCCTGCTCACTGCCTGCCTGTTGATGCCCGGCCGACTCTTCCCGGATATCGAGTTTCGCCAGCGACAAACCCTGTTGTTCCAGAAATTCACGCAACCGGACACTCTGACTTTCCAGGGCCTCGCGAACCTGAGGGCTCTGCACAACGATCTGCACCTGAGTCTGGTCATTCTGAACCGTAATTCGGACATCCATCATGCCAAGCTCAGGCGGGTCGAGGCGAATCGTGGCTTGCTGTATATCGCCCCTGACCATCAACGCCAGCCGTTCACCCAATTGCCGACCCGCTTCACCGGCCAGCACCGGCTGTTGCAGGCTGCGTTGAATAACCGCATTAACGGCATCAGCCTTCTCGGGAATCGGCTGTCCAGCCAGCAGTGGCTGCCTGGCATCGTCGGCCACAGCCGCTGCCAGCGGAGACAAACGAGCCGCCGCCAGCGAGTCGGAGTGGTCAGTGACGGGTCCACCCGCCTGCAACAACTTGCTGAACAGAGTATCGGCTGCCGGTGCCGGTTTGTCGGCAAGCAGCGTCGAATCCTGGGCTAACAGAGCACTTTCGGGACGGGATTGGTCGAAGGTCGAAGGCAGGCTGCCCCCGGCCGCCGTATTGAGAACCGCCCTGACACGCTCGGCGATGGAAGTTACCAGTTGCGACAACCCGCCCTGCCCGTCGTTCAGCGCCTGAGACCATTGCTGTAATGTTTCGAGCATGGTGCGTTCACGTGGTGCCCCTCCAATGGAAGTACTGCCGGTCAGGGGGAGGCCGGTGTTCATAAGTTCGGGGGTGTCAGCCTCCTGCGATGAGACCGCGAGTTCGCCCCTGACAAAGCCTGTTGACGCATCCCCTGCCAACTGCGCGACCTGCTGGTACCACTGGTTTACATCAGCTCCCAGTGACGCCAGCGAATCGCCCATTGCCTGAACGGCCAACAGCGCTTCAGGCCCGAGATCATCCAGGGCTTCAGCGGTCATGGCAACCGTTGGTGGGTCAGCGACCCAAGTCTGTAGGGTGTTAATAAAGTCCTCGGCGGCTTCTTCGGTTAAACCCAAGTGACCGACCAGCATGTCAGTAAGCGGGCCCGTCTCACCTTCGGGCACGTCCTGTTCAAGCGCGAGCAAATTCTCCAGCGTCGTCGTCAGCCCTTCCAGGGTGTCGGCCAAATTGTCCAGCGCCAGTTCCGACTCGCCAATCGGCCCGGTATCGGTTTGCCGCTGCGGCAACAATTGGCCAGAGAGTCCACTGGCCGGAGTTTCAGTAGAGCGGGCCGAAGAAAGCCTGGCCGCCACAGATGCTGAGCTTTCAGATCGATGTGTATACTCGCTAAAAACGCTTTGAAAGCCGCGCTGGGACAGGGCGGGTGCCTTTGCATCCGTATCGGCGACGACGGCTTCCCGGGTACTGCTTACAGCGAACTGAGGCGACAATAACTGCATGGTGCCATTTCCGACGTAAAAGGTGTTCTGGACCATTTGCAAAGCCCGGGCCATTCAGGTGAAAAGCAGGTTGCATCGAGCGGGCAGAGGGTGGGAATGAAAGAATCTCAGGACTGCTATGATGACCAATGTCCATCGACCCTATACTGCGACCGGCCTGAATAACGGCTTATTCCAGAAGGTATAACTGGAGTGGTTAGAACAACAGTGTACAACTGCAGTGCCTAGCGACTGACCTCACTAAATCTACAGATACGAATCGCGCATCAGTTTTTCGACCTGATTCAGCTCGACTTCAATCCGGTCGACCAGGCCTTTTGATCCCTGGGTTCGGCCGGAGCGAGCCAGGTCTTCAAGCTCCCGACACAGGCTGGACAATTGCTTGGCCCCGACATTAAGCGTACTGCCTTTGAAACTGTGCGCAGACTGACGAATGTCTTCCGCAACGCCGGAATCAACGGTGCGCACCAGCTCACGGACGCGCACCCGGGCGTCGCTCAGAAAGGTGTCGATCAGATCCGGAAAATCGTCTTCGAGCAGCGTCTGCAACTCACCCAATATAGTCACATCCAGATGATCGTCTATCTGAGTTGGGGTATCGGAATCAGACATGGCAGCCTCGCGTTGGGTGATTGAGTTGTGCACCGTCCCTGGGGCTCCGTAAGTCGGTTACTGACATTCATAATAGGCGTTATCGGCTGAGTTTTACAGCCGGTCTATCTAGCCGTCTGGCAAGGTAACAGAAATGAGCCAGAAACCTCTGCGCAAATGCTCAGTTTCGAGGCCAGCGGACGATGGCCCTGACAGACCGCCCGCCGTCGAGATAGGTCAGTTCGTCGCTTAATTGCCGGATCAGGGTAATACCACGCCCGCTGTAATCCCATTGAGCGCTGGGTTGCGGGTCGGACTCTGGTTGTTCGTCGCCGAAATCGGCAAAGGGGAACCCGCTTCCGGTATCCGTGACCTCCATGATCAGCTCGCCGCCAATTTCCAGCGGCCGATGGGTCAGCGTGAGCCGGACACTCCCATCCGACAGCGATGCCAGCGCCTGTTCGCGCTGTAGATAATACTGCCCGAAGCCCTGGGGGCCTGTCTTCAACCCGGAATCCAGTTCCAGTACGCCATGTTCCAGTGCATTGCTGAACAATTCAGCCAGCAGGGTGTACAGCTGCCCCCCCAACGGCCGCAGCCCCTCCACTTCCATCAACAGATTCATGACCAGCGGCAGGGGGTTAAATGCCGCCAGGCTTTGCTCGTGCAGCGCCAGGCTCAGGGTCCAGTTGACCGGGCCGCCGATAGAGCCCTTGCTCGATTCGTAGGTGGTCATGCCGATATCTTCGATATCGACCATTTTGGCCGTTACCAGGGTGATGTCATCGTCCCGGTCGCTACCGCCCATAAAGTGGTCGACCTGATCGAGAATCGCCTGAAAGATCCGGTCCGGATGGTCGGTGCAGGAAAACACCTGATTGAGCCGCTCTTCACCAAACATGTCGTCGGTTGGGTTACGGCTTTCGATAATGCCGTCTGACCACAAAAACACCCGATCGCCGTTGTGCATCACCACATCCAGACTGTGCGGATCAAACTCGTAGGGGTCGAGCACGCCCAGCGGCAAGTGCGCACTGGCGAACCGCTCTACCGTTCCACTCTGCTCACGGTAGAGGTACACATCGGGCACACCGCCCACCCAGACGCGGGCCGACTTGTTGTGAAAATTCAGCTCCACCATGGCACCGCAACAGAATACCCCGACCGGTAGTATTTTACGTAGCTTGCTGTTGACCTCGCGCAACACCTCTTCCATCGAAAAACCCTTGGAGGTCATTCCATAGAAAATCTCCGCCAGCGGCATGGCACCAATGGCTGCGGGCAACCCATGGCCGGTGAAGTCGCCCAGAAACAGCAACATGCCCCCGTCGGGTTTGCGTTCGGCCAAAACGGTATCGCCATTAAACACCGCCATCGGCGAGAGGGAGTGCTGGATATTGGGCAGATTCAGACAACCGGAGTGTGCCACGTTGTCAAAAACGGTTTTGGCAACCTGTTGTTCCAGCAGCATTTGCCTGTTATGGCGTTGCAGTTGGGCGTGCATGGCCCGCATTCGGCTGAAGGCGTTGATTTTTGCCTTGAGGATGACCCGGTTGTAGGGCTTCGACATAAAGTCGTCGCCGCCGCTGTCGAGGCATTCGGCCAGAGATTCGGCATCCTGCAAGGAGGTGAGAAAGATGATGGGGACCAGGTCACTCTCTGCCAGGGATTTGATCGCACGGCTGGCTTCAAGCCCGTTCATGACCGGCATCAGGGCGTCCATCAGTACGATGTCGGGAGCGTGCTGTTTGAACAGTTCGACGGCTTCACGGCCATCGGTAGCCAGCAGCACTTCATGACCCTCGCGCCTTACGATGGCCTGCAGGATCATGCGGTCGGACTGATTGTCATCTGCGATCAGAATCCGCAACCCCTGACCCTGAGGTTGCGCAGTCGAATGGGTGATCATTCGATCCTGAACAACTGTCCGAAATTGGAAATGGTCAGAATCTTTCGAACGTCCTCATTGCAATTGATAATGCGGATTTCCGAATGGTCGCCACCGGCGTGATCCCGAAGCAACAGCAACATGCCCAGCGCCGAGCTGTCCAGATAGGTGGCATCGCACATGTCGATAATATACACCTTGATGTCCGGCGAGGCGTTCTCATAGATCTGGCGAAATTCCTGGTGCGAACTGAAATCAAACCGGCCAGTAATCTTGATGGTCATTTCGCGCCCGTTGTCGCTGGGAATTGCCGACACTGTCATAGTAAATCCTCTGTGGTGTATTGGGCTCTGGGGTGGGCGCCCTTTGTTTTTGTAGGCGGTTCCTAATTCTATAGTGTAGACGGCTCCAAAGAGGATAGCGCCTCCCGACAATCTTGCCCGCTGTCAGTTACTTTACTGGTTGCATGGGCGGGCTGGCAAGCCGTTCCCGGGTTATCGGCCCGGTCCTGAGCGCTGCGCCATCTGCCCGACCAACTCATCCAGTGCTTTTTGCTCTTGTTTGTCCGCCTCAATGACTTCCTGCAACGAGAGTTTGTCTACCAGTTGGCCAATACTCTTGCGCCGCTGATAAAGCTTCTGCCATTGCATCAGCACTTGCTGCTCCTGACGTTGCCATTGTTTTATAACCCCTTCCTGCTGACCAATCACGCCACCCAACTGATCGATAAAGCCCTGGGTACGACGCCATTGCACAATGGACAGCCCCGCGCTGCCCTGGGTTTCCAGGTAGCCAAGGTATTCACCCCGATAACCTTCCAGTTCAGTCAGTTGAGCCTGCTCCTGCTCCAGGCGCTGACGTGTCTGGGCAAGTGCCTGGGCGGCCTGGTCTTCCCGCTGCCGGGCCAGCTTCTCGATCAATTGCATTCGCTGCGAACGTTTCATGGCGTACTGCCTGCCTTGTTCATGGTGCGATCATTGCGCGACCGTTACGGGGTGCGCTGCGGCCGGGCCAGAGGCCGGCCTTTTTTCATCGCGGAGGGGGCTGGCGCATTCTGGCCGGGTGACAGCGACTGTAATTGGGCGACGCTTTCCTGATACCGCACCTGTTCGTTTAACCCCTGCTGCAAAAAACCCCGAACGACCGGAAACAGTTGTATCGCTTCATCGATGTCTTTGTCCGACCCTGAATTATAGGCTCCAATGGCGATCAAGTCCCGATTCTGATGGTACCGCGCCCAGACCTGCTTGAGCGTTTGCGCCTGTTTCATATGAGCCGCTGATACGACTTGCGGCATCGCACGGCTGATGCTTTGCTCGATATCGATGGCCGGGTAATGGCCCTCTTCCGCCAGGCGCCGGTTCAGCACAAAGTGGCCGTCCAGAATGGCACGGGAAGCATCGGCAACCGGATCCTGCTGATCATCCCCTTCGGTCAGCACAGTATAGAAAGCGGTGATCGATCCGCCACCGGCCTCGGCATTACCGGCTCGCTCGACCAGTTGCGGTATGCGTGCAAAGACCGAAGGCGGGTACCCTTTGGTGGCCGGTGGTTCGCCGATGGCCAGTGCGATTTCGCGCTGGGCCTGGGCAAAACGGGTCAGGGAATCCATCAGCATCAGAACGTTCTTGCCCTGGGCTCTAAAAAACTCGGCAATGCTGGTGGTGTACTGTGCCGCGCGCAATCGCAACAGGGGCGCATCATCGGCCGGTGATGCCACGACGACAGCGCGGGCCAGACCCTCATCGCCAAGAATGTCTTCGATGAATTCCTTGACCTCCCGGCCGCGTTCGCCGATCAGCCCGACTACGATAATGTCAGCCGTGGTAAAGCGGGTCATCATGCCCAGCAACATCGACTTGCCCACACCCGAACCCGCAAACAAGCCCAGGCGCTGGCCCCGACCAACCGTCAGCAAGGCGTTAATGGCGCGAATGCCGACGTCGAGCGGCTCGCGAATGGGCTGTCGATGCAAGGGGTTTATCACCACCCCGTTCAGGCTTTGCTCCACCCGGCAACTGAGCGGCCCCTTGCCATCGATTGGTTCGCCAAAGCCGTTAACGACCCGACCTAGCAGTTCATCACCAATCACCAGTTCACTGGCACTTTCCAGAGGCACTACCCGGGCACCGGAACGCAGCCCTGAAATGGGTTGTACCGGCATCAAAAAGGCTTTGTCGTCCTGAAAACCCACCACTTCCGCTTCGATCCGATTTTGCCGGTCGATCACCAGACACCGCTCACCAACGGTGGCGTTCAAGCCAATGGCTTCCAGCGTGAGCCCCACCATTCGGGTCAGCTTGCCTTCAACAATGACCGGACTGCGCTCGGGAATCCAGCGCTGACAGTCCTGGAGAAACAGGCCCAGGTTTTTACTCATGGGTCGTTACCATCAGGTTCCGGAGTGCGCTGCTGACCGGGGGAGTCATCGTCATCGGGTTCGCCGGTCCGATCAGTCTGAGGCATATCATCATCCGATTGCCCGGCTGCACCAGTCGTCTCCAGCTCCTCCGAGGCTTGCCGTTTCGGCTCGGTACCGGCCTCTTTGACCGCATCCAATTCGACGGCAGCAGGCTCTGAGGTGCCTGCAACACGGGTGTCAGAATCATCGATGTCAGACTCTGACACGTCATCTTGAGCGGGCGCGCTGTCAACCGATTCAGGCGCTTCGTTATTCGCCACAACGGCCTGCGGAGTGTCATCTACTGACCCGTCCGCTTCGCGTTCAGCCGAATCGTCTGCGGAAGGCCCTGCTTCGTCTCCAGGCTGTGTTTCGGCAGTCGGCGTTTCATCGTCCAACGCTGCTCCGGTAGACTGCTCGGCCTCCGGCTCCGCGGGCGGCAAGGGCCAGGGTGACTCCATTTCAGCCAGTTGTTCACTAAGCCCGGCATGCGCCAGCAAGTTGCTGACCTGCTGGCGATAGCGATGTTCAAGGGTGTAATCCACATAGCTGAAGCGAGTGCGGATCACACAACCACCGCGGCTGATCGAGGGTGTGGGCACCAGGTTCCAGTGCTGCTCGGCAATGGGTTCCACGTAAGCAGCATCCTCGGGGTTGATCTCCAGCGTGAAGCGCTCGTCCGCGTTAGGCAGCGCCTGGACGGCGGAATGCACCAGGCCCTGAATGTGTTCAGGTTGAAGTGTCAGTTCGGCATCGATTACGTTGCGGGCAATGCGCGCCGCAAGCGCGACCAGGCCCGATTCGAGATCATCGGTTTGTTGCCCCAGCACGGCTTTGATCTGTTCAAACAACTCGCTCAGCGGCGCCAACTCGGCGTTGATGCGTTCAGCTTCTTCTTGCTGAGCAGCCAGCATACCCGCTTTATTGCCCACACTCAGGCCTTCCTGCTCACCGCTGTCGTATCCGGCCTGGTAACCTTCCGTCTGGCCGGTAGCCTGACCTTGCTTCATACCCTGTTCGAAGCCGGATTCAAAGCCTTCGTTGTAAGCGTCTTCGTGGATCTGGCGAATGTCTTCTGCCGTCGGAGGGCTCAGGCTCTCCGGCTGGACGTCTTCGACGATACTGGTATCTGCCTGGCGAGCGCCGGGCTGGGGCACCGGTTTACCCTGGGCATCCCAGCGTGGCAATTGATAGGGTTCAACGTTGGGGGCCTCCTGTCCGGACGCTTTGTAGCCCGTTGCGCCTTTTTTGGGCGATCCCGCTGCGCTTCTGGTTGGCCCTCCGGCATTATTTGGTATCATCGTGACAGGCCTTCTGGTAACGCCGGGTGAATAACGTCTGGGTTGCTCCGCTCATACCCGGGCGTCATACCATTGCATCGCCTGCGGAGCCACCCAGTACGATCTCTCCGGAGTCGGCCATGCGCCGGGCGATGTTGAGAATTTCCTTTTGCGCCGATTCGACATCGGTCAAGCGTACCGGCCCCATGGCTTCCATATCGTCTTTGAGTATCTCCGCAGCCCGCTTGGACATATTGCCGAGAATTTTCTCCTGCAGATTCTGGTCCGCACCGCGCAGAGCAACCTTGAGTGTGTCGGTGGCAATTTCGCGCAGCAAGGTTTGAATGCCCCGGTCGTCGACTTCGGACAGGTTGTCGAACACGAACATAAGATCGGCAATCTCGGTCGCCAGGTCTTCGTCGACCTCTTTGATGCCATCCATGATCTCGGCTTCGACGCTGGATTCCAGAAAGTTCATGATCTCCGCCGCCGTCTTCACGCCACCCAGAGACTGGGCCTGGGTACCCGCACTGGACGAGAACTGCTTCTCAAGGATGGAGTTCAATTCCGACAACGCCGCTGGTTGCACTGTCTCCAGTGACGCCACGCGCATGATGATATCGAGCCGGACTTTTTCACTGAACTGGGCCAGAATCTCAGACGACTGATCCGGGTCGAGATAAGCAATCACAATGGCCTGGATCTGGGGGTGTTCGTTACGAATGATATCGGCCACGGCCCGGGCCTCCATCCATTTCAGAGTATCCAAGCCAGTGGTATTGCCACCGAGAAGAATACGGTCAATCAGACCCGAGGCTTTGTCGGAACCGAGTGCCTGGGTCAGCATGTTGCGAATGTAATCATTGGCGCCAATGCCGAGACTGGTCTGACCGCCCACTTCTTCGAGGAACAGTCTGACCGACCCTTCCAGTTGCTGCTGACGGACTTCAGACAAACCCGACATCGCCGTGCCGACTCGCTGCACTTCTTTTGGCCCAAGATGTTTGAGCACTTCAGCGGCGTCGGCTTCACCGACACTCATCAGCAGAATGGCTGCCCGGTTAAGCCAGGGAATACCATCCAGGGCGCGCTCGGCGTCTTCTTTGCTGTTCTGCTTGGGTACCGGCAGATTCGGGTTCTGTTCAGTCATTGCTCATAATCCAGCGTTTCAGCACCAGCGCGACCCGACCCGGGTCTTCTGCTATCAAGCCGCGCAGGGCATCCAGTTGCCGTTCAAAGCTTTCGGACGGGCCCGGCAATTGATACTCGTCGACCGTGCTCAGGGTGACTTTGTCGTCGGTGATGGAGTCTTCGTCCATATCCAATGAGGCCAGCATGTCATCGTCCCCATCCTGCTCGGCTTCTCCCCGGTTCATCAGATTTCTGAGCGCCGGGCGCAGAATGCCAAACACCAGTATCAGGACGAACAGGCCGGCCAGAATCTGTTTGGCGATGTCCCAGAACCAGGGTTGAGTGTACCACTGAGGTGCGTCTACGGCGTCATCAGTCCCCATGAAGCTGGAGTTGATCACGTTAATACTGTCGCCCCGGGCCGGGTCATAGCCCACAGCATCCTGAACCAGCAAGCGTAACTGCTGCAGTTGCGCTTCAGTCCAAGGCTCGCGGGCGGCTTCTCCGGTCTCCGGGTCAGTACGCATCACATCGTCTACCACCACAGCAACGGTCAGACGGCGTACACGCCCCTGCTGGAACTGAGTGTAGCTGAGAGTCCGGTCAACTTCATAATTACGGGTGGCCTCACTGCGGCTAGAAGTGGGTGGCTGCACCGGCTGGCCTTCTCCATCCAGCTCTTCGGGCGCTTCGGCCAGGCCCGGCGGCTGATTGTTGAGTGCCCCGGGGATGTCACCCTCGGCCTCGCCGGTGCGCTCTTCGTCGATGGTTTGTTCACTGCGCAAGGCGATCAGATCGGGGTTGTACAATTCTTCAGCCTGCTCCACCCGCGTAAAATCAATGTCGGCCGACACCTCCGCACGAAACTGCTGATTCCCCACAACCGGGCTGAGAATGGAGTTGATAGCATTGACCATGCGGTCTTCAACGCGCTGGGTGTAGGCAAACTGCCGATCGGTCAGTTCTTCGGCGGCGGTCTGGGTATCGTCAGACAAAAGCCGACCACGCTGGTCAACAATTGATACATTGGACGGCTGCAGTTCGGGTATTGAACCGGCTACCAGGTTGCGAATGGCGTTGACGGAGTCCCGATCCATTTCGGCACCGGCATACAGGTCGGCGAAGACTGAAGCGGTTGGCTGTCGCTGGTCGCGAACAAAGACAGAACGTTCCGGTATTGCCAGGTGAACCCGGGCGGTGCGAACCTGATTGATCGAGGAAATGGTGCGTGCCAGTTCACCTTCCAGACTGCGCAGATAGCGGGTGTTTTCCATGAACTGACTGGTCCCGAGCGGCTGATCCTGATCGAGCAGTTCATAACCGACCGTCTGATCATCCGACAGCCCAGCCCCGGCTATCGCCAGGCGGGCCTGGTGCAAGTCGCCCTGTCGAACCAGAATAACGCCACTGGCGGGGTCGATGTCGAAATCCACTGCATTGGCTTGCAAGACTTCGATCACATCGGCCGCGGCATAACTGTTCGTGCTGTTCATCAGCGGTCGGTAGGTTTCTTTTTGCGACCAGAGCACGACCGCCAGGCCCAACGCAATGCTGGCCGCCAGCCCGATCAACAAGCCGAACTGACGCATCATGCCCAGCTTATTGAACCCCTGTACCAGTGGGTGTAGCCGGCTGGTTGCAGAGGTGTTCGCGTCGACCATGTCCGAGCGTTCAGTCGCTGCCATACCGCGACCTTCACCACGCGAGCGGCTTGGCAAAGCGCTGTCATCCCGTTGCGAATGGCCGCCCATGGCCGTTCCAGTGGCGGCGGGTACGTTTTCAGTCATGTTCTATCCTGTTGGTTAGCCTGACTCCAGCAGCCGGAGTCCGTCATCATGCGTCCAGACAACAACGCGATTCAGATCGGCATGTTCATGATTTCTTTGTAGGCTTCGACCATCTTGTTACGCACTTCGGTCATCGCCTGAAAGGAAACACTGGATTTCTGCAAGGCGATCATCACCTCGGGCAGGTCAACCGACGGATCACCCATTTCGTACCGGGTTGCTATGCCACTGGCCGCCTGCTGATTGCCATTCACCGTATCAATAGCCGATTTGAACATATCGCCAAAGGACGGCACATCCTCGGTTGGCGGTGTACTTTGCAACGCATTGATGCCCTGTGGTGCCAGGCTGTCCTGCACCTGCCCGGCCGGGTTCGCCTGCTCCCGGGCCTGCTGCAACTGGCTGGCGAAGCCCGGCCCGTCTGGCCGGTTGGCATTATTGGCAGGCGGGTTCATCTGCTCGCGAATGGACCGCATCTGGCCCAGTACATTCTGAATATCGAGACGATGATCGGACATCTGCATTCCCCTTAAACACTCCGGCCATCAGGAGCGTCAAAAAAACCGGTGATTCGGGTCGATTCGGGCTCGGGGCGACAAAATACAGTCGCTTTACACTCGAAATGACCACTGACAAGGGAGACAGAGCAAAGGATGGGCCAATCTTTGCCGCTTGGGGCAGAAGACCGCTGTCGGCGGGAAATTACCGAGTATTGATTACGCGAGTTTAGGGGTTAGTACAAAGTAAGCGTCGGCTGCCGGTGGTGCCTCTGCGGGAGAGTCCGTAGTATGGATCGGTCCGACGTCTCGACTGCGATCTAGGCTCTATGGACGGATTTACGCCGAGCGAGTGTCGCACCACCCGAGAGGCACCACCGGTAGCCGACATGGGCCATCTCCACTGAGCGCCCCGGACCTTTAGTTGATAAAACGTCAGACACAAAAAAGCCGGCTCAATGGCCGGCTCTTTTGTGATGTTTTTGGTCGGGCATGCAGGATTGGTACCGGCCGGCGTTCCGGCTGCGGCTCGAGCCACCCCACGACTTTCCTTACCTGCAGGCACAAAAAAGCCGACTTCTCAGTCGGCTTTTTTGTGGTGTTTTTGGTCGGGCATGCAGGATTTGAACCTGCGACCCTCGCCACCCCATGACGATGCGCTACCAGACTGCGCTAATGCCCGAAAACGTCGCGAATAATACGCTAAGCAGTTGAAAAATCAAACCTTTTTGACGATTAATCGTCAGAGAGCAACTTCAATACAGCTTCGAGTTCGCGAATCATATCCTGAATCAGGGCCTGATGCTGATGCTGCATGACTTCGCCCTCTTCCGGATCGGACAGTTTTTGCCGGGCGCCACCAATGGTAAAGCCATCTTCATAGAGAAGGTGACGAATCTGGCGAATCAGCACGACATCATCCCGCTGGTAATAACGACGGTTACCCCGACGCTTTACCGGACTGAGCTGCGGAAACTCCTGTTCCCAATAACGCAGGACATGTGGTTTGACGGCACACAGTTCACTGACCTCACCAATGGTGAAGTATCGCTTCCCTGGGATAGGAGGCAATTCATTATTCTGGCTCGGTTCCAGCATATGCCTCGACTTTTACCTTAAGCTTCTGACCGGGACGGAATGTCACCACCCTGCGCGCTGAAATCGGGATTTCCTCTCCCGTCTTCGGATTCCTGCCAGGGCGCTGACGCTTGTCTCGGAGATCAAAATTACCGAACCCCGAGAGCTTAACCTGTTCGTTATGCACTAACGAGTCGCGAATCTCCTCAAAGAAGATTTCGACCATTTCCTTTGCTTCACGTTTGTTGAGGCCAAGCTCTTCGTACAAGCGCTCTGCCATCTCAGCCTTGGTCAGGGCCATTCTCAGTTCCTCAGCGCAGCATCGAACCTCGTCTGCAAGGTGTTGATGATCGAATCCATCAAACTGTTTACTTCTTCATCAGTAAGAGTGCGTGAAGGATTCTGCCAGGTCAAGCCCAGAGCCACGCTTTTTCGTTGCGAATCAATACCTTTGCCACGATAGATATCAAAGAGGGTCAAGCTTTCCAGATCCTCTCCGGCCATTTCGCGAACACTGTTCATCAGGTCTGCAACCGGGGTTTCTTCATCAACAACGACGGCCAGGTCACGGGTACTGCCGGGGTAACGCGACAGGGCTGTAAAGGCTGGCAGTTGAGTTTTAACAATCCGGTCGAGCCGCAACTCGAACAAAAAAGTTGGTTGCTTGATGTCCAGATCCCGGGCCAGGCTCGGGTGCAGAGCGCCAATGTAGCCGACCAGTTTGCCATTTCGTTCAATACGAGCGCTTTGGCCCGGGTGCAACGCTGTGTGGCGGCCCGGCAGAAAATCAAACTCCACTCCTTTCACCAGCGACAAAACCTGCTCGACATCCCCTTTGACATCAAAGAAGTCGAGCACTTCGCCGTTTTCATACCAGGCTTCAGGCAACCGGCTGCCGGTCGCAATGCCGGATACCATGGCAATCTGCTCTGTCCCCTTAGAGGTTTCCCGGAACCGCAAGCCCGTTTCAAACAGCCGGACCCGGTCTTGCTGGCGTTTCAGGTTATGCGTCAGAGCGCGGGCCAGACCCGGCCACAGGGATACCCGCATCACGGCCATATCGGCAGAAATGGGGTTAGCCAGCTCAATGCCCGCTTCTTTGGGGAACATGGCCTGCTGCAACGCTGGCTCGACAAAACTGTAGGTAATGGCTTCCTGGTAGCCCAGTGCGGCCAGCCGATCAGCGATCGCGGCGGTCGTGACCCTCTGTTCCGGCTTGCCCCGGGGTCCCAAAGCAGCCTTGGGCTGGGTTACCGGCAAGCGGTTATAACCGTAAATTCGGGCAATTTCCTCGACCAGATCGGCCTCGATTGCCATGTCAAAACGCCAGCTCGGTGCCACAACCTGCCATTGACCGGCGGCGGTTTCTTGCAGAGCAAAGCCCAGTCCGGTCAGAATCCGCTGAATCTCTCCACCGGCTATTTCCAGCCCAAGCGCCGATTTGACGTGGTCGGCACGTAACGCAATGGTGGCGGGCACCGGCACATTCGCCTGTACTTCATGCACCTGAGTCGGGCCAGGTTCTGCGCCGCAGATATCCACCAGCAAACGGGTGGCTCGCTCAACGGCAAGCTCCTGCAAAGCCGGGTCTACACCGCGCTCGAAACGGTGGCTGGCATCGGTGTGCAGGCCAAAACCACGGGCTTTGCCCGCTATTTCAATGGGCGCAAAGAAGGCACTTTCCAGGAATACCCGGCGGGTTTCCCGGGAGACACCGCTCTGCTCGCCGCCCATCACACCGGCCATCGCCAGGGGGCCTGCAGCGTCGGTAATCAGCAGATTGTCAATGCCAAGCGTCAGGGTCTGTCCATCCAGCAGCACCAGGGTTTCCTGGTCCCGCGCCCGGCGGACTGTGATGCCCTCTTTCAGCCGATCAAGGTCGAAACCATGCAATGGCTGACCCAACTCCAGCATCACATAATTGGTGACATCGACCACGGGGTCGATCGAGCGAATGCCCGAGCGGCGCAATCGCTCAACCATCCACAGTGGCGACTGGGCCGCGACGTTGACGTTGTTCAGTACGCGCCCCACGTAACGCGGGCAGCCTACCGGGTCTTCTAGACTGACCGGAAAGGTATCCTGATGCGTAGCTGCGACCGGTTCAATCGCCGGTGCGGTTACGGTCAGGTCATTCAATACCGCCACTTCGCGGGCCAGGCCCACAATGCTCAGGCAGTCTGCCCGGTTTGGGGTCAGGTCGATTTCGATGCTCAGGTCATCCAGGTTCAGCAGCGTGCGCACATCCTGCCCTAACGGTGCCGAATCAGCCAACTCGAGAATGCCGTCGTGGTCGTCTGACAAGCCAAGCTCTTTCTCACTGCACAGCATGCCCTGGCTTTCGACATCCCGCAGTTTGGCTTTCTTGATCTTGAAGTTGCCTGGCAAAACAGCACCGACTTGCGCCAGTGCGACCTTGATACCGGCGCGGGCATTGGGAGCCCCACAGACGATCTGTACCGATTCGGTGCCGGTATCGACTCGGCACACCTGCAGTTTATCGGCATTGGGATGCGGCTCGCAGGCCGTGATATGGGCGGCGATCACGCCGGAAAACGCTTCGGCTACTGGCTCGGCTCCATCGACTTCCAGACCGGCCATGGTGATTTGATCCATCAGTGCCTGCGCACTGATATCGGGATTCACCCATTCCCGTAACCATTGTTCGCTGATTTTCATAAACTGTTAACCATCCTGACTTTTTGACGGGCCACCGGGGTTCAGTTGAACTGGCGCAGAAATTTAAGGTCGTTCTCAAAGAACAGTCGCAGATCGTTAACGCCGTAGCGCAACATTGCCAACCGCTCGACCCCCATGCCAAATGCAAACCCCTTGTAGGTGGTGCTGTCGATGTTCGAGGCGGCCAGCACATTCGGGTGCACCATGCCGCAGCCCATCACTTCCAGCCAACCGGTGTGACTGCACACGCGGCAACCCTCGCCCCGGCACATCACACACTCGATATCGACTTCGGCCGATGGCTCTGTGAATGGGAAATAGGAGGGACGAAAACGAACCGCCAGTTCCTTTTCGAAAAACACCCGCAAGAACTCCTCTACCGTGCCTTTCAGGTCGGCAAAGCTGACGTCGGTATCGATCATCAGCCCTTCCATCTGGTGGAACATGGGGGTGTGAGTCAAATCCGAATCGCAGCGGTAGACCCTGCCCGGGCATATCACCCGAAAAGGCGGCTCTCCGGCTTCCATGGTGCGCACCTGCACCGGCGACGTGTGAGTCCGCAACAAGGTGGTGGCGTCGAAATAAAAGGTATCGTGCATGGCACGTGCCGGGTGGTGTGAAGGAATATTGAGCGCTTCGAAGTTGTGATAATCGTCTTCGATTTCCGGCCCGACGGCGACATCGTAACCAATGGCGGTGAAGAATGATTCCATGCGACGCAGCGTTTGTGTCACCGGGTGCAACCCACCCTTCCCCTGGCGACGACCCGGCTGCGTTACATCCAGCTTCTCTTCAGCCAGGCGCTGGCTCAGCGCCGCCTCTTCCAGTTCGGCCTTGCGCGCGGCAATGGCGTCTGCCACGGCGGTTTTGACCTCGTTAATTTTGGCACCGGCGGCCGGGCGCTCCTCGGCGGACAGGGCTCCCAAGCCTTTCAACTGGGCAGTGATTTCGCCTTTCTTACCCAAAAACCGGACCCTGAGGTCATCCAGTTCCTGAGTTTCTTTGGCATGGCGAACCGCGTCGAGCGCGCGGTCATGCAGTTGAGCTAGGGTTTCCATGGACTGTCGAGACTCCCGTCGGAAATAGGCTGTAAAAAGCCTTTACTATAAAGATGAGATTAAAATAAGCAACTGAAAAACAAGGCTTTTTAGACTTGGAGCGCATATGTGACGGGGTGCCTGAAGGCTGCCTGGCAACCCCGATTCAGAGGCTGCCTTGCTCAATAAACAGGCTGTCGGCAAAGGCACGCTCACAGTAGTGACACTTCAGCTTGACGGCTTCATCGGCCACCAACACACTGAAACGGGTATCGACCGGCTCATTGTGGGTAATGCAATTGGTGTTGGGGCACGTAAAGACACCGACAAAACGTTCTGGCAGGCCAATCGGGAATTTACGAACGACCCGGTAATCCTCAATGATGTTAACGGTCGCCCGGGGGGCGAACAAGGCCATCTCGGCCGCATCGCTCTCGGTAAAGCGCCACTCGTCAATCTTGATCAGGTCTTTCAGGCCACCTCCGTGACTGGGCAGGTTGAGGCCGACGGTCAGGCGGACCTCAGCGTTTTTCAGCTGCAAGCGCCCGATAATCGTCAGCCCCTTTCCAGCGGGGATATGATCGATCACCGTACCGGACTGGATGGCCTCTACCAGCATTTTGTCCCGGTTCATCCCAGACATCTCACCGACCTCCCGGAAATGGCAATTCAATGGCTTCGTTCATGACACCCGACAACAGCGCCTGGCGCGCATAAACCCCGTTTTCGGCTTGCTGGAAATAGTAGGCAAAGGGCGTACGGTCGACACTGGGGTGTATTTCATCAACTCTGGGCAGAGGGTGCATGACCCGCAAGTTAGAACGTGCGTGACTCAGCATATCGGCCTTGAGAATGAACTGAGAGGCAATATGGGTGTACTCGGTTGGATCCAGCCGCTCTTTTTGCACCCGGGTCATGTACAACACATCCACCATGGGAATCACTTCCTCCAGGGATTCAACTCGGCTGAAGCGAATACCCATCGCCGTCAAATTGTCTTCAATGTACGCCGGCATCGCCAGTGCATCGGGGGATACAAAATAAAAGGTGGGGTTGAAATGCCCCAGCGCCTGAGCCAGCGAATGCACAGTACGGCCATACTTGAGGTCACCGACCAGAGCCACCGAGAGGCCATCGAGCCGGCCCTGGCATTCTGCGATCGACACCAGATCGAGCAAGGTTTGAGTCGGGTGCTGGTTTGCGCCATCGCCACCATTGATGACCGGCACACCAGCCACTTCGGCCGCCAGCCTCGCCGACCCTTCCTGCGGGTGCCGCATAATGATGGCATCGGCATAGGAGGCAATCATTTGAATGCTGTCGGAGAGGGTTTCGCCTTTTTTGGCCGAGGTATTACCGCTGTCGGAAAATCCAATCAACGTGCCGCCCAGGCGCTGCACCGCCGTTTCAAACGACAGACGGGTGCGGGTAGAAGCTTCAAAAAAACAGCTGGCGATCAGTCGGTCTTTCAACAGCGGCAACGGCCCGGAGTGTTTGAGCTCGGCCGAACGATTAACGATGAATTCAAGGTCGGTGCGAGACAGATCTCCAATGGAAATCACGTCTCGACGATACAGAGGGTTACTCATGAACCTGCCCAAGCAAGATTTGGCGTATTATAAAGCAAGGGAGCCTCTGAACAACTCCCGCCCGCACGTTATTCAAGGTCACCCCTCCCCCAAGTTCGACGAAGACAGCCCGCGGAACCTTGTGATCGACTTCACAACAGTGTTCGAAAGGTCTTACCAGGCGCCACCCGGGGTATACCCTGAATATACTTGAACAATGGTTGTTTTCTCAGATCGGCTAGCTTGCTACTTTTTGTCTTGCCCGCTGTAACGGCACCACAAAAACGACCAACAACCGATAAGGAAAGACGATGTTGAAAAAAGGAATCATCACACTGGGACTGGCCTTTAGTTGCCTGCTGCCATTGGCACACGCCGAGGAAGCACCCACTGAAACAGCAGCCGCAGAATCCGTAGTACTGTACGTGGACATCAACAATGACTCTGCCGAAAAACTGGCTGACCTTCTGGACGGCGTCGGCCTGGTAAGAGCCGAAGCCATTGTGGCCTACCGCGATGAATTCGGCCCCTTTATTGCCCCTGAAGATCTGATGAACGTTCAGGGCGTTGGGCCAGCCACCCTCGAGAAGAACCGGGATCGCATTCAAGTAGGCATGACCGACGAATAACCACCGAATCAGGGATGGCACCACCGCCAGGGAACCGGCACAGACAGGCGTAGGGCCCGCAACACGCGGGAAACAGGGAAGATGGCAGGAAGCCAACACACAGCAAGGATGCATCGGACAGGGATGTTTACAGGGAAGATTCTATCTGCACAGGAAAGCAGGCTGAGGAAGATAAGCCGGCAGGGAAGCGAGCTCAAGGAGGGCATAAACCAGGGAGGGCTGAACCAGGGAAGATACGGTCAGGGACGGCGTTATCAGGGAGGATCAGCACGGATGGCCAATAACCGGTTACGGGAAGCGGTCGTCGTTATAGGACGGGAAAACTGAGGGAGCGAGGTTCACTTTGCCAGGGAGAAGGGACACCAGGAAGGTGTGACCTGAGCGGCATTCAACAACAACCGGGACATCTGATCAATGTTCCGGTTTTTTTGTGTCCGAAGGAATGTGATGGATCGCAACGAGATGGAATTTCGGTTCCCCATAAACAGAAAAAGCAGCCTAATGGCTGCTTCTTCAAATTTGGAGCGGGATTAAACGCCAGGAGCGTTTAACGACGCGCTAGCGCCCGAAGGGGCCATCACAGGGATGTGATGGATCGCAACGAGATGGAATCTCGGTTCCCATAAACAGAAGAAGCAGCCTAATGGCTGCTTCTTCAAATTTGGAGCGGGAAACGAGATTCGAACTCGCGACCCCAACCTTGGCAAGGTTGTGCTCTACCACTGAGCTATTCCCGCGTTTTTTGTCTCAAGAACACCAGTGCTCTCAAAACAGAAAAAATGGTATCCCGTAGGGGACTCGAACCCCTGTTACCGCCGTGAAAGGGCGGTGTCCTAGGCCACTAGACGAACGGGACACAGGCACTCAGCTGGTTGCTGAAAGCGGGGCAAATAATACCAACTCATCATTTGAAATCAAGGATTTTCGGTTATAAATCAACGCCCTACCCTTATGCTTAGGTATTACTCGCTTCAAACGTCTTTTGTTCATGGCGCGAATACAGTGTCTCCCAGCGCTCGCATTGCGGGCAATACCACAGCAAGGTGGTTGACTGGAAACCGCAGTGGGTACACTGGTATTGATCCGAGAGCCGCAGCTTGATCCGCTTCAGTGATTCAATCAGTACTGAGCGAGCGCGATCGCCAATGTCCTGCCGTTGCTCAATCCAGCGTTGCATTAATTCGAAAGAAGCGCCGGAGTGCACAATTTGCTCGAACTCGTTTTGCCATTGCAGGGCCCTGGGATCGTTCGGCCCAACCAAATCGAGCAATTCACTTAATATGCGATGACTTGGGTGGCGCTGATACAGCGTTTCCAGATATTTGCGAAAATTCGCCTCGCCGCCGGTTAAACGGCTAAGCCGTTTTAACGCCGGGAGTATCACATCGATGCGTCGCACATCCCGGTCGAGACCATCACGCAACCACCGGATCGCCCGGTGATAGTTGCCCTGAGTGGTATCCAGTTCGGCACTGACCAGATAGGTTCTGGCGCTGTCGGTAACCCGGCGAGCTTCTTTCAGCGCCTGACGTGCCTCGGCCGTCTGACCTTCGTGGCTTAACTTGATCGCCAGTTCGCAATAGAAGTTTGCCAGCCGGATGCTGCCCGACCCTGCCTGGCCATATTTCTGCACCAGTTCGATCGCGCGTTCCCACTCCTGCTCACGCTCCAGCACAGCAAGCCACAGGCGAAATGCCCGGGCTGAATCGAGCATACCATCGCCAACAATCATCGATTCGAGTATGGATTCAGCGTGACCGAGGAAGCCGCCGGAGAAGAAATCCTGCGCCAGCTCTACCCGCACTCTGCTGGTATCCGATTCGGATAAATCAGCTTCAAGCATAGCCTCATGCACGCGAATGGCACGGTCGATCTGGCCTCGCTTACGAAACAACTCGCCCAAGGCCAGATGGATTTCAAGGGTATCTTCGTCAACAGCCAGCCGCTCCAGCAACACATCGAGCTCACGATCCGGCTGAGCCGACAACGGTTCAAACGGATCCAACTGAAAGCGGGGGCCGGACATGGGGTTAACCAGGCGCTGAAAGGCCTGTTTCAACAGGGATATCATGCTCTACTTCCGGGCTGCCTTGCGGCCAGCAAGACGTCCAAATACCAGACCGATCAGTATGCCCATGAATAACGCCAGCACCAGCCAGACAAAGAGGGGCATCGCGGGGGTCATCCAACCCAGGAATGTCAGGGCAACGCTCTGGTTGTTACCAAAGGCCAATAGCCAGGACATCACTAGCAGAACCAGAAGAATAATTAGTCGGAGTGATCGGGCGATCATGTTTAACGCAAGCCTCCCGGCTTAGGGATGGGGTACAGGGTAACTCGTTAGTCGCTTTCGATGGCGATGTTGACCGATTCGCGCAATTCCTTACCTGGCTTGAAATGAGGCACGTACTTGCCTTCCAGAGTAACGGATTCGCCTGTTTTAGGGTTGCGCCCTACGCGGGGTGACCGGTAATGCAGAGAAAAGCTTCCAAACCCGCGAATCTCAATGCGCTCACCATCCGCCAGACTTTCAGCCATGTGATCGAGCATTGTCTTGATTGCGAGCTCGACATCCTTGACTGACAGCTGATTCTGACGGTCGACGATGCGTTCAATTAACTCGGATTTGGTCATCTTCGAACCTCCCCGGTCGGGTCTTCCTTTACGGTCAATATTTAGACTAATTCACCCTTTGAGATAACACAAGTGTTTATTTTTTAACGTTTTTTTACGGCCCATCCTAATTCGAACGGACTCCCGGCAACCACGCCACCGGCTACGCCTGCCCTTTTTATTCAAACCCTCTTTTTCACAGGCACAAAAAAACCGGCACTGGGCCGGTTTTTTCAAACAGCGCGAGTTATTAGTCGCCCTGCTCCATTTTCTGCTTGATCAGATCACCGATGGTGGTCGGACCAGAGGCTTCAACGGTCTTCTCTTTCAGGTCGCGAACCGCAACTTTCTCGTCCTGGACGTCTTTCGACTTCACAGACAGGGTAATCGCACGGTTCTTGCGGTCAACACTGATGATTTTAGCTTCAACCGAGTCGCCTTCTTTGAGCACGTTGCGAGCGTCTTCAACCTTGTCACGAGAAATTTCGGAGGCTTTCAATGTGCCTTCGACTTCGCCAGACAGGGTGATGATAGCTGCTTTGGCATCCACTTCCTTGACCGTACCGGTCACGATAGCGCCCTTGTCGTTTTCGCTGACGTATTCGGCAAACGGATCGCTGTCCAGTTGCTTGATACCCAGAGAAATGCGCTCACGCTCAGGGTCGATCGACAGGATGGTGGTTTCCAGCTCGTCACCTTTCTTGTACTTGCGTACGGCATCTTCACCGGATTCGTTCCAGCTGATGTCAGACAGGTGAACCAGGCCGTCAATGCCGCCTTCCAGACCAATGAAGATACCAAAATCGGTGATCGACTTGATCTTGCCGGAGACTTTGTCGCCCTTGTTGTAGTTGTTGGAGAAGTCTTCCCATGGGTTTACAACAGTTTGCTTGATACCCAGAGAAATACGACGACGCTCTTCATCTATGTCGAGAATCATGACTTCGATGTCGTCACCAACAGAAACCACCTTGGACGGGTGAATATTCTTGTTGGTCCAATCCATTTCAGATACGTGTACCAGACCTTCAACGCCTTCTTCCAGCTCGGCAAAGCAGCCGTAGTCGGTCAGGTTGGTAACGCGAGCCTTAACCACAGACTCTTCCGGGTAACGGCCCTTGATGTCGACCCAGGGATCTTCACCCAGTTGCTTCAGACCCAGAGATACGCGATTACGCTCACGGTCGAACTTCAGTACTTTAACGTCGATCTCATCACCCACCTGAACGATCTCGCTCGGGTGCTTGATGCGCTTCCACGCCATATCGGTGATGTGCAGCAGGCCGTCAACGCCGCCCAGGTCTACGAAAGCACCGTAGTCAGTCAGGTTCTTGACGATGCCCTTAACAACCTGGCCTTCCTGCAGGCTGGCCAGCAGCTCTTCACGCTCGGCGCTGTTGGAGGCTTCCAGTACAGCACGACGGGAAACGACGACGTTGTTACGACGACGGTCCAGCTTGATCACTTTGAAATCCAGCTCTTTGCCTTCCAGATGCGCGGTATCGCGAACCGGACGGATATCGACCAGTGAACCTGGCAGGAAAGCGCGTACAGAGCTGATATCGACGGTAAAGCCACCTTTGACCTTGCCGTTGATGATACCTTTGACTACTTCTTCCGCTTCGTAAGCTTTTTCCAGCTCAGACCAGGCTTCTGAACGCTTGGCTTTCTCACGCGACAGGCGCGTGTCACCAAAACCGTCTTCTACCGCTTCCAGGGCCACTTTAACTTCGTCGCCCACGGCCACTTCCAGTTCACCTTCTTCGCTCAGGAACTGAGAGCGAGGGATAACACCTTCAGATTTCAGGCCAGCATGTACAGTTACCCAGTCAGAGTCGATGGCGACAACGACACCGGTAACAATGGAGCCTGGCTCCATTTCAATGGTCTTTAAGCTTTCTTCAAAAAGTTCGGCGAAAGATTCAGTCATTCGATTAAATGTCCCAATGATTAACGGCCTGTGGTGTGAGGAGTGCGACTCTCTCGTAAATACAGACCTTTCCGCACGCCAGCCCGCACGGGTCAACCCAACATATCCTGGAGCCGCTTTGCTGGAACTGCGGTCTGCCAGGGTCTTTGCTACGTCCAAATCCGGTCCGAAAACCGAATCGAAAATAGCGGAAATCAGGAGCGCGTATTATACGGATTAAGCGCCCGGAACCAAGGGGTACAACCCTTTTTTTGGCCAGATCCGGGTTAAATCCGGCCTAATCCCTGTAAATTCTCGTTGATAAGCCGATTCAGCGGGCTCAACGACTCACCAGACCGCGGTCTGCTGCTTGCTGCAGAACGCGTTCGAGAACCGCCTCGATGCTCAGTTCTGTCGTGTCGATAACCAGCGCGCCTTCAGCTGGCTTCAGTGGGGCGACTGTGCGATTGCGATCGCGTTCGTCCCGCTCGTTAATGTCTTGCAGCACCTGATCGTACTCAACAACGTTTCCGCCCTGCTCCAATTGCAGCACCCGGCGACGGGCCCGTTCGTCGCTGGTGGCAGTGAGGAATATCTTGAGCGGTGCATCGGTAAAGACTACCGTGCCCATATCTCGACCATCGGCGATCAGCCCAGGTTCGATCCGAAAGGCGCGCTGGCGGCGCAGTAGCGCGTCTCTGACCCGGGAGAAGGCGGCCACACGTGAAGCGTTCGAGCCGACTTCTTCAGTCCGAATTTGCCGGGTAACATCGTCACCTTCCAATAAAATTGTGACGGCGGCACCGTCTTCCTGCTGAAAACGAATGTCCAGGTGTTCGGCAATCACGGCCAGGGCGGATTCATTATCAAAATCAACGCCATGATTCATTGCCGCCAGGGCGGCCAGACGATACAGGGCACCGGAGTCGAGGTAGTGCCAGCCGAGGTGTTTGGCCAGCAGACCGCTGACGGTGCCCTTTCCAACGCCACCAGGCCCATCCAGGGTGATAACGGGAGCTTTGGATAACATAATCAATCCTCTACGGTCACCGAATAGCCAAGTGCCAGTGCATGCTCGGCAAAATCCGGATAGGCGCCTAATACGCGCCCTGAATTTCGAATAATGACGGGTCGCAACGCCGTCTGCGCAGCGACCACGTAGGCAAGTGCCACTCTGTGGTCACCGCCGCAATCAACAATACCGCCGTCCAGAGGTCGATCGTTCCGACCCCGGATTATGACGGCATCTCCTTTCAATTCTATGTCGGCGCCCAGAGTGGTCAGTCCTTCCACCATGGTTTTCAGCCGGTCAGTCTCTTTGTATCGCAATTCACGAACGCCGCTGAACCGGGAGACCCCCTCTGCCTGAGTCGCCAGAACGAAGAGCAGCGGGTACTCATCGATCAATAGCCCGGAGACGTCTGCCGCCCCTTCAGTCGCGACGAGCGGCGCGTAGTTTACCTGAAGATCCGCCACAGGCTCACCCCCAAGGTCACGATTGTTGGTCAATTCAATGCGGGCGCCCATACGCCCCATCACGTTAAGCAGCCCGACACGACTCGGGTTGACACCAACCCCGGACAAGGTGACCTCGGAACCGGGAACCAGGCTGGCCGCCGCCAGATGCACGGCGGCAAGGGAAAAATCACCGGGTACGTCGCACTGGAAGCCAGCCCACTGGGGGGTAGATGCCAGTTCAATGACCCCCGCCTCAGCGTGAACCGGACACCCCAGTCGGGCCAATAACACTTCGGTATGGTTCCGGCTGGGGCCTGCTTCCTGTAAACGCATCGAAACACCGGAACACAGCCCGGCAAACAGCAACGCCGTTTTTACCTGAGCACTGGCCATCGGCAGTTTATAGTCGAGCGGTTTCAGGGCTTCGGCAGGATGAATAACGATGGGCGCTGTCTTTCGTGGCGACAGGTCGATGCGAGCGCCCATCGACTGCAAAGGCTGTTGAATTCGATCCATCGGCCGCTGGCTCAGCGAGGCGTCACCAATCAGCTCGCTGCTAAACGACTGGGCACTGAGCACACCCGCCATCAGTCGCATCGAGGTGGCAGAATTCCCCATATACAAAGGGCTGTCCGCTGCCTTTAGCCCCCGGCGACCCACACCGGTCACCTGCACACAACCGGCATCGTCTGCCTCGATGCAAACGCCCAGCTTACGCAGGGCTTCCAGCGTGGTGCGGTTATCGTGGCCGTTGCCAAAGCCCCGGAGCTCACTCTGGCCTTCAGCCAGGGCAGCCAGAATAACAGCACGATGGGAAATGGAGCGATCACCGGGCACGGCCACCGCTCCGGCCAGGCCCGCGCGAACCGGCGCCGCGATCAGATTCTTGCGAATGTCGTCGGTATGACGCTGACGGCTGCTGAGAATTTCAGTGAAATAGTCCCGGGCAGACTTGGCACGACCGAACACGGACTTGAGCGTTGCGCCCTCCCGGTGCTCGATGGCGTCAGCCAGGACGTTCAGATCGGATTGGAATCGACGCAGGATGTTGAGCGTCGCCTCGCGGTTTGACAGGAACACGTCGTGCCACATAGTGGGATCCGAAGCGGCAATGCGGGTGAAGTCCCTAAAGCCACCGGCGGCATACCGGAATATCTCCCGGTTTTCGGATTCCCGGGCCAGCGTATCGACCAGCGAAAAGGCGAGCAGATGCGGCAGGTGACTGGTAGCGGCCAGCACTTCATCGTGACGCGACACCGACATGGTCACCACATCCGCACCCACAGACTGCCAGAGACGGGTCAGTAACTGGACCGCCTCTGCGGACGAGGTTGGCAGGGGTGTCAGTATCAGCAGGTGATGGTCAAACAGATCGGATTTGGCAGCGGCCAGACCTGAACGTTCAGCCCCGGCAATGGGGTGGCCCGGCACGAAGCCTGCAGGCAGCACTCCCAGCGCGTCGCGGGCGGCATCTACCACAGCCCCCTTTACGCTACCCACATCAGAAATGACGGTATCGGCACTGAGCCAGGGTTTCAGTTGGGTCAGCACAGGCCCCATGGCCAGCACCGGCACGGCGAGAATCACGGCATCAAAGGTGGTATTCAAATCGGGAAAGGAGACGGCCTCATCCACAATGCCCATGGCCCTGGCTTTGTCGGCGACGCCCGGCTGGGCATCCAGCCCAATCACCGTCGCCGCTTGCGACAGACAGAGGGCTTTGGCAAAGGATGCGCCAATCATCCCCAGGCCAACAATCAGTACCCGGGGCTTCGCTGCAGGCGTCGTCATGGCGCCACCCTCAGCCACAGACCACCTGTACAGCTCATAGTGTCTCCTCTATTTCCCTGCAGAGCGACCAACACGCGAACCCCAGCCCGACGTTCAAACACTGCCAGTGAATTATAAAACCGCCTTGGGGTATGACCCGAGCACCTTGACTTCAACCGCCTTTTCACGAATCTCAGCCAGCGCCCGCTTAACGTTCTCGCTGCCAAGGTGGCCGGAAAAATCGATAAAGAACACGTAGGTCCAATTGCCCGAGGGCGATGGCCGGGTTTCCAGCCGGGTCATATCTACGTTGTGGTCATTGAAGGGCCGCAGCAAATGGTAGAGTGCACCCGGCTCATTACGCATCGAGACTACGATGGACGTTTTATCTTCACCGGAGGTGCCCACCTCTTCGGTGCCAATAATCAGGAACCGGGTCGAGTTGTCGGGCGAGTCTTCAATCTTTTGCTCAATGATGTCCAGGTCGTAAAGACTGGCCGCCATTTCACCGGCAATGGCCGCTGAGTTCCACTCGCCATGAACCCGACGCGCTGCCTCAGCATTGCTATTAACGGCGATGCGCTCGGCCATCGGCATGTGGGCATCGAGCCACTTGCGGCACTGCGCAAGTGATTGCTGATGGCTGTAAATGCGTGAAATTTTACCGCGCTGGGTATTGGGCCCAACCATCAGATGATGATGAATGCGCAGCTCGACTTCACCGCAGATTTTCAGATTTGAGTTGATGAACGTATCCAGGGTGTGGTTCACCACACCTTCCGTCGAGTTTTCGACCGGTACCACGCCATACTTGCAGGCGCCGGCTTCAACTTCACGGAAAACCTCATCGATGGCGGGCATGGGTTTGGATTGCACCCACTGGCCAAAGTGCTTCAGCGTTGCTTGCTGGGTGAAGGTGCCTTCCGGTCCGAGGTAGGCCACTTCAAGCGGCTTCTCAAGCGCCAGGCACGCCGACATAATTTCGCGAAACAAGCGCGCCATGTCTTCATTACCCAGCGGGCCCTGGTTGCGTTCCATCACCCGGGTCAGCACCTGGGCTTCACGCTCGGGGCGATAAAAAACGGCATTGTCCGGATCGGCCTTGAGTTTCACATCGGCAACTTTTAAAGCGCAATGCGCCCGGGCAGAAATCCGCTCCAGAATTTCCAGATCGAGACGGTCAATGACCTCGCGCAACTGCGCCAGATCGAGCGAATCGATTTCATCAGCTTTGGGGGGACGTTGCTCAGCCATGACGTTGCTCGAACTCCTTCATGTAAGAGACCAGCGCTTCAACGCCCGCCAGCGGCATAGCGTTGTAGATGCTGGCGCGCATGCCACCCACACTGCGGTGGCCTTGCAAATTGTAAAGCCCAGCTTCCTGAGCGCCAGCCAGGAAGGTATCGTTCAATCGCTCATCCGACAGTATAAAGGGCACATTCATGCGCGAACGGTGCGGGGTCGAAATCGGATTGGAATAGAAACCGCTGTCATCAATGACCCGATACAGCAAACCGGATTTTTCGGCATTCAATCGCTCAAATGCCTCGACTCCGCCCTGACTCTCGAGCCATTCGAACACCAGATTCGACAGATAGATGGCAAAGGTCGGCGGTGTATTAACCATCGACCCGTTCTCGGCCTGAGCCTGATAGTCGAGCAATGAGGGGGTACCCGGCAACGCCTTGCCCAATAGAGAACGGCGCACTATCACCAGTGTCAGACCGGCCGGGCCAATGTTCTTCTGGGCGCCAGCGTAAATCAGATCGAAGTCGTTAACATCGATGGTTTTCGACAAAATGCAGGACGACATGTCCGCGACCAGCGGCACAGAACCCGAGTCCGGAACGTAATCGAACTCGACACCGCCAATGGTCTCATTGGGGGTGTAATGCAAATAGGCAGCATCGCGGCTTGCAGTGAATTCATCGGCGCGCACGGCCCGAAGATAGTTTTCGGTTTTTGTCGATGCCAGCACCCGGGCGTCACCGTAACGGGCGGCTTCTTTGATGGCCTTGACCGACCAGGTCCCGGTATCAAGAAACTCGGCTGCGCCACCACGCCCCATCAGGTTCATGGGCACACAGGAAAATTGCAAGGTGGCACCGCCCTGCACAAAGAGCACGGCAAAGTCGTCGGAAACGCCCAGCAAGCGCCGCAACCGGGATTCAGCCGAAGTCAGTACACCGACAAACTCGTCAGACCGGTGCGACAACTCCATCACCGACATGCCGGTGCCCTGCCACTCCATCAATTCCTGTTGCGCCCGCTGCATCACGGCATCGGGCAACATCGCAGGCCCAGAACAAAAATTGTATCCCCGGGTCATCGCTCGCGTTCCTGGTCTGATTAATCATGCCGTCTAACCGACGGCGTTACTCACTATTATTGCGGATCTTCGGTATCCGTATCGTCCGCAACGTCACCTGCATCGTCCGGGTCATTGCCATCCGGCTCGCCCGGTGAGGCGGCAACGATCTCTGAATCCGGCGTCTCGGCGACGTCGAGAACCGACTCGTCTTCAGCAGGCTCTTCAATGCGTTCGATACTGACCAGGTGCTCGTCATCGGCCAGGCGAATCAGAGTAACACCCTGGGTGTTACGGCTGAGTACGGAAATGCCCTCAACTGAGGTGCGCACCAGCGTGCCCTGGTCGCTGATCAACATGACTTCATCGCCATCAAAGACCTGCTTAGCGCCCACCAGCGCCCCATTGCGCTCGCTGGTAACCATGGCTATCACACCCTGGGTACCGCGGCCCTTGGTCGGGAATTCGCTGATGTCTGTGCGCTTGCCATAACCACGCTCAGAAGCCGTGATGATGGTGCCACCTGCTTGTGGAATGATGAGTGAAATAACAGACTGGCCAGCACCCAAACGAATGCCGCGTACGCCGCGCGCGGTGCGGCCCATCGCACGAACATGATCTTCACTGAAACGGACCACCTTGCCCGCGTCGGACAACAGCATCACTTCTTTCTTGCCATCGGTCAGTGCGACTCCGACCAGGCGGTCACCCTCGTCCAGAGACAAAGCGATCAAACCGGCTGAGCGCGGCCGCGAGAACGCATCCAGTGTCGTCTTTTTAACGGTACCACTGGCAGTGGCCATAAAGATGAAGTGATCGGCATCGTAATTACGAATAGGCAGAATAGCCGTCACTCGCTCATCAGGCTCCAGCGGCAATAAATTCACCATCGGTCGACCGCGAGCGTTTCGACTGGCTTGCGGAATCTCAAAGACACGCAGCCAATACACCTTACCTCGGTTGCTGAAACACAACACGGTGTCGTGGGTGTTGGCGACCAGCAAGTGCTCAATAAAGTCGTCGTCTTTCAGGGCAGACGCCGAACGGCCCTTACCGCCACGACGCTGTGCTTCGTAGTCAGTCAACGGCTGCGTCTTGGCGTAACCGCCGTGGGAAATGGTAACCACCATGTCTTCTTCTGTGATCAGATCTTCCATCGACAGGTCGAGACGGCTGGCGATGATTTCGGATTTCCGCTCGTCACCGTACTGGGCTTTCACTTCCAGCAATTCTTCGTGTATGACTTCCATCAGGCGCTCATAGCTGTCGAGAATGCGCAGCAGTTCGCCAATGGTGTCGATAATCTGCTTGTACTCGCCAATCAGCTTCTCGTGTTCCAGACCGGTCAGCTTCTGCAGACGCATGTCGAGAATTTGCTGAGCCTGTTCGGGCGACAAATGGTAGCGGTTATCGTGCACACCGAATTGCTCGTCAAGGTCCTCAGGGCGGGAAATATCGGAGCCGGCACGCTCCAGCATGGCCGAAACTTCACCCAGCTCCCAGCTTTGCGAGAGCATCCGTTCTTTGGCTTCCGCACCGGTGGCAGAACCGCGAATCAACTCGATCATCCGGTCAATGTTGGCCAGCGCAATCGCCAGACCTTCCAGAATATGGCCGCGTTGCCGGGCTTTTCGCAGTTCGAAAATGGTCCGGCGCGTCACCACTTCACGGCGGTGACGGATAAAGGCTTCCAGCAGCTCTTTCAGGTTCAGAATGCGCGGCTGGCCATCGACCAGCGCCACGGTATTGATGCCGAATACGGTTTCCAGCTGGGTCTGGGCGTAAAGGTTGTTCAGAACCACATCGCCGGACTCGCCGCGCTTCAGATCGATGGCGATGCGCAAGCCGTCTTTATCGGACTCGTCACGCAGTTCAGAAATGCCTTCAATCTTCTTCTCTTTTACCAGGTCGGCAATCTTCTCGATCAGCCGGGCCTTGTTCACCTGATAGGGAATTTCATGAACGATGATGCTTTCGCGGCTGGTTTTCGGGTCAACAACGACTTCAGCGCGAGCCCGAATATAAATGCGCCCTCGACCGGTGCGGTAGGCTTCAACGATGCCCTTGCGACCGTTAATGATGGCGCCGGTCGGGAAATCTGGCCCGGTGATGTGCTCCATCAGGTCATCGACCGTCAGATCCGGGTTTTCCATCAGTGCCAGGCAACCAGCGATGACTTCACTGATGTTGTGGGGCGGGATGTTCGTCGCCATACCCACCGCAATGCCCGATGAGCCGTTGATCAGCAGGTTCGGCACGCGGGTCGGCAGGACTTCAGGGATCAGCTCGGTGCCGTCGTAGTTTTCGACGAAGTCGACGGTTTCTTTTTCCAGGTCGGCCAGCAAATCATGCGCCAGCCGCTCCATACGGATTTCTGTGTAACGCATGGCGGCGGCCGAGTCACCGTCGACCGAGCCAAAGTTACCCTGGCCATCGACCAGGGTATAGCGCATGGCAAAGTCCTGCGCCATCCGCACGATGGTGTCGTAGACAGCAGAGTCACCGTGGGGGTGATACTTACCAATAACGTCACCGACCACACGGGCGGATTTTTTGTAGGGTTTGTTCCAGTCATTACCCAACACGCTCATGGCAAAGAGCACGCGGCGGTGCACTGGTTTCAGGCCATCGCGTACATCGGGCAATGCCCGCCCGACAATCACGCTCATCGCGTAGTCGAGGTAAGACTGTTTCAGTTCCTCTTCGATATTAACGTTGAGGATTTCTTTGGCTAGCTCACCCATGCGGTACCGTATCCTTTATGTTCAGTCAGTCGCTCTGCTGCGGCCTGAAGCCGGTGCCTGAGCGGCGTAAAACAGGGCGAAATCATACCACAAATCAATGAGATAGATAGCCATCCGCCGGGCAGAGAGACTGGTTGCCAGCCGCTGTGCAGGCTCGAATTCTGACCACCTTCCAGCAGCCCACTGGTGATCGAACGCCCAAGCCACTAGAATGCCGCATTAATCTGACTCATCAGACAGGTCCCGGTCGGTACCAGTAGCTCGCAACGACACAGGCCACCGGATCACCCGAGTCGAAAACACATCGAACTTCGCTAAACAGGCAGACCTTCATGCAAACAGTCGACACTCTTATCCACGCCCGCTGGATCATTCCCGTCAACCCGGCCCGCGACGTTCTGGTCGATCACAGCCTGGCGGTCAAAGACGGCAAGATCGCTGCCATACTCCCCACTGCAGACGCCAACGCCCAATACCAGGCCGCCGACACGCTGGACCTGGGTGAACAGGCGCTGATACCCGGCTTTATCAATGCCCATGGCCACGCCGCTATGTCGCTGTTTCGCGGCCTGGGCGACGACCTGGAGCTGATGACCTGGCTCAACGATCACATCTGGCCAGCCGAAGGGGCCTGGGTGGGTGAAGATTTCGTGGGTGACGGCACCGAACTGGCCATCGCCGAGATGATTCGCTCCGGCACCACCACCTTTGCCGACAACTACTTCTTTCCGGATTCAGCCGCCCAGCGCGTCGAAAAGGCTGGCGTACGAGCCCAGTTCTCGTTTTCGGTCATCGACTTCCCGACCAACTGGGCCAAAACTCCCGATGAACACATTGATCTGGGCATGGAGCTGGTTGCCAAATACAAAGACAGCAAACTGGTCAAAATGATGTTCGGCCCGCATGCACCCTACACCTGCTCGGATGAACCTCTGACCCGCATTCGTGATCTGGCCAAAGAACACCAGCTGATGATCCAGATGCACGTGCACGAGACCCAGACCGAAGTCGACGGTGAAATCGAAAAACGCGGCAACCGCCCGGTACGTCGGCTGCGCGAGCTCGGCCTGCTGACCGACCAGTTCCAGGCCGTTCACATGACCGCCCTGAATGAAGACGACATTAACGACATCGCTGAGACCGGCGCGCACATCATTCACTGCCCCGAATCCAACCTGAAGCTCGCCAGCGGTTTCTGCCCGGTCGATGCGTTGCAGAAACGCGGCGTGAACGTAGCGCTGGGCACCGACGGCGCGGCCAGTAACAACGACCTCGACATGATGAGCGAAATGCGCACTGCCGCCATTCTGGCCAAGGCCGTCAGCCAGAGCGCCACCGCCCTGCCCGCCTATGAAGCGCTGGCCATGGCCACCCTGAACGGCGCCAAAGCCATGGGCTGGGATCAGGACATCGGCAGCCTGGAAGTTGGCAAAGAAGCTGACATCACTGCCATTCGTCTCGATGATCTGGAAAGCCAGCCCATTTACGACCCGGTGTCACACATTGTGTATGCCTCCAGTCGCGACCAGGTCACCAACGTATGGGTGAGTGGCAAGCGCCTGCTGAACGATCGTGAGCTGACGACGCTCGACAAGGACGCTATCATGGCCAACGCTCGTCAGTGGCGTGACCGCATCGCTGCCGGCAAATAAACTAGCCAGCGGCTTCGCCCCGTGCTGCACTCCTCCGGGTACAGCGGCACGGACGCGACACTCGTGATCATCCCGCCGGATGGCTCCAGAAACCTGATGCAGGAAACACCGTGACGCACAACGTTGACCCGTCTGAAATCGCCAAATTCGAAGCCCTGGCCAGTCGCTGGTGGGATCCGGACTCCGAATTCAAGCCACTGCACGCCATGAACCCGGTACGCGCCGGCTACATCGATGAACACCTGAACATCGCCGGCAAAAACGTACTCGACATCGGCTGCGGTGGTGGCATTTTGACTGAAGCGCTGGCTCACCGAGGCGCCCGGGTTACCGGCATCGACATGACCGATGCACCCTTAAAAGTCGCGCGCTTGCACGCACTCGACAGCGGACTCGAAGGCATAGACTACCGGCAAATGACCGCCGAAGCCCTGGCCGAGGAAGCTCCGGGTCAGTTCGACGCCATCACCTGCATGGAAATGCTGGAACACGTGCCCGACCCGACCTCGATCATGGCGGCCATTCAACGCCTACTCAAGCCGGGTGGTTATGCATTTTTCTCGACCATCAACCGCAACCCCAAAGCCTGGTTGATGGCGATAGTCGGTGCCGAATACGTGCTGCGGCTGCTGCCCAAGGGCACCCACGACTACAAGAAACTGATTCGCCCCTCGGAATTGAAGCGCTGGGCTGAACAGCACGAATTGAAGGCGCTCGATCTGCGCGGCATTCATTACAACCCGCTCAGCAACCGCTTCAGCCTGAACACCGATGTGTCCGTCAATTACCTGATGGCCTGCCGTAAAGCGGAAGCCTCATGACGGCACGCAAAGGCCTGCTGTTTGATCTCGACGGCACCCTGCTCGATTCCGCACCGGCCTTCATGGCCGCCATGGATGCCTATGCGGATCAGGTCGGGTTACCACGGCTGACCGAACACCGCGAGCACTTCGCTTCCGCCGGTGCCCGGGCCGCGATCCGTGAGATTCATCAGATGACCCCCGAGCACCCCCGGTTTCACCAGCGGCGGGCCGACTTCCTGGCCCTGTTTCTGGACACACCGGTTACCCTGAACAGCTGGTACCCGGGCATCCGCGACTGGCTGCTGGAGCTCAACCGCGACGGCATTCCCTGGGGCATCGTGACCAATAAACCGAGACCCCATACCGAGAAAGTGCTGACGGAGCTGCTCGAACTGGAACCACCGGCCCTGGTGTGCCAGGGCGACCTGCCCACCATCAAGCCCGACCCGGCCATGCTCTGGGCCGCTAGCGACCAGCTCGGACTGGCACCGGAGCACTGCCTTTACGCCGGTGATCACGAGCGCGATGTTCAGGCTGGTCAGGCGGCCCGAATGCACACCCTGGCCTGCACCTTTGGCTATCTGCATGAAGAAGATCAACCCGATCGCTGGGGTGCTCACGGTTTGGTACACACCCCGCTTGAACTGAAACACACAGCAACCCAATGGCTGACACAGACATGACACAACCGGAACCCGGCACACAGCTTTCCCGCACCGACCTCACTTTGGACCTCCTGCACCAGGCCCAAAACAGCGATGCCCTGGCCGGCCAGGTGATTGTTGTCACCGGGGCCGGTGACGGCATTGGCAAGGCCGCCGCCCTGGATTTTGCCAGCGCCGGTGCCCAGGTGGTGCTGATTGGCCGCACCCAGGAAAAACTCGAAGCGGTGTACGATCAGATTGAAGCCACGACCCAGACCGAACCGATCATCCTGCCGCTCGACCTGAATGAACTGACCACCGAGTCGGCTCAGGAACTGGCCCACGGCATCGAGCAAACCTACGGCCGGCTCGATGGCCTGGTACTCAACGCCTCGTTGCTCGGCGATAAAATGTCCATCGCTCAGTACCCGCCAAAGGTCTGGAGCTCGGTGATGAACGTTAATCTCAACAGTGCCTTCCATATGACGCAGGCACTGCTGCCACTGCTCGAAGCAGGCCCGAATGGCCGCATTATCTTCACCACCTCGAGTGTGGGTCGTGAAGGCCGGGCCTATTGGGGTGCCTACGCCGTCTCCAAATTTGCTACCGAAGGGCTGATGCAAACCCTGGCGGATGAACTGCAGAACACCTCCCGCGTTCGAGTGCACTGCATCAACCCCGGCGGTACTCGCACCGGCATGCGTGCCAAGGCTTACCCCGGCGAAGACCCCCAAACCGTGCCATCACCCGAGGTGCACATGCCGCTGTACCGCTACTTGCTCAGCCCGAACAGCCAACCCTTCAACGGAATATCATGGGACGCCAGGGATTTTCTGACCCAATAGCTAAGACTACGCGTCTGCCATGGCGGGGCATGACGGACGCGACAAAATCCCGCCACTGCCGCTAATCCAAATAGCGGCAACTCTTGTCCGATCCGCCAACGCACTGACGCCACTCGCCGCAAGCCCTTGTTTTATAATGACTTTTAAACTTGGCACACTAATCGCTTAGCAAGCGTTAACTCCTGTAATCGGCAACGACATCATGCCCAGCAGCTTCAGCCAAACGCCAACCTGGCAAGAACGCAAGACCGTGAAATCGACAAAAGCCGGTTTATCAGCGGTCGATACGCCAACCGCGGACCAACTCAAGGATTTCCGGCTGCATTTAATGATGCACCTGCAAACCTCACTGGATACCGAGCAGTTGCTGCGTACCTTCTTCACCGAAGTTCAGCACCTGATTCCGCTGACCGGTTGCGACTACCTCAATGGCGATGCCGGTCTGTCCCTGCATATGGGCACACCGGGTCGACACCGCTGCAACTATCAGCTCAGCCTGAATGACGAGCAGTATGGCGAGATAACCTTTACGCACCGGCTGCGCCTGGCCGAACAGGACCTGACCTTGCTTGAATCGATCATGGACACCCTGATCTACCCATTGCGCAACAGCCTCACGCACCGCAAGGCCATAGCCACCGCCATGATCGACCCGCTGACCGGGCTCAGCAATCGCGGCGCCATGGCCATCACCCTGAACCGGGAGATCGACCGCAGCCGCCGCCTGCAGCAAGACATGAGCGTGCTGATGATCGACATTGACCACTTCAAACAGCTGAACGACCGCTATGGTCACCTGGCCGGCGATGACGTGCTGCGCAACGTCGCCCGGGCACTGGAAGACTGCGTTCGCGCCTGCGATGCCTGTTTTCGGTTTGGGGGAGAAGAGTTTCTGGTGCTGCTGTCGAATTCCAACCTGCCGCTGGCACGTCAGGTCGCTGAACGCATCCGGCAAACGATTCAGACCGTGTGCCGCTCGCCAGATCCGAAAAAGCCCATCACGGTCAGTGTTGGCCTGGCCCATTATGAGAACGAGAACGACTGGCCCGAGCTGGTCACCCGGGCCGACAAGGCTCTGTATCAGGCCAAGGCTGCCGGCCGTAACCGGGTAGTCGCCAGCCACGTCCGTAACCATGAGGGAGAGTGGGTCTAAGCTGGCCTTTAAGCCGCTTTATTTACGGCGAATTGCCCCACTCTTGCGCCGCGGCGCAGTGACTGAACGGCGCGTCCGCTGATTGGCGACCTTGCGTCGATTAGGATCGTTCTTGCCCTGTACAATCGACTTCCAGGGGGCTGGCTCCAGCTCGACCAGCCTGGCCAACTTGTCGATCTCGCTTTTTGGCAACTCTTTCCAGGTACCGGCCCGTACGTCGGAATCCAGAAACACCGAGCCGTAACGAACTCGCTTCAAACGCGACACTTTCAAGTCCTGACTTTCCCAGAGCCGGCGTACTTCACGATTGCGGCCTTCCATGATCACCACATGAAACCAGGTGTTTGCGCCACTGCCCCCAAATTCCTGAATATCGGTAAAGCGCGCCGGGCCATCTTCCAGCTCAACGCCTTCGTGCATGCGCTGCACGTGCTCGGGTTTTACCTCACCCAGCACCCGCACCGCGTATTCACGGTCGATCTGGCTGGAGGGATGCATCAGGCGGTTAGCCAGTTCACCGTCGTTGGTGAACAGCAACAGGCCGGAGGTGTTCAAATCGAGACGTCCGACCACGATCCAGCGTTCACCGGGCAGCTCCGGCAGACGGTCGAACACCGTGGGGCGTCCGTCCGGGTCACGGCGGGTACAGACCTCGCCTTCGGGTTTGTTATAGACCAGTACTCGCCGGGCCCGCAGGTCTTCGACCTTAACCGGCCGACCGTCCAGTTCCAGGGTGTCGTTCAGCCCTACCCGGTCGCCCAGGGATACCGCTTCACCATTCACCTTCACCCGACCTTCTTCTATGGCTTTTTCCATATCGCGGCGAGATCCCTTGCCCGCCTTGGCCAGTACTTTCTGAATGCGTTCAGTGCTCATTATCATCGTCTCCGCCCGGCTGGTCGCCCTCACGACCGTCCAGCAAGGCTTGTTGTTGTGTCAGTTTTTCCTGAATGATGCGCCATTGCTCTGCTTCGCTCAGCGCCTCTTCTTCCTGTCGTGCCTGTTCCTGTGGTGCCTGCTCCTGTTCCGATTGACCGGAGCCTGGCTCATCGGACTCAGATCTGCCGCTTGCCTGATCGTCAGCTACGGCGTCACCGGCTGCCTCCGATTGACCCTCTGGCGACGCCTCGTCGGCATCGCTCAGATCCAGATCCGGGTGATCGTGCCCAGCCCGCTGGGCTTCAAACGCCTGCTCTATGGCATCGTTAACGGCATCCATTTCCGACAACTCATCGTCGAGCTGCTCGTCAATGAAGGTATTACCGGTCTTGCCGCTGCGCTCGCCTTCACGCAACTTGTCGACCATGGTACTGAAACTGATTTCTGCCTGGTCGTCCACGGCGCCAACCGAACGGTCGTCATCCCCTTCAAGACCCAGTTGCGGGTTGATATCATCGAGATCCCGAATCTCACCCAGGCTGGGCAGCTGATCCAGACTGGTCAGTCCGAAATGGTCAAGGAACTGACGGGTGGTGGCGTACATGGCAGGCCGTCCGGGCACGTCACGATGCCCGACCACGCGCACCCACTCACGCTCCAGCAGGGTCCGTACAATCTGAGTGCTGACCGACACGCCGCGCACGTCTTCGATCTCGCTGCGAGTAATCGGCTGGCGATAAGCGATCAGCGCAATCGTTTCCAGCAAAGCCCGAGAATACCGTTGCGGCCGTTCTTCCCACAAGCGGCTGACCCAGGCCCCGATCGAATGGCGCGTCTGAAACCGGTAGCCGCTGGCGACTTCTACCAGCTCAACACCACCGCCCTGATAATCTGCCATCAATTCCGCCATCAGGGCGCGCAGACTGCTGCGATGCGGCCGTTCATAGGGTTCGAACAGGGCGGCAATCTGCGCAATGGACAACGCCGTGCCAGCGGCAAACAAGGCCCCTTCGATGATCTGTTTGACTTCTTCGGGCGCATGACCGCCATAGGGGTCACCCGATTCCAGCTCCGGGTCGGTATCATCGTCTTCGTCGACGAGTTCCGCCTCGGGTGGCACCGGGTCGTCCAGTTGCTGGTCATCATGCGCCGCGGGGTCTGAATCCGGCTGACTGGTTGTTTCATCAGACGCCGCTGCGGGTTCTGCACCCTGTTCTTCCGACGCCGGCAGCGGGTTGGCAGAATCGTCGGCCCCATCGGAATGGGCCCCGGTGGGCACCTCGGGTCCGGTTTTTTCGTTATGTTCGTCCGTCATTCACTGCGAGCCTTGATGTGGATAGGCGCAAAGGCCTCGTTCTGAACCAGGTCGATCAGGGATTCCTTGGTCAGCTCCATAATCGCCAGAAACGTCACCACCACGCCCAAGCGCCCTTCGGCGGCGTCAAACAGGGTGATGAAAGGTACGAAGGCGGTGCCGTTCAGTTTTTCCAGCACATCCGCCATGCGTTGCCGGGTCGACAACGTTTCACGCTGAATCTCATGCTCCTCGAACATGTCAGCCCGCGCCAGTACGTCCTTAAGCGCCAGCAAAATCTCACGCATATCGACATCCGGATGAATACGCGGTCGCTGGTAATCGGGCTGGTGTTCGTCGGTCGTGTAAATATCGCGCCCGACCCGGGGCAGTTCGTCGAGGTTTTCCGCCGCTGTCTTGAACTGTTCGTATTCCTGCAAGCGGCGAATCAGCTCCGCCCGGGGGTCCTCTTCTTCCTCGTCTTCGGCATCGCTGGAGCGCGGCAGCAGCATGCGACTTTTGATTTCAGCCAGCATGGCAGCCATCACCAGGTACTCGGCGGCCAGTTCAAGCTGCATGCTGTGCATCAGCTCAACGTATTGCATGTACTGCTCGGTGATCTGGAAGACGTTGATGTTGAGGATATCGAGGTTTTGCTTTTTGATCAGGTACAGCAACAGATCCAGCGGGCCTTCGAAGGCATCCAGAAAGACCTCCAGCGCATCGGGCGGGATGTACAAATCCATGGGGATTTGCGTCATCGCCTCACCATCGATAATGGCAAACGGCATTTCCGACTGTTCTGACTGGGCGCGCTCGCGCAGGCGCTGCAATGCCCGTTCTTTGGGTGTTGCGCCAACCTCCACCACTGGGGCTTCCGACGGCGTAAACAGTGCGCCAGGCGCAATCGGCCCTGCTACGCCGCTGTCTTTCCCAGCGTTGTCCAGTTCAGAGTTGTCGTTCGGATCAGCCATTGCGCCTTGCCATCCTGAGTCGGAGGTTACCCGGTCTGGTCATGGTCAGACCCGGAAAGGTTCCACATCGCCCGCCCCTTCGCGCACGATGGTAATGGTATCTTCCAGAAAGCTGATGATGCTGGATTCCTCAAAACCGCAAAACCCGCCATCAATCACCAGCGCCAGCTCGTGCTGCAGAATATCGCGAATCTCATAAGGGTCGCTCTGGGGTTCATCTTCGCCGGGCAGAATCAGAGTCGTACTCATCATCGGCTCACCGAGCTCTTCCAGCAGCGCAGCAGCAATACGGTTTCCCAGCACCCGCAGGCCAATGGTACGACGCTTGGGGTGCATCATTCTGCGCGGAACTTCACGGGTCGCGTCGAGCAAGAAGGTGATCGGACCTGGTGTGTTGTTCTTGATCAGCCGAAAGGCGACGTTGTCGACCTTGGCAAAGGTGGAGAGTTCGGACAGATCGCGACACACCAGCGTCATGGGGTGAGAGTCATCAATACGGCGTATCCGGCGGATGGTATCCAGCGCCTTTTTATCTTCCATATGGCAGCCAAGTGCATAGGCACTGTCGGTCGGGTAGGCAATCACCCCGCCCTCACGAACAATGGCGGCCGCCTGTTTGATCAGCCGTGGCTGGGGGTTTTCCGGATGTATTGCAAAAAACTGGCTCATATTGGCTCCCGCCAAGAGGGATTGTCAGAAGTTCGTACAACACGCGCACTTTAGCACTAATGCAGGCCGATGCGGAACCGTTTGCATGGGCGCATGGAGGAACTCACCGTCATTTAGCTGTTTAATAAGCTATCTACCAATTTTGGCCCCAAAGAAGGCCATTGCGGGTAGAAACCCAGTCTTGCCCAGGGCACCTCGGGCTGATGAAAATCGCTGCCACCACCGATCAGGATATCGCGTTCACAGCAATGGTCGACCAGTCGTTGGCGCATCGCCGGTGGCATCGCCGGGCAGCTAACTTCCACAGCCTGGCCGCCGACGGCGGTAAAATCATCCAGCAGCTGCTCCAGCTTGCGCCAGGTCAGCTTGTACCGATGAGGGTGAGCCAGCACCGCCCAACCACCGTTAGCAACGATATCTGCCACGGCCTGCTCCAGCTCCGGCCAGGACTGTTTTACATCGCCCACTTTGCCATTCCCCAGCCAGCGTTTGAAGGCCTGAGCACTGTCTTTTGCCTGGCCGGTATCGACCAGGTAACGCGCTATGTGCGGACGGCCCAGTGTGGCGCCGTCGGCCTGGACGCGAATGGCAGATTCATCGAGCGTCAGTCCTTCACGCCGCAACACAAACAGCAGCCGCTCAAAGCGGGATTCGCGGGCCTGGTCATAGCGGGCCTCAACGGCTTGCCAGGCAGGGGACATTACATCCATACCAATGCCAACGATATGCACAGAACGCTTCATCCAGACGGTCGACAATTCAGCCCCGGGCCAGAGTCGTAGCGATTCAGACAAGGTACCGTGCTCGCGCAGCCAGCGGTAGCCTGCGGCTGTGTCGTGGTCGGTTAACACCAGGTGTTCCAGCTGACGCTCCAGCGCCAGGTCATAGACGCCCTGAGCCGACAGGGTTCCATCCGAAAAGGTGCTGTGGCAGTGCATTTCCCAGGTGTGGGCAATGTTGGTCATAGGATCCTTAATTGTCAGGATTCAAGCAGGTGCCGTATGATGCCTGATTTATGGACGTTTGTCGGCCATCCCACTGTCTGAGGAGAAAGAACCATGTGGTTTTCCATCGTCTGTGAAGACGTTCCCGATAGCCTGTCGCGCCGCCAGAGCGTGCGTGCTGACCACCTCAAGCGGCTCGAGACGCTGAAAGACGAGGGGCGGTTGCTGATTGCCGGCCCCAATCCTGCCGTTGAGGCGAACGATCCGGGTGAAGCTGGCTTCACAGGCTCGCTGATTATTGCCGAATTTGAGTCGCTGGCCGACGCCCGTGCCTGGGCCGAGGCCGACCCTTACATCGACGCCGGTGTTTATGCCGAAGTCAGCATCAAACCGTTTAAAAAAGTATTACCTTAACGCAACGTTAGGGGCCTGTTTTGTAACGGCCTACCGGGTGTAAACTGTTTCGACAGTATATGCATCTGTTAATAAACCATTTTTGTTAACCAACTTCGATATCATGGGAACTGAATTAATGACTGTGCTCTCCAAAACCCGCCTGATCCTCGGTCTGACTCTGGTGCTGATGTTCAGTGGTACGGCCAGCAGTGCCACCTTGTGGCTAATTGATGAGCTTTGGGTCAATGTTCGAACGGGAGCGGGTGATCAGTTCCGAATCTTGAAGACCATTCCATCGGGCACCCGCATGGAAACTCTTCAGGACGAGCCGGAAAATGGCTATTACAACGTTCGCACCGAAGAAGGCATTGAAGGCTGGATCCCTGAGCGTTTTGTACAGGAAGAGCCCACCGCTGAGCTTCAGCTGGAAGCCCTGGTGGCAGAGCGCGACCGTTTGCAGGAACAGGTCACCGAACTCGACGAGCGCTACACCAGTTTGCTGGCCGACCGGGGTGATGTCACCGGTGAGCTGGACACGCTGCGCTCGGAAAACCAGCGACTGACGACCGAACTGCGCGAGATTACCCAGATCAGCGAAGATGCCATCAACCTCGACCAGCGCAACCAGCAGCTTTCCGAAGAAAACGCCAGTCTGCGCAATGAGCTCGACGTTGCCCGGCAAAACCTCTCCAACACTCGGGAAACCCGCGAAAGCCGCATGTTAATCGCGGGGGGCAGTCTTATCGTGCTGGGCCTGATCATGGGCGTATTACTCCCCAAGGTTCGCAGCAAGCGCCGCGATAGCTGGGCGTAACCTTTCGAGTCCAGGGCCACATGAACTGTGTGTGCCCTGACGATGAAATGATACACTGCAACAAATTCGAATGAGTGGTCCCATGGCCTGGTCCAGCACGCCTATAACCAAACCCCATACCCTCTCCAACCTGGCCGATTTGCTCAGTCAGGGCTTGCTCGGGTCTATGTCCCGCTTCAGCCATTTCCAGATTGTTGAGTGGTGCGCGCGCTTTGGTGACGATTTCGATCAACAGCCTGATGATCAGATTCCAGCCAAACCAGAGCTTGCGCTGGATATCGCCGACGATGTTGTGGTTCAGTGGGAGCTGCATCTGGCCACCCAATACACCCTTGAAGACCTTCAGCGGTTCTCGATGGATGATGTAGTTTTGCCCAAGCAGCACTTTGAGCACTGGCTGAACCAACTGCTGGATTTGCCAGTGTCGCACTGACGCCAGGAACCATCGATATGACTAGCTTCAGCGCTGACCCGGACGCTGGATCAGACGACGCACAGCAGCCATCCATGGAGCGCCCCGACCTGGTGTTTACTGATGCCGGGTCACCACGCTCGGCTTCTTTCGACGACGTCTATTTCTCAACCGACAACGGTTACGCCGAGACTGACTACGTGTTTCTGCAAGGCAATGGGCTGGCCCAGCGGTTCGCCCAGATGGCAGACCACCGTCATTTTACCGTGGCTGAAACGGGCTTCGGCACCGGACTGAGCGCCCTGGCTACCTGGGACCTGTTTGAACAAACGGCGCCTGCCAGTGCCCGCTTGACCTTTATCAGCTCCGAACGTTACCCCTTGTCGAAACACCAGATTCAGCAGGCATTGCAGGCCTGGCCCACCTTGTCGGGTCGGGTTGAACGGCTGGTTGCAGAGTACCCGCCCCGCTTGCCGGGCTTTCATCTTGTAGAGTTGAGCGACCGGGTCGATTTGTTGCTGTTATTTGGCGACGTCCAGGACACCCTGAGCGATCTGAATGCCCGGGTAGACGCCTGGTTTCTCGATGGCTTCACACCCAGCCGCAACCCGGACATGTGGCAACCCCCCCTCTTTCAATCGATGGCCCGGTTAAGCCATGCAGACACAACCTTCGCGACCTTTACGTCGGCGAGCCCGGTTCGCGCTGGTCTGCAAGGCGCTGGTTTCACGGTTGCCCGGCGGCCCGGGTTTGGCAAGAAACGCGAAATGCTGCACGGGCACTTTGCCGGCATGGAAGGGCCGCCCCGGCCGGGCTTATGGCCGCAAAACGAATGGCACTGGCCCGCATCCAGGATAACCCCCAGTAACAGCACAGCCATCGTGGTTGGCGCCGGGCTGGCCGGTGCCCATACTGCCCGGGAACTGGCGAAGCGCGGCTTTCAGGTGACTGTACTGGAACAGGCGGATGAGGTGGCGGCAGGTGCCTCCGGCAACCTGCAGGGCGCCATTTATGCCCGGCTGTCTCACGATGACACGCCGGTGAACCGCTTTTACACGGAGGCTCTGCACCTGTCACAACGACGCCTGGCCTTCCTGCCTGAAAGCGTTCCGCACCAACAATGTGGCTTATTGCAATTGAACCAGGGCAACAAGGAAGCCCGGCGCTTCAATCACTTGCACCAGCGAAACCCCTTTGCCGGGGAGCTGGCTGACTGTATAAGCCCGTCGCTGGCCAGCGAGCAAGCGGGTGTGGTTTTACCCAGCGAGGCGCTGTTTTTTCCGGATGGAGGCTGGGTTCAGCCACCGGCGCTGGTGCAGCACCAGTTGTCTCACCCGCATATTCAGGTGCGCACCCAACACCGTGTTACCGCGTTATTCCAGCGTGATGACGGGCACTGGGAGGTAAGGTGCGACACCAAGGGTGGCCAGCAAACGCTGACGGCCTCACAGGTCATTTTGTGCAATGCCTGGAACGCCCATGTACTGGAACAGAGCCAGTATTTGCCGCTGAAACCCATCGGTGGCCAGGTCACTCGCATAGAATCGACTCCGGCCCTCTCTGACCTGAAAGCGGTGATCTGCTCAGACCGCTACCTGGTGCCAGCCTATGACGGAGCACTCAGTCTTGGTGCCAGCTTTCACGTTGGTCAAACCGAGCCTGCCCTGCATGAACAGGACGATATCGACAATCTGAACAACGCCCATCAGCGTTTGCCCGAGCTTATCAGCGGCGGCGAGTCAGTTCGCGATGCACGCGCAGGCCAGCGCTGTGCCTCACCCGATTATTTCCCGCAAGTGGGCCCGCTGGCCAATGCCGAAGGCTTTGCCAGTATCTATCAAACCGGCCTGACCAAACGGCTGACCCACCGTTTGCCAGAGCCGCCATACTACCAGGGCTTGTGGGCCAACCTGGCCCATGGCTCAAAAGGCCTTTGCTCGATACCGCTGGCGTCGCGCGCTCTGGCTGCCTGGATCAACGGCGAGCCACTGCCTGTCGCCCAGAGCGTGGCCAATCACCTAAACCCGAACCGCTTTATCATTCGCCAACTGATACGAGGACAACGATGAGCCGCTACCGACCGCCGCGTCCGCGCAGCAGCCCCTACATCACGCCGGAAGGCGAAGCCAGAATGCGCGCCGAGCTGCATGAACTGTGGCATGTGGAGCGCCCGCAGGTGACGCAGGAGGTGTCAGACGCGGCCAAACAAGGAGATCGATCTGAGAACGCCGAATACATTTACGGCAAAAAGCGATTGCGACAAATCGACAGCCGGGTGCGCTTTTTAACCAAACGGCTGGAATCGCTGCAGGTGGTGGCCACGCTGCCCGATGATCAGAGCCGCATCTTCTTCGGTGCCTGGGTACGAGTTGTCGATGAAGAAGAGACCCCCCGGGTAATGCGCCTGGTTGGCCCGGATGAGTTCGATCTGGACCCGCGCTACATCAGCATCGATTCACCGATGGCACGGGCTCTACTGAAAAAGACCATCGACGATGAAGTCCGGGTGCAAACGCCAGCCGGTGAGAACGAGTACTGGGTGACGCACGTCAGCTATCAGACTCCTCCTCAAGGGGAGGCTTAGGCAGTGCCTTGCTGCTGTCGGGCAGTGGCAGGGCTTCGCGCAAGGCGCGCATGCTGCGGATAATCTCATCGGCGGCCAGGTAGGAATAACCCAGGCTTTTGCGCATTTCCCGCGCTTTCAGCCCGGCTTCAAGCCAGGGGTCGACTTTTTTCACGGCAGGTATCCCGGAAGGTTTGCAGAAAGTTTAGCCAACAACAGTCACGGTTGCGAGATTTTACAGATACCGTCTTCCACCCCGGGGCGCTATAAATGCAGACCGCCCTCCCCTCAGGCCTGGCAAGCTGCTAAAATACGCGACCCTTTTCGCAACCGGATCCATAATGAGCCGCCTTTTCGTAGACAACCTGACCGTACTCGACTTCAGCTACTTTCACCCAACCCGGGGTGTGGTGGGCGAAAGCTGGATTGTTGACGTCGAGCTGGTGGGCGATCTCAACGATGAAGGCATGGTGTTCGATTTTGGCCACGTCAAAAAGCTGCTCAAAGCCGCGCTTGATTCAGGCATGGACCACACCCTGGTGCTGCCGGCAAAACTGCCCGGCTTGACGCTGCAGGAAACCGACAACGGCGAACGCATTCAAGCGGAATTCCGTAATTCCCGGGACGCATGCCGGTTTCACTATGAATCGCCGCGTGAAGCGGTTTATCTGGTGGAAACCGACGACATCAGCATCGACTCCGTGCGCCCAACACTGGAAGCGCACCTCAATACCCTGGTACCCGATAATGTCTCCCAAGTCGTGTTGCGCCTGCGCAGCGAAATGATCGACGGCCCCTTCTATCACTATTCGCACGGCCTGAAAAAACACCAGGGCGACTGTCAGCGCATCTGCCACGGGCACCGGTCGCGCATTGAAATATTCCGCAATGGCGAGCGTGATACTGAGGTCGAGCGAGACTGGGCAGAACGCTTTCAGGACATTTATCTGATCACCGAAGAGGATATAGTGCCCAACCAATCCGCTGAGTCAGACCTGGTCCATATCGGTTACGACGCCGAGCAGGGCCGGTTTGATGTCTGGTTACCTAAAGTGAGCACCGAAATCCTCAAAACCGACACCACCGTTGAGCTGATCGCCGCGCATCTGGCTAACAGCCTGGCGGAGGAATACCCGCGCGACCGGTGGCGTGTGCGCGCCTTTGAAGGCGTGATGAAGGGCGCCATCGCCGAATCCGGTTCATGACCCCATGACGCGGCGGTGTTACACTGACGCCACGGCTATCCATTCAATGATTCACTCAAGAGAGCTTCGGAACCGCAGATGACGCTGACTGTTTACAACACCCTGTCCGGCAAAAAAGAACCCTTTGTACCGCTCGACCCGAACAGAGTGACGTTTTACGCCTGCGGCCCTACCGTCTACAACTACATTCACGTCGGCAATGGCCGTTCGGCCGTGGTGTTCGACTTGCTGTACCGGGTGTTGAAAACCCAGTTTTCGAACGTCATTTTTGCCCGTAACCTGACGGACATTGACGACAAGATCAACGCCAGCGCCAAAGCCGAAGGCATCGATATAAAAGCCTTTGCCGACACTTACGCCACGGCCTATCAGGAAGACATGGCCGCCCTGGGCAATCTCGAACCCACGCTGCAACCCCGCGCGACTGAACACATCCCGCAGATCATCGACATTATTGAGCGGCTGATCGACCGCGGCCATGCCTACGCCGCTGAAGGCCATGTTCTGTTTGCCGTCGACTCAATGAAAGACTACGGCCAACTGTCGCGTCGCAACATTGACGATATGCTGGCAGGCGCCCGGGTCGACGTCGCCACTTACAAGCGCCACCCGATGGACTTCGTGCTGTGGAAGCCTTCCAGTGACGACCTGCCCGGCTGGAACAGCCCCTGGGGTCGTGGTCGACCTGGCTGGCATATTGAATGCACCGCCATGATCATGGCGCATCTCGGCGATACCATCGATATTCACGGTGGCGGCAGCGATCTGATTTTCCCGCACCACGAGAACGAAATGGCTCAGGGCCTGTGCTGTGTGCCGGACAGCCAGGGCTATGCCCGTTATTGGGTGCACAATGCGATGCTCGATGTCGAAGGCGAGAAAATGTCCAAGTCGCTGGGCAATTTCACGGTACTGCGGGACGTACTGAACGAGCATCCCGGTGAAGTGGTTCGGCTGACGCTGTTGTCGGCGCATTATCGTTCGAACCTGAACTGGTCGGAGCAATTGCTGAGCCAGAGCCGTCAGACACTGGACCGGCTCTATACGGTGTTGCGTGACAGTCAGGATATCGAAACTGTTGAGCCTGACGACCTGTCGTCACTGGAAGCGGTTCAGGCGCTGCTGGACGACCTGAACACGCCCAAGGCCATTGCCGCGCTTTATGAATTGACCGGTCAGTTCTTCAAGACGACGGATACCACCGAACGGGCCAGACTAAAAGGCGAGCTAATCGCCATTACCGGCATTCTGGGCATTGCCCAACAAGACCCCATGACCTGGTTTCATGGCGAGCAACTAGACGGCTTGCAACCCGAGGCCATTGAAGATCTGATTCAGCAACGGCAGGACGCCAAAAAAGCCAAAGACTTCGCCCGGGCCGATGCCATCAGAGATGAACTGAAGCAGGCGGGCATTCTCATTCAGGACACCCGCGAAGGCACACAATGGTCTCGCGAGGCCTGAACCCGGCGGGGTCTGCACGGTGCTGAAATGGCCGCTGATTGCCCTGGTGAAGTTCTACCGGCTGGCCATCAGCCCCCTGCTCGGGCCGCGTTGCCGATATTACCCGACCTGCTCCGAATATGCCCTGATCGCTTTGCAACACCATGGGGCGTTCGAAGGGAGTTGGCTGGCCATAAAACGCATTGCCCGTTGCCACCCGGGGTGCGAAGGCGGCATCGACCCGGTACCGGGCGTACCACTACCAGACTATGATGAGCCGCCAGCGGATGATACCCGTCCGCAAGACGCCAAACAGAAAACGGACTGCCGCCACGAGGGCCACCGCAATGATGATCGATAAACAAATGCTGAACATTCTGGTCTGCCCGGTCACCAAGGCGCCGCTGCAAATAGACCGGGAAAAGGAAGAACTGATTTCAACCGCCGCCAAACTTGCCTACCCCATTCGCGACGGCATTCCCGTCATGCTGGAAGACGAAGCCCGGGCGTTGAATCAGGAAGAATATGAACATTGGTTGTCAAAGAAAAGTTCTTTGGCCTGATAGATTCCAGTAACACAAGTTTCGGAGTTTGGTTCATTTCCCAGGCAATGGCTCGCACAGGATACCGGGTATGCCTCTGTGGGGTCGGCGTAGATCCGTCCATGGCGCCTAGGCCGCAGCATCCCTGCTGCGGACTTCCCCACATAGGCATACCCGGCACCCAGTGCTAATTGGTAGAGCAAACTCCGAATTTAAGTAATTAAACTATCGAATGCCGGCAATAGCCCCATCCACATCCATGCCAATCTCCCGCATTCTGGCCAGTTTGTATCGCAAGGTCCTGGCTGAAATACCCAACTTGTCCGCCGCCCGGTTTTTACGACCCTGAGTGACCCGCAACGCGTCCAGAATAATCTCGAACTCACGATGCTTCAGGTCAACCTGCATGGATTCATGCGCGGCCGCTTCCGGTTCATCAGACTCACTGGCGTGTTCGTCGATGCCATTCGACATTGTCTCTGACTGATGTGCCATGGCCTGCTGCCGGGCTGGTTCAAAATCGATCAGGTGCTCGCCTTCCAATCCGAGATCCTGAGCAGTCACCCATTGACCGGACTGTAAAATCAGCGCTCGCTGCAGGGCGTTGTCGAGCTCACGAATATTGCCGGGCCAGTCATAAGTCAGTATGCGAGCGCGAGCAGAATCGTCGAGCATGACTCGTGGTTTATGCATTTTCCTGGAATGCTTGGCGAGCAAGTGGTTGGCCAGCGGTATCAGGTCGCCCCGGCGGGCGCGCAATGGCTGCCATTGCAACGGGAAGACGTTTAACCGGTAGTAGAGATCTTCGCGGAATTGACCGGCCTGCACTTCGCGCATCAGATCGCGGTTGGTGGTCGCCAGTACACGAACATCGAGTTCAACCACTTTACGACCACCGATGCGCTCCACTTCGCGCTCCTGCAACACGCGCAACAGCTTCGCCTGCAAACCCATGTCCATTTCGGAAATTTCATCCAGCAACAGCGTGCCACCGTTAGCCTGCTCAAACTTTCCGGGCTGGCTGGCAATAGCACCAGTAAAGGCGCCTTTTTCATGACCAAACAGTGTCGCTTCCAGCATGTTTTCAGGTATGGCAGCACAGTTGATGGCAACAAAAGGTTGCTGCGCCCGGGGCGAATGCTGGTGAATGTACCTTGCCAGCACCTCCTTGCCCGTCCCGCTCTCACCGCTGATCAGGGTGGTGCTGTCCGTTACCGCCACTTTTCGGGCCAGCATCAACACCTGCTGGCTTGAGGTTTCATTGGCAATGGGCTCGTCTATGGCGGTATTGGGCTGGCTACCATGGCGCTCCAGCAGTTCGATCAGTTGCTCGGGCTGAAAAGGTTTGACCAGGTAATCAACAGCACCCGCATGCAAGGCAGACACCGCTTTTTCGACCGTGGCGTAGGCGGTCACCAGCAGAAACGGAATCTGGGGTTGATGTTGGCGTACGTAGGCCAGTAACTCATGACCATCCATGCCCGGCATGTTCACATCGCTCACGATGAAGTCGACCTGGTTTTCGTTCAGCCTTACGATGGCCGCTTCACCACAGTCGGCCTCAATGACCTCGTAGTCAGACAACTTCAGCGTATCGCTGACCGCCTCTCTCAGGCTGGCATCGTCTTCAACAATGAGTACTCGCATGCATTTCTCCTCATATCTGACGGCGATTTGCCGCTCGCCAGGTCACGCTGGCGATTAGCCTTTAACCGGAAAAGACAGGGCAACCTGAGTGCCCTCTCCCGGCCGACTGTTAATATGAAACTCACCCTGGTGTGCGCGGGTGACGGCCATGACCACCGGCAAACCCAGCCCAGTACCATGGCTTTTCGTCGTGAAAAACGGTTCGGTGACCTGATTAAGGGTCGCCTCGTCCATGCCCGGTCCGTTATCAGAAATGGTCAGCAACAGCCGGCCAGCTTCTTCGCGGGCAATGATGGAAATATTGGGGTTGGACCGTATCGCTTCGAATGCGTTGGTGACCAGGTTACTCAAAGCACTGACCAGCGCATCTTTCTGGCACTGCAGTTCGGCACCGTGGCTCAGGTCTCGCCACTCCAGAGCGTCCGGGTGCTGCTGAATCAGTACCGAAAGGTTGTCCTGCATGGCCGAATACAGGTCTGCCACGGTGACTTTGTGAATCAGTTTGCACTCACCCTTCACGAACACCAGCATGTCCTGCACCTGCTGTTCAAGATGGTGTAACCGCCCCAGCAATTTATCGACAAACTGCTCTCGTACCGGCTGACTGACCCGGGGGTTCTTCAGGTTGGAGGCATACAACATGGCGGCTGACAGCGGTGTGCGGATCTGATGCGCGAGCGAAGCGACCATGCGCCCCATGGCCGAGAGCCGTTCATGACGTGACAGCTGCGCCTGCAGCGCTCGGGTTTCAGTCTGGTCGGTGAGCAGTATCAGTTGACCCGCGTTATCGAGCGCGCAGGTTTCAATGCTGACCAAGCGGCCGTCGACCAGTGAAATCTCATGGCCATCGTCCTGGCGGGGTTTAAAGGCGTTACGGATGATGCGAACCCAGGGCTCGCCGATCAATCGGGGGTTGGCTTCGTTGCGCAACAACGCCTCGGCGGCCGGGTTAATCCGGCCAATGCGACCGGTATTGTCGATAACAATGACCCCGGCCGGCAGCAGGTTAAGCAAGCTTTCCAGCTGATCGGCCAAGCGTTCTTTTTCCGACAACTCCTGCATGCGTTGTTCACTGACGGTCGCCAGTTCACCACTGAGCTCGACAACACGGCTTTCCAGCATCTGGTAGCTTTCGGTCAGTTGCTCGGAAACCTGGTTGAAGGTCGCAAACGCCTGCTTCAGATCAGCAAGCGATTGCTCGGACATTTCGGCCGAGCCTTGCTGCTGATTCAGGTTGTCAAATTGTGGCACACCCATGCCGTCTCCCAGTGACCATTTATTGGCGCTTTACAAGAGTTTAGCAAAAGGGGTGCCAGGTTTTCTTTTGAGCTGTGAGCTGGTAGTTATGAGCTGCGAGCTTCGAGCCGCGAGTTATGAGCTCTAAACTCGCAGCTCGCAGCTCTAAACTGCTTCGCGCTTGTTGATTTTGTATTTGCGCATCTTTTCAACCAGTGTGGTACGGCGAATGTGGAGCTTTTCAGCCGCGCGCGCCACCACGCCCTGAGCATCGTCGAGCGCCTGCTGAATCAGGTTGCGCTCAAGCTCGGTCAGGTACTCCTTCAGATCCAGTCCATTTACCGGCAGTAACGCCGCCTGCTCTGAATGGGTCATGCTGAACGATTCAGACTCTGGTAAGGCAGGCAATGGCAGAACCGATTCATCATCATCGTCAACATGCCGATATTTCAGAGGGAGTTCCTGAACCCCCACCACACCGTAAGGATGCATAATCGCGAGCCGCTCAACCAGGTTCGCCATCTCCCGAACGTTACCAGGCCAGTCATGTCTTACCAGCGACATCACCGCTGCCGAGTTAAAGCGAATAGACCCTCGCTTCTCATTTTCCAGACGGGCGATCAGCTCGTTGAGCAATACAGGGACATCTTCGGAACGTTCGCGCAGAGGCGGCATTTCGATCGGGAAAACGTTCAGCCGGTAATAGAGATCTTCCCGGAAGGTGTTCTCCTCAATCATCTGCTCAAGGTTCCGGTGCGTCGCCGCAATAACCCGAATATCGCAGTTGAACGTCTTGTTGCCACCAACTCGTTCAAAGGTTCGCTCCTGCAACACTCGCAGCAGCTTCACTTGCATGTTCAGCGGCAAGTCCCCAATTTCATCGAGAAACAGGGTGCCGCCCTCGGCCATTTCAAAGCGGCCGGCCCGGGAGGTAATAGCCCCGGTAAAAGCGCCCTTTTCGTGGCCAAACAGTTCGCTTTCAATCAACTCGGCCGGAATGGCCCCGCAGTTGACCGGTACGAACGGCTTGTGACGACGGTGGGAGTTGTAATGCAGGTTACGCGCTACCACTTCTTTACCCGTGCCACTTTCGCCCTGAATCATGACAGTGACTTCTTTGTCAGCTACCTGAGTCATCATTTCACGAACCTGCTGCACGCCTCGGCTGGTGCCTACCAGCGAGCGGAACAAGTTCACTTCCCGACGCTGGCCACGACCACGCGTCAGATCAAACTGTTCGCGGTACATCTGGGCGCGGTGCAGGGTATCGAGCAATTTGTTGTAAGTCGGAGGCATCGACAGCCGGGCAATAACCCGGTGGCGCAGACTGTCGTCGAGCAATTCATACTCCGGATGTTCGGACATCAGAATGACGGGCAAGCCTTCATCCCAATCTGCAACGGCCTGAACCATACGAGCCAGCGACAGTTGGGTTGAACCCACCACTACAGCCACCAGCTCATCGGTTCCACCCAGTTCAGCGACAGCCTGCTCCTGCCAGTTGTCGCTACTCAGGGTAACGTTAACTTCACCCAAAAAATCCAGAATAACCTTAATGTCCCGACGACGTTGATCATCATCGTCTACTACCAGGAGCTTAATTTCACGCCACATTGGGAACATTTCCTCACATCAAAACAGCTGAGATGGCACCAAGCCCGACATTCCACGTCAGGAATTTGACTGTATCGAAACAGTAAAGACCGAGACTCGTGCCCTGTCAAACTCACGGCGGTTCCGGAGAAAACGCGCCAAAAACCCGATAATGCCTTTATTTTCAGTGGCTTACCATAGAAAAACGCTAAGTTCCATGCAGCAGAACACAGAATGTAACAGGGGATTAACGAATTCAGGATGGAAATCGACAGGAACACGCTTCTATAAGCGCTCAAGAGTGGCCAAAGTCCCGCTGCCGGGACTGATGACCCTTGGAATTTTCAGTATTGATCCGATCAAGCCATGGCAGCCCTAACCAGTAACAGGCCCGGAGATCACCCGGCGTTGTTGACGCAACTCTGTCGCCTGAACGGTACGGCTTTGCTGAAGCTCAGACAGGCTGGCCAGCACGGACACATAAAGTTCGAGCAGACATTCGATTCGCCGCTTCAGAGCAAGACTTGCCAGGCCAGAGTTCAGCACCTGATCATTAATGAGTTCCAGGATATCGTTGACGGCATCGTCCCAACGCTCCAGATCATCCAACGATCGCATGTCCTGCAGCTCAAAGCCCTGAACAATCAGATCGTTCGTCTGGGCCAGCAGTGTCTCTTCGGATACCCTGTAAGGGCCTTTGGCCGTGGTTTGCAACATCGCCATGTTATTCACCTGGCCGGTTCTGAGCCAGGGTTTCATCGCGTATGGCATCCCAAGACGATTTGATCTGCGACAGCAATCCGGCGACTTCGTCCAGAATCGCCTCATCATTGCGCGCATTGGCTTCAAACAGGCGACGCAGCATGTAGTCGTACAACCGCTCAAGGTTTAACGCCAACTCGCCGGTATCGGTGTTCAGGCTGTCCTGCAAACCACCGACAATGTCGATTGCCGAGTTGATCATTCTGGACTTCTTGTCGTATTCCTTGCGAGCCATATGCCCCTTGGCGGTGGATATCCGGGCAAGTGCACCTTCGAAAAGCAGTTGAATCAGCTTATGGGGGTCGGCGTCCATAATGGAGGTTTCAGTACTGACCGACTGGTACTGCTTAATCCCCTGTGCGTACATAGTGTTTCCTCTCAGACCACTGGATGTTTTTTTCACCACAGCCTCCCCGGTAAACATTGATCTGCCTTGCCCCGAGAGAGTATCTGGACATTCCCCTCGTGGCTCCGCGCGCATCACTGATCGCCGAACAAGCTTAATCCATGTAGCGGCACTGTGCTGGAATTGTTGAGTGTTTTTTTGAGATGCGACATCGGCTATCAAGCAACGCCGGTAACGACCGGTGCAAAACTGGCACATCCTTGGCAATACCTTCGTCAATGAACGAAAAAACGGCCAGTCTCGCGCCAAACCGGAGACTCATTGCCGCTTTTTCACGACCGGCGGCTACATTTTGACCGCCAGACACTGGCAGCGGCCTGGCCGCTCACCCATTAAAGGTGCGTTATGAGACACTCATCGCAGGCGCTGGCGACACCGGGGCAGACATCGGCTCTGTCGACGGCGACACCAACCGACACCCTGGCTGAACTGGATCAACAGGCGCGGCACTATTACGAACTGAGCCTGAGCGACCGGGTGAGCAATGAGCACACGGCCCAGTACCGGGGTCAGGCTCGGGCGATCGCCCAGCAATTGCTCAACCTTCAGCACAATTATTCGCCAGCGCTCAATCTACTGGGACGTATTGCCCTGGACGAGGGCTTTTACGAGCGGGCCGAGCACTACCTGCAATTTGCGTTGAACCAGACGCCGGACGATGCCGGTTGTTGGTATTCTCTGGGCCATGTAAAGCTGGCTACGGGGCACTACGACGACGCGCTCGCCCACTTCAGCCGCAGCCTGGAGCTGGCTCCCGAGGAAACCCGGGCCGCCACCTCTCTGGTATACACCTTTGCACGCCAGGGCAATGTGGTGCAGGCGTTCAACGGTTATCGCCAACTGTTTCAACTGCACCCCAACGACGCGCACATCCGCGCCAAGCTGTTCGAGGTGTCCCGTCATATTCAGGCCGACAGCTACCAGCCTGCCCTGGCAGAGGACGTCGTTCGCTGGCTGAAACTCGACAAAGTCGATCACGATGGCTTGGCACCGTTAACCGCCTCGCTGCTACGACACAAATATCAGCTCGACGACCCCAATGCCGTTGTGGACCTGCAGGATCTTGCCCGGGACGATATGCTTGGTCTCGCACTGAATACACTGTATTTCAGCCAGGCGGAGCTGGAGGACTTTCTGATTCAGGTGCGCAAGCAGGTATTGCTCAATTGCCTTGCCCAGCAGTTCTCCGACCCGGCGTTGTTGCGACTGGCAGCGGCGTTTGTGGTTCAGGGCATTCACAATGAGCACGTCTGGGCGCAGGATGACGAAGAGCAATCTCTGCTTAACGCCCTGGGGGAGTTGCTGGACACCGCCCTGTCTACCCCCGAGCCGCAACCAGCCGATCTGACCAGCGCATTACTGATGTATGGCATGTATGAACCACTGCACCAGCTAGCACACAGTGAGCAGCTCGCTCGCATTGCCTTGAACCGGTGGCCAAGCTATGTCCGGCCGATCATTCGTCGCTGCGTAATAGAACTGCAGGAAGAACTGACTCTGGCCATGGACATTGAACAGCTGACGCCGATCCGCGATGGCATTTCCCAGGAAGTGCGTCAGCAATATGAAGAAAACCCCTACCCGCGCTGGCTGCACTTGGGTTACAACACCCCAACCAACTACGGCCGGGCACTTGAAGCAGAACTGGAAGGCTTCAGAGCACCGCAGTTCTTCAATATGGGGACGATAAAGATTCTGGTGGCTGGGTCAGGCACGGGCCGGCACGCCCTGCATGTAGCCCGCTATTTCCGCAACGTTGAAGTGACCGCCGTTGACCTGAGTGCGCGCAGCCTGGCCTATTCAAAGCGCATGGCCGAACGCCATGGCATCCACAATGTTCGCTTTCTGCAAGCCGACATTCTTGAACTGGATCGGCTCGACGAACGTTTTCATGTGATTGAATGCTCAGGTGTACTGCATCACATGAGCGACCCGGAGCAAGGGCTAAAAGCGCTGCAACGCCGGCTGGAAGCCAATGGCCTGTTGAAGATCGGACTCTACAGTGAACGCGCCCGCAGAATCGTCAGCCAGGCTCAGGAGCAGATAGCGCGACTGGGCTATACCGCCCGTCAGGCAGACATCCGTCGCTTTCGCGAGCACCTGCTGCAAAAACGGCTGGAAGGAGACTACAGCGCCTTGCTAAAAAGCCGGGATTTTTACTCCACCAGCGGCTGCCGGGATCTGCTGTTTCACGTTCAAGAGCATTGCTACTCGCCCGCCAGCATCAAAACCCTGCTCGATCAGAATGCGCTCAAATTTTTGGGGTTTGTGCTCTCACCCGACGCCCGACGGATGTTTTTGGCCAGCGTGAACAACCAGCGCCCTGCCCTGACCAATCTGAACGACTGGGAGGCGTTTGAGAAAACCCATCCGGACACCTTCGCCGGTATGTTGCAATTTTACGTGCAGGCTCAGGACTGAATATCCGCAGCCCGCCCGGAAGCGGGCTAGAAGAACCTAGCATCAGTTACTTTGCTGAGGTTCCGGGCTGGCTTCAGACTCGGCTTCGGCCATATGAATGGTGTGTGTCGGGAAAGCAAACTCGGCCCCATGACCTTCAACGATATCGATGATTTTCAGCATTATGTCCTGCTTAATCTCATGAAATTCTTTCCACACCACCGTTTTGGTAAAGGTATAGATGAAGAACTCAATCGATGAAGCGGCAAACTTGTTCAGGTGCACCATAAGCAACTGGTCCTGATCAATCGCTTCGTGTTCTTTCAACATGGCTTCTACATCGGCAACAATAGCGGCCACTTTTCCGGCATCGCAATAACGTACCCCAATGTTCTCATTGATACGGCGGTTGAACATCCGCGAAGGGTTTTCAACCGTGATGTTGGCAAAGGTGGCATTGGGCACATAGATCGGACGCTTATCGAAGGTTCTGATGCGAGTCAGGCGCCAGCCGATGTTCTCGACGGTTCCCTCGATGTCCTGGTCTGGCGACCGGACCCAGTCCCCTACTCGAAAGGGCTGATCCAGATAAATCATCAGCCCGCCAAAGAAATTGGCCAGCAAATCCTTGGCGGCAAAACCCACGGCAATACCGCCAATACCACCAAACGCCAGCACACCGGATACACTGAACCCCAGGCTCTGCAAGACGACGAGTGCGGAGGTAATGAGCACGGAAAGCCGCATCAGCTTGCCAAGCGCGGAGGCCGTCGTGGCATCCATGGGCTTTGAAGCATGGTTCGGATCCTGAACCATTTCTTCGCCCTTGCGGATGAAACTGACCATAAACCAGGCAAACACCAGCACAAAGGTCACCGACCGCACCGGTTCGACAAAATCGAAAATGGGCTCGTTCGACACTCGACGAACCACATCCGTCGCCAGTAACAAGCCGTTCAACCAGATGAAAAGCCTGACCGGCTTGCGCGCCGCACCAATCAGCAGATCGTCCCAGAAGGTGTTCGTCCTCTTTGACGATTTTTCCAGCTTGTCGAACACCTTTTTGCTCGCATAACTGACCAGTGTGGTCAGCAACACAATCACAAACACCTGGATGATCCAGGTATGCTCCTTACCGATATTCAACGCGCTGGTCACCCAACTGACCAGAGTTTCCATGTCCATCTGACGTCAGACCTCTAAACCGAATATTGACTAAAACCGACCCGCCAAGGCGAGCCCGCCACAGGCATCGCAATGTACCGGGTAAACGAATAAATGTGTAGGTTGGAATTGAACAGGAAGTAATAGAAGTTCGACAGGCTCTTAGGCCGCGGCTTTGCGAACCGTTGGCAGCCAGCCTGTCATCAGCTTGATCCAGGCATAGGCTGAAATTGAGCCGAACAAAATGACAGTGGACATCTCGAAACCGGAATCAACCAGCAGAACAATCAGCCCCAACTGAACAGCGTACCCGCTGAGCAGTGCGCACCAGCGGCAAAATATGGAGGAACGCGACCATTCGTACCAGCAAACCAGAGGCACAAACAGAAAGGCGACGCCCCATTGGCAAGCCTGAAAGAAAGAGACTAGTGAGAAAGATTCAATCATGCAGATATTCTAACGCCTTTAGGCCCGCCATTACAGGCCCGCAGCCAATCTTTAACGTTAACTGACGCACAGTTCAGCCATTAACAGGCACTATTGACTCATTGGCATTTCCAAATTGTGACGGACATCACCGTTAGTACCCCTCTGCTCAGCAGTCGGATGGGCATCGATTAAAGACAGGGCATGTGCAGGCTCACCAGAAACGCCGGGGCATGATAATATTAATGGGGAAATACATGATCGCTGCAAAGCGGATTCAACCGGAAAACACGTGAACCTCTGATGAAATGGCATTTTGGACACAAGCTCGCCCTGATCATGACCATGCTGGTCTTGCTGGCTTCGTGCATTCTTGGCTATACACTGGTGTACCGGCAGTTTTCAATGATGCAGACACAGTTTGTAGACACCGGGAACAGCCTGTCATCACAGCTGGCCGCCGCCTCGGTTGAGCTTGTATTCACCGAAGACCAGCTCAGCCTCGCCAGCCTGGTATTTTCACTCAGCGACCAACCCTCTGTCGTCGCCGCTAGCGTGGTAAACCGGGATGGCGACGTGCTGGCAGAAGCAGGGTCTTCGCTGCCTGCCGTGAACGCAGACCAGGCTTACCGTAGCCAGGGCCAGGTAGAAACCAACGAAGAAACGGTGTGGTTCTATTCTCCTGTCGTGTTCCGGGGTGTCAGCGGTGGGGCCGCCTGGGTAGGTCTCGACCGGTCCGAAATGATTGCCGGTCAGCGTTCAATTATTCGCTCCGGCGTCGTCGTCGTCCTTCTTCTGGTGTTATCCATTACGCTTATGGCGATTCGACTGGGCCAATCGCTGGCCAAGCCGGTACGCGATCTGATTGAGGGTACCCGCGCTATCGAGTCTGGCCATTATGGCTTTCGAATACGTGGTCAGCACCAGGGTGAATTCAGCGACCTAACTCAGTCGTTTAACCACATGTCAGCCGAACTGGAACAAAAACAACGCGTTGAACAGCTGTTTTCCCGCTTTGTCAGCGATCCGGTCGCCGCCCGCTACATGGCTCAGGACAATGTTGAACTGGCCCGGGAAGGCAAGCGCGTCGACGCCAGCATTCTCTTTGTCGACCTGGTGGGATATACCGCGTTCAGCGAGGGGCGCCACCCGGAGGAAACCGCCGAGGTACTCAATCTCTACTTCACCGAGTTCGCCAACACCTGCCACGAATTCCATGGCAACGTCGATAAATACATCGGCGATTGCGCAATGCTCGTATTCGGCTGCCCGCAATCGGACCCCGAACATCGCTTCCACGCCATGGAGTGCGCCCTGCAAATACGCGATCGAATCACGGCCATGAACCGGGAGCGCGCCAGGGCCAATCAACCCTGCCTTACGATTCGCATCGGTGTGAGCGGCGGCACGGTACTGGCGGGTTTGCTCGGGTCTCATGAACGAATGCAATATACGGTCATTGGTGAGCCCGCGAACCTGGCCTCCCGCCTCTGCGACCTGGCAGACTCAGGCCAGGTGGTTACCGACGGAAATTTCTATTCAATGCTCAATCAGCGGCACCCCTTGCTCACCCATGCCAGTGAATCGCATCAGATCAAGGGCCTGCAAAGCAATGTGGACGTATTAACCGTCAATGCCTGGGCCGACGCGCCAGCCAAAGAGGCCCGCGATGAAGCCAGCGCGGATTCGATTCCCGAGCCCAGCGCCAGGGAGTCACAGTCATGATCCGCCTGTTTCTGATGTTGAGCCTCGCCCTTCTGCTGGCTGGCTGCGCCCAGTTTTACGCACAACAAAGCAATGTGAACGAACAAGTCGATACCTGGGTTGAAGACCACCAGTACGATAAAGCCCTGGCGACCATTAATGCCATGGACCCCGATCATGAGGCCTACCCGGAGCTACGTCAGCGTTCAAGCGTTATTGAACAAAGACGATCCGACTACATCGACGAACAGCTCGACAGAGCCAGCCGCCACGAAGCCAATAACGACTGGGCAGGCGCCATTTCAGTACTGGACGAGGCCCTGGCCAATCTGCCCGAAGCGCCGGAATTGCTGTCACAGCGCCGCGAATATGATCAACGCCGCCTGAATAGTATTAACCGTAGTGAAAATGCCATTCTGCTGGCTCGCGCCCGCTACTTGCTGGCCATTCGCAACAGTGAAGAGAACCTGCTGAAAGCAACGCCCAATAACTTTTTTACCCAGCAACGCTACCGAACCTTTCAACAAGAGCTGAAAACCATCTCACGGCGACTTTACGCCTCCGGCCGGCAAGCACTGTATGAAAACGACTCTTTCCGTGCTGTGCAGGCATTAACCCTGTCGAACCGGCTGTCACCCAACGAGTTGAGTCAGGAATTGCTGAATAGCATTCAGCAAGCCCAGCAAACGGAACGTCAGGAAGCCAGAACCCAGGAGGCTGCTGTCGCCGAACAACAGTGGCCGCAACTGGAAGAAGCCTTTGCATTGAGCATGTCCCTGAACGATCTGACGGGTGCAAAACGCCTGCTCGATGAAATGATGGAACTCGACCCCGAAAAAGCGGAGCCGATGCGTGAAGAGCTCGATATCCGCCTGGCCAGCGAATCCGCCCTACTCAAGGAACGGGGCGAATTACTCTACAGCCAGGGTTTTCTGGGCGAGGCGCTGGATGTGTGGGAAGAAGCCCTGACCCTGACGCCCAACGACACCGAGCTGCAAGCCAATGCCGAGCGGGCCAGAACCTTCCTGACGAATTTGGATCGCTGGTCGAACTAGTGGTCCATGCGGAAAACTCTGTCACTGCTCACTTTGCCAGCAAACACATAGCTTCGTTTTCAAACCTTGAAATAGCGGTGCTATTCCGGCGGCTTCCCGCCTTGCTCTGAACTTGCTGGCATCGTTCCTTAGTGACAGAACTTCACACATGGACCACTAGTGGCTCAACGGGCTTTAACCTGAACCTTCCCACAACGACTGCACCGATACCGGGTGACCAGTTTTCCAGCTTTCACATCGAACTGAGGCTGGTTATCGACCTCCCAGCGGTGATGGCCATGCTTGCACAGGGTAGTTGCTTTGGCTTTGTTCTTTCGCGCTTGCTTGCGAGCAGCGTCCAGCGAGCGAATATCGGCCATGACCGGCTCCTCGAATTTTACCGGCATAGCTTATCAAAAAGCTGGCTGTTTCCGGTATACTGCGCGCCCACAACGAAATGCGAACCCGATTCAGGTCCTCTATGCTCGATGCCAAAGCCCTCGCCCAGCTTCAATCTTTGAAAAGTGACATCAAGTCCACCACGCCCGAACCCCTGGTCATGCGCGGCACCATTAAGGGTACCGGTCGCAGTTTCGGCTTCGTGATCGCTGCCGACGCCACCGAGTATTTTCTGCCACCCGATGCCATGTCCAAAGTGTTCCCGGGCGATGAAGTCGAGTTCACTATTGAGGAAACTGCTGAAGGCAAGGTCAATGCCGATCTGGTCAACCTGGTGTCGTCGTCACTGACCGAGTTTATGGGCCGCTATGTCGTGCGCGGCAAAGCCCAGGGTGTTGAACCCGAAGTCATCGGGCATGCTAAATGGCTGTTCGTACCGCCTAAAAAGACCGCTGACGCCGCCAATGGCCAATGGGTTAAAGCCAAGGTAACCCGCCATCCGTGGGAAACTGGCAAAGCCCAGGCCGAAGTTGTCAATGTAATCGGCAGCGAAGAAGAGCCCGGCACCTGGCACGCCATTGCCATTGAAAAGCACCAGTTACACGGCGACTTCTCCGCCGAAGCCCTGGCTGCTGCAGACGCGCTCGATGAAAGCCTGATCGAAGCAGCCAGCGAAGGCCGAACCGACTTGCGCGACATTCCCTTTGTCACCATCGACAATGCCTCCACCAAAGACATGGACGATGCCCTCTATGCCGAGGAAACCGACGATGGCTGGCTATTGCGCGTCGCCATTGCCGATCCGGCAGCCTGGTTTACAACCGACTCACCGCTTGAATCCGAAGCCCGGCAACGCCTGACCACCACCTACCTGCCCGGCCGCCCGATCAGCATGCTGCCCGAACGCCTGGCCAACGAACTGTGTTCACTGACCCCCAATGCAGACCGTTTGGCACTGGTGTTTCACATCCACGTCGCCACTGACGGCAGCCTCAGCAAACTGGCCATCACCCCATCGGTGATACGCAGCAGTGCCAAGTTGAGCTATCAGGAAGTAAGCGAATGGCTCGATGGTGCTGCCCCAATACCAGCCGCCCACTGGCACCTGGAAACGCTCAGGCAATGCTGCACAGCCCTGTTTGACTGGCGCAAGAGCAACGCCCTGATCATGCAGGAACGACCCGACTACCGGGTGAAAGTCGATGAGCAATTGAATGTTACCGGCGTGGTGAAAGAAGAACGCAACACCGCTAACGGCCTCGTCGAAGAAAGCATGCTGGCGGTCAATCGCATTGCCGCAGCCTGGCTGGCCGAAGACAGCGCCCTGTTCATGACCCACGCCGGCTTTCGACCCGACCGCGAGGAAGAACTCAAGGGCTTGCTGCGCGAATTCGCCAAAGACGTCGCCGATACCGATGGCCATGACCCGGAAGGTTTCAAGTCTATTTTGCGCGCTGCACGCACGGTCGAAGACTTCCCATTGCTCAGCGTACTGCTAAAGCGGCTGGAGCGCGGAGCCTGGTCCAACACCACAGCGCCCCACTTTGGACTCGGTTTCGACCACTACACCACCGTGACCAGCCCGATCCGCAAATACACGGATCTCGCTCTGCACCGGCTGATCCACGCTAAACTGGCAGGCAAGCCTTTCGCTCTGCCCGCCGGGCTAACCGACGACCTCAACGAGCGTCTCGGCAACAGCCGCAAAGCCGCCAACGAAGTGGAAAACCGCCTGCGTCTGGACTGGCTGAGCCAGCAACCTGAACAGACCTGGCAGGCCACCGTTGTCCACATCAACTCGGGCGGCATCATCGCCCAACTTGACGACAACGGTGCTGCCGGCTTCATCGACCTGCGCGGCCAGAAGAAAAAACTGAGCTATGACCCGTTGCGCATGATGATGAAGGGTGAAAACAAGAGCTTTATGCTGAACCAGCCGCTGGCAGTGACCATCGCCAAAATAGAGGGTGATAAGCTGGAATTGAGTTTGGTGGAAGAAAGCCAGCTAGATCCAGGCCTCTCGAATTAACACCATTCGACCATTGCCGTCAGAAATTCATGGTTTTCGACCGCTGAGATATCCAAAGGAGTGCCAGGTGCGCCTGGCAACGGGGTAGTGACGACCACCGCGCCAGATTACACATTGGATTTCGGACTCAGACCAGCCACACTACTATTCACCTCATGAATACAGGGTATAAGGTACCATTACTTAACTTTTGCGGCGTTTTTCACTAAACTGCGCCTCGCTTATGCTCAGCCAGTCCCGGTTGCTGACGCGAGCGTCCGGTGTTTCAGGCAACCCGTTGCCCTGCCGGCTCAGCCGTGCCGCAACCCCTTCACTGTTGGAGAATTAACCGTGCTAGAAGCCTATCGTAAACATGTCGAAGAGCGCGCCGCTCTTGGCATTCCCGCCAAGCCGCTGACTGCCGACCAGGTAACCGCGCTGGTGGAGCTGCTGAAAAACCCGCCTGCAGGCGAAGAAGCCTTCATTAAAGATTTGATCGTCAACCGGGTACCGCCCGGCGTGGACGAAGCGGCCTATGTAAAAGCCGCCTTCCTGTCTGCTGTCGCCAAAGGCGAAGCCGAGTGCCCGCTGATTGACGCCGCAGAAGCCGTACAACTGCTCGGCACCATGCAGGGTGGCTACAACATCGAAACCCTGGTTGGCCTGCTGACCGACGACAAACTGGCTGAAGCCGCCGCCGAAGAGCTGAAACACACACTACTGGTGTTCGATGCCTTCCACGATGTCGACGAGCTGGCCAAAGCCGGTAACGCCGCTGCCAAGAGCGTCATGCAATCCTGGGCCGACGCCGAGTGGTTCCTGAATAAGCCCGACGTCCCTGAAAAACTGACCCTGACCGTGTTCAAAGTCACCGGTGAAACCAACACCGATGACCTGTCACCGGCCCAGGACGCCTGGTCGCGCCCGGATATCCCGCTGCACGCCCTGGCCATGTACAAAATGAGCCGCGATGGCCTGACACCCGACAAAGAAGGCGAGATTGGCCCAATTCAGCAAATTGAAAAGCTGAAAGAAAAAGGCCACTCCATTGCCCTGGTTGGCGATGTGGTAGGTACCGGCTCTTCACGTAAGTCGGCCACCAACTCCGTGCTGTGGCACACCGGTGAAGACATGCCGTTCGTGCCGAACAAGCGCACCGGTGGCTTCGTGCTCGGCAACAAGATCGCCCCCATCTTCTTCAACACCATGGAAGACTCCGGCGCTCTGCCAATTGAAGTTGACGTCAACGAACTGAACATGGGTGACGTTATCGACGTCTACCCTTTCGCTGGCAAAGTCGAGCGAGATGGCAACGTAATCGCCGAATTCGAACTGAACACCCAGGTGCTGCTCGATGAAGTACGCGCCGGTGGCCGTATTCCGTTGATCATCGGCCGTGGCCTGACCGACCGTGCCCGCGAAGCCCTGGGCCTGGAGCCCAGCACCGTCTTCCGTCGCCCTGGCGCCGTAGCCGACAGCAAAGCCGGTTACACCTTGGCCCAGAAGATGGTCGGCAAGGCCTGTGGTTTGGAAGGCGTTCGCCCGAACCAGTATTGCGAACCGAAAATGACCACCGTTGGCTCACAGGACACCACCGGTCCGATGACCCGTGACGAACTGAAAGACCTGGCTTGCCTGGGCTTTTCAACCGACCTGGTGATGCAATCTTTCTGCCACACTGCCGCTTACCCCAAGCCGGTAGACATCGAAACCCAACACAGCCTGCCCGACTTCATCAAGAACCGGGGCGGTGTGTCTCTGCGCCCGGGCGATGGCATCATCCACTCTTGGCTGAACCGCATGCTGCTGCCCGATACCGTGGGTACCGGTGGCGACTCCCACACCCGCTTCCCGATGGGCATCTCCTTCCCGGCCGGTTCCGGCCTGGTGGCCTTTGCCGCAGCCACTGGCGTTATGCCGCTGGACATGCCTGAATCGGTTCTGGTTCGCTTCAAAGGCAAGCGTCAGCCTGGCATCACCCTGCGTGACCTGGTTCATGCGATTCCTTACGCAGCCATCAAGGAAGGCCACCTGACCGTTGAGAAGAAAGGCAAGAAGAACGTCTTCTCCGGCCGGATTCTGGAAATTGAAGGCCTGGAAGAGCTGACCGTTGAGCAAGCATTTGAGCTTTCAGACGCCTCTGCAGAACGCTCTGCCGCCGGTTGCACCATTACTCTGGGTGAAGACTCGGTCGCCGAATACCTGCGCTCGAACGTCGTCATGCTACGCTGGATGATCTCCAACGGTTACGGCGATGCCCGTACCCTGGAGCGCCGCGCCAAGGCCATGGAAGAGTGGCTGGCCAGCCCGAACCTGATGCGTGCCGACAAAGATGCCGAGTACCACACCGTCATCGAAATCGACATGGATGAGATCAAAGAGCCGATCCTGTGTGCCCCGAACGATCCGGACGATGCTCGCACGCTGTCTGACGTGGCAGGCGAAAAGATCGACGAAGTGTTTATCGGTTCGTGCATGACCAACATTGGTCACTTCCGCGCCGCCGGCAAGCTGCTCGACGCCCATAACGCCCCGATTGCCACTCGTCTGTGGGTCTCCCCGCCGACGAAGATGGACCAGGCGCAGTTGATGGAAGAAGGCTACTACAACATCTTCGGCCGTGCCGGTGCCCGCACCGAAATGCCGGGTTGTTCACTGTGCATGGGTAACCAGGCACGGGTAGCGGCCAAGTCGACCGTAGTATCCACCTCAACGCGGAACTTCCCGAACCGCCTGGGCGACGGTGCCAATGTGTACCTGGCCTCTGCCGAACTGGCCGCCATTGCCGCCCTGAACGGCAAGCTGCCAACACCGGCCGAGTACCTGGAAATCGCCAACAAGATCGACAGCATGTCAGCGGATATCTACCGCTACCTGAACTTCGACAAGATGGAAGATTTCATCAAGGCTGCCGATTCGGTGATTGCTACTTCAGCGGCTTAATTGGCCGACTGAAACGAAAAAACCCGCCTAGGCGGGTTTTTTTATGGGTAAGACTCAGAGAGCTAATTCTGGCACTGGCCATACAGTCCTCTCACCCGCACCGGGGGAGAGAGCTAGAGAGAGGGGGGACGGCAAAGCCGTCTCATTACTGCTTACCAGTAATCCCCGCAGCCAAAATCTCAAACTGTTGACTCAAAAAATCCTCAGTCGTTTTTAACTGCGCCACGATCTGGTCATTAAACAAGAACTTCGCTTTCAGGCGTTGCTCCTGTGCTTCCAAACGGGCATCCAGCCGATCACGGTCTTCCTGAATTCCTTCCATATCCCGCTCCAGGGCTTTCTCGCGACCGGTAATCAAGCCACTGCTATCCAGGAAGCTTTTCATGGTTTTCTCTAACCGGGCAAAAATACCTTCGATCAGCGACACACTGCCACGTTCTCCGGTGCCAGAGCCTTCAACTCGCAGTACGAGGCCAGCGGCCGGGTCTTTGTTGCCCACAGCGTCTTTACCCTGAACAGCCTGAGTTGAAGTGGTAAACCCAAACACATCAATCGCACCCGCATCAATTTCAGACACACGAACAGTCGATTCAGCGCCCTTGCTGACTGAGAAAATACCAAAAGTAGCGGTATCCGGATCATACTGAACATCAACGGCTTTGTTGTTCCCGGCCAGAGTCGCATCCGCGTTGATGGCCCGCTTCAATTCCGCGGCCAGAGCATTACCGGTGGTATAAACACCGTTGTTTAAGGTAATCGCGCCCGATTCCCGACCATCGATAACCACCTTAAGTGAGTCATTGCTGCCATCGATAGTCACCGGGCTGGTGAAATCTGCACCGGTACCACCCAGCAGATAACCATTGGTAGCGCCTTCATTGCCTTCGCGGGCTGTCAGTAACTGGCCCCGCCCGGTTGCTTCAACGCCATTAATCGTACCTTTAACATCCTGACCCCGGGCTGGTTCTGACTCACTACCATCGTTCAATGAAAAGCCCAGTTGTGCCGCTGCAGTCAAATTCACAGCATCGAACTGGACCTGGGTATCATTGCCAAAGCTGACTACAAAACGACCATTACCGTCCTCGTTTTGTTCGTAGCTCACGGCCGCCTGGCTATCAAACCCCTGGTAATTACCCAGAGCCAAACCGAAGCTATCGGCGCCATTGATCAGCGGGCCCTGATCGGCCAGCCCCAGTGAGGTCGCGCCAGCCGTTTGAGAAAGCTCGACCATGGCACTGGCGCCATAGGTGGCCAGTGTCGGTTCACCATTTTTAGACAGGGTTTCAAAGTAAAGCTGGCCGCTGTCGTCAAGCCGGGCTTTAACATCGCCGGCCTGAAACTCACCGCCACCGCCTGCCTGCGATAAACCGGTATCAAGCGCCTGCTGAATCACGGCCAGGTTCGAGGCACCGTCGTTTGTGCCTGTGGTGCCATCACCATCGACAGTCACGTCGATATCGACGCCATCAACCGTGAGTCGGAAACTGGCCGGGGCAGCACTGAAGTCAACACCTGTCGACAGATCCACACTGCCTGCGGCCGTTGTCGCACCCATGCCGTCTTTGGTGATGGCCAGGTTTTGAGCCGAACCTGTCGCATTCGTGGTCAGCACCAGGCCATTGCTATCCAATGACGCCGTGATGACGCCCGCACCCAGGGTATCGTCAATGGCTTTCTGGATATTACCGAGCGTACTGCCTTCTGTTTCCGCATTCACGTCAACGGTATAGTCCGTACCATTCAGGTTGAACTGAAACTGCGAAGGGTCACTGGCAAAATCTACATTGGAACCGAGAACTCGGCTGCCCTTGGTCGTCTCGGCACCGGCAGCACCCGCCGACACATTGCCATCAGCATTTAATTGGTCCTGAATCGCTTGTGCCAGCGCTTCGCCCGTTTCATAAGTACCCGCCGGTACCGCGATTACCCCGCTAGTGACTGACGACTGCCGATTGCTGTAACTGATCGAAAACTCAGCGTCGCTCGCCAGGGTCATACCGCTGCTGCTCACCCCAGCCTGCAAGCCAAGCGGGTCGGTACCCGAGGCGGTAATGTTACTGACACCAATGGTCTGCGCGCCAGTATCCGGTTCGGTACGAAACACCAACCGGTCGGCACTGTTAAATTCGGCGCGCACATAGCCGGTGAAACCCGCGTTGTTCAGTTCAGACTGTACATAAGCCAGCACATCATCCCGGTCGCGTTCAGTCGTGACTTCACCACTGGTGTTAAGCACATCGCCCCAGTCTTCATCGAGCGTAATGGTGGCCGACGCGGGGCCGACCGTGCCGGTAACCGCAAGGTCAAAACTGACCGTGTTAGCACTGAAATCAATACCCTGGTCGGCCGATATGGCCTGGGTACCCGGTAATGTAGCCGCCGCGAAACTGGCGTCATTCAAACCACTGAAATTCTGACCGGCAACCTGGCCGGTACCTGCAGGTGCCAGGCCCAGGGTGCTCGCCAGCGTTGGGTCTACCGAAGAAATATTAACGGTTGAGGCCGATCCAAAGCGGGATGAGGTAATCGCCAGGCTTTGATTGGCGGCATCGAAATTGACGGTGGCCGACTGGCCCGAGTCAACAAAGGCGGTGTTGATCGCCGACTGCAACATCAGCGAGAGCTCGTCACCGTTGCTGTAACTGCCCTGCTCCAGTGTTACCGTACGCTGCGTACCGTTCAGCTGCAGGTTGAATTCGTCGTTACTGCCCCCGATGACCACATCGCTGCCAAAACCCAGCGCGTCAGAGCTGAGCCCTTGCCATTTGGCCTGAGTAGCGGCTTTTTCGATGAACACATCGTATTGCCCTGGCTTGGTATCACCGCTTTGAGTGACATACCGTATCTGGCTGTCAGAGACCTCTTGCTGACGGGCCAGCAGCCCCGCCATAGCATCGGCATTGGCATTTAGCGCGGTTTCAAACTTGCTACGGTTGAACTGGAACTGAAAGTTCTGTGTTTGGTCGGTTTCGAGCCCCACATCCGCCAGGCTGCGGAAATTGGCACCAGTCAGGTTTTCAACAATAGAGTTCAATCCGTTACGCAACTGGCTATAGGTACTGCGCAACGTGGAGTCACCCAGCAACAGCCCCCCCTGATTGGTATCGGGGTCGAATTTATTGACTTCATCGTAAACGAACTTGAATTCGTTAAAGGCCTCGACGAAGGCCTCCATCTTATCCGCCACCTCACCGGTGTTACGGTTTACGTTGAGGTTGATGCTGCCCGTGGTTTCCTGGTTCACATTAATCGTCACACCGCGAATCACTTCACTGACCTGATTGCTGGCTGAGGTGATTTCCAGGCCATTAACCCGCAACAACGCATCTTCACCGCGCTGGGTTTCTCGCAGATTGCTGTCGGGGTCGTTCTGGGCGGCATTGTAAGCCAGTGACTGAATACCCGCATCGCCCGTGGCGACAATCTCCATGCTCGATTTCTCGCCGGTTTTATCACTCGACATCAGCAAGCGGTAACCCGAACCATCAAACACCAGGCTCGCCGTCACACCTTCAACGTTCTTGTTGATGGTATCGCGCAAGCCAGAGAGGGTGTTGTTTTCAGAGGTAATATCGATGCTGAACGAGGCCAGATCGGCGTTTTTATCGAATCCGGCATAGTCACCGGTGACATCGTCGTATGAAGTAGTACCGAAATTGAACGTCAACGTGCCGGTACCAACCGTGTCACTCACAGAAGTGTAGGCTTTACTGGCCAAGGTATGGGCACTGGCGACCTGATCAACCGCTACGCGGTAGTTGCCAGGTTCAGCGGTAGAATTAGTGGTGGCGGTGAGGGCAGATTCATCACTGCTGGTAGCCGTGGTGCCCCGAATGAGGTTATTGCTGGCAAGTGAGGTAGCCGCACTCTGCACCTTATCGAGCGCACTGCGAACTTCGCCATAGGCGGTGATTTTGGCTTCGACTTCGGCTTCTTTGCGATCGAGACGCAGTTCAGTCGGTGCGCGTTCAGCCTCAATGATGCTCTCGACCAGCTCACTGGTCAGCAAGCCCGATCCGATACCAAGAGACTCAATACTCGCCATGATTCACCCACTCGTTCAAATGTTCAGAACCTGTAAACAGAAAAACAGGATACTCAAGGTATCGGCCAAAATCGCCAACCCTTGATACCCTGTTTGTAAATTACTGTTATTGACAGCCGTGAGTTAGGAGCGGCGAGCTGAGAGTTTGGAGCTATGAGTCAACGTTGTTAACTCAAAATTAATAGCTCGCAGCTAACCGCTTTCCCTTCAAACCTGCGCCGAAAACAACAATAACGGCTCTTCTTCATTCAATTTCTGGGCCAACGATACGGCTTCTTCATTGGGGATTTGCCGAATCAACTCATCAGTCTGCTTGTCGTACACCCGAATGATGGTTAACCCTGCGTCTTCGTCCAACTGGAAGTTCAGCTTTCGCTCCGTGTTTTGAACATAATCGTTCAGCGTTGCCACGGCCTGCTCTAACTCCTCAGCGCCTGAAGCTCTGGCCGGTCTTTGCCCTGCCATATCTTCCTGTGCTTTGGTGTAGAGGCCGACAGACGACAAAGCGTTATTGCCCCCTGCCTGTTTCACAACCTCTGCCGGTAACCTGTTGCCGCCTTCCTGCTGCGGCTTTGCCGTTACCGAACGGCTTTCAGGTGTGGAAGGCCGAGCATTCAGTGCCGCGTTATAGCCACTAAAATCACTCATCTTTAAACCTCCGGTCACACTCAGTTAATCAGAGTGGGCCGACTCCCTTCTGGTGCCTTACTCCGGTTAGGAGGGGAACCAGGGTCGGAAGCCGACCCGGCTACCGGATTAACCCAGCAGTGACAACACCTGCTGCGGCCGCTGGTTGGCCTGGGCCAGAATCGAAATACCAGCCTGCTGCAGTACCTGAGTCCGAGACAGTTCGGCAGTTTCTGCCGCGAAGTCTGCATCCCGGATCCGGGAGTTTGCTGCTGTCAGGTTTTCAGCCGTGATGGCCAAGTTGCTGACGGTTGACTCGAAGCGGTTCTGCAGGGCACCAAGCTCGGCACGCTGGCTAGCTACGGTTTCCAGCGCGTTGTCGATTGCGGTGATTGCAGCCTGGGCACCTTCGAAGGTCGAAATGTCGACATCTTTCAGGAACTGGCCGTCTTCACCTCCGCCGTATGAGCCGGTGCGGAAACCGAGCGCCTCAACTTCGTCAGAGCCTTTTGAACCGACACCGATATTTATTTCTGTAGCTGATTCCAGTTTAACTGTACCGTAAGTGGTTTCGTAGGTTTGCGCTTCAATACCTGATATATCCGCCAAGCCGGTCGCTACTGTACCACTAGCAGCCGCCAAACCAGTTCCAGCGGTCCCACCACCATCAATATCATCAGTAATAGCCGAAATCGTTAACTGACTACCCTCGGCTGTGGAGGTGCTAGTGATATCAATTGCATTTGTGTCTGCATTCCAAACAGCAGTAAACCCAACATTTGAAGAAGCACCTTGAATTGCTGCGGCTAAAGCATCAGCATCAGCATAGTTACCAGTCAATGCGATTACATCGTTAGCACCAGTATCATCAGTAATAGTCAGGCTGAACGTTTCCGTACCACCTCCACTATAGTCATAAGCTCCAGCGTTTACACCTGAGATAGAAACCACTGAACCAACTGGCCCCGCGCCCTGAGACGTAGCCACTTCACCAAACTTAGCTTCACCTATCCCATCAACAGATGCATCCAGACCAAACAAGGCACCTATACTACTACCGCCAGCACCAGTGTTTGTTTCAGAGTTATTGTTAATGGCAACCGACACGTTCCGACCATCTGCACCTGTCAGTGTGAGAGAAACACCATTGTCAACGGCAGTCACACCAGTCTGGTCTGCTTTTGCATTGATCAAACTTAGAGCGTCGGCTTTAGCTTTGTCGGTGTCTATTTCTCCACTACCATCATTCTGAAGCGTTACAGTGCCCAAATTAACACCGTTAATGAACAGATCGGCACTGTCACCGATTGCATACTGGCTAACGTCCAAATTAGAACCATCACCACCTACAACCTCAGTAGCGTTGATAGCCGCCGTCACCCCGGTTTCGTCTGAAACATCATTAATAGAAGCAGCGATTGCGATGGCTGATAGTTCCTTGGAAGAGGACAAAATAGTTGAACCATCAGAGGCCACTGTTGCAGAGGCTCTATCGGCTGTTGTTTGAGCCGCGCCTATTGTTACGCCGTTTAAAGTAACATCACCATCATCCAAACCGTTGACGCCACTATAATCTGCTGAGATCGCAGTATTACCAGTGGAAAGAACCTCTTGGGCTTCACCGGCAGTAGGAGCTGTTCCAGCACCATCGCCAATATTCGCTAGGGTAACAGCTAGGTCTTTTCCATCTAGCGTTCTAAACTCGACATCACCAGCTACAAATACACCGTCGGCGTCACTACCCACAACATCAACATCAGCGGAGTTGCCGTCAACATCGACTGAAAAAGTTGAAGCGGTACCACCAACGAAGGCTACTTGAGCACCAGAGTAGTTTTTCATCGACAAGTCGACTTCGCCATCCGCATTTAAGCTGGCGGAAACGCTTAACCCACCGGCAGAGAAGTCTGTCGAGTTAATATCGTCAACAAAACTTGCAGCAGTTGTGCCTGTCAAAACAACATCGACCCCACCTATGGACAACGCAGCTGCATCGGTGTCATCCAAGCTAAGGTTAGACAGGGTTGCGTCGATCTGCTCCCAGGCCTGAACATTTCCGGAGCCATCTATATCATTCAACCCCGCCGCCAGTTCGGCGACTGAACCTGTGCCACCGGAACCGGTTCCAGTAACGGTTGTAGAATACTGGTCAGTACCAATTGACGCCTGAATAGCCAGATTATTAGTGAATTGAATCGCAGTCCCATCAGTAGCGTCAACTGTTTGCGTAAACGTACCATCCAGTGCAAGCGACTGAGAGGGAGACACAAGAGACTGTGTTTCACCAACACTTGTCGCAACAGCTCGAGAGTAGTTACCTTTCACAAGGCCAGCGTTAGCAAGATCACCAATACCGGTACCATTACCACCAGAAATCTCTATTTCACGGGTGTCTCCTGTCGCTACGAGAGTGTAACCACCTTCATAGGTATCAGTTGCGGCAAGACCTGTCTGCGCGGAAGTCAAACTCCCCAAATCAATTTGTACGTTACGCCCGTCAGCAGCAACGAGTGTTACGCCTTCGGAATCTGAATCACCTGCAATGGCTGTCACACCTGTCTGTTCAGATACTGCGTTAATAGCTTGTGCGACACCCGCTCTAGTTTGAGCGGTGTCCGTCGAAACACTCAAATCGATAGCAACGCCATTAATGGTAATTTCACCGCTGGTGCTTGCAGCTGGAGCTGTCATTTCTGCGCCAGCAACTTCGTTCTCATTCACGAATGCCTTGACGCCAGTTTCTTCTGTGTAGCGATTGATCGTTTCTACTTTGGCAATTGCGGAGGCAGAAGCGTTTGAAGTTGAAGCCGTGTCATCACCTGCCTGCGAAGCACCGATGCTTACGCCATTGATGACCAAATCGCCATTACCAATAGCAGAGTCGGTACCGATAGCGCTCACACCTACTTGGTCTGAAGCACCGAGACGGCCAGCAGTCAGCTCACCAATCTGAACATCAACAGTCTGACCAGCATTAGCACCAATCTGGAAGGTACCGTTAAAGTTACCATCGAACAGGTTACGGCCGTTAAAGTTAGTCTCATCCGCTGTACGGGTAATCTCGGCAACCAGTGCACTGACTTCCTGCTGAAGGGCCACACGGTCTTCATCAGAGTTGGTGGCGTTAGCTGACTGAACCGCCAGTTCACGAACCCGCTGCAGGTTATCGGTCATTGAACCCAGAGCACCTTCTGCGGTTTGGGCCAGGGAGATACCGTCGCCTGCGTTCCGGATCGCCTGGTTCAGACCACGGGTCTGGGATTCGAATTTGGTGGAAATCGCGAGGCCGGCCGCATCGTCTTTGGCGCTGTTGATCCGCAGACCGGAAGACAAACGCTCAAGGGCGGTGCTGTTGGCACTCTGGGAGGTGTTCAAGTTGCGTTGGGCATTCAGCGACGCAATGTTGGTGTTAATAATCTGAGCCATGATCTCATCTCCTGCGTTGTTCCGGTCGCCGTATGGCGCAACCCGTCAACGATGTTCGTTGGTTTACAATGGAGTTAACGGCGGGAGAGGAGAAAGCTTTTATAGTATTTTGGAATAACAAGTACAGTTTTTAGTATTTAACCGCGAGCTGCGAGCGAAAGAAGATGATGCTGCGGCTATCCAGCAACGTTAGAGTTTTCCGACGTCTTTATATCGGCCTGCTTTGGCTCTGCTTCGGGCGGCATTGGGCTGTTGCACGAGGGTGTCGAGAATGGAGAGGCTTTCATTTTCGAACAGAGCACGATTTTCACGGATGACGGCTTGAACTTCGTTTAGCAGGGCTTCGGCGCGGGCTTTTGATAGGGTTTTCAGGGCTTCGACCAGCGCATCCTGCCAGGCCGGGAGTGTGACGGCTAGGCGGTCGGGCTGTTCAAGTATCGCCTGAAGCCGTGTCACCAGGATGTGTTGTGCCACCGATACCTCCGGGTTTTGAAGCCACAAGGGCCTGAGTTCGCCCCCGCATCAGAACTGAGCAAGGCTGGGAGTCACTGACAGAAGAGCATAACGGAACGACAAGACTCTATGCTAGCAGCTTGTGGATTTCGGCTTAGATAAAGTCGAACAGACTGAGCCGACTCGTCTGAGCAAAGCTCTGCTGCGCTGCCTGCAGAATGAAGCTCTCCATCTGTAACCGGCTGACAGCTTCGGCGAAGTCGAGATCTTCGATGCCGGATTTGATGTCTTTGGCCGCCAGTTTATTGTCGGCGTGCTGGTTCATCACGCTTTCGGAGGTGTTCATGCGGGCGCCGATTCGGGCACGCACCTGGGAGACGTTCTCGATGGTTTTGTCGAGGTTGTTCAGCGTTTGGCTGATGTTCTGGTCGTATACTTCGTCGAAACCGGTGCCCGGGGGGTAGTTCTCGAGCGTGAACAGGAACTTCTCAAACGTGGTAAGCACTCCCTGCTTGTTGCTGGATTCAATGATGAACTGATCGCCCGGGTTGGGGTTACCGGTGATGTTGACCGAGACGCCGCCCACCTGAATGGGCGAGCCAGGATTATAGGTCACGTTTTGCAACCCTTCGAGCACCCGGCCGTCGGATTTACGGCGTACCGTGAAGTTCTGCTCCGGTGGGTCAACGTCCAGGGGGTTTTCGAAGCTGATGACCGCATCTTCGGGGTAGAAGGCATCTAGCGCTTCCTGGTCAAGCGTTACACCCGCCGAGACAATACCGGGCGGGTTGCCGGTGTTTTGCGGGTTGGCGTAGCTGGTGAAACTGGTTTTGTCGGAAGGAATGTCCATAAAGACGTCTTTGCCCGAGTCACTGGAGGCCAGGGTAATGGTCTGGCTGACCTGAAGGAAGCGCACGCCTTCGTCGCCTTCGTATCCATAGCCGCCACCGGGGTTTTCAACAAAAGGCTGAGTGTTGCCTGAAAAGCCGGCGAACAGGTATTCGCCGCTGCCGTCCTTGCTGTTCATCAGGTCGTACATTTCCTCGACGCGCTCGCGGATCTCGGCGGCGATGGCTTGCCGGTCCGAACCGGTGAGTACGCCGGCGTTACCGGCTTTAACGGCCAGCTCGCGGATGCGGGCGACGCTGTCTTCCACAGCCCCCAAAACGCCCTCTTCCTGTTCAAGGCGGGCATCGAGTAGAGTGATGTTGCGCTCGTACTGGTCCATAAGCGCGATTTCCTGGTTCAGCTGCAATACGCGGGATGCGCCCACCGGGTCGTCGGCCGGGGTTAATATGCGTTTGCCGGTGCTGATCTGCTCCTGGGTTTTGTTCAGGTTCGACTGCAACTGCAACATGTCGTTGACCGGCCGCTGATATATCCAGTAAGTAGACAGTCGATCACTCATGATTCAAACCTCGTGTTCATCGGAAAGCCCCCAACAAGGCGTCAAAGGTTTCCTGGGCGATACTGATGACCCGGGCATTGGCGTTGTAGGCGAGCTGAAATTCGATCAGGCGGGCGGCTTCTTCATCGAGATTAACGCCTCGTACAGAGTTCAGCGCTTCTTCAGTGGACGCCAGTACGCCCTCAGCGGCGTCGGTTTGAATCTGAGCCTGGCGGGTTTTGGTACCCACCTGCTCCACCGCCTGGCTGTAGGCTTCGGTAAAGGTCATGCCACCATCGCGGTTGTTGACGGTGTCGGTGGTTTCCAAGCCGACAAGATCGAGTACATTGCGGTTATCGCTGACACCGCCTTCGTTCCAGCCGATGGTGAACTCGTCACCCGTTTCCGGCCGACCCCCAATCTCAAACTGAAAGCCCTGATACGTTGACTTGGCTTCCGGGGTGCCAGTAAAGATGGCGCCCGCTTCTGGACGGGTTTGCATTGAAATGCCGTCCGCCATGGTGACATCGACCTGGCCACCCACGTTAACGCCCACCGTATCGTCATTACCGGTGCCTTCCACCTTCATGAAGATTTGGTATTCGAGCTCACCCCTGGCTGTAATTCGAGCCTGAACCCGGCCCGGGCTGTCGAGCAGTGCTCCGATTTTGGCTTCTACCTCGGCTTTTACGTCTTCAGCGGTGGCGTGGTTGCCTTCCAGCGTGATGCGGCCGGTGCGGCCGTCTGGCAAATACATCTCATATGTATACGGGCCGCCTTCGCTGAAATCGAATCCGGTCAGGTTATTGAGTTGGCCGCGGGTGTTGCCGGCAACGGGCTCTATGGGCCAGCGTTCACCGGAACTGATTTCGAAGGTGTCGCCGGGATCGATGGCGCCGTTGGTTGGCCCCGGGCCAACCGGTGGCGTGCCGACGATCACATCCTGTGGTTTGTCGCCGCGCATTTCGATGAAAATGTCTTCGCCGTTCTCCTGGGTGATCGTCAGCGTCTCGCCATCGCTCTTGGCGCGAATGCCGGCTTGTTGCAGGTCGTAATGCGCATTGATGCGGTCGGCCAGGAAATTCGGATTCATTTCTTCCGGCAACTCTTCCGGGTACCCGTCCATATAGATGTTCTGGTTGGGCCCCAGGTCATTCTCGGTCAGATTGAACCCGTTTACCCAGACCTCAAATGGATTGTCAGGGTCATAGGGGGTCCCAGAGTTGGTAAAATTGGCTATTTGCACCTCGCTAAAAGCGCGCGCGGTGACGCCGTCGACCCGGTTCAGTTCATCGGCAATCTCGGCTGCGCTGGCGCCACGCGGGGTAATCAGCGTCTCGTCTTGCGTCACTTCACCAGTATTCGGGTCGGTTCTGGAGAACACAAAGCGTTCGGAATTGATGCCGTTGTAGGGCGCTACCGTTGCAGGGCCATCAAGCGCCAATGCCGGGTTTTCCGGCAAGCGCGGCCGCCAGCTACTGACGATGGTTTCACCCGGGTCATCCGTAAACAGCGTATTCGTAACGCCCGGTACGTATTCGATGTTTTCAAGCGGCGGGTCGAGCGAGACCGGATTACCGGGGTCACTGTTGTCGTACACGGAATATCGGGTCGGGCTTTCAAACACGATCACCAACGGCGGTGACAACTGCCCGTCTACCGAAAATATCTCGCTATCGCGACTGAGCATTGTGCCCTGGTTGATCTCACCGGTACCCTGATTGCCGACGCCGGTACCCGCTCGCATGGGGTAGGAGAAGGCCAGCTCGGCGGGTTCATCAATCAGCCAGTCGAGTTGGGCTGGCGCGCCGCGCAGCGGATTGATGGTGAACTCGTCCCCTTCTTTGAAATTACCGCCTTCCAGTTGAACGCGCAGGCCATCGAATTCAATCGAGTCCGGGAAGTCGCCGGTCAGAGAGCCACTGGCCACTTCAGCCCCATCGCTTTTACGAATGACTTCATAGCGCGAATTGCCGGGGCCGGTCAGGCTCAGTGTGTAATCACTGGTGGTCAGTTCCCGGGTGTCTTCAAAGAAAACGCTGAGCACCTGGTTGCGTGGCAGCGCGTTGTCGCTACTGCCCTGGGCCCGGCCGATGGAAGCCAGCTCCGGATCATTCATGTCCTGAAACGCGTTCTGACCAAAGTTGCCGTTCAGGTCGATGCCCAGCTTGTGCTGATTATTGAATTCCTGCGCGAAACCAACGGCAATGCGGCCCAAATTGTTAAGGGCAGGGTCGAGCGCGTCTGAGCGGAAGTTCAACAGGCCGGCAAGCTGGCCCCCGGAGATATCGGCGGTAATGTCATTACGCTCAATTGGGCTAACAAATCGAATGCCAAAACGCTGAGGGTCTTCGGTACCCGGTACGGCTTCAATTCGGTTGGCCTGGTTAGCCAGCACCAGTGCCTGACCACTGCCAATGGAAATATTGAACTGGTCGTTATCGACGGTCACGTCAATGTCCATATATTCAGACAACTGTCGAACCATTTCGTCTCGCTTGTCGATCAGATCGTTAGGCGGCTGGGCGCTGGCGCTGCCGCGTGCACTGACGATCTCGTTGTTCAACGTGGCAATGCCAGCCGCGAGCGAATTCACCTGCCCGGCCATGGCCTGCATCTGGCTGTTCAGGGTTTCGTTCTGGTCGGTCAGGTATTTGTGAATGGTCTGGAACCGGTCGACCAGCCCCTGGGATTCACCCAGAACCACATCCCGCGCCGGCACATAGGCTGGGTTATCCGCCCCGCCCTGCAAGCTGGCGAAAAAGCGGTCCAGTTGAGGCTGCAGGCCGGTGCGTTCATCGGCCAGAATGCGATCAACTTGCTCAATGTTGACCTTATAGGCGTTCAGCTGCTGAAATTCACTGGTGTCAGTGCGTTGCTGGGCAATCATGAACTGATCGGTAATTCGCCGTACCGACTGAATATCGACACCCTGACCAACAAAACCAAAACCTCGAAACAGGGGGTTGTTGGTATCGAGCACCACTTCCTGGCGCGAATAACCCGGCGTGCTGGCATTGGAAATGTTATGGCCGGTTACCCGCAGGGCTTCCTGTTGCGCTTTAAGACCGGTAATTGCCGTGTTGAGCAGACTCATTCTGTGGCCTCCGGCTTATGCCTGACCCAAGCTGAATTCAGCATCGGTAGTGGGCAGGCTGTTGGCGATGCGCAGGATTTTGTCGGCATAGTCCGGATCGGTGGCGTAGCCAGCAGACTGTAACGAGCGAACGAACTGTTCAGAATCAGATACCTGATCCAGTGCAGCCTGATAACGCGGGTTGCTGCTCAAAAAGTCGACGTAGTCGTTGAACGACTGGGCCGGGTCGTCATAGGCACGAAACGCATCGCGAATTGAAATCCGATTGCCTTCAACATATTCATGCGTCTGCGTATCGGCCACCGCACCTTGCCAGCGCTGATCGGCTTTAATGCCGAAGAAATTGAAGCTGTTAGCACCCTGGTCGTCCTTAATCATCGCCCTGCCCCAGCCTGTTTCCAGCGCTGCCTGGGCCACCAGTATGCGCGGCTCCACACCCAATCGCTGTGCGGCTTGCTCGGCATGGGGTAACAGGGACTCAATAAAAGCTTGTGGGGACTCAAATGCCGACAATTTATCCAGTTCAGGACTGGACAGATTGAAACTGGATGTCGGCTCTACTTCACCCATTCCCGCCGGGTCACGGAGTGCGGGTGCAACCGGCAACTCAGGACGTGTGCTGTCGTTCAATGATTTGACATCAATGTTATGAAAGTCAGCCGGACGTTGGGGCAAATTGGCCGACATCTGCTCAAACATCACTTCCGCCAGCCCATAGCCGCCAGTTTCTGCCAAGTGCAGACTGAGTTGCTGGTCGTGCATGTCGCGGTAGAATTTGGTTTCGTTACTGCTCAACAGGTCAGAGGCCATAACATCGGTGGCATCACGCATGCTTTTCAGCATCATGTTGATAAACATGGATTCAAATTGCTGGGCAACACCTTTCAGAGCGGCCGCATCGTCTTTACGGGCAAGCGATTTCAGACTGTTTAGGCCATTGAGATCGTTGTAGTTAAAGGCTGCGTCGATTTGTGAAGCCATGATTTGCCGCTCTATGGGTTAAACGTTGCCGGTTCACCGAGGCGAACCGTTACTCTCAGTTGTGCACTCAAGATATGTGCCAGAGTCAGATAACAATCAATTCAGCCTTCAAAGCCCCGGCCGATTTTAATGCCTCCAGAATCGCCATCAGATCACCTGGCGCAGCGCCTACCTGATTAACCGCATTCACAATGTCATTCAGGGTGACAGTACCGCCGAACAGGAACATCCGGTTATCACCTTCGTCGATATTGATATCGGTGTCGGGCACGACGACGGTTTCGCCATCGGTGAATCCTTCCGGCTGGCTGACTTGCAAGGCGTTGTCGATGGTAACGGTCAGGTTGCCATGGGTAATGGCAACCGGGTCAATACGGACATGCTGGCCCACAACGATAGTACCGGTGCGGCTGTTGATAATGACCTTGGCCGACTCTTCCCCGGGAGTGACCTCCAGGTTTTCCAATACACTGATGAAACTGACGCGTTGGTTGGGGTCACGCGGTGCGGTTACCCGAACTGAGGCGGCATCCACCGCAGACGCAGCACCCGGGCCGAGCAGGTCATTGATGGTTTCGGACATGCGGCGGGCCGTGGTGAAATCGGGCCGGTGCAGGTTGAACGTCAAATAATCGCCTTGCGAGAAGGTGCTGTTCACACCGCGTTCAACGATGGCGCCATTGGGGATGCGCCCGGCACTGGTAACGTTGACCTGAATGGAGGAGCCATCCAACCCTTCGGCGCCAAAACCGCTGACGACGAGGTTACCCTGAGCGACGGCGTAGGTCTGGCCGTCCGGACCGCGCAGCGGTGTCAGCAGCAGACTGCCGCCACGCAGGCTGTCGGCGTTGCCAATACTGGAGACGGTGATGTCAATTTCCTGACCGGGCTTGGAGAACGGCGGCAAGGTGGCATGCACACTGACGGCAGCGACGTTCCGCAGCCGCGGGTCTTCCCCTTCGGGTATGGTGATGCCGAACTGTTCCATCATGTTGCGGAAGGTCTGATTGGTGAAGGGGGCTCTGTCGCCCGTACCTCCCAGGCCAACGACTAGGCCGTAGCCCACCAGTTGGTTGTTACGCACACCCTGCACCCCAGCCAGATCTTTAATCCGGTCGGCATACGCCAGGCTGCCCAGCAGCAGTAGAACCAGTGTGATCGTGAAGCGTTTCATGGTGTCACCTTGTTGGCGGTTTGGGCATGCATTGAGGGATTAGCAAGTTGTGGGCCATTGCCCTCCCCCTCTCTCTAACTCTCTCCCCCAAGGGGGAGAGAGGACTTTGGAAACTCCCTCTCCCGCCTGCGGGAGAGGGCTGGGGAGAGGGTTCAACTCTGTTTTTTAAAACGGAAACAAGGGCGAGTTAAAGAACCGGGTTAGCCAACCAGGCTGACTCGCACTGGCCAGACCTCCGGCACCGCTGTATGAAATACGGGCATCGGCCAGCTTCTGGCTGGAGACGGTGTTGTCCAGGTTAATGTCCTCCGGGCGCAGCATGCCCTGAATGCGAATGAACTCAGCTCCGGTATTGAGGGTGATCCATTTCTCGCCGCGAACGCGCAGTACACCGTTTGGCAGTACTTCCGATACAGTCACCGAGATGTTGCCGCTCAGACTGTTGCTCTGGTCCGCATCGCCCCGGCCCGAGAAGTTGCGCTCTCCCTGGATGGTGGCGCTCAGCGCTTCAATCGGCGCTCCTCCGGCGATAACGGGTGCGTTCAGACCTGCTTCGCTGGATTTGGACGACGAGCTCTGGGAAGACTTGCTGCCCTGAGTTTCTTCATCCAATACAACGGTGATGATATCGCCTGTGCGCATGGCTTTCTTATCGCCATAGAGCGACATGCCATAAGCATCGTTGAACAGAGACCCATCGTTACTCGGCGGTGGCTCCAATGAATCTGATGGTACCGGCGCGAAATCCGGATCCCCTGGTTTGGGCGAGTCGCTGAGGGCAGTGACTTGCATACTGCCGCACCCCGTAAGCACGAGCGCGGCGAGTACGGTCAGAATTCCGGGTACGCTGTGAATTTTCATACTGTGCCCCTTACTGTTTACGAGCGATGTCACTTAAACCAATTAGAGATTCTGGTTAATGAAGCCCAGCATCTGATCGGCTGTGCTGACCACTTTGGAGTTCATTTCGTAGGCGCGCTGGGTTGAAATCATATCGACCATTTCTTCAACAATGGTGACGTTAGAAGTTTCCAGCGCCCCCTGAATGATGGCACCAAAGCCGTCCAGGCTGGGTACACCCACCTGTGGCTGACCACTGGCGGCCGTTTCCAGGTAAAGGTTGTTGCCGATGGCTTGCAAACCCGCCGGGTTAACAAAGTCGACCACGTCGATCTGACCGATCTCGAACGGAATGTTGTCATTCTCCGAAACGGCAGTAACGATGCCGTCGTTACCCACGGTGATGGTTTTAGTTTGCTCGGGCACCTGAATGTTGGGTTCCAGCAAGTAGCCGTTCGCCGTTACGATGTCGCCATCGGCATTCAGGTGGAAGGTGCCATCCCGGGTGTAAGAAATGTTGCCATCCGGCATCAGCACCTGGAAAAAGCCGCGACCGTTAATCGCCATATCCAGCGGTTGTTCGGTCATGTTCAGATCGCCCTGGGTAAACATCTTTTGCGTGCCAACGGTGCGCACACCGGTACCCAGCTGCAGCCCCGAGGGCAACTGTGTGTTTTGCGCACTCTGCCCGCCCGGCTGCCGCTGTACCTGATAGATCAGGTCTTCAAACACCGCCCGTTCCTTTTTGAACCCGGTGGTGCTGGCGTTGGCCATGTTGTTAGAGATGGTGGCCAGGGCGATGTCCTGTGCCTCCAGACCGGTTTTACCTACCCATAATGCCTTGTGCATGACTTACTCTCCTGCCGGGCCCGATCAGTTCAGGCGCAACAATTGTTCGGCGGCCTGGGACACATCGTCCGATGCCTTCATCATTTTGATCTGCATTTCATATTGGCGGTTAATGGCCAGTATGTTGGTCAGTTCAGCGACGGCGTTTACGTTGCTGCCTTCCACAAACCCGGAGACTATTCGTAACGCCGGGTCACCGGCCAATACCGCTTCACCCTCTCTAGGGCGAAACAGACCGTCTGTGCCTTTTTCAAAATTTTGCAGATCGGGATTGACCACTTTTAAAGCGTCAATCACCAGCATTTCGTTAGGGCCGCCACCCGCGGGGCGAATGGAGATTGTGCCGTCGCCGGCGATCTCCAGCTTTTCATAAGGCGGTAAAACAATTGGGCCACCGTTACCCAGTACCGGCTGACCCACACCGTTGATCAGCTCACCCAAGGGGGTAACTGCCAGGTCGCCGCGCCGCGTATAGGCCTCGTTGCCTTCGGCATCGAGCACGGATAAAAAACCATCACCGCCCACGGCAACATCAAGTTCGTTGCCGGTCTCAATCAGTGGACCGTCGTTGAAATCGGTTGCTGGTCGCTCGGTCATCGAATAGGCGCGAGTCGGGAAATGCTCACCGTAAACCGGCATTGCCCGGGCCTGCGCCCAGTCGGCCCGAAAGCCTGTGGTTGAGGCGTTGGCCAGGTTATTTGAGTGTGACGTTTGCGCCATCATATTGTTCTTGGCGCCGGTCATTGCAATGTAGAGGGCACGATCCATACCGGACTCCTGCTGCCGCTTTCTAAGACTGTACAGGTGGTATAGCGAAAGGTGTGCCAGGTTTGTTTATTGAGACGCAGGCCAGTAAAGACGCGGGACACGGCAGACGCAGAACGGGAAAGACGTGAAACAGGAAAGGACGGAATACAAGAAAGGAAGGCCAAACGGCAAGCTTTGGCCTGGATTGCCGGTCTGCGGAAGAGGCACTGAGCAATGCTCAGCGCTACTTCCGTTTAAAGCTACGACCCGTTTATCGTAGATTGATGATCGTCTGAGTCACGGCGTTGGCCGTCTCAATCGTCTTCGCACTGGCCTGATAATTCCGCTGCGCAATGATCAGATGCACCAGTTGCTCGGAAAGATCCACGGTTGAATCTTCCAGGGCCGCTGATTGCAAATTACCCAGCAAGCCGGTTCCCGGCTCACCAATGGTCGCATCACCGGAGGCGAAACTTTCTTTCCATTCGGTGTTGCCAACCGGGTCGAGCCCTTCATTGTTGGCAAAACTGGCCAATGCTACCTGCCCGAGCACCTGCGCTTCCCCATTGGTGTAGCGGGCGAAAATGATGCCATCGTCACCCACTTCAAGATCCTGCAAACGGCCACTGGCGTAGCCATCCTGCTGGAAATCATAGCGAGCAAACGGACCGCCGTACTGGGTCGTGCCATCGAACGAAATCGCGAAGTTCGAGTTGACGTTCGGGTCTGGGATCGGCAGGCGACCACCCTGTGCCTCAGGCAAGCCAACATAGGCACCGGTCGGTTCTCCGGTTTCCGGGTCGATCGGGCTCCAGTTGGAAATCAGAAACTCGCCGGTATTTTCTTCATCAATAGTGCCATCCGGATTAAAAAACAGTTGGAAAGACGCCATGCTCGGCTCGGTATTTTCCGGGAACGGCAGGCTGGTGTCCGGGTCGCCAATGTTTTCGCCATCAACCTGGGCATAAACTGTCCAGGAGTTCAGGGCATTGGGCCGGTTTTCATCGCCCGGGTTCTTGACGTAGAACAACTGAAGCTGGTGCTGATTGCCGATGGAATCGTAAATCGGCAGAGACGCTACTTCGTTGTAGGTTGAGGTATCATCCGGGTTGAAAGCGTTAATGGTGTAGTCTTCAAAGCTGCTGGCCGTCAAGCCGTTAAACAGACCCGTAACTCGTGGGTCTGGCTCGATCATGGTGTAGCCTTCGTTCAGAATGATGTCGACGAACCCACCAATCCTGGCATTTACCTCCGCGTCCGCCTGCCCACCAAGTACGACCGGCGCAGTCCCCTGAAAGCCCTGAACCGTCAACGTATCGTTATCATTGGGCGAATCGATGGATACCGATACATCAATACCGGTAGATGACGTAATAACAATGTCACCCGTATCGTCATCAAGCGCAGCGGTGATACTGTTCAGCGACGATTGCTGATACTGGTTTATCTCATCAACCATGTCCTGATAGGAGTTAGCAGTTATCCGCTGACCATTGATGATGATGTCCATGTCACCGGAATTGCCATAGTTTTCAGCCAGCAGGCGAACCTGGGTTTCAGCTTCTGCATCCACGCCAGCTTCTTCACTGAGTAAAGCGGCAATTTCAGCAGCCGTGGCCCCTTCCGGAATGGTAATGGGCGTCCGCTCATCGGCCTCTTCATTGAACAGAACCAGTGATTGTTCCGGGTAGCCATTGGTGATCGCGGCTTCACCCACTTCCAGGTAATTGGCATCGAAGGAATCAACCTGCAACAGGGCGTAGAGTTGCTCAACATCCAGATCATCGCCCGGTGCAAGGATGTTGGTGATTGAGACGATGGCCGCCTCACCTTCCTGGGTGGCTACAAATTGTAGCTTTTTATTATCGTTCTCATCGCGCACGACTTCAGCCTGAACGCCAATATAGTCTTCTTCAGGAACGGCGGCCAACTCACGATTAATGGCTGCCGCGAGTTGATCGACGGACAGAATGGTTTCATTCAGGCTTATCACGACGGAGCCGGACCGGTTTTCTTCATCCGGCGCCGGTACGGTCAGGTTTACCCGAAAGCTGTGGCTACGGTCTACCGGTTCAGTACCAACCGTTTTGGTACTGCTGGTCAGGCCAAGCGCATCAATCGATTCACCGGTCGCCGGGTCGGCGACATCAATGTCTATCGGAAATTCACCAATATCGGTGCGCTCAAGCACGAGGCGACCGTTCACATGGGAGGCACTCACTTCACCCGCCAGTCCCGGTGTGGTCTGAATCTGGGTGTTAATCTGATCAATCAGTTCGTTGTAGCTGGCATAGCTGCCCGGCGGAATGGTAATGGTCAGCGGAGCGCCACCATCCACAATAACATCGAGCTGGTTGTTGAAAGGTGTGTCCGGCTCACCCAGTACGCGGGTTGGCGCAGGCGAGGAAGACACCGCCATGCCCACAGTATTCATGTTGATGGACGAAGTTGTAGCACCCGCATTGTGAATAATGCTGATGTCTTCCGGCCCAATACCTACCGCCGTGTCTGTGCTTAATACCAGCCTGTTGGTAGCACCGTCCACGTTGGCATTGATGGTGTTGGCACCCAGAGCACCGTTAACTGCAGTTTCTATCGCAGTCGCAAAGGCTGCCTGGTTGGCATACCCACCAGCGGGAACCGTCATGGTAATGGCACTGCTCAGAGAGCCCACGTTAATATTAAAGACAATATCGTTACCCGCATCGGCGTTGGCAAACGGATCGGTATTGTCGAGCGTATTCAGGGTTGTACCACTGGTCAGGGTGGTATTTGTGCCAGGAATGAAGTTATTGTACTCAAGCTCCATCTGGTCATTGCCCTGAATATTGGCGGCCTGACCGGGGTCGGAGGTCAGGTCAATAAAGCCACCCGCGGTGAAGAGTTCGGTACCAGCGACCGGTGAAGTAACGGTCGGGGTCGCAAAGTTCATCCAGCCTGCGTCCAGCAAGGTGCCGGTTGAGTTAACCAGGCCAACAAAGGAGGTACCATCGGTCGCATAGGGTCCATTGGTTTCAAACGTAATGGTGCCCGCTGGGTTTTCGACCGCACGGATCTTGCCCGCCAGATCGGAATCCGATTGAATGCTGCCATTAATGGCCGACACCATATCGGCCACGCTGTTGTATGTGGCCGTGTCTCTGAACGGTTGCAGGTTCGCAGTAAGGGGAGCTGTGCCACCATTGATGTTGGGGCCCTGAATAGTGACGTCGAATGTCCAGGAGGCTTCAACGGCACTGGGCGTCCAGGGCAAACCCACGCCAACCGGATCACCCTGGTACGTGGCCGCGCTGCCTGCCGTCGTCGGAAAGCCAACGGTAGACAGGGTTGAATTGGTATCGACCAGTGAGCCCGTCTGCGCCGCGCCAATGGCCAGCCCGTTGGTACGGGTAATGGTCCCATCCTGTTGCAGTACCTGCGCACCGGCTGGCACGTTCACACGCGAATCCACATCGTGAGTGCCTCGCGGTGGCTGGTTACCGGTATCGACTTCAAGGTCGGTCAGTACCCCATTCACGATGCCGTTTTCATCAACACCAAACCCTTGCAACTTGGCACCGGTGTTACCAGTAATAAACCCTTGTTTGTCGACACCAAAAATACCGGAACGGGTATAGGTGACGGAGCCGTTCGGGTACTCCATCACGAAGAACCCGTTGCCATCCACGGCCAGATCCAGCGCCGAGTTGGTTTGACTGATATTGCCCTGGTCAAACTTCTGCCCGATGTTGCTGACGCGCACACCGGCACCGGCTTTATCCTGACCGTAGCCGAGAAAAGAGTTGGTGTAGGCATCACCAAATTCGGTACGACTGCTTTTGAAGCCCGTCGTACTGGCGTTGGCAATGTTGTTGCCAGTGACTTGAAGGTCTTTGTTTGCGGCGGCGATGCCGCTCAGGCCAGTACCAAAACTCATGGGTTGCTCCTCGCACTGCGCTGTTCAAATCCGGGATGATGCCATCACCGGTAACGGTTCCTGATGTCTTCCTCGGTCGCTCTGCTTACCAGCGCCGGTCAATACACCTGATTTATCTGTTTCACATCAGCCATGGTGATGTTGCCGCCACCGGCCAGGTTCAACTGCAGGTCACTGTCCTGCCCCAGGGTGACCGAGTCGACCCGAGCGCTGGTATGTGTACCCAGAGCCTGCTGTTCGCCGGCCACATTGCCGACCACACTGAACCGGTAAACACCGGCATCATGCGGAATGATGTTGCCGTCTTCATCGGTTGGGAATTTGTCGTAGTCAATATCGGCCATTTCACCGTTGACCTCGAGGTTGGCCCCATCCCATTTGAAACTCAGATCGCCCGCTGGCTGGTTACCCAGCGGAACCGACTCAATCATCTCGCCTTCACTGTTTGTGATTTGCAGCATCATTCCGCTGGCACCGGAAGGCACATCGGCCATGCCAAACACCAGTTCACCATGGCGCAACAAACTCTCCTGGTTGCCCTCAATGGTGACGGCACCACCGACCAGAGAACTGGCCTGCAACGCCTGAGAAGATTTGTAGGAGTTCGACAACGACTCGAACCCCTTGCTCATGTTCTGAATACCTTCGACCTGGGAGAACTGGGCCAACTGAGCCACAAACTCCGCATTGGCCTGAGGTTCAAGCGGGTTCTGGTTATTTAGCTGAGCAATCATCAGCTTCAGAAAATCATCTTTTCCCAGCTCGTTGGACGTATTTTCCTTGGGCTTTTTCTGAGCAATGTCGTATTGGCTCAGTGCCCCGGCACCGGTTACGTCGTTAATGTCAGCCATGATGATTCCTCTCGTGAGCGTTCTGGCCGCAGCTATGGTTTATCGGGTTCATGTTGCCTACTGCCCCATCGTCAGCGTTTTCTGCAGCATAGTTTTTGCCGTGTTGAACACTTCAACGTTGACGGTAAAGCTGCGTTGGGCGGAAATCATGTCGGCCATTTCCTCTACCACGTTGACGTTCGGGTAGTAGACATACCCCTGTTCATCAGCGAACGGATGGGTGGGGTCGTAACGGATGTCGAGCGGATCCTGTTTTTCGACAATGGCGCGAACGTTAACGCCCTGCCCCACATCGTGATCCAGGTCCACATTAGACCAGTCGCGGTCGATACCGGCCTGTTGCAGCACCTGAAAAATCGGTTTGCGCGCCCGGTAGGTGTCTTCCTCACTGGAACTGACACTCTGGGCGTTGGCCAGGTTACTGGCGGTGGTATTCAGCCGGATCGACTGGGCATTCATGCCGGTGCCGGCAATATTAATAATGTTCGACAGTGACATGGTTATTGCCCCTTGATCGCGTTGGTCAGGCCTTTGAATTTACGATTCAGAAAATCAAAACTGGCGTTGTACGACATGGCGTTCTTGGTGAACTCTGCGTTTTCAACGTTTGAATCCACAGTATTGCCGTCGATTGAGGGTTGATAAGGGTTGCGGTAGAACAACTCGGCATCACCACCCGACTTTCCGGGGATATGGTTTGCCTGGGTCCGGTTAACTTCAAGGTTTTGGGTGCGCTGAACTTCGCCGCTCAAGATGGCCTTGAAATCTACGTCACGAGCCTTGAATCCCGGGGTATCCGCATTGGCCAGGTTGTTGGCCAGCACTTCGGAACGCTGGGCACGCACCAGCAAGGCGTTGTCATGTATACCCAGTGAATTGTTAAAGCCCAGTGCCGCCATGATGGAACCTCATTGCCGTTTTTCTGAATTCACAGAAGGTATTGCAATGAGAGTGCCAAGTTATTTAAGCCTTAAAAATCAATAAGTTACTAGAAGAGAAAGGGGGTTCATCGGCAAAGCGGCAAGGCTTAACCGATGAGGAGGGCTTACCGCTTGCGATAAATGATGCCAGGGCGGCAATGAACCATCTCATAGAGATCGTTCAGGCCATTTACGGCCTCCGAGGCCCCGACCAGGAGATACCCGCCCGGGTTTAAGGTGGCGTGGATGCGGGTGAGAATGTCGCGTTTGAGGTCGGCGGTGAAGTAAATCAGCACATTTCGACAGAACACGATGTCAAATTTGCCGAGTAAGGCGTAGCTGTCCTGCAGGTTCAGGGAGCGGTATTCGACTCGCTGAGCAATGCCTGGCTTGACCTTCCAGCGCCCATTGGGAGCCTCGATAAAGTGTTTTTTCAGTCGTTCCGGATCAAGGCCACGGCCGATAGCCAGCATGGCGTATTCGGCCGACTTGGCGGCATCCAGCACCGAGGCGGAAATGTCGGTCGCGACGATTTTCTCGCCACCGCTGACCAGCCGGTTACGGGCCTTGTATTCTTCGATCATCATGGAGATTGAATAAGGTTCCTGCCCGGTTGAGCAAGCGGCCGACCAGATTCGCAACGGGCGGGCGCCGCGTTGCTGGTAGAACTCAGGCAACAGCTTTTCCTCCAGAATCCGGAACGGATGGATATCCCGAAACCAGAGGGTTTCGTTGGTGGTCATGGCGTCAATGACCTCAGCGCGCAACTTTTGGCCACCGGGTCGCTGAATCGCTGTCACCAGATCCTGTAGATTGGTGATGTCGGCTTGCTGCAGTATTTTCCGCAACCGGCTCGATACCAGATATTGCTTGCTGGCGCCCAGACATATCCCACTGTGTTTTTCCAGGTAGTCACAAAATGCCTGGTACCCTTTTTCAACGTCGACCATTAATCCCTGCACTCCTGGCCCTTGGGCACTGGGTTTGCTGACCTGTCAGCCTCATATTGTCCATACTCCTCCCTCGGGTCGGGAAGAACCTGCCTGCCGATCGTCTCATGCCTCTCCTTCGATCGCTGGCAAATTACCGCCCAGGTTGGTGATCCGCTCAATCACCAGTTGGGCCAGCATATCAGGCTGGAACTTGGCCAGAAAATCGTTGGCACCCACTTTTTGCACCATCGCCTTGTTAAAGACGCCACTCAACGAGGTGTGCAACACGATGTAAGCCTCTTTGAGCTGGGGGTGGTTACGGATTTCATGGGTTAGGGTATAGCCATCCATTTCCGGCATTTCAATATCAGAGATAATAATTGGGTAGCGCTCAGTCGGTTGCACGCCTTCGTCAATCAGAGCCAGTAAGTGGTTCAACGCTTCACGCCCGTCGTTGAGTGCAACGACCGTCAACCCGATTTTCTCCAGCGTGCGCTGAATCTGCTTGCGTGCAATCTTGGAGTCATCAACGATCAGCACTTGTCTCGACACCGCACTGGCGGCGACTTCGGGTGTCAGCAAGTCTTCGTTGAAGTCTTCCTGCATGGGCGTGACATCCGCCAGAATTTTCTCGACATCGATGATTTCAACCAGCTTGTTATCGTATTTGGTCACCGCAGTCAGAAAATGATCGTGGCCAGTGCCTTTGGGTGGTGGCTGCACATCTTCCCAGTTGATGTTGATGATGCGCTCCACCCCCTGAACCAGAAAGCCCTGACTCTTCATATTGTATTCAGTGATGATGGTGAACTTGTCTTCAATATGTTCTATCGGCGCATTACCCGTGGCCACGCTCAGGTCGAGAATGGGTATGGTGCCGCCGCGAATATGGGCAACGCCTTTCACAACCTTGCTGGAGTGCGGCATCTGAGTCAGCTTGGGGCACTGAAGCACTTCTTTAACCTTAAACACATTAATGCCGTAAATTTGATCGCCATTGAGGCGGAACAGCAGCAGTTCCAGGCGGTTTTGCCCGACCAACTGCGTACGCTGGTTCACACTGTCCAGAACACCGGCCATAGGATTCTCCACTGATAATACTGTTAACTGCCGGACACCGAATCCGACTCTCGCCGCGAATCCACGACAGTCGGTACAGCTTTTGTAGAAAGGTCGGCATAGCCCTTGCAAATGGACTGTAACACAGGCGCTGCCCGAACCGTTTCGTCAATTTACTGGCGAATGCACCAGCGGCATTTTCAGCCCACTGGCAACGAATTGCCAGAAAGCGCTCTTTTTACGGTGACTTTTCACCAAGCATAGTCGGCAATCGTCCAAGGACAACTGCATGATCAGACATTTGTACCTATCGGCGGATGTTTCAGAAGGTTTAACCCGGCGAGACCGGTCAGAGCCCGCAACGCGGACTTTAGGTAAACCGGGCATCACAATCGCCGGGGTGATCCTGACCATAGCCAGCCTGGCATTTACGGCCAGTGCGACTGAAACGGTCAGCCAAACAGCAGGCCAGCAAATTGCCCAGGCTGTGGAACAATCGCTCCTAAAGCGCGTCAGGGACGATCACCCGAACGTTCCTGATGGACAGGTATCCACCACCATTACCGTCAATGATGCCACGGCCAACCTGGCGCCCTGCCCGGCTCCTTTGCTGGTTGATTGGCGTGGCAATTCATTATCCAACCGGCTGACACCCCGGGTTGCCTGCGAGAATCTGGGCTGGCAGGTCTATATCCCGGTTGGGTTGACGGTGAATGTTCCCGTTGTCGTGACCGCACGCAGCCTGTCGCGCGGTCAGCGACTGTCGCCGGCTGATTTGAGCCTGGCGATGACAGATGTCTCCACACTCCGCCATGGTCACTATAGCGACACGGCCGAACTGAGCGGGTACGAAGTGGCCCGGAACCTGACGCAGGGCTCGGTGATCACGCCCTATGTGGCCAAACCGCCGGTGATGATCGAGCGGGGCGACCGCGTTATCATATTCGCTACCGGCGCCGGTCTGTCGGTACAGACGGAAGGTGAAGCACTTAGGGAGGGCTCCGAGGGGCAACAGATACCCGTCAGAAACCTGTCATCGCGGCAAACAATACACGCCTACGTAAAATCGAAAGGCGTGGTTGAGATCCATACACAGTGAGGATAAACCCACCCATCTGGCTGGTTTTTAAACAGTTTGATACGGTGATTGAAGAAAAAATCTGACTTTTTTCACAAAATTCGCTCAAGTTCCTGAAGCCAGGGCCGCTACCCCCTTCAGGAAAAACCAACTTCACATGAGGTGAACACAATGGCCATTAATCTGAACGGCCTGTCATCGGGACAACCAGGGTCTGCCAAGAGCCGCGAAAGCGACAATGCTGCGTCGACCAAAAAAGCTGGCACAGAAAGTGCTGGAGCTGTAAACAAGAGTGATAGCGGCAAGAACACAGACGATGTGGTCAAGCTGTCGGATCGTGCTGAAGTATTGCGTACCGTCAACAGTAAGGTGCAGCAATTGCCAGACATCGACCAGGAAAAGGTCGACCGTATTCGAACCGCCATTCAAAACGGCGATTACTCTATCGACTATAATAAGCTGGCGGCCGCCTTTCGACGCTTCGAGTCGGGCCTTTGATCGTTTAAGGGTTCAGGCAGTCGCCGGGTAAACCGCGGGGACAAGACCATGAATACCGAAACGCTCAATGCCCTGCAGGCGGCGCTCGCCAGGGCGCTCGATGCCAGCCATGCATTCGAACCACTGCTTGCCGATGAACACCGGGCTCTGAAAACCGGTGATCTGACGTTGCTGTCCGCTGTTCTCGATCGAAAATCCTCCCTGACTGAAACACTGCTCACCGCCTCGGAAGCCCTGCTCACCTGGTGTTCCGACCAGGGTATCGAGCCCGACTATCCGGCGTTTCGCGCCTGGTGCGAACAACAGCTGGACACAGCACAACAAGCCCCCCTGCTGACCCAATGGCAAAAACTGAAAGTGAGTCTGGACGAAAATAGCCGCTCTACCGCGGTGAACCGGCAAATGCTGTCCTCCCTGTCGGCGCGGAATCAGGCGCGCCTGACTCTATTGAAAAACCTGGTCGGTGCCACCGACACCTATTCCGCTTCCGGTACCCAATCGCTCAATGATGGCCAGCGTCGCTGGGTCGATCAGGTCTAGGGCAGCGCCGTCTATGTTTATTGATCAAATGACCCTGTTCATCGTCGCGGAAATTGCCGTGGTGTATGTGGTCATTACGATCTTCCTGTTCTACCGGCAACGGCTTTACCATGTGCTGGTCGCCATACTCAAAGAGATGCGTTGGGAGAAATTGCGCCGGCAGCAGGAGAAACAACAGGAAATCGCAGCCCTGCGGGCTCAGAACCGCAAACTAACGCAGGATTTCAAATCGGTGCAGGCGGCAGCCGACACGGCCGGTAAAACCATCCCGGAGCAACTCAAACACCACTTGAACGCCCTGGAAGCCGAACTGACGGAAGCCGGGAACGACCTGCATCGCACCCCCGAACCGGATGAACCGGCTCATATTCACTGGCTTCGCCGCCGTATTCTGGACCTTGAACAAAAGCTGCTGGCTGGCGAAATCGACGATGAGGAATGGGCTCACCAGGCGCACCAGGTATTGAAAGACAGCGGCCTTGAACCCGCACGCGAGGCACGTCAGGAAGGTGCCGATTCGGAACTGGGCAAAGACCAGCTTACCCGCGACCTGAAACAGTACGAAGCCCAGTATGCCGCCGCTCGCGACCGGATCCGGTTGCTCGAACAGGAAATGAACACCCTCAAATCCATCAACACAGCCAGCGCAAGTACACTTGAACGTCCGCAAAAAGGCACGTATGCCGATGAGATCTACAAGCTCAAGTGCGACAAGTACGACATGCAGGAGACGATTAACCAGCTGTCGCTGAAATTGCAGCAAATCGACCCGGATGGCGACGAGTACGCCAACCAGCAGGCTGAGTTGATTCAGGCGCTGAATCGCTACGTCAAAGAAGCCGATGTCAGCGTCAACCTGATGGAGAAAGAACTGGAAGCCGCCAACCACGAGAACGAGGAACTCGAAACCGAGGTTCATGGCCTTAAGAATCGCCTGAAAGACCTGCAAGTACGAGGCCCCACCGCCGTGAATCCAGACCATGTTAAGAAACTGACGTCCAACTCTTCCAGCCAGGCGGAGTCAGTCGCCAGCCTGCGCGATGCGCTGGAGCAACTGCGCTCAGGCAGCGATCCGGAGCGCGCCATGCAGGTTCAGGACGATGAGATCAGCCGGCTGGAGTTGCTGGTGCGGGATTCAGAATCGTGCGTCGCCATGCTAGAAATGGAGCTGCAGCAAGCCCAACAGGCGCTGGAAGAGCTCAATGCGCAGCCAGTCGATACCGGAGCACCCGAACCCGAGAATCCCCAGACCGCCACCTCAGAGGAATTCGAGACGCTCAGCGCCCAGATTCAACTCAGCCTGGATACCCTGCGCAACCTTGTCGACGACCTGCGTGAAGGGGCCGACACCAACGACGTACTGCCGGCTCAGGAAAAGGAAATCGATCAACTGCAAGCCCTGCTTCGCTCTACGGAGACTCTGGTTGCCGAGCTCAGCGCCCGCACCGAACAAATGAATGCCCAGGATACCCGGGCAGAAAGCAACGAAGACATTGAAGAAATGGAAACCCTGGTCAAACAGTTCATGTCAGACTCGCAAACCATGCTGCAACGCATCAAAGAACTGGAGCAAAACCAACGCGACGAAGACCCGGCTGCCATTAAGGCAAGTTAGATGCTTGCTGAAATACCACCCAGGGCTCTCCTCCTACCTTAGGAGGAGAGCCACCGCTCCAGCGCTAAACTCCCGTCTGAAAGTGTTACACTGCCGGTCAATAAAAACGACAACATCGACGCTGTGAATGCCATGACGGATACCCTTCAAGTCCTGATCGCCGACGACCATCCACTGTTCCGCAATGCGCTGTCTGAAGCCCTGTCGAACACCGGCACTCCGATCACGATTGAGCAGACCGACACCCTGGAATCGACACTGTTCCACCTCGAAAATAACGCCACCGACCTGTTGTTGCTCGACTTGAAAATGCCCGGTAGCGAAGGCTTGCTAGGCCTGATTCAGATACGAACCCGTTTTCCGGAAGTTGCCTTGGCGGTCATCACCGCCAATGAGGCCAGCAGAACCGTGGCCCACGTAAAAGCCGCCGGCGCTCTTGGGTATCTACCCAAATCGCTGTCTCTGGAACAACTGGTAGATGCATTGCGAGCGCTGATCAGCGGAAAGGGGTATTTCCCCGCCAACCACCAGGCCGACAGTCACAACATTGATGAAGACATTGACGCCATTACCAAACTCGCCAGCCTGACCCCCAAACAGCAACACGTGCTGGCGCTGATTGCCCGTGGATACCTGAACAAACAGATTGCCTACGAGCTGAGCGTCAAGGAAACCACGATCAAAACGCACGTTTCCGAAATATTCCGCAAGCTCAATCTGTATAACCGCACCCAGGCTGCCATGTATAACCAGTATTTGGAAGTGCCTGAGTAACACCCAACTGCCTCTGACTCCTTTCGCGGCGGCTAAGTGTCAGCCCAGATGCTGCTGCGAGTGCTCATAGAAGGCCGTTAGACCGCATGGACTAAAACGCCGGGAGCGTTTTAGCATGAGCGCAGCGAGCCCGAGGGGTGAATACCATGTATGGGATTCATATCCGGTCTCCGAGCCCCCAGGGAGGGCTTCACGGCGTGGTTTCTATGAGCACACCCGGTGGCATCTGACCAACTGGGTAGAATAGGCATCGGGCTTTGCTGTTGGAGGGATAACGTTTCCCGTGTTAGCGCAACAAAGACGCCAGCAAAGCCCGCAATTGCAGTGGCCGCACTGGTTTTTTCAGTAATCGATAGCCCCGCTTCTCGATCGCCTGGCGCACCTCTTCCGTGTAATCCGCGGTAATCATGATCACCGGCACGTCGGCCAGACCCTTATTGTGCCAGGCTTCCAGCACGCTTAACCCGGTTAGGGTCTGGTCCAGATGGTAATCCATCACGATCAGGTCCGGTTTCTGTTCGCGGGCCATGTCCCAGGCCTGTTCCGGCTGGCTGGCCACCGAAACACTGAACCCCCACTCGGCCAGCAGACTGTTCATGCCTTCTACAATCTGCACTTCATTATCGACACAGAGAATGTGATACCCCTGGTGGGAACCAGCCGCCGGCACCGCTAATTTACCCGTCGCTATGCCGGCAGAAGCCAGCGGCAATTCAATGCCGAACATACTGCCCCGCCCCAGCTTACTGCGCACCATGACCGGGTGTTCGAGTAGCACCGACAAACGCCGAACGATGGCCAGGCCCAACCCCAAACCGCGTTCTTCACTCTGTGTATCTGGCAGGCGATGAAACTCCTCGAACACCTCCGATTGTTGCTTCTTTGTCAGGCCCGGCCCGGTATCCCACACCTCAATGCGACACTGGACTCCGTACCGCCGAACTCCCAACGTTACGCGGCCACGCCGGCTATAGCGCAAGGCGTTGCTGAGCAGATTTTGCAGCATGCGCCGCAACAGCCGGGCGTCGCTGTGTACCCAAAGCGAGGTTCTGACAAAGGTCAGGTGAATGCCCCGGTCTCGCGCCAGCACGTCAAACTCCTCGTGAAGCGAGGCCAGCACGCTGGCCAGCGAAATGGTTTCCGGGTTCGGATGAATAATGTGCGAATCCAGCTTGGAAATTTCCAGCAATTCGCCCAGCAAGTTGTCGGCCGAGTGCAGGGAACGCTCAATCTGCTCGGCCAGGCCGAGCAGTTCCGGCGTCTGATCCAGACGTCGCAGCTTGGCTTGCAGGCTCGCAGCAAACAAGGCTGCTGAATTCAGCGGCTGTACCAAATCGTGCCCGGCGGCGGCCAGGAACCGGGTTTTATTGGTGTTGGCTTTTTCCAGTTCGGTGTTGGTCAGCTGCAGTGCCTCGGTACGTTCTGAGACCTTTTCTTCCAGCATATCGTTGCTGCGGCGCAGTTGATCTTCAATACGGCGGCGGTCGGTAATATCCGAATACACCGTGATGTAACCCCCGTCTGGCATCGGGTTTCCCTGAATTTCCAGGTAACTTCCATCTGGCCGCTTGCGCTCAATCCGATAGGACGATCCTGCCTTGAGGTGGCCCAGACGGCGCTCAACCAAACCACCAGGGTCCCCGTCGCCCAGTTCGCCTTTCATAGCGTTGTGCCGAAGCAGCGCCTCTACTGGTTGCCCTGCCTGCAGCATGCCCTCTGGGTAGCGAAACATACGCTGATACTCCTGATTCCAGGCAACGATGTTCAAATCACGATCGACAATGCTGATGCCCTGGCTGATCGACTGCAACGCCGAATTGAGCAAGTCACGGTTGAACTTAAGCACCTGGGAGGCTTCATCCACCATGGTCGACAAATGCCGCCACTGCCCTGTCATGGGTTGGTCGAAGCGTTCAAACAACAACCGGGTAGCGGGTGCACCCAATACCGATGACAGCGAACGCTCGGCCTGGTACAACAAATCGTCATCGGCGGTATGATCGGTCAGTAAACGGCCATTGAGCGGGTTGGTGTAGCGCGAGAACAACCGGTTCAGTTTATCGGCGCCAATAAAGCGCCCCAGCAACAGATGCAGATCACCAATCGACACTGTTCGACTGGCGTTTTGCAGCAAGCCCGAATCGGACCGGTTGGCGTGTACGAACAGCGAAGCCTGCATCCGGTCTTTCAGGGTTTCCCGGCCAAAGGCAGAGCCAAGCAGCAACCCAAGAACGTTCAACGCCAGGCTCCAGGCGGTGCCGTGCACGATGGGGTCGAGCCCCTCAACACCCATCAACGCCTGAGGCCGCAGAAAGCTCAGGCCAAAAAGGCCGTTCATCAGGGTATCGGGCATCAAACCAGCGCGAATCAGCAACGGAATCAGCAAGGTATAGAACCAAACCGCCGACCCAAGCCCCAGCCCCCAGAGCACGCCCTTTCGGTTCATCGCTGTCCAGTACAGGCCCAGAAATAGGGCCGGAGCAAACTGGGCCACCGCAACAAAGGAGACCAGACCAATCGCCACCAACCCTTCAAAGGCGACGATCAGCCGGTAATAGAAAAAGGCGGCCAGCACGATGAGCATGATGCCCAAACGACGCAACCAGACGACCCGGCGGCCAAGATTGGGCGCATCGGCAGACCACCAGCCAAGTCGAATCAACCCGGGCAGGAGAATTTCATTCGAGAGCATGGTACTGAGCGCAATGTTGGCCACAATCACCATCGACGTCGCTGCTGACAAACCGCCGATAAAGGCCAGCACCACCAGATCATCCCGCCCCATCATCATTGGCAGAATCAGCGTCATGTATTCCAGTTGCTCGGGGTTGGTCGAAAAGTACTCATACCCAACCAGCACCATGGGCAACACAAAAAGGTTAATCAGCACCAGGTAGAGCGGGAAAATCCAGCGCGCCATGCGCAGGTCGCGCTGATCGCGGTATTCCACAACCGCCACATGAAATTGCCGTGGCAGAGCAATGATGGCGACAACGCCCAGCATTACCTGGGTTGTGTAAATATAAGGACTGCTGAAATCGGTCATGATCGACCAGATCTCCGGTGTATTCACCGCCGTTTTAACCACCTCGGCAAAGCCACCACCAACGGCATAGACCGCCCAGTACCCCAGCACCAGAAAGGCAAAGAGTTTGACCACCGATTCAAACGCAATCGCCAGCATCATGCCGGGGTGGTGTTCAGAGGTATCCAGGTGACGGGTGCCGAACAGAAGCGTAAACAGACCAAGAATTAGCGAGACATAAAGTGCCGAGTCGTTGTACCAAAACTCGCCAGCCGTGATGGTCGGCGCGACCACATTGAAACTTACCGAAATGGCTTTCAACTGCAGCGCCACGTAGGGCACGATCCCGACCAGGGAGATCAACGCCACAAAGACCGCAACGGCTCTGCTATGCCCGAACCGACTGGCAATAAAGTCGGCAATGGTGGTCACATTCTCGCGCTTGGCGACCTGCACCACTTTTAGCAGGAAAGCATAACCCACCAGAAACAACAGAATGGCGCCGACATGCGACGGCGCAAAGGCCCAGCCATATTCAGCAAACTGACGTGTAGCCCCGTAGAACGTCCAACTGGTGCAGTAAACAGCCAGCGACAAGCTGTACACCCAGGGCTGCCAGCGACGGGCGACCGGATGCCGGTCACCATAGAGCGCGATGACGAACAACAGGATGACGTAGAGCAACGAAATGAGGATGAAAAACGTCGGTGACATCCGGGAGTGGGTCCTTTGTTCGGGAGTCAGACAGCGACTTCGTCACTGGTTACATTTGGATTACATTGCTCTTTGCATTCAGTGTCGAGCTACCGGGTAGGCCTGTCCGGGGCCGGGCGGGATGCCGCCCACTCAACCCATCCATGGGGCCTGGACCGCAGCATCCCTGCTGCGGACCTCCCCGGACAGGCCTACCCGGCAACTCGACACGGCCAAATATCCATCTGCGCTGTGAGCACGCCTTAATACTCAGGCTTTATATCGTTCCACCAGATAATCCCGGTAGTCGTCACGAATGTCCACCTTGCGCAGCTTTCCAGTGCCGGTATGCGGCAAGCTGTCGACCTGAATGATGGCATCTGGCAGCCACCACTTGGCGACGCGTTCTGCCAGTATCTTGCGCAAACGAGTCTCGTCGAGTGTTTTGCCGGCGCGTATGGTCACCAGCATTAGCGGTCGTTCATCCCATTTTGGGTGGGTGGCGCCAATCACGCAGGCTTCGTTGATAGCGTCGTCGTGCAGGGCAGCGTTTTCGAGTTCCACCGAGCTGATCCACTCGCCGCCGGATTTGATCACATCTTTACTGCGATCTACCACGCGCAGATACCCCTGAGGGTTAATAACGGCTACGTCACCGGTATCGAACCAGCCGTCAATAAACTTGTCTTTGCCTTCACCCTTGAAATACTGGGCCAGCACCCAGGGGCCGCGGCAGCGCAGATTGCCACGGGTGCGTCCGTCATGCGGCAACGGGCGGCCTGCTTCATCGAAGATATCAATTTCCACGCCCAGCATCGGGCGCCCGGCCGAGCTTTGCAGTTCGTAGCGCTGTTCATCGGGCAAGGCGTCCATCTGCGGAGTCCGGTTGGCGGCAGTGGCCAGCGGGCTGGTCTCGGTCATGCCCCAAATGCCCATCCAATAGACGTTGTAGAGCTTGTCGTAAATCTCAACCAGACTCAATGGCGAGGCCGCTCCGCCGACGCCGATCACCTTTAGTGGATCGATCGTCTTGCCGCTCTGTTGCAAATAATTATGCAGATTCAGCCAAACGGTCGGCACCGCAAAGGCCTGATTGACCGACTCCTCCTCAATCAGCGCCTGCAAACTCTCACCATCGAGGTTGCCGCCCGGCAACACCAGCTTGGCACCATAGAGTGGCGCTGAAAACGGCACGCCCCAGGCACAGACGTGGTACATGGGTACGACCGGCATAGCGACCGACCGCTCCGAGAAATCGAGATACTGGCTGGAGCCACTCATCATCGCATGCAAGACCGTTGAGCCCTGCTCGTACATCACCCCTTTGGGGTTGCCGGTCGTGCCGCTGGTGTAGCAGAGGCCACAGGGGGCATCGGACGGCAGACGGGGCCAGTGGAATTCCGTCGGCATCTGGGCCAGCAAGTGCTCATAATTATCAAGGGTCAGTATGCCGGATTCAGGCATTGTGTCTTCGTCACACAGCACAACAAACCGCTCAACGCCGCGAATCTGGTCGGCAACGTCTTCCAGCAGGGGCAGAAACTCCGGATCAAAAAAGACCCAGCGATCTTCGGCGTGATTGATGATGTACTGCAACTGCTCACTGAACAGCCGCGCATTGAGGGTGTGCACAACCGCCCCCATGCCGGAAATACCAAAATACAGCTCCAGGTGGCGATAGTGGTTAACTGCCAAAGTGGCTACCCGTTCACCACTTTGAATACCGGACCGCGCCAGCAGGTGGGCAACCTGGGCTGAACGTTTAAGCGCATCAAGGTACCGGTAACGGTGCCGGCTCCCGTCCGACATCGCTGACACAATGCTTTGCTCGGGGTAGCGTTGTGCTGCGTTGCGTAAAATATCGCTGGTGTTCAGCGGGTGAATCATCATGTTGCCAGCCATCCCAGGTCTCCTGTTGACAGCATTGTCCGGTGTCTGGCCCGCCCCAAAAAGAGCAGACCGTTAACGATTAGGGTAGATGCTGCCAGTGTAGAGACCGGGCCCGGTTAGACCCATCGGCGAATAGTAGGAGGCGCCCTCACCCAGGGTGAGGGCCTGCCTGGGAACAGTGGCGGAAGATGAGTTTCTCAGTGCCGCCCAGAGATTAACAAGGCGCCAGCAGACAGGCGTTCAGCGTCCGAGCGGTACGTCGATTTCATCCAGGGTGAGCTCGCGCACATGCTCTGGAATAGCCCATTCAACATCCTCATCAACACTGAGCCGGAAGTGATACATCGATTGCAAAGCCTGGTGATCTTCTGCACGAAACATCATTTCACCCTTGGGCGTATTGAAGTGCATGCCTTCCAGGGTGCTGATCAGTTCTTCAGTGTCAGTTGAGCCGGCACGGCGAATCGCTTCCACGGCGGCGATACCCGCTGCCATACCACCGGCGGCAAAAAAATCCGGTGGTGTGCCAAACCGCTCCAGGTGGTGCTCGACCAGCCATTGGTTGATGTCGTTGTCCGCGGTCTCGTAGTAGTAGTAGGTAGCCCCTTCCAGACCGACAAAAGGTTTGTAGCGAACCAGGCCCGACAAAGTAGTTCCACTGGCCGCAAACCGAATGTCGTGACGTCCCGGGTTCATCGCCTGTAATTCATTCATGGGATTGCCACCACCGGCCCAATAGAAAAACACAACCCGGTCGCCCTGCGCATCTTGCAGCTCGTCAAAAATGCGCTGACCCACTGCGGTGAAATCGGTGGTATCGGTCGGCACGTACTCTTCGTGCACTACTTCGGCACCGGTACCTGCCAGTGCATCGCGAAAGGCAGCGATGCCATCACGGCCATAGGGAACGTCTTGTGCCAGTGTCGCAATCTTCACACCCGGGCGGCCAATGGCGACCGCGTTGGCGACGGCATCCTGTATCGCATTACGACCCGTTCTGAAAACGTAGCGGTTGCCGTTTTCTCCGGTTACTGCGTCGGCCATGGCCGGCTCAACAATCAATATTTTCTCAAATGCTTCGGCCACCGGCAGCATGGCCAGTGCTACGCTGGAAGACATCGGCCCAATCGCCAGGTCTGCATCGTCGTCAGCGTAGGCTTCTTCGAGCAGGGTACGGCCTTTGGCAGGGTCCAGCCCGGTGTCTTTCTCGATGACCTCTATGGCTCGGCCATCGACTTCAAAGGTACCGTTTGTGGCGTATTCGAGCCCCAGCATGAGGCCATTGTGGCTCTGCCTGGCATAGGCTTCGAAGGCCCCGGATTTGGCGTAAACATGGGCAATTTTAATCGGTTCTGCCTGTACCGTAGCACTGAGCAACAGAGGTAAGGCGATCATAGCCCAGTGGGCTATGCGAAGGGGCTGCATGAATCTCTCCTGTTTCTTTGCTTCAAGAATCTACTAAACTGCCGATATAGACAGACGTCTGCAATGACTGAATAGCCGGTAGACCCGAACAACAACGACAATAGCTGGCTAACGGGATGCCGCAGTAAAGGTTAGGCGTTAACTTGCCAGGGGATCGTCTGCCATGAACACGCTGGTGGCAGCATCATTTACTGAATACCACTGGTGAGCCCTAATGGCCTGACCAGTGACTTCCCTGGTACCAGTTCAGCATCATTGTTTTGACCACAATACTATCTCGCCGGTGGAGCTTGATCTATGAAAATCACGGTTGTCATGAAAACAGCCCTGGGCTTTGGCCTGATGCTCTTGCTCATCATTGGCATATCCCTAACTGCACTGACCAACCAGGCGTCTATCGCCAGTCTTTTTCGCATCACTACCGATGAGGTGGTTCCTCAGGTTGAAAACGCCTTTGAGCTGGTCATTAGCATCCAGAATGCCAACAAGGCGGTTTCGCAGCATGCGGCGGTTGAATCAGAAGACGCTCTGGCGCGCTATGAAACAGATTTTGAAGCGGCACTGGTAGAAGTAGATCGACTGAATCAGCAACTGAGCAATCGGTTACGCAATACACCCGAGCTGCAGGAACAACTGTCAGCGGCCTACATCAATGTCGACGAAGCCATGACCCTGGCGGCAGAGCACCTGAGCACCCGGCGCACCGTTCTCGATAGCCGGGCTTCCTTTCTTTCGGAGTTTCAGACGCAAAATTCACGCTGGCTGACCTTCACCAATGATATGAAGATTGTTGACCGGGTGCTGGAAAACCTGGCCATGGAGACTGACTCGGTCTCACGCCAGGTTGGCGCCGATGCGACCTATGTTCTGGATAGAATTGCGCTTATCCGCTCGGGTGTCGGCGGTATTACCGGGCTTTCCAGCGCCGAGCAGGTCGATAATGTTCAAGCCAGTCTGCAACGCGAAATCGAACGCGCCGACACCCGCATGGAACGACTGGAAAGCAATAACGAGATTCTGTTTCGGTACCTGTCGACTTATATGGATCTGCTCAGAACCGCGGTAACCGGAGAAACCGGCACCCTGCCCCGGTATCGTGCCTCCCTGGCGGCCAGTGAACTCAGTACCATGCAATTGGGTCAACTGGCCGACAGCATCAACCGCAGTGTTGATGCATTAAGCGAGCTGTCGGTCGACTTGTCCAACCGGCGTGTGGCGCTGGCCAGTGAAGTAGCCTCTGCCAAACAGCAAGCGGCATTGACAGTATGGGGTGTACTGGCCGCTTCAATTCTGGTGGCCTTGCTGGTAATGGCGTCGCTGATTCGCAGTATTCGGACGCCGCTTAAGCGCATTACTGAAGCGCTGCACGCGGTCGCCACCGGTGATCTGACTCAGAAGCTGAAGATCACCTCTCAGGATGAATTCGGGCAAATTTCTGCTGGTATTAACGAGTTGGTAGAGCAAACACAGTCTGTTATTCGTGACATTACCAGGGCCTCTGGCGAGGTTGACTCTGTTACACAACAGGTGACGGAAACCACGCGCTCCAGCTCGACCAAGTTGCTGCGTCAGAAAGATCAGTCGGCTTCCATCGCTACCGCCGTTACGGAAATGACCGCAGCAGCCAGCCATATTTCCGACAATGCCAATGACACTCTGGTGCAAGTGGAGGCAGTGAATGAATCGGCATCGGAAGGTCAGACAAACATGACTGCCAGCCGCGAGGTGATCAGCAGTTTGCTGGAGGAAATACATTCAACCAGCGACGTTGTATCTGAACTGCAGCAGGAGTCGAGCAACATTGGCAAGATTCTGGAGGTCATTCAGAACATTGCAGAGCAAACCAATCTGCTGGCGTTGAACGCAGCGATCGAGGCGGCCCGGGCAGGTGAACAAGGTCGGGGTTTTGCCGTTGTGGCCGATGAAGTGCGCAGCCTGGCCAGCAAGACCCAGCAGTCTACGGAAGAAATCTATCAGATGATCGACCGGCTACAACAACGCGCCAATCAGGCGGTAGACCGCATGGGCACCAATCGCGACAAGGCAGAATCGCTGGTTACCCAGGCCGACAACACCGACAAGTCCATTCAAACTATTTTGGACAGTTTGGGCAGCATCACCAACATGAGCCGGATGATCGCGGAAGGCACATCCGAGCAACAAAAGGCGGCAGAGTCCGTTTCGGAAACCATTCAGGAAATTGCGGAATTATCCGACGCGATCTATTCCAACGCACGCCGCAATGTATCCAACTTCGAGCAACTGAACACGTTAGTCCAGCAACAGAAAACATCAGTAAGCCGCTTCAAATACGACTGAGGTGAGGTACAGGCCAGTGGCGTGTATCCATGTCGACTACCGGGTATTCCCGGCAGCCAACACTCGCTATGGAGTCAATCTTTTTGATCCATTTCAAAAGCTAATTGAATACTACTTCTCTACAAAAGCCCGCTCAATAACATACTCGCCAATGTGTCCGGCACGGGTCTCACAGAAGCCCATCTCGTCCAGAATGGCGGTGGTGTCTTTCAGCATGGCCGGGCTGCCGCAGAGCATGAAGCGATCGTCTTCCTTGTTCGGCGCTGGCAGGCCCAGGTCTGAAAACAACTTGCCGCTTTTCATCAGGTCGGTAAGACGACCCTGGTTGCGGAAGGGTTCGCGGGTGACCGTTGGGTAATAGAGCAGCTTTTCCTGAATGACTTCACCGAAGTATTCGTGCTCGTGCAGCTCCTGCTCGATCATGTCGCGATAGGCCAGCTCTGACACGTGGCGCACACCATGGGTCAGAATGACCCGGTCGAACTGCTCATAGATTTCCGGGTCTTTGATGATGCTTAAGAACGGCGCCAGGCCGGTCCCGGTCGACAGCAACCAGAGGTTTTTCCCGGGCAGCAGGTGATCGGTTACCAGGGTACCGGTCGGTTTGCGGCCTACGTAGATCTGGTCGCCGGGTTTAATGTTTTGCAACTGTGAAGTCAGCGGGCCGTCGGGTACCTTGATGCTGAAAAACTCGAGTTCTTCTTCATAGTTGGCGCTGGCAATGGAATAGGCACGCAGCAGCGGACGGCCGGTGTCCTGTTCCAGGCCGATCATGGTGAAGTAACCGTTCTTGAAGCGAAAACCCGGATCACGGCTGGTCTTGAAGCTGAACAAGGTGTCGTTCCAGTGCTGAACGCTGGTGACCGTCTCTATATTCAAATTAGACATATAAACCTCTAAGAAAAGAATAATAAGTTATATAACACTACTATACCGAGACCAGGCTTATCGGCAAAATGCCTATTACCAATAAGCGTTATCGGTTTTTTCACTATGAAATTTACGTTGCGTCAATTACAGGTCTTTCTGGCTACGGCCCATTACGAAAATATCAGCCGCGCGGCCACCAGTTTGAACATGTCACAATCGGCGGCCTCGGGTTCTCTCAAAGAACTGGAGTCACTGTACTCAGTCCGGCTGTTTGAACGTGCGGGTAAACGCCTGAAGCTGAATGAGCTCGGCAGACAGCTCTGGCCAAGAGCGGAAGCCTTGCTTGCCCAGGCGCTGGAGATGGACCAGGCGCTGGCCCATCATCAGGATCTGGGCTTGCTCAAAGTCGGGGCGACGCTGACCATCGGCAACTACCTCGCCGTTGGGTTGATGGCTCAGTTCAAGGCTCGCCAGTCCTCGGCGCGGGTGCAGCTCAAGGTTGCCAATACCCAGACCATTGTCGACCAGGTGCTTAACTTTGAACTTGATCTGGGCATGATCGAGGGCGAAATCAACCACCCCGATCTGGATATCCAGCGCTGGCGCAGCGATACATTGATCGCGTTTTGCGCGCCGGGTCATCCTCTCGCCAGCGTTCAGACCCTGAACGACCAGCACCTGCTGGAGGCAAACTGGATTGTTCGCGAATCCGGTTCAGGTACCCGACAAACGTTTGAGCGTGGCATGCACGGCATTTGGTCTGATCTGACCATAGAGCTGGAGCTGGAACACACTGAGGCGATAAAACGCGCTGTTGAAGCCAGGCTGGGTATAAGTTGCCTGTCACACGTCTCGCTAAAAGAGGCGTTCAGGCGCGGCACCCTTGTACCGCTCGGGATTCCACACCGGGATTTCAGCCGGGACTTTTATCTGGTGCTGCATCGCCAGAAATACCGCAGCCCCGGTATTCAGGCCTGGCTTGAGTTGTGCCAGGCCGGTATTGACCAGATTTAACGTTTACTCAATCTGGAATACGGGGTCATAAACGTTCCAGACACATGGCTGTGCCTTCACCACCACCAATGCACAAAGCAGCCATGCCCTTCTTCCGATCCAGCCGGATCATGTTGTGCAGTAAGGTCACCAGTATGCGAGCGCCAGAGCAACCCAGTGGATGACCCAGCGCACAGGCACCACCGGTGACGTTGGTGATCTCAGGGCTTAAACCGACTTCCTGCATGCCCAGCATGGTAACCATGGCGAAGGCTTCGTTGATTTCGGCCACTTCGATGTCTTCTGCTTTCCAGCCAGCCTGTTCCAATGCCTTGTTCATTGCACCGATGGGCGCGCAGGTAAAGGTGCTGGGCGCCTGGGCATGGCTGGCGTAGCTGCGAATGACAGCCAGTGGCTTAAGGCCCAGTTCTTCGGCCTTGTTGCGGCTCATCAGTGTCAGCGCCGCGGCGCCATCGCTGATCGAGCTTGAGTTGGCCGCGGTTATGGTGCCATCTTTGGCAAAGGCAGGGCGCAGCTGCGGGATTTTATCGGGGCGGGCCTGGCCGGGTTGTTCATCATGTTCTACCAGGGTGTCGCCCTTACGCGAGCTGACCGTTACCGGAACGATTTCGGCGGTAAAGTAGCCCTGTTCAATCGCGGTCTGGGCGCGGCTTAAGCTGCGCAGCGCAAACTCATCCATGGCTTCACGGCTGATCTTGAATTCGTTGGCCGTTGTCTGGGCGTGCACGCCCATGGCGCTGCCGTCGTAGGCGTCTTCCAGGCCATCGAGAAACATATGGTCATAGACCTTCTGGTGGCCCATGCGGTAGCCGGAGCGTGCCTTGTCCATTAAATAGGGCGCATTGGTCATTGATTCCATGCCGCCGGCAATGGCGATGTCGATCTGGCCGGTGCGAATCTGGTCGGCGACCAACATCACGGTTTTCATACCGGAGCCACAGACCTTGTTGACCGTGGTTGCCGGTACTGATTCCGGCAAACCGCCGCCAAGTGCGGCCTGGCGCGCTGGTGCCTGGCCGAGGCCAGCGGGCAGCACGCAGCCCATAAGCAATTCCTGCACCTGATCCGGCGTTACACCGCTGTCGCTCAGGTTGGCTGCAATCACGGCTGCGCCTAACTCGGTGGCCGAGAGGCCACTCAGTGCGCCCTGGAAGCCGCCCATAGGGGTGCGTTTGGCAGCGACAATTACGATCTCTGTGGTCATTACTGGAATCCTCTTGTGACGCACTATTCATTACTGGGCAAAGACAGTGGATGCGTTAAATGCGCAACCCGCCGTCCACTTCCAGAATTCGTCCCGAATAGTAATCGTTCGTCAGAATAAATGTGACTGCCCGGGCGATATTGTCCGGCTGCCCTACCCGGTTCAGGGGTACAGACTGCTTGACACGCTCCAGGGCCTCCGGCTTCATGCTGCCGGTCATTTCGGTTTCAATAAAGCCTGGGGCGATGCCAGCCACGCGAATGCCATAACGGGCCAATTCTTGCGCCCAGGTGACGGTCATAGCGGACACGCCCGCCTTGGCCGCACTGTAATTGGTTTGCCCTCTATTCCCAGCCTGTGAAATAGAACTGATATTGATAATAACCCCCGGCGTCTCGTCTGCCACCATCCAGGCGGCGGCCTCGCGTCCACACAAAAAGACACCGGTCAGGTTAACGTCGATCACCGCCTGCCACTGAGCCAGGGTCATGGTCTGCACTTCACCGTCTTTCACCTTAACCAGCAAGCCATCGCGCAGGATACCGGCGTTGTTGACCAGCCCGTCAAGCTCGGGCTCGTCTTGTTTGAGTTGCGCAAACAGCGCCTGCACCGAGGCTTCATCGGCGACATTACAGGTATAGCCCCGGGCGGCATGACCCTGGTCCCTCAACTGCGCCGCAGCCTGCTCAACCAGTGCCGGGTCGATGTCGATCAGTGCCACCCGGGCACCCTCCTCAACCAGTGATTTAGCCATTTGCAATCCAAGGCCGCGCCCGCCGCCCGTTATGGCAATGTGTTTACCGGCCAGAGTTTGAGGTGTCGTCATCGTTTGGTCCTGTGCTTGGTTACTGGAAAAGGGTTATTGTTTTCTATCCGTTGTCCGGATCGGATCGGCTGAAATCACCGGCGCACCTGAAATTGGCCGGTAAAACCGGTCGATCAGGTTGATGGGCACAGAAATCACACTGGGGTATAGCCAGGCCGGTGATTTGTCTTTGTCGACTAACAAGGCGCGCACCCCTTCAAGAAATTCTCGCTCTGCCACTGCATGGGCACCCACCATCAAATCCTGATTCAGCACCTCAACCCGGCTGGCACCCCGTAAACGCCGAAAATGATGCCAGGTCAGTGCCACACTCAGCGCCGAGCCGCTCTGCCATTGTCGTGCAGCCTGCTTAAAGGGTTCAAACTCTGAGCGTGATACCTGCGCCATCCAGTCACTGAGGCTGGGCTCGGGCAAGGTATCCAGCGCGGCCTGCCAGTCCTCCCGGCTTTGGCGAACTGTTTCGTCTTCTGCGTCATCGGTTGGCAGGTCGGCTAGCGTGCTGCCGCTGGCCAGCTGGTGCTTCAGGTCCGCTGCCGCCGACTCATCGACACAGCGGTCGGCATAACCGAGCGCAACCACGTCGATCGCCGCCAGGTGAATTCCCGAGCAGCCAATCAGCGTACCCACACGCCAGTCGGGCTTTTGCAGAAAGTGAGCCGCACCAACATCGGGAAACAGGCCAATTTGCAATTCCGGCATGGCAAAGCGAGCTTCGGCATCCACCAGTTTCAAATCGCCTCCGGCAAACAGGCCCCAGCCACCGCCCATCACCAGGCCGCGCCCCCAGATCACTATGGGTTTGGGGCTGTGTTCAATTTTCGCGTCCAGGTGATACTCCGCCGCAAAATAGCGGAGGGCTTCAGCCCGCTGAACGTCGGCGGGTTGATTGACTGACGCCTGATACAGGGCTTTCACATCGCCGCCGGCACAAAATGCCCGGGCCTGAGAGCTCTGCAACCAAATACTGTTGACGGTTTCGTCGGCAAAGGCATCGGTCAGAGCTGCATCCAGTGCCTCAATCAAGCTCAGATCCAGGGCATTCAGGGCTTGGGGACGGTGCAGGCTGATCACTCGCAATGCACCTGTCTGTTCGGTCTGCAACGGTGAAACGGGGGTATCAGTCATGGGGCTACCTTAGCAATGCGGGCACTGGAGGTGCCATCCTGCATTGGTACGACGCGCTTCTCAAGCATCAAACCGGACTCTGCAATTCAAGGGCGTCCAAACCCCGCGATTGCGCGTAATTTATTATCAGCGGTCACTGATCGCCGTCCTCCGGGTTGGAAAAACAGATTTGACTGGTCAATACTGTGTGCAGATTACGTCACTGTGGCCTGCCTACTGGCAACACAGCGTTCACCCAATAACACTGAAAAAGGAATCACCCATGAAATACCTCACCTGGTTGGGGCTTGCGATCGTAAGCCTGATTGGAACGGCTCAGGCCTGTGAACTGGACCGGAATGTGCGTCTGGCGGGCATGAGCTGGATGTCGAACCTGATGATGGTCGAAATCGAAAAAGCCATACTTGAAGACGGTTACGGGTGCGACGTTGTAGTTGAATCCGGCGACACAGTGCCGATGATCGCCGCTGTTGTGCGTGGCGATGTCGATCTGTACAACGAATTATGGATCGATTCCGCGCCTGAAAACTGGGTCAGCGCCAACGAAGCTGGCGATGTCATCTCTCTGGGTGATGTGTATTCTGGCGGCGTCGAAAGCTGGTGGATTCCCCGTTATGTCGCTGACCAAAACCCGGGCCTCACATCGGTTTATGATCTGCCTGACTACAAAGAACTGTTCGAAGACCGCGAAGAACCGGGCATGGGCCGAATCTACAACTGCCCAGAAGGCTGGGTCTGCGGTGCCATCAATAATAACCTGCTGCAAGCCTTTGGCCTTGAAGACGACTACATCATGTTTTCGCCGGGCAGTGGCGCTGCGCTGGACGCTGCCATCGCCTCGTCCTACGCTCGCCAGCGGCCGTTTGTCACCTACTACTGGTCACCAACGGCAGTGCTGGGCAAGTACGACATGGTCGAACTCGAGATGCCCGCCTACGATCCTGAAGGTCACCGTTGCAACATGGACCCTGAATGCCTGTCACCGGTAGCGAGTGCGTTTCCAAAGGCCAGCATTCAGAAAACCATTCCAACCGCCCTGCAGGAAGACGCCCCTGAAATAGCCGCCTTTTTTGCTGAAATCAACATCCCGACCAATGAGGTGAACAGCCTGCTAGCCTGGGCCGATGAACAGGGTGCCGAGCCCGACCAGGTTGCCGAGCACTTCCTGGCCAACTACGAATCACTCTGGACACAATGGGTACCGGCCGACGTGGCTGAAAAAGTAAAAGCGGCCCGCTAATCGCCTACCACCGGGCGGCTGTGTACAACAGCCGCTCACTTCCCTGCCCGCCGTAACCAAAGGACGCATGAGTGGCCTTCCCCGAGATTCTTGATGCACGTTCCCTGCGCCAGGGTATCGATGGTTTTGTTAATCAGTTGGTGATTGACTATGCCGATTCACTGGAACGACTGAGTCAGCCGTTGCTGACGTTTCTGGTATCTGTCGAACAACTGTTGCGCAATTCACCCTGGTATCTGGTCATTGCCGTCCTGGCGGTCATCGCCTGGTTTGGCAGTCGTCGCTGGACTCTGGTGGTCGGCGTGACACTGCTGATGCTGTTTATTGGCGTCATCGGGCAATGGGACCGAGGCATGCAAACGCTGGCGCTGATGATCGTTGCCCTAATTATGTGTCTGATTGTCGGCATACCGGTCGGTGTGCTGATGTCGTTGTCGGAACGGTTTCGCAAAGTAGCGCTGCCCATTCTCGATGTCATGCAGACCATGCCCAGTTTTGTCTACCTGATTCCGGTGGTCATGCTGTTTGGCCTGGGCAAGGTACCCGCTCTGATCGCCACCATTGTCTACGCCGTTCCACCGCTGATTCGCCTCACCGATCTTGGCATTCGCCTGGTGGATCATTCGGTCATGGAAGCGGCAACGGCGTTTGGTGCAACCCGGCGCCAGAAGCTGCTCGGCGTACAATTGCCGCTGGCCTTGCCCAACATCATGGCGGGTATTAACCAGACGACGATGATGGCTTTGTCGATGGTGGTCGTTGCCTCAATGATCGGTGCACGCGGACTCGGGCAGGAAGTGCTGGCCGGCATAAACCGGCTTGAGGTCGGTCGTGGCTTACTGGCGGGGCTGGCCATTGTAGCACTGGCCATTCTGTTCGACCGGGTCACCCAGGCTTATGGCAAACGCTTGCAATACCCGAAGCAGGGAGACAAATAATGGCCAAGATCGACATATCGGGGATCTACAAAATATTCGGCCCGAACCCAAAACGTCATCTTCAGGCGGTGAAAAAAGGGCTGTCGAAAGACGATCTGTTGGCCGACTCCGGTCACACCCTGGGCTTGCAGGATGTCAATCTGTCTATCGAAGAAGGTGAACTCTTTGTCATCATGGGCTTGTCCGGTTCCGGCAAGTCGACTCTGATCCGCCACATCAACCGGTTGATAGACCCAACCTCAGGCAGCATTCGCATCGACGGTGAGAACGTGCTGAATCTGCGCCAGGATGAACTCATTCAACTGCGCCGGCACAAGATGTCGATGGTGTTTCAGCGCTTTGCCCTCTTCCCACACAAAACGGTGCTCGACAACGTTGCCTATGGCTTGACGGTACAGGGCATCGATAAAAAAAATGCACGCGTCATCGCGACAGACTGGCTCGAGCAAGTGGGTTTACAGGGCTTTGGTGATCAGCACCCTCATGAGCTGTCGGGCGGCATGCAACAACGTGTCGGCCTGGCCCGGGCATTGGCCACCAACCCGGATATACTGCTGATGGACGAAGCTTTTTCAGCCCTCGACCCGCTGATCCGAAAAGAAATGCAGGACCTGCTGATGAAACTTCAGCAACAGCTGCATAAAACCATCGTCTTTATCACTCACGATCTCGACGAAGCCCTGCGTCTGGGCAACCGAATTGCCATCCTCAAGGACGGCGCCCTGGTACAACAAGGTGACCCTCAGGACATTCTGCTGTCTCCGCAAACTGACTATGTCGCCGACTTTGTCAAAGACGTGAATCGGGGCAAGGTACTGAAAGCGCATCACGTACTGGCCAAACCGGTGTCTACGCTGAGCACCAGTACAACCGTCGCCAAAGCCAGAGACTGGATGATGCGCCACGGATTCGACTACGCCACCGTATTGGAGGGCAACTACCTGAAAGGCATCGTCACGCTGAGCAATTTGCAAGCGGCAACGCAGGAAACCCTGAGGGAAAGCGTGTCACCGGTATCCAGCGTTCTCGAATCGGCCGATCTTGAAAGTTTGATGCCCCGGATGATTCGCGACACCGCGCCCATTGCAGTGACCACAGACACCGGCGAGTTCGTTGGCTGGGTGTCTCGCAGCAAGGTGATCCGACTGATTAGCCCGGCGCAAGCGGTCGACCGTGAAGCATCGCTGACTGAACCGGTTGAGTAAGCTGAATCACTCTTCCAGCCATTTGTACATGACGAACGAATCGATGTAGCCATGCTCCGGGTGCTTGAAGGCCCGGGGCAGAATACCCACTTTGCGAAAACCCAGTTTTTCCCAAAGGGTGACCGCCACCCGGTTTGTGGACACCACTGAATTGAATTGCATCGCCTTGTACCCAAGCTCACGCGCCCGTTGCTGCGAATGCTCGCACATCATTCGGGCCAGGCCCTGGCCGCGCGCCGTCAGACTGACCATATAGCCACAGTTGCAGACATGAGCACCTGGCCCGGTGGCGTTGGCTTTCAGGTAGTAAATCGCCTTGATCTTGCCTTCCTGTTCAACCACCCAGGATTCATCGGGATACTCGAGCCAGTCACGCAGGCCTTGCTCCAGCGGCAGACCAGGGTCCAGTGAATAGGTTTCACGGCGTTGCAGTATCTTGGTAAACACTGGCCAGAACGCTTTGAAATCCGCTTCCTGCATGGGTCTGATTACACTCACGGCCAGGCCTCCAAGTTAACTGCTTTGTGAATCGAGCTGGGTGCGCCATAGGCTCGCATAAACGCCGTCGGCCGCCAAGAGTTTCGCATGGGTACCGCTTTCAACCACCTGGCCACCCTGCATCACCACGATGACATCGGCGTCGATGACCGTCGACAGACGGTGTGCAATAACGATGCTGGTGCGATTGCGGGATACCTCATTCATGGCCGTCAGAATCGCCTGTTCGGCGTGTGAATCAAGCGCTGACGTGGCTTCATCGAACACCAGAATGGGCGGGTCTTTCAGCAGCACCCGGGCAATGGCAATTCGCTGCTTCTCGCCGCCGGATACTTTCAGCCCACGCTCACCGACCTGTGTATGCTCCCGCTCTGGCAGACTGCTGATGAAATTTTCCAGGTGCGCCATGCGAATGGCTCGCCAAACGGCGTCGTCCGGCGCATCGGGGTTGCCATAGCGTACGTTGTTAAACAGGGAGTCGTTGAACAGCACCGTATCTTGTGGAACCACGCCTATGGCCTGGCGCAAACTGAGTTGCGTGACCGAGCGAATCGACTGACCATCGATGCGGATATCACCGGCCAGCGGATCGTAGAAACGAAACAGCAGTCGACCGACGGTGGATTTACCGGCGCCGCTATTGCCCACCAGGGCTACTTTCTGTCCGGCTTCAATGGTCAGACTGAAGTGATGCAAAATAGTGCGATCGGTATGGTAGCCGAAGTCGACCCGGTCAAACTCAATACGGCCTTCGGGCACGGCAAGTTCGGCAGCACCTTCGGGGTCGGTAATGGCCGCCGGTCGTCTGAGCAAACCAAAGAGCTTTTCAATATCGGTCAGAGCCCGTCGAATTTCCCGGTATACGAAGCCCAGAAAGTTCAGGGGGATAAACAGCTGAATCACATAGGCGTTCACCATCACCAGGTCGCCGAGGGTGATCGCACCGCTGACGACATCCCGGGCGGCCAGCCACATCATCAGCGTTAATGAGGCCGAAACGATCAGTGCCTGGCCAGTGTTGAGCATCAGCAGGGACATCCGGTTTTTCAGCCGGGCGCCTTCCCATTGCTCGAGGTTTCGGTCGTAGTGTTTTGCTTCCCAGGCTTCATTGCCAAAGTATTTAACCGTTTCGTAGTTCAACAACGAATCGATGGCGCGGGTGTTGGTCTGGCTGTCGAGCGTATTTGCCTCGCGCACGAAGCGGTTGCGCCACTCGGTTATAACCACGGTGAACAGCACAAAAACCACCACGGCAAACAGCGTAATCAGCGCAAACCAGACATTGAAGTTGATGATCAGAATGGCCGCGACCATCGACAGTTCCAGAACCGTCGGCACAATATTGAATACCAGAAACCGCAACAAAAAATGAATACTGCTGGTACCGCGTTCAATGTCGCGACTCAGCCCGCCGGTCTGGCGGCTCAGATGGTAATCGAGTTCCAGTTGATGCAAATGTTCAAACACTTCCAGCGATGCCAGCCGCATGGCGCGCTCGGTCACGCGCGAAAAAATAGCATCGCGCAGCTCGCCAAACGCCACCGAAGTGAAGCGGAAAAAACCATAGGCGAACAAAAACGCCAGCGGCACGGCAACCACCTGGGCTTGTTGCGAATCGAGCCCGTCAACGATGTGCTTCAGTGCCCAGGGCATGGCGACTGCCACCCCTTTGGCGGCTACCAGAAACAGCAGAGCGATGGCAACACGCCCGCGGTAGGCCCATAAATAAGGCCATAGTGATCGGGAGATGAACCCGAGATCGAGATCGGAAACCGTCTTGGCCGCTGATTCCGACGATCGATTTTGTGCGTTACCGGGCCCCATTTAATCGGTTTCCTGTCCTGTCGATACGTTGGATTGCAGGCTATACCAGCCAAGCTGGCGAAGCAGATCAGTCCAATCGCTATTCAGTCCGGCCCGAAGGCACAGGCGCTCGCCCGTTTCCGGGTGCGACAGACTCAATTCCATGGCACGCAGAGCCAGTGTACTGAACACCAGATGCTGCGCCGCCCAGTGATTGTGATGCCGGTCGCCATAGCGTGTATCGCCCAGAATCGGGTGGCGCAACGTTTTGAGATGCCGGCGTATCTGGTGCTTGCGCCCGGTTTGCGGGCGACACTCGAGCAGGCTGAGCCGAGCCTTGGGGTAACGGCTGACGGCCAGGCCGACTTCGGCAATGGCCAGGCGGCGAAATCGCGTCTCTGCTGGCTGAGCGGCCTTGTTTTGCTGTGCTTTGCGGTCCGAAACGGCATCGGGTTCTTCCACCAACGCCCGGTCACACCCAAAGGCTTCGGCGGTGAAACCACGGGCCAGTGCCCAGTAGGTTTTGGTAACCGTGCGGCTGGCAAATTGGTCCGCCAGGTGGCGCGCCACGCCAGCGGTTTTGCCTACCAGTACGATGCCAGAGGTGGGCCGGTCGAGCCGGTGCACGGTATGAACCGGCGCCCCTTGCAGGTAGTGTTTTACCCGGCCTGCCAGCGTGTCGGTGGCGGAACGGTCAATCCAGCTGGGGTGCATCAGCAAGCCCGCGGGTTTGTCGACGGCCAGCAACCAGTTATCTTCATAGAGAATACGCAGTGGCTCAGCCATCTACGTCATCGTCGTCTTCAACCAGTTCGGTGGTAACCGTCTCGCCACACACCCGGCACTGCCCCTCAATGAACAACCGCCCTTTCAGCGTATATTCAACCGGATCCGACATGCCCAAATCCACTTGCTGGCAGTGGTTACACCAGGTGTTTTCCAGAAAAGCACTTTGTTCTTCAGCATCCCGTTCGTAAAAATCGCGGAGCTGGCGTTCATCACTCATCGATCCGACACCCTTTGTTCAGTACAAAGCCGCCAGTATAGGGGATGCCTTGTCCGGTGTCCTGTGCCTCGGGCCTTGTGACCGTTATACTGCGCGCCTTTACTGATGACGGAAACGAACCCGATGCAAATACCGGTTTTTATCGCCTTTGAAGTGACGGATGAAGATCAGGGGTACCCCTATTCGGTTGCCTGGAGCCTGAAAAACGGCCAGTACAAAAGTGTTCTGCTCAAGCCGGAAGACGCCTGGCTCATCGACTGGGACAGCGGGCAGAATGCCGCTGGCGCCCCGCCCCTGCAAGACTTGCTGGATCGCGGCGAAACCGTGCTGGATGTGCTGAAGGAATGGGCGGAAGACCTGAATGACGGCGAGGTCTACTGCGAAGACCCGGCCCTGGTGGAATACTGTCTCGACATGATGTACGACGCCTACGACAAAGAGGTCGCCGCTGAGGTAGTCCCGGTTAGCGAGCTGTTTACCGACATCGACCCTCTGGATCTGGATGATCAGCGCCGCTGGATCATGGATACCGAAGGCCTAATGGCGGTTCAGGCGGAAGACTCGGTACGCACATTCATCCACCTCTATGCACAGGTACATGGCCTCGAACCTGAACCGGCAGACGACGAGTCAGACCATGAAGACGAAGCCCCGCGGGATTCGGAAGAGGACGACGTGCTCTAGGGGGCATCTGAACACCGCCCCGGATTCAGAGCCCGAGCTCGGACTTCACGAAGGGAATGGTTAGCCGGCGCTGCTGGGCCAGCGAACCATGATCCAGCCGTTCGAAGGCATCCACCAGTGCTGTCATCGAGCGCGCCGCACGGTTAATCAGAAAGGCCGCCACATCCGGCTCCATGGTGAGCCCCCGACGCCGCGCCTTCCAGATCAGCCAGTCGGTTTTCTGTTCATCGGTCAGCGGCTGAATGTGAAAGGTTAAACCCCAACTCAGACGCGAGGCCAGATCGGGCAAGGCGACGGTGGGGTTTAGCGGGCTGGTGTGGCTGGTGACCAGCAGTACGCGGCCACTGTCTCGCATCCGGTTGAACAAATGAAACAGCGCCTCTTCCCAGTCGGGCAGACCCGCAATGCTGTCGATGTCATCGAGTGCCAGCACCGCCATTTCATCCAGCCCTTCCAGGGCGTCCGGGCCGTATTGCACACAATCGGCCAACGGCAGATAAAGACTCTCCAACCCCTGCGATTGCAGGTCGTGAACACAGGCCTGCAGCAGGTGGGTGAGGCCGGAGCCGCTCGCACCCCAGAGATAGATCAGGGTTTCATCCAGACGCGCAAGAGCGTGGCGCAAAGCGCCCAGCGTTTGGGCGTTGTCACCGGGCAGATAGTCCTCAAAAACGGCATCTTCCCGAAAGGTGACGCCAAGCGGGAGTTGTTGAATCGCCACTCAGAATCTCCTGGCGGCCGGCAGATTGTTTAGCCCTGCCGGGTCGTTGAAATCAGTCAGCATCACCCCGGGGAAAAGACAAGTCCCGGGAAAAAGACGGGTAATCATTGCCAGCGATACACCAGTTCGCTATCGAGCTGGGCTTCCAGGGTGAGCTCCTCCACCGGCAGAATCCGGCGGTCCAGCGCCAACACGTCGCGTAGCTGGTTGCGGTCACCACTGATCTCAAGATCAAATTGCACCGAGTCAGCCTCAACCTGGCGCAAGGTGATCTGGGAGACCACATTCAAGGATTCGAGATAGCGTTCCACGGCGGCCAGTGTCGACAGTTCACTGACGTTATTCACCCGCAAGGCCAACTGCCCGGCCATTGCCGGATCCCGTAATACAGCGTATTGATCGGCAATTCGGTTCGACAGTTCATCGGCCAGTGTTTGCATCAGTTCCGCTTCAGACTCTCCGGTGACTTGCAAGCGCTCACGGTTGTCGCGCACCAGAAACACCAGGTCGGCCTGAAAGCCGCCACTTTGTCGCGCCACCCGGCCAACCGCAATGGCATCGCTCGGGTATCGCTCCGATGCAGCTTCAATATCGCCCGTAAACAGACCATAGATGTCGGTAAAAGAGACATTAAGGGTATCGGTCAGATCCATGATCGGCAGCAAGACCGGCAGGCCGCGCTCATCGAGCCGGTTGCCCAGCGCCACCGCTAGATCATGGTTGTCACCATCGGTCAAAATACGGTCTCGCCCTTGCAGCCGGTCGCCCAGCCACAATAGCACTTCCGGGCGGCGCGTTCCCCAGACCGGTAACCGCTGGTTCACCAGCCATTGTTCAATGGCCTGCTGGTCAAACTGCATGACCATGCGCTTGGTCGCTACGGATTCACCGAGCACATTAGTCAGCAGGGTATCGCTTGCCTGAAAGCGGAAGGTCGACAGGTAATCGGTTGCGTTGCGCAGCAAAGGCTCTGTACGCCCCTGGCTGGCAATTTCGGCATCACCGGTCGCCCGAATCAATACCCTGCCCAGTGCTTCCCGTACTGCCTGATTCTGATCCCGGTCGGAGGCATTCTGAGCAAGAATGGCTGAATCGGAATAGACATCCACCGTCCGGGCCGCCCAGACAGGCAGTGCCAGCAACAGCAAACAGGCAAGGGAGACAGTTCGAAAAAGCATAAGTCCGGCTTCTATTAGGTGATGATCGACTATTGTGACAGAGCGCGCTGTGAAAATCAGGTCGTGTCGTCGATATTATTGTGCAAAGCGATCGTTATTTCCTGACCGAACAGACAAGCTGATTCCAGGCACAGGGCCTGCTACAATCCGCGCGCCCAAGAGGGCTGTGGCCAGGATCGTCACCCGCTGACGCAACGGTACTGACCAGACCCTTCTTTTATCCGAATTGCCGCAATGGAGCCAGTGATGTCAGACGCGCCCAAACCCCTGAGTTACAAAGACGCCGGTGTTGATATCAACGCTGGCAATGAATTGGTGGAACGCATCAAAGACACCGTTAAACGTACCCGACGCCCCGAAGTCATGGGTGGCCTGGGTGGTTTTGGCGCGCTCTGTCGTATTCCCAGCCACTACAAGAAGCCGGTGCTTGTCTCTGGTACTGACGGGGTTGGCACCAAATTGAAACTGGCCATGGAACTGGGACGTCACGACACCATTGGCATCGATCTGGTCGCCATGTGCGTGAACGACCTGATCGTCTGCGGCGCCGAGCCACTGTTCTTTCTCGATTACTACGCCACCGGCAAACTGTCGGTCGATATCGCCTCTCGGGTGGTGCAAGGCATTGGTGAAGGCTGCCAGCAGGCGAACTGCTCGCTGGTCGGCGGCGAGACCGCAGAAATGCCCGGCATGTACCAGGGTGATGACTATGACCTGGCCGGTTTTTGCACCGGCGTGGTCGAAGAAGACAACATTATTGACGGCACCCGGGTGCGCGTTGGCGACAGCGTGATCGGCCTGCCATCCTCTGGCCCCCATTCCAATGGCTATTCACTGATTCGCAAGGTCATCGAGGTCTCCGGCGCTGACCTGCAACAGCCTATGGGCGAGACCACCCTGGCTGATGCGCTGATGGCCCCCACTCGCATTTACGTAAAATCGGTGTTGCGTCTGCTGGCCAACCAGTCCGTTCATGCTATCTCCCACATCACCGGCGGCGGTTTCTATGAAAACTTGCCTAGAGTGGTTCCCGAGTCACTGGCGATCCGCCTGAATGCCCACAGCTGGACTCAGCCACCGGTTTTCGACTGGCTGAAGCATGCAGGCAATATTGATGCCCACGAAATGTACCGCACCTTCAACTGCGGCATTGGCCTGGTGCTGGTTGTGCCCGCCAGTGAACAGGAAGACATTCTCAGCCAGCTCAAAGCCAGTGGCGAAAGCCCGGTGGTGATGGGTCAGGTTGAGCAACGCACGGGCGACGCTGTCATCATCGACGGGGTTTAACCGTGACTCGCATCGTTGTGCTGATCAGTGGCGGGGGCTCCAATCTGCAATCACTGCTCGATCAGTGCCAGACTGATTCATTGGATGCCGACATCGTCGCGGTGATTTCAAATCGTCCTGACGCCTTTGGTCTGTCAAGGGCACGTCAGGCGGGCGTAAAGGCACTCACGCTCGACCACACCGGCTATGCCGACCGGGCAGCCTTTGACGCTGCCCTGGCTGAGCTGATCGAAGCCCAGCAACCCGACCTGATTGTTCTGGCGGGTTTTATGCGCATACTCACCGACGATTTCGTCAGACGATTTCCAGGGAAGATGATCAACATCCACCCTTCCCTGCTGCCCCGGTACCCTGGCCTGAATACCCACCAGCGTGCGCTCGACGCCGGCGATTCGAAAGCTGGCGCTACCGTGCATTTTGTAACCGCCGAACTCGATGGAGGCCCGCCGATAGCCCAGATTGAAGTGCCTATATCGGACCAGGACGATGCCGACTCGCTGGCCCGAAAAGTACTGGTGCAGGAACACAGACTCTACCCGACGGTCGTTGACTGGTTTGTAAAGGGGCGGCTGCGTCTCGACGCAAACCAGGTGCTACTGGACGACCAACCCCTTTCCAAAAGCGGGCGTCTGCTGGATACTGCGTCGCTATGAAACGATTGCTCATTAGCTCACTCATCTATGCTCTGTCCCTGACGGCCCTGGCCGAGGGTATGCAACCGTTCACGGCCGAAATGGAAGCCATACGGCATGGCGCCATCGACATTAAAGCCCGCGGCACTCTGCAATTGCGAGAAACCGCACCCGATGAATGGCACTACCGCCTGAGTACCGATGGCCGCACCCTGTCACTTCGCGAAGAGAGCTGGCTGACGGTTGTAGACGACCAAATTCGGCCGACGCGCTATGAATTCGAAAGCAAGGTGTTCTGGGTCAAAACCACAAAGTCATTGCGTTTTGATCATGAACGTCAGCGCGTCACCGGCCGTGTGGAAAAGGACCGTATCGACGAACGTTTCGCAGCCCCGATTTATGATGCCATCGGCTACCAGCTGGCGTTGCAACAGGCACTGGCACGCGGTGAAGAATCCATCACGCTGAATGTGCTTCGCCATAAACGACCTGACGACATGTCGTTTCGGGTTATCGGTGAAGAGATGCTGCAACTGCCACAAGGCGAAATTTACACCTGGATCGTTGAACAGACCGAGCCGGTCAGCCGCGATGAACGCAAGCTGATCTGGATCGCGCCTGGGCTGGGCTATACCCCAATGCGCTTTGGGCGCTATGAGGATGGTGACTTGAAAGAGGAAATTCGCGTTCTGTCACTGCAGCTCGATGGCCAGCGGGTTGATTTCAGCCAGCAATAAGGCAATGCTGGCAGCAGACGGTCCAATCGCCCTAAACAGACCGGCACTAACACACCCATAGAACGGCACAGGGAGCTCGCTAACCATGAAAGTCGCCGTATTTAGCAGTAAACCTTACGACATTCGATTCTTCACCCAGGCCACGCAGTCACAGCACCAGTTCACCTTTCTCGAACCCCACCTGAATGCCCAGACGGCAGCGCTCAGCCAGGGGCACGATGCGGTCTGCTGTTTCGTCAACGACAGTGTCGACCGACCAACGCTGGAACACCTGCACAAGCAGGGCATTTCACTGGTGGCGCTGCGATGCGCGGGGTTCAACAATGTGGATTTGCCAGCCGCCGTTGAGCTGGGCATTACCGTTGCCCGGGTGCCCGAATACTCGCCCTTTGCTGTGGCCGAACATGCCGTCGCGCTGATTCTGGGGCTCAACCGGAACTCGCACCGCGCCTACAACCGGGTTCGCGAGAACGACTACAGCCTCCACGGCCTGCTTGGTTTTGATGTGCATGGAAAAACCGTCGGTGTGATCGGTACCGGTAAAATCGGCCAGGCATTTATTCGCATCATGCATGGCTTCGGGTGCCGGGTAATCTGCTACGACCCCTACCCCAGTGAAGCGGCTGTTACCGCCGGTGCCGAATACGTTGAACTGGATGAGCTGTGGGCCCACAGCGACATTATTTCCCTGCACTGTCCGCTGGTTGCCTCCACCCGGCACATCATCAACAAAGACACCCTGGCAAAAATGAAGCATGGCGTCATGGTGATCAACACCAGCCGCGGTGCGCTGATCAACACCAGCGATGTCATCACCTCACTGAAAACCGGTGCTGTAGGTTATCTGGGGCTCGATGTCTACGAAGAAGAAGCAGACCTGTTCTTTGAAGACAATTCAGACGACATTTTGCGGGACGATGTGTTTGCCCGCCTGCTGACCTTTCGCAATGTGCTGATTACCGGCCACCAGGCGTTCTTTACCAAAGAGGCGCTGCAAGCCATCACCGCAGTCACGTTGGCCAACCTGGATGCCTTTGAGCGTTCTGACCTGACCGCACTTCACCAGGTATTGCCGCCAGCCTGAACCCCGGCAAACCTTGAACGGTTATAGAATTCAGAGCCATAAAAAAACCCGCCAATCGGCGGGTTTCTTTTCTAACCAGTCAGTCTCAAGCCAGTTTGGCTTTTGCCTGCTCGGTCAGTGCAGCAAAGGCAACCTTGTCGTGCACCGCCAGATCCGCCAGGATCTTACGGTCGATTTCGATCGCTGCTTTCTTCAAGCCATTGATGAACTTGCTGTAAGACAGACCATTCACCCGGGCTTCGGCATTGATACGGGCAATCCACAGGGCGCGGAACTGACGCTTACGCTGACGACGGTCGCGATACGCATACTGTCCTGCCTTGATGACCGCTTGCTTGGCCACACGGAATACTCGTGAACGAGCACCGTAATAGCCTTTAGCCTGGTCCAGTACCTTCTTGTGGCGACGACGAGCCACTACACCACGTTTTACACGTGCCATATTTCTTTCCTCCTAATCCTGTTTTTCAGCCTGCTGCTTTTCAACAGCAAGGCCAGACCTTAAACGTAGGGCAGCATGCGCTTGATCAGCGCTACATCGGACTCAGCAATAAGCTGGGTACCGCGCAGATGACGCTTACGCTTGGTGCTCTTCTTGGTCAGGATGTGGCTGCGGAAAGACTGCTTGTGCTTAAAGCCGTTGGCCGTCTTCTTAAAGCGCTTTGCAGCGCCAGAGTTGCTCTTGATCTTAGGCATTTTCAATCTCCCGATCTACTTCCAATAACCGTGTCGCATCCCCGGTGATGTCTGGTAAACCCGACATCGGGAGCTAACGGTTGCCATGTCGTTCAGTGATACCGAGGCATCCTGAACCCCTTTAACAATGCTCTAACCAGCTAAAAGCCAGGTAGACCACCATAAAAAACGACGGCTCTAAGCCGTCGCCGCGCGCAGGATACCAGACCCTGCTGGAATAACCAGTCATGCAACCGATTATTCCTGTAAACGCCTTATTTCTTCTTGATCGGCGCCATCACCATGGTCAGCTGACGGCCTTCCATCTTGGGTCGCTGCTCAACCGTCGCCAGATGCTCAAGATCTGTCGCAACGCGAGCCAGCAATTCCATACCCAGTTCCTGGTGAGCCATTTCCCGGCCCCGGAACCGCAGGGTTACCTTGGTTTTGTCGCCATGCTCAAGAAAACGAGTCAGATTACGCAGCTTGACGTTGTAGTCACCAATATCGGTGTTCGGCCGGAATTTGACTTCCTTGACTTGCACCTGAACCTGGTTTTTCTTGGCCACTGCCTTGGCTTTCTTCTCTTCGTAGAGTTTTTTGCCGAGGTCCATGATCTTACAGACCACTGGATCGCCGTTCGAAATTTGCACCAGTTCCAGACCTTCCTGCTCAGCTTTCTGCAGGGCCTCTTGCAAGGGAACCACTCCGATTTGCTCACCGCCGGAACCGATCAGACGAACTTCGTCCGCCTTGATCTGATCATTTACGACATGACGGTTAGCCGCCGCTTTTGCACCTTTCGCGTTGCGTTTTATAACTCACTCTCCATTTCTACCAGACGGCCTTTTCGGGCGTTATCCGCGCTGAGTATCTCGATGAACGCGTCAATGGACATGACACCAAGATCTTTGCCCTCTCGGGTGCGGACCGCTACGGCCTCGTTTTCGACTTCCTTATCACCAATAACCAGTAAATAAGGAACTCGCTGAATTGTATGCTCGCGGATTTTAAAGCCGATCTTCTCATTTCTCAAGTCGGCTTTGGCCCTAAACCCTTCAGAAATCAAGCGATTTTGCACTTTTTGTACGAAATCGGCCTGCGCATCGGTGATGTTGCACACCATGGCCTGAACCGGTGCCAGCCAGGGTGGCATCGCCCCGGCGTGCTGCTCGATCAGGATGCCAATGAAGCGCTCAAAGCTACCCAGTGTCGCCCGGTGCAGCATAACCGGTGTCTGCCGGTCGCCATGTTCATCCACATATTGGGCGTCCAGACGACCCGGCATCGAGAAGTCGACCTGAATGGTACCACACTGCCACATCCGACCGAGACTGTCTTTCAGGGTGAACTCGACTTTCGGGCCATAAAAAGCCCCTTCGCCCGGCAACAGCGACCAGGGTTTGCCATAAGCATCCAGCGCCGAGGCCAGTGCCTGCTCGGCACGATCCCAGTCTTCATCGTTACCAACGCGTTTTTCAGGGCGAGTCGACAGCTTCAGAATGACTTCATCGAACCCGAAGTCGTAATAGACCTCGTTCAGCATCTCGATGAACTGAGCCACCTCTGACTGAATCTGGGATTCTGCGCAAAAAATGTGGCCATCGTCCTGGGTAAAGCCGCGCACCCGCATAATGCCATGCAAGGCACCGGAGGCTTCGTTACGGTGGCAGCTGCCGAACTCAGCCAGTCGCAACGGCAGGTCGCGGTAGCTTTTCAGGCCCTGATTGAACACCTGAATGTGGCAGGGGCAGTTCATCGGCTTGACGGCGTTATCCCGGGATTCACTGTGGGTGGTGAACATGTCGTCACCGAATTTGTCCCAGTGGCCCGACTTCTCCCACAACGACCGGTCAACGATCTGTGGCGTGCGAATTTCCTGGTAGCCATGCTCGCGCTGTTTCTGGCGCATGTACTGCTCGATCACCTGATACAGGGTCCAGCCGTTGGCGTGCCAGAACACCATGCCTGGCGCTTCTTCCTGCAAGTGAAACAGGTCGAGCTTTTTGCCGATCTTGCGATGGTCGCGTTTGGCTGCCTCTTCCAGAAAATGCAGATGCGCTTTCAGTTGCTTCTTGTCGGCCCAGGCCGTGCCGTAGATCCGCTGCAACTGGGCATTGTTGCTGTCGCCGCGCCAGTAGGCACCGGATACCCGCATCAGTTTGAAATGGTGACAGAACTTCATGTTCGGCACGTGCGGACCGCGGCACATGTCGACGTATTCTTCGTGGTGGTACAAGCCTGGCCGGTCATCCCGGGCGACGTTTTGCTCCAGAATCTCCAGCTTGTAGGGCTCATTGCGTGCCTTGAAAGCGTCTACCGCTTCCTGCCAGCTGACCTTGTGACGCACCACAGGGTAATTGGTCTTGGCCAATTCCAGCATGCGTTTTTCCAGCGCGACCAGATCGTCTTCGGTCAGCCGGTGCTCCATATCGATGTCGTAATAGAAGCCGTTTTCAATGGTCGGGCCGATCGCCATGCGCGCATCCGGCCACAGCTGCTTGACGGCATGGCCAAGCAAGTGAGCACAGGAGTGCCGGATAATTTCCAGACCGTCGTCGTCTTTTGGCGTAATAATCTCTACCGCAGCGTCGTTACTGACCACATCGACCAGATCAACACGGGCGCCATCAATACGGCCGGCTACGGCGTTTTTGGCAAGGCCAGGGCCGATGTCTTCGGCAATTTGCAGGATGCTGACGGGTTGTTCGAACGAGCGCTGGGAACCGTCTGGAAGGGTAATTACAGGCATTGTGGTGCTCCTTCAGTGGTGACCCCTACCATGGGCCACGTGTTGGATGTCAAAATCACCGATGGGTGAACAGGACACATACATTGAGTCAGACTGCTTGCCAGCATCACACCCGAACCTACCCCTACCAAGGGACCGTATTCGAGCGGGCGGCACGCGCCGCCAGCCAACCAACAGAGCATCGCAGTCTACCGGAAAGCGAACGCCGGTCATACCACTGACCCAACTGAAAATAAGGGGTTTGAGTAACATTCACCGGGTGCTTTTACCGAACATTGACCGGCCAGTGCACATTTACTTCACGATTGATGCGTAAAATCCGAGTCAATTACACAGCAGGAACTGTCAGAATGTGGAAGAAAGGCGTGGTCGTTGTGGCCCTGTTAGCGATTGGTTTTGCCGGCTATCGCTGGATGAATGCACCGGAAGAATCAACGGCCAGCGAGCAACGCCGGGGCAATGCTGCCATGTCAATGCGTGCTGGCATTACCGGGTCGCGCTGGGGACGCGACGGCGTGGACAGCTCGGCCATTCAGGTGGAAGCTCTGGCAGTATCCAGATCCACCCATGCGCCACAGATCCCCTTGCTGGGAACCGTTCAGGCAAAACGCCAGGAAACCATCACCGCCTCCCAGGAGGGCCGGGTCACTGACATTCTGGTCCGGTCCGGTGAGTCGGTCGCCGCCGGCCAGCCCCTGGTGCGGATGGAAGCCCGGGCCTTGGACTGGGCGCTGCGCCAGCAACAAGCCAACATCGACCAGCAACAAGCGGGCATTCGCATCGCCGAGCGTCAACATGAACGCAACCTCGAAGCACTGGCCATCGCCGAACGGGACCTTGCGCGCGAGCAAAACCTGCTGGAACAGGGTTTCTCCAACGAAACCAATGTCGCCGCTGCCCGGCAAACCTGGCGCAGCGCTGAACTGACCGTGGCCAACTACGACGATGAAGCCGCCCAGCGTCAATCGCAACTGGAACAGGCGCTGATAGCACTTGAACAGGTGCAAGACCAGCAGCAAGACCTTACCCCCACAGCGCCGTTCAGCGCCGATGTAGTGTCCATCGATACTGCGGTTCAGGTTCAGGTCGATGCCGGAGAAACCCTGCTCAGCCTGGTCGACCGGTCTTCGCTGTTTGTGCGCACCCAGGTCCCACTGCGGATTTATAGAAGCATCACCGGGACCGACATCGAGGCAACAGCCTGGTTGAACAATTCGCCCTACCCACTGACCCTCGATAACCTGGCCGCGACGTCCAACACCGGATCGGTGGACCTGACTCTGAACCTGCCAGAAAACATACCGGTGCTGATCAACGAAACACTGGAAATCAGTCTGACGTTGCCCGCTGTAGAGAGTTTTGCCATTCCTCAGGATGCCGTTTACTACGGCGACCAGATTTACCAGATTATCGATGGCGTGTTGCACGCCCTGCCCATCCGCATACTTGGTTACCAGCAACGCGATGGCGAGCAATGGGCTCTGATTGACAGTGAAACGCTGGATACCGAAGCCGCCATTCTGACTACCCGGCTGTCACAGCCGACCAACGGCACTCCGGTAACCGTTATCGAACCAGGCAACACAGCCGCCATCAGCAGCGGAGATAGCAACTGATGAACGGTTTCTACGCCAAACTGCTCGATCATCGCCTTGCAGCCAACCTGTTAATGATGGTCGTGATCGGTGCCGGTATCTGGGGGTTACAACAGGTCCGTTCGCAGCTGTTTCCCGATACCGAACTGCCCATCGTACGCGCCAGTATCGACTGGCCGAACGCCGACGCCGAGGCGGTACGCACCGGCATCGCCGAACCGCTGGATCGCGCCATACAGGATTCCCAACGGTTCGATTTTGTGCGCTCAACGGCGCGCGAGGGTGGCGTCAGCCTGTTCGCCCGAGTATCCGACAACTACACCGCCGCTGAAGGCCTGACCGCCCTGGAAGAAGCCATCGATGGGCTGAATTTGCCCGACGGGGCCGAGGTAGATGACGTTGAAGCCATCGAGATTACCGAACCCGTCGCCAGTGTACTGATTTACGGCGACGTGCAGCGCAGTGAGCTCACGGCACTCGGCTATGAAGCCCGGCAATCGTTACTGAACCGGGGCATGGCGACGGTTGAACTGGATGGTGTGCCCGGCCGTGAACGGCTGATCACCATTGACCTTGCCGCCCTGAACTCGCTCGGCATAACACTGGACACCCTGGCCAGCCGCCTAAGCACCCAATTTGCTGTCTCCACCGCTGGCTCAGTCACGGTCGGCCAAAACACCACAGCGCTGGTCACCGACGCCCACGACTGGACCGTCTCTGATTTGCAAGATGCCATTGTTTCCCGGAATGCGGACGGTGGTGTGGTGCGTCTATCACAAGTGGCCAGCGTGGAAGAGCGGTTCGACACCGCCGACATTCTACGTTACCAGGGCATGCCTGCGATTAAGCTCGAGATCGAACGCGTCGCCGGCGAAGATACCCTGGAAAACGCGGAGCTGCTTGAGCAGTGGATGGACGACTTCGCACTGGAGCTGCCCTATGGCGTTGGTTTTCACGCCTACAACGAGGTCTGGCGCGTAGTGGAAGCTCAGTTGAACCTGGTGCTGACCAACGGCATCGGCGGCATGATTCTGGTCATACTGGTGTTGTTTGTTTTCCTGCGCACCCGCCTGGCCGTCTGGGTCGCGGCGGGTATTCCCATTTCGTTCATGGGTACTCTGGCGTTTATGGGGTATACCGACACCACCATTAACACCATCAGCCTGTTCGGGTTCATCATCGCCATTGGCATTATCGTCGACGATGCCATTGTGGTGGCCGAAGACACGGCAGCACTCGAATCCGAAGGGCTGGCCCCCAGGGAAGCCGCCAAAACTGCAGCCCTGCGTATGATGCCCGCCGTGGTGGCGTCGAGCCTGACGACCATTGCCGCTTTTTTACCGCTGATGCTGATCGGCGGCAGCTTTGGCAACTTTCTGATCGACATTCCCATCGTCGTCACCGCCGCCATTGTCGCCTCGCTGATCGAGTGTTTCATCATTTTGCCCGGCCACCTGGGCCACCACAAACGCATGCGTGAACCCAGTGCCTGGCGGGCGGGGTTTGACACAGCCTTCGGAAAATTCCGCGACGGCCCCTTTCGCACCCTGGTAGCCTTGTCGATCCGCAATGGCGCCGTCTTTATCGCGGCGCTGGCAATGATCAGCCTGATCGCACTGGGGGCAGTCACCAGCGGCAAAATTGCGTTCGAGGCATCGCCGTCCCTGGACCAACCGACCATGAGCATCTCGCTCGACCTGCTCGATGGCACCAGCCTCGCAGAGGCAGAACAGGCACTGGATGAACTTGAAGCCGTGGTTCAGTCCATCAACTCAGACGTCGGTGGCGGCCTGATCGATACCCTGGTGCATGAATACAACCAGCTCGATGAACCCAGTCGCGCCGAATTGAACATTTCGCTGACCAGTGACACCGACCGGCCACTAACCAACGCTCAGATCCTGCAACGTGTTCAGCAGAACTATGAACTGCCCGCCGTAGTACGCAGCTTTTCCACAGGTAGGTCGTTTCGGGGCCCGGGCGGTGGCGGTGACCTGTCGATTCGGCTGGAAGGCAACGACATAGACGAGTTAAAAGAAGCGTCCCTGTTGCTGCAGGCACAACTGCAAACGCTGTCGGATCTCAGCGACGTAACCGATGACCTGCCCTTCGACGCCCAGCAATACCAGCTGACGCGAACCCGCGCCGCCGAAGCCGCGGCCATTGAAATCAGCGATGTGGCGCGCCAGGTCTCGTCACAACTGTCCGGCCTCAACCTGTACACAGTAGAAACCGGTTTCGAACAAATTCCAGTTCGGCTGCAACTGGAAGACCGGCAACGCGAAAGCGAAAGCTGGTTGCAATCGTTGCCGATTCAGGTGAGCGACGGCAGTACTCTGCCACTGGGCAGCCTGGTTGATTTTTCCTATCAAAAGGGGCTCGACCGCATCAGTGCCCGCAACGGTGTCCTGTCGGTTACTGTCTCCGGCAGTTATAGCGGCGATCAGTTATCGGATCTGTATGGCGTGCTGGAGGCTGACATCATGCCGATGGTCACTTCGCAGTTCCCGGTTGATTACGCCATCGAAGGCCAGGCAGAAGAACTGGATGCGTTTTTTAGCGACACTCTGATCTCTGTGTTGATATCCATCATTCTCATCTACTTTATTCTGGCCTGGGTGTTCGAATCCTGGCTCTGGCCTTTTGCGGTGCTGATCACTGTGCCCTTCGGGTTGATTGGTGCGGTTGCCGGCCACTGGATCATGGACATGCCGCTGTCGACCATTTCCATATTCGGACTGATCGGCCTCTCCGGCATTGTCATTAACGATTCGATTATTCTGGTGGCCGTATTCCGGCGACTGCACGCCCAGGGGCAGTCGTTATATGAGGCCACCGTGGCCGCGGCAACATCGCGCCTGCGTCCGGTGATCCTAACGTCCATCACCACCATGGCTGGCCTGTCACCGCTGCTGTTTGAAACCAGCATCGATGCCGCATTGCTCAAACCCATCGCTGTCGGTCTGGTGTTTGGTCTGGGCTTTGGCACCCTGCTGATATTGCTGATGGTGCCGGTACTGCTTTACAAGATCGGGCAGCTCACCGACTGGGCCGGCCGCCGCAACGACGATCCGCCCTCAACCCGGGCAGTCAATGTCTGACACGGTGCTTACCGATCCAGCTCCGCCTGAGCCAACTGCCCGGTTTGCACTTGCCACTGGGACCAGTAAGCGCCCTCGCCCGTCAGCAAACTGGCGTGGGTGCCCTGCTCCACAATGCGGCCGTGTTCGAGCACCACGATCTGGTCGGCATGCACAATGGTCGACAGGCGGTGCGCGATCATAATAACGGTACGGTCTTCCGCGATGTGGGCGAGTGACCGTTGTATCGCGGCTTCGGTTTCATTGTCGACCGCGCTGGTCGCTTCATCCAGCACCAGCACCGCCGGGTCTTTTAACAGAGCCCGCGCCAGCGATAAACGCTGACGCTGACCGCCCGAGAGTTTGACGCCCCGTTCACCCACCTGGGTATTGAACCGGTCGGGCAGTCGCTCAATGAATTCCAGCGCTTCCGCTGTTTTGGCAGCGGCCTGAATGTCTTCGAGGCTGGCATCGGGGCGGCCATAGGCAATGTTGTCGGCGATTGTGCCATCGAACAGGAACACATCCTGACTGACCAGGCCAATGTGGGTGCGCAGGTCGCGCAGTGACAGTTGTTGAATGGGAATGCCGTCGAGTTCGATCTGCCCTTCGCGCGGTTCGTAAAAGCGCAGCAGCAATTTCATCAGCGTCGATTTACCCGACCCGGTTGCCCCAACCAGCGCCAGGGTTTTACCCGCTGGCACCTCAATGCTGACGTCATGTACGCCGGCGCCACTCTGACCGTACTCGAAGGACACCTGCTTGAACTGAACCCGGCCCACCACCGGGCTTTTAAACACCTGATCGCCATCATCCGGCACCGTTACTTCGGTGTGAATCAGCACCAGAATACGCCGGGTGCTGGCCATGGCGCGCTCGAACAAATCAATGGTTTGGGCCAGTTCAGTCAGGGGCCACAACAGACGCTGGGTCAGAAACACCAGTACGCCGTAGGCACCCACACCGAGCACACCGTTCAACACCTGAAAGCCACCGACGACAAAGGTAAACAGAAACCCGGTTAAAATGGCCATGCGGATAATTGGAATAAACGCTGAACTGATGGCAATGGCACGACGGTTTGCTTCGGCATAGGCATCGCTGTCGGCACGAATCTGCTTGGCTTCCCGCTCTTCGGCAGTAAAGGATTTGATGGTCGCCATGCCGCCAATATTGTTGCTCAGGCGGGTCGCCAGCACACCGACCCGTTCACGCACATCCGCATACAGGGGCATGGCCCTTTTCTGGAAGTAGAACGCCCCCCAGATGATCAGTGGAATCGGTGTGAACGCCAGAAACGCAATGAGCGGCGACAGCACGAAAAAAACCGCACCGACAGCGACAACGGTTACCAACACCTGAATAATATCGTTAGCGCCGCCGTCGAGAAACCGTTCCAGCTGGTTGACGTCGTCGTTCAAAACCGAAATCAATTGCCCACTGCTGCGCGATTCAAAGAAACTCATGTCCTGTCTTTGAATGTGTTCATAGGCATCCTGGCGAATGTCAGCTTGAAGGTGCTGCGCGAGATTGCGCCACAGAATCATGTACAGATACTCGAACAGGGATTCCCCGGCCCAGATCACGAACGTCAGCACCGCCAGCGCAATAATCTGCGACTGGGGTGTGACCAGGCCAAGCTGGGCGACAAAACTGGCTTCCTGATTCACCACCACATCAATGGCGATACCGATCAGAATTTCCGGTGCAATATCAAACAGTTTGTTCAGCGCTGAACATACCGTAGCGGCAATGATGCGACGCCGGTAACCGCGCGCGTATTTCAACAGCCGTATCAGAGATTGAAAACTGGTTGCCGGTGCAGTAAACGTCATGTGCTTCCTTAACAATTAAGTCGATGCCTGCTGAATGCGAGCGATGGAATCTTTCTCTTCAATCGGCCAGTGTAACCAGGCGGCTATAAGACCGAGTACGATACCGGCAATCCAGATGCCGTCGTAACTCTGATAATTTTTATACAGCCAACCGCCCAACCAAACACCGCTGAAACTACCAACCTGATGGCTGAAAAACACGACACCGTACAAAAAGGTCATGTAGCGCGTACCGAACAGGACAGCGACCAGGCCCGACGTCGGCGGTACCGTCGCCAACCACAGGAAGCCCATGGTGGCACTGAACACCAGTATGGTCACCAGCGACACCGGAATCAGCAGAAAAGCGGTAATGGCCACTACACGCCCCAGATAAATAAACGCCAGAATGGTTCGTTTGGGGCGCAGGCTGCTTTGTACACCAGCGACGTAGGCACCCACCACATTGCACAGTCCAATCAGACTGATACTCCAGGCGCCGACCTTGGCATCAAAGCCAAGGTCAACCACATAGCCCGGCATGTGTACGGTAATAAAGGCAACGTGAAAACCACAAACGAAAAAGCCCAGCACCAGCAAGGTATAGGAACGCACCTTCAAAGCCCGCTTGAGAATGGTCCAGAGCGAGGCGTCGATCTTGGGGCTAGAGTTGTCGTTGGCACCCCCGTAGGGAGCCAGCGGCAACGCCAGTACAGCCATGATGAACGCAGAGGCGCTCAGCCATTGCAAGGCACGGAACCAGCCAGCCAGATCAACCAGTTCCTGCATCAGCGGCACCACCAGAAACTGACCAAAACTGCCGGCTGCGGTACCAACCCCCAGCGCCCAGCCCCGACGGTCTTCCGGAACGGCGCGCGCCAGCGCTGGCAGCACAATGCCAAAGGCTGTACCCGCCACACCGGCCCCCACCAATAGCCCGGCGGTGGAGATCATGGCCAGTTCAGTGGTCGAGTACGACATGCCCCACATGCCCGCGGCGTAACACACTACGCCGGCCAGCAGCACCTTAAGATTGCCAAACCGGTCGGCCAGGCCGCCGGCAAAAATGGCTATCACACCCCAGGCGAGATTCTGCACCGCCAGCGCCAGTGACAACACATCACGGCCCCAGCCCCGTGCCTCCGAAATGGGCTGCATAAAGAGCCCAAACCCGGCCCGATACCCGAACGACAACATCAACAGCAAACACGCACTGATCAGTACCGGCAACACCGGCATCAAACGACCTTTCATGACACGTCTCCGACAGGCACCAGACTGGCAGATGGAAAGAAAACAGGCCCGGAACAATACTCCGACCCGGGAAGGAGAACAACGTTCAGAACGCTTCATCCCAGTGCGAATAGCGTCGTGAAAAAGCCGCCTCAGGCCTTCAAGCCCCGATGATGGCAAGAAGAAAGACCGCGCTCCAGTGGATTGCTGGAGCGCTACTTAATCGATATAGTCACCTGCCCGTCAGCGTATTTCCGGAGTAAACGACCTGACCCGGTGTCTCCCCTGTTATTGGAGTGAAGCATGACCGACCGCCGCCGCTTGATTCTTATCTGTCTGTGCTTCATTGCCTTCATTTCACTGGGCTTGCCCGATGGCTTGCTGGGCGTTGCCTGGCCCGGTATCCGGGCTGATTTCGAGCAGCCTCTGGATGCCCTGGGCTGGCTACTGGTGGCGACCACCGCCGGCTATATGATCAGCAGCTTTTTCAGTGGAGCGGTCAGTCGCTTTTTCGGCATTGGTCGACTGCTGGCCATCAGTTGCACCCTCACAGGCGCTGCCTTGCTGGCGTTTACGCTGGTTCCATTCTGGGCCGCTTTCGTGATTCTAGGCACTTTGGTAGGCGTGGGCGCCGGGGCTATCGATGCCGGCCTGAATACCTACGTTGCCGAGCATTACAGCGAGCGGCTGATGCAGTGGTTGCACGCCAGTTTTGGGGTCGGCATCACGCTGGGTCCGCTGATCATGACCGTCATGCTGAACCTCACCGGGCAGTGGTCGCCCGGCTATTGGCTGGTCGGCAGTGCCCAGATATTTCTGGGAATCTGTTTCTTCGTCTCTGCCAGGCTGTGGGAAACACCAGCACCTATCAAAGCTGAGCCCAGCCTGACCGAAGATGCCGGTAAAGTCGCCCTGACACACCCGGCAACAGACGCTGAACCTGCTCCGATGAAAGCGCCCGCCAGTTTTGCCTCCTCACTGGCAACACCAGCGGTCTGGCTGAGCATGGGGCTGTTTTTCGCCTATACCGGGCTGGAGCTGACGCTGGGGCTGTGGGGGTATTCACTGTTGACCGAATCACGCGGGGTAGAAGCCGCCGCCGCAGGTCTGTGGATCGCCATTTACTGGGGTATGTTTACGCTCGGTCGTATGGTCGCCGGTGTGTTTGCCAATCGCCTGGGCAACCACCGACTGGTCACGTACAGCCTGATACTGGCGCTGGCCGGTGCGGTTCTGCTCGCCTGGAACCCGGTGGCCTGGGTGGGTTTAATGGCCATAGGTGTGGTCGGCTTTGCCTTCGCCCCGGTGTTTCCCGGCCTGGTGTCCGGCACGCGTTTGCGGGTTGGCGAGACCCATCTGGCGAACACCATGGGCATGCAGATCGCGGCAGCAGGCATTGGCGCTGCCTGCCTACCTGCCCTGGCGGGCGTAATGGCCGACCGCCTATCGCTGGAAGTTGTGCCGGCCTTTCTGATGGTCTTTATCGTCGTGCTGAGTCTGTTATACGGCGCCTCCCGGCGTCTCGGGCGGCACCAGATCGGCATCGACCCGATTGATCACTGACGTTTTACTGCCCGAGAGCTTGATGACCGGCGTCTGCAGCATCAATGAATTCGGAAAAGTCATTAAATCGCCTTTATCATGGCGGATCATGACATGAAAGGAAGAGATCTCCTCAATTTCACCGGTTAGATCAAAATCGGCATTGAGAATCCGTACCCGGTCGCCAATCCGATAAGGAAACTGGAAAAAGATGATCATGCTGGCAGTCAGATTGCTCAGAATGGACCATTGCGCAAACATGGCAATGCCGATGACCGCAAACAGCGACGACAGGAATACAGTAAGCTCGCCGTATTCAATGCCAAACGTCAGCCCCACGGCAATCAGGTAACTGACGGCATGTACCGTACGCAGCAGCTTGCGCACCAGCGCTTTGCGCTGTACCGGTACATCCTTGGTTTCGACCCAGCGCCGAATGAAGTAATTGAGGAACTTGTGAGTGACGAAAAAACCGATTAACAAAGCCAGAAAAACCGCGTATTGCCAGGACACTCGCGAAGACTCCTTGACCGAAAGATAAGAGTTTACGACCTTCAGACCCGATATCGGGTGCCTCAGGCCCGTGAATTGCTTACACTTTACCGCAAATCATCAGTACGTCGAGAGATAGGCTTTGACTCAGCAACCACAGCGCGGCGGATTTTTCAGCAATCTGCTGTTCAACATTATTATCCCCGTCGTGATACTCAGCAAATTCAGCGGGCCAGAGCGGCTCGGCCCGGCCTGGAGCATCGTTGTCGCCCTGGCCTTCCCTATCGGCTATGGCCTCTGGGAAATGCGCCAGACCGGTAAACTGAACGCCATGTCGGTCATTGGCGTGATCAGTGTGTTTCTGACTGGCGGTATCAGCCTGCTGCAACTGGACCCGAAGTACATTGCCATCAAGGAAGCCGCCATTCCCGGCTTGCTTGGCCTGGCCGTGCTGATCAGCCAGAAAACTCGCTGGCCACTGGTGCGCACGCTTATTTTCAACGCTCAGCTGATTGCCATAGATCGCGTCAATCAGGCGCTCGACCAGCGCGGCACCCAACAGCAACTTGAACAAAGCCTGTCGCTGGTTTCTTACATTGTGGCCGCCTCCTTCTTTTTGTCATCCGTACTGAATTATGTGCTGGCCAGAATAATCCTGGTCAGCCCGCCGGGAACCACGGCATTCAGCGAAGAGTTGGGGAAAATGACCGCCCTGAGTTATCCGGTCATCGCGCTGCCCAGCACCGTTGTGCTCATGGCTGCTATCTTTTTTCTGCTCTACCGGCTCAAGAAACTGACCGGACTGGATCTCGAGTCTTTGCTGGTTGAACAAAACTCAGCCAAAGACAACGACAAAGAAGCGACAGAGACCAAATAATCGCGGTAACAGGCATAAAAAAGGCGGGGAATCCCCGCCTTGAGCGTATCGATTGTATGAGCGGCACTTACGGGTCAGCCATCTACCGGTAACAGCACCTCCTGGCTCACTATCCCCTGACTCACTATACGTCGGTGGATAAACCCCCCGATACGGATCTATCAGTGCAAGGTCGCACTGCCGACAACGCCGGCGCGACCGTACTCCTGTGTTGCTTCCTGGACAGCGCGGAATCGCTCGATTTCGAGGTCCGCCGGGCCACCATTCTGCAAATGAAAATCGTACAGAGTGCTGATCAACGTTGATAACACGTCGTTGTTGTTCAACAACCCTTCTTCAATGCCCGAGGCCGACAGGATATCGGCAATAGGCTCCAGGTTAGCTTGCAATTCGCCCTCTTCATCACGACTTATTTCCAGGGCGCCGAAATCAAACGATTCAGAAACGATCAGCTCGAACTGTCTTACATCATTCATAGCCTTACCTCGCTCTTAAGAGCCTCGATCGGAAGCAGCGTGCAGAACCACCCGAGGCTCTCAGGGTGGCTGCGTGGATAGACCGATTGCGAACGCAATCAACTACACCATACTAGAAAGCGGCGCATCCTCCAAATAACGGGGCCTGGAGCCCTATAACCCCAGCTCTCTGCACCCTTCACAACCCAGCGGATCATGGTTCACCCGCCGTTCAGCCAGTGGGGTCTAGACTGAACCCAACTGTCTGCCTATGGAGTTGCTTCATGATACTAACCCGCTTGCCAAACGCCTGGCGCCTGGCTGCTTGCCTGCTACTGGTGGCTAGCGTCAACGCCGGCGACACCGGCATCACCACGACACCGGCCGAATCGACGATCGACACCCGGCGGGCAGAAACGCAATCGACACACCGGCTTATCGGCCGGGTCTTTCAGTGGCAATACAGCCTTGACGAGAACGGTACACGGGTGCAGCCGGACACCCCGGGCCGGTATTTGCTCCGTTTCAACAGCGAGGGGCGAATCAGCCTGAAAGCTGACTGCAATAACTATGCGGCTTCCGTTCGGTTAACCGACACTGTTTTTTCGACCGGACCCATGATCGGCACACGTGCCCTGTGCCCAAAAGGCAGCCTGGAGAGACCCTACGTTAACGCCATTGAATCGGCCGCACAGTGGTCGTTCGACGGTGAACAGCTGATGCTCAGACAACCGCATGACGGTGGTGTAAGTGTTTTTATCGCTGTATCCGAGGATGAAAGCGAGGGAAATTAGGCCCTTACGGCCAATGCAATAATAAAAAAGGGCCCGTGCAGGGCCCTTGAAACAGCGGTTGATCCAGTCTCTACTGGCGAACCAGATCCACCAGCACCGTCCCCAGATTTCCAGGGTTCGAGCCGTCGGTTCCAAGACTGAAAGAGCCGTAATAGCGCTCGCCAGCAACCGAGTCTGGCAGGTTGAAGCCCAGGTCCACGCTGAAGGTTTCACCCGCCGGTACAGTGACTGGCACATCCACAGTGAGGTTACCCTCATCGCCAGTCACAGCGGCGGTGTGAATCGTCAGTGCCTGGGGCTCGGTATGCCCCGCTTCCCAGTTCTGCACGACCACCCACAGAGTGCCCGCTGGCGGGTTCTCAATATTGATGTACTCAAGCGCTGACCCGGTGGCAGCATAGTCGATCAGGCTTCCAAAGCCTGGGGTATCGCCAGAGCCAACAAAGACATCCAGATCACCGGACTCCGAAGCAGACACCTCTGCCACAAAACGCGTGGCGTTTTCGGGTACCTCAAGGGTGAAGAAGAAGGTGCCATCAACCGCAGGATCAAACCCGTCGAAGGGGTTGTCGTTGGTTGGATCTGACACCAGAGCGGCCTCCGTGGCGGTCGATTGGGCCAGACCGGTCATGCTGACCTCGGCCGAGCTGATTTCCACCGCTTTCAACCCATCGAGGCTGACGACATCACTGGCCAGCGGCGCGGTGATGGTAATGGCACCGGGCAAATTACTAAGCGCGGGTTGAATCGCAACCGGGAAATGGACATCGGGCACATGACGGGTCAGCGACTGAAGCCCCAGTTGGGCAAATTGCCACTCACCGACCGGAGCGTCCGATGCATCCGCTTCAATGGTCAATACCTGACTTTCGCCCGGAGCCAGTCGGAACCGTTCCGGCGAAACGGTAAGTCCAGGCTGTCGCTGGGTTCGCCAGTGTGTGCTCTGGTTCGATACGTTGGTTACCGTGCGAGTCCACTGGCAGTTCACCACACACCGAGCCTGCCCGAGTCCGGTCAGGTTCAGCACCGACGGCTCGCCTCCAACAAACGGATCGGCGGCCAGAAAGGCATCGAGTTGCTCATCGAGAACCAGGGCCGCCTGAGCGGCTCGGGGCAAATCGATGCGGCCGCCACCCATGTCAAACGGGTCGGCCTGGCGAGTTCCATCCTCTTTGAGATGCTCTTTAACGGCGGTTGTCATCATTGCAGACTGAATCTGCATCGGTGACCAGTCCGGGTGCAAGGCGGTCAGCAAAGCACCCGCGCCGGCTATGTGCGGGCTCGACATCGAGGTACCCTGAATGACATTGTAATCCTGCTCCGCATCGCTGTAGCCTTCGTGAAAGGCCGCAAAAATGGCTCTGCCCGGTGCGGTGATGTTGGGCTTAACCACACTGGGCACTGAAGGGTTTGCCCCTCGCGAACTGAAATAGGCCAGTACATCGGCCGTTTCCGGTTCATACACCATCTCGGTGCCGGTCAGTCGGCCCTGGTGTCCATTCCCCGAGGCCAGCCACTCCCGCAACTGGGTTGCATCGGTGAAGGTGATGTGGGTCGCGGGCAAGGCATGTGAATCGGTCTCCAGATAGCCCGACCCATCGGGAGTGGTGGGTTCCCTCGTGAGAATCATGGCACCGCCACCATTGGCAGCAACATGCTCGCCCTTGGCCACCCGGCCGATTTCACCCGCCTCGCACAGAACGATCTCTCCATCGAACCGGCCGCTGAACTCATCGGCCAGACACAGGGGGTTGCCGTAGTCGGCCGCGTCGATGATGGGTGCCGGGCCGTACCCCGGTGAAATACCCTGCCCCACAACCTCTACCGGCGGCGGCTCCAGCCCACCGCTCAGATCCACCAGGGTGTTTTTGTAGAATAAGGGGTGTGCGCTGGCTGCAACCGAGGTGACCCAGGGTGCATCGGCCGGGTTACCCAGGGTCGCGAAATCCGGCCCGGAATTACCCGCTGAGGTGGCCACAAATATACCGGCGTCCATCGCGGCCAGAAAAGCCAGGGAATCCGGATCGCCCCAGGGGTCGGAAGCCCCGCCGCCAATGGAGTAGTTGATCACATCGACACCGTCGGCGATGGCCTGGTTGATTGCGAACAGAATGGCACTCAGGTAACACCCGGCCTCTGCGCACACGCTATAGGCAACCACATTGGCGCGCGGCGCCACCCCGGCAATATGCTTGGTCAGAGTTAAACCGGTGGGGGCCGTAACCCTTGCGTTGTACACCAGGTTCCCGGCTGCGGTTCCGGCTGTATGAGAACCGTGACCGTCGGTATCGCGCGGGCTGCCTTCGTTGATCAGCTCATATCCCCAGGCGCCGATCAACTTGTCGTTACAGGGAAAGTCGGGATCGAACACTCCGGAATCCGGATCACAGACACCCAGATACCCGCTTTTCGGGTTGCGGTGCCGGTAGCCGTCGCCATCGACCTCGGAGAAAGAATCACTGACCGGATTGATGCCGGTATCAATAATACCGACCACCACGCCTTCGCCGCGGGTACCGGCCTGGCCTGCCACACCGCGCCAGACTTCAGGGGCACCAATCCAGGCAAACCCGCCTTCCCAGAGACACCCGGCCAGGCCCAGAGTGGCCAGCAAGGAGGCGGTCAGTCCATGCCGGCGATTCAGTCGCCCGGTTGCCAGCGCCCAGACCAGCGTTGCCAGCACCAGACTCAGTGCGACCACCACAGACCACCACAGCCAGGCTGTAGAACCGGCGTCACCTGCATTGGGCAAGGCATAACCGGAGGCATCGCTGGGTGTTCGTGTCAGTTGTCGCAGTTCATCTTTGTGAATGCTGCGAATGCCCGGCACGCTTGCCAGTTGGCTGGCTTCAGTTTCGGTTAATTCCACCACCACCGCGTTGACGGCCAGGTGAAACTGGTCAATGACCTCAACCGAACGACCCAGGCGCAGGGAGATTTGCTGCAGCAACTTGGCCTGCTGAGACTCCAGGTACTGCCCGTAGGCCCTCACTTCGGGAGTATGCACATCCAGCGAAGCTCGGCCTTCCGGGCTGGTCGCCTGGTAGCCTGATACTTCACCGCGATACCGCGCCACGGCAGCGGCATCCCCGGTGATGATGTATCGGTTCATGGGTGCGGCAAAGCGGCTGAATGGCTGAATGCCTGCTGCATTGTCCGATGCTGACGGGGGTGTTTTTTCCAGCACATTTCGCTGGCCTGAGAGGTTGCGTTCGGAAATTTCAGATTCGGCCAGGGCAGTTGCCGCGACCAGTGACAGGCAGAGCCCCGCTATCACTGCATACAGCGAGGCCCCAGACCATCTGCGACTGTGCCGCAGGGTAAATTGAGACAGGGTCATGTCAGTTCCTTGTTTGTCGAAGTTGAGAAACACGGAGCCCTTCCAGGTACACCGCATTCACAGGCCTGGAGACAACATGACCCAGCCATGCGCTGCCCTGGCTCCCTTTCGGGAACCAGATCAGTCGCGCGCTGAAGCGCCACCTTCCGACAAAACGCCTGCATCCTTGCCCGATTTACGCAACAATCCGTCAATGAATTGAAGACAGGCCGTAAAACGGATGCTTCAGGCACGCTAGCAGCTCGCGGGGTGTTGCGGAAACCTTAGTGGTGAAACTGAGACCGAATTAGCACAATCATTCGTCGGGTAATTTGTAAAGAGGTGCTTACAGAGAGGATTGATGACGCCTGTTAAAAAGCGGCGCCACCAGCAAACGGTCAAAATTGGCAGGACGTTCGCATCGGCTCAATGACCTCGGTAAAACCGGTCATATCAAACACCGCCGTGATGGCACTGTAGTTATAGGGTGTGGTTCGAAACACCAGAGTGGCATTACCCGCCTCGGTTTCAGCCTCAAGTTGGTTGACCAGCTCGATCTTGGAAAACCCCGATGCGGCGCCGGGGAAAATAGTGCGCTCACGGAAACGATCGGTTTGCCAGGTTCCGGTGACCGATTCGCCCTGGCCAATACGGGTAGTCACCTCAGGCTCAGTGCTGGGCAGGAACTCCCCCCAATTGAGGACGAGCTGGAAATCGCCGGGCTGGGTTGAATCGCAGGTAAGCTCCAGTTCGATCGGGTTGCGCCGACGGTTCAGACCACGATCCGACCGCAGGAACACCGAATGCTCGGTTTGCCCGGTGATGGGATCAGAGTTTGATTCATAATCGAACTTGCCAATGTCACGCGTTACATTCTGCGCCTCGGCCTGCACCTGCTCAGCGTCATCGTAACACTGGTAGCGTTGCTGCTGGTCCGTCAATGAACGGCATTCCTGAATGGATTCGGCAAAGGTTTCAGCCTGGCTAACGGTTGCGATTGTCAGGCCGCCGGTAGCCAGACCCAGAATGAGGGCGGTCTTGTACGAATACGATACACCAACGGTCATGTGTGCGTGAAACTCCTGTTCTTTGGCATTGTACGACTGATATTACAACCTGAGGTGGGCTGCCCTGACGCTTAGTGCATAAAACGGCGTCTGTGGCACACTGACTGGCCAGCAGCCAGAGGCCCATCATGCCCGAGGGCCACTAAAAGCGAAACCGCCGTTTAGCCAGGCATCACTTTAAAGGCCTGTAACCCACGCTGGCGCTGGCGACCCTGGCGGTGCGATTCATTCAAACAGGATTCTACGAACCCCAGATGCGTTTGCGAAGCCTGCTGCGCTGCCACAGCGTCACCACTCATAATAGCCTCAAGTAACCGCTGGTGCTGCTCCAGCAAACGATCGGCGGTATCCCCCTTCCCGGCAATCTGAAAAACACTCTCGGCAATGGACGATGCCAGCACTTTGAACAACGCCTTCATGTTGTGCAACAAGACCGCATTGTGACTTGCCTCGGCGATCGCCAGGTGAAATTCAGCATCGGCTCTTGCCTGCTCTGCTGCGTTGCCTGCCTGATGGCTCCGCTCCAGTTCGGCCACACAGGCCCGAAGCCGGTGACGGTCTGCATCTGTCGCCCGCAAGGCAGCGTACCAGGCAGCCATGCCTTCCAGAGCGTTCCGATATTCCAGAATATCGTACTGGTAGTCTTTATCGGTACTGAGCAAGGCCAGTAACGGATCACTGAAACCATCGCCTAAGTGCTGGCACACGCGGTGTCCACCGCCCTGTCGACTCTCCAGCCAGCCCCGAGCGGCCAGGGTACCCAGCGCCTGTCGCAGCGTCGGGCGAGATACACCCAGCTTAACGGCCAGTTCGCGCTCGGGTGGTAACTGACTTCCCACCGGGTATTGCCCTTCGGTGATGGCTTTTTCCACCACACGGGCAACCTGGTCTGACATTCGCTCTGCTTTCATGACACCCCGCTCACTTGACTGGCCCTCGCATGGCGGATTGACAGCCCTGTGAAGTCAGCCTATTCTCACTGGAAACACTTGGTAAATTGGTATTACCAATTAATAGAGCATCGTACCCCAGGCAAGGCAAGCGATGCAACCGTGCACCCCTTTTTAACGCCGAGGTTTCGATGTCACAGCCCGTTCTGCTCTACCCGAGCAAACCCGAGAAGGTCTATTTGTTTGGCACTTGCCTGGTCGACCTGTTTTATCCGGAAGCCGGTCTTGCCGGGGTCGACCTGCTGGAGCGGGAAGGCATTGAGGTGATCTACCCCCAGGATCAAACCTGTTGCGGTCAGCCGGCCTATACCTCGGGTCGCAGCGACGAAGCCCGGGCAGTGGCCCAAGCCCAGCTGGATTTGTTTCCCGGAGACTGGCCGGTCGTCGTTCCCTCTGGCTCCTGCGCCGGCATGATGCGACATCAGTACCCTAAGCTGTTCGAGGGGACGGACGATGCCGACAAAGCCCGCAAGCTGGCAGCCCGAGTCTGGGATCTGGCCGATTTTCTGGTGAATGTCTGTCAGATCAAACTGACCGATACCGGTGAGCCCGTCACCATCGCCCTGCATACTTCCTGCTCATCGCGGCGGGAAATGGGCGTTGCCGACAGCGGCCCGGCCCTCCTGCAGCAATTGAACAATGTCACCCTGGTCGAGCCGGCCAAGGTGACCGAATGTTGCGGATTCGGCGGCTCCTTTGCAGTGCGCCACGCCGATATTTCCGGTGCCATGGCTAACGATAAGGTAGCGGCTTTGTCGCAGACCGGTTGCGACCGCTTTCTAAGCACCGATTGCGGATGTTTAATGAACCTTACCGGCGTCGCCGAAAAACAAAAGACGGGGCTGGCCGGTGAACATTTGCTGAGCTTTCTGTGGCACCGCACTCAATCAAACCGGGAGGCGTAACCGATGACTGAAACCCGGCACGACATCGCGCATCAGGGTCACAACAGCGCCATCAATTTTCAGCCTCAGGTTAAATCTGCACTGGCCAACCGCCAGTTGCGTGGCAACTTTGATAAAGCCATGACCGGCCTGATGCACAAGCGCAGCAGCGCCTTTGCCGACTGGGATCTGGACGCACTGCGGGATCTGGGCCAAGCCATTCGGCAGCGGGCACTGCGGCAGTTGCCCGACTTGCTGGAACAACTGGAGCGCCAGTGCCAGGCCAACGGCATTCAGGTGCACTGGGCCCGCGATGGCGACGAAGCCTGCCGGGTTATCACCGAGATTTGCCAGCAACGCCAGGCGAAAACGGTGATCAAGGGCAAGTCGATGGTGACCGAAGAGATGGAACTGAACGCCCATCTGGAGCAACGCGGTTACAGCGTGCTCGAATCGGACCTTGGCGAATACATTGTGCAAATGGCCCGCGAGATGCCGTCGCACATCATCATGCCGGCGATTCACAAGAACACCGCTGAAATTGCCGAACTGATGCACACCATGACCGGTGTCGAGCGGCGCGAAGATGCCCATTACCTGACCGACCAGGCCCGACAGCAATTGCGTGAGAAGTTCATGCAGGCTGACGTAGGCATCTCCGGTGTCAATTTCGCCGTTGCCGACAGCGGCACACTCTGTCTGGTCGAGAACGAAGGCAACGGTCGCCTGACCACCACCACACCGCCCTGTCACATCGCCGTAACCGGCATCGAAAAAGTGGTTCCCAGCCTGACCGATGTCGCGCCTTTGCTGAGCTTGCTGACCCGCTCTGCCACCGGCCAGTCCATCACCACCTACGTCAACATGATCAGCCGGCCGCGTCAGCCGGATGAAAAAGACGGTCCGGAAGCCGTGCATCTGGTGCTGGTCGATAACGGCCGCTCCGATATTTACCAGGACGACGAACTGGCCCAGACCCTACAGTGTATTCGCTGCGGCGCCTGCATGAACCATTGCCCGGTCTATACGCGCATAGGTGGCCATGCCTACGGCACCACCTACCCGGGGCCCATTGGTCAGGTACTGATGCCGCAATTACTGGGGCTGGAGCAAACGCCGGACTTTGCCAGCGCCTCATCACTGTGCGGTTCCTGCGGAGAAGTGTGTCCGGTGCGTATTCCGCTGCCCAGTCTGCTGTTGCGGCTGCGTCGCGAAGCCGTCGACGGCGACAAGACGCGCCACTCAACTGTACCCGGCCACGGCAGCAAACGATCTGGACTGGAGTCACTGATCTGGACTTTCTGGCGCATCGTGCACCGTCACCCGTTGCTCTATCGTCAGTCAACGCGCCTGGCCAGTCAGCTCAGGGCACTGAGCCCGAAACGACTGGGCGGCTGGACCCGCTACCGCAGTGCGCCAAAACTGGCCAAAACCACCCTGCACAGCGCCATGAACGCCCGCTCCGGGAGGCAAAAACCATGACCCCCTCTGCCCGCCAAACCATTTTGAGCCGACTGCGTGAGCGCAAACCGCTTCCTGCAGCGAGCCAGCCAGATTTTACCGTTATGGAACAACGTCGCTGGTCGCTGGAAGACGGCATCGAACGATTCATAGCCCAGCAAGCGGCAGTGCATGGCGAGGTTCACAGGGTGAACCGGGCCGAACTGAGCCACGCTGTATTGGCACGACTGACGCAGGCAAGCGCTCAACGGGTATTGATCGCACCCGGAAAGCCCTTGCATCACGAATTGACCAGCAACGCGCCCGACCTTCAATTCCACGGGTACGATCAGCCCGTTGAAGCCTGGCAAAGCGAGCTGTTTCACCAGACCGATGCCGCCATCACGGGCTGCTATGCGGGCCTGGCCGATACCGGCTCACTGGTCGTCATTCCCAGCCCCACCGAACCCAGGCTGATGACTCTGGCACCGCCCCTGCATATTGCCATCCTGCCGGTCAGCCGACTGTTCAGCAGCTGGTACCAACTGATCACGGAGGAAGACTGGACAGGCCCGATGCCGACCAATACTCTGCTGATTTCCGGGCCCTCCAAGACAGCGGACATCGAGCAAACGCTCGTCTACGGTGCCCACGGCCCCAAGGCGTTAACGGTTTTTCTGGTCGATGGTTGATGACAAACGGCTAATCTTGAAGGAACGCTGGCCGATAACGCTCCTATACTGCTTTTGGCCAGCTAATTCAGGAATCCGACTTTTATGCGCAACAATCAACCCGTCACTGATCGCGAATATGTCCTGGCGGACGACCAACAACTGATTTCCTCGACTGACCGGAAAGGCCGTATTCAACATTGCAATCAGGCGTTTGTTGATGCCAGCGGTTTTTCCCGTGACGAATTGATTGGGCAGCCGCACAACCTGATCCGCCACCCCGATATGCCACCGGCCGCCTTTGAGAACATGTGGACCTACCTCAAGGCCGGCAGCCCCTGGATGGGCCTGGTGAAGAACCGGCGTAAAGACGGCGGGTATTACTGGGTCAACGCCTATGTGACGCCCATCACCAAAGGTGGCGAGGTGGTCGGTTATGAGTCAGTCCGGGTAAAACCCCAGCGCGAAGACATCGACCGGGCGTTTCGCATATATCAGCGCATCAACGCTGGCAAATCAGGCATCGCCCCGCTTCGCCGATTCCGGGATGCGGCTGTTGCTCTGGGCCCTGCCGCAATATTAATTGCTGCGATGATTGCTCTGGGAGCCTACAGCGGGCAATGGCTGGCGGCACTGTCCGGTGCCGTCGCCGTCGGCGCCGCGTCGCTCTATGGCCGCCAGGTCCAGAAGCAATCACTGGCAACCGTTGCCGGTAAACTGGAAGGCCGCTTCAACGATGCGCTGATCGCCAGCACCTATTCCGATACATCGCTGTCGCTGGCCCAGGTGGAACTTGCCGCCAGTGTCACCAGTGCGCATCTCAACACCGTCCTGACCCGCATTGACGACGCCGCGCGTCAGGTCTTTCAGCAATCGCAAAAGGCGCACGAACTGGCGGGCCAGTCCGAACATGCCATCGACGAACTGCAAAGCGAAACCACCCAGATTGCGGCAGCCATCAATGAGATGACAGCAACCATTCATGAAGTGTCGGGTAATGTGCAGGTTACCGCCAACGAAGCCGATACCGCTCATGACCTGGCCGAAAAAGGCACCCGCACTGTTCAGCAGACGCGCGACGAAATACAACAGCTGGCGCAAGCCGTGCAGTCGATCGGCGCCACGGTCAGCGAAGTGGTCGCCCAGACCGATTCAATCTCCAAGGCGGCCGAGCTAATTCAGAGTGTGACCGACCAGACCAATCTTCTGGCACTGAACGCGGCGATTGAAGCTGCACGCGCCGGCGAACACGGCCGGGGATTTGCCGTCGTAGCCGATGAAGTACGCTCACTGGCCGTTCGTACCACCGAAACCACTCAACAGATCCAGAACATCATCGACAACCTGAAATCAAAAACCGGCGAAGCTGAATCGGCTGCAGACGCTGGCCGGCATATTGCCGAGCAGGGTGTGGCGCGAGTGGAAGAAGCCGACCAGGCGCTGCATGAGATTGCCAGCGCGGTCAGCCGCATTACCGAAATGACGCACCAGATGGCCACCTCCATCGAGGAACAGAGCCAGGTGTCTGAAGAGATCAACCAGCAACTGACCCGCATCAGCGGCCTGGCCGATCACAGCCTCGATCAGGCCCACAGCTCGGTCAGCGGTGCCCAGGCAATGAACGATCTGTCGACCGAGTTGCATGAACTGGTGGAATTGTTCAGACAGTAGCCCTTAAAACAAGCCGTTGTAACTGACGCCCCAGACCAGAAACACCCGGTTCAACGCGCCGGTATCCCGCACCAGCGGGCTATCGGCAGCGTCGCCCTGGTATTGGTTAACCGACGTCAGCCAAATCGTCGACCAGCGTTCCGTATGCTGATAGGAGGCGATCAGGCTGAGACTCAGATTCTTTAAACCCGCTCCGGGCTGGTACGCTCCAACACCGGTATCGGGCGTTGCCTCCACACCGAAAAACGTCTCCATATGAGCTTCGGTTCCCCACTGACTGCCGAGTGAGCCGATCAGTGTCAATTGTTCCGTCACCGGGCTTACCCAGCCTACTGAGGGTGCAACAATGGCCGTCTCATGGCCGCCCGGCAAGGTCGTCACCAGATCCGCCGAAGCCGTCAGCACACCGGGCAAAGGCACGCCAATCACCCGCCAGGGAATGCCTGAGCCAATAGTGACGCCGATCTCTGCAGAGGCGGGAATGTCGGACTGCTGCTGATATTTCGCCGGCAGTTCATCGCTCTCCCGCCCCCCGGAATATCGCACCAGCGGCCCGAGGCTCAGCGCCCGGGAAGGCACCAGGTCAGCCGCAAGACCCGGGCCCCGGGTAGCCAGCCGGTAACCTTCGTACTCGACCGAAAAACTCGGCGCCGGCAGCGCTCGCCAGCCTTGCCCATAGGGTTGTTCACTGGCCGCCACCCCAAGCCCCAGGCTAAAGGCGTTATCCGCCAGGCTCAGGCCAGAGACCCCGAAACACCCCAAAACAACCAACACCTTTGCGGCCATGCGCATCGTTCACGGTTTCCTTATTCGATTGTCGACTGAATCCGGACGGCAATCACCAGGCGGGGACGCTGCGTCCAGATTGCCTGAAGTCCGGGCATTAATCCCACACTCAATTCACCGTCTAGCCCGGATTAGCATACCATTACGCAGTCGCCTTCATTTTGTACCATACCCGATTTCTAACCAGACTGATCAGTGGTCAAATCCACCCTTGGGTTTCGTAGCGACTGGCCGATAACGTATCATGCTAAGCGCGCCCGAAGTGTCGGGCGCCAGGACAGGTTCGCGAGGTTGTTATGAGCAGTAAGGCAAAGCATGCCCAAAAGTTACTCCTGTTTACGCTGACGGGACGCCAAACCTTTGCCATCGGCACTCTAAAAGTACGGGAAATCATCCCAACCGCCAAGCTCACCAAAATGCCTCAGGACCACCCTTCTGTGCTGGGTGTGACGACCATTCGGGGTAAGACCATTCCGGTGATCGATATGGCCTATGCAGTCGGCTACCAGCCATTGTCGCCAGACGAAATCGCCTCCGCATCCATCATCATTACCGATTGCCAGCGCCGTGAAGTCGGCTTTCTGGTTCGAAAAATTGAACGCATTGTCGACACCAATTGGCGCGACATTAAAACGCCGCCCTCGATGCTGGGGCGCAACGCCTTCCTGACCGGCTTGCTGATCGATGAAAAACAGACCATTCAGTTGCTGGATGTCGAACTGTTGCTGTCGATCGTCTACCCGGCACCCGCTGACAAGAAGTTCACGGTACTGACCGACGTTCAGCGCGAGAAACTCAAACCACTGAACATTCTGCTGGTAGACGACTCCCACGTCGCCCGTCGGCAATTGTCTGATGCCCTCGATAACCTGAACATTACCTATCAGGTAACCAACAACGGTATGGAAGCGCTGGAGATTCTCAAAGCCGAAGCCAGCAAGGGCCACCCCATCGACCTGCTGGTCAGTGACATCGAGATGCCCGGCCTCGACGGCTACGAGCTTGCCTTCAATATTCGCGACAATGCCGACCTGGCGGGTGCTTACATTATTCTGCACACCTCCCTGAACAGCGAAATGAGCGTCAGCTACGCCAATCAGGTGGGTGCCAATGAAGCCCTGACCAAATTTGACGCAGAAGAGTTGGTTATGGCCATGCTCCGCGGCGCAGAGTCGGTTCAACCTTCATAAACCTCACTCCGGCAGTTGGCAAACCCGCAGGCATCCACCATACTGTATGCATAAACAGTATTTGGAGGAATCGCTATGTCGATACAACTGCTCGGTCGCTGCGAAACAGGCCCGCAACTGAATCTGCCGCTTTTTGTCGAAGGCCAGTCAGTCGATGATGATGAAGGGCTCGATCACGATATTCCGGGTATTGACCTGGCCAGCCTGTGCATCCGCAATCCGGAATCCAGCATCCTGGTCTCGGTACACAGCATGGCTATGGCCGAGGCTGGCATCATCGCGGGCGACACCCTAATCGTTGACCGCAGTGCCAGAGCCAGCCAGGGCGACATCATACTGGCCGGCTACAATGGCGAGCTGATGGTGCGGGAATTGCAACTGACTCCGAGCCCAAGGTTACTGCCAAGACACCCGGATTTTGACATTCTGGTGGTGCCGGAACATGAAACCCTTAGCCTGATTGGCAAAGTAAGCCACATTATTCGGTCACTGTAAGCCTATTGTGGCAATTGAAAGCAAATGCGATATCGACTAATATTCCAGCGGCGTCCAATACTGACTTTTCGCCCGACAGCCTTCTTATTTGTACTATATTATTTCGCGGCGAAATGAATTTGGTTTAACCGCTAATCCCAATGCGGATACACCAGGGTTATTTGTGAACGTCTTTAAAAGAGTCGCTTTACCGGGTTACTGCTCCCGCTTTAAAACCCTTGCTGATTCAATGGCCTGTCATAAAAGCCATAACGCACCTTTGATCCAGTCTGGCAAAGGCAACGGATATAGTCTGTTATTTCTGTTTTTTGCGTTAACCATTGCACTAAAAACCAGGGTGAACGACAGGCCCATTACCCGACCCTGGCAGTTACTGATAGCGCCACCACCCCAGTTTGAGCCTGTTTAGGCGATATGGGGTGTCACAACCATAAAGACTCAACGGGTTTGCCTGCAGATGGTCCGGCACTCCTATAACACTGTCACTATTGATATTAACCGTGAACACTGGAAGCCTATGACACAAACACACTCTGCTGTTCGCATCGACGCGCTAAACATTGATGCTGAAATTCAGAAATACGAATCTGAGCTTGAAAACCTGATTCGCCTAAAAGAAACCGCGATGAAAAAAGAAGCCGGTTTTAACGCCTACATGGAATATCTGGCTACGCTGGAGCGCGAATACGGCATTACTGAAGAAGATTTATTCTCCCGGCGCAGTGTGAAAATTGGTGACTGGATTACCAAAACCCTGGTTCGCCAAAAACAATCGGCTTTGTTAAAGCGACTGGCCAGTTTTTTTGAAGAATACGCCAAAAAGCAGCCGAAAAAGGTAATTGGCAAAGGCCGTCCGCAGCCAGCAAAAGCGCTGGAGCCCGGTGTTTATCGTCACCCGATGAGCCTGGAAACAGTAGAAAAGAAAACCCGTGCGCCCAAATTGCTAAATACCTGGATACTCGAAAATGGGTTGGAAAAGGTACAAAGCTGGCGCGTCAGCGAATAACCAATCCTGCTGCACTCCTACTAATCCGGATCACCCGATGCACGGTGTGATCCCGGGTTTGTTGCCCCCCTTCATAGCCAACCTCTTGATTTCGATCAGTAAACTTCTAGTCTTCTGCTGATAGCCTACCCGTTCGGCCCGCTGCAAGGACTGCAAAACGCGAAGGCCACCCACATTGCAGTTTCAAGAGGCACCACAATGACGTCGAAAGACAGCGACAATGTATTCCAAAGCTATGGACGCGTTTGCAACAAAGACCGTTTTTTCGTCGATTTCTACGACCATTTCATGAGCAGCTCAGATGCCATTCGTGCGCAGTTTGTCGACACTGACATGAAACAACAGCGCCACCTGCTACGAAACGGCATCATGCAACTGGTATTGCATGCCCGTGGCATGCCAGACACCAAGCTCAGAGCCCTCGGCAAAAGTCATGACCGTACCGGCTATAACATCAAACCGGAATGGTATGGCCTCTGGCTCGATGCCCTGATGCGCACCTTAAGAAAACACGATCCGGAATTTTCGGATGACCTTGAAACCAGCTGGCGCCGGGCCATAGAACCTGGTGTCCGTCTGATCAAAGAGGCCTACTAACCAGCCAGCCTAAGCCCCACCAAATCCGGTAACTGGTTGAATCCGTTATCTTTTTGCCAAAAAAGGCTTGCACTGGATCTCGGTACAGGTATCATACGCCTCGTTCTTCAGGACTATAGCTCAGTTGGTTAGAGCGCTACCTTGACATGGTAGAGGTCTCCAGTTCGAATCTGGATAGTCCTACCAGATTACATAACGAAAGAAGCCGCCCTCGGGTGGCTTTTTTTGTTATGTCAGCCGGGAAACCGGCTGCGAACTGGCCGTTCGACTCGAAAGGTCTAGTCTCCACGCTTTCGCCGAACCGCGACGGACTCGCCGCCAATGCCCCAATTGTCTGTCTCAACCTCATCAATAACGACCACGGTGGTCGCCGGATTCTTGCCCAACACATCCCGAAGCAGTTCAGTAGCCCCCTGAATCAGTTGCTCCTTCTGCTCAGCTGTAGCGCCTTCACGGGTAATTTTGATGTTTACATAGGGCATGGGATTTCCTCGGTTAGTCGTTCAGATGCAACCACTGCTCGATTTGCGTATTCACAGCCGCTTCATGAGTCAGCGGCGCCATATGACCGCCTGGTGTGTTTACCACCCTGGCCCCTGGCAACCAGTATTTGAGTTGCTCTATCAGGGAGCGAGCGCTGGGCCGGGTTTGCTCACCGTGCAGCAGCGTCAGCCGATCAGCGAGCGGTGCCAGGGCATCTGCGGTGAAGGTTGGGTGCATCAGCGCCTGAAAGTCGAGATCGACTTTCTTAACCTGGTGTGTAAACAGCTGTTGCAGCCGTTCGGGCATCGCATCAAAGGCCCCCGGGCCATTCCAGTACTCAATAAATCGCCGGGCCTGCGCCGTTGGGTCTGATGCGGTCGATGCATCGTCAAACACGTGCAACACCGATTCCAGGTCCTTCAAGCCTGCATGACCCCTTTCCAGAATGGAAAAACACACCGGTTCAAACAGCACCAGACGCTCTACCCGCTCCGGATGCTTTTGCGCAAAAGCCAGCGCGGCGGCGGCGCCATAGGAATGACCGACTAGCCTCAACGCTCCCTTAATCTGCTCCTGTTCCAGCATTGTTTCCAGCAACGCCACTTCATGCCACAGTGTGAATGACTGCATTTGTTCAAGCGCAGGCATCGGCGTCTCGCCGTAACCGTATAAATCCATCGCCAGGCACTGAGCCCTGCCCTGTAGTCGGCGAATAAGATCACGCCACTGGCCCGATGAACTCAGCGAACTGTGAAGTATCACCACTGTGGGGCCCTGCCCCACGTTTAAATAACCAGGCACCATAGAAATCCTTGAGAAAAAAATTTGGAGTCGGCGCATAACGAGCGGCGGATGCCGGTTATGCCTCTGCGGGGGAGTCCGCAGCAGGGACTAAAACGCCAGGAGCGTTTTAGCACGAGCGCAGCGAGCCCGCAGGGTGAATCCCATGGAAGGGATTCATATCATGCGCCCTAGGCTCCAAGGACGGATTTACGCCGCCCCCGCTGAGGCATAACCGGTAACCGACGCGTACCATAACCACCAATCGAAGTTTGACTCTTCAGACTGATTTTAAATGTTCTTTGGCTTCCATCATCTCGTCGCGCAAGGCGGCCGCTTTTTCAAAGGCCATGTCTTTGGCCGCCCTGTGCATGTCGTCTTCCAGCCGGACGATCACTTTCGACAATTCTGCCGCCGTCATGGTTGCGTAATCTCGTGCTTCAGCATCAATTCGCTCAACCTTCTTGCGGTTGCGGGCAATCTTGCCTTTGCGGCCCGGGGCCACAGCCCCCTCGAGAATGTCCTGCACGTCTTTGACCAGCGCCTGAGGCGTAATACCTTCAGCCAGGTTGTGTGCAATCTGTTTCTCACGGCGCCGGTCGGTTTCGCCAATGGCGCGTTCCATTGAACCGGTCATTCTGTCGGCGTACAAAATCGCTTTGCCGTTCAGGTTACGGGCCGCCCGGCCAATGGTTTGAATCAGCGACCGCTCGCTGCGCAGGAAGCCTTCCTTGTCAGCATCCAGAATGGCGACCAGCGACACTTCGGGCATATCGAGACCCTCGCGCAGCAGGTTAATGCCAACCAGCACATCAAATTCGCCCAGCCGCAAATCACGAATGATCTCCACTCTTTCAACGGTGTCGATGTCCGAGTGCAGGTAACGCACCTTGACGCCGTTTTCATTCAGGTAATCGGTTAAATCTTCCGCCATGCGCTTGGTCAGAGTGGTTACCAGAACGCGCTCGCCCACCGCTACACGCAGATTGATTTCGTGCAACAGATCATCCACCTGGGTGGTTGCCGGGCGGATCTCAATAATCGGGTCAACCAGGCCCGTTGGTCGAACCAGTTGCTCAACAACCTGTTGGGTATGTTCTTCCTCGTATTTACCCGGTGTGGCCGACACATATATTCCCTGAGGTGCCAGTCGCTCCCATTCCTCAAACCGCATTGGCCGGTTATCGAGTGCCGAAGGCAAACGAAACCCGTACTCAACCAGCGTCTCTTTGCGTGAGCGATCCCCTTTATACATGGCACCCAATTGCGGCAAGGTCGCGTGGGATTCATCGATAAACATCAGCGCGTCTTTGGGCAGGTATTCGTACAAAGTCGGTGGCGGATCACCCGGGTTGCGGCCAGAGAGATAACGCGAGTAGTTTTCAATGCCGTTGCAGTAACCCAGCTCGCGCATCATTTCCAGATCATACTTGGTGCGCTGCTCAAGCCGCTGGGCTTCGACCAGGCGGCGGTTATCCTCCAGTACCGTCAGTCGTTCCTTGAGTTCAACGTCAATTTTATCGACGGCCGCCAGTATGGTTTCGCGAGGCGTTACATAGTGGGTTTTCGGATACACCGTATAGCGGGTGAGCTTTTGCAATACTTCACCGGTGAGCGGATCAAACAGGCTGAGGTTTTCCACCTCGTCATCGAACAGTTCGATGCGCAATGCTTCCAGTTCCGATTCGGCCGGAAACACATCAATAATATCGCCCCGTACTCTGTAGGTACCCCGTCCAAACTCGATGTCATTTCGGCTATATTGCAACTCCGCCAGACGGCGCAGCACCTGTCGCTGATCAACCGCATCGCCACGCTTCAGATGCAAAATCATTTTCAGGTAGGATTCGGGCGACCCCAGACCATAAATGGCCGATACCGTCGCAACGATCAGAACATCACGGCGCTCGAGCAAAGCTTTGGTGGCTGACAGCCGCATTTGCTCAATGTGTTCGTTTACCGACGCGTCTTTGTCAATAAAGGTATCGGAAGATGGCACATAGGCTTCGGGCTGATAGTAATCGTAATAGGAGACGAAATACTCGACGGCATTTTCCGGGAAAAACTCCCGAAACTCGGAATATAACTGGGCTGCCAGCGTTTTATTGTGTGCCAGTACAATGGTCGGCCGTTGCACCGATTCAATGACCTTGGCCATGGTGTACGTCTTGCCGGAACCAGTCACCCCGAGCAGCGTCTGAGCGGTCAGGCCGGCGTTCAAGCCGGTTACCAATTGGTCGATCGCCTTGGGCTGATCTCCCGCTGGCTGGTACCTGGAATGAACTTTAAAGGGTTTCATGGGCATCACTGGGCTGGGAGCTTGGTTTACCGGGCGGGGAGCAGGGTCGGTTTACCGATCTGCGCCCCGCCTGGCCTGATTACAGTACGTCGACGATGGCGTCACAGACGGCATTGATATTGGCTTTCGACATGCCCGCGACATTTATACGACCACTGCCGACCATATAAATGCCGTAGTCTTCACGCAATCGATTGACCTGATCGCCGGTCAGGCCGGAAAACGAAAACATGCCGTTCTGGCGCTGAATAAAGCTAAAATCGCGCTTCGCGCCCTTGGCTTTCAAGGTTGCAACAAGGGCATCACGCAGTTCATGAATGTGATCGCGCATGTCGGCCACTTCCTGAATCCACTCAGCACGCAAGGTATCATCCTTCAGAATGGCAGCAACCACCTTGGCACCATGCGCTGGCGGGTTGGAATAATTCCCCCGAATAATGGATTTCACCTGGCTGAAGGCGCTGTCAGCGGTTTCTGCCGAGCTAGCCACCAATGTCATGGCACCAACGCGTTCGTTGTACAGGCCGAAATTTTTGGAAAACGAATTGGCGACAATCAATTCCGGTATGCGATCGACAAAGGCGCGCAAACCGGCAGCGTCTTCGTCCATGCCCTTGCCGAAGCCCTGGTAGGCAAAGTCGAACAGAACGACAAAGCCCTTGCGCTTGGCCTGCTCGGCCAATTGTTGCCATTGTTCACTCGTCGGGTCGATGCCTGTCGGGTTGTGGCAGCAGCCGTGGTACAGCACGGCGTCACCGGCATCAACCTGTTCCAGGTCGGCCAGCATGCCATCAAAATCGAGCCCTTGCTGTTCGGCATCGTAATACCGGTACTGGCTGATAGCGAGGCCAGCGCTTTCGAAAATATTGCCGTGGTTGGCCCAGGTTGGGTTGGACACGTGAATGCGGTTCACGCCCAACTGACGTTTCATGAATTCGGCCGCCGTGCGCAAGGCACCAGTACCACCGGGCGACTGTGCGGTGCGGGCTCGCTTTTCCACAATCACCGGACTGTCAGCCCCGAACAACAGAGCCTGAACCTGGCGGCCGTACTCAACGTCGCCCGATATGGCCAGGTAGCTCTTGGTGGTTTCAGAGTTCACCAGCTCGGCTTCGGCCTTTTTAACCGTGTTCAGAATCGGGGTCTGCCCTGCATCGTTCATGAACACCCCGACGCCCAAGTTAACCTTGTGCGGGCGCTTGTCGGCGGCAAAGGCGTCGTTTAATCCGAGTATGGGGTCTGCCGGGGCTGCTTGAACTCGTTCGAACATGACAGTCAGGATCCTTTTGTTTTGTGGTTGTGAGGGTTGGGCTCTGTCACCACCGGTGACAGCCGATTATAACGCGGTGCCACAACCCCAGCCACGAAAAAGCCGGGGCGCTGCATCAATCATTACAACAACGAAAACACTTGCGTCTCTTTAGTAATTGGGCAGTCGAAGCGCATTTCAACCGCTTTCAATTTCAGGTTCTCGTGACTCTCGTTGTTTTTGCCATACCGTGGATCGCCCATCACCGGGTGGCCAATGCTGTCGAGGTGCCGGCGAATCTGGTGTTTGTTCCGGGTTTTCGGCCAGACATCCAGCACCGACCGGTTCGGATGCGCTTCATAACGCTGTTTGCTGAACAAGGTCTGGGCTGGCTTGCCGTCCAGCGGGGTATCGATATCCCCGTCTTCGGGCGCGTCACCCGCTACTTCGACGCGAAATTGCTGGCTCACCGCATTGGGGGTATCAAACAGCTCGGTTAGCAGTGCCGCGGCCTTGCGGCTATGAGCGACAATCACCAGACCTGAGGCCGCGCTATCAAGGCGCTGCACAACAAACACTTCCCGGCGCGGTTTGAAATAAAGCTCAACCAGCCGGATCAGCGATGCATGGTCGCCCCAGTCGGTTCCTTCAATCAGCAATCCTGGCCCTTTATCCCAAACGCTGTAGTGCGTCAGGTCCTGAACCAGGCGGGGCAATGGCGGTCGCAACGACAGCAGATCTTCATCATAAAAGACCTCCAGCCGATCGCCGATTTTGAGGTCGGTCATCGCCCGGCGCAGCCGCTGCCGGTTTTCTTTGGCATCAACGTGCCAGACCGCCCCCTTGTTCATCATGTCTTTCAGACGGGACTTCGACAACTCAATGTTATCGACCAGAAAATCGATGGCGATCAGCGAGTCGGTTGCCTCCACCTCGAGTACTACATCTATGCGCATAACCGGTTTCCGTTGTCAGGTCGAACCAGCAGAAAACCGGACCGACCTCTGTAATTAAAAGCTGGGTAGCTTAAGGTCTTCCAGCGCGTCTTCGGCGCGCCGGCGGGCTTCATCTTCGGCACGGCGGCGCTCGGCGTCGGCCGCATTGCTCAGGCGGTCGCGCTCATCCAGCAGTTCCTGTTCCAGTGCTTCCAACCGGTCTATAACCTGCTGCTGGAACTCATCTGCCTGATCCCGGACGGCATCGCCCTGAGCTTCAATTTCATCAAACCGCGCCCGCAAGGGCGCTGTCAAGGTTTCCACTTCGGCATCCAGTCGCGCTCTTGTGGCCTCCAGCCAGCGGTTGTATTCCGCCTGCAAGGCGGCCGACAGTGCCGACCGGATCTGATTGTCCAGATCGGACGTCAGTTGCAGTTCAGGCGCATCAATGTCGCCGGTTACCCGAATGCCGATGTCGAACGCGGCTATGCTTTCAAGCGCATCGCCGAGCGTTGTTGCGATCCGGCCTTCACCGCGGGCTTCAAATTCTGAGCCGCTGAAGCTCAGCTCGATCAGGCCATCGACCTGATCACCGGTTACGGTGACTTCACCACCCAAATCAACCGTGCCTGGTGCCCAGTCGACATCGACACCTCCCAGGTCCAACGACCGTGGCGAGAACGCCAGGTCACGGCCAATCAACTCAAAGCGATCGACCGTGGTCGCTTGCCGGCGATCCAGCACCGCATCAATGCGCATGGCCTCATCACCGGCTTCGCCCCGCATTAACTGCAGTCGAACCGGCTCTCCGGTCAGGCGTTGCTGACCGGTTACCTGACTCATGGTCAGTGACCAGGGCCAGTTATCCGCCTCGAAGCTGATCAGCCCCTGGCGCAACAGAAAGTTGGGCGTTGGGTTGGGCGTGTCGAACCGAACAAAACGGCCATCCAGCCGGGCTGGCGCAGCTTCCTCTTGCTCGCCACCCGAAGGCGCCAGCCGGCGCAGCCAGGGAGCAGCCTGGGTGTAGTACTTACGGGCCTGATCGTATCGGTCGAAAATGGCGTCACCAAGCAGCAACCGACCAGCCCGAACCGCCGAGGCCTGGTTCAGCGGGTAAGCTTCTCGCAACGCAGCCCAATCTGCAGCTGGTGCCGCCAACACGTCTTCAAGCGCTTCCTGGCTGTTACTAACGGCCGCATTCGCCGCCTGGCGCGCCGCGGCTACTGACAGTTGATCCTCCAGGGCCTGACGCTGCAATTCTTCCAGATCTGACCGGGCCGAACGAATCGCATCCAGTGTGTTCAGTGAACGACCGCGCAGGGCTTCAATGCGTTCATCGTATTGCTCAATGGAGTCATCGTCCGGAAGGTTAGTCAGGGCGCTGCCAACCTCAGAACGGGAACGTTCAAAGGTGGTGCTGGCCTGGTCTGTGGCTGACCGGGTTTGCGTCAGTGCCTGCTCGACCGCGTCAGCCGGTTCCGGTAATTCCGCGCGAACCGATTCAGCTCTGCTGGCGGCCGCATCCCGGGCTCCTTGCGCCACACCGGGCCCGGAATCGCTGGTGTCGACCGGGACGATGCGCCCGGGTTCATCACGCTCGGTACCGCTGCTCATGCCTGAGACAGTGAGATCATCGATGCTGATTTTTCCAAGAAACAACTTGGGCAGGTCCATCGCCAGCCGGGCAGTATCCAATTCAAACAGGTTACGTTCGGGGTTTTCCTTGTCGGTTACCTGAACGCCGCGAATATCAAAGCCAAGCGGGCTGAGCGACAAATCCACCGAGGCGACGTTGACTTCCGCGCCGTGAACCCGGGTACCACCGGCCTCCAGGCCCGATTTAACCCAGTTGTCCAGAAACAGGACGCCGATCACAATGATCAGTGACAGCACAACCACGAAAGCGATCAGGCCGCTCCATCGAAAAAGCTTCATCTGTGGCGCTCCTTAGCTCACTCGTTCGTACAGGGAATAGACTTTGCTGGCCTTAACAATTTGCACCAGTTTCAGACGGTTCGCCCACGGCATCAGCCGGGCACGGTACTGCACCACCCCGTAACGCATGATCAGCACTACAGGCATAAACAGGAGCACCGAAACCACGACGCTTGCGAGTGTAATGGTGTGATTGAACTTGATGATCTGCCAGACATCACTCTGGTAAAGGCTCGTCCAGGTGGCAGTCAGGCCGGGGTGCGTCAGCCAGGCGTAACCCCAGGCGTCAAAGGCCGGGTCCAGCAAGTAGGCAAACCCTGTGAACACCACCCAGAACACCAGGAAGGTGCCAAAATGCACCCGCAGAATGCAGGCCAGTAGAATGATCACCAGGTTGTGCACCGACCACAGCGGCGTAAGCCCGATAATGAGCGCCAGCCCTACGGCAAAGGATAGTTGCCAGGGGCCGGCGTCTGAATTCAACGCTTTAAAAAATTTCAGAAACTGAGTCAGCATGGTGTCCCTCACGCATGGTTGTCTGGTAGCCAGTGTATCGCCCGGACGATGTTAACAACAGCCGTCACAGGCTTTGGAATCACCCGGCCTGATTGGTCGGGTTATCCTGGCGATCTTTTACCTTCAGCAACTTGTCGACAAGCCGGCTTGCGGCCACCAGGCCGAAGCTGGCCGTCACCATTACGGAGGCACCGAAGCCAGTGGCACAATCAAGACGCCGGCTGCCATCATCGCCAGGCTTGGTGGCACAGACCTCACCGTTGGCCTGGGGGTACAGCAGCTGCTGGGTCGAATAAACACAGTCTACGCCAAATTTTCGTTTCGGATTGCGACTGAATCCATATTCCCGGCGCAACAACTGCCGGGTACGGGCGGCCAGCGGATCCTGCTCGGTGCGCGACAAGTCGGTCACCTGAATCTGCAGCGGGTCCGTCTGGCCACCCGCACCGCCGGTGGTAACCAACGGAATTTTCTGCCGCTGGCAATGGTTGATCAGCGCCGCCTTGACGCGCACACTGTCGATCGCGTCGAGCACTGCTGAAGGTCGGGGTGTTAGGTGCGAAATCAAATTGTCCGGCGTCAGAAAATCATGCCGGGTCTCGACCTCACAGTCCGGGTTAATATCGCGCAAGCGCTGGGCCAGCACATCGACCTTCATTTGGCCAACCGTGCTGCTCATGGCGTGGGACTGACGATTAGTATTGGACACACAGACGTCGTCGAGATCAATCAGCGTAATGCGGCCGATGGCAGTGCGCACCAATGCCTCGGCAGCCCAGCTTCCAACACCACCCACACCCACAACAACCACGTGCTGCTCACCGAGCCACCGGGTCTGGTCGATGCCATAAAGCCGCTCAGTACCCCCAAATCGTTCCGACGCCATTACTGGAATAACCCTCTTGATTGCTAAAAGTACATATTGTGCCCTGCTTCCGCCCCAACTATGGGGCTGGCGGCGGAGTATAACAACTCAAGGTTCGGAGTTCGCCAGCAAAGGGCCAGCCGGTGCTTGCCACACGCCGGTACATCGGGCAGCATTTATTAACACACTGTGCACTTATCAGCCCTCAGGATCCCCTCCCCGCCATGCCGTTTACTTTCGACACCATCGACCGCAGCGATACCCATGCCATCAAACACGAGCTGTACCGCAGCCAACCGGTACTGCCAATGTGGGTTGCCGATATGGATCTGGCCTCTCCACCCTGTGTAACAGAAGCACTTCAGTCCAGAGCCGCCCATCCGGTGTATGGCTACAGCCACCCCTGGTCGGGGCTGAACGAGGCTGTGGTTAACTGGTGCCAGCGCCAGTATCAATGGGCCATTGACCCGAGCTGGATCGTTTGGCTACCTGGCGTGGTACCGAGCTTTAATCTGGTGATAGACGCCTTTGCCCGGGGGGGCCGCGTGCTGGTGCAGGAACCCAATTATCCACCACTGCGCAAAGCCGCCGAATTGCGGGGAGCCACCGCCGTTAAATTGCCAGTGTCTGCCAGGTCGCCTGCCGGATGGGACTGGGCCGCGCTGGAACAGGCTCTGGCAGACCCGGACTGCCATTTGATGATTCTGTGTAACCCGATGAACCCCCAGGGTCTGGTGCTCGGCCACCGCGAGTTGCAGCACCTGGCTGAGCTGTGCCGCGAGCACAAGGTCATGTTGTGTTCAGATGAGATTCATTGCGACCTGATTCTGGAACCGGGGGCACGCCATTATCCGGCGGGTTCCCTGCCCGATATCGCCGACCAGAGCATTACGCTAATGGCGGCCAGTAAAACCTTTAATGTGGCGGGGCTGGGCTGTTCATTCGCCATTATTCCCAATGGCGACCTGCGCCGGAAATTGCAGAACGAAGGTCAGGATGTCATGCCCCACCCCAATTTTATGGGGCTGCTAGCAACCGAAGCGGCTTTCAGTCACGGGCACGACTGGCTAATGGCGTTGCAAGCGCACTTAAAGGTGAACCGGGACAGAGTGGCGTCTGTCATTGGCGAGCTGGACGGGCTGAACTACGAACCGGCGCCCGCTACCTTTCTGGCCTGGATTGAAAGCGACCTGGCGCCTGGCGAGGCCATGACCCGCTTTAACGAAGCCGGTATCATGCCAAGCGATGGCAAAGATTTCGGCGACCCGCGCAGCGTCAGGCTGAACTTTGGTACCGGTCGCGACACGCTCGACCTTGCGCTGGACCGCCTACACACTTACTGGCGCCAGAACAGGCACAGTTCGTCCCGGTAAATCTGGTTCAACAGCGGGGTGGGACTGACGCTCGGTTCTGCGTCGGGGTAGCGCTGCCACCGGCCCCGGCTGCCACGAAAATACAAGCGCCAGGTTGCATCGCGCCAGTGCAATAACGCCATGGGCAGTAACACGGTATCACCGGTTAGCGGGTGGGGTTGCTGCTCCTGAATCAACAAGGCGGTTTTCTGGAATCGCCCGCGGAATGTCCCGGCAGACGACGATTCCTGCAGAAAGCGCCCAAGCGCGACCTGTGCCTGGCGATGCACGAATTCAGGGAGTCCGTCACTGACGACTAACGAGGTTTCCACAGAATGTCCTTTCAACACGACGATTTGCTGGCACTGGCACGCACGGAAATGCCCTTCGGTAAATATAGCGGAAAACCGCTGATCCGGTTGCCCGAAGAATATCTGCTCTGGTTTCAGAACAAGGGGTTCCCTCCCGGCAAGCTGGGCGAACTGATGGCCCTGGCACTGCTGATCAGATCCGAGGGGCTCGAATCCCTGATCGAACCGCTGATGCCCGGCAACCGTCGATGACCGAAACACTGAGCTGGTCGGGCGGTACCATTCCGGTAAGGCGCTCGAAACGCAAGACCGTGGCGTTGCATGTGCGGGACGGTGCGCCCGAACTGCGCGCGCCATGGCACCTGTCCGATACCGACCTGAAACGCTTTTTGATCGACCGCGAAGACTGGCTGAACAAGGCCTTGCACAGTCAGGCCGAGAAGCAATTACAAAAACCCGACTTTAGCCAACAAGTCCACTGCCCGCTGATGGATGAGCAGTTAACGCTGAGGCTCCAAGGTGGCGCACGGTCGCAGTGGCGCCGTGAGCAAGACCGGCTGACGCTGGTCGCACCGGTGCTGGACAAACCCCACGTCCACCACGTACTGGCCGACTTTTATAAAACCCAGGCCAAGTATTATTTGTTTAAAAAAACCCGGCAACTGGTGATGGCTGAAGGCTGGGAAAATCGCCTAACCGATGTCTGCTTGCGCCGTACCAAAACCAAATGGGGGCACTGCACCGCTACCGGTCGCATACAGTACAACTGGCTGATCATGCTGGCACCGGAGCGTATTGTCGATTACCTGGTCGCCCACGAGACAGCGCACTTGCTGCACCCACACCACGGGGCAACATTCTGGGCCGAAGTGGGCAGACTGCACCCCGGCTGGCAGACTGATCGACGCTGGCTGCACGACCATGGCCATCGCCTCTGGTTATAACGCAAAACCAGCGACTGGTTACAACCGATAACGCCGAATCAGCTCGCTCAACTGCTGCGCCATTTCATCAATGCGTTGTATGCCGGCGACCAGGTGTTGAGTCTCGGACGCATTCGCTTCCGAAAGATCGCTGATGCGTACCACGTTGGTGTTCATGTCTTCTGCCACCTTGCTTTGCTCTTCAGAGGTGGTGGCAATCAGTTCGTTCATGGACGATATCGCCGACACGGAATCCAGAATGTGCTGCAGCCCTTCGCCAATGGCGACAATGGTTTCGCCATTACTGCGCACCACCTCAACACTGTCGCGTGCGGAACTGGCCGCAGCCTCACTGCGCGTTTGCAGCGAGCGGATAACGCCCTCGATTTCCTGAGTGGACTGGGACGTTTTTACCGACAGGTTGCGGACTTCATCCGCTACGACCGCAAACCCTCGCCCCTGATCCCCCGCGCGCGCCGCTTCAATGGCCGCGTTCAATGCCAGCAAATTTGTCTGCTCGGCGATGTCGTTGATCGTCTTGACCACGGTACTGATGGCGTCGGACTGATCCTTCAATTCCAGAATATTGTCCGACAGGGTGCTCATCTGCCCCTGCATGGCCCGGGCAGAGCCAATAGCCTGCTCAATATCCTTGCGCGAATGACCGGCATGCTGGTTGGCATCCTGGGCGCGGTGCGAGGTTTCTTCGGCGTTCTGTGCCACTTCGCGAATGGTCGCTGACATTTCCGTCATCGCCGTGGCAACCTGCTGTGTCTCTTCCGACTGCGCCTGGGAGCGCTCTGCGTAATTGCGACTGGCCGCGTTGAATTCACCGGACATGTTGTGTAACTCGGTCACGAGCTGCGAGACCTGCCCCAGCGTATCGGTCAGGCTCTGGGCCAAATGATTGAAATGCCGGGCCAGTTCACCAAATTCGTCCTTGGCATCTGCCTGAGCCCGAACACTGAGGTCGCCGTTTGCAACCGCGGCAAACGAACTGAGCAGATTACTCATGCCTCGGCGCAATACCCCGCCCAGTGACCAGGCCACCCCCAGGAACACAATCAGGGATACCGCTGCGATGGCTGCAATAACATTGAGCACAGTGGCCTGTACCGACTGAATCTGACCGTCGACGGTGGTAATGATGTGTTCAATCACCGCATCGGCATTGGGCTTGAAGGCGTCCCAGGCGTCTATGGCCTGTTCCAGTTCCGGTGTAACCTCGTCACCGGCCGGGTGGGCGACGACCAGCGTCCGTAATCGTTCGAGCCGGCTGACGATTTCATTGATTGGGCCGACCACCTGCTGATCTTCCTTGAAGGGTCCCTGAGTTGTGGCAGCCGCCAGGCGCTGGGCTGTGTCGCGTGCCTGCGCCTCGTAGCGGCCTACCGACGCCTGATCGCCACTGTAAACCGCAACCTGCAGCTCCTTGGCTGCTACCCGCATGTCGTTGTACACCTGAATGGCGGGAATCAGGCTGCCGGAGTAGTAGTTGGCAAGACTGGCGACAACCCGGGAACCAATAAACCCCGCCAATGCCACAACGCACAACAGAATGAACAGACCAGAGAGGGATAACCGGATACGGGATTGAATCGTCATGGGCGACTTCCTTTAATCATTGTTGCGACCATTAATAACCTGCGTACCAACGGCCATCTACCAAAGCTCATCGGCGGATAATCGGGAGACTTTAATCAGGGTAGTTGCTTGATGCGAAGGTGTCAGGGCGCCGCCGGCAAGACCAGTCGAAAGCGTGCGCCGCCAAGCGGGCTGTCGTCGATGCGCAGAGAAACCCCGTAACTGCCCAGAATATCGGTCACCATACTCAGGCCAATGCCCTGCCCCGGCTGCAAGGTATCGAGCCGCTGACCCCGGTTAAGCACGGCATGGCGCCGTTCAAGGTCGATACCCGGGCCATCGTCATCTATGTCGACCACCCAGCAGTCGGGGAAATCAGGTTGGCGTGTCACCGAAACGGTGATGACCGAGCGGGCGTATTTGAAGCCGTTTTCCAGCAGGTTGCCGAAGACTTCCAGCACATCGTTGACGTCCATAGCCAGTGTCCATTCCTGGTCCGGCTCGGGCAAATCCAGCACTTTGTCCTCGTGATGAAAAGCCTTGCCCAGCGCACGACCAAGACGGTCGAGGCTCTGGTTCAGGGAACTTCTCTGGCCCAGCACCGGGCCTTGCCGGGTTTCCGTAACAGCCCGCTGCAGCTGGTAGCGCACGATCTGATCCATACGATGCACCTGTTCGTGCAGCTCCCGGCTATCGGCCGGCTCCAGCGTTCGAATGACCGCCAGCGGCGTTTTCAGACTGTGCGCCAGATCAGCCATGGCTGTTCGGTAGCGTTCGCGCTGGCTTTGCTCGGCATCGAGCAGACGGTTGAGGTTATCCGTCAGCGGCTGCAGTTCGCTCGGGTAGCGCCCCTGCAAACGCCCCTGTTCGCCGGTGCGGATTTTCTGAAGGTTCTGCGCTAACTGATGCAAGGGCCTCAGCCCCCAACGGGCGACCAGCCAGAGCGCAATCAGCAAGGCCAGGGTGACCGCAGCCAGTCCACCCCATAATTGCTGCCGAAAGGTTTGAATAATCTGATTCAGGGGCGCAGCGGTCTCCAGCACCCAGAATTCATAGCGCTGTTCGCGCCCGTCTGCCGCTTCCCAAAGAACCGCGTAGCGTTCAAAGATATAGTCGCCCCGAAATCCGAAGTCTTCCTGCCCGATGTTGATGTTGGACTGGGCAACGACCCAGTCGATCTGATCAAACCACTGGCTCGACAGGCTCTGCCAGACCACCTGGCGCTGTTCATCCAGCACCAGGGCTACCAGCCCCGACTCGGGAGAGTTATACCGTTCTTCAGCGAGGTAGGCAGGGAGCCAGAGGCCATCGGCTTGATATTCAGATTCGGCCAGTAACGTCAGAATGCGCAAAAACAGGCGTTCTGACTGGCCCGACATCTGGCTGCGTTCAAACGCCCGGTCCAGGGCAACACCGGTCACGCCCAGAAACACCAGAAGCACCAGGCTCGCCGAAACCAGCAAACGGCGACGCAGTGAAAACGTTGCTCCGGGTCTGGTGCTGCGTAGTGGGAACACAGACATCAGCCGGTCATTCAGCCACGGCGTCCGAGTTGAATCGATACCCCATACCCCGCTGGGTCGTTATGGGGTTGCGCTCGTTATCGGGATCCAGCTTCTTGCGCAGGCGGCGAATAAACACCTCAATGACGTTGCTGTCCCGATCAAAATCCTGCTCGTACAGATGATTGGTCAGCTCCGTTTTGGAGACAACTTTTTGCCGGTGCATCATCAGGTATTCCAGGGTGTTGTACTCGTAGCTGGTCAACTCGACATCCCGGCCATCAACTCGCACCCGGCGCGAAGCGGTGTCCAGTTCGTAGGGGCCGACCGTCAATGTCGCAGTCGCCATGCCCACGCTGCGGCGCAGCAGTGCCTTAACCCGCGCCAACAACTCGGCGAATACAAACGGCTTGGCCAGGTAATCATCGGCACCGGCTTCCAGGCCGGCGACTTTGTCCTGCCAGTGGCCCCGCGCCGTTAATATCAGTACCGGGTACTGTTTGTCGGCGGCCCTCAACTGGCGGATCAGTTCGATGCCGTCCAGCCCGGGCAAACCGAGGTCGATGATGGCGACGTCGTAGTCGTTCTCAGTCGCCTGAAACAAGCCGTCGTTGCCATCGGCCGAGGTGTCGATCGCAAAGCCTTCTTTTTTGAATCCGCCGTGCAGGTGTTCGCGTAACCCGGCTTCATCTTCAACGATCAAGAGTCTCATTCACTTCCTCCAGCACCGCCGGATTGGTCGGCATGCCCGATGTTCGATTCAAATCCACGGTTCGGACCCGGCCACCATCGAGCAACAAGCGCAGTCGATAAGCCCAGTCGTTCCCGGCACTGACTCTGTCTACCTTGACCACCCGGCCGTCAAACAGACATTCAGCGGCTTGCACTACCTGACGCTCTGTCGACAGAGGCAGGCGTTCGCCGGTACAGGGGTGAGCGCCACTCTCAGCCCGGGCAGCACCTGTGGTCATCAGCATCAACAGAATTCCGGCGCTGATTCCCAGGCGCCTGAGGCGCACCGCAGCATTGCTTGACATGAACGTGCCTCTTTAATTAACGGGGCGTCACCTCCACAGCAAGCTCGACGTAGCGTCCGGGGTGACGGTCCATAAAGGTCATGAATTCGCGACCATTGTACCGGTAGCGCACTTCATAGCCTACCAGATCACTTCGCCGGTGACGGTATTCCACTTCGCACTCGCGCTCGGTCCGGTAACGAACCGTGGTTTCACCGCGACCGCCCAGTTCGTGCCCAATCGCACCGCCGATGATACCACCGGCGATAGCCCCGAATACCTGGGATTCCGGAGAGTTGCCGCTGTGCGAACCGACCGTGGCACCTACGGCACCGCCAATGAGGGTTGCGGCCGGGTTACCACTGCGATGACTGCGGCTGACTTCCACATCGCGCGTACGGCAAATTTCATAGCGGTGATCGCTGTTGCCCCGGCTCTGCTCGCGGTAGTAGTAGGTTTCATAGACAGGTTCTACCTGCACTACCCGGCCTTCAGCAAAAAACTGCTGACGATCACCGCGGTAGCGGTGGTCATCGTGATCGGCCACAGCCAGACCGGAAGTCGCCATGCCAATGACCAGTGCCAGACCCCTTACTTTGTTCATACTGTGGCTCCTTTATGCGTTGCCATCGTTATTGCCATGGACCCACCTTACCGGCTCTGGCTGAACCATGCCTGAACCCCCTGATCCTGTTTCCCGATCAAAGTATTTCATGCCCGCTAAAAAGCGCCACCATATTGACTGTAAGGCTCGCATACACTCACGCCAGACGCAGCAAGGGCTGGCGCTGAGTGTCCACAAAAACTGTGGATATCTTTGTGAACAACCCCAATTGAACTGCCCCTAGCTACCATTACTCAGGGACTTCAACAAATTGATCATTTTTTAATCAATTAAATAAAATCTTTATTTTTCAATATGTTACAGAGCTTTATTAACGAGTTTCACACTATTTTTTGGTCGCGTTCGAGAAATGGGGGGCTGCTAGAGTTGGTTTTCACGATTGGGGATATATCGCCTAAACCCTTTTTTAAAAGTCATCAAGATGCGCCGACTTCTTATGTTGTATCTTTTTGTAAATTGTCACTCAAATGTCGTTTAAGTGTGTGCTACCGGCGTCTATTGCCAGCTGTTTAGGGGCTAATCGACGGGCCAAAAAAAGCCGACCTTAGGTCGGCTGGTTCAATCATTAAATCTTATTCGCTGGCTTCACGCCACTGAGCGACTTCTTCAATGCCAAATGCTTCGATCCACTCATCCAGTGTTTTGGGGTTACGGCGCTTCTTCTCGATGCGCTCGCCCGTATTCGGATGCACATAAATACCGATCTCCAGCTTCGGACCGGTCGCTTTGGCGGATTTGGCGGCCTTGCGTGAGCCCTTGCTGCCTCCCTGGCGTGCAAAGTAGCTTTGCAGCTCCTCAAAGAAAGCAGGCTTGTCGGCTTTCTTACCATGGGCTTTCAACCAGTCGACGATGGCCTTGGCACGAACATCAAAAATATCGTACTCGGAAATGCCGTACTCATCGAAGAGGTTACGCACTTGCTCATGGTAGAGGTCATACCCTTCCTGGCGCTTGGACTGCGCTTCCTTTAACTGACGCAGTTCTTCGATTTTCTCTTCGTGTTCTTTGATCTTCAGATCCAGATCCTGGTCAAACATGCTGAGCTCCTGTTCACTCGCCCGACTGGCGAGGTTTCATATGGGGGAAGAGAATAACGTCCTTGATCGACGGAGAATCGGTGAAGTACATCACCAACCGGTCAATGCCGATGCCCTCGCCGGCCGTAGGCGGCAGGCCGTACTCAAGGGCATTGATGTAGTCTTCATCGTAAAACATGGCTTCATCGTCACCAGCGTCTTTCTCGGCGACCTGAGCTTTAAAGCGCTCGGCCTGGTCGATCGGGTCGTTCAGCTCCGAGAAGCCATTGGCGATTTCGCGGCCACCGATGAAGAATTCAAAACGGTCGGTCACCTCAGGGTTGTCGTCGTTACGACGTGCAAGGGGTGATATTTCTGCCGGGTAGGCGGTAATGAAGACCGGGTTGCGCAGCTTTTCCTCGACCGTTTCTTCAAAAATCTCGGTCTGAATGCGGCCCAGGCCCCAGTTGTCTTTTACCTGAATGCCCAACCCAGTGGCCACCGCAGTTGCGGCCTCGCGGGTATCAATATCGGCCGCGGACAGGGTTGGGTTGTACTTGAGGATGGCATCGAACATGGTCACCCGCTCAAACGGCTGGCCCAGATCGAACGTTTCGCCCTGATACACCAGTTCGGTGGTCCCCAGTACATCACGCGCCAGGGTACGCAACATATCTTCAGTCAGGTCCATCAGCTGATGGTAGTCGGCGTAGGCCTGGTACCATTCCAGCATGGTAAATTCAGGATTGTGCCGGGTAGAGACGCCCTCGTTCCGGAAGTTCCGGTTAATTTCGAAGACTTTTTCGAAGCCACCAACCACCAGCCGCTTCAGGTAAAGCTCCGGCGCCACGCGCAGATACATGTCAATGTCCATGGCGTTGTGGTGAGTGGTGAACGGCCTTGCCGTGGCACCACCGGGAATCACCTGCAGCATGGGTGTTTCCACTTCCATAAAGTCACGATCAGACAGATAGCGGCGAATACCATTGATGATGCCGGCGCGAATCTGGAAGGTCCGGCGCGTTTCATCGCTGGTGATCAGGTCCACATAACGTTGGCGATACTTCATTTCCTGATCGGACAGGCCATGGAATTTATCGGGCAGCGGGCGCAATGATTTGGTCAGCAGCACCATGTCGTCAATACTGGTTACTTCGACGTAAAGCTCACCCTTGCCCGATTTGGACAGGGTGCCACGCACACCGACGATGTCGCCGATATCCAGCAATTGCCAGTCTGTGCTTTCCTTTTGTAAGGCTTTGCCCAGGTAAAATTGAATGCGACCACTGACATCACGCAAGCCGACAAAGGGACCACCCCGGCGCATCACACGGCCAGCAACGCTGACTTCCACCTTCAGATCGACAATGGCTTCTTTCTCAAGCTCGCCGTACTGAGCCTGGAGCTCACCGGCCATCTGGCTGCGTTTGAAGTCATTCGGAAATGCCTGTGGCCGGCTTTCAGCCAGGCTTGCAAGCTTTTGCTTGCGCTCGGTGATGATGTGGTTTTCATCGTGCTCGATATGCTTGTCAGTCATATGCAGTCTGTCCAGAGTTGCTCAGCCGCCCTTGGCGGCTGCAAATTAGTCGGTGCCCGGCCCTTCGTTGCCGGAGTGGCCTGGCTTAAAGGCCTTTCTTCAGCGAGGCTTCGATGAAGGGGTCTAGCGCTCCATCGAGCACGGCCTGAGTGTTGTGCGTTTCGACCCCGGTACGCAGATCTTTGATGCGGGAATCGTCCAGTACGTAGGAGCGAATCTGGCTACCCCAACCGATGTCAGATTTCGAATCTTCGACCGCTTGCGCCGCTTCGTTCCGTTTCTTCATCTCGAACTCGTACAGCTTGGCCTTCAACATTTTCATGGCCTGATCTTTGTTCTTGTGCTGGGAACGATCATTCTGGCACTGAGTGACAATGCCGGTCGGGTTATGGGTGATCCGCACCGCAGACTCGGTCCGGTTCACGTGCTGACCACCGGCGCCTGAGGCGCGGTAAACGTCGATTCGCAAATCCGCCGGATTAATATCAATCTCGATATCATCGTCCACTTCGGGAGACACGAACACCGATGTAAAGGAGGTGTGACGCCGGTTCCCGGAGTCAAAAGGCGATTTGCGAACCAGCCGATGCACACCCGTTTCAGTGCGCAGCCAGCCAAAGGCGTATTCGCCTTCAAATCTAACAGTGGCTGATTTGATGCCAGCGACTTCTCCGGCGGAGGCTTCCATCAATTCAGTTTTAAAGCCTTTTTCCTCACCCCAGCGCAAATACATTCGGAGCAGCATTTCAGCCCAGTCCTGAGCTTCGGTGCCACCGGAACCTGCCTGTATATCGACATAGGCGTTGGCTGGGTCCATTTCGCCACTGAACATTCGGCGAAACTCGAGTTTGACCAGTTGTGCATCCAGAGCATCGAGGTCGGAGATCACATCGTTGACGGTGTCTTCATCGTTTTCGGCGACGGCCATCTCAAGCAGGTCGCTGGCGTCACGCACGCCGTCGAACAGGTTGGTCAGCGTTTTGACGACATTTTCCAGCGAGCTGCGTTCCTGGCCCAGTGCCTGGGCTCGCGCCGGGTCGTTCCAGACATTTGGCTCGGCCAGTTCCCGTTCAACTTCGGCCAGTTGTTCTACCTTCTGATCGAAGTCAAAGATACCCCCTAAGCACGTCGGTGCGCGCTTTGAGGTCTTTTATCTGTTCTTTAATCGGATTAATTTCCACGTACCGCTCCTGTTCGTGTCTTGCCTGTTCGTGTCTTGATAATACAAACCCATGAAATTTAGCGGGGCGCGCATTTTAACGAAATTGATATGCCGGGGGTAGTGATATCCCAATAACCTTTTAAAAAACAATGCTTAAGTGGCTTTGGCCGATTTTGTGGCGCGGCTTTGGAGGCTGGGTTTGCTGTACTGCCTAGGGTTCGTGCTGGCCGCCGGGTAGGCTTGTGCGGGGTCGGCGTTAACCCGTCTATGGGGCCTAGACCGCAGCCGAGGCGTCGGACCGATCCATACTGCGGACTCCCCCGCACAAGCCTACCCGTCAACCACCACTCGCTAAGGTGGTAACGCCTGTCTCAGTGAATTCAATGTTGGAATACTGTCAGGTTTTAATAGCTGTTTATAACAGCCTATATCGTCTCAAGAGGTTTTATTGCATCAAATATTAGCTGCACGGTTTCCCGGCCCCTGAATCGATTACAGGATAATTGATAAATACCGGATAAAGCCCTGGCTTGCGTTGGCCAGATATCAGTATCGATATTAAAGGCAATGGCCTCGATGCTTTGGCCTTCTTTATCGGACAAACTCAGTTTTAAATGCCGCTCGCCCACGATTTTTTGCTGCTCTATCCAGAATTCACCCTGAAAAACCGGTGCCGGAAAGCCCTGTCCGAACGGACCGGCCTGCTCCAGAGCCAGGGCCGTACCCAGATCGCGTTCCTTGGCGCTGAGCTCGCCATCCGTCATCACCATTGGCTGCAGGGCTTCGGGCTCACACAGTCTCTGAACCGCCTGTTCGAACCAGTGTTGCAATCGTCCCTCATTGCCCTCGGAAAGCGTCAGGCCAGCTGCCATGGCGTGGCCGCCGAAGGTGATCAGCAGTTCAGGGTCTTGCTTGGCGATCCAGTCGAGGGCGTCGCGCAGGTGAAAGCCGGGAATGGAGCGCGCCGAGCCTTTCAGGCGCCCGTTATCCGAGCCAGCCAGTGCGATGACGGGTCGGTGGGTTTGTTCTTTGATGCGGGAAGCCAGAATACCGATCACCCCTTCATGCCAGTCGGCCTGGTATAAAACATGGCCGTTACGGGGCGGTAAATCGCTGATCTGTTCCAGTGTTCGCTGAGCCTCGACCACCATAGAGCGCTCTATGGCCCGACGCTCCCGGTTCAGATCTTCCAGTTGTACCGCCAGCTGGCGTGCTTCTCCCGGGTTATCGGTCAGCAGGCAGCGGACGCCAATGGCCATATCATCGAGGCGACCCGCTGCGTTGAGGCGCGGCCCGACTACAAAGCCAAAGTCGGACGCCTGAGCTCTTTGCCATTCTCGCCCGGCGACTTCGAACAAGGCCTGAATGCCAGGCCGGGATTGTCCGGCGCGGATTCGACCCAGGCCCTGGTTGACCAGTCGACGGTTGTTGGCATCCAGTGGTACGACATCGGCGACCGTTGCCAGAGCAACCAGATCCAGCCAATGGGCCAGGTTGGGTGGCTGTACAGACTGTTGCTCGAACCAGTCGCGATCACGCAGTTCAGCTCGCAACGCAATCATCAGATAAAATGCCACGGTACAGCCGCAGGCGGCTTTACTGGCAAATTCGCAGCCTGGCTGGTTGGGGTTAACAATGGCTTCGGCGGGTGGCAGGTCGGTGCCTGGTAAGTGGTGGTCCGTAATGAGGACGGCAACGCCAGCAGCCTGCGCTGCTGCGACACCATCCAGGCTGGCGATGCCGTTGTCGACGGTGATGATCAGGTCCGGAGAGCGTATCAGCGCCTGCTCCACGATGGCAGCCGAAAGGCCGTAACCGTATTCGAAACGATTGGGCAGCAGGTAATCCACCTGGGCGCCCAGGGCTCGCAGTATCTGAACCACCAGGGCGGTGCTGGTAGCGCCGTCGACGTCGTAATCGCCGATAACCAGAATGCGCTGATGGTGATCCAGCGCTTTGATTAACAGCTCAACCGCCGACTCAATGCCTTTCATCGTCTGCCACGGCAACAAATGTTGCAGGGACGTATCCAGTTCTAATGATGATCGCACACCGCGAGACCGGTAGATCCGGTCCAGCAGCGGTTGCTCAGTGACGGCGGCTCCGTCAGGAACGGGTCGGGTCTGGAGGTTGGGAAACGGAGCGGCCACGCCGCTCAGCTACCCTCGCCGAAGACGGCGTCGGCGACATAGGCCTGAACCCGGCCGAGCTCGTTGGGCAGTACGTCATAACGCTCCGGCCGGTCGAACAAGTCAGTCAGGTGGTGCGGTAATTCCGGAGATTGCAAACCAGCCTGTTTGACCGCATCGGCAAATTTCACCGGATGGGCGGTGCCCAGGGTGATCATCGGGTCGATGGCACTGCGCCGGGTTTCCCGGGCGGCTTTTACGCCGATGGCGGTGTGCGGATCAAGCAGATAGCCGGTTTCTGCGAAGACCTGTTTGATGGTGCTCACGGTGACGGCATCGTCGACGCCGTAACTGTCGAAGACTTCCCGGGCCTTGGCCAGACGGGCTTCGTCCAGGGTGACCGTCTCGGTATTCATCCTGTTCATCAGGTCGGCCAACACAGCGCCATCCCGATCATAGAGGTCAAACAACAGGCGCTCGAAGTTGCTCGATACCACAATATCCATCGACGGCGACAGAGTGTGAGCCAGTGGGTGCTTCTCGTAAACGTTATTGCTCATCACCCGGTGCAGGATGTCATTCTGGTTGGTGGCGACGATCAACTGGCTGATCGGCAGGCCCATTTTGCGCGCCAGGTACCCGGCGAAGATGTCGCCAAAATTGCCAGTCGGCACCGAAAACGCCATGGCGCGGTCCGGCCCCCCCAGGTTCAATGAGGCGTAAAAATAGTAAACGATCTGGGCCATAATGCGTGCCCAGTTGATCGAATTGACTGCCACCAGGCGGCGCTCGCCGCGCAGGAAGGATTGATCGCCAAAGCTGGCCTTCACCATGCTCTGACAGTCGTCGAAATTACCTTCAACGGCCAGGTTGTAGATGTTGTCGCCGGTGATGGTGGTCATCTGGCGGCGCTGCACATCGGAGACGCGGTTGTGGGGGTGCAGGATGAAAATATCGATATTGCTGCAGCGCTTGCAGCCCTCAATGGCTGCCGAGCCGGTATCACCTGAGGTCGCCCCCATGATGACGACTTTCTCGCCACGCTTTTCGAGCACATGGTCAAGCATGCGCCCGAGCAGCTGCAAAGCAAAGTCCTTGAACGCCAGGGTCGGCCCCTGAAACAGCTCCAGCACGTACTCGTTGTGGTCCAGCTGAGTCAGCGGTGCGATGGCCTTGTGGCCAAAGACGCTGTAGGTGTCTTTTAGCATGGCCGCCAGTTCATCGTCAGCGATGGCGCCATCAACAAAGGGCTTGATGATGTGGAAGGCCAGTTCGTGATACGGCAGGCCGCGCCACTGGCGAATCTGATCCAGCGAATACTCGGGCAGGGTTTCCGGCACATACAGCCCACCGTCTGAAGCCAGGCCGGTTAACAGAACATCTTCAAAACCCAAGGTTGGGGCTTTGCCCCGCGTGCTGATGTATTTCACGAATCAAGTCTCATTAGAATGGGTTCGGCCGAGCAACAGCCCGGCGGGTATTACGCTAGTTCAAGTTTCGGAATTCGCCCACGGAATACTAGCAGCGGGTGACGGGAGTACCCCTGCGGGGTAGTCCGCAGCAGGGACTAAAATGCCAGGAGCATTTTAGCACGAGCGCAGCGAGCCCGATGGGTGAATCCCACGGATGGAATTCATATCCTGCGGTCTAGGCTCCATGGAAGGATTTACGCCGACCCCGCAGAGGTACACCCGTTGCCCGGTGCGGTCCAATGCCTCTCAGGCAACCCGAACTCCGAAACTTGGGCAATTACACCAATCTAGCCATCCAGCTGTTCAACACGAATGCGAACGATCGGCTTGGTGACCGACTCCAGCGCCTGCATGGCACTGATGGCATCGTCCATCCGGTGTTCGCGCACCGGGTGTGTCAGCAGAATAAGTGGCACGACATCCGACTCATCCTCCGGCTCTTTCTGGATGATAGCTTCGATGTTGATGCCCTTCTCGCTCATAATACGCGCGATATTGGCCATTTGGCCGATCTCATCCTTCACGGAAATACGCAGGTAATAAGCAGTGACAATCTCACTGACCGGCAATACCGGCATGTTCTCGGTTTCCGAACTGTAACCGAGGTGCGGAACATTACCGGCATTGTCGATTTCACGGGCGATGTCGACGATATCGGCAATCACAGACGAGGCAGTCGCTTCTGAACCAGCGCCGGGACCGTAATACATGGTTGGTCCAACCGCATCGCCCTCCACCAGCACAGCATTTAATACGCCATTAACATTGGCCAGCAGACGCTTGGAGGGTACCAGGGTTGGGTGCACCCGCAATTCGACACCTTCATTGGTTTTGCGGGTAAAGCCCAAATGCTTGATGCGGTACCCCAACTCTTCTGCGTATTGAACGTCTTCCCGGGTAATTTTGGTAATACCCTCGGTATAGACCTTATCGAACTGCAGCGGAATGCCGAAGGCAATGGACGCGAGAATGGTCAGTTTGTGAGCCGCATCGATGCCTTCTACATCAAAGGTCGGGTCGGCCTCGGCATAGCCCAGCGCCTGCGCTTCTTTCAGGACGTCATCAAAGGCACGGCCCTTTTCCTGCATTTCGGTCAGGATGAAGTTACCAGTGCCGTTGATGATACCGGCCAACCATTTGATGTCGTTGGCGACCAGACCTTCGCGGATGCCCTTGATGATCGGGATACCGCCGGCGACGGCCGCTTCATAAGTTACCACCACGCCCTGGGCTTCGGCGGCCTTGAAAATCTCGTTGCCGTGGATCGCAATCATCGATTTGTTGGCGGTCACCACATGCTTGCCATGTTTGATGGCTTCGAGCACCAATTCTTTGGCGACGTCATTGCCGCCGATCAGTTCCACCAGGATATGAATATCCGGGTCCCGTGCAACATCGAAGATATCGCGCGATACCTTGACGCTGCCCAGGTGGCAAGCCGGGTTGTCCCGACGGGCACCAACGTGGGTAATTCGCACAGGCTTTCCGGCACGGCGCGCAATGTCTTCCAGGTTGCGCTGCATGACGTTGAAAGTACCACTGCCTACGGTGCCGAGACCGCATAATCCCACATTGACTGATTTCAAAACTGACCTCATTTACTGACTGGAATCCAACATCGGCCGGGCATACGCCGACCGAACGGTAGGGAGTTCAAAACATACTGAGCGCGCCGCTGGGTGTCAACGCGAAACCCGCGCCAAAAGCGGACTTTGGCCCCTGCGACCGTGATATTTTCGCAACAGGCTGTTTCACCCACCCAGACGCCTCTGGAACGCCAATAAAAAAAGGCAGCCGAGGCTGCCTTTTCAAAACCGTCACAGAGCGATAATCGCTCAGCGAATTAACGCTTGTGATCGATTTTTTCTTTGATGCGTGCAGACTTACCTGAACGCTCACGCAAGTAGTACAGCTTGGCCTGACGCACGTCACCACGACGCTTGACTTCCACACTGTCTACAACCGGTGAGAAGGACTGGAAGGTCCGCTCAACACCAACGCCGCTGGAGATTTTACGAACCGTGAAAGCCGAGTTCAGGCCGCGGTTACGCTTGCCAATCACTACGCCTTCAAAGGCCTGCAAACGCTCACGCTCGCCTTCTTTAACTTTAACCTGAACAACCACGGTATCACCCGGGCCGAAAGCAGGGATTTCTTTGTTCATCTGTTCAGCTTCAAGTTGCTGAATAATCAAATTGCTATTGCTCATCAAATCGCTCCTGATCCATTGCGCGAGTTCTGCTCATTGAGATACTCGTCCAAAAGCGCCTGCTGTTCTGCGGTCATTTCCCGGTCAGCCAACAGGTCTGATCTACGTTGCCAAGTGCGCCCCAGTGCCTGCTTGAGCCGCCACCGACGAATGTTATCGTGGTGACCACTGAGCAGTACCTCCGGCACACTCATTCCATCCAGTACTTCAGGTCGTGTGTAATGTGGACAGTCCAGCAATCCATCGGTGAATGAATCTTCAACCGCTGATGCCTCATGCCCCAGTACGCCGGGGATCTGACGACCTATGGCATCGATAAACGCCATGGCGGCCAATTCACCACCGCTGAGCACAAAGTCACCCAACGACCATTCTTCATCCACTTCGGTCTCGATCACACGTTCGTCGATGCCTTCATAACGGCCGCAAACGAAAATCATGTGTCGATACCGCGCCAAGCTATGTACGCCAGCCTGATCCAGTCGTCTGCCCTGAGGCGACAAATAGATCACCCTGGCCTGGTTGCCGCTGGCGGCTTTCGCTGCCTGAATCGCATCCCGCAGGGGTTGCACCTTCATCAGCATGCCAGGCCCGCCCCCGAAGGGTCGGTCGTCCACGGTACGGTGCTTGTCGTGGGTGTAATCGCGCGGGTTCCAGAACCCGACGTCAATCAACCCCTGCTTGGCCGCCCGGCCGATCACGCCCTGATCCAAAAAGGATTCGAACATGTCCGGAAACAGACTCACCACACCGAACCATTGCTTGTGCTCAGGCTGAACAGCCATATCGGCCCGCTCATCCTCTGACGGTATTGTCAAAACTCCGGATCCCAATCAACTCGAATCTGACCCGCTTCAAGGTCAACGTCTTTGATATAGATATCCGGTACGTACGGAATCAGGCGTTGCTGACGGTCGATACTGTCGGCACTGCCACTGACCACCAACACATCGTTGCTGGCCCCCGCACTCATCATATGATCCACCTTACCCAGTACGACACCCTGCTCATTCACAACGCGCAAGCCTTCCAGTTGATACCAGTAGAACTCGTCGTCAGGTAGCGTCGGCAGTTGATCACTTGTCACCCCAATATCGGCACCGCAGTACTGCTTGGCCTGGTCACGGTCATCACACCCTTCAAAGTGTGCCACCATGCCCTTGCCGTGACTGCGCCCCTTATCAACGGTAATCGGTGTCCAGCGGCCGTTCATATTGAGCAACCAGTGACCGTAATCCAGAATCCGGTCCATCGGTTCGGTATAGGAGTAGATTTTCACCCAGCCCTGAATACCGTATACCGAGGAAACCCGGCCCAGCACGATCATTTCTTCCGGTTTTTCCGGCGTCATACATCAACCCTTGACTGGACGGATCAGCCTTGGGCTTTCCGGTACTCTTTAAGCAGCTGGGCGACACGGTCAGAAGTCTGCGCACCCTTGCTGGCCCAGTATTCGACGCGATCCAGAGAAACGCGCAAGCGCTCTTCCTGACCACGGGCGACCGGGTTAAAGAAACCAACACGCTCGATAAAACGCCCGTCACGGGCATTACGGCTGTCGGCTACGGAAATATGATAAAACGGGCGCTTCTTAGAACCGCCACGTGAGAGTCTAATGACTACCATCGCGTCCTCCTGTCTGGGCAAGCTTTGAAATCACCTGCCGTTTTGGATCTTCAGAGGGGTTACCCCTGATCATGAACCGGCTTCAGCACGCTGAAACACGGGTTCACTAACCCAAAGTTATACCGAAAACCGGGCCCACCCCGGTTTTCAAGGCCGCGAAAGTATACGTATTAGGGGCTGTAAATCAAGTCGCAAGGGCTATGTCGGGCACGGATGCCCAAGTTTCGAAGTTCGGGTTGGCTGGGTGGCTTGAGCCCGCACCGGGTGCCGGGGTAGCCCTTGTGGGGTCGGCGTGAACCCGTCCGTGGGGCCTAGACCGCAACATCCATGTTGCGGACTTCCCCACAAGGGCTACCCCGGTACCCGCTGCTCGGTTCTCCGGCGAACTCCGAAACTTAAGTTAGTTGGACTCCCCTATCAGCCGAAGGGGCCGCGTCCACCGCCTCCCGGGAAGCCGCCTGGTGGCAGACCACCGCCGCCGCCCATCATGCCGCCCATGCCACGCATCATTTTAGCCATGCCGCCTTTCTTACCGACCTTCTTCATCATTTTCGACATCTGCTTGTGCTGTTTCAGCAAGCGATTGATGTCCTGAATCTGGGTGCCGGAACCCATGGCAATGCGGCGCTTGCGTGAGCCGTTGATCTTGTCGGGGAAGTGGCGCTCGGCCGGTGTCATCGAATCAATGATGGCGCCCATCTGTCTGAAATTCTTTTCCGCCCCCTGCATCTGACTGGCCGCCTGGCCCATCTGTCCCATGCCCGGCAGTTTGTCGACCATGCCCATCAGGCCGCCCATGCTGTCCATCTGGCGCAGCTGGTCGCGAAAATCGGCCAAATCGAAGCCTTTGCCTTTTTTCAGCTTGGCTGCCAGTTGTTCGGCCTTGCCTTTATCGACCTTACGCTCGACTTCTTCGATCAGCGACAGCACATCGCCCATGTCGAGAATGCGCGAAGCAACCCGATCGGGGTGAAAGGCTTCCAGGGCATCGGTCTTTTCGCCCATGCCCATGAATTTGATCGGTTTGCCGGTAATGTGCCGCACAGACAGCGCCGCACCACCCCGGGCATCACCGTCTGCTTTGGACAGTACTACCCCGGTCAGCGGCAAGGCCTCATTGAAGGCCTTGGCGGTATTGGCCGCATCCTGACCGGTCATGGCGTCGACCACGAACAGGGTTTCAATCGGGTTGATGGCCTTATGCAGCGCCTGAATCTCGGCCATCATGGCTTCGTCGATCGCCAATCGACCTGCGGTATCCACAAGAACGACATCTATATACTGTTTACGCGCCGCTGCGATGGCTGCCTCAGCGATGGCCACCGGTTTCTGGGATGCATCACTCGGGAAAAACACGGCGCCGACTTCACCGGCCAGAGTTTCTAACTGTTTAATAGCGGCGGGACGGTAGACGTCGGCCGAAACCACCATGACCTTTTTCTTGTCGCGCTCGATCAGGTAACGCGCCAGCTTGGCGACGGTGGTGGTTTTACCCGCCCCCTGCAGACCGGCCATTAGAATCACCGCCGGCGGCTGGGTGCTTAAATCCAGCGGTTCACCCTGGGCGCCCATCACCTCGACCAGTTCAGACTGGACGACTTTCAGGAACTGCTGCCCCGGGTTCAGAGCGTTGCTGACTTCCTGACCGACGGCGCGATCACGCACCCGGTCAATGAAAGCTTTGACGACTGGCAAGGCGACATCGGCTTCCAGCAAGGCCATGCGCACTTCGCGCAACGTGGCCTTGATGTTGTCTTCCGTCAGTTTGGACTGACCGGAGATCTGTTTCAGCGTCTGGGACAGACGTTCGGACAGGCTTTTAAACATCATGACTTCCGTGCAAGTGAGAATGGGGGCAGTATAACAGTGCGACGCGCTGGTCTCTATGATGGCTTTTCGACCACCCCGAGCGTGCAGTCCGGTTGGGAATCGCTATCATTTATGCGACACTCATGCACCCGACCCCGGTCGAACACCAAACTACCCGATTCAAGGAACCTGAATGCTGATCTGGCTTGCCGTCTTGGGATACATCTTCAGTGGCGCCATCGCCCTGCGTGGCCTTTACCGGGTGGAGCTGCCGCCCCGGGCTTGGGTATTCTGGCCCGCCGCTGTGGCGGTTCTTGCTCATCTGTCGATTCTGGCGTCCGAAGTCATTGTGCTCGGTGCACTGCAAATCAGCCTGACCAACGCGGCCTCGGTTATTACGTTTTTCATTGTGACGGTTCTACTGATCAGCGGCTGGTCTAAACCGTTGCACAGCTTCTTTGCCTTTGTGCTACCGGCCGCTGCCCTGATCATGATCGTTGTTGCGGTAACGCCGCAGGAGTTTGCGCCCAGGCTTTATCAACCGGGCGTGGTGTTGCATGTCTTTCTGTCCATGCTGGCTTACAGCGTCATCACCATTGCCACCCTGATCGCCCTCTTGCTGGGCATTCAAAACCGTCAGTTACACGAGCACCACCTGAGTGGCCGGCTGAACCGGTTTCTACCGCCCCTGCAGACCATGGAACGCCTGCTATTTGAATGGCTGATGATCGGCTTTATTCTGCTAACCGCAGCGATGATCTCGGGCGGGCTCTTTGTTGATAATCTGCTGACCCAGGATCTGGTGCATAAAACCGTGCTCACCTTTGTGGCCTGGCTGTTTTTTGCCGTGCTGCTGTTTGGTCATTTTTACCTCGGCTGGCGCGGTGCGCTGGCCAGCCGGCTGACGGTGTTTGGTTTCATCTTTCTGATGCTGGCCTTTTTCGGCTCCAAATTCGTGCTGGAATACCTGCTGCACCGCTATGGGTAGGCTTAAAATGTGCGCCAATTCCGGTTATTCCTTGACACTGAACCCCTCACACCGCTAAAAAGCACACTTATTCGGTAATTTAGGTTCCCCACCTTGAACGATCTACCCATAGGCCTGCTGTTTCTTATGCTGGGCCTGCTGCTGCTATTCTCTGCTTTTTTTTCCAGTTCAGAGACCAGCATGCTGTCTCTGAACCGTTATCGCCTCAAACACCTTGCCAATGAAGGCCATCGCGGCGCCACCCAGGCCCGTCGACTTCTCGATACGCCCGACCGGCTTATCAGTGCCATACTGATTGGCAATAATCTGGTCAATATCGCGGCAGCCTCGCTGGCGACCCTCATTGCGATCCGACTGATGCCCGAACACCCGGACCTGGCTTTGGGCGTATCCACGGTCACGCTAACCCTTGTTGTACTGATCTTTTCTGAAGTCACTCCGAAAACCCTGGCCCAGCGCTACCCTGAAAAAATAGCCTTTCCAGCTTCCTATGTCTTGCGTCCGCTTCTTGTCTTTCTGAAGCCCGCCATTTGGCTGGTCAACCTGATTGTGAAGGCCATTTTCTGGCTGATGCGCGTTGGTCACTCGCATGCAGGCCAGGAAGCTTTGTCGGCAGAAGAACTAAAGACCATAGTGAACGAGTCTGGCGATAGCCTGCCGGCGCAGCGCCAGAACATGCTGCTGGGCATTCTGGAGCTCGAAAACGTCAGCGTGAACGACATCATGGTGCCCCGTAACGAGGTGTCGGGCATTGATATGGAAAACGACATCGACACCATTGCCGATCAGATCCGTCGTACCGAATACACCCGCTTCCCGCTCTACAAGGGCGATCTGGATAAAGTCATCGGCATTATGCACATTCGCGATGCTGCTGAATTCCTCTATGCCGATGAGCCGAGTAAGGTCATGCTGACCAAGGCGGCGAAAGACCCCTATTTCGTACCGGAAAACACCCCACTACACACCCAGCTACTGAATTTCCAGGCGCAACAGTTGCGCATGGGCCTGGTCGTCGATGAATACGGCGATATTCAGGGCCTGGTAACGCTGGAAGACTTGCTCGAAGAGATTGTCGGTGAATTCACCACAGATTTTGCCAACAGCAGCAAGGAGATACACCCTCAGCGGGATGGCTCCTACGTGATTGACGGCACCGCCAACATCCGGGAAATCAACCGTGCTCTGGGCTGGGAGCTGCCCATCGATGGCCCCAAAACCCTGAATGGCCTGATTCTCGAGCACATTGAAGACATCCCCGATGCCAACCTGAGCATCAAGATCGACCGTTACCTGATCGAAATCCTCCAGATCCGGGACAACGCGGTCATCGCCGCCAGAACCCGCGAGTTGCCTGCCAAGCGCAAGTAAATCTTTATTCGGTGGCTGGATGCCGTGTCGGCTACCGGGTGTGCCTATCCGGGGCCGGGCGGAATGCCGCCCACTCAACCCATCCATGGGGCCTAGACTTCGGGATATGAATCCCCTCCCTGGGATTCACCCTTTGGGTTCGCTGCGCTCATGCTAAAACGCTCCTGGCGTTTTAGTCCATGCCTCAGACTTCCCCAGATAGGCACACCCGGCAGCCAACACTCACAAGGTGGTTGCATTCAAACTATTTAAAATAAAGCTCTTCGTTTAAAACCAGCTATCCTTTCCCTGCGTATCCAGTTGTACAAATACTGATCAGAGGGGAAGTGTGTCATGAAACGCTGGCTTGGAATCGCAATGATGGGCCTGGGTCTGGCCACCGCCGCCCTGGCCGAAAACACGACCCCACCCGAAGAATTTCAACCACTGATCACCCAGCAACTGGGCGCGTTGCAAAATGGTGACGCTGATACGGCCTATGGCTTCGCTGATGCGGGCATCAAACGCCAGTTTGGTTCGCCCGATCGCTTCTACCGTATGGTCCAACAAGGCTATCGCCCACTGATCGACTTCACTGTCATGCGCTTTGAAGAAGCGCGGGATGGGGGCGACGCCTGGATACAGCCGATCTGGCTCCGCGACCGAGAAGGCGACGAATACATGGCCTACTATGCCATGCGCTTGAACAGTGAAGACCAGTGGCGCATTGCGGGAGTGCAGCTTACGCCTTATCAGTCCCAGGCATTTTAGGCGTTGAGAGCCTGACCCTCGCCACCCTTTTCAGGTAAACTGCGCCTCTTTTATTTCCAGGGGGCGCTTTCCCGTCATGGCCTTAAACATTCGCATTATCCTGATCCAGACTTGGCATCCCGGAAACATTGGCGCGGTCGCGCGGGCCATGAAAAACATGGGCTTGTCCGATCTGGTGCTGGTGAATCCGGTCGATTTTCCGAGTGATGAAGCCTACAGTCGCGCAGGCCAGGCAACGGATGTTCTGGACAGTGCTCGCATCGTTCCCTCTTTGGCCGAGGCCATCCACGACTGCGTGCTGGTGGTAGGTACCAGCGCCCGTGATCGCAGCATACGACTGCCCGCCTATACAGCTGAGCAATGCGCCGAAGAAGCCGTTTCGTTACAGCAACAGGCGCCAGTGGCCATTGTGTTTGGTCGTGAGCGCATGGGTCTGCATAACGATGATATTCAGCAATGCCACGCCCAGTTGAACATTGATGCTAACCCCGACTACCCGGTGCTCAATCTCAGCCAGGCGGTACAATTGGTGTGTTACGAGGTATTCAAAGCAAGTCAGCGGCAAAACCAGTTACAGCAAGTCGAAGAAGACTATCCGTTAAACGAGGATCTGAACCGGTTTTACAATCACCTGGCTCAAACGCTGGATGAGATTGGCTTTACCAACACCAAAGCGCCCGGTCAGGCATTAGACCACCTCAAGGCTCTGTATCGTCGGGCGCGCCCTACGGCGAAAGAGTTGCGATTATTGCGCGGGGTGCTGAGTAAAGCTCAGGAAGCAGCGGACAAACGCTGAACACCTCAATCAATCAGAGTGTTCAGCGTTTGTTTGATAGAGTAAATACAGGGCCTAAAGGCCTGGCCCATTTTATTTTAATCAGTCGCCCTTGATCACACCACGGCGAATCTGATCTTCCTCGATTGATTCAAACAAGGCTTTGAAATTACCTTCGCCGAAGCCTTCATTGCCTTTGCGCTGAATGATTTCAAAAAATACCGGGCCGATAACGGTGTTGGTAAAAATCTGCAATAAAATACCGGAATCTTCCGGTGCGCCATCGATGAGGATGCGCAGGTCACGCAATGTGTCGACCGGTTCCTGATGGCCCTTTACGCGCTCATCAATTTTGTCGTAATAAGTATCCGGCGTTGACATGAATTTCATGCCACGCTCGCGCATGGTGCGCACAGTCTCATAGATATCTGACGTTGCCAGTGCAATGTGCTGGATGCCTTCACCTTTGTATTCACGCAGGTATTCTTCGATCTGGGATTTATCGTCGCTCGACTCGTTGATTGGGATGCGAATCTTGCCGCAGGGGGAGGTCATGGCTTTTGATACCAGCCCCGTCAATTTGCCTTCGATATCGAAATACCGAATCTCACGGAAGTTACCGATACGCTCGTAGAAGCTGGCCCAGACGCCCATATTGCCGCGCTGAACGTTGTGCGTCAGATGATCGACATACTCCAGACCAACACTGTTTTCAGCGACTTGCGCTTCCCAGCCCGGATAAAACTCAAAATCGATGTCATAAATCGACGAGCCGTCATACCGGTCGACAAAATAAAGCGTGCTTTCGCCAATACCAAATACACCCGGAATGTTCAGTTCCATCGGGCCAATCTTCCCAGTAAAGGGTTTGGCACCGGCCGCAACGGCCTGGTCCATCGCCTTGGCAGCATTTTTAACCCGCCAGGCCATGCCATTCACGCTGGCGCCGTGCTGATGTGCAAAGTTTTCGGCGTGCGAATTGGGTTCTGCATTCACAACAAAATTAATATCGCCCTGACGATAAAGCCAGACGTTCTTGTTCTTGTGTTTGGCCACTTCGGCAAAACCGAGGCCAAGAAACAGGTCTTTCAGATTCTGAATGCCCTGGGCATCTGGCGCGGTGTACTCAACAAATTCGAAACCGTCGGTGGCCAGCGGGTTGGCGGTGCCTTGTACCTGCATATCGGTCATGGTGCGTATCTCCAGTTAAGACAAAATCTGTTTTTATTATCAGCACTGCTCCCCGTCGGCGACGAGAAAGGAAAGCGCTGTTTTAGTCTGGAGAAACTGTGAACCGACCCGGAGCAGAACGCCAGTGTGTGCCACCAGGTTGGTTGGAGTGCGGTGTCAGCCAAATCCGTAAAGCCTGGCGGACATTGTTTACAGAAGCCAATAAGTCTATTTATATCAATAGGTTACTGGGCCATCTCATCTGTAAAACCCGACCTAAACGGACGGTTTCTGATACAGAGTGATAACCAGCAGGCCACCTGTAGTATTAAACTTAAGTTTCGGAGTTCGCCGAGGAGACAAGCAGCGGATGCCGGGGGTGTCCCTTTGGGGTAGTCCGCAGCAGGGACTAAAACGCCGGGAGCGTTTTAGCACGAGCGCAGCGAACCCGAAGGGTGAATCCCATGGATGGGATTCATATCCTGCGGTCTAGGCCCGAGACGTCGGACCGCAATGGATGGATTGAGTGGGCGGCATCCCGCCCGACCCCACAGGGGCACCCCCGGTATCCGGTGCGAACCAATGCCACCCAGCCGACTCAAACTCCAGGATTTAAGCTTCAATAAAGCGCCTAACGCTTGGCGTGTTTGCCGATGCCGTATTCGCGCAGCTTGTTGGCAATTGCTGTGTGCGATACGCCGAGTTTCTTGCCCAGTTGCCGACTGCTTGGGTAGGCCGGATAGAGCCGCCGCAACAGGTCGGATTCGAAGCGTTTCATGGCTTCGTCGAGGGAGCCGTCAAAATTCTCTTCGGCATAGCCCCAGCCGCTGGTAAAACTCGGCAATTGCAAATGCTCCGGCTCGAGTATGTCGCCTTCGGCCAGGGAAACCGCTCGCAACAGGGCGTTCTCCATCTGGCGGACATTACCGGGCCAGGGGTATTGTTGCAGCGCGTTCTGGCAGGCTCTCGATAACTTGATGCGTCGTCGCTGGGGTTCGGCAAACCGGGCAATAAAACGCTCAGCCATCGGCAGCACGTCTGACTTGCGATCCCTCAGCGGCGGAATGTGCAACGTCAGTACATTCAGTCGATAGTAGAGGTCTTCGCGGAACTCACCTTTATGTCCCATGTTCAACAGGTCTTTCTGGGTTGAACAGATGATGCGCACGTCGGCCCGGTACTCTTTCTCGTCGCCCACCCGCCGGTAGGTGCCATCCTGCAACAGGCGCAGAAACTTGCTTTGCAGCACCTTCGACATATCGCCGATTTCATCCAGGAACACGGTACCGCCTTCCGACAGCTCCAGAATCCCTTTTTTGGCCTGGGTAGCGCCTTCAAAAGCGCCAGCCGCATAGCCAAACAACTCGCTTTCCGCGACGTTATCCGGCAAGGCCGCGCAGTTGAGCACCAGGAAGGGTTTGTCTTTACGCAGACTGTGCTGATGACAGGATTTGGCCAGTAATTCCTTACCCGTGCCTGTCTCGCCAGTGATCAGCAAAGGCGCATCGAGCCCTGACATCCGTTTGGCCTGGCGGATCACGCGCTTCATCGACTGGCTTTCAGCGATCAGCATTTCGAACTCACCGGTTTGCTGGTGATAGGCGGTCATCTGCCGACCCAGACGCTCTGGGGATTTGAAGGTAATCACACCGCCCGCAAACAGAGTTTCTCCACTTTCGGGGCCTTCGCCCGGCAACCAGATCGGGTAAATATCGGCCAGAAACGTTCGGCCTTTTAACTGCATGTGGGTCGATTCAGTTGCGGGTTTTTTGCCGCCCAGCCATTTAGTGAAATTAAAGCCTTTTACCCAGTTTTTGAGCAGTTTGTTAACCACATCAGCATCGGGCAGTTGCAGGATATCCAGCGCTGCCTCGTTGGCGATCACCACATAACCCTTGCTGTCGATTGAAATCACCGGCTCTGGAAGGGTTTTCAACAGGGTTCGCAGTTCCTGCTGCTCCCGCTCGGTAGGCATATAGGGGATCATCGAGACGTCATGAATGCCGGGAATCAGTCGAATCTCAGGCATCAGGTGCTGAAACTCGTCAAACTCAACGGTGGGGAAATTCAGGTAGATCTCACCAGTGGGGTCAATCTCGATACCGCGCAAATCGATCTGGTGATTCACCAGAATATCCAGCACCTCGGCACAGATACCAAGACGTTCTTCGCATTCAATTTTCAGCCGCATGCTGCTCTCCGTTATCTACCGTCTGTACGGTGATCTTGCCGGAGGCCTAAGCTGCCGCAGAAGCGACCTATTGTCAACTGTTCTTTACAGGCTTGTTAACTCACGAGCCGGGGCGCTGACAGCACCCCGCCCCGTGGCTTTCACTGCCCTGTTAACAGAGCATCGGTTTTGGCCGAACAGATAAAATCATTGCGATGCAGACCTTTGATTTTATGAGTCCACCAGGTCACCGTGGTTTTACCCCATTCGGTAACAATTTCCGGGTGATGCCCTTCAGACTCGGCCAACTCACCAACCTGATTAGTAAAATCCAGAGCGGCGCGGAACGTTTTAAACTTGAAACTGCGTTGCAACTGCAACATGCCATCACGGGTGATCGGCTGCCAGTCCGGAATGTCTTTAATCAATTCCGCCAATTCTTCATCTGAAACCTGGGGCGCTCCGGCCCGGCAGGCCTCACAGTGTTCTGCTGCAAGAGTCATGCTGTCTCCTTAGTTAACTCACGTTTCGGAGTTTGGGTCACCTGAGAGGCCTTGGCCCGCAGCGGATGCCGGGTAGGCCCCTGTGGGTTCGGGCGGGATGCCGCCCACTCAATCCTTCCATGGCGGTCCGACGTCTCGGGCCAAGGCCGCAGGCGAGGCGTCAGACCGATCCATACTGCGGACTACCCCACAGGAGCCCACCCGGCACCCACTGCCAGTCTCCTGGGCGAACCTCGAAACTTGAATTTGTTAATTCATTTAGGTCATAGACCGATACCGGTTCACACCGCCTGCTTTTGCTCAAACCGCGGGGCAAACAAGCCCAACCGCTTGGCCTCCTGAACAGCCCCCATAATATCCACGCGGGCGATATCATAGAGCTGATCTACCGACTCCAGACAGTAGTAAACCGGCTGCATGATGTCGATGCGATAAGGCGTACGCAGCACCGAGACCAGGTCAAACGGCAACCGCTCGGGCACCTCGCTGTTAAAGGCATAATCGGTTTCACCAGGGGATGACAGGATGCCACCACCATAAATGGCCCGGTTATCACCCGATTGCAGCAACCCGAACTCGACGGTGAACCAGTACATTCTGGCCAGGAAAACGCGGTCTTCTTTCGAGGCGTTCAGGCCCAGTTCGCCGTACAGCTGGGTAAAGTCAGCAAAGGCCTGATGTGTCAGCATGGGGCAGTGGCCGAATATCTCGTGAAAGATGTCCGGTTCCTGCAGGTAATCGAGTTCACGCTCCGAGCGAATAAAAGTCGCCACCGGGAACTGGCGGCTGGCCAGTAACCGGAAAAACTCAGAGAAATCGATTAGAGCCGGTACCGGGGCTGTCTTCCAGCCGGTGGCTTTGGTCAGCACTGCATCAATTTCGGCCAGTTGCGGTATCCGGTCTTCGGGCAGGTTCAGGTGCTCCAGGCCGTCCAGATACTCCTGGCAGGCCTTGCCGGGAATGGCCTTGTTCTGACGACGGACCAGCCGTTGCCATATATCGTGCTCAGCTGCTTGCCAGGCCACATGCCCCTGAGCATCGGGCTCATGCGCCACATAGCGGCTTGCCTTTGCCATTGTATTCACCCTTGTCTTTTTTGTGTTCGGGATCGGAAACCATGCTGGCTGAATGGACCAGTCATCATTTCAACGACAATGATTGAGGCCTCTGTTGTACCTCTGAACCCGTCGGGGCAACAATGGGAACGTTGCTGGTCGTAGCCTGGAATTTTGTCAACACTGGTGGACGAACAGCCCGCAGAGCCAGCAATGGCAAGGGGCTGTCAGGAGAGGGTGGCGATGGCCCTGGCGGTGGTCAGGCCGCCTGAATCGACTGAGGTGCGCTGAATTGGACATCCTGCCAAAGCTCGGAAACCAGGTCGGCCACCGACCGCGTTGGATACTGCTGCAACCAGTCAACAATGGCCTCGGCCACGTTCGGGTAATTCACCAGTTGCCGCTCTCCGGTTGCCAGAAAATAGGCAATAGCCTCGGCGCTCAATTCCGGCATCACCTGTCCGAGACCCAGTTGCTCGAGTGCCGCAGCGTTAGACGATTGCTCCATTTGGCCGTGAAGGGGTTTAACCAGAATCCGTTTACCCAGGGCAAGCGCCTCGCTGGTCAACTCAAAACCCGCGTTGCATACCACCGAGCCACACTGGTGCAAAGACACCTTGAATCCGTCGCGGCTGAACCCCCTAACCGTTACATTGCCGTATTGCCCGGGCGTGAGATCACCACAGTGCATAACAAAACGGGTCCGCTTCAATGGCGCCAGCAAGTTGATGATGCTGCGGCTGTTTTCAAACGGCAGATAGATCAGCACAGAATCGAGATCACCGGGCTCAGGCTGTTTTACCGGTTCGATGATGGGCGGCAGTATCTCATTGTCAAAATGATGCCAGTGTACGCCCAGCCCCAGCGTAACCGGCGCAAACCAGCGCATGATCGCCTCAGACACCACAGAGTGCCCGGCCTTGGGAATATCATGTGCAAAGGCATACTGATGCCCAATGCCAATACATGGCACGCCTCGACGACGCGCCGCCCAGGCGACCACCGGTTCAAAATCGGTCAGCACCAGATCGTACTGCTCGGGAGACAGGGTTCGAATATCGCGCCACAAGTCGCTCATGGAGGCGTCGTTCATGGTGCGACGCATGTCAATTTTACCGTTGTGAACCTGGAAGGTCAGACCACGAAAACAATGAAAGTTGCCAAAGCCTTCCATATCAAACAGCTTTTCGCGCTCCCGGCCGGAAAAAACCCAATCGACCTCAATACCGCGAGACGCCATTGCCTCGGCCATGACCCGTGCACGGGTAATGTGCCCATTACCGGTTCCCTGAACACCGTATAAAACCTTCATCACAGCCACCCCTGCGTTGCGAACCAACCAAGCATGCCATAACCGACCAGACTGCCCAGGCAAGCGCCGACCAGGGTATCTGTTGGGAAATGCACGCCTAGAAAAATACGAGAACCGGCGACGCCTGCAGACCAAAGCAGCAGAAAGGGCAGTAAGGCCGGTAGCTGACTGGCCACAAGAAACGTAAACAGGAAAGCGCCGGAAGTATGGCCGGATGGAAAACTGAACTTGTCGGAAGGAATGATAAAACTGGTGAATTCGTCCAGCGCCTGTTGCGGACGATTGCGCCGGCAGGTGTTCTTCAGCACCCAGTAGATGCTGCGCTCTACACCGTAGGCGCAGAACGCCAGCGTCGCCAGGGCAAGGCCTGAATCGCGTTGCACCAGGGCGTAGAAAGCAAAGAACAACAGGTACATCCAGCCATCGGCCGTTCTGGACACCGCCCGGCTAAGTGCCGTCAATTGCTCGCGTCGACGCCTTGCCATGCACCAGTTAAACGTCTGGATGTCGAGATGCTGAATCGTCTGCAACCATTTCATAATAAACCTCCATCGTTCAGAGCCTTATTATTCAGTTTCAGATGTCAGCTATCTGACAATTGCGTGAACCTTCAATGACACCGGGCAGTATCAGGCCGGCGGCAACTCGGCAGGCTTGAACGTGGAGGTTTCAAATGCGGCTTGCAATTGCTCTACCCGGTGACGCAATGCATGCCGGCTGTAGGCTTTGGGCGGCACAGCGCCCCAAACGGGATTCGGCCAGGCGGCGTCGTCCTGCTTGCGCATCACATGGTGAATGTGCAATTGCGGAACGACATTCCCCAGCGCTGCGATGTTCATTTTATCGCCGTTGTAGGTAGCCATCAGGCGCTCGGCCACAAACGAGCTTTCCCAGATCAACTGTTCCTGATCGTCGACATCCAACTGGTAGATCTCGCTGATGCCCTCACGCTGAGGCACCAGTATCAGCCAGGGGTAATTGGCATCTTTCATCAGCAGAATGCGGCTGACCATCAGCGAGCCTACTTCCACACAATCATTTTGCAGTCGATAATCCAGTTCAAACATGATGTCCTCCTTCGACCGGTCATTCTACCTTAAGCGGCCCGGGCATTGCGATGTCGGCTTGGAACCAGCTTGCCGGTCCCTATAATAGCCGGACGTTTTATGGAAACTGATTATGCCAACCGTTACCTGGCACACCCACTGGGCCGCAGCAAGCGGCGCTCAGCACAACCCGTTCCTGAAGTCTTCGTTTCTGTCGACACTTGAGCAAACCGGCGTTTGCAGTGAAAACTCGGGTTGGCAGCCGGAACATCTGAGCCTCAATGAGGGCGACCAGACCCTTTGGATGCCGATGTACGCTAAAACGCACTCCTGGGGCGAGTACGTTTTTGACTGGTCCTGGGCGCATGCCTATGAGCAGCACGGCCTGCCCTACTACCCAAAGCTGGTGGCGGCCATTCCCTACACACCCTCCCAGGGACCGCGCGCTACCCAACCATTGACTGCAAGCCAGGTGACTACGCTGGCTGGCGCGATTGAAGACAGGGTTCGGGACCAGGCTTACAGCGGTGCCCATCTGCTGTTCCCGGATACTGAAACGGCCCGGCTCTGGCGTCAAACCGGCTGGGCAGAACGCTGTGATGTCCAGTTTCACTGGAAAAACCGGAATTACCGGGATTTCGACGATTTTCTCGACCGGTTCAGCTCGCGTAAACGCAAGAATACCCGCAAGGAACGTCGCTCCATTGCCGACCAGGGCCTCAGTTTGCGTTGCTTTGAAGGCACCGACATCAGCCTGGACACACTGCATCGCTTTTATGTGTTTTACCACGCCACTTATCTGAAACGGGGCCGTCAGGGCTACCTGAATCGGGCGTTTTTTGAGCAATTGCTGGCCCGCCAACCTGAAACCCTGGTGCTTTTCATGGCCTACGAGGGTGAAGAAGCCGTGGCCGGTGCCCTCTGCTTTCGCGACGATACATCGCTTTATGGTCGTTACTGGGGGTGCTTGGCCGAATACAACAACCTGCACTTTGAAACTTGCTACTACCAGGGCATCGACTACTGCATCCGCAACGGCCTGCAGCGTTTCGACCCGGGCACCCAGGGCGAGCACAAGGTTGCGCGAGGCTTCGAGCCGACGCTGACCCACTCTTTCCACTGGTTGGCACATCCGGAATTCAGAGACGCAGTGCAACGCTTTTGTGACGAAGAAGCAGAGATGGTGGCACACTACCGCCAGCAAATGATCGAAGCCCTGCCCTTTAAAGCCACCGCGGATGGAGAATCACCATGAAGTATCTGCACACCATGATTCGCGTCACCGACCTCGACGCCTCACTGCATTTCTACTGTGACCTGCTCGGTCTGCAGGAAATTCGCCGCAAAGACGTACCCGCCGGCAAATTCACCCTGGTGTTTCTGGCCACCGAACCCGGCGAACCGGAAGTCGAACTGACCTACAACTGGGAGTCGGATGAAGTGCTCGGTGGCGGCCGGAACTTTGGCCACCTGGCCTACCGCGTCGACGACATCTACGCCCTGTGCCAGCACCTGCAGGACAACGGCGTCGCCATTCTGCGACCACCCCGCGACGGCCACATGGCCTTCGTACGCAGCCCGGACAACATCTCGATAGAGCTGCTGCAAAAAGGCGACGCCCTGCCCAGCCAGGAACCCTGGGCCTCAATGCCCAACCAGGGCGAGTGGTAGCCTAACGGCTTGGTGCCAGGAATCCGTGTCAGGCACCGGGTGTACCTATCCGGGGCCGGCGTGAACCCGTCCATGGGGCCTAGACTTCGGCATCCATGCCTCAGACTTCCCCGGATAGGCACACCCGGCACCTGACACTCAGTTGGTTGCTAACTCCGAAACTAGGGCTTGTACTTATAACTCAAGTTTTGGAGTTCGCTAGCAAAGAATTAGCACCGGATGCCAGGTAGGGCTATCGAGGGTGGTCCGCAGCAAGGATGCTGCGGTCCAGGCCCCATGGATGGGTTGAGTGGGCGGCATCCCGCCCGACCCTCGATAGCCCTACCTGGTGGCCGGTGCGGACGACTGGCAACATAGCCAACCGCGAACTCCAAAACTTGAGTTATAAGGGCACCACTACACCTTCAGGCGTATTGTCCCTACAATACGCGGCCAACACTCATTGCAACCCAGAGATCTCCAATGCGCGCAAGCAAGTACCTGATCGCCACCGTCAAGGAAACCCCGGCCGATGCCGTTGTTGTCAGCCACAAATTAATGCTGCGGGCCGGCATGATCCGCAAGCTGGCCTCGGGCCTGTACACCTGGCTGCCGACGGGCTTGCGGGTTTTGCGCAAAGTCGAACGAATCGTGCGCGAGGAAATGGACCGATCCGGGGCTCAGGAATTGCTGATGCCTTCCATCCAGCCGGCTGAACTGTGGCAGGAAAGTGGTCGTTTCGACGCTATGGACGGACTGATGCTGCGCATGAAAGATCGCCATGAGCGGGACTTTGTATTCGGCCCGACCCATGAAGAAGTCATCACCGACATCGCACGAAATGAACTGACCAGCTACAAGCAATTGCCGGTCAATTTCTATCAGATTCAGACCAAGTTCCGTGATGAATTCCGGCCCCGCTTTGGCGTGATGCGCGCTCGCGAGTTCATCATGAAGGACGCCTACTCCTTTCACATCGAGCCGGAGTCACTGCAGGCCGAATACGACAATATGTACGCCACCTACTGCCGGGTGTTTGACCGCCTGGGCCTCGACTACCGCCCGGTATTGGCCGACTCTGGCGCCATGGGCGGCGCGGCCTCGCACGAGTTTCAGGTACTGGCCGACTCCGGTGAAGACTACATCGCCTTTTCCGACAGCAGCGACTTTGCCGCCAACATCGAAATGGCCGAAGCGCTGATGCCGTCGGAACCGAGAGGCGAAGCAACAGAAGCATTACGCAAGGTTGATACACCGGATACCAAGACCATTGAACACCTGGTCACACGCTTCAACCTGCCCATCGAGAAGACCATCAAAACACTGATCGTCGAAGCGGAAGAGGACATTGAGGGTGGCCTGATCGCGTTGATCGTCCGCGGTGACCATGAATTGAACGAGATCAAGGCCGAGAAACAGCCCGGTGTTAAAGCGCCGCTGACCATGGCCAGTGAAGAAGCCATTCGCGCGGCCGTAGGCGCTGGCCCGGGGTCACTGGGCCCGGTTGGCTTGCCGATTCCGTTGATCATCGACCGGTCCGTCAGCGTCATGTCTGATTTTGGTGCCGGTGCGAATGAAGACGACAAGCACTGGTTTGGCGTCAACTGGGAGCGCGACGTCGCTCTGCCAACCGTTGCCGACTTGCGCAGCGTGGTCGAAGGCGATCCGAGCCCGGACGGCAAAGGCACCCTGCTGATCAAAAAGGGCATCGAAGTTGGCCACATTTTTCAGCTTGGCAACAAATACGCCAAGGCATTGAACGCGACCGTGCTCGACCAGAACGGCAAGAGCCAGATCATGAACATGGGCTGTTATGGCATTGGCGTCAGTCGCATCGTCGCTGCTGCCATCGAGCAAAACCACGATGAAAACGGCATCATCTGGCCCAATGCACTGGCGCCATTCCAGGTCGGTATCGTACCGCTCAATGCGCACAAAACACCTGAGGTGATGGAAGTCGCCGAGCAACTCTACGCCGACCTGCAAGCAGCCGGCATCGAGGTATTGCTGGATGATCGTGACAAGAAAACCAGCCCGGGCGTCAAGTTCGCCGATATGGAGCTGATGGGCATTCCACACCGCCTCGTTGTCAGCGACCGCGGTCTGGCCGATGGTGAGCTGGAATACAAGGCACGCGGCGCCGACGACAAAGTGGTGTTGAAGAAAGAAGACGCCATCGCACACATCCTGACCAGCCTGGGCCGCTGAATTTTACAGACGCTCGGCCGCCTACTAAGCTAATAATGGGTGTCTCTGACCTGGGCACCCAATCTGCGAAGCGCACCGGTATCGGCCGTTGCGCTTCCCGTTAGCCTGGAAGGAGAAGTCCAACATGAAGCAGGAGTCCCTCACCGTTGCTGACTGCATGACCCCGGCCCGGGTCACCATTCCAGCAACAGCGACCGTTACCGAAGCCGTTCAGAAACTGTTGAAAAACAAGATGCTCGGCGGTGCGGTGGTTGACGATCAGCACCATCTGGTTGGCTACATTTCAGAACAAGATTGCCTGAAGCACCTGATCACCGACAGCTACTACCGGGAAAACACGACCCTCGTCTCAGATATCATGCGCCAAGATGTGCTCACCATGTCGGGCGAGATGAGCATCATCGATCTTGCCCAGATCATGACCCAGGACAAACCCAAAAAATACCCGGTCACCGATCACCGCAAACTCATCGGTGAAATCACCCGTACTGATGTGCTCGCCGCCCTGCTGCGGCTTCGGGCCTGGCACAAAGAAACGGCCTAGTGGGAGCCTCTGGCTCAGAGACTCAACAATCAGAGTTCGGCTTGCCTTTGAGGCATTGGCCCGCGACGGATACCGTCGCTGGTCATTGCAGCAAACTCCGACTCTTGAGTTTCTGACCCGTGTTCCCCTAGCAACGTTAACCACCCTCAATTTACACCCTGGCGTCAACGGACCTCGAATTTAGCGGGTATTTCGTTAGAATACCCTCCGTCGTTGTCGCCAAGTGTCCCAGTTCATGATTCCACGCCTGAAAGATGTATCACCGGTCCAGAGCCATTATCTTGCTTTTATCGATGCCCTGCGCAAAACCGGGTTTGAGGGTGAACTGAATCCGGATTACGCCAACCGCACCGTTCTGGCGACAGATAACTCCATTTATCAGGTGTTGCCTCAGGCCGTGATCTACCCGCGCCATCGCGAAGATTTACAGCGGCTGACCCGACTGATCAGCCAGCCCGACTGGCACAGCATTGTCATCAGCCCACGCGGCGGCGGTACCGGCACCAATGGCCAATCTCTGACCGACGGCATTGTGGTCGACCTCTCCCGGCACATGAACCGGATTCTGGAAATCAACGCTGAAGAAGGCTGGGTGCGGGTTGAGGGTGGCGCGGTTAAAGACCAGTTGAATGCCGCGCTGAAGCCCCACGGCCTGTTTTTCGCACCGGAGCTGTCAACCAGTAACCGGGCCACCATTGGCGGCATGATCAATACCGATGCCAGTGGCCAGGGCTCGGTCATGTATGGCAAAACCCGGGATCACGTGCTGAATCTGAGCACTGTATTACTGGATGGCACTCTACTGGAAACCGGGGTCCTGGACGAAACCCGTCTCGCTGAAGCCAAGGCACAGCCTGGCCTGACCGGACGAGTCCACCAGACGGTCGACGATATCCACCAGCGTCGCCAGCAGGACATCGAAGCTCGTTTTCCAAAACTGAACCGGTGTTTGACCGGCTACGACCTGGCCCATATTCGTGATGATCAGGGCCAATTCAACCTGAACAACATTCTGTGCGGTTCGGAAGGTACTCTCGGCTTTATTGTCGAGGCGCGGCTGAATGTACTCAGCATTCCCAAAGTGTCTGCACTGGTTAACGTGCGATATGACAGCTTTGAAACCTCCCTGCGCGATGCACAGACACTGATGCAGGCTCGGCCGACCTCGATCGAGACGGTCGACAGCCGAGTGCTGGAACTGGCCAAGGGCGATATCGTCTGGAACACCGTGGCCGAGTACTTCCCATCCGCTGAGGGCGAGATCGTCAATGGCATCAACCTGGTCGAGTTTACGGCCGACGACGATGCCACCCTGGAGGCCGGCGTAAAACGCCTGACTGACTCCCTCGATGCGTTGCAGGGGCAACCCGGCAAGTGCAATGGCTACTCGGTGGCCTGGGGTAACAAGGCGGTCAATCAAATCTGGGGTATGCGCAAGAAATCGGTTGGGTTGCTGGGCAATGCCCAGGGCGAGGCGCGGCCCGTACCTTTTGTGGAAGATACCGCAGTACCTCCCGAAAACCTGGCCGACTTCATCATGGCGTTCCGTAAAGTCCTGGACGACGAAGGTCTGACTTACGGCATGTTTGGCCATGTAGACGCCGGTGTGTTGCACGTACGGCCAGCGCTGGACATGAAAGACCCGGAGCAAGTCAAAACGGTGCGCCGGGTGACGGATGCTGTCGTTGAGCTGGTTCAACAATACGGCGGCCTGCTCTGGGGTGAGCATGGCAAGGGCGTCCGTTCCGAGTTTGCACCGGCCTTCTTTGGCGATCTGTACCCGGAATTGCAGGCGATCAAACGCGCCTTCGACCCGCACAACCAGCTCAACCCTGGCAAAATTGCCACGACAGCACCTGAACTCAAGTTACTGGCGATCGATGCGGTGACACTGCGCGGCGACTACGACCGCACCATCCCGGTGGAAAGCTGGTCTTATCAATCCGAAGCCATGTACTGCAACGGTAACGGTGCCTGCTACAACTACGACCCGAACGACGCCATGTGCCCCTCCTGGAAAGGCACCCGCGAGCGCAAGCATTCGCCCAAGGGGCGCGCCTCACTGGTTCGCGAGTGGACCCGGCTGCTCGGCGAGCAAGGTCAAAATACCCAAAGCCTGGCTGCGGCCGAAGCGCGCCGCGTACCACTGCTGCACTGGATTCCGCGCGCCTGGAACACCTGGCGCCGGGAGCGTGGCGATTATGACTTCAGTAACGAAGTCTACGAGTCAATGTCGGGCTGTCTGGCCTGTAAATCCTGCACCGGCCAGTGCCCGATCAAAGTCGATGTGCCGGAGTTCCGCGCCAAGTTTTTACATCTGTATTACGGGCGTTATCTGCGCCCGCTCAAGGATTACTTTATTGGCACCCTGGAATTTGTCATTCCCTGGCTGGCAAAGCGCCCCTTCAAATGGGTCTACAATGGCCTAATGGCGGCAAAACCGGTGCAATGGTTTCTGGAGCATGTCGCCGGCATGGTCGACAGCCCGCGCATACACCGCCATCAACTGGGCAGCCTGATGCACAAGCTGGGCATTGACTGGGCCGAGGCAGACATTCTTCAGGGCTTGCCGGCGGCTGAACGCGAGCGGTCTGTGGTCATTGTACAAGATGCCTTCTCCAGCTTTTTCGACACCGATACCGTGGCCGATATTCTGCGCTGCCTGCAGCAACTGGGTTTCAGAGTCTGGGTTTTGCCCTACAGAGCCAACGGCAAACCCCTGCACGTTCATGGCTTCCTGAAAACCTTCACCTGGGTTGCCAAACGGCGCCAGAGAGATTTTGCAGAGCTGGAAAAAAGCGGTATTCCACTGGTCGGTATCGACCCGTCAATGACCCTCGCTTACCGGTCGGAATACAAAAAGTACCTGGAAGGTGACGTAACGCCCGTGCTGTTGTTGCAGGAATTTTTGGGTCAACGGCTGGCACAGTTGGAATCACTACAAAGCAGGTTTAAGCCGGGAACGGTCAAATTACTTGGCCACTGCACCGAAAAAACCAATGCTGCGGCCAGTATGAAAGACTGGCAGTCGGTTTTTTCTGCCTTGGGGCTAACGCTCGAACATGAAGCGGTGGGTTGCTGTGGCATGGCCGGTACCTATGGCCACGAAACCCGCAACAAAGGCACGTCAGCCACCATTTATGATCTTTCCTGGCGCCCCTTGCTGGAAAATCAGCCAGCCGAGCAGTGGGTCGCTACCGGTTATTCATGTAGAAGCCAGGCGCAACGTCAGCAGGGGGTTACGCTGAAACACCCGCTGCAGTATCTGGCCGATCGATTTACCGGCTAACGGTCCCCCCCGAACGGGGTGACCGTTTCCTGAATCACCTGCGCGCAAACCAGCATTGCCGAATCATCAATAGCAATCGTGAATCGATCGCATAGAATGCAATGATGTGAAATCTGCAACCGTCAGGTTACGCTGAAACACCACCCGCGAATACAACCCGGAACTGAATCAAAGGACACCTCATGACATCCTGGAGCCCTGAATCCTGGCGCCAAAAATCCATTCGCCAACTCCCCACCTACCCGGACCAGGAGGCGCTGAACGCCGTTGAATCCGAACTCGCCCACCAGCCCCCACTGGTGTTTGCCGGCGAGGCCCGTGCGCTTAAAAAGCAACTGGCGCGCGTTGCCAATGGTGATGCCTTTTTATTGCAAGGCGGTGATTGCGCGGAAAGCTTTAAGGAATTCAATTCCAACCAGATTCGCGACACCTTCAAAGTGCTGCTGCAGATGGCGGTTGTGCTGACCTTTGGCGGACAAAGCCCGGTGGTCAAAATCGGCCGCATGGCCGGCCAGTTTGCCAAACCACGCTCGGCCGACGATGAAACCATCGGTGGTGTCACCCTGCCCTCCTACCGCGGCGACATCATCAACGGCATCGATTTCGACGAAGCCAGCCGCGTGCCCGACCCGGCGAGAATGCTGAAGGCCTACCACCAGTCTTCCTCAACCCTGAACCTGCTGCGCGCCTTCGCTCAGGGTGGGCTGGCCGACCTGCATCAGGTACACCAGTGGAACCTGAGTTTCGTCGACAAAAGCCCCCAGGGCGAACGCTACCAGCATCTGGCCGACATGATCGACGACACCCTGGCGTTCATGAGCGCCTGTGGGATCTCTCCGGACAACACGCCGCAGATCCGCGAGACCCAGTTTTTCACGTCTCACGAAGCGCTGCTGCTGCCCTACGAGCAGGCCCTGACCCGTCAGGACAGCCTGACCGGCGACTGGTACGATTGCTCAGCGCACATGCTCTGGATCGGCGACCGCACCCGCCAACTCGACAGTGCCCATGTCGAGTTCTGCCGTGGCATTCACAACCCGCTCGGCCTGAAAGCTGGCCCCAGTACCGACCCGGAAGATCTGATCCGCCTGATCGATATCCTGAACCCGAATAACGAACCCGGTCGCCTGAACCTGATCGTGCGCATGGGCGCCGACAAAATCGCCGACCATTTCCCGGCCCTGTTGCAGCGTGTGAAAGCGGAAGGACGCAACGTGGTCTGGAGCAGCGACCCAATGCACGGCAACACCATAAAGACCGGCAACGGTTACAAAACGCGCGCCGTTGATTCGATTCTGTCGGAGGTAAAAGACTTCTTCCAGATTCACCGGGCTGAAGGCACACACGCCGGTGGGGTTCACTTTGAAATGACCGGCCGCAACGTAACCGAATGCATCGGCGGCGCCTTCGAGATCACCGAACACGACCTGGCAGAACGTTACCACAGCCACTGCGACCCAAGACTGAATGCCGACCAGGCACTGGAACTGTCGTTTCTGATTGCTGATGCAGTGAAGCAGGCGAGAAAGGGATAAAACCTGTAGTTTCGGGTTTAAGCGGAAGAAGTTGCAACCCAAAACTGAGTGTCATCTGCCGGGTAGGTCTATCCGGGGTAGTCTGAGGCATGGATGCCGAAGCCTAGGCCCGAGACGTCGGACCGCCATGGATAGGTTTACGCCGAGCGATATGTCGCACCACCCGGATAGACCTACCCGGTGGCTGACGCGGGCTCGCGACTCAAGATTGTCCGTGCCTGAAGTATAAAAAAAGCGGGCTTAGCCCGCTTTTTTTATGTCTTGTGTCTCAAACAACCCGAATATGCCACGGCTCGTAACGTACGCCGTATTCATTGTCGGTGGTGTAGCGGATCTTGACGAATCCCAGATCCTGGAGTCTTTTGAACTCATCCGTCTGGGCGAAATCGGCGGTGAAATTACTGAGCCCACCGTTGACCCGGCCTACGTCAAAGTCACCAATGGCATGGTAGGAATGGCCCGGGGGTGCCAGAGAGCGAGAGGCACGCGACAAATTCCCCTCCGCCTGTACCGCTTTGGCCATAAACAGGTGGTATTGCTTGACCACACCGCGCACGCCGCTGGTCAACAACAGCGTATCCCCTACTTTCTCACGAACTTTATCGTAGAAGGCTTCCGAGTCGCCGCGCAGCAAATAGTGCCCGCTGCCGGGAATCTTGGAAATGTCATTTTCTGCGTAACTGTGTGTCAGGTCAGAGATCACCCGCTCGCCAAAAAAGCCCAGGCGTGAGACGTCGTCGTAGAAAAGTTTTTCCAGGTAATCGAGTTCTGCCGTCGGAAAGTCGCCGATGCGTGGCTGATAACGGGCATAACGCAACATGTCATCGAATGACAACACGTTGAAATGGCCATGACCGACATAGGACTGAACCCGGTTTAAACGCTCCAGAGCCGATACCAGAGTCGTATACTCAGTGTCTGTCATCAACACGTCATCGGAAAAGTCGTATTCGAAATGCTCGACTTTCTGGCGCACCCGTTCTGCTTCGTCTTCCACTTCAGCAACGTATACCGGGGCTTCAACCGCTGCAGCGGTTTCATCCAACACCGGGCCTTCTGGCTGCGCGGGTGTCATGGTGGCGAAGTCGGGTGCCAGGGTATTTGAAATGGCCGGTTGTGGTGACACATCCGCTACTGCCTCGGACGAGGCAGGCACTGTCAGGCCAGTAGCCTCATTGGGTGTCTCATAGCGTGGACCCATCGATTGCATGGCCCTGGCCGGCTGAGCATAGCTGAGCCCTTCACGATCAGGCGCCGCCGCAAAGGGCGTCGCACTGTGCGACACCGCTTCATCAACCAGGGGAGCCCCTTTCAAGGCTTGTTCTACCGCAGCTTTTGCCTGCTCGGCCTCGGTCGGACCCCAAACCTTGGACGAACGCCGTATCATGTCAACGGAGGCATAGCCTGTTCCAACTAACACTGCCGATGCGGACAGCGTCTGGTACAGGAATTGTCTTCGATTCACGCATGTACTCCAGAAAATGATGTATCAGGCACATTAACCATGCTTGATGGCGGCCGGAGCGCTCTAATCTTTAGTATGAGACACCGGTCACAGCGCAGTATCGGCTGCCTTTACGCTATTTGCAACGCACCGCTACCTATTGAAGTAATAAATTAAATACTTGATTCGAAACAGGGGCCAAGGTGTCAATAATTTGTCTGATGTGGGGTCAATCTACCTCCATCGCCAGGTGCTTTGCCCTGATAAAGTGGCTGTGGTGCAAATACAGAAGGTCAGACAGACGCCGGATCATGTGATCTTCATGCTTGTCAATCACTCCATCGGCCAGGGCCGTGCGCCATAGATCGACCATCAGATCCATTTTTTCATCGACGCTCAGCTGCTCATTCAGTAACTTGGTAAACTGATACAGATCATGACTGTCTGCGTGGGTTTGCCGGGCGCGGGTAACCAGAGCCTGAATGTCCTCGCGCGGTTCTCCGGTGCGATCCATCAACCGTTCAATAATGGCCGCCTGTTCACGGGTGTCCGGGTCGTGGTCGGACATCATGATCTCGACCATAAGCACGGTAATGGCTTCTTCCACGGTCAATTCGGGAATAGGCTCTTCGGGAGTATCAAACCAGGCCATGATTTTGGATAACATAGCGACCTCTTCGTCTTTATTCACGTTTCTGACCGGTGGCCTCCGGGCATCGCATTGGAAATGCTAACACTGGAGTCTAGCAAGCAGATGAATCTGACCACACCGGCTTTACTGTTTCCGGCCATTTCCCTGTTGTTACTGGCTTACACTAATCGTTTTCTGGTCATTGCCCAGCTTATTCGATCCCTCTACAAGCAAAATGCGGAACACCCGGACCGGGATTTGCGCGAACAAATCCTGCATCTGAAAGTCCGGATCATCGCCATTCGGCGCATGCAGGTACTGGGCATCATTGCGTTCATCTTTTGTGTACTGTCGATGCTGCTGCTGTTTTTGCAGCTACCTGGCCCCGGCACCGTGCTGTTTGCGGCCTCACTGGTATTACTGGTGGCTTCATTGGGCTTCAGCCTGTACGAGGTACAGATCAGTGGCCAGGCACTGCAACTGCAGCTTAAAGGTCTGCAGGACCCTGCTGCTACGACGCAGCCGGGTCCGTCAGCAAATTCTCCATAATCGCCAGATACAAGTCGGTCAGGGTATCCAGATCGGCAATGGATACGCACTCGTTCACCTTATGGATGGTCGCGTTGACCGGGCCAAGCTCCACAACCTGGGCGCCGGTCGGGGCAATAAAGCGCCCGTCGGACGTGCCACCGGCAGTCGATAACTCGGTGGCAAACCCCTGCACCTGTTCAACGGCAGCGGTTGCGGCTTGAACCAAAGCACCGCGGTCGGTGAGAAACGGATGCCCTTTTACTTCAAACCGCAAATCATAGTCGAACCCCTGCTGATCGAGCAGTGCCCGGGTACGTTGCTGCAATTGCTCGACCGTGACTTCAGTACTGAACCGGAAACTGAACATGATCTCGGCATCACCCGGAATAACGTTGGTGGCACCGGTGCCGGATTTGATGTTGGAAATCTGAAAGCTGGTCGCCGGGAAATAGTCATTGCCCTGGTCCCAAACTTCGGTGCTCAGCGCGGCAATCGCTGGTGCCACCAAATGCACCGGGTTCTTGGCCAGGTGCGGGTAAGCCACATGCCCCTGAACACCCTTTACCGTCAAATACCCGAGCATGGAGCCACGCCGGCCGTTTTTGATGGTATCGCCCACTACAGCCGTACTGGATGGCTCACCAACCACCGCCCAGTCAATCTGCTCTCCCCGTTCAGTCAGGGTTTCAACAACCCGGACGGTGCCGTTATAGGCATCGCCCTCTTCATCCGAGGTGATCAGAAACGCCAGCCGCCCCTGATGCGCCGGGTGACGTACCGCAAACCGCTCGGCGGCAACGACCATAGCAGCCAGACTGCCTTTCATGTCGGCTGCACCACGACCGTACAGCATGCCCTCATGTTCCGTCGGTTCAAACGGCGGAAATGTCCATTTAGAGGCCTCGCCGGTCGGTACAACATCGGTGTGGCCTGCAAACACCAGCAACGGCTGGCCATCACCATGAACCGACCACAGGTTATCGACGTCTTCGAACCGCATTGACTCGTTCGTGAACCCAACGGCCGCCAGTCGCTCGGCCATTAAAGTCTGACACCCCTTGTCGTCGGGGGTTACCGAGGCACTTGAAATCAGTTCTTTTGCCAGAGTCAGCGTTGCAGAGGACATAGACGACCTTTTTACGAATAGAATGATGGCGCGTATGATACGGGTAAATGACCCGGGCGTTAACCGGCCCGTTCAACCCTGGAGTACCGCACTCAGCAATGACAGCTCCACCTTCCCGGCGAACCCGATGGTATCATTGGCTGAAAGCCCGAACGCCCGAGCCTGAGGTCGCGTTGAAACGCTTTACCACGGGTGGCTTTGTGTTTTGTGCTGGCCTTATGGTGATATTGCTGGCGGACGCCATGCTCACGCCCACTCTGCAGCAGGAACTGACAACGTTGCTGGGCCTGTTGCTAATGGGGCTGGGTTCCTTTTTCGCGCTGATGGGGTATCTGGCCATCAGCCTGTTGCCCATACTGCTGTTCTTACTGGAGCCTTCGCATGACCGAAGCGACCGACATTGAAATATACATTGCCAGCACTTCCACCGACGCTCTGAAAAGCTGGCTTGCAGAACAACTGGACGAGGTGGAACCTGCCAAACGCCAGCCGGGAATGCCCAAAAATGCCGTAGCGATGACGGGCTACTGGCACGGCCAGTCATTTTCTATTCTGGTGCTCGAACGGGTGGTTGGTCGGTTCACCAGCCTGTGGTTGAACAGCAGTGACCTTCCCTGGTCTGACGACGCGGCCTGTGCCCGCGCCGCCAGTGAACAGTTCAATCAGGAAACCCGCATTGCCGCCGGCGGCTGGACTGAATCTGACGATCCCGATGCCTGGGTGCAAATCATGCCGGATGGCACAGAAACCGCCATCAACTGGAAAACCGGCCAGGTATAAAACAGGCACAAAAAAGGCGGGTTAAACCCGCCTTTTTTGTGCCTGAATGCCGCGATTTATCGTTGCCGAACCACAGTGACATCTTCAGCCTGCAAACCTTTTGTACTCTCGACCACGCCAAATTTCACGCGCTGGCCTTCTTGCAGTGAACGGTGGCCGCGTCCGCGAATGGACCTGAAATGCACAAAGACATCTTCCTGGTTATCCCGGGTAATAAACCCAAACCCCTTGCTGACATTAAACCACTTGACGATGCCTTCTTCGCGATCATCTTTTTCGGCTTGTCCCAACAGCGGCTGAGCCATATATTGCGCCAGAACGGCCAGCACACACACCACAATCAACACCGCTGCAAACGCCGACCATTCTGCCCCACTGACCTGGCTGTTGGTCAGTTCGGCCAGAGTCATTTCGCCACCGACACCAGACAGAACCAGGGCGGCGGCCAGAATCACCGGTGCCGGAAGGGCTACCAGCAGCGCCACGCCGGCACGAATCAAAAATATTCTTGCGTTCATAATTACCACTCAACTGTTCGAATTGTTGTCATTTTTACGCTCAATCCCTGGATACGCTGTTATTATAAGTAGACTGTTGCTGTAAGTAGATTACTTCTATCAACACCTGGCACCAAACGGATGGCAATGGCTACCCAGGCAGATTCCACTGCAAAACCACCGTGACTGAGCTTCCTGCTCGATACCCCGGGGACAAAAATGCCCGTGATCTGTCACCGCAAAGCCCGTCATAATGCCAAAAATCACGCCAAAAACCAGCCCCGGACCACGATTATGAACCAGCAAGACCGCCTGACAGACCTGGAAATACGTTTAACTCACCAGGACGACACTATCGACCAGTTGAACCAGGTCATCGCCGATCAGCAACAACGACTGTCCCGCCTCGAGCTCGCCCTGCAACGCCTGGCAGCGGAACATCACGATCTCAAAGACGGCCTGTCACCCGGTATTGTCGACCAGCCACCACCACATTACTGAGTGCCGGTTAACCGGGCGGTTCTGCGTTTTTGCCTGGGTTGAGGTAAACTAGCGCCACTACATTCTGGCAGGCAGGTGCCCCTCTATGCGTTCGTTGCTCGATATGATCAGTCGCTGTGTTCAAAGCGTCTTGTTTTTATGGGTCAGAACCGACAACAAACCCGCCAGGGTGGACTTGAATGCCCTCACCCAGGCCACGCCGGTGGTTTATGTGCTGGAACAACAGTCCACTGCCGATGCCATGGTGCTTGACCATCAGTGCCGCAAGCTGGGGTTACCCGATCTGTCGCGACGCCTAAAACTACCGGGCCTTGAAGGCAGCCGACCATTAATCAGCATTCATGCGCGGCGCTCTGTACTGAGGCGTCATCGCAGCGGTGTCGCACCGCTCATTCAGCCCATGCTGAATTACCTGACTGAAAACCCCGACGAAGATATTCTGCTGGTGCCGGTTGCCCTGTTCTGGGGCCGCGGCGCACGCAAAAGCAATAACTTGCTCAAGGTGCTGTTTAGCTCGAACTGGAATCTGGCCGGCCGCCTTAAAAAGTTGTTTACGGTGCTGATTAATGGCCGCAACACCTATTTTGAAATTAATGAACCGGTGTCATTAAGACAACTGGTTAACGACGAACCGGATACCGATATTGCCAGCCGCAAGGTCGCCAGGGTGTTACGCGTGCATTTTCGCCGCGTCCGCACTGCGGTCATCGGGCCAGACCTGTCTCACAAGCGCGTACTGGTTAGCCATCTGCTGCATACAGCGCCGGTTCGCAAAGCGATTGAAAACCATGCTGCAGCCAAGGGCATCAGCCGTGAAAAAGCCGAACGTCTGGCTCAGAAGCACGCCAATACCATCGCGGCTGATGTCTCCTACAACGTTATCCGTTTTCTCGATGTCATTCTCACCTGGCTGTGGAATAAAATTTTCAACGGCGTACAGGTCAATGGCCTTGAACCGGTAAAGAAACTGGCTGAAGACCATGAGATTGTTTACGTGCCCTGCCACCGAAGCCATCTCGACTATCTGTTGTTGAGTTATACCCTCTATTATCAGGGCTTGAACGTGCCTCACATCGCGGCCGGCGAAAACCTGAACATGCCGGTTGTTGGCGCTTTGCTGCGTCGTGGCGGGGCCTTCTTTATTCGTCGTAAATTCGGAGGTGACAAGCTCTATACGGCCGTTTTCAACGAATACATGCACTCGGTGTTCTCCCGGGGCTATCCAGTAGAGTATTTTGTGGAAGGTGGCCGTTCACGCACCGGCCGGATGCGTACTCCGGCGACGGGAACTCTGGCAATGACAGTACGCAGCCATCTGCGGGATCACAACAGACCCATCGTTTTTATTCCGATATACATTGGCTACGAAAAAGTGTTTGAATCGCGCTCCTATCTCGGCGAATTGCAGGGTCAGGAAAAGAAAAAAGAGAACCTGTTCGATCTGGTCAAATCAGTGCGTCGTCTGAAAAATTACGGACAGGTTTTCCTGAACATCGGTGAACCACTGCACTTAAACACCCTGCTGTCTACGCTTCAGCCCGGCTGGGATCAACACAGCTATGGACCAGACGACCGACCCAGCTGGATGGTACCTTTTGTCGACGAACTGTCACGCACCGTGGTCACCCGCATCAATTCAGCCGCCGCACTGAACCCGATCAACCTGGTTGCCCTGACACTGCTGGCCACACCCCGACAAGCCATGGATGGAGAATTGTTACAGCAACAATTAACGTTGTTAACGGAACTGCAACAACACCTGCCTTACGATACCCACATCACCTTGCCGGAAGGCGATGCCAAACAGTGGGTCGACTATACCGAGCAAATGGGCATGTTGCGGCGTATCCCCCAGAAGCTGGGAGACCTTTTTGGCCTGGACAGTCAGAACGCGGTACTGATGTCCTATTATCGCAACAACGTCCAGCACCTCTACGCCATTCCGGCACTGGTCGCTGCGTTGCTCGGGCAGGGCCAGGGCATCAGCCTCGACAAGCTCAGAGAGCGAGTCGGCCTGATTTACCCCTATTTGCAAAGCGAACTCTTTCTCGCTCCCAGCGCCGAGGAAGCCCAGCATCAGGTGCCAGTCTGGATCGACTTCTTTCACCAGGCCGGCCTGATACATTGCCAGGAAGATCGCTGGTTTGCCTCTCTGATGGGCACCGCCAGCCGGCTGAAACTCGAACTGCTGGCAGCCATTATGGTGCCGACACTGGAACGTTACCTGCTGACGTTGGCCGTACTGATTCGCGCCGGTTCGGGCGAGGCAACCAGCACCGAAGTGGAAAATCAATCGCAACAGATGGCACAGCGTCTGTCAGTGCTCAATGGCTTGAATGCCCCTGAGTTTTTTGACAAGGCCCTGTTCAAGAATTTCCTGCAGACCCTGAAAGCCCGCCAGGCAATCACGGTCAATGATCAGCATTGTCTGGAATTCGATGACCGCATCCTGAACATTGTACTGGCCTCTGACAGCGTGGTGCCTGCTCAGGTGTTGTACTCAATCATGCAGGTCACCGGGCTGCGCGAAGGCGACGAGGAACGCAGCAATTAAGTCGCCGGGTCGTGGCCTTGCGTAATGGACTTGAGCGGATAGATATCGAAGCGGCTGCTTTTACCGGCGAGCACCATTCCGGGCGCATTTCCGGCCAGGGGAGGCGCAATCCGCGGGCGTTTTACCACCACCCGACGCTGTGCACAGGCCAAAGCGGGTGCCAGCAAGGCATCCGCATCTTCATCGGCACCCACCAGTGAATGAAACAGCGCCATGTCTTTTTTTACCGCCGCTTTGCTGCGGCGCTCGGGAAACATAGGGTCCAGATACACGACATCGGGGGATACTCTGCTCGTATGGCCATCCAGCGTGCCTGAGAGCAGGCTCATTCGTTCAAACACGGGGTCACCGCTACTGCGAGCCCGTTCCAGACCGTCACTCAATAACAACCGTACGACGGGGTGTCGCTCCAGCATAATAACGGTCGCGCCCAGGCTGGCGAGAACAAAGGCATCCCGACCAAGGCCCGCCGTGGCATCCAGAACCAACAGGTCTTTGCGCTGATGCAACCCGACAGCCCGGGCGATGGCCTGAGACCGCCCCCCTCCGTACTGTTGTCGATGACGCGCTGCGCCGCTGACAAAATCGACACTGACAGGATGCTGCTTTGGTGCTTCACCGCTGGCCAGGCCCAGTGCACCCTCAACAACGGTCAAATAAAGTCCGGTTGGCCGCGTCATCACCTTTCGGCACAGGACGGCAAGCTGGGGTTCCGTCTGCGGGACCGCCAGCTTACCGGACTCACCCGCTTCGATGTATAGGTCTATCCTGTGCGTGGGTTCGGTCATAGGTTATTGGCTGTACCGCTGCAGGTGTCGAATCACAGTGAAAAATAGATAAAAAACAATACGCCGCCCAGCACAAATCGATATAGCACAAACGGAAAAAAGCCGATTCGCTCAATCCACTTCAGAAATAGTGCAATGCAGGCATAGGCACTGACAAAGGAGAGCACTGTTCCAATGAACAGCTGGTTCCAGTACACCAGATCCGGTTGCTGAATCAGACTGATCGTTTTCAACACGCCGGCCGCAAAGATCAACGGTATGGACAACAAAAAGCTGAACCGGGCCGCGTCTTTCTTGCCATAACCGAGCGCCATAGCGGCGGTCATGGTAATGCCGCTGCGCGAGGTTCCCGGAATCAGTGCGATGGCCTGCGCCAAACCAATCAACACCGTATGTTTCCAGTTTAACTGGCCGAGGGTTCGCGTTTCTGCCACGCCAACATCCGACCACCACAAGGCTGCACCGAACAGACTGGTGGTAACGGCGATCACCAGAATGCTGCGCAAGTGAGTCTCGATTTGATCCTGAAACAGATAGCCAAATATCACCGCAGGAATGGTTGCCAGAATAATCCACCAGGCCAGCGTCCGTTCGCTGGCATCGTGTGGACGGCGCGCCAGATGCAAGCCCCAGTGCAACAGCATGCGGCCTACATCGGCACGAAAATACCAAAGCACCGCCAGCAGGGAACCGACATGTACAGCAACATCGAAAGCCAATCCCTGATCGGGCCAGCCCAGTAACTGAGACGGCAATATCAGGTGAGCTGAGCTGGAAATGGGTAGAAATTCGGTGATTCCCTGAATCAGAGCCAGAACAATGATTTGCAGCTCAGACAGCATGTACGCATCCCTAATATGTTAAAGACCGCCTCGAGCACCGAAGACGGTCAGATAGTGAATAAAACCGGTTACTCACCGACTTTGGGTTTGTTATCCCAGGTTACCTTGTCACGCAAATACACCGGCAGAGCATGCTCGGGGGCAACACTCACAGTGGGGTCACGTTGCAGCAACGCCAAGGCCAGTTCAGCGCCCCAGATCGCTCTGGGTAACATCAGGCCGGGCGCTTGTTGCGCCAGGCAAGCTACCCAGGCATCGCTGAACCCATAATCTGTTTGCCAGCCATTACCCGCCAAACGAATAGCAGACCGGTTTTCCATGGCTGGTGGCTCGGGCAATTGGTCGGGCGACTGCAGTGATTCTTCGCCCTGCAGCACGGGCAAGCCTTGCTCTACCTGATAGCGGGCAACATAGAGCTCGCGCATACGCGCATCGAGCGCAACCCAGAGCTGACGGGCATCGGGATCGGCAGCGCAGGCTTCCATGGCCAGAGTCTGCAGCGTACTGACCGGAATAACGCCGCAATCGGCGCCCAACGCGATGCCCTGAGCAATACCGGCTGCAATACGAATGCCGGTAAAAGAGCCCGGGCCACGCCCGTATACGACGGCATCCAGGCTGGTTTTCGCCCAACCGGACTCTGCAAACAATTGGTCGAGTAACGGCAGTACTTGACGTGCATGCTGTCTTGGCAGGTTCTGGTGACACTGTAAAACACAGTCATCGTCTTTCAACGCCAGTGAACAGTAATCACCCGTAGTATCGATGGCCAGTAATCGTGTCATAGGATCGACCCCTGAAAAGCCGGGAGTTTAGCACAGTGAATAGCATCGTCAGAATACAAAAAAGCCACCTTACGGTGGCTTTTCAGGTCTTTCTTCAAGTCAGAAAGGCAGCGCTAATCAGCTTGCTGCTGCGGCGGCTTTCGCTTTTGGCGGACGACCAGGACCTGGCCGACGACCGCGCTTTTTAGGGCCTGGCTTTTGCTTGGCCGCTTCTTTCTTGGCAAGTGACTTGACCTTTGCCTTGATTTTGCGTGCCGCTGCCTTGCTCTTGGCTTCTTCTTTGGCGCGGAAAGCCTTCAATTTCTTGGCATCCTTACGGACCCGTGCCTGACGCCACTTGGATTCGAATTTGGCGATTTCTTTCGCCAGATCTTCTTCCTGCTTGGCAGCCAGACTCATTTCGAATTCAGCCGCTTTCAGTTCAACCTTGGCTTTCAGCTCTTCAGCCTGGGCCTCAATTTCAGCAACTTTATGATCGAATTTGGCCGATTTTACGGTCTGCTTCAGTTTGGCAACGGCTTCTTTGGCTGCCTTCTCCTGGGCTGTGGCTGTATCCAGCGCACGCTTTGACGCAGCAGACTTAACGGTTGCAACCTTGGTTTTGGCCGTGGCCTTTTTGGCTACAGCTGCATCCAGTTTAGCTTGCGCTTTCACCAGATCAGCTTCGGCTTTATCGAGTTTCTTGGCGGCTGACACAACGGCCGTATTTACTGCAGAGGCCGTCACTTTTGCTGCGGCACGAGGACGACCCGGCGCCTTTTTGGCCGCTGCTTTCTTGGCAGGTGCTTTTTTAGCCGTGGTTTTCTTGGCAGGTGTCTTACGCGCTACTGATTTTTTAGCAGTGCGTTTTGCACCGGGCTTCGGGCCGCGCTTGGCGGCAGTTTTCTTTTTGGCAACAGCCATGGGTATCTCCTTCTCATTTATTACTTTGGCATCTGGAATGAAAACTCATTCCAAAAGAGCAATTCAATAACGCTAATTTAGTCAGATGCCCTTAAAGATGCAAACTATAATTTAACAAAAAGTGATATTAAGAACATTTTTTGCCACATAATTTTCGTAAAATTGAGAAAAACCATTTTAATCAGTCTTAATTTCATCGCCTGCAAATTCGATAGCCGGTCCAATTACACCTTTATGGATTGTCAGACTGAAGTACAAATTGAATAACTGACCGCATTATCCGAAAAACGCGCGGGTGTTATTCACGGATAGAAATTTAATCGACACGCCGAAATCTATCGCATTGTCTTACTTATAATTTGATTTACGCCAACGCCCGGCTTCCCGAGACCCATCTATTTTTAGCTGATCGCAAACCGCCCTGCGAAAAAATGCCCGGGAGGCCATTCGAAGCTCAAGCCAAGCAGAAAAACTAACCAGGCCATCGCCTTTGACATTGCTTACTCCCGGTAACGGCTCCATAACCCCGCCACAGACTCTAATATTTCATCAATCCCGGTTAGTTACAAAGATACACAAAGAGTCTGATCAGAACGATCAAGGCCTGCCCTGTGAGCATTCACTCACCCTGAGTTATCGACATCTTGTACACACCCTCTCCCCAGGGTTATGCATTGCCCGATGGTCAGTACCGGCGTAGCTTGACGGACCGTTGAGTCGAAACAGGAGGCTGTCAATGACTGGTTACCATGCCGCGACAGAAGCGCCGGCGCCATCCCTCGTTTTCCTGCGCAGGCATCAGGTCGCCGATTTGATCGTCAGCCTGGCTTTTAACGAGTGCGCGCAACGCCGCATGCCGGAAATGAAAGGCCTGTTGATGGATGCACTGCATGAGTTGCCACCGGATTGCTTTATCGCAGATGACTGGTCAGACATTCTGGTTCAGGTCATCCAGGCCTTGCTGGCAGAAGAACCTACACTGAATGCGCTATTGATGCCGACGGCACTAAAGGCGGCAATATCTCAGTTGAATCAGCGACTGTGTAAGGCCCACCCGGGTTACTGAACCGGAAATGCGTCCAGTTCATTCAATGTCCAGCCCTGCTCCACCGGATCCCATACCAGTTCAGCTGACCCCGGTATGGGCGTTTCTGTACTCGCTTTTATACGGTTAAGGCGTGCGTCGTTATCAAATACCGGAGCCCATACCCACTCGGCGAGGTTATCCACTTGCCAGGTAAAACTGATCCGCGCCTCAGTATCGCCACCAGGTTGCGGGTCGAGCGTTATCTCCCCCAGGCGAAGTAGCTCGGACTCGCCATATCGAATAGTCGGCTGCAACACCCCGGCTACGGGTAAATATTGCACGCCTGCCGTATTGCGCGTTACCCACCCCTGAGAGGTTAATTCACGTTGTTCAGCGACAACGGCTTCACGCTGCAACAAGCCCTCGGCAACCAGAACATCCAGCTGCTGTCGCAACGCTTGTGGGTCGGTATCGAGAATCACATACGGCAAATCGGGCAAACTGACGGTCAGTGCCTGCCGGTTCAGAACGGGCTGAATCAATTCGGATGCGAGCAGTCGCAATTGTTGACTGGCGTGGCCGACGGTACCGTAGCCGTGGCCAATAACGGGCATCACACCCAGTGCCAGCAAAAAGGCAATGCCCGCTAATTTGCTCAGTTTGACCATGTATCCACCCTGTTATGACACAACCGGCAATGGTGCGCCCCGGGAAATATGTCGGTTGGTAGTTAAAAAGCTTAAGTTTAGAACGCATTATTTCTATATAAAGCCAGCGAAACCTGATGCAGTCACTATACTTCTAATAATGTTGGTAGCAGCAGTATGGTGACTACTCCTATGTGGGCCCAGCCCCATGTTTATACGGACATCTTCCCCGGTGTCCGTTTTTTTACGTCTACCTTCTGCGACCAACCTAGTCATCTCCGCGCCCTTTGCCAATCAAACCGACCGTCAATGAGCCTGTCCCTGGCTATCACTAGTTTGCTAAACTCTGCGTTTTTAAGGACCGATCACTTATGCACCCAAGCTGGCAACTGCTTGAACGTCACCAGACTCACTTCTCAGCGCTCAACATTCTCTGGCTGGATGCGCCTGAGGGCAACGGACTGATCAAAACGACCGATCAGGCTGTTTGTCTGGACCGCAGTGTGTTCAACACACCCGGGCTGAATGCCTTGGCGGCCGACGATGACTGGCCGGCACAAACAAATGGCATTGTTCTGTTCTATCCCAAAGCCAAAGAACGCCTGGCCTGGTGGCTGCACCGGATCGTCAGTTTCGTGCAGCAGCATCCTCATTGTCAGGTCTGGGTGGTCGGTGAGAACAAGGGTGGCATAAAAAGCCTACCCAAGCGCGTACTCGACTGGGCGGAAACCGAAAAATGGGACAGCGCCCGGCATTGCGTGCTGCACCAATTGCACATCGCACCCGAGGCCACCTTGCCAGAAGCGCCTAACTGGACTGAATTTGACTATCAGGGCCAGCTGTTGCAAGCCGCTCCCGGGGTATTCAGCCAAAACCGCCTCGACAAAGGCACCGACTTATTGCTGAGTGTTCTGCCCGTCATGAAGGGCCATTGCCTGGATTTTGGCTGTGGCAGCGGTGTCATTGCCCAGGCATTGCTGGGACGCTCTGAGCATGTCACCGTCACAGCCCTGGATATCGACTGGCTGGCGGTTCGTTCCACCGAGCAAAATCTGGCCAGGGTGGCGGCCGACGATCGCTACCGGGTGGTTTGGTCGGATGGGCTGGCACAACTGGATCGCACCCGTTTCAACGCCATCATCACCAACCCACCCTTCCATACCGGCATTCGCACGCACTACGAAGCCAGTGAAGCGTTATTCAGGGCCAGTGCAGACTGGCTGGTATCCGGTGGTACCCTCTGGTGGGTTGCCAACGAGTTTCTGGATTACCAGTCATGCCTGCCAGCGACGGTTGGAATGGTTGAAGAGATGGCCCACGGGCGCGGGTTCAAGGTGTACCGGGCGAAACGCAAGTAGCCTGGCGCCGGGGTCAGTGCTTGAACACCTCCCCCACAAACAAATAGCCTTTGCTACGCACTGTTTTGATGCGACGGGGGTGTTCCGGATCATCCCCGACTTTTGGGCGAATGCGCGATACGCGTACGTCTACCGATCGATCCTGCCCGTCGTATTCAATGCCACGCAAGCGGTTGAATATTTCTTCACGCGTTAGAATCTGCCCCGCGTGGCTGGAAAGCAGCCACAGCAAGTCGAACTCGGCACTGGTCAGGTCGATGGTGGAGCTACCCAGCCAGGCTTCACGCATGGTGTTGTCGATGATCAGGTCGCCGAACTGAAGTCGCTCGGTCTTGGCGGGTATCTCGGTTGCACGGGCACGATCCGAGCGCCGCATCAGGGCCTGGCAACGCGCCAGAATAAGCCGATGTGAGGCCGACTTTAACAGATAATCATCGGCACCCAGGTCAAGCCCCAGTACCTGATCGAGTTCATCCGCCGTGTCGTTTAACAGGATAATGCCGCCTTTGAACTCCTTTCGGCTCAGCTTGCACACAGTGAGGCCGCTATCCCCATGCAAATCGACTTCGATCAGCACCACACTGGGCTGCTCGTCCCGTATACGGCGCAAGGCGACGGATGAATCGGATTCCACATCAACATCGTATTCATTGCTCGCAAGGTAATCCCTCAGCTTGCGCGCATAGTCGAGATTGTCGTCAACAATTAACAAACGCTGTTTTTGCATGATTTTAGCCCGGTATCCCACAGCACTGACTCCGTCAGGCTGATATTAGGTGCCAGCCTCGTCCGGTGCCATCAACTGCCTCCGGCGAGGACTCGGCCTGTCACACCCCCTACTTTAGACTCTATTTCCAGTTTTGCAGCAAATAAAATGGTCATCACTGGTTTGGCAAGCCGTTCTCAGCGCGTCCCGAATATCTTGTCACCCGCGTCGCCCAAGCCAGGAATAATATAGCCCTGATCGTTCAGGCGGTCATCTACCGAGGCCACATAGAGATCGATATCCGGATGAACCTTCAACACGGCCTCGATGCCTTCCGGGGCGGCGACCAGGAACAGGCCCATAATCCGCTTGCACCCTTTGGCTTTCAACAATTCAATCGTGGCAATCAGAGTGCCCCCGGTTGCCAGCATGGGGTCAACAATCAATGCGGTCCGGTCTTCGACATCTTCGATGACCTTATCGAAATACGGCACCGGTTCCAGCGTTTCTTCATCCCGGTACAGCCCGACAACACTGACTTTGGCATTGGGAATTAGCTGCATTACGCCATCGAGCATGCCAAGCCCGGCCCGCAAAATGGGCACCACGGTAATCTTCTTGCCCTTAATCCGCTGCACCTTCAAGGGCGCCCCGGTCCAGCTTTCGATTTCGACGGTTTCGGTTTCAAGCTCCCGCCCCGCTTCATAGGTCAGCAAATTGCCAACCTCACCGGCCAGCTCCCGAAAATGCTTGGTACTGATGCCCGCTTCGCGCATCAAACCCAGCTTATGCTGGATCAGTGGGTGTGTAATCTCATGTATTGCCATTACTATTTCCTTAGCCGCCTATTGCCGCAACCCGTTAAATCGCTGAACTGTATAGTAGTCAAACTTCGGAGTTCGCGGTTGGCAATGTTGCCAGTCGCCCGCACCGGCTACCAGGTAGGTATACCCGGTGCCTGACACGGACTCCTGGCACCGAAGAACAGTTGACCTCCGAAAATTGCCTTGTTTATTCGATGTCTGCCATAAAATCCAGTTCGGCCTGTTGCCGGATCACCTTGCGGTGGTTGGCCCAGAGTGTCCGGATTTTATCCTGATTGCATTTTTGCCGGTCAACCAGCACCCGGGTGTTCAATTGCCCTACCCGGTTGCCCTGGGCCAGCGGCACCTTGGAGAATACAAACTGATTGGAAATCATGTCCATAAAGGGGCCCGATTTACTGGTCGGCATGATGAACAATAATTGCAATCCGAGTGACTCTGTCAGGTAGCGGATGACCTCTTTGGAGCGGGTTTCATCCATTTTGGAGAAGGCTTCATCCACCAGTACCATGCGCAGGTGCGAATCACCTTCGTTAAAGCGGAAGGCCGAGGTTATGGCGGCCGAACGTATAATATAGGCCGGGGTTTCCAGCTGACCGCCCGAGCCGGTGCCATACTGGCTCAGTGCGATCGGTTGTTTGCCTTCTGGCTGCTTGTATATTTCGTAATTGCGGTAATTGCGGTAATCGGATATCCGCTCCAGCTCGCGCAGGGCCCGTTGCTCATCGTCATCGAGCAACATCTCCATCAACTGGTCGCGGACCTGGGCTGAACGAGTGCTCAATTCGGTATCGAACAGGGTTTGTCCTTCACCCAGCGACGGGCTTTTGATTACTTCGTCGAAAAAGTGCCAGTACTCCCGGTACTCCGGCACCCAGTCCCAATCGAACCAGTAACGTTCGCGGTCGGCGCCAAACCGGTGGTGTTCAAGCTCGGCGTTCAGATCTTCAAGTACCCGCTTACCATCATTGATCGATTGATAAATGGCGTGGCACAAGTTGGTGACAAAGGCATTGTTGAAGCTGTCTTTGAGCGCACCCAGGTTGTCGACTTTTTCGACCAGAATGTTGTTCTTCAGGCGGTTGTGTACCTGATCGACCTGACGGCGCAGCGACACGATTCCCTTGAAGAATTCGGCGCTGTGCAGTTCGCTGTAGTTCAAGTCCAGTGCGATGGCATCCTGTGGCTGACAATCCTGGTTGTGATCCTTAAGCAACTGTTCCAATTCGTGTGCGCGGGCATTGAGCTCACTTTCCAGCGATTTGCGCAGGTTTTCCTGGGTATCGGCATCGGCAGTCTCGGCCGCTGCATCGGCTTCTTCGAGCCGTGCTTCGACATCGAATTCAGGCCACACGCTGACCAGATCGCGCAGATAATTTTCCTTGCGCTCGCTGTGCAATTCCGTGGTTTCCTGCTGATCACTGAGGGCCTTGCACTGGCGCGACAGGGTCTCGATGCGCTCGCCCAAACTGCCCTTGCGTTCGATCAATTCGCGAATGCGCGCATCCAGTGCTTTCAGCTGTTCACTGACTTCCCGGTATTCGTCTTCCAGACCCTGGGCGTCGCTCAGATCCAGTGAGGCCAGCGCCTGCTCGGCCATGCGCAAGGCGCGCTGGGCTTCGAGCATGTCACGCATTAAATCGGCATGGTTCAGATGCGCCAGTTGGTTCACCGCCTGGTAGAGCGCGCTGACTTCCTGCACCTGGGTTTGCCAGTCGTTGGCCTGCTGAGCCAGGGTCATCAGTTCGTCTTTCTTGGCGGCCATGGCGCGCTGGCGCGCACCCTGCCCGAACACCAGGTCCGAGACCGGCATATCACAGCGGTACATCGCGTAGGCGCCGCTGCCGAGGCCCTGATGAGTCACCCCGCGACGGGTCTTTTTCAACGCCTCGGCGTCTTCGCATTGCTCAACCAGGCCATAGCTTGCGGTTAAGTAGGCGCGCGCTACGGAATGATCGAATTCCATCAGGTGCACCACCGAATTGGCGGGCAAGGTGACCCGTTCGGCATCCTGACGGGCCTTGCTGCCCTGAATGACCCGGGCGCGGTTGTCTTTGGGCAGGTTGCGCACAATTCGAATGGCGTCCGCCTCGTATTTGGCTTCAACCAGAATCGCGAAGCGGGCACCGCCAATATAACCTTCCAGTGCCGACTGCCATTTCGGGTCGCGAATCTCTACGTGGTCGCACAGCACTCGCGGGTCGGCCTGGGGCAGTTCCCGGCGAATCGCTTCCAGCGCGGTGCGCACGTGGTAGGGGTAGTTCAGTTGCTGGCCTTCGAGACTGTCGATGTCCTGCTGTTTGCGGCTGATCGACTGGCGGATCTGGGCGAGCTTCTGTTCCCGCCGGTCCTGCACACGTTGCAGTTGATCCCGCAGGCTGACACCCGTACTCGACCAGCCATCGCTGAACCAGGCTTCACGCCACTGGTTCATCAGGCTTTGCTGGGCAATGACATCGTCCAGATGCTGCTCCAGCGGCGACAAGTCAATCCAGTCGCGGTTCATCAGACTGCGAAAGTCGACGGGGCTGTCCGACTGTTGCATCACCGACTTGCTCAGTTGCCCGAGTTGTTTGCCAGCCAGCTCTGGAAGCTCGGTCGCCAGGCTGGTTTTCAACAGGCTTTGCTGTATCTGGGCGCTGGCTTTCAGGCTCCGTTGCAGAGCGTCGTCTTGCTTCAACAAGGGGGTTGCCAGTTGCGTCAGGGTTTTCTTGCACTGCTCGGCCTGGGTTTCAAACTTGTCTTTGTCCTGCAGCGCGCCCACGCCCCGACGCTGCGCTTCGAGCGACACCAGCTGCTCGTGTGACTGGTCCCGGCGCTGCTCGGCGACATCCAGATCAGACTGCACGGTATCGCGTTGCTGCAACAGGTTTTGTTGCTCCTGCTTGGCGGTCAGGTAACGTTTCTGGTCGTTCACAAAGCGGGATTTAGCGGCGATGTAATCGGCCAGGTTGTAGTCGAGCCACTGGTCGATGTAGCGGTCACTGTGGGCCCGCGACGTAGTCAGCCGATCGATGGTATTTTTCAGTCGGTTGGCTTCGGCTTCCATGCCGCTGATGGTTTTCATCAGGTCGGACACAGTGCGAATGGCTTCACCCAGATCCTTTTGCTCAAGAATTTCCTGGGCTACAAAGGCGTTGATGCCTTTCACAGGTTTGTAGGCCATAAACCGGGAGAAAGCGCGTGCGGCGTTCATCGCTTCGCGTTCACTGACGGCATCGTTACGGCCGCGAATGGCGGCGTAAAAACGGCGCAGATATTGTTTTTTGGTGTCGTACTTTTCTATCGATACGGTCTGGGCTTTTAAGCGACCAACCAGGGCATCCAGCTTTACCACGCTGCGGCCCGTATCGCCTTCGATCACGAAATCTGACTGGCTCAGTTGCTCGCCCGGAGCAATCATATAGCTGATGTCGCCCAGCCGGGCGATCGGCTGACTGCCGGCTTTGTCGAGAAAGGCACTGGCACCAATGATGGCGGTAAAAGGCTCGGCCGGCTCACCCTCTGTGGGGTGAAACACGGCGGCCAGGTAGCCGACGGCACCATCCGGACGCGCGTAGGAGCCGTCATCACAACCCAGCACATAAGAGGCCAGTGTGCGTACCTGTTTGCCGCGGCCGCGTTGCGTCGCCTCGTCTTGCCCCGGGTTAAAATGAAACAGTGTATCGTGCGCGGCGGTCATGATGGTTTGCAACGCATCGGCGGCGGTGGTTTTGCCGGAACCGTTACCTCCGCTGAGCAGGTTGATTGGCCCGAAATCGAATTCCAGCAGCGGAATATTGCCCCAGTTTACGTAGATGAATTTTTTTAAAAACATGGTCAGTCCTGTGCAAAAACAGAGGCAGTGGGGTCAGTCACGGTAATGCGATCCGGATGTTGATCGTTTTCATCTCCGTCGCTTTTTTCCGGGTTATTGTCGGCCGCCGCCGATGGTTCGGCTGTGTCGGGCAATTCGGTTCCTTCGAGCAAAGCGCCGAGCACGTCATCGGAGACGTAGCTCATGATCATGGGGCGAATGCGCACCCAGAAATCGCCGCTGTCTAAGGCGTCGTCCTGGCTCAGTTGAATCAATCGTAACTGGCGCAGACGCTTGAACAGGTGTTTGCGCTCGGTGACGTTGTCGGGCAGTGAACGCTTCAGCAGATTGCGCAAGGAGATGGTGATGTTTTCCAGCGAGGCCAACACGCAGCCATTGTCGTCGACCTGGCCTTCACGCAGGGCCCTGTCGTAGAGGCTGCGCAATACCAGCACCAGCGCCACTTCCTGTTGATTGAGGCGCACCCGAAACCCCTGGTTAAAGGGCCCTTCGCCGCTGTCGTCCAATCCAGGCACTTCGGCGCCGGGTGGGAACAGACGCACGAAGTTGAAGCGGCGATCGTGCTGAATTTGGATCCCGATCAGTTCCAGATAATCCTGCACCTGCCCTTCCAGACGCAAATAGCGATCGTACAGCTGCTGTTCAATCTGGCTTTCATCCCGGCAAATCACCCCATAATCGAGCAACCGAATCAGCAGCTCGCTGTATTCCTGACGACTGAAACCAGCGGTTTCGAGCCGGTGATCGAGATCATCAAACATGGTCTGACTCCTGTTCGGGAACATCGCTCGCGCGCTGGGATTCGAGCCGGATGCTGAAGTTATCCTGGGATTCAAAGTATTCCGAGGCGACCGAATCACCGGTCCACTCGACGATAAAGCGATAATCGGACGCCAGTGAGCTCGCCGCGCCAACTTCAATGGCGTGCGCCAGGGCCAGCAAGTCGTCGGCGGTCTCGACCGGCAGATCGGCGGTGGAGACGGTTTCGCCCCGGCTGAGTTGGTTGATCAGATAGTTACGAACCCGGTTGTCGTTGATCAGGAAGGCCTGGTCCAGCACCTGCTGCACGTAGAGCTCCTTGCGCGCTTCTGTGTCGAAGTCGTCCTGGTTGTCTTCGGTCACGTCCATGGCGAAGTGACGACGGGTTCGGGCAGCGTGCATGCGCACACTCACCGGATCAATAAAGCCAACCCGGGTGACCGACATAGCGGCACCTGCGCGAGCCAGGCCGGCATCCCGGTCGGCGGCATCCAGCTGGCTCAGGCGCTGGCATACCTTGACCACATCGTTATGTTGCTGGCTGGCCAGGTAGCTGATCTGGCGAATGATGATGTCGGCCCGTTTGGTGAACCCCTGCAGAGCGCGGCGCAGGGCCGGCACCATGATGTCGCTGGCGGCTTTGAGCCGGCTTTCGATGTTGTCGAGTACAGACCAGAGCAGGCTCTGCCCTTCCTGAATCTGGTCAGGTAGCAATTCGCGCAAACGGCGCTCGGCCCGGGCCTTGAAGCTGCGGTCCTGGGCACGGATCTGGCGAATGCAGGTGGCGATATCGTCGCGGTATTTTTCGACGTTATCGGCGCTCAGCCGTATCGACAGGTCCGGCTGAAAGCGCTTTTCCATGAAGTCGAAGAAGTCCTGACTGACACGCTGAATCATGACCTGGCTTTCCATTTCCCGCACCAGAGCGCGCTTTCGCTCGTCAAGTTCGGCAATAATATCGGTAAAATCGCTGATAATCCGTTCTGAGTACTCCCAGGCGTCGAGCACGTCATACACTTCACCGCGCTCCAGAAACGCCTGCAAGGCGTTGCGGACGTTACGAGTATTGCGGTGACGGGTGCGAATCTGGTCCAGATCCCCGGCGACAAACGGTTCGGTAAACTGGCGACCGCGCCGGCTGAAGTTGAAGGTGCTTTGCAGGGTGGCTTCATCGACTTGTTTTTCCAGCCAGCCATGCTCGACCAGGGTGTTCAGCGACCAGACGGCCTGATCCCGACTGGTGCGAAACCGCCCTTCCCGGTCACCATCGTCGGTGGCCATCTCCGGCGCCCGCACCAGTGCTCCCTGAAAGGTGTCGACCACATCATCCCGCGACAGGGCATGGCCATAGTCGGCACTGGAGCTGCTGTAGAGTCGCCGGTACAGCTCGGTCAGACATTCAACCAGCTGAGCCCGGTATTTACCGGTCATCGGTCGGAAAAACTGATTGCGTTCATTCTCGAAAAACATAAGAAAATCAATGCGTTGAAGGTGGCCTCACCGGGGCAGTGAGGATACCTTAAATCGGGCGGTTTCGACAGTCACAAACAGGCTCTCGCAACAGTTGGATCGGCCACTGGTTGAAGCCGCTTTTTCTGACACTATTATCACCCGACTGGTTAAGTTTACTCAGAGCCCGTGGTCCGTCCCAGCCACCGGGTATGTCTGTCCGGGGTCGGCGTAAATCCATCAATGGCGGTCCGACGTCTCGGGCCTAGACCGCAACATCCATGTTGCGGACTACCCCGGACAAACATACCCGGCAGCCGGTACTCGCTACGCAGCTCACTTTAAGTTCGGAATATAAAGTCCATACAACCTGAAAGTTGCGTATTGTTTGCTAACTTTCACGCTAATACCCGCTAATCAACTAAAGGACTCCCAACCATGAGCACCCTAAACCTCCCTAAAACCGGCGCCCCCGCCCCGGAATTCACGACCGTTAACCAGAACGAAGAAACGGTGTCACTCAAAGATTTTCGCGGCAAGAAGGTGATTCTGTATTTTTACCCCAAAGCGATGACTCCCGGCTGCACCACCCAGGCATGCGGCCTGCGCGACAGCAAGGCGGAGCTGGAAAAGCACAATGCCGTCGCTCTTGGCATCAGCCCGGATGCGCCCAAGCGACTGGTCAAATTCATCGAAAAGGAATCCCTGAATTTCGATCTGCTCAGCGATGAAGACCACAGCATTGCCGACAAATTCGGTGTCTGGGGTCTGAAAAAGTTCATGGGCCGGGAGTTCGATGGCATACACCGCATCACCTTTATCATTGATGAAGAGGGCAAACTGGCCCACGTGATGGAGAAGGTTAAGACCAAGAGCCATCACGATGATGTACTGGCTGTTCTCGACAGCCTTTGAATCTGACACATCGATAGCGCACTTCAATCATCCAAGGCCAGCAGACTGTCGTATACTGGCAGTCTGTATTTACTAGAGCGGTTACATGACTGACACCCTGCCCAAGCTATACCAAACCCTGATCAACGATCTCGGGGAAGACCCGTCCCGCGATGGCCTGCTCGACACGCCAGAACGGGCGGCAAAAGCCATTCGTTTTCTGACGGCGGGTTACTCTCTGGATCTCGACACTGTTACCAATGGCGCGGTTTTCACCGCGGATACCGATGAAATGGTCCTGGTGCAGGATATCGAGTTCTATTCGCTGTGCGAGCACCATATGCTACCTTTTTTTGGCAAGGCGCACATTGCCTACATTCCGCAGGGCAAGGTGCTGGGATTAAGCAAGTTTGCGCGCATTACCGACATGTTTGCGCGCCGATTGCAGATTCAGGAGCAACTGACCAAGCAGATCGCCAATGCCGTGCTGGACGTAACCGGCGCGGCCGGTGTGGGTGTGGTTCTGGAGGCGCAGCATCTGTGCATGATGATGCGCGGCGTCGAGAAACAGCAGTCGAAAACCACCACGTCGGTGATGCTGGGCAGCTTTCGCAACTCGCAAAACACACGCAATGAATTCCTTACCTTGCTGGGACGTCGATAATGATTCACGAAAACACCGAAGCCTGTATCCGCATCAAGGATCTGCGCCTGCGCACTTATGTGGGCATTAAAGAAGAAGAAATCAAAAACAAACAGGACATCCTGCTCAACATCACCATTCGCTTCGACGCCAGCGATGCCATTCATTCCACCGAGATTGAAGACACGCTCAACTACCGCGTGATTACCAAGCAAATCATTGCCTTTGTTGAAGACAACCAATTCCTGTTGCTCGAACGCATGACTCACGAAGTCCTGGCACTGATCATGGAGCACAAGGAAGTCCACTTCGCTGAGGTGGAGATCGACAAGCCTCACGCCTTGCGGTTTGCCGAGTCGGTTTCAATCTCACTTTCCGCCACCCGCCAGGCACAGTAGCCGCCAGGGGGCTGCACTGCATTTGCAAGCCTCTCTGATCAATGGTTTGATAGCGCGTTTTTTTGAGGCAGCACCCCTCACTATCCACTGATCAGAGGCTTGGCAAGCATGGCGCATTACCTAATCATCAATACCGGTGGCACCATCGGCATGGCAGAGACTCCCTCAGGCCTGGCGCCTCAGGCGGGGTTATTGAAATCCACACTGCTCAGTGATGATCGTCTGGCTGCCTGGCAAGAGCACAGTCTGAGCTGGCAGGAATGGCAACCGCTGATCGACTCATCGGACATCCGTCCAGGCCACTGGTATGAGCTGCGCGATCAGATCATCAGTGCAGACTGTGACGGCGTGCTGATTATTCACGGTACCGATACCCTGGCCTACAGTGCCGCCGCGCTGAGTTTTCTGCTGGCCGGATCGGGTAAAACGGTGGTCATCACCGGTGCCATGCGCCCCCTGATACAAGCAAACAGCGATGGTTTTGACAACCTGACCCTGGCGCTCGATGTTCTGACCCGGCAACAGCCCGAAGTCTTTGTCGCATTCAACGGCCGCTGCCTGCCCGCCAGCCGGGTGAGCAAAGTTGATACCGCCGCAGACAGCGCCTTTATGACGCCCAACTGGTCCGACAGTCTCTGGTCTCAACCACCCGGCACCAACAGTTTGGATCTTAACCGGCCCTGGCGTCCCTCGGCGCTGGGCGTTCAAACCCTATTTCCGGGTATGCCGATGGATGGCCTGATGAGCATGGTCGACCGGAACTACCGCGCCCTGGTGCTGAATACTTACGGCAGCGGCAATGTGATGACCGATTCGGCGCTTGAGCGCATTCTGGAAAAAGCCAGCGATCAGTCCATACCCGTGTTCGTGCGCAGCCAGTGTCTGTTCGGAGAGGTGCACCTGGGCCAGTATGCTGCCAGCAGCCTGCTCAGCAAGGTGGGGGCGGTCGCCTGCGGCAGCATGCCGCTGGAAGCGGTACTGGCCAAGTTGCAGATTCTCTGCTCCCAGTACAACAGCGCCAGCGACGTGGTCGAAGGATTTACTCAGCCCTGGGCGCGAGAGTGGCAGTCTCTGTAAGGTGATCCAAGGCCAGGGGGTGACCGCCCTCGGCAGCCAGTCGCAAGTAATGCTCTGCCCGGCTGGCGTCGGCGGCGAAGCCAGGCACATTGCCATCGCGATAACACTGGTGCATTTGCCAGGCGGCTTTGGGCCGGTCAACACTGGCAACGCGGCTTAAATACCGTGCCCCGCTAGCCCTGTGGCCAATATCCGACCCCCGGTGCAGCAGCAGAAAGCCATAAAGCTCCTGGGCGTCGGCCAGGTCCCGGTCGGCGTAATGGCGGAAACCGCGCATCAGCCGGTCGTGAACCCAGCGGTATCGGGTTAACCAGCTCTGATGAAAAACCTGTTTCAAGCACCAGAAACCCAGCTGATCACGTCGTATGTTCATTGTTTTCCCTCTTGAATCTACCCAATTAGATGGGGTCGCGCGCGGCGGGTTCAATTGGCCGGCTGCTGCGATATACTGCCCACCCTCACCTTTTCTACGGAGCCTCTATGTCTCTTGGCACCTGGACACCCGATAATACCGCACCCCAACCCCCGGCCCGCGACACACTGATTCAGGCTGCAACGCTTGGGCAGGCTGACGCCGAATTTTTTCCGGCGCAAACCCCCGATGCCCTGAGCGAGTTGCAAGGGTGGATGAAACAACCCCAGTCGCAGTGGCAGCCGGAGCTGGAGCCGTTGGAAACCGAAACCCTGATTGCACTGGTCCGGTTTTTTACACTGGCCGAGCAGCACTGGGCTGGCTGGGAGGCGGGTGACAAAAACCCGGCTATCTGGATCTGCAAAACACTGAAACCCCGGGGGGCCTTCCCCGACGTCGAGCTGACTCGCTGGGTCAAGGCTCACACCGATAACCGTTTTCTGCCCTATGGTAACCCGCTGGCATGAAGCCGGCTCTGCCTGTTGATGCCATTCGCGAAGACGTTGTGTCGAGCTGGCAAACAGGCGGCTGTCTGGTGCAGTCGCCCCCGGGCTCGGGCAAAACGACCCGCTTGCCATTGTGGCTGCTGGAGGAGACCGGCCAGGAAATCCTGTTACTGCTGCCCCGTCGACTGCCAGTCAAACTGGCCGCGTATCAATTGGCTCGCCAACTGGATGAACCGATTGGCCAGACGGTAGGGATCAGCCTGCGCGATGAGACCCGGCGCGGCGCCTCTACCCGCCTGACGGTCACCACCTATGGCGCCTTCCTGCGCCGCCTCACCCGGGACCCTGAACTGACCGGCGTCAGCACGGTCATTCTGGATGAATTCCATGAACGGCAGCTCGATCAGGATACCTGCCTGACCCTGCTGCACAGCTGCAGAGCGTTGTTCCGGCCCGACCTGAAACTGCTGGTCATGTCGGCTACGCTGGCCATGGATACCCTGCACCAGCGGCTCGCCCTGCCGAAAGTTGAATCGGACGGGCAATTGCACCCGCTGACCTTGCATTACCGGCCCGTTCGGACGAAAGACTGGCTGGGTGAGTTGCTGGGGGTCATCAATGAAGCTCGCCGCCAGTGTAACGACCACATTCTGGTGTTCCTGCCCGGGTTGCGCGACATTGAAAGCGTCAAACAGCGATTGCCGACCGATTGTCTCAGCTGCATTGTCCACAGCCAGGTGAACAACGACGATCTGATCGATCAGCTTCGTTCCAGTAACGCCGCCGTGATTCTCAGCACCAACCTGGCTGAAAGCAGCGTGACCCTGCCCGGTGTGCGCTGCGTAATCGACCTGGGTCGAGAACGCTATGCCCGGGTCGACCCGCACACCGACCTGACGGAGCTGGTCACCCGACGCATCAGTAAATCCAGTGCAGATCAGCGTGCCGGACGCGCGGCCCGCGAGGGGCCCGGCCTGTGTTTCCGACTCTGGTCAGAGACCGAACACAATGCCCTGGCGCCCGATCAGCCCGCCGAAATTACCCAGGCCGACCTTAAACCGCTGGTGTTGAATCTTGCTGACTGGGGCCTGCATCGCGAGGATGCCTTTTGGCTAACACCCCCCAACCCGGGCCGCTGGCAAGTCGCGCTGAGTCAACTTCACGCCTGGCAGGCCATCGACAGCGCTGGCGCGCAATTGACCGATCATGGCCGCACGCTGATCCGTGTCGGGCTTTCCCCGGCGCTGGCACACCTGGTCAGCCTGGCCACCGAAGCTGGACTGGTCAGCAACGCCCTTTGGTTTGCCGCCCTGCTAAGCCTGGAACAGCCTCTGCCTGAGCCGGTGCGAGATGCTTTTTCCAGCTTGGTGGCACAGGGCGATGCGCGACTGAAACAGGAAACCCGGCGACTGGCCCGCTCACTGGGTGTAACGCTCAACAATCAGGCCGGCACCCTACCCGATGCCTTGCTGATCAGGGCATTTCCGCAACGCCTGGTCCGGGTAGATTCAGATGGCAACGCCCGTCTGGCAGCCGGCCGACAAGTCCGGAGCCGGGAACAGACACCCAAACCCGGCTGGTATCTGCTGTTACACGGCCAAGACCAGGGCGGCAGCATTCTTGCCAATACTTTATGGCCGCTTGATGAAGCAGCCATCATAGCCGCATTGCCTGAGACGGAAACCGTTCGTTACCGGCCCGAACAAGACCGGTTTGAAGCCGAGCAACGTCGCGGTGCCTTTGTGATGTCTACCCGGCCCACCCGACCAGACGCCCGCCAAAAAGTAGAAGCCTGGCGTCAGTGTCTGATTCAGACACCTGTCAGGCAGTGGCCTGACGCCGAATCTCTCGGTTTCTGGATCGATCGCTATCAATTGGTACGCCATCACCTGCCGGATGACTGGCCCGATCTGCCAACTCCGGATGTTCTGGTGCGCTGGGCTGAGCCTTATTTGAGCGCTCTGACACGTTTGTCGGGGCTCAACACTCCCGAGGTACTCAACGCCTGGCTCGGCTATGACAAGGTGAAGCAATTGCATCGACTGTGCCCGTCACGCTGGACAGCACCCTCCGGCCGGTCGGTTCCGCTGGTCTACGATGCGGATGCCAACCGTGTGTCTGCTGATCTGAAGTTGCAGGAAGCCTTTGGTTTATCGGAGTCACCCCGATTGGTGGGCGGCCATTTGACGCTGACACTCAACCTGCAAGCGCCCAACGGCCGAACCCTCGCCAGTGTCATCGATTTGCCACATTTCTGGGCTAGCGTTTACCCTGAGATCCGCAAGGAAATGCGCGGCCGCTATAACAAACACCCCTGGCCAACCGAGCCGATGGAGGCGCCGGCAACACAGGCCACCAACCGCCAACTGGCCAGACAACGCACATCATAACGAGGCTACTTCCACTTTATGGACTCCTATTCGCGCATCAGGGAGCTTCGCAACCTGCCCGCCAAAGGCTTGCAACGCTGGGTCAATGCCACCCGATACAGCTGGCAGGGATTGCGCAGCGCGGTCAAGCACGAGGAGGCTTTCCGCCAGGAAACCATCGCTTTGTTCATCGGCCTGCCCGCCGCTCTGTGGATAGCATCCACCTTGTGGCAAGCGGCCATTCTAATCGCGTCTCTTTTGCTGATTATGGTGGTAGAGATGATCAACAGTGCGCTCGAAGCCCTGGTTGACCGGGTCAGTACAGAATTTCACGAATTGTCGGGACGCACCAAGGACATGGGCTCCGCTGCGGTCTTGCTGACGATCTTTATAGCCATGCTTGTCTGGGTAGCCGCCATCTGGCAAAAATGGCTGGCGGGGTGATGCTGATTATTTCCTAATACTCTACGGGTGAAGCCGGTCACGGCGCCTGTCAGAAGTCACTGAACGCCTGATAGGGCCAAACCTGCGCCGGGCGATCTTCCACCCGCTCAATCAGCCCGTATTCGGCTTCCAGGCGCGCCATGATGGTCATGGCCAGTTCAAATTCCGCCTGCTCGCCTATGTCTTCGCCGGTAATGGCAAAGCACAGCTTCCGGTTGGACCGCATAAAGCCGCGTGTTGTTATTGCTTCCGTATTGAAGCGCTGAATAAAGCTCTTGATGGGTTCGCTTTGGGTATCAGGCGCCTGACTGAGTGTCAGGTTCCAGACACGCTCCCAACAACGGGCAGCGAGTCGGATTCGGGGTGGCAATGGCGGCAGCTCACTTGAGCTGTACCGGGGTGCGTGCAGCCTGCTGACATTGGCATCGAGTCTGGGTTTTGCTTCGGTCATGTTCGCCCTGTCTGGTCAGTCGAATGGTACTGTAAAGCGACTGCATACCCTCCTGGGGTAGCCAGCCTGCCTGGTACACCTCGTCTTTCCGTGACTTGCAACGCTGTATAGTGTGATCTTACCGGTCATCTTCTCCCTGACTAAAAAGTAACCTATACACTTTCACAGCAAAGTCAATTCCCCTGCCCCCAAACTGTGCATCACAACGCAGTTAAAACGCAGGTTCCGGCGATGCTCGTCAAAATAACGTCGGCTTTCAACCCCGCAGGTTATTCGCAATAGAGCTTGTGCATCAGCCCAATGACCTGCTCTGCCTCGTCGCTGGCGATGCGGTAATAGACCGTTTGTGCCTGTTTGCGCACTTTCACCAGGTTATCGCGGCGCAATCGCGCAAGGTGCTGCGACAACGCCGACTGACTCAGGTCGATGCGCAGATTCAGCTCGGAAACGGATTTTTCACCGTCGAGCAGGTTGCACAGAATCAGCAACCGGCATTCATTGCTTAATGCTTTCAGCAGCAGAGAGGCATCGTGTACGTTCTGCTCCATGTCATCAACGACCCGTTGCTTCCCGGTGGCCATTGCATCGCGCTCCTTGGTTAGGTGAACGCAAATGATAAACGACTACCCGCTACTTTCTCTACCGATAACTGTTCTTTTTTGCCCATCGACAACGCCCGGGCCGCCGGTTGAATCTTGGCAATCCACACGCATTGCATTACCCTGCCGACCATTCCGATTGACAGGTACCCCCATGACCGACGCTCTACCCCTCCGGCCCGCAGGACTGATCCGCCTGATTGGCAGCCTGATTTACGACTGGCTGGTGCTATTGGGTGTGCTGATGTTGCTCGGCTTTGTGGCTGTCGCGTTCAATAAATTCCTCACCGGCGCCGATGCCATTGCCCCCGGCAACCCCCTATTCATCCTCTGGAACCTGTTGATCATCTATTTCTATTTTGCCGGGTTCTGGGTCACCAAAACCCAGACGGTCGGCATGCGCGCCTGGCGCATTCACCTGGCCTCGACCAATAACAGGCCGCTGGGCTGGATGCACGCGACCTTGCGGCTACTGGCTGCGATTCCCGCCTGGGGACTGGCCGGCATGGGCATATTCTGGCGCTACACCAACCAGGACCGAATCGGCTGGCAAGATCAGGCAAGCTGGACTCAGGTCTACTATCGGCCCAAACGCTGACCGATCAGCGTTCGCCGCTGCTGACACCCCGACAACAAAGAATTTTGCCCGTGCACCGCACCAGCGCTGCCAACTGGTGGCTCCATTGGCTATCATGGTGCTACGAACCGGGCTGCTACCCGGTCAATTCCAAATGTTCACCGCTCATTAGGTTGGAGACATCATGCAATTTACCGTTTCATCCGCCGCACTCGGCGCTACCAGCACAGACGCCCTGGTTATTTTCCATTTTGAAGACACGGACAGCGCAGCCCTGGCCGGGCTGACCGAAACACACCCCAAACTGATTCAGTCGCTTCGCGACGCCAAACTGCTGTCTGCCAAAACCGGACAGGTCACACCGCTGCTCGGTCATACCGACCTGCCGGCTGGTCAAGTCTTCGTTATCGGCGCTGGCAAACAGGCCGACTTCCGCGAAAACCAGTTCATTAAAGTCATTAAAGCGGCCATCAGCACACTGAAAGGCACCCAGGCAAAAACCGCCAGCATCGCCCTCGACGACATACAGGTCGCCGGCCGCACCCTGCCCTGGACGGCCCAGAAAGCAACCGAGGTCATTCTGACCGGTTTGTACCAGTACGACACCACCAAGTCCAAAAAAGCCGATGCCAGCACCCTGACAGCACTGACGTTCCTAAGTGCGGACGACACCCTGGAAGCACCGGTTCGCACCGGCAAGGCCCTGGCTCATGGTGTCAACGTTGCCCGCGAACTGGGCAATCTGCCCGCCAACATCTGTAACCCCCAATACCTGGCAGAGCAGGCCCAGAACCTGGCTGACGCCTACGATGAAATCAGCGTTGAGATTCTCAGTCAGAAAGAAATGGAAGCACTCGGCATGGGCTCGTTCCTGGCTGTGACCCAGGGCAGTGCCAACCCGCCCTACGTATTGGTGATGAAATACCAGGGCGCTGCTGCCAGTGAGAAGCCCCACGTTCTGGTCGGCAAAGGCCTGACCTTCGACACCGGCGGCATCTCGATCAAGCCTGCCCAGGGCATGGAAGACATGAAGTTCGATATGCTGGGCGCCGCCTCAGTGTTCGGCACCCTGAACACCATTGCCGAACTGAAACCGGCACTCAATGTCATTGGCGTTGTGGCTGCTGCGGAGAACATGTGTTCAGGCACGGCCACCCGCCCGGGCGACGTGGTCAGCAGCATGTCTGGCAAGACCATCGAGATCATTAACACCGACGCCGAAGGCCGTCTGGTACTCTGCGATGCCCTGACTTACGTTGAGCGTTTCGACCCGGCCAGCGTCGTCGACATCGCCACCCTGACCGGCGCCATTGTCATTGGTCTGGGCCACCATCCGCTGGCGGTCTACGCCAACGACGACAGCCTGCAACAGGAACTGGTCAGCGCCGGCACCACTGCCTGGGACCGCGGCTGGCCAATGCCACTGTGGGACGACTACCGCGACGAACTCGACAGCCCCTACGCCGACCTGCGCAACATCGGCCAGGGTCGCGCCGGCGGCTCCATCACCGCTGCGGTCTTCCTCTCCCAGTTCACCGAAAAATACAAGTGGGCTCACCTGGACATCGCCGGCGCCGGCTGGACCTCCGCCAAAGAAGGTGCAACCGGCCGCCCGGTAGGCCTGCTAACCCACTATTTGCTCAGCCAGCTGAGCTAACCCAAGCCCGGAACTCGAGCCACCTGAGCGATGGTGGCCCGCAGCGGGAGCCGGGTATGCCCCTGTGGGGTCGGCGTAGATCCATCCATGGAGCCTAGGCCGCAGCATCCCTGCTGCGGACTACCCCACAGGGGCACACCCGGCACCCACTGCTCACATTGTGTGGACCGCGCCCCATAAGTCATTAAGTCTAGTTTTAAATTGCACGAGATAGACAGCGCCTGGTGGCAGAGATGTTCCTGCGGGGATATCTGAGGCATGGATGCCGAAGTTAAGCCAACATGGATGTTTTCACGGCGCCCCCGCAGGAGCATCTCTGCCACCAGGCGCGGACTCAGGGCGATTGAGTCAATCCAAACTCCGAACTTGCATTAGAGAGAGGCAGGCCAATGTTGCCAATGCCAGCGTCTCCCTTCCTGCTGCCAGCCGCTTTAGGTACCATGGCGTTTTCGCGCTGATGAACCCGACTCATGACCCAGGTAGATTTCCACATTGTTCCGGTGCTGCAAGCCGCCGACCGCTATGCCTATGCCGCGCGTCTGGTCAATAAAGCGCGCAGTCACCGGCACCGTGTACTGCTGGCTGTGGATGATGAAGCAATGGCCCGGTCCGTCAGCGAAGTACTCTGGTCAACGCCGGTTGAAAGTTTTCTGGCGCACAGTTTGCTCGTGGGCAGCGACGATGATGTGCAGATTGGCTGGCACGCAGAGCCGGGCCAGCATCATGATGTTCTGATCAATCTGGCCGCTGAGATTCCGGAGTACTTTTCCCGGTTCGAGCGCGTCTTTGAAATTGTCAGCCAGGACCCTGCGGTCCTGAACGCTACCCGGGCGCACTACAAGTTCTATCAGGACCGGGGCTATCCGCTGAAACGGCATGACCTGCGAGACCGGGTATAAATGGATCAGAAGGATTCCAAGCAAAGCCTGCTGCAGGATCTGGAGGACATTCGCCAGAGCCTCGACCGGGTTGCCCGGTCGGAATCGCAGATTCCGTTGCTCGACGAAATCGTCGACAAACGCAGCCCCACGCATGTCAACCCGGACAACCCTTTTCTGTCGAGTCAGTCGCTGTCCGAGCTGATTCGTATCCGCAATGAAGCCGAAGCCCGGGCGGCCGAAGAGCTGGCGTCACTGGCGCCGCTGCGACCGATCACCGAGATCGTTCGCAAAGAGCATGAACAGCCTGCCGAGCCGGAACCTCCCAAGCCACCCCAGGGACCCGATCCGGAACAGGTTCTGGCGCAGCTGGAAACGGTCTTTGATCACTGGATCGAGGATACCGTCGCCGACTATCTGAAGCTGTTTGAACGAGATCTGAGAAACCGTCTGCAGCAGGACTTTCGGTCACTGGTCAGTCAGTGGTACGAAGAACACGATCTGCCCCTGCCCGAGACATTCAAACGTTCCGAACCGGACCCGCCAATAGAGCCCGGCAATTAGTTTCAACCTCCTGACCATGTATAATGGCAGCCATCAGACTTCGGGGCTGGAACCACCATGGTTCGTCCCTTCATTTTCACCGTCAGCCAAGCGAGTTAAGAGCCCTCATGGAGAAGACGTACCAGCCGCAAGCGATTGAAGGCAAGCACTACCAGCGTTGGGAAAGCAACGAATGGTTCAAACCCTCGGGTCAGGGCGACGCCTATTGCATCATGATTCCGCCGCCCAACGTCACCGGGTCGCTGCACATGGGTCACGCCTTCCAGCAAACCATTATGGATGCGCTCACCCGCTACCATCGCATGAAAGGCTGCAACACGCTCTGGCAAACCGGCAGTGACCATGCAGGCATCGCCACCCAGATGGTGGTGGAGCGTGAATTGGCACGCGAAGGTAAGACACGCCACGATCTGGGCCGTGAGACCTTCATCGACCGTGTCTGGCAATGGAAGGAGCAGTCGGGTGGTACTATCAGTTCACAGATGCGCCGGCTGGGTGATTCAGTCGACTGGACACGCGAACGCTTCACCATGGATGAAGGCCTGTCCAACGCCGTGCGCGAAGTGTTCGTGCGCCTGTACGAAGACAACCTGATTTACCGTGGTAAACGCCTGGTTAACTGGGACCCGGTTTTTCACACGGCAATTTCCGATCTGGAAGTGGAAAACAAGGAAGAACAGGGCTCGCTCTGGCACTTCCGCTATCCGCTGGCCGATGGCGCTACTACTGCCGAAGGCAAAGCCTACATTGTCGTGGCCACGACACGCCCGGAAACCATTCTGGGCGATACCGCTGTGGCGGTTAACCCCGACGACGAGCGATATCAGTCCCTGGTCGGAAAATTCGTTGATTTGCCATTGCTTGGCCGTCGCATTCCCATCGTTGCCGACGATTATGTCGATTCGGAATTCGGCAGCGGCTGCGTAAAAATCACACCGGCCCACGATTTTAACGACTACGAAGTCGGCAAACGACACGGTGCGACGCTGGTCAATGTACTCGACCAGGACGCCAAGATACTGCACGCCGCCGAAGCCTATACCTACGATGGCAAACCGATCGACGATTTCGATGGCGCCCTGCCTCAGGGGTATGGCGGACTCGACCGGTTCGATGCCCGCAAGAAAATCATTGCCGATTTCGAAGCGCTGGGCCTGCTCGACTCGATTAAAGACCACAGTCTGATGGTGCCCCGTGGCGACCGTTCCGATGCGGTGATCGAGCCCTGGCTCACCGATCAGTGGTACGTCAGTGCCAAACCCCTGGCTGAACCGGCCATCAAAGCCGTGGAAAATGGCGATATCCAGTTCGTACCCAAGCAATGGGAAAACACCTACTTCTCCTGGATGCGCGACATCCAGGACTGGTGCATTTCGCGCCAGCTGTGGTGGGGCCACCAAATTCCCGCCTGGTACGACGCGGACGGCAACGTCTACGTTGGTCGCAGCGAAGCCGAGGTGCGTAACAAGTACAACCTCGACGCCGGTCTCACACTGACGCAGGACGAAGACGTACTGGATACCTGGTTCAGCTCTGCCCTCTGGACGTTTTCCACACTGGGCTGGCCGGAACGCGAGGATCTGGTGAAAACCTTTCACCCGACCGATGTGCTGGTGACCGGTTTCGACATCATCTTTTTCTGGGTAGCCAGAATGATGATGATGACTCTGCACTTCATCAAGAATGACGACGGCACCCCCCAGGTTCCGTTCAAGAGGGTCTACGTTACTGGACTGATTCGCGACGAAAACGGCCAGAAAATGTCGAAATCGAAAGGCAACGTGATTGACCCGATCGACCTGATCGATGGCATTGACGTTGACGATCTGGTGGCCAAACGCACCAGCGGTTTAATGCAGCCGAAACTGGCGGCAAAAATTGAAAAAATGACGCGCAAGAGCTTCCCGGAGGGCATGACTTCATCCGGTACCGACGCCTTGCGTTTCACTCTGGCGTCACTGGCCAGCCAGGGGCGTGACATCAATTTCGACGTCAAACGCCTCGAAGGGTATCGCAACTTCTGCAACAAAATCTGGAACGCGGCGCGCTACGTGCTGATGAACACCGAAGGCCAGGATTGCGGCCAGAACGGCGGCGAGGTTGAGCTGAGCCTGGCGGACCGCTGGATCAGTTCACGCCTGCAGGGGCTGGAGCAGGATGTCGAGCGTCACTACACGAACTACCGCTTCGACCTAATGAGCCAGGCCTTGTATGAGTTTATCTGGAACGAATACTGCGACTGGTACCTGGAGCTGTCCAAGCCCGTGCTGTGGGATGAAAACGCCTCAGCCGAGGTTCAGCGCGGCACCCGGCGCACTCTGGTCCGCGTTCTGGAAGCCTTGCTGCGTCTGGCTCACCCGATCATGCCGTTCATTACTGAAGAGATCTGGCTGTCGATCCGGGATCTGGCGGCACGTGAAGGCGACACGCTAATGTTGCAACCCTTTCCCAAGGCCGACCCGGACAAAATAGACGCTGCTGCCGAGGCCGATATTGAATGGGTAAAAGGCGTTATTGTTGGCGTGCGTAATATTCGTGGCGAGATGAACATTGCCCCGGGCAAACCTTTGCCTGTGTTGTTCCAGAATGGCAGCGATGAAGACAAGCGCCGACTCAGCGAAAACGAGAACTTCCTCAAAACGCTGGCCAAGCTTGAAAGCGTGACCTGGCTGGAAGACGGTGATGAAGCGCCAGTGTCAGCGACTCAGTTGGTGGGGCAACTCAAAGTGCTGGTACCCATGGCGGGGCTGATTGATGTCGCGGCCGAGCAGACACGCCTGACCAAGGCGCTGGAGAAAACCCGAAAGGAACTGGCCAAGGTTGAAGGCAAACTGAACAACGAGAATTTTGTCTCCAAAGCCCCGGATGACGTCATCGCCAAAGAACGGGAGAAAGCCGATGGCTATGCTCACAGCGTGCGTGAGCTGGAGAACCAGCTGGAGCAACTGGCGGCGTTGAAATAACGCCCCTATCCGATTCAGTAACGCCGCTTGCGATTATCCGGTTGCTTGGGGCGTTGCGGAACCGGCTTGGCGGGCTTGGTCAGAACCGCTTTCTTCTTGCCGGAAGGATCAGTCGCATGATCTTTGTTGACCGGTATTTTCTTCTTGGGTTTGTGACGTTTGATCATAGCGTAATGAATCCAACGCACGAACAGTAGAAATACCAGGGCGCCTATCGCGATGCCCCCCAGCCAGAGCCACTGAATATTTTCAGCCGATTCATTCATAAACAGGGCCATGCCCTGAACCCGGTCACTCTGGTTTACACCACCTGACCAGGCCGGCAAAGCAGCGGGCAGTGCCAACGCGACGGCAATGGTCTTATGTAGTGGTTTTACCTGATTCATTATTTTGCCTGTTTCAACAGGGTTTTTATCCGGTTGTGCATGGTTTCACGCAAATCGGCATCTTTCGAGTGAGTGACATCCAGGTCCTTTAGAATGCCGTTATCCAGACCGTAAATCCAGCCATGTAATGACACAGCCTGGCCACGCTCCCAGGCGTTCTGAACAATGGTGGTTTCGGCCAGGTTCAGCACCTGCGCCATCACATTCACTTCACAGAGTCTGTTCAGTTTAGTCATTTCATCGGGCAATGCATCAAAATAGCGGCGGTAGATCTTAAGCACATCCTGAATATGGCGCAGCCAGTTATCGATCAGCCCCAGCCGCTGATTGCTCAGGGCGGCCGCCACCCCGCCACACCCGTAATGCCCGGTGACGATGATGTGTTTGACTTTCAATACATCCACGGCGAACTGAATAACCGAGAGACAATTCAAATCGGTATGTACCACCAGGTTGGCCACATTGCGGTGTACAAAAACCTCACCCGGCATCAACCCCATAATTTCATTGGCGGGCACCCGGCTGTCGGCACAGCCGATCCACAACAGTTCGGGCTTTTGCTGACGCGCCAGTTGCTTGAAAAAATCTGGTTGTTCAGCGGTAATCTGGTCTGCCCATTGTCGATTGCTTTCCAGCAAATGATCCAAGTTCAAACGGTTTCTCCCAGGGTCAAGTCGTTATGCGTCTTCATCCTTGAGAACACGGTCTATAAAATTCGATCGCGTATAAGCCAGAACAACAGAGTAGTCGCTTATTTCCAGGACTGCCGTCTGCTACCAGCAGCCTTATGCCAGCCAGAAACCAAGCAGGAAAAAACGCGCCCCTTTACCCAGCGCCAGCCAGAACGCAGACGCAGCCAGTGGCATCCTTAGCCATCCAGCCGCTACCGGCAACAAATCTCCCACAACCGGCAGCCAGGCCATGGCCAGCAAGGGTGTCCCCCAGCGTTGCAGGTGTCGCTCGGTCGTCTGCGCCGGTTGCCAGCGTGAGGACACGACACCCGCCTGGCGCGCCCAGCGGGCCAACATCAGCATCAGCCAGGCACCCAGTACGTTACCGGCCGTTGCCACGAACCAGTAAGCAATAAACAGGTGGCCCGATTCCCGCACCAGGCCAATAAAGAGCAACTCTGTTCCCAATGGCCACAGCGTGGCAGCCACAAAGGCAACGGCGAACAGCAACAGAAAAGACACCCTTCTCAGCCAGGCCGTTCAATGTCGAAGGTATCGCGTGTGGTGCTGTAGGTGTTGCCCGCCATACGGCCGACGGCATCCAGTTTGTCGGCCAGAATGCGCCCCTCGTCGTAGAGCGGGTCGGCAACCTGTACATGCACAATGTCACCAAGCACCAGACGACCGGCCATGGGTTCATCACCAAAGCGCTGAATTTCACGCAACCGGCATTCAAAATGGATCAGCGCTTCGGCAATGCGCGGTGGTTGAACGGTCAAAGCCGGGGTGGTCGACAACCCAGCGTAACCGATTTCGCTTTCGCCCCTGGCCAGAGGTGCCGAGGTTTGGTTCATCTTTTCAACTACGGCATGGCTGACAATGTTGAGGGTGAACTCCGGGCAGGTTTCCAGGTTAAGCACCGTGTCTTTTTCACTGCCATCGGGTTTGCGCAAGGGGGCAAAAGCGACAATCGGCGGATTAACGCTGACCAGGGTAAAAAATGAAAACGGTGCCAGGTTCAACACCCCCTGCTCGTTGCGGGTGCACACCCAGGCGATTGGGCGCGGTTGAATCGAGCCTACCATTAACTTGTAGATGGCGGTGGCATCCAGGTCGGCAATGGCCAGTTCCATGGGGATATCCTGTAACGAAAAAGGTGTCGGCCCGGTTCATCACACGGGCATCGGAAAGCCGGCCAGTTTCAGGTCAGCCGGGTAGATTGCTCGAGCAGATGGCAAGATAGTCTTCAATAACCGCAGCCATGCCACGCTCGATGCACTCAACGGTCAGTACATGGCCAATCGATACCTCCAGAATACCCGGAATCGTCAGAAACGTCGGCAGGTTGCTCAGGTCGAGATCGTGACCGGCATTAACACCCAGCCCAAGGCGCCGGGCCAGTTCGGCTGCTTCCCGGTACTGCGCCAGCACGCTGGCGGACGATTCAGTGCCCTGAGCGCTGGCAAAGCCTTCCGTATAGAGTTCAATGCGCTGAGCACTGGACTTGGCCGCGCGTTGCACCTGGTCGGTGTCGGGGTCAAGAAATACCGAGCTGCGCACGCCAGCGGCCTGTATGCGGGTTAGTACCGTTTCAAGAAACTCAGCGTGCTGGCTGAAATCCCAGCCATGGTCGGATGTCAGCTGGTTCGGTTCATCGGGCACCAGGGTGCACTGATGCGGTTTTACCGTTTCAATCAATGCCAGAAAATCTTCGGTCGGATACCCTTCAATATTCAGTTCCACATCCGGGTAGGCGGCCAGCATTGCTTTCAAATCATGTGCATCCTGCGCCGTTGCATGGCGGGCATCCGGCCGCGGGTGGATGGTAATACCGTGCACGCCGAGCGCAATAAACTTTTCGGCAAATGCCACCACATTCGGGAAATCACGTCCACGGGAATTCCGCAGCAAGGCGATTTTGTTTAGGTTAACACTCAGTTGCGTCATTCAGTTTCCTGCAGGCTCTTTCGACCGTTTGTCCTAGTGTATCAAAGTTTCCCGGCTTCAAACCGCTTCAGCATCAAACTGCCAGTAAAGCCCGTCTGCCCTGGCCCTACTGTTAAAACCAGGCAAGGTTCTATCGAGATAGACGGCGCTGGCGAACAGGGCAAAGAGTGCGTCGTTTTCAACCAGGTCTTCGTCGGTCAGAAAAGCGGTCGGAGCTGGTTTCAAGGCATCGCAATACCGTTGCCAGAGCGTATCGAATTGTTCACTGACCTGGGCTGGAAGGTCAAACCACAGCGACCCATGCTTGAGCATCCACACCCGGTGTACCCGGGGCTGCAAAAACAGCTGGGTCAGGCCTACCTGTCTTGGCTTCATGCGTCAGCGGGTAGCAGCACCCGGTAATCGCCAGTCAGCACAGCAACCACGTCGCCTTCGGCATCACGGGCCGTCACTTCAACCAGAGCACGCCAGTGCCCGCTCGGCCTTACATCTGGCGAGGCAGTAAAGTGAGCCTGAACGTCCAGATCGGAGCGAGCCGCCTTCGGGTAGCGTACCTGGCTGTCTTTGATGGCAACCTGTTCAGGCAAGCCGTTCAGGCCCGCCCACCGGGCGGTGTGGTACCAGCCTGCTATCACCAAAGCTGCGTACTGGCTGCCGGCAAACACCGTTCCCTTGTCGTTCCGATTGCCGTGCAAGGGAATCCGGAAACGAGTACCGTTGTCGTCACTGCCAACCCAGTCAATACCCAGCTTGGCCAGCGGCTCAATAAGGTCCAGTTGTATCATCGGGCGACCTCCGCGCCTGCACCATCAAGCCAGCCGGGGAATGCCTCCAGCGAGGTCAGCGTCGCGGCCAGCTGCCCCGCCCACTCAGGGTCAGTCGGCACCAGGTCCGGCACATGCAGTACATTGCAACCGGCGGCCAGACCCGCCAGCACGCCATTTGGACTGTCTTCAATCACCAGGGCGCTGGCCGGGGTTACTGCCAATCGGGTACAACCGGCGAGATAGGGTTCGGGGTGCGGTTTGCCCCGGCTCACCTGGTCGCCGCCAAGCAACGATTCGAAATACCCGAGTAGGCCGACGCGCTCCAGTTTGGCCTCGGCCAGTTCGGTTCGTGTGCTGGTCACCACCATCTGGCGTCGGCCGCTTCGGGCTACGTGCTCAAGTGACTCGATCACCCCGGGTTTTAACACCAGGTCGGTCTTTGCTCTTTCGGTATAACGGTCGCCGGTCTGATTGATCCAGTAGACGGCGCTGTCAACGGAATCAACGTAGTTCAGAAACCACTCGATCAGACCGGCTTTGTTCAGGCCAATGGTTTCGAGATAGCGGTGCTCGGCGTCCGGAACCGGCCCGCCATTGGCCATGACTTCAGTAAACACCGACCGTACCAGCCGTTCTGAATCCAATAGCACTCCGTCCATATCCCAGAGGACGGCCTCGTAATCAGATACTGCCATCAGGCATCTCCCAGGCAAGCGGCCAAATCGCTGGCCAGTCGCAGCATCATATCAGCATAGAGTCCGGTACCGGGTTCGGATAATTGGCCCAAAGGGTCAATGGTACCCAGTGTTGCCTTGTCGAGATTATCCACCAGCGGCATCAGCCAGCGCTCGCTGTACTGGGGTTCACGAAACAGACAGACGCGCTCAAGCGGTTCCGCCAAATCACGCAGCCGGGCAATGGTTCTCGGCCCGGGCGGTATGTCCGGGTTCAGCACCAGGGCACCCAGCCCGTTCAGATTCTGGTCGTGCTCGAAATATTGAAAACCATCGTGAAACAGGATGTAGGGTGTGTCGCGGCTTGTGCTCAAGCGGTCATTCAGTTGCTCGCCCAGTGTGTCCAGACTGATTCGGGCCTGCTCGGCATTGCCCTGATAGCGATCACGATTGTCCGGATCCTGTTCAATCAGCCGGGCTTCCACGAAATCGACAAATCGCTGCGCATTGTCGAGTGACAGCCAGAAGTGCGGGTCGATGTCTCCGTGGTCGTGGCCATGGTCATCACCGGTACCCGGCACTGAAAACAGCGTTTCGCGCATCGGCAGCAGCGTCATACCGGCGTCGAAGTCATGCAGTTCAAAGGCCTGAGCATTTTCTGAAAGCCGCGGTAGTAACCGGGCCAGGGCTGTTTCAAGCTCCGGGCCGATCCAAAACAGCAAATCGGCCTCGACCACTGCCTTTAACTGACGCGGCGTCATGGCACTGGAATGGGGTGACTGACTGGCCTCGTACACCAGCTCCGGCTCGGCCACGCCCTCCATCACCTGAGCCACCAGGCTGTGCAGCGGTGCAATCGACACCAGCACCCGGGGCGGTTCAGCCAAGGCCCTGGCCGGGCTTACCATTGACACCAGCACCGCCAGTGGCCAGGCCCGGCGGGCCAGGAATTTCAACAACGACATAGTCAACTCTTGCAATTGGGTTCTGGGAGAATCATCAATAGTTGGTATGATACACTGTAACTTCAAGCCTGTGTTGGCTCAGGCGGTATCGCCAGCCAATCCATCATCGCCCGACGGTCAGGAGACATAGCACCCGTGCCACGCACACAACCTCTCATTGAAGCCCGACAGCTGGGCGTTCGTCTCGGTGGTGAAACCATTATCCGCAACGTCAATCTCAGCGTTTTCGACGGCCAGATCGTAACGTTGATCGGCCCTAACGGCGCGGGAAAATCAACACTGATCAAAACATTGCTGGGGGTGCACCGGGTCAGTGAAGGCCAGTTGACTCTGGCACCATCACTGACCATCGGGTATATGCCGCAACGCATCAGCATCGACGATTCACTGCCCTTATCGGTTTTCCGGCTGATGACACTGACCCATCGTGCTGCACGAACAGCGGTGATTGATGCGCTGCGCCTGACCGATGTCCCGCACCTGATCGACCGGCCTGTCCAGCAACTGAGCGGCGGGGAATTTCAACGGGTCATGCTGGCGCGTGCACTATTAAAACAACCCGATGTACTGGTGCTCGACGAGCCGGTGCAGGGAGTCGACTTCAACGGGGAGGTGGAGCTGTACCGGCTGATTCAGCGCATACGCGACGAGCGTGGCTGCGCCATTCTAATGGTCTCCCACGATCTGCACCTGGTCATGGCCGCTACCGACGAGGTTGTCTGCCTGAACGGTCATGTGTGCTGCACCGGCGCGCCGGAAACCATCACCCGCCAACCGGAATTTACCCAGTTGTTCGGGCACAAACATGCCGATGCCCTGGCCTTTTACAGCCACCACCACGACCACAACCACAGCCTGGCTGAACAGGGAGGCCACGTTCATGATTGAGATGCTCTGGCCCGCCCTGCTCGCCGGTACCGGCATCGCTCTACTTGCAGGCCCGCTGGGCAGTTTCATGGTGTGGCGCCGCATGGCCTACTTTGGCGATACCATGGCGCATTCCGGCTTGCTGGGAGTAACCCTGGCCGTGGTACTGAACCTCAATTTGACGGTCGGTATCGCTCTGGTCACCACCGCCCTGGCATTACTGCTGTTTGGTCTGCAACGGCAACGGCGTCTGCCGTCCGATACCCTTTTGGGCATCCTGTCACACGGTTCACTGGCGATTGGCATGCTGGTCCTGGCGTTTTCCGAATCGGTACGCATCGACCTGAGTGGCTTGCTGTTCGGGGATTTGCTGGCGGTTAACCAGGGTGATGTGCTCTGGGTTGCGGCTATTTTGGTCGTGGCGATACCCGTCATGGCGTTGATCTGGCGCCCCCTGTTAGCCATCACCGTGCACGAAGATCTGGCCCGGGCCGAAGGGATTGCTACCGAGCGCATTCGTATTGTCTATCTGATTCTGATTGCACTGGTTATCGCCGTGGCGATGAAGATTGTCGGCATCCTGCTGATCACCGCCCTGATGATTATTCCGGCCGCCGCCGCTCGCTGGCTGTCCAAAACGCCCGAGCAGATGGCATTCGGCGCCTCTGTGCTGGGTGTCGTCTGTGTCTGGGCCGGACTGGGCGGCTCATGGCTAACCAATGCCCCCAGTGGCCCGGCGATTGTGGTGACGGCGGTGATTGCCTTCGCCGTCTTGCTAGTCGTCAGTCAGGTCAGGCAGCGACTGGCCCACTGATGAGCCAATTCCTGCGTCGGCCATCAGATGCCCATACTGGCCAGTGACTCCAGAATGTTTCTGGCCACAGCCGCACTACGCGGGTGATCGACGCTCAGGTCCTCGATCAGCATCTCCATCGATTCCCGCAGAGTGGGCTCTTCAGGGTCTGGTTCATCCGAGTTGTGGATGTGGTACTCAACCTTGGCCAGCAATTCCTGCTGCTGCGGGCTGATTTCGCCTTCATCCATTGTCGCTCGTAACCGCTCAAGTAAGGCTCGCAAATGGTCTTTTGGCATGGTGGGGCCCTTGTAGTGATGTAACACATGAATATCCTGGGACCGGCTATTCTGGTCGATACAACCCAGCAACAACCGGATACCCTAACTATAGCAGAGCCAGACCACCCCCGAAGCTAAAAGCCATCCCGCTTCAGGCTTGACATTCCCGGAGCTGGAAGGTCAAAACTGTCTGATGATCCGCGACCAACAAGAGGGCAGCATCATGTTGATTAAAGACGCAGCGCTAGCGTCCGGCTTACCGGCAAAAACGATTCGTTACTACGAGAGCCTGGGTCTGATCGAATCCCGCCGGGCCGGTAATGGGTACCGCCAATACGGCCACCGGGACATCGAACGGATGCAGTTTCTCGCGCGGTCAAGAACGCTGGGGTTCTCGCTGGAAGAATGCCGCTCCCTGCTCGATCTTTACGATGATCCGACTCGCGCCAGTGCCTCGGTCAATGCGCTGGCCAGGCAACATTTGGATGAGCTGGATGATAAAATTCGTGAACTGAGCGCGATGAAACAAACGCTGATTGATCTGGTTTCACAGTGCCCGGGGGATCAGTCATCCGACTGCGCCATACTGGAGTCCCTGGCGCATGGGCAGAACGACGAATAATCTGAAATCCAAGGCTTTGCTTTATTTAGCGTTAGCGATAGGCTAGATGATATCCAAACCCTGAAGGAAGCCTGCATATGATCGACTGGATCGTCAATTTCTGGGTCGAAAACTCGCCCTTTATACTCAGCGTCGGCTATAACCTGCTACTGGTCATAGCGGTGTTCATTGTTGCCAGCATCGTCTCCAATGCCGTTAAGAAGTCGATCCGCAACAGCGGCAAACGCATCAAACGGATGGACCCGACTCTGATCCCCCTGTTCGCCGGCATCGCCGGTTATGCGGTCTACATCGTCGCCGTGGTTATTGTGCTGGATATCTTCGGCGTCAATACCAATTCCATCGTCGCCTTGCTGGGTGCTGCCGGCCTGGCCATTGGTCTGGCGTTGAAAGACACCCTGAGCAACATAGCGTCCGGCATCATGATGCTGATTCTGCGGCCCTTCCGGGTTGGAGACTACATCACCTTTAACGGCACCGGCGGTACGGTGGAAGAGATCAGCCTGTTTACCACCATTCTGAAGACGCCGGATGGCCAGTACATCTCAGCCCCCAACTCCAATGTCTGGAGCGCCACCATCCAGAATTCCACCCGCAACGGTACCCGCCGGATGGATGTGGTTGTGGGCGTTGCCTACGACGATGATCTCGATGCCGGTTTCCGGGCATTACAGCAACTGGTGGATGAAGAATCCCGTTTTCTCAAAGACCCGGCCCCTCAGGTTATGGTGCAGTCTCTGGGCGACAGCTCGGTGAACCTGCAAATTCGCGCCTGGGCGACGGTGGATGATTACTGGACAATCTGGTGGGAAATGCAGAAAAAAGTGAAGATCGCCGTCGAAGCAGCCGGCCTCAGCATTCCGTTTCCGCAGCGGGATGTTCACCACTACAATGTGGAGAACCTGCCAGCACAATCCGACAACGCCCCCAAGTCGTAAGGCAAGCCGGGCACAAAAAAACCGGGTCCAGCCCGGTTTTTTATTACCAGAATCGTAACCGCCGCAGTATCAGAAACTCGATTACAGCAACCACGCCCAGCCCGATGCAGGTATACCAGAACGCCATGCCATCATCGACGCCAGGCATACCCCCGACGTTAATACCAAACAAACCGGTCAGAAACCCCAGCGGCAGGAAGATACCGGCAATTACTGACAGCCAGTAAGTGTTGCGGTTCATTCGTTCAGCCAGTACTTGCTGCTGTTCATCTCTGACCAATTGAATCTGTTGCAGCAACATTTCAATGGTTTCCAGCATGCGCAGCGTCACATCACGCTGGTTGGCCAGCAACATCAGATCCCGATCCGACAACCATTCACCGGCCTCACCCGCCAACCGGTCGAGTGCGCCCATCTGTGGTCTGATAAACCGGTTCAGACGCAACAGTCGCTTGTGAAAATGCGTCAGGTCCGACAAATACTGCTGAGGATTCACACTGCTGTCGCGGCTCTCGAGACCTTCCAGCTCGCGCTCCGAGGCCTCCAGCAATTCACCAATGCGATCATTCAGAGCTTCAATAATCGTCACCAGCAAGGCACTGACTGATACCGGTCCCTGGCGTTGCTCGAGCCGTTCACGCACACTGGCAATAGCCTTGAACGGCCGCTTGCGCAGTGTGATCAACCCATCCTTGTACCAAAGCATGCGCAGGCTCAGCATGTCGTCAGGTGCAGCACCCGGCGTCAGGTTTACGCCTCGCAAAATAAGCAGAAAGCCGTCCCCCACGGGTTCAAACCGGGGCCGGGTATCTTCGGCCAACAAGGCCTGGCGCAACCCACGGCTAATATCCAGATGCGAAAGCCAGCCCGGCAATCCGGCATCGTCCCGCTGACAATGTACCCAGCGCCGACTCACGTCATCGGGCGCGCCCGACTGGGACTCAGGTGGCTGTACATCAAAGCGCCAATGGTCAATTACGAAAGAATGATTGGATTGGGTGTCATTCGTCATATTGGAAGCCTGGTGGCCCTCAGAGAATACTCAAGTAATAGTCGGGTTAACCACACCAACACGCGCAGATTGCCTGGCAACAGAGAACACGCAGACGTCTCACTCAAAGGAGTAGACCGTCTCGTTAATGCAAAGCATCGCCCTTGGCATCCAGATCCAGCTCGGGCTCATCAAGAAACAGTACGTCCAGTGCCGTTGCGTGTTCAAGCACATTGAGGGTACTGCCGGTCACTGCGCTGAGAAAGGCGTTGAAATAGTTCGGCGACAGCTCGGCGGCGATCAGGATTCCGCTGATGACGAGGCGGGGAATTTCGTCATCATGAAGGTTCAGCGTCACCTTCACCAGCGGATGTTCGAAATTCACCAGGTTCAGGCTGCCGTGCAAGGGCAAGACGGCTGACGGGCGTATGGGCAGCTCGGTGGAGATGATGATCATACCCTCGTCCAGAAAGACCCGGCTTTCCAGAACGCCCAGCTGCTCTTCCAAGTCCGTCAGATGAATGCCTTCGCAATTCGGGCACAGATAATGCCGGACCGACAGGTCCTTTAACCAGTTTTCCAGATGATCTCGTGTGAAATCGGACATGCAATGGTCGCCTATCGGGGTCATTCAAAAACGGACGGGCATTGTACGGTCATTTTGTTCCGGTCTCCACCGGGTTCACAGCAACGGCAAGGGCCCCTGTTGCTTCACGGCCCGTATCGCAAAGCTGCTGTCGATGGTATTAACCGCAGAAACTTTCTGCAGTCGCCGCACCCATTGCTCGTAGCCCGGCAAATCGGCCGTAACGACCTGCAACAGGTAATCAAATGCTCCGGACACCGTGTGGCAATCGATCACTTCGGGCATGTCCCGCAGAGTGTCCTCGAAGGCTTCGACCAGGCTGTCCTGATGTTGATTGAGCCGTACGTGAACGAAGATGGTAATGCCCAAATTGAGGCGCTGCCGGTCGAGATGGGCGCGATAACCGCTGATGTAGCCTTCGTCTTCCAGCCGGCGCAGCCGCCGGGCACAAGGAGATGCCGATAATCCTACCCGCTCCGCCAGTTCGGCCGTGGTCAGACGGGCATTGCGTTGCACCGCATCCAGTAGCCGCCGATCGATTCGATCAAGCATCCTCGCCCTCCTTTAGCACTAATTGTCAATAATAAAAGAAACCATAGCACAGCCAGCTAATTTCAGTGAAACAGTTGCTAATATTCACTCAAAACCACCAGAGTACTTACGTCACACTAGGCGCCACTATTCGAATGCAAAACCTGCGGAGAGACGCGCATGACACACCAGCTTCAAGGCACAGCCACGGCCACCCTGCCACGTCGGAGCCTGACGGATGTGCTGCCACAACTGTCCACCCCTGGCGTGCGCCTGGCCGGTTATGCGGCAGCGCTGGCGACCGTGTTGATCTGGTCCTGCTATTTTCTGTCGCTTCGCTATGGTGCCCTGTCTGCGCTAGGCACTTTCGAACTGACGCTGTTTCGCTTCGCTGTGCCGGGGCTGATTTTGCTGCCCTGGTTCATCCGCCGGCGCCACTCTATTCTGGCCGTACACCCGGTGTGGCTGGCTGGCATTCTGGTTGGTGCCGGGTTGCCGTTCTTTCTGCTCAGTGCCCACGCCATGGGGCTGGCACCGGTGGTTCAGGGCAGTACGCTGATTCCCGGCACGGCGCCTCTGTTTGTGACCGCACTCGCGGTGGTTATTTTCCGGCAGCCGTTAACCCTGGCACGCTTTGCTGGTCTGGGCAGTGTTGTTATGGGCATTCTGCTTATGCTGGCAGCAACAGGTCTGGATATGAGTGGCGCCGTATTTCAGGGGCAAATGATGTTTCTGGTGTGCAGTCTGTGTTGGGCGCTGTTTACACTCAGTGTCCGTCAGAGCGGACTGGCCCCGCTGGAAACCGCCGCGGTGTTAACCGTACCCAGTGGCGCCTTGCTGTTACTCTGGGGGCTCGTCAGCGGAACCGGCATAGACCTCGGCACCGTACCGGCCAGTGAGTGGCTGCTGCAATTGGCCGTTCAGGGGCTTGCCGTGGGCTTGGGGGCGGGCTTTCTATATGGCTACGCGATTCGCGCCCTCGGGGCTGAAATCACCTCAGCCATCGGCTCTCTGACCCCGGTTTGCGCGACAGTACTGGCGGCGGTCTTTTTGCACGAAAGCGTCGAACTGATCACGCTGTTGGGGTTATCCTTGGTGACCCTGGGCGTAATCGCTGCGAGCGGGCTGATCCGGTCACGCTAGCAGCCCGGCCCGAACCTGCCACCTTGTCTTATTTATGCGGAGTGATCGAATGTTTGAACGTCTCAATGCCCCGAAACAAGATCCGATTCTGGGGTTAACCCTCGCCATTATGGCCGATCAGCGCAGCGACAAGATGGACCTGGGCATTGGGGTCTATCGCAACGCCGAGGGTGCCACCCCAATCATGGCCGCGGTTCGACAAGCTCAACGTGAACAGGCCGAAAACCAGACTACCAAGAGCTACATTGGCCTCGCAGGCAATGAAACGTTCAATTCCGCGCTAATAGACTTGTTGTTAGCTGGCACGGCCGCCCAAAGCCGGGCCGCCGGCATTCAGACACCGGGTGCCAGTGGCGCGCTGCGCATGCTGGCGGAACTGATCAAAAGCGCCCGGCCCGACGCCACCGTCTGGATCAGCAACCCCAGCTACGTGAACCATCGCCCGGTCATGGAAGCCGCGGGCCTGAAAGTCGCCGACTATACCTACTTCGACGTTGCCACCAAGCAAGTCGACGAAGCCGCCATGCTTGAACAGATCGCAACCCTGGGGGAACAGGATGTTCTTCTGCTACACGGTTGCTGCCATAACCCGACCGGGGCTGATATTTCCCTGCAGGCCTGGCAGCGCATCGCCGAGCTTGCCGAACAGCAAGGCTTTCTACCCTTTGTCGACATCGCCTATCAGGGCTTTGGCGATGGGTTGATGAAGGATGCCGCCGGCTTGCGACTGCTGGCCGACCGGCTACCCGAACTGATCATCGCCACCTCGTGTTCCAAGAATTTTGGCCTCTATCGCGAACGCACCGGTGCGGCCATTGTAGTGGGTCATACCCTCGAAGAGAGCCTGAAGGCCAAGGGTCGCATTCTGGAAGTGGCCCGGGGCAGCTACACCATGCCACCCGATCACGGTGCGGCACTGGTCGCTGCCATTCTGGGGCGGGATGATCTTAAAACACTGTGGATGAATGAGCTGACGGAGATGAACCAGCGCATCAATCATCTTCGTGCCGAACTGGTTCACCAGTTCCGTGACAGAAGCAACAGCGATCGCTTCGATTATTTTGGCCAGCACCGGGGCATGTTTTCGGTGACCGGGCTTACCAGCGAACAGATCGATGCCCTGCGTGTTGAGCATGGGATTTACATGGTCGGTGGCGGCCGGATGAACGTCGCCGGTCTTGCTGAACGTGATATTCCCCGCCTGGTCGACTGCTTTCTGGCCGTCGGCGCCTGAGGTAAACCCCGTGTGCGGTGTACATCAACGCCGCACACGGGCATAGTCTGCACTAGGGAGCCTCTGAACAACTCCCCCAGGGCTCTGCGCGAGCTAAAACGTTCTGCCACAAGGCGCACTTCGCAGCGCAATGGCCGTAGCCCTTGTCAAGAAGTGCAACGCCGGGGCAGGACGTTTTAGCCGCGCCCTCCGGGGCTTTCCGAGGAACGCTGCCACCGCGTTGGACTCATTTGAAAGGTCCAGACATTCCTGCATGAGTCCGCCTTGTGGCAACGTCCCTCGGATAAGCCAGAGCCCTGGGGGAGTTATCCAGAGGCTCCCTAGGTTCCCTTCTGCCGATGGCATTGCTCAGCCACAGGACAAGGACACTCCCAATACGCAGCATCAACACTTGGCAACTATGACCCCTACTCCGCTTTTGACACTCCTGAAACGCTGGTTCCTACCTGCCATATTAGTGGCCTGCATTCCCTTTTTCTTCTATAGCGCTGGCCTTGGGCTGGACTCGGAACTTGAACGTAGCCTGCTCAATTTCGGGCATATTGTGTTTTTCGCCCTGGCCATTTTTGCATTGCGCAATAATCTCGACATGCGCACCTGGCCGCACTGGCTGGCGATCAGCATTGCTGTGTTTCTGGTCAGCATTATCGTCGAGTACATTCAACACAATACCGGTCGCACTCGTAGCTGGGAGGATGTTGAGCGCAATCTTATCGGTGCCTGGCTGGCCATGTTCTGGCTAAACCCACCCAGCGCTCAGGTCTGGACTGGCCGGCTGATTGCCACCGGCTTGTTCGTCAGCCAACTGGTTATGGTCAGTCAGGCCAGCATGACCGAGTACCGGCTGCACAATACGCTTCCGGTCTTGTCCGATTTCGAGAACGACTATGAAATTGACTGGTGGCAAGGCGATGTTACCCGTACAGATACACGTGCCTGGCATGGACACCAAAGCATGGCGATCCGCCTGACCACCCAAACCTATTCAGGCGCCCGGATGACACGCATACCCAATGACTGGAGCGGCTACAGCAGCCTTAATTTTGCCGTCTACAACCCAAGCCTGCTGCCAATGCCCCTGACGCTGCGCATTAACGATATGGCCCATGAGCGATCCCTGTTGTATCAGGATCGCTTCAATAGCACCTTTATTATCGAATATGGCTGGAACCTGATTGAATTCTCACTGGAGGACGTGCGCAACGCGCCGTCTGGCCGTGACATGGACATGAGCAACATCAGTCACCTGGAGCTGTTCGCCTTCGAACTCGACCGCCCCCGGGAAATCACCGTTGATTATCTGAGACTGAAATAGCCACCCTTACCGGCCTTCACTGGAAATCAGTGCCCGCCGGTCTTGCCAGAACGCCTGGCAGACCTGAATAAAATCCCGCGTTACCGGGCTTAGCTCCCGGTCGGACCGGTAAAACACCCCGACCTGGCGCTCAATGCTGGCAAAGTCAAACTCCAACAAGGGCCGGAAGTGCTGGATCTGCGGGAGCTGTCGTGTCACTTCGGTACTGATGTACCCCACCGCCAGCCCCTGATCGATCAAATTCAGGCGTACATTCAAACTGCTGATTTGCCAGATCATCTGAAACCGGTCGCGCAGTTTTTCCTGATAGGGCCGCTGGTCGGGTTCATCGAGTGACGAAACCACCAGTGGAATACGCCGCAAGTCAGCCAGCGTCAGCGCGCCGCTGTGAATCGGCTTGGTGGGATTGATCATCAGCAGGCGTTTTTCCCGGTACAGGGGCACACGCTCAAACCGGTCCATCCGGGTTTGAAAAGGCCCCAGCCCCAATTCAACCTCCCCGCTGATCACCGACTGCACAATGGTCCGCGAGGGCTGCTCGATAATGCGCAGCCGTGCTTCGGGCCAGCGCCGGTTGAACACCGAAATCAGCTCGGCACCGGCAAAGCGATTGTTGGTGCTGTCGATGGCAACGGTCAGCCGCTGGTCCAGCCCGCGGGACAGTCGGTTCAGATCGCTGAACACCTGCTGCTCCTGCTGACGCTGATCATCGGCATACCGGTACAGTCGCCGGCCGGCCGGCGTTAACCGGACCGGTCGCTCACGAATCAGCAACGGCACCCCCAACTTAGTCTCCAGCTGCTTAACCGACTGGCTGACCGCCGACTGAGTCAGGTGCAAATCAGCAGCGGCCGAGCGAAAACCACCGGTTCTTGCCACGCTCAAAAAGATACGCAGTTCACTGTTTTCGAAGCGCATGATTAGCCCTGCTTATCATAAATTAACAAAGTTTAATTAGATTAACCAAAACCGGGCGCGTTTAATAGCGCCCTCACAGCGTATTGAAGGTGATTTTATGACTACCGATATCAATTCAGGACTCGAAGGCGTCGTCGTCGGCGCGACCCGCCTGTCCAATGTTGAGGGCGAAATCGGCCGTCTGACTTACCGGGGTGAAGTGATTGAAGAACTGGTAAAACAGCCATTCGCAGGCGTTGCCTACTGGCTGATGACCGGTGAACACCCGACCGAAGACCAGGTTCGCGCTCTGGATCTCTGGCTGGCGGCCGAATCTGAACTGACCGCCACAGAATTGCGTCTGCTGGAACAACTGCCACGCACCCTGCATCCGATGGCGGTACTGCAAAGTGTGGCCCCGGTTGCCAACCTGGCACCCAACCAGCCCGCCCCCGATTTTGTCTCAGATAAATGGCAGGACGGACTGGTATTGGCGGCTCGATTGAACGGTGTCGTTCGTGTCTGGCACAACCTCTGCACTTTGGGTCAGGTGCGCGTTCTGCCTGCTGGCCTCGGATTTCTGGAAACGCTGTTGTACGGCATTCAGGGTCAGAAACCCTCGGCTGAAGCACTGGGTGCCATTAACGCCACTCAGATTCTGCAATTGGACCACGGTTTTAATGCCGGTACCTTTGCCGGCCGCGTCATCGCCAGCACCCAGGGCAGCTTGCAAGCCAGTGTTGCCGGTAGCCTGGGTGCGCTCTCCGGTGCCTTGCACGGCGGTGCCGACGAAGCCGCGGTGATCATGGCGCAAACCATTGGCTCGCCGGATAAGGCTGATGCCTGGGTGCGTGATGCGCTGGCGAACAAGGTCAAGATCATGGGCATGGGCCATCGCGAATACAAAGCACTGGATCCGCGCGCGGCCATTCTGAAGCCGATGGCGCGCCAGTTCTGCGAAGGCACTGAATGGGAAAACCTGATGGAAACGCTGGTGGCGGTTGAAGACACTTGCCAATCAGTCTTCAGCGAGAAAGGTAAGGAAATACACGCCAACCTGGAATTCTACAAAGGCGCCGTTTACCTGGCACTGGGCATTCCGGAGCAGTATTTTACGTCCTTCTTTGCCTGCAGCCGGGTCTTCGGCTGGGTCTCGCATTACCACGAGTTCCAGACCGATGCCCGACTGATTCGCCCGCGCGCGCTTTACATCGGCGCCTGATCGGTTGCTGGCTTCGGCCGGCCAAACCGGATCAACCGGGTGGTGATGGCGGTCCCGAACAGGGTGATCGCCATCCCCAGCCAAACGGTCAGACTGATCGTCTCCCCAAGAAACACATACCCCCACCCCAGCGCACTGACCGGGACCAGAAAGGTTACCGTAGAGGTTGCCGTTGCCCCCGCACTCGACAACAACTGGAAATACACCAGAAAGGCCAGCGCCGTACTGAACAGGGCCAATGCCAGGGTATTTAACCAGGCTTGCGTCGAAGGCATGGTGTCGGGCCACAGAAGAAGGCCCGGTATCAGCAGAATCAACGCCGACAAAGCGGTGCTGCCACCGGCGACCACCTGAACCGGCAAATGCGACAGACGTTGTTTGGTAAAATTACCGGCCACGCCATAGCACAGCGTCGCGGCCAGAGCGGCCAGAATGGACCAGCCATCGCCACCCACTGAGAAATCCAGCCGATTCCCTGACAACACATAGACCCCGACAAAGGCGATGGCCAAGCCCAGATACTGTTGCCGGGTAACGGCCGTGGCGAAAAACATCATGCCAATCAATGCAGTAAACAGAGGGGTAGTGGCGTTAATCAGCGAGGTAAAGCCCGCTTCCAGACTCAGAGTGGCATAAGCCAGCAACGAAAACGGCAGAACATGATTCGTCACTGACAATACGGTCAGTGGCACCTTGTATTGCCAGACCAGAACCAGATGACGGCGAACCAGAAGCAACGGCGACAGCAACAGAGCCGCCACACCCATCCGGATAAAAATAAGGCTGACAGCTCCAAATTCCGGTGCCGCTACCCGCATGAAAATAAAGGACACACCCCAGAGGGTAGACAGCGCCAGCAGGCGCAGTACATCTAACGGCAACATTCAATGACTTCCTGATTAAACAGAGGGCAGGCCCGAGTTAGGGTCTGTGGTAAGCGTCACACCTTCGGGGGTCAGCTCATAAAAAAAACAATCGCGGCGATTGGTATGACAGGCCGGGCCTTGTTGATCGACCTGCAGCAACAGCGTATCGCCGTCACAATCGAGTTTCATGCTAATCAGGCGCTGGCGGTGACCGGAACTTTCGCCCTTGCGCCAATAGGTCTGGCGTGAGCGGGACCAATAGCACACCTGCCCTTCTGCCAGGGTTTCCTCGATCGAGGCCCGGTTCATCCAGGCCATCATCAGCACTTCACCGGTATCGTGTTGCTGGGCGATCGCCGGGATTAGCCCGTCTTCATTGGTTTTCAATTCACTGAGAACCTCATCGAGGCTCAGTTGGGTACCGCGGGGAGCCTGCTCCCATTGCTTGAACATGGTCCTGCCTTTTTGGAATTCGATTGTCGAGGGGTTGGGCTGAAAGCGTCACACGATCTTTGCACTTAAAACACCGTGCTCCAGTTTACCTGAATCCGGGAGGGATACACGCCGTACTCATCCAAAACCCGGGGCTCATTGGCAATGACTTCTGGCCGCTCGGCCAGCGCATGGATGAACGTCAGATCGAGTGTGCTGTTGTTGCCCATACTGCGACTGAGCGCTCCGGTGAGCAACAGACCACCATCACTGAGATTAACGGCTTGCCCTAGCGATGCCTGCCACAGTGGCGACAACGGCTTCGACGCTTGCAGGCTAAGGTAGTGTCGGCCCCAGGGCGAGACCAGGCCGGTTTGATGCCAGCCGGAATCACTTATGTCTGCGTAGTCTGCGTCGACGCCCAGGCTGTTGAAATGGTATTCAGCGACCACATAGACGTCGTCCAGAACCTGCTGATCCAACCCCAGGGTGGCGCGAAAGCCGGAACCGCCATCAGACTCCTGCTCAGTCGCTAGAACCGCCATTTCCTGCCAAAGCCCCCAATCGCCCATCGAGGTTTGGGTACCCAGCCCCAGGACGTGGTTTTCCTGATTCACTGTCAGCGCGGTGGCCTCCCAGGTAAAGCGGCCAGCCTGCGTATAACCGCGGGCAAACAACACTGAATCGTCACCAAAGACCCAGCCAAGATCCAACTCGGACACCGCCCCCAAAGGCACCAGCCAGCGCACCGCATCAACTCCCGCCCGATAATCAGGCTCTTGCGCCTGCAGCCCGGTCGGCAATATGACATCAACCGGCGAATACACTCGTGCAAGCCCAAAGCTAATGGGCTGACGCCCTAGCGTAATATCCCCAAAGCCCGGGTATGCTCGCACATAGGCCCGATCCAGGTTCTGACGAATGCGAACCGGGTCGTCGTCAACCAGCGTGGCATCGAGATCCCGCCAGCGAAAATTGGCCGGGTCGGATTCCAGTGCCTGTTGCAAGGCATCATCACCGTCCGCCTGAGCCAGCCGGGCTTGTTCAGCCAGGCCATAATGCACCCCCACCTCCAACGATGTCGTGGGATACCAGGCCAGATTCAGACGGCCACTCACGGTTTGATCCAGTGCCCAGGCCGGCGGTTGCGAGTCATCGGGCAAGCCCTTTACCTGGGGGTAGACCACAGCTTCAGCGCCGGCGGAAAAATCCCACCAGACATCCACCTCGGCCTGAGCATTAACTGCCAGCCCAACCAATGCAGTCATAACGCTGTGCCCAATAACCCTCTTAGCGACCACGAAGCAGTTTCGGCATTTACGCTTCACGTTCAGACTCGGAATCAATGCAGCCATCCTTCAGCCGAATCAGCCGGCTGGCTCGCTCCATGATCATCGGATCATGGGTAGAGAAAACGAATGTCATGCCTTCGTTGCGGTTCAAGTCGTGCATCATGCCGAGCAAGTCCGACCCGGTTTGCGAATCCAGATTCGCCGTTGGTTCATCGGCCAGAATAATGTTCGGACGGCTGACCATAGCGCGCGCTACGGCCACCCGTTGCTGCTGACCACCCGACAACTGATGCGGAAAGCGCCCTTCCCGCCCCGCCAGTCCAACGCGCTTGAGCATGGCATAAACCCGCTCCCGTCGCTCGGCCTCCGGAACACCCTGCAACAGCATGATGTATTCACAATTCTCGGCAGCGGTTAACACCGGAATCAAATTGTAGGCCTGAAAAATAAAGCCAATGTGGTCGCGCCGAAAATCCGACAGTTCACGCCCCGACATCTGCGTGATGTCCTTGTTCGCCAGATGCACCTGCCCGTGAGTCGGGTTATCCAACCCACCCATCAGTTGCAACAATGTCGACTTGCCCGAACCCGATGGCCCGACAATGGCGGTAAACTCACCCGGCGCAATGCCAAGGCTCACCCGGTCGAGCGCTTTGACCAGTGTATCGCCTTCACCGTAATGCTTGCTGACGTCCCGGGTTTCGATCACCGACGACATGCTTGCTCTCCCTTTCCTGTTTGCTCAAGCTTTGGAGTTTGGTTTTGCTGCGGCACCAGGATTCCGTGTCAGGCACCGGGTACACCTTTCTGGGGTCGGCGTGAACCCATCCATGGGGCCTAGTCCGCAGCATCCTTGCTGCGGACTACCCCAGATAGGTGTACCCGGTACCTAACACTCACTTGGTTGCGAATTCCAAAAGTTAGGGCCTGGAAATACCGCCACTACAAACTCTTGTGCAGTGCCTTCGCAGGCACAATTCTCGCTGCGTGAATAGCCGGGTAAATACAGGCCACCAAGGTCATCACCAGCACCCAAAATGGCAAGGCACTGTATTGCATGAACCGGTGCTGCGGCCTGATAATTTCGGCCAGCGCAACGCCGGAGACTTCCATTGAGCCGTAATCGATACCGACTGAGGCAGACCAGGTAATCAGCAAAACACCCAAGATCAGGCCGATAACAATTGCCCCCAGCGCCAGAATAAGCCCTTCGGTCATAATCAGTTTAAACAGCTGGCGCCGGCGCGTGCCGATCGCCAGCAAAACTCCAAATTCGTAGGTTCGCTCGTAAATCGACATAAACAGCCCGTTGATTACGCCAAGCCCAGCCAGAATAAACAGCACAATCCCGGCAATGATCGTACTGCTGTTGGTCAGTTGCAGCATGGTCGCCAATTGCGGCATCAGCTCTGTCCAGCCCTGGGCGACCCAGCGGTCATTGCTGAGGCGCTGCCATAAGCCGAGGCTGGTATCCGTCGCCAGGGAAGCCGAGGTCATGTTAAACGCAATTTCATGAACGGCGCCACCAATCCCCATCATCGACTGGGCTTCGGGCAAGCGGATAAACGCCAGGTTTTCATCCATGGCGCGGGCGTTCAAATGAAAGATTCCGCTGACCCGGAACAGTTGCTGCTCGGCGGCTTCGGTGATCTGGTTGTTCACCGAGACCACAATACGGTCGCCAATATCCGCTTCCAGCAGCTCAGCCAGTCGATCCCCTATCAGCAGCTGGGTAACTGGCCCTGCTTCCGACAAATAGTCACCGGCGACCATAGCATCGGCAATTTTGGACACTCCGGTCTCAGCCTCCGGGTCGATGCCCACCACCTGCACGGCCCGATTGTTGGCCGCACTTGATACCATGCCGAAAGCCAGCGTTCGGGCGGCGAAACCGGCAACGTCAGGCTCCCGGGCCAGTTGGTCGAGTACTGCTTGGGGGTCATCGATTACCTGGCTTTCATCCTGGCGGGCCAGAAAGTCGCGATGGTGAATTTGCGCATCGCCGGAATACAGCCGGGTCGCCGATCGCACCATGGTGTCTGTCATGCCTTGAATCAGCGCGTCGGTAAACATCAGGGCGGTGAGGCTCAGGCTGATGATCATTGCCGTGAGCAGAGTGCGTCGCCGGTTGCGCGCCAGATTACGCAATGCCAGTCGGCCGGTTAATCCCATATCAGAGTGTCCTCATCGCATCGACCGGCACAATGCGGGCTGCTCGAAAGCCCGGCATCAGGGCAATCAACGCGGCGGCGATGAGTATCACCAGCATCGGAAAACCAAACACATAGGCTGACATCTGGCCCCGATAATGCGAGAACACGATACCGGAAATTTCCATCGGCTCTGCCAGCGCAATGCCTTGCAGGGTGAACCAGAGGTTAATGGGTAACGCCACCAAGCCACCAAACAGGCAGGCAATTACCGCCAGCAAGAGGGTTTCCAGCATAATCAACCAGAACAGTCGCGCGGGCGATGTTCCGATGGCTTTCAATACTCCGAATTCACCGGTGCGTTCCAATACCGACATCAATACGGTATTGAGAACACCAATGCAGACCAGAAAGACAATCACGTAGAGGGTGATCATGCCGCCCTCTTTATCGGCGGTCATGGTTTCATGAAACTCCCTTGCTACCGTTTGCCAGGGGCTTGCACTCAGTTCCTGGCCTGGCAACACCTCACCGATTCGTTCCGCCAGTCGCGGCGCACTCCGATAATCCGCACCCAGAATAACCAGCCGGTGCACTTTGCCCGGCAACACGAAAAAGGATTGAGCGGCGGCCAGCGGCATCACCACCCAGCGTTCCTCCGCATCACCGGGTTGCCCCAGAATACCCTGCACCCGGTAGAGATCGTTCGCCAGAGAGCCATCAGCCCCCTGCGACACCAGTATCAGTTCATCACCGACATCCAGTGACAATTGCCGCGCCACCTGAGCACCGATCATGACACCGGCATAGCCCTGGTCATCGGTTTCACTGGTGAGGTAGCGCCCGGCGCTGACCTTGTCGGCCAGATAAGACAGTGCAGCCTCGCGTTTGGGGTCGACGCCTCGAACGCTTACCGGGAAACTGCGGGTGTCACCATAGCCCAGGGCGCTGCTCTCGATACGCGGCGCCATGGCCTGAACACCGGGCACGGTGTCGATGGCTTGCTGCAGGTCGTCGGTTAGGCTGAACGCTTTGTAGAGCGTTGGCGTCTCTACAAAGCCGCCCACGGTCACCTGAACGTGACCGGTGGTGTCGCGAGTGTAAAAATCGAGCACCTGATCATAACTGCCTTCAGTAACGGACAGCTGCACTGAGACCAGCAGGTAGCCGCCAGCCATGCTCAGTACTGTCAGCAAGGTTCGCCGCCGGTTGCGCAGGATGTTCCGAAAGGCGAGTTTGAGCATCATCATGGGGGCGGCTCAGAACGGACGGCGCAGGTTATTGAGCGTGAAGAAGTCCTCGGTAAGGTCTACTCCAAAATCCAGTTCCTGATAGGTTACGGTGGTTTGGTGTCCGGTCTTGTTCATGGGCGTCAGCGTCATGGTGGCAGGCAAGGTAATGTCACCGTAGTCGGTAATGTCGCTGAATTCCATGACGCGCATCAGGGTTCCGTCTTCATCGAAGTAGCGCTGGCGAACCGGGAGCAGATCCGCTTTGCGAATGGTGATCTCCATGGCCCCCCAGACGGTTACCGTTTGCTCACGGGGCGTTAAGTCCAACTGATACTCCGTGTCTGTCTCGCTTAGCTGTACCCGATACTCCTCCACCAGAGAGACGTCGCGCATGAGGTCATCGTTGGTGAAGTCAGACCCCATCCAGCTGCCCATCATCATCGAAGGCGGCACTTTGACAACCTTGCGAATTTTGGGCAGATAATTCCACATTTCGTTGTCGCGTTGCAGTGTACTGACGCCTCTCTCGCGCTGCGGCTCCAGCACCCTGACCAGCGCATAATCGAGCCCGAGCGACCAGGATTCCAGCGACAATGACCGTTCAAAATCCGGGGTCACAATGCTCATGGTCATGATGGCCCGTGCCGAATCCTGCTGGTACAGGGTGTCGACTCGCTCAAGCAGTTCAATGGCCCTTGGGTCGGTATCGGCCGATTCAGCCCAGCATCCGGCAGCGAGCACCAGCAAAGACCACCGAGCCCAGGTAACGCCGTGACGGATAAAAGCTTTCAGTTCCATTTTGTGTACCTTCCTTCAAGCCATGATGCCTGGTCGTGCCAGGCTGGTCAGTCAGTATTGATCGGGCTGGCGCCGTTGTCGCCACTGCCTTCCTCGTAGAACAGGTTGTTCCAGCGCATCAGCAATACAGTCATCTGTTGCGCCTGACGGGCCAGTGACTGCAGTTCTTCTTCGCTGTTTGGCGTTCCCCGATACAGTTCCAGTTTACGCATGTCGCGGCTGATCACATGATTGGGCTGCTGCATGCGGTAGACTTCCAGCTTCCACCGAGTGTTGGCCACCACCATGCGATAGAACAGAATTTTGGTGTGCCGGCGTACCCGGGTGTAATCGTTCAGTTCTCCAAAACCAGTACCATCGATGGCCACCAGTTTCACTTCACCGCCACTGGGGTCGGCTACCAGTGTGGCCGTGCGGTCGACGTTGCAGATCATTGCCAGCGCGCCGAACACATGCCCTGGTGTAATAATACTCAGCGGTTCGCCCTTAATATGGTCGTCATCCGGATACACCAGCAATTGACCGCGCAACAGAAAATAAAAGCTGGGATCATGATCACCATGGTGGATAACAACTTCGCCGGGGTCGGCAGCCATTACCCGGGCATAAGTAGCCAGAAACTCGGCTTGCTTCGGGTCGACTTCGCGCAATTCCCGAAAGAATGAAATGCCGCCCAGCAAATCATCAAGTGAGACGGCTGATATGTCTTTGAGTGCCAGGGTCTTCATTTTTTATTAGTTACCTTGTAGGTGCTCAATTTTAAACCGGCTGCGCTTTACAGCTTGCTTCAAACGTAATGCTAGCCCCTAAGGTCGCAACTGTGAATTCAATGCACGCACATTGATGTGGTTTCGACCAAAAGCCAGTACATCGTCACAGTTTTGACGGTTTCCATGGCAGTGAATGGATATAACGACGGCCCCTTGTTTCTTTGCAACCTGAGATGGAAACACACTGACGAGGACCCCCTGAAGCGGCTTTACACCACTCGACCGCCGCATGACTTCAAAACCTTACCCAGTCTGGGCATTATGCGCACTGGCTTGCAATCCGTCGGACTCTTCTCGTAATGATACCTACCGCTCCTGCTTTACGTTCCAGCGCCTCGCTGGCACTGTTGTCGTTGTTCTCCGGCATCCTGCTACCTCTGTCACTGGCGCCTTTCGGTTTCTGGCCTTTAGCCTGGCTGAGCCTGATTGGGTATTTTTGGGTAACGGAACGCGCTCAGTCGCCAAAGCAAGCCTTCTGGCTGGGCTGGTGTTTTGGCGCTGGCTTGTTCGGACTGGGTATTTCCTGGGTCTATGGCAGTATGCGGACTGTGGCCACGCCGATCCCCCTCTCGGTTCTGATGACCACGGCATTTTGTCTGGCAATAGCCTTTCTACCGGGCCTTCAGGCCTGGTTGTATCATCGTTTTTTCAAGCAGGGCCGTGGCAGCCAGTGGCTCGCCGCGCCCCTGCTGTGGCTGGTGTTTGAATGGGTTAGAAGCTGGTTGTTTACCGGCATGCCCTGGCTGTTTGCCGGCTATGCGCTGACCGATACACCGGCCGGGCAGTTGGGGGCTGTGCTCAGCGTTTATGGCTTGAGTGCGATTATCGCGTTCTCCTCTGCTGCGCTGGCGATGGCCTTGCCTGCTCAGGTGAACCGCTCCCTGCGCTGGGCACCCGGCCTGGGTGCGGCTGTCATCGTGGTGTCGATGGGGCTGGGCGTTGTGCTGCCAGCCGTGCGCTGGTCGACCGTTATCGACAGCGCCGATGTCGTTGCCATTCAAAGCAACGTTGCTCAGGCGCAAAAGTGGCAAAGCAGCCAGGTAAGGCCCACGCTGGAATTTTACAGTGAGCAGGCGCGCCGCTACGACAGCGCCGACCTGATGATCTGGCCGGAAGCTGCGCTGACGGTGAGGCCGGAACGCATTCCGGCTTATCTTGAAGACCTGGAACGCGTAGGCAATGAGCGCCAGCAGGGCATTATCACCGGCATTGTCACTCAGCAGGAGGGTCGTTACTTCAATGCTCTGCTTGGGTTTGGCACGGCCGATGGCGAATACCGCAAACAGCATTTGGTGCCCTTTGGTGAATACCTGCCGTTTGAACAGCAATTGCGCGGCCTGATCAATTTTTTCAATATTCCCATGTCGACGCTGACACCGGCGCCCGAGCCGCAAGCGCCCATGCTCTGGATGCACCGCGGCGAGGAGCGTTATCTGGCACCGGTGATTTGTTATGAAGCGGCTTATCCGGGCCTGACGATGGCCCTGTCCCGGGAAGCGGACCTGATGATTATGGTCAGTAACGATGCCTGGTTTGGTGATTCACTGGCGCCACACCAACATTTGCAGATCACCCGGATGCGGGCGATTGAAAACAGCCGGGCCATCGTGCGCTCGACGCAGAATGGTATCAGCGCCCTGATTGACGCCAACGGTGAGATTCTGGAGCGCAGTAGACAATTTGAAGTGGCTGCCGTGACCGGCAGTATCAATCTGAGGCAGGGTTTGACGCCCTATCAGCGCTGGGGCGGGCCTTACTGGGCACTATTGCCACTGGCCGGGTTGATCGCCCTGGGCTGGAGCAAACGGCGGGGCGACTGATCAGCCCCGGCTTGCAGCACCCTTGCCTGGCGTGCCCTTGACCGGATGGCGGCGAATACGAAAAAAACCATCCTGCGGGACCTGCAGCGCAGACATCAGGTCAGGCATGACTTCTTCCAGCACCGTATCCAGACCCCAGGGTGGGTTCAGGACCATCAGGCCGCTGGCGGTCATGCCATGTTCACGCGAATCCGGCGCGATGCCCAGTTCAAACACCTGCATTTCTGCCAGTCCGGTCAGCTGTCGCTCCAGCTTTCTGACCCGCTCACGCTGCACCACCGGAAACCAGACGGCGATGACGGCCGTCGACATCCGCTGCATGGCGCGTTTGACGGCGGTGGCAACGTCGTCGTATTCCGCTTTAACTTCGTAGGAAGGGTCAATCAGTACAAAGGCTCTGCGCTCCGGTACCGGCAATTCAGAGACCAGCCGCTCGAGGCCATTCTGGCGAGCCACTTTGACCGGCTTTTGCCGTTTGAACTGGGACTCCAGGGCATCGTAATCCTTACTGTGCAGCTCGGTCAGCACCAGCTTGTCTTGCGGACGCAAGCACTGACGCGCGATCCAGGGTGAGCCCGGGTACAGGTTACCCGCTGCCGAGTCATTCGCCTGAGCGACCAGGCTCAAATACCGTTTGATCAGTGGGTGATTACCGGGTTTGGCCTGCAATCGAACAATGCCTTCTGTGGCTTCACCCGTTTTTTGCGCCTGTGGTGCGGTGAGCGAGTACATGCCTGCGCCAGCATGGGTGTCGATGTACCGCAAGGGCGAGTCCTTGCGCGTCAGATAATCGAGGCACTGGATCAGGACCAGGTGTTTGAGCACATCGGCATGGTTGCCTGCGTGGAAGGCGTGTCGGTAACTGAGCATGGGGTACGGCTTTATGGAAACGGGTGGCGCAGTATAGGGGACAGGGGACCGGGCTGTCATTCCGCTATTTAACCACTCGGCCCGGTTGTCACGCTGACGCTACACAAGAACCCGCCTCTCTCGTTGAAAATACACGCTGGGAGCCCTGATTTACCCGGCTTTCCTTTTGATTTTACAGGTGTACAAGGTAGAATCGCCGGGATTTTTTATCTTAGCCCCTTGCAATCGGGTAAGGTTGCGGGGCATCAAAACGACAAGAAGTGGCCGGCCATGCCGTCAACACTTCGGGCGTCCTCACTGACGCAACGATCAACAATAAAAAATCAAACATTGATCGAGCTTCCAATTCTCGAGCGTGATCACGACCAGCCAGACGAACCGGGTATCATCAGGGTTGACCAATCTCTATCCCTGACGACCCGTTATTGTACAGCGGCTATCACCGACCGGAACCTTATCCCTCGGGCCGGCGGTGTGTTTACAGAATTGGACAGCGCGATCACTTGATGCGACCAGTTGCCGCAGAGCGACGGTTGAAGACTGAATGTGGGAGGGTTAATGGGATCCATCATCGAAGTACAGGGCGTATCGAAAGCCTTTGGCGGCTTGCACGTCATTAATGACTGCTCCATCGCCGTTGAGGAAGGTTCGATCACTGGCCTGATTGGCCCCAACGGGGCTGGTAAATCAACTTTGTTCAACCTGATCGCCGGTGCGTTTCCGGTCGACCAGGGCACCATCACTCTGGCGGGCGAGAACATCACCAACCTGCCGTCCAACGTCCTGTTTGAAAAAGGCCTGCTGCGAACGTTTCAGATTGCACAGGAATTCACGCACATGTCGGCGCTGGAAAACCTGATGATGGTGCCGCCCAATCAACCGGGCGAAAACATTTTCAACACCTGGTTTCAGCCCGGCAAAGTGCGTGACTTTGAACACGGCGTCCGTCAGAAAGCCATGGATGTGATCGACTTCATCGGCCTGGATCATGTCAAGAACGAGCTGGCCGGCAACCTCTCTGGCGGTCAGAAGAAACTGCTGGAACTGGGCCGCACCATGATGGTCGATGCCAAGGTAGTGCTGCTCGACGAAATTGCGGCCGGTGTAAACCGTACCTTGCTGCAAGATCTGGTAGGCAACATCAAACGCCTGAATCAGGAAATGGGCTACACCTTTCTGGTGATTGAACACGATATGGACATGATCGCCGAGCTGTGCGACCCGGTAATCGTGCTCGCCCAGGGCAGTGTCATGGTCGAGGGCACCATTGAGGAAATCCGCAACAACCCCCAGGTGATTGAAGCCTATTTTGGCAGTGATCCGAACGAGGCCGGAGCGTAATATGGCACTGATTGAATGCAAAAACATTCACGCCGGTTACGGCGGCATGAACATCCTCAATGGCGTCAACATGGCCATTGAATCAAGTGAGATTGGCGTGATTGTCGGCCCCAACGGCGCCGGTAAATCAACCACCCTGAAAGCCATTTTCGGCTTGCTCAATGTCAGTGAAGGCAGTATCGAACTGCGTGGCGACAACATCACCAATCTGTCCCCCGATAAGCTGGTGCACAAGGGCATGGGTTTTGTCCCTCAGGAGCACAATGTCTTCGTCAGCATGACGGTTGAGGAAAACCTGGAAATGGGTGCCTTTATCCGGCGCGATGATTTCAGCTACATGCTCGAACGCGTCTACAGCTTTTTCCCTGACCTGAAAGACAAACGCAGACAACCCGCCGGCGAATTGTCGGGCGGTCAGCGTCAGATGGTCGCCATGGGTCGCGCCTTAATGGTTGAACCCAGCCTGCTGTTGCTCGATGAACCAACGGCCGGCCTTTCCCCGCTGTACATGAATGAGATTTTCGAGCGGGTAATCGCGATTAATGAAAGCGGCGTCGGCGTGCTGATGGTGGAACAAAACGCCAAACAGGCACTGCGCATTGCGCATAAGGGGTTCGTACTGGCGGCGGGTAAAAACCGCTTTACCGATACAGGCCAGAACCTGCTGAACGATCCGGAAGTGGCGAAAAGCTTCCTGGGTGGCTGACGGTTAATAGGAGTCCGTTGTGAACGAATTTATTTTCTTTTTTAACAGTGTGGTCATCAACGGCGCGGTGATCGGATCGATCTACGCCATGGGTGCCATCGGTGTCACCCTGGTGTTCGGTATTCTGCGCTTTGCCCATTTTGCCCATGCCGACATGATGACGCTGGGCGCCTTTCTGGTGCTGATCCTCACGGCATTGTTTCCCGCTGTAGGCCCGGCCATCGGGTTGCCCACCGCCTTTGTGATGATGCCGCTTGCCATGGTGGCGACGGCCTTTATTGCTGTGGGCATCGACAAGCTGTTCTACAAAAAACTGCGGGAAAATAACGTTAAACCGGTCGTTATGGTAATGGCGTCGGTCGGCGTAACGCTGATGTTGCAGGGACTGATTCGCTTCTTCGCCGGCACCGGCACACAGAGCCTGTACGTTGATGATCGCAAGGCGATCTTCCGCATCGACCTGCCGTTTGAGTCGGCTTCGCGCAATCTGGTGGTCACCGAACCTCAATTGTTGCTGTTCCTGTCTCTGGCGTTTGCCGTAATTGCGTTGCACCTGTTCCTGAACAAGTCGCGGCTGGGCAAAGCCATGCGCGCCATGTCGGACAATCCGGATCTGGCCAAGGTCTCTGGCATCAACACCAACACCGTCGTCGGTGTCACCTGGATCATCGCCGGTGCACTGGCTTGTGCGGCCGGCACCTTGCTGTCACTGGACGTGACGCTGAAGCCTGACCTGAGCTTTATGATTTTGCTGCCCATTTTTGCGGCGGCCATTGTCGGTGGCGTCGGTAGTCCTTATGGCGCATTGGCTGGCGGTTTTGTGGTTGGCCTGACGGAAACGCTGGCAGTATTCAACTGGACGTTTGTACTGCGCCCGCTGGAGCGAGCCATCCCCGCGCTGGACTTACCCAATACCCTGGCGTTTGTGCCCACAGAATACAAAATCACCATTCCGTTTTTCATCCTGTTGGCGATTCTCATCTGGCGACCAACCGGCCTGTTTAAAGGGAAGATCATCTGATGCAACTGCCAAAGAAAGACATCATCCTGTTCAGCCTGCTGGCTGCTTTGATTCTGATCGTATTTGCCTCTCAGGGCTCCGCTTACAGTGTCCGGGTGCTGGCTGAAGCCAGCTGCTATGCGATTCTGGCACTGGGCCTGACCATTCAATGGGGTTATGCCGGTCTGTTTAACGCGGGCATCATGGGGTTCGTCGCCCTCGGCGGCTTTATTACCATGCTGTTCAGCTTCCCGACTAACGACGACTTCTGGAGCACCGACCTGCCCGGCCAACTCGGCGGCGTTGGCCTCAAGGCGTTGCTTTCGATCGCCATCGTTTATGGCCTTACCCAACTGAAGCGTTTCGGTATCAGCAAGAAGATTCGCTTACCGCTTATCATTGTTGCTTCCGCGATACTGTATCTTTGGGTCGTCACCTCACTGGGGCCAGTTGCCGAAGCGATTGAGTCCGAAGCCGGATTCATCGGCGGTTTTGGTTTGCCGGTCTGGGTCGGCTGGCTGGTCGGCGGTGCCATTGCGGGCGGCATTGCTTATTTCATTGGCCATATTTGCCTGGGTTTGCGCAGTGACTACCTTGCCATCGCGACACTGGGCATTGCCGAAATCATCAAGGCGTTTCTGAAGAATGCCGACTGGTTGACCCGGGGCACACTGACGGTATCGCCCCTGCCCTGGCCAGTGCCACAGGCCGGGGAAATCGGCTTTATTGCAGCCCGTGCAGCCTATCTGTCGGTCACCGCGGTATTGATTGCGGTCATCTACTTCCTGCTGTACCGCGCCTACAACGCCCCCTGGGGCCGCACCATGCGCGCCATCCGCGACAACGAGAACTCCTCGGCCGCCATGGGCAAAGACGTCAACCGTCGCCGCCTGGAAGTCTTTATTCTGGGCTCAGTGCTGATGGGCATTGGCGGTGCTGCACTGGTCACCTTTAACGGCATTTTTGACCCCAGTGGCTTCCTGCCTCTGAACCACACCTTTCTTGTCTGGGTGATGGTGATTCTGGGTGGCGCCGGCAACAACAAAGGCACCATTTTTGGCGCGGTGTTTATCTACATTATCTGGACCATGTCAGAACCCGCGGCGCTGTTCCTGATCGACATGGCACGCCAGTTGGGTACCGCCTGGTTTGAGTGGCAACCACCCGGTGACCTCGACAGCCGAGCGCTTCAGGCACGGGTATTCGTGATCGGACTGACCATCAGCCTGGTGCTGCGTTACGCCCCCAAGGGGCTGTTTCCAGAGAAAGTGGCGCATCACGCCTGATCTGATCAACGCAGTTCATAAAGGGAGCTTTCAGCTCCCTTTTTTGTGTCCGCCTGTCAGAGTCACGTAGACTATTGCAGCCGAATAACAGACAACGCTACTGAGCACTCCATGACTCTCTCGAACTGGCCAAAAACCACAGGCGACATTTCCTTCTGGTATCAGGATATCGGTGGCTTCCCGCCGCCCAGACCGGCGCTTGAGGGCGATACCACAGCCGATGTCTGTATTGTTGGCGCAGGCTACACAGGCTTGTGGACGGCCTATTACCTCAAGAAAGCCAAACCGGATTTGAATGTCATCATTCTCGAAGCCGAGTTCGCCGGCTTTGGCGCATCAGGGCGTAACGGTGGCTGGCTGACGGGTGGCTTTGCCTGGGACCATGAAAGGTACCTGAGCAACGGTAATGCAGCGGGTGTTCGGGCCATGGTTGATGCGATGGGGATCAGCGTCGATGAAATTCTGTCTGTTGCATCGGCCGAGGGTATAGACGCCGATATCCTTCGCACCAGCGAATTGCTGATCGCCACCAACCCGGCGCAGCTGCACCGCATGAACACCGAGATTGAACACCGGAAGAACTGGGGCGAAGCGAGCCGGATTCGGGCACTGCGCCAGGAAGACGTTGCCGCTCGAATCTCGATACCCGGCGCACTGGGCGCGATGGAAATTGATAACGTCGCCCGTATCCAGCCTGCCAAACTGGTGCAGGGACTGGCCCGGGTGGTTGAAGGTCTGGGTGTGCGGATCGCCGAACAAACGAAGGTTATCGCTTTGGAACCAGGCGCCGCTAAAACCGACAAAGGAAGGGTAACGGCGCCCATCATTCTGCGAGCCACTGAAGGATTTACGGCCACTTTGCCCGGCTCGGAACGGGACTGGCTGCCCCTCAATTCAGCCCAAATTATCACCGAGCCGTTGCCACCCGAAGTTTGGCAGCAGATCGGCTGGAACGGCCGTGAGATCGTAGGTGATTTCGCCAATGCCTACTGTTATTGCCAGCGCACCCGTGAAGGCCGAATCGCAGTGGGTGGTCGTGGCCTGCCCTATCGTCTGGGCAGTCAAATTGACCACCGGGGCACACCCGACTCCGACACCATTCGCCACCTGATCCGAATCCTGAACCGGCACTTCCCGGCTGCCAGTAAGGCTCGTATAGATCATGCCTGGTGCGGTGTACTGGCAGTGCCCCGTGACTGGTGCGCCACCGTCGGTCTCGACCCGAAAACAGGTCTCGGCTGGGCCGGAGGGTATGTCGGCGTGGGCGTATCGACCTCCAATCTGGCCGGGCGTACCCTCTGCGATCTGACCCTGGGGCGGGACACCGACCTGACCCGCCTGCCCTGGGTAGGCCGCCGGGTTCGACGCTGGGAGCCCGAACCCCTGCGCTGGCTGGGCGTCAGAGGCATGTATGCCCTGTTCAATGCGGCCGATCAGCGCGAAGCCAGAGGCAGGCAGACACCGTCAAAACTGGCGACGCTGGGCCACTGGCTGACGGGGCATTAAACCAACGCCGGGCTCGCCTGGCGCACCGGGTATACCAGCCGCTCAAGACTTAACGCTTCATCGAGCGCTTCTTTTTGCATTAAGCCCTCTGCCAAAACCAGATCCCTGACACTGTGTCCTGTCGCCAGGGCCAGACTGGCCAGGCGAGTGGCATTGTCGTAACCGATGTAAGGGTTAAGCGCAGTCACAACGCCAATGGAAGCGTTCACCTGCGCCAGGCAGTGCTCCCGGTTGGCCGTAATGCCTTCGATGCACAGGGTGCGCAGCATATCCATGGCGCGACGCAGTAAGCGCATTGAATCGAACAGTTTATAGGCAATCAGTGGCTCCATAGCATTCAATTGCAACTGCCCGCTTTCAGCCGCCATGGTGATGGCCAGGTCGTTGCCGATCACCTGATAAGCGACCTGGTTTACCGCCTCGGGAATCACCGGGTTCACCTTGCCGGGCATGATGGAGGAGCCGGGCTGACGAGCTGGCAGGTTGATCTCGCCAAGTCCAGCCCGGGGGCCGCTCGACAACAGTCGCAAGTCGTTACACATCTTCGACAGCTTAATCGCCAGCCGTTTGGTCATGCCGGAAAACAACACGAAAGCGCCCATGTCGGAGGTGGCTTCAATCAGATCGTTTGCCAGCCGCATCGGGTGTCCACACAGTCGCGACAAGTGGGTCACGGCCAGTTGAGCATAGTCCGGGTGGGCATTCAGGCCGGTACCGATGGCGGTGCCACCCAGGTTCACTTCCCGCAGCAGATCAAACAGGCCGGCAATGCGATCGATGTCTTCACCCAGGGTGGTGGCAAAGGCGCCAAATTCCTGGCCAAGCGTCATGGGTACGGCGTCCTGCAGCTGGGTGCGACCCATCTTAAGGACATCGGCAAACTCATCGCGCTTGTCGGCAAGCGCATCCCGCAGCTGCGCCAGGCTATCGACCAGTTCTGCGTGCGACAATTGCAAGCCCACCCGAATCGCTGTCGGGTAAGCATCATTGGTCGACTGGGACGCATTGACGTCGTTATTGGGGTGCAAGTGTTGGTATGCGCCTTTTGCATGACCGAGCCATTCCAGCCCCAGATTGGCGATGACTTCATTGGCGTTCATATTGGTAGAGGTACCAGCACCGCCCTGAATCATATCGACAATGAACTGGTCATGATGCTGCCCGGCTACCAGTTGATCACAGGCCGCACCGATCGCTTGAAACCGGCGCTCTTCCAGCAATCCGAGCTCTGCATTGGCTGCGGCAGCGGCTTTTTTAACCATGGCCAGCCCGATAATGAGTTTCGGAAAATGGGCCAGCGTTACGCCTGACAGATCAAAGTTTTCGGCGGCACGCAACGTCTGAATGCCATAGTACGCCTCAGCAGGAACAGTCCGTTGACCGAGCAGGTCACGTTCCAGGCGGGTAGGCAGAGAAGGGTCAAGGGTCGTGCGAATGGCGGTGTCGTTCTGCGTTGGCAGCATGATTGTTTTCTGTGTCCTCCGGGGTCTTACCGGCTTGCCACAATGGCGACCGGAGAACTCATTGTGCCGTTTCCCCGGGTTCGCCGACCAATGCCGTTTTCAGCTATAGTATGCATATATTGCATACTTAGGAGCTTGGATGGACTTCGAAACGCGCTGGCTGGAGGATTTTATTGCCCTGGCCGATACCCTGAGCTTTTCCCGGGCGGCAGAGCGTCGCTTCGTGACTCAGCCAGCATTCAGCCGACGCATTAAAGCGCTGGAAACCACGCTGGCGGTTCCCCTGGTGGACCGCTCAACCACCCCGGTGCGACTGACGGATGAGGGCCAGTTATTCCTGCTGACGGCAAGAACCGTGATGTCTCAGCTGCGCGAAACCGTTAGCCGGTTGCGCGGGTTGGACGCTAATCAGCAAGCCACGCTGCGCGTCGCTGCCGCACACTCGCTGGCATTTTCCTTTTTCCCGGACTGGATGACCGAGCACCGGGATGTGATGAACAATCTGAACATGCGCCTGGTGGCAATGAACGTTGAAGAAGCCTTGCATGCCTTACGCGAAGGCCAGTGTGATTTGCTGCAAATCTATTACGACTCCTATGCCACCCTGCAGCTGGATGCCAGCACTTTTCCCTCTATTACCCTGGGGCACACGCGCCTGGTTCCGGTGTCTGTTCCACTGCCTGGCACTGACCAGCCACGCTATTCGCTCGACAGAGAAGGCCAGGAAGAAATTCCGTTACTGGCCTACACACCCGGGGCCTTTCTGGGGCGGACACTTCGGCTGATGTTAAAGCAGGACCCGATCAGATTGCGGCTGAAAACCGTCTACGACACCGCCATGGCGGAAGGGTTGAAAGGCATGGCATTAACCGGCGCGGGCATCGCCTGGGTACCGGAGCTGTGTATTCGACGGGAGCTGCGAGAGGGTGAACTGGTCATCTGCGGGGCTGAGCGCTGGCATGCGCCACTGGAGATCCGGCTGTATCGATGTGCACTGGTTCGGAACCCATCGGTAAACCGGCTTTGGCAGCGATTGGCCGCCCAATAAAAAACCGGCCAAAAGGCCGGTTTTTAACGAACACAGTATCTATTTGTGGAGCGACAATCCGTTCGTTTTACTGGATTTCGCCCACTTCGACAAACGCACCGTTACGCACAGTCATTTCAACAATAACGCCAGGAACGTCACCGCTGTCATCGAATTCGTGCTGACCGGTTGCGCCTTCGTAGTTGATGTCCTGACCCGCTGCCAGCAGACGCTTGGCTTTGCTCCACTCACCCGGCAGGATCACTTCACCCGGCGCAGTCGCTACACGGCGGACATGGTCGCTCAGGCCTTCACGGCTGTCTTCGCCCATTGATTCGATGGCCAGCGCAATAATAAAGGCGGCATCGTAAGACTGACCGGCAAAGGTCGCGTTCGGATCCAGCTCAACCGCTTCGGCCAACCCGGCAAACACAGCTGATCCTGGCAGATCCGGGGTGCCCGGCTTGGTAGCAATCATGCCTTCAAGCACGTCGCCGCCCACAGCCCGAACCAGGCCGTCACCGACCATACCATCACCACCAACGTAAGTGACGAAGTTGCCGCTCTCGTTCGCCTGACGAAGGATCGTCTGACCAGACCCGTCGGCATAGGCCAACACGACCAGGTTTTGCGAACCGGTAGACGCCAGAGAAGCAATTTCAGCACGGTAATCGGCTTTGCCGTCCTCATGCGCTTCATTGGCCATTACCATGCCACCTTCGTTTTCATAGGCCGCCGCGAACGCATCGGCCAGGCCCTTGCCATAGTCATTGTTCACATAAGTGACCGCGGCATCGTTGATACCTTTGGAGATCAGCAACCGTGCCAGAACTTCGCCCTGATAAGCGTCAGACGGCGGTGTACGGAAAACCTGATCATTATCATCCATCTCTGTAATCGCCGGCGAGGTAGACGCCGGTGATATCATCACCACGCTGGCAGGAATGCCTACGTTGTTGGCGGCGGCAATGGTCGCCCCTGAACACAGGGCACCGACGATAGCGGTCACATTTTCCGAGTTGATCAGTCGGTCGGCACCGTTGGTAGCGGCCGATGAGTCAACGCAGGTGGTATCAGCACTGGGCATGACCAGAATGTCACCATCCAGAATACCACCCTGACCATTCACATGCCTGACGGCCAGACGCGCAGCGTCGTAAATGGGAGGTGTCAAACTTTCAATAGGGCCGGTAAAACCACCCAGAAAGCCGATTTTTACTTCTTCAGCCTGTACGGCACCGACGAGTGCTGCAGCGGTTGCTACGCCCAAGAGTGTTTTTTTAATCATAGAGTTCTCTCTCGCTGTTATTATGTTTCCCAAAGGGACCACTTCATGTTGAGGATTTTTTGCCAGAAACACAAGCCTTCAAAAGGCGCATAGGCCCGCATTGTCGGCTTTGTTCACTTTCTGTTCAGACATGACCTGCAATCCGGTGATCGCGTGAGCTGTGCACAGTGCCAGTCTTGTTCTTGTTGTTAGACGGTATTGTGTTACTGCGCCATCGCAGCTTCTCCTATTTTTCAAGCAACAGCACCCCCGGCCGGAGAAAAAGCTTTACGATGCATTGTAAAGCCACGATTCCAGCTCAGGGAAAGAAGCCATTGGTCAGAAAAAAGGCCACCCAGAACCGCACGTCCTCATCGTTCATGATGAAGGTGTGTCCAGCCTCTGCCAGACGGAAGCCATCGGCCTCGCTCAGGCGGGCACTGGCCACCGATACCTTGCCATCGTGATCACCCTGAAACAGAACATTGAACCAGGGGTCGCTGGAGCGGGTGCCGGTAATCACCCCCACGGGCACATCGATGGGATCAAGCTGGTTCACCAGCGCCTCGTCATCGGTGGCCAGTTCTAGCGCCGCGGGACCCATAATCCACTGAAACCAGGCCTGGTCTCCCAGGGCATCGATCACTTCACTGCCGTGGTTGGGCGGGCTCAGCATCACTACCCGCCCCTGCCCCGGCAGATCAGCGCGCTGCAGCCAGTAACGGGCCAGTATGCCGCCCAGTGAATGGGTCACCAGATGAACGGTGTCGTAACCCTGCCGGTTCACCCGCGCCACCGCGTTCGCTACGTAGGCCGACAACTCCGGGACGGTCTCCTTTCGGCTTGGGTATTCCTGATTACAGGTGGCAAAGCCTGCCTCCTGCAGAGCACCCGCCAGCCTGGCCATGGACCTATCGGTTCGGCCCAATCCATGCACCAGTACCACAACCTGTTCGCCCTCGCCTTCCACGGTGCACAAGTCTTCCTGCTCCGGAACCATCAAGCCGGCGTCGATGCGCACATCGGCCAGACTTACGCGCCAGTCGAGATGCGGCCCGGTACTACGACCCGTTGTGCCCACTGCTGCGATCAATTCACCCTGCTCAACCCGATCGCCCACACTGACATGCACACCGGATAAATGCAGAAAACTGGACGTCAGCCCCATGCCGTGGTTCAGCAACACCGTTCCACCGCTGAAATACAAATCCGGTTCTGCCAGCGTTACAACGCCGGAGGCTGGCGCGTATACCGGTGTGCCTGTGGGTACCGCGACATCAATGCCCCAGTGCGGCGCCGAAGGCGTACCATTCAGAATACGCTGGCTGCCATAGACGCCGGAGATTCGCCCATAGGCGGGCCAGAGGAAAGGCTCAAGCCAGCCTTCACTGTCGACCCGTCGAGCACGGGCTGCCTTGACGCGTTCCGCTTCGGCCAGTATGCGGGCAATCTGCTCTTCAGGCGGGTTTACCCGGGACGGATCAAGACCGTCGACGCGCTGAATTCGATAGTCCCGTTCTTCAATTTCCAGCTGAAATCGCTGTTCAGCCTGCCCGGGCACACTCACCGATAACAGATACTTGCCTTTCATCATGCGCTCGAAACCCAGAATATAACGGCCTTCAGCGTCTACCGGTACCGATTGTCCGGCGAACCTTACGTGGCTTTCGGGCTCGGCCCGGCCGACAAAATAGCCCCCGCCCTGAAGTACACCGTACCCTTCGGGCATGGCCCAGGCTGGCATCGTCAGAAACCAGCACAACGCTGCGGCAACCAACGGCTGGAAGCTTCGGCGATGGCGACGCCGGACGTTGCGCGTCGGGACCTGATGCAGGTCATTACCCAAGGTAGCTATCATCTTATATACTCATTTTAAGGTTCACGACTTGCCAAACTCCGGCTTGGTAATGGCGCACAGAATCTGCGTCAGTCTGTAGGCGTCAGCTCGATCTATCTTACACACAATTGGTTCCCTGTTGGGCCCACCATCAAACCGGTTAAGGATTCAAATCCATGGCTGTAGTTCCGGTGCTTGTTATTAATTCCGGCAGTTCATCGCTCAAATTTTCGCTGTTCAACATGACCACCGGCCGCGACTTCCTGTCGGGGTCAGTCGATCGGCTCAACACTCGCAATGCCGAACTGAACTGGCATCACGATGGCAAAAAACAAACCAGCCCCCTGCCCGGCCAGGGTCACTCGGGGGCCTTGCAGGCGGTCAACAACCTCGTGACCCGCCTTGCGTTGAAAGAACCCCTGGCGGGCATCGGGCATCGGGTTGTGCACGGTGGTGAAACCTTTACCGATTCAGCCCGGATTACCGAAGCTACCCTGCGCGGTATCGAAGCCTGCGCCAATCTGGCTCCCCTGCACAACCCGGCAAATGTGCTGGGAATTCAGGTAATGCAGGCGTTGTATCCGTCGGTACCCCAGGTGGCTGTCTTTGATACGGCTTTTCACCAGTCGCTGGATCCGGAAGCCTTTCTCTATGCCGTGCCAATGAAACTCTACCGGGAGCAGGGCGTTCGACGTTACGGTTTTCATGGCACCAGTCACAAATACGTAGCGCAACAGGCGGTGCAACAACTGGAGTTGAACCCTGAATCGCATGCGATTATCACAGCGCACCTGGGCAACGGCTGCAGTGCAACCGCAATTTCCGACGGTTTTTCGATCGACACCACCATGGGGATGACCCCCCTGGAAGGGCTGGTCATGGGCACACGCAGTGGCGATATTGACCCAGGCTTGCATGAATACCTGAGTGAGCAACTCGGCTGGAGCATCGCTGATGTTACCCAGATGTTGAACCGCGACAGTGGCCTGCTGGGTCTTTCGGAACTGTCGAACGACATGCGCACGCTTACCGAAGCGGCGGCCGGCGGGCACCGTCAGGCGCGTCAGGCCATCGATGTGTTCTGTTTCCGGCTGGCCCGCCAGATCGGCGGCCTGGCGGCATCGCTTGGCCGGCTTGATGCGCTGATATTTACCGGAGGCATCGGTGAAAACGCCGCGGACATTCGCGCTAATGTTCTGCAACGCCTGGGTGTATTCGGCTTTGAACTCGACGATGTCCTGAACAAAGCGCACGGTGACAGCCGGGGCCAAATTTCAGCAAGCAAAGGCCCGGTTGCTGCTGTCATTCCCACCCGGGAAGAATGGATGATCGCGCAGGACACCCTGCGGTTGATCAACGAAACGCCAATTAACTGATCAACAGGGAGCGCCTGTGCAACACACTTTTTTCATGACAGCCATCGGTGCCGGTACCGGTCTGACCTCGGTGTGCCTGGGCCTGGTTCGGGCACTGGATCAAGTCGGTATTCGGGTGGCTTTCTGCAAACCCATCGCCCAGCGCTATGGCAAGGATCCGGGGCCGGAACGGTCCACCCACCTGATCAACGCCACGCTCGGCCTGCATCCGGCCGCCCCGATCAGCCTGGCAACGGCACAGCAGGCCTTATCTCAAAACAAGACAGATGATTTAATGGAAGACGTCATCCAGCTTTTCCAGCAATCGGCAGGCGAGGCGGATGTCGTGATCGTTGAAGGGCTGGTGCCGCTGGGTGATGAAAGCTACATCGGCAAGCTGAACGTGAACATGGCCCGGGCACTGGATGCCGACGTCATTCTGGTGGCCGCCAAAAACGCAGAAAGTACGGCGCAGTTGAACGAACGAATTCAGGTCAGCGCCAGCCTGTTTGGCGGCATCGACAACGCCCGGGTGATCGGCTGCATACTCAACAAGATCGGGGCGCCAGAACCCGACTACCAGCAAATATTACCGAGTGAAGACGGCGAACAGCATCTGGCTATTCCCACCGACCCCGACAAGATCATCGCCTCGCTTCCGGTCTTTTCAAACCCGTCGTTCCGGTTTCTGGGGGGTATTCGCTGGAATCCGCTGCTGGTAGCCCCCCGCACCCGGGATGTTGCTGACCATCTGCAAGCAACACTGCTGAATCGTGGCGAGTTGGAGACCCGCAGAGTCCAGGCCATCACCGTCTGCGCGCGAACCATGCGCAACATGCTGCATACTCTGAAAGCTGGCACCCTGGTGGTGACTCCGGGCGATCGCGAAGACATCGTTCTGGCCAGCTGCATGGCCGCGCTAAACGGCGTGCCCCTGGCCGGCCTGGTCCTGACGGGCGGACTGAAACTTGCTAACGCCGTGATCGATTTGTGCCAGGCCGCCTTTGCCACCGGCCTGCCTATGATGGAAGTCAGCTCCAATACCTTCGTAACCGCCCAGCGGTTGAACGCCATGAACACCGAAGTTCCAGTCGACGATGTCGACCGCATGGATGCTGTCATGAACGCGGTTGCGGCCGATCTGGATGGCGCTTGGCTGGCACAGCGAGCCCGGGTCGGCCTCGAACCGAGACTGTCGCCCCCGGCCTTTCGTCATCTGCTGGTCGGTCGTGCCCGCCAGGCCAAAAAGCGCATCGTACTGCCTGAGGGCGATGAACCCAGAACCGTGCAGGCAGCCATTGCCTGCCAGCAGCGTGGCATCGCCCACTGTGTGCTGCTGGGCAAGCGTGACGACATAGAGCGAGTCGCCGCCAGCCGCAACCTGACACTGCCGCCCGACCTTGAAATCGTCGACCCGGAACAAGCTCGCCCGCGGTTCATTCAGCCTATGGTTGACCTGCGCCAGCACAAGGGTCTAACGGCTCCAATGGCCGAAGCACAACTGGAAGATACCGTGGTGCTGGCCACCATGATGCTGGCCGAAGGCGATGTGGATGGCCTGGTGTCCGGTGCGGTGCACACCACTGCCAATACCATTCGCCCCGCGCTGCAGCTGATCAAGACCAGAGCGGATGCCAGCCTGGTGTCGTCGGTATTTTTCATGCTACTGCCCGACCAGGCGGTGGTCTATGGCGACTGTGCCGTTAACCCGGACCCGAATGCTGAACAACTGGCCGACATTGCCATTCAGAGTGGCGACTCGGCCCTGGCGTTTGGCATAGAGCCACGCATCGCGATGATCAGTTACTCCACCGGCGAATCAGGCTCTGGCGATGATGTGGAAAAGGTACGCGCTGCAACCAAACTGGCGCAGGCGAAACGCCCGGACCTGCTTATCGACGGGCCCTTGCAATACGATGCTGCATCAACCCCTTCGGTTGCGACCAGTAAGGCCCCGAACAGCAAGGTGGCCGGGAAAGCCACAGTATTCATCTTTCCGGATCTGAACACCGGCAACACTACCTACAAGGCGGTGCAGCGCAGCGCCAATGTGGTCAGCATCGGCCCCATGCTGCAGGGGTTAAGCAAGCCGGTGAATGATCTATCACGCGGTGCCACGGTCGATGACATCGTCTACACCATTGCCCTGACTGCTGTGCAGGCCAGCCAGCCAGCCTGAGCGGTCTGCGGTTTCAAGAAACTGGCCAAAGTGCCGTTAACTGATCTATAAGTTAGTTAACGGTCATTCAACTGTGAATGGCCAGGTATTTCTTTTCCTGGGAGCCCGACTCATGACGTCCTGGACTATTCGTACCCGCCTGATGGTCGGGGTGGCGCTCAGCGTATTGGTGCTGGTCGCCATCAACGGCGTTTACAACTACCAGCAAGCCCGGTCGGCACTGGTTGAATCGGTCTCCGACACGGTGCAGCGCAGCGGCACCAGTACCCGCCACTTTGTCAGTACCTGGCTGGCCAGCAAGGCACAGGTGGTCGAGTCGGCCGCCCAGGCCATTGCCGACGCCCCCGATCCGATTCCGGTGCTGACGCAGGGCAACAACGCGGGTGGCTTTCTCTATATGTATCTGGGTACCCGGGCCGGTGACATGATCATGTTCCCGGCTGAATCCCTGCCCGATGATTACGACCCCCGCACCCGGCCCTGGTTTATTCAGGCTCAGGAGGAACAACAACGCATTGTTACCGCCCCCTATATTGATGCGTCTTCTGGGGATCTGGTGATGAGTTTTGCCCAGCCGGTGGGCGCTAATGTGCTCGCTGCCGACGTAGCCCTGACCGATATCGTTCAGGAGGTGCTGGGGGTTGAGCTGGGCGAGTCGGGTTATGCAGCACTGGTCGATGGTGCCAACCAGTTTCTGGTTCACCCAAACGAAGACCGGCTGGGAGAGAACCTCAATGGCTTGATCGGCAACGCCCGACTGACTTCAACCACCGCTGGCGTTTCCGTCAATGGTGAAGGCTGGCTCAGTGCCGCCTACCCGATTGAAGGCAGTGACTGGCAGGTCGTCTTAATGGTCAAAAGCAGTGAGGCCTTTGCCGGACTCGGTGCCCTGGCACTCAGCAACACCCTGGTGTCTGCACTGACCATCCTGATTGTGACCATCGTTTCCGGATTTCTGATTTCCTATCTGCTGCGGCCCCTGGCCGGGCTCGATTCAGCCATGTCTGATATTGCCCAGGGTGAAGCCGACCTGACTCGCCGGCTCACCGTCGTGCGCGATGATGAAATCGGCTCGCTCAGCCAATCGTTCAATCAGTTCGTTGAATCGGTGCATCAACTGGTGTCGGAAAGCCTTGGCTATTCCCATGAGCTGGAAACCCTGTCGGATTCCTCACGCAGGAATGCCAAGGCCAATAACGATGCCATTCAATTACAGCAGAGCGAAATCAGCCAGGTAGCCGCCGCCATTAATGAGATGTCGTCTACCTCGGCCGAGGTGGCACAAAATGCGGGAGATACTGCCGAAGCGGCTCAGAAAGCCTCGACTGAAGGCCAAAACGGCATGGGGAATGCCGCCGAGAATCGTCAGCGCATGGGCAAGCTGACCGGGCAGATAGACACCGCCACGGGTGTTATCGGCAAACTGGATGAGCAGGCACTGGAGATCAATACCATTCTGTCGACCATTCAGAACATCGCTGAACAAACCAATCTGCTGGCCCTGAATGCGGCCATTGAAGCGGCTCGTGCCGGTGATCAGGGGCGTGGTTTTGCCGTGGTCGCCGATGAAGTGCGGGCTCTGTCGCAACGCACGCACCAGGCTACCGGCGAAATCCAGACCATGATTGAAACCCTGCAGGAGCAGACCCAACAGGCCGTGTCGATCATGAACAGCAGCAAGACCCTGACCGATGAAACGGCCAGCAGCGCCCAGCAGGTAACCAGCAGCCTTAACGTGATTGCCGAATCGATAGAAGACATTTCTTCCCGGGCACAGAGCATTGCAGAGGCTTCTCGCGAGCAGAACATCGCAACAGAGGAGATCAGCCGCATCGCCACAGCCATTCAGGATGCCTCCAATCAATTGGCGGACAACGTCGATCAGGCAACCACCCAGTCGGACGAGTTGCATGGCGTCAGCCGCAAAATCCGGCAAAATCTGTCGCGTTTCAAGGTCTGAGCCTCCGGGTAGTCAGCTGAAACAAAAGCGGAGCCGGTGCCTGCGAGGTGGGCACCGGCTCTCTGAATAGGGTACATTCAGGGGCACAGAGTCACCGCTGACGGAGCCCTCATGAAAGCCGTATTCCTCGACGCCGCCACCTTCCCCGACGAACAAACACTGACGCCACCAGACGCCGTAACCGACTGGCAAAGCTTCGACAAAACCTCTCCCGAACAGCGTCTCGAACGCTTGCAGCAAGCGGATATTGCTCTGGTTAACAAGGTGGTGCTGGATGCACCCCTGCTGGCCCGGCTACCGGACCTCAAGTGCATTGGCGTAACAGCCACCGGTACCAACAACGTTGATTTGGAGGTCTGCCGGGCCCGGGGCATTGCCGTGTTCAACGCTACCGGTTACGCCGTTGACGCCGTCGGTGAGCATTGCATCATGATGATGCTGACACTGGCCCGGAACCTGAAGGCCTACCTCAGAGATGCCGACAACAAAGGCTGGAGCCAGAGTCCCTTTTTCTGTAACCGTATCGCCCCGATCAATACCCTGAGTGGCAAGCGCCTGGTGATTGTTGGCAAAGGGGATCTGGGCATAGCTGTTGCGACCCGGGCTCAAGCCCTGGGACTCTCGGTGATTTACGCTGAACGGCCCGCGGCAGAGACCGTTAGGCCGGGGTACACCGCCTTCGAAACCGCGCTGTCGCTGGCCGATGTACTGAGCTTACATTGCCCGCTAACTGACCAGACCCGGGGCATGATCAACCAACACACGCTGAGCCTGATGCAGCCACACGCCCTGCTCATCAACAGCGGCCGGGGAGACCTGGTGGATGAATCCGATTTACTGGACGCCCTGACCCGGGGCGTCATCGGCGCCGCGGCGCTGGATGTTGCCAGCAGTGAACCGCCCCCGCCAGACCACATCATCTGGCAACTGGCGGCCCTGCCGAACGTCATTGTGACACCCCATGTCGCCTGGTCGTCAGATGGCGCCATGGCCCGCCTGCTGCGCCAGTTGGAGGAAAAACTGAATCGCTGGGCCCGGAAGGAACCCGATGCCCTGGCCGACTCACTGACCCACGACAGTTAAAAACTCCAGTTCTGGGGTTCGGACCTTGGGTGCCTGTCGACCGCGCAGGATACCGGTGCTAGTACTGTGCGAACTCCGTAACCTGGATTATGAATCAGGCTGCTTCTTGCTGGTGGCCATCTACGGCTTGTGAGCTAGCTCACAGGACGTGAAAAAAGCCCCATCAGTGACCTACTTTCATCGCACTCATTTCCCACCAGACTAAGCGATACGGGGGTTTTGGCGTATAATCCCTATTATTCCCGCTGGACCAGCCTCTGTGTGAAATGGATTCCCGGACATGAGTGTCATCGATTTAATCAAAGAAAAGAAAGAACGCCTGAGCCAGAACCAGGCGGAATTCAGGGAGCTTATTGCGCCGCAATGGCGCGAGTACTGGAACGAACTCTGGCAAAGTGCCCGCAACCACGAATGGGTCAACTGGGTTCTGGACCAGGATCGCAAACCGGTCGATGCCCCTCAGGACTCCCTTACCGAGTGCGATAACCCGCGCGCTGAAGCCATGCGCCAGACCTTGCTGAGCCAGTTGGGTGACGTCGTCTATGAGGGACAGTGGCTTACGTTGGAACAAGACCGCATTAACGCCTTTGCCGGGGTTACCGAAGACCAGCAGTGGATTCATACCGACCCGGCAAGGGCAGAACAGGAATCTCCGTTCAGGGCCACTATCGCCCATGGCTTTTTAACCCTGTCGATGATTCCCAAACTCACCAACTCGGTCGACCCGACCAACCCGCCCTACCCTGGCGCGAAAATGGTGGTCAATCTCGGCTTGAACAAGGTGCGTTTTCCCTATCCGCTAAAAGCAGGCAGCCGAGTTCGCGCCACCAAAAAAATTGTCGCAGTCGAAGTGGTGCGTCGGGGCCTGGAAGTCACGGAAGAAGTCACCGTCAATATCGAACACACCCGACGCCCGGCCTGCGTGGCTGAAACCGTCGTTCGCCTGGTCTATTAGCACAAGCTTCGGAGTTCAAATGAGCTCCATCGCCTAGAACCCGCGACAGATGGCAGGGCTACTCTTGCAGGGGCGCCGTGATTACCTCCATGTAAGCTTAACTTCGGCATCCATGCCTCAGATACCCCCGCAAAAGTAGCCCTGCCACCCGTCGCTAGCCCATTGCGAACTCCAAAACTTAAATTAGTTAAAGGTTCCACTGGCCAAAGCTAACCCGATCCCGGTTCCCCATATCCTGCACGGTTGCTACTGAGCCGTAGCCTTGGCTTTCAAAACACGCCCTGACTGCCTCCCCCTGCCTCCAGCCATGCTCCAGAAACAGCCAACCACCTGGCGCCAAAACCCGTTTCCCCTGCTCGATAAGAATTCGAATATCGGCCAGGCCATCCTCAGCGGCAACCAGAGCAGACAGTGGTTCAAAACGCACATCGCCTTGCTGCAAGTGAACATCATCGGCGGCAATATAAGGAGGATTCGATACCAGCAGATCCAGGCTGTGATCCACCAAAGCTTCGCACCAGTGGCTTTGGCCCACGCTCACCGGCAAACCCAGCTGGTGTGCATTCTCTTGCGCCAGGGCGACGGCATCCGGTTGAACATCAAAAGCGCTGATGCGCCAGTCGGGTCGTTCACTGGCCAGCGCCAGTGCAATGGCACCGGTACCGGTGCCCATATCGGCCACTCTCAGGGATGGTTGGTCAAAGTGGTTCAGAATAGTCTCTACCAGCGTCTCGGTATCCGGCCTCGGAATCAGGGTGCTGGCATTAACCTTAAGTGGCAAAGACCAGAACTCACGCGTACCAAGAATATGAGCGACCGGTTCACCGGCCTCTCGGCGGCGCACGAGGTCTTCAAAGTGGTGCTGCTGGTCATCGCTCAGTTCCCGTTCGGGCCAGGTAAAAAGCCAGGTTCGGCTTTTATCGAGCACAAAGGCGAGCAACAAATCGGCATCGAGCGCTCCCAGGCCCTGTTGCTGCGCCCATTGCTGGGCCTGGCGCACCTGGTTCAGGCCGGAATCTGACATGGGTTAGGTTTCCTGTAAGGTCAGCGCAGATCAGGACTGCGACATATCAGCCAGCAGCTGTGCCTGGTGTTCTTGCACCAGCGGGTCCACCACCTGATCCAGCGTGCCCTGCATCACTTCATCGAGTTTGTAGAGCGTTAAATTGATGCGGTGGTCGGTAATGCGCCCTTGTGGGAAGTTGTAGGTACGGATGCGCTCGGAGCGATCGCCACTGCCGACCAGGCTGCGCCGGGTATCGGCCTGTTCACGGGCGGCGGCACTGGATTGGGCGTCCATGATCTTGGCAGCCAGTAACGACATGGCCCGGGCCTTGTTCTTATGCTGGGAGCGTTCATCCTGGCATTCCACCACGATGCCGGTGGGCAGGTGCGTCAGACGCACCGCCGAATCGGTTCGGTTAACGTGCTGACCGCCAGCGCCCGAGGCACGGTATGTGTCAACCCGCAAATCACCCTTGTCGATCTCGACTTCGGCTAGCTCATCGGCTTCAGGCATCACCGCTACGGTACAGGCCGAGGTGTGTATACGCCCCTGGCTTTCGGTTTCAGGAACACGCTGAACCCGGTGAGCACCGGATTCAAACTTGAGATGTGAATACACCTGGTCACCGCTGATGCGGCTGATGATTTCCTTGAAACCACCGTGCTCGCCCTCACTGGCCGACAATACTTCCAGACGCCAGCCCATACGTTCCGCGTATCGGCCGTACATCCGGTGCAGGTCACCGGCAAACAGAGCGGCTTCGTCACCGCCGGTGCCAGCCCGTACCTCAAGAAAAACGTTCCGGCCGTCGTTCGGGTCTTTGGGCAGCAGCAGAATCTGAAGTTCATCAGTCAGTTGTTCCAGGCGCTCTTCGCCCTGTTTGACTTCGTCGCGACCCATGTCGCGCATCTCGGGGTCGCTGTCGTCCAGCAACTGGCGGGCATCACGAATATCTCGTTCAACACCCTCATAGCGGGCAAAGCAGCCAACCACGTCTTCAAGCTCCGCATATTCCTGTGAATACTGACGGAACCGGGTCTGATCGGTGATCACCTCGGGCTGGGAGAGCAGACGTGCCAGTTCGTCATAGCGTTCTGTCAGTTCAGACAGTTTCTGGCGGATGGAGTCTTTCATAGACGCATGGATGCCTTATAAATCAAACAGACGGGAAACCCAGTCACTGGCTTCCTTGTCATCACCGTCCCCATGGGCCTTGCGTAAGGCCACTGTGGGGGCGTGGAGTAATTTGTTGGTCAGCCCCCGGGCCAGTTGTTCGACCACCCGTTGGGCGTCGACACCCTGCTCCAGAGCTCGCCGCGCTTTTTCCAGTTCGACAGCTTTCAAGGTTTCGGCCTGGTGACGCAGAGCGCGAATGGTGTCAGCCGCCTGGCGTTCTTTCAACGACTGACTGAATGCATCGGTCGAACGGGCGATGATGTCCATGGCTTCGCGCGCAGCTTCCTGCCGGCTTCGTACGTTGGCTTCGATGACGGTTTTGAGATCATCCACCGTGTATAGATAGACGTCTGAAAGATCCCCAACTTCACTCTCGATATCCCGTGGGACGGCGATATCGACCATGAAAACCGGCTTGTGGCGGCGTTTTTTCAGCGCCCGCTCCACCATGCCCTTGCCGATGATGGGCAACTGACTGGCGGTTGAGGAAATCACGATGTCGGCGCCGGGCAGTTCATCGGGAATGTCAGACAACAAGACCGCACGGGCCCCAAACTCCGACGCCAGACTTTGCGCCCGGGCCAGCGTTCGGTTGGCCACGACGATATCGGTTACGCCCTTGTCGCGCAGATGGCGGGCCACCAGGTCAATGGTTTCACCGGCACCAATCAGCAACGCCCGGCAACGGTCCAGGCGGTCGAAGATGCGGGTGCTGAGGCGCACGGCAGCGTAGGCGACACTGACGGCATTCTCGCCAATGGCGGTATGGGTGCGCACTTCCTTGGCCACGCGAAAACTGTGTTGAAACAGATGGTGCAGCTGTTGACCGACGGAATCGTATTCCTGGGCAACGGCGAAGGCGGATTTAAGCTGCCCCAGAATTTGCGGTTCGCCCAGCACCATGGAATCGAGCCCGGCCGCAACGCGCCCCAGATGGGAGACGGCATCGGCATCGGCATGAATGTAGAGCGCAGCGCGCAGTTCGTCGGGGGAAATGCGGTGTGTCAGGGCAAGCCACTGGATTAAAGCTTCTATGCCGACGGCAGGCTCGGTCAGAGAACAATAGATTTCACTGCGATTGCAGGTGGAGAGAATCACCGTCTCTTCGACGCCCGGAATCGACAACACCGATGCCAGCGAGTCAGACATGGTTTCGGGAGCGAAACTGACTTTCTCCCGAACGTCTACTGACGCCGTGTTGTGATTAATACCTAGGGCCAGCAATGACATGTTTGGACGGGGCCTGCTCACTTCGTTGATCAAACGCGTAGTCTACCGATTTTCCGGTCCCGAGGCGACTGTGATAACGCCCGGCACCCATGCTCTAACAAGCCTGAGGGCTGCCATCTTTACACGGATTTACGCTTCGTCTGCTGTACCCGGCAGCCACCCACAGGTCACTCTAACCAGGCACTGGAAGGCAGTATGAGGGCAGCCGGGTCACAAACAATGCCGTGGCCGCTATACTCACGATTGCCGATAGCTATCACGCATGGCGGGATGCACTGTCCGAACCACCCGAGACTGAGCTGAACCATCACCCTGTGCGTACACCCTAATCACGATGTTGACTGCACCGGCTGTGATTCAGTCCGTGCACCCTAGGGCAACACCCCGGCAGCAAAGCCCCGGAGTAACCTGTGTGTTAACCCAGGTCGAAACCCTCACCATCAGACTGCGAAGCCGAGACACATGACATCTACAGCACCTTTCAAACGCACCATGCTGGCCACTTTGGTTCTTAGCCTGGCCTTAAGCGGCTGTACCACGACTGCCTCCCAGACCGAGTCATCGGGCGATGCCGCGCCTCAAACCGACGCATCAGAAGCGCAAGCACCCCAGTCCGACACTCGCATTGCGACAACGCCGCTGACCGGAGAGGCATTCTACACCCTACTACTGGCAGAAATTGCCACGAACCGTGGCGACTACGGCTCAGCCGCGCAGCTCTACAGCCGTCTCGACCGGCAATACGACGATCTGGAAGTGGCCCAACGCGCCACCGCCTTGAACCAGGTGGTGGGTAATTACGACGCCATGGGCGAACATGCCGGCCACTGGTTGCGGCTCGAACCAGAGAATGCCGAAGGCTGGCAAGCGCTGACCATCGCCAGCCTGGCCAATGCAGACCAGGTCACCGCCAGCCGGGCCCTGAATCAGTGGCTGACGCTCGACCCGGACGCCGAAATTGAAGTGGCACTCGCCGGCATTTCCACCCTGGCAGCCGACCAGCAAGAACGATTGCTGCCGGTGTTGGCCGAGGCCGAGGCCAACCACCCGGAGAACTCCAGCATTGGGTTTGCCAATGCCCAGTTGCTATCGACGCTGGGCCAGTACGAACAGGGGCTGGAGGTCATCAGGGCCAACCGGGCTCAGCAAGACAGTCCGGAGAAAGGCCTGTTGGAATTCCGGCTCCATCTCGAACTGAACGACATTGAACAGGCCCGTACGGTAATAAGCGACCTGGCCGAGCGTTACCCAAACAACAGCCAGGTCGCCACCACGTTTGCCGGCTTTGCCTATGCCGACTCGGATACCAACAAGACAGAGACGCTGGAATCCCTGTTCAATCGCTTTCCAAACGAACCGGTGATTGCCCGTGCCTTTGCCCGAGAGTCGTTCGACAATGAAGACTACGACACCGCAGAAGTGTTGTTCGAACGACTGATAAACTCTGAATTCAGCGACGAGGCCCACTATTTTCTGGGCAGAATCAGTCGCATTAATCGTGTGCCGGAAGAAGCTGCCCAGCGCTTTTTAAGTGTCGAAGCGCCACCTTACCTGGTGTCGGCCCTCGCTGAACTCAGTGAAGTCTGGCAAGACAGTCGACCGACCGATGTGCAGGAAGCCTTGCACCAGGCCCGCCAGGATTACCCGGCCCAGAGCCCGGTCTTGTGGCGCATTGAAGCGGATCTGTTCCGTCGACTGGGCAATACCGATCAAGCCATGGCGGTATATGGACAAGCCCTCTCAGCCCACCCGGGTGACACCAGCCTGCTGTACGATCAGGCGTTAATGGCGGCCAACCTGGGCCAATATGAGTTGCTTGAGGAAAACCTGACCGAAGTTCTGGAACAGGAGCCAGACAACGCTTCGGCACTGAATGCGCTGGGTTACACCTGGGCAGACCGCAACATGAATCTGGACCAGGCAAAACGCTACATCGACCGGGCACTCGAGCAGCAACCGGATGACCCGGCAATTCAGGATTCCAAGGGCTGGGTGGAATACCGCCTTGGCAATCTCGAAGAAGCGGAGCGCTGGCTACGTCGCTCACTGGAATCCATGGAGTCCGATGAAGTAGCGGCGCATCTGGCGGCGGTACTGTGGGAACAGGACAAACAGGAAGAAGCCCAGCGCTGGCTCGACCAGGCGTTTAGCTGGAACAGCAACAGCCCGACCGCCAGGAACATCATTGAAACGCTGGACATCGACCGATGAGGTCCCTCCTCGTTGTTGCTCTGGCTACTCTGGTACTGACTGGCTGTGCAGGTTTCGGCAAGCAGCCCGGGGCCAGTGAGCTGACCGAAAACTGGGCGCTGTCTGGCAAGATGGCGGTTCGCAACGCCACCGAAGCCAGCAGTTTCAATGTGGACTGGGAGCAACGGGCGCAGGACTTCGAGATCGAACTGAGCGGCCCGCTGGGGCAAGGTGCCGTTCAGATTAGCGGTGAACCGGGCGAAGTGACTCTAACGAAAGGGTCCGATCAGGTGACCCGCAGCACCCTGCGCGAGCTAGCCTACGAAATTACCGAACTGGATCTGCCGCTCGACTACCTGCAATACTGGGTGCGTGCCAAACCCTACCCGGGCATAGAGGCTACCGTCAACCGAGATACCGACAACGGGCAAGTACAAAGCATTTCTCAATCCGGATGGCAGGTAGAATACCCGTTGTACTTCACTGAAACCGGCGAATCCCTACCCCGACGAATCGACTTCGCACGCAACGGCAGCAGCGGCCGGCTGGTCATTCGTAACTGGGTCAGTGAGCTTTAGGCCCGTTTCGGAGGCCGCGGCTGACAGGTTGCCGATAACCCGTGCCGGTCACCAGATAGGCTTATCCAGGGTCGGCGTGAACCCATCCATGGGGCCTGGACCGCAGCGTCCTGCTGCGGACCACCCTGGATAAGCCTATCTGGCAACCGTCACTAGCCTTCTTTGGCGCGGCCTCCGAAACGGGGGCTGCTTCCCCAAACGCCCGTCCCTATTGATCCTTGGTATCGTCAGACTCTGGCGCAGCAGCATCCATTGCTGAGGTAAGTGCCGGCAAGCCCCGCTTCATTTGCACCGCATTCGCATACTGGCGCAGCATGTAGGGTTTGAGGGTATCCCGCGTTACCGCTACTCGCTCAGCCAGCTTCACTGCATCCGCATTGGTCGGTTCGGTGTGGTCACCATGAAGAGTGGCGTGGGCCCATTCGTTGGATTCGTACAGGCGGTAGTGTTTGTGTACCTGGGCATCGATTGCCGCTGCGACATCGGTGTCTCTTTCGTAGTCGCCGTTCAGCACTTCACCAAAGGCCAGATGCACCCGCCCTTTCCAGCCGGTCATGCCGCGGGCGATGGACTGAACATCTTCGTGAGCTTTTTTCTTGTAACCGCCCTTGTGTTCCTGGGCATAGAGCTCGCGTGCCTTTGATAAATCGAGCGGATCGACTTCATAGCTAATGGTCACCGGCACGATGTTCAGTTCGCGAATGTAGCTGGCGTAGTCGCGGTCTTTGGGTTTGCTCAGGCTGAACATACCAATGACCGCCGGGTTGGTTTTGTCGTAACCGTCTTTGGCTCGCCCTTCCCGCTGTGCAATCCAGACATTTGCCTGGTCTTCGGTGATGCAGTGGTGAATATACCGCGACAGGATCTGAGCTTCCTTAAGCTTGGCCTTCATGCCCTTCACCGAACGACGCACGATAAAACTTTTGTTCAGTCGCATCAGATCACTGACGAAGGGCTTGCTCAGCAGGTTATCGCCAATGGCGATCCGCACGGTCTGGAAACCGGCGTGGTAGAGCGTCCAGTTCACCATGGCCGGGTCCATGACGATGTCCCGGTGGTTGGAGACAAAGAGGTAGCCTTTGGTCGGGTCGAGCGATTCGAGCCCAGAGACAGTCAGGTCGGCGACGCTTTTATCGAGAATGCGTTTCAGGTAACCGCGCAACCGGGGCTGAAAGTCGTCCACCCGGCGGATGCCACGAAATTGCCAGGCAAGACCCAGGCGAATCAGGGGGCGCAATAGCCAGGGAGCCTTGCGGTTCAATCCCGGGGCTACCCAGGCGCCGATGGCGGCGTGCATTTCCGGGGCGGCCAGCACACGTTTTAGTACGAGCGGTACTTCGTCGTCGTTAAAAGGACGAATGTCGTCAAATTCAGCAGTCATACAGCCCTACGAGACCAGTAAAAGGCGGCTACTGTACTCCAACCCCGCCTTAAAATCAGGCCCGGCGTTCAGAATACAGACGTCAGGCCTCACCGGGCACCTGCAGACCAATGCCCTTGAGAATGACGTGTGTCAGCGTGCGTTCAGCCGCTTCGAAATCGGCCTCCGTCAGTCCGTCGCTGTCGAGCGCCCATTCGATCTGGGTGGCGAAGTCGGCGTAATGCTGAGTGCTGCCCCAGATCATGAACATCAGGTGCAGCGGGTCGATCGGGTCTATTTTGCCGGCATCGATCCAGGCTTTGATCACCTCGGTGCGGCCCAGGGCCCAGTGGTGCATGTCTTGCGCCAGGTATTTCTTCAGGTGTGGCGCCCCCTGAATCACCTCGATGGCGAAGATCTTCGACGCCAGGGGGTGACTGCGGGAATAGCGTATTTTTGACCGAATGTAAGCGTATATGGTGTCCGCCGGGTCTTCGTCGGCGGTGGTGGTGTTGAAGGCCTGGTTCCACATGCCCAGTATGTCTGACAACACCGCGCCATACAGGCCGATTTTGCTCTGAAAATAATAGAGGATGTTGGATTTGGGCAGGCCGGCGCGTTCGGCAATGGCATTCAGCGAGGTTCCCTTGAAGCCATGCTGCGCGAATTCAATTTCGGCGGCTTCAAGAATGATGGCTTCGTTCTGTTGCCGGATTCGCCCTGCCTTTTCCTTGGTCTGGAACTCTTCTTTCAAGCGTTTCTGGGCCTGATCGACCATGATGACTTCCCGCACTGAGGTGATAGAGAGGGCGAAGCCAGTGGCTTACGACCAGCGCTCACCGGCCAGTCTAACCCACTGATTCCGCGTACATTTCGAGCTTAAGCGGCTTCCCAGTTCAATGCAACTGGCTGCCTAGGCGCTGAAGCGCCGTTCCCCGGCGACCCAGGTAGCCCGCGTCAGACGTTCATCGCCCAGAATCAGGGTCGCGAACAGGGCTTCATCGAGCGATGTTGCTTGCGCCAGTCGCGCGCTGAGGTTGACGCTGCGGTTCGGGTCGAGCACGAACAGATCTGCCATTTTACCGCTGTCCAGGGTGCCGATGTCAGCCTGCAGGTGCAGCGCCCGGGCATTGCCTGAGGTCATCTGGTACCAAAGTTGGTTAGCCGTAAGTTTGTAGCCCTTCAACTGACCGACTTTATAGGCCTCAGCGGCCGAGACCAGTTGCGACAACGAAGTGCCACCGCCGACATCGCTGGCCAGGCCCAGCACAACGCCTTCCTGTTCGGCCCGGGCGAAATCAAAGAGGCCACTGCCCAGAAAGGTATTGGAGGTCGGGCAAACGGCAATGCGCGTCTGGTGCTCGCGCAGGGCAGTCCATTCGCGGTCGGTCAGGTGCAGCCCGTGTGCCAGCACAGCCCGGTCGTGCAGCAGACCATAGTGTTCATAGACATCCACATAGTCTCTGGCTTTCGGAAACAGTGATTGCACCCAACTGACTTCATCCGGGTTTTCGGACACGTGGGTTTGCATATACAGCCCGTCTGCCTCGCTGTGCAAGGCACCGGCTCGCTCCAGTTGTGCTTCGGTCGAGGTCGGTGCGAAGCGGGGAGTGATGGCGTAGTGCAGGCGGTCGGTGCCGTGCCAGCGATGAATCAGCCGGGCGCTGGCATCAAACCCGCTGTCAGCGGTATCGCTCAGGTAATCCGGGCAATTACGGTCCATCAGTACCTTGCCGGCAATCAGCGCCATGCGGCGCTCGTGAGCTGCTTCGAACAGGGCATCAGTGCCCGCCTCATGTACGGTACCAAACACCATGGCGGTGGTGGTGCCATGAGCCAGCAGCGCATCCAGAAAGACATCGCTTTGCTGACGGGCGACCAGCGGGTCTTCAAAGCGGCGCTCGGCCGGAAAGGTATAGCGGTTCAGCCAGTCGAGCAGTTGCTCGCCCCAACTGGCCATCACCGGCATTTGGGCGGCGTGGACATGGGTGTCGATCAGGCCAGGCAGAATCCAGGCATCGCCATAGTCTTCAACGCGGGCAAAGGCCTGTTGCGCCACTGGCAATTCCGCGGCGGGGCCTTGCCAGGCAATGCGCCCCTGATGGATCACCAGGGCAGCGTTCGGGCACTGGCGAATCGTGTCAGGCTCGGGGAAATCGATGCTGTGCCCCAGTAGCAAGGTTGCCTGGGCAAGCTGTTCGGGCGTCAGACTGGCCGACACATCAGGTGCCGGTGAGGTGTTCTGTTCGGGGCTGGTCATGGCGAGTCACGGGTAGTTCATACAGGAAGACTGTACCAAAGCTGACCGAAAGGTCAACTAGGGTAGCCACAAAGTGAATACGGCCCCGCCATGCTCGGGATGATTGGTCAGTTTGATGTAGCCTTCGGCGTCTCCCTGGCGATGCAATTGAGCGATCTGCTGACAAAAGTACAGCCCGAGGCCAGTGCTGCCATTCTGAAAACTGAGTTCGCCCTGGTTTGGGGTTTCACTCATGAAGTTCATCATCTTCGCGGGGTAGCCTTCGCCGTTATCGGTGAGGGTAATGCACAGCCCACCGTCCGCCATAAAGGCCCGGAAATCGAGTCGGTCTTTGGTGTAACGAATGCTGTTGGTCAGAATATTGGCCAGTACACCTTCGATCAGCACCGGGTCGATGACCCAGGCGATGTCCGGGTCTTCCAGTTCGATTCCCAGATGAATGCCCAGTGATGCCAGCGTTTGCTGGTAACGGGAGGTCGCATCGTGAATGACGTCTTCAATCAACACCTCATCGAAATCGGGCCGGAACGTGTCGGTGTTCATGCGATACAAGCCGAGCATGTGCACCAGATCGTTGTTGATCCGCCCGGCTTCCAGTCGCAGCCGGTTCAATTTCAGCGTACTTTCCGGCTCGCGCTCGTGAATGCTGTCGATCACTTCACGCAGTTCGTTATCGATCAGGCTGAGGGCATTTTTCACATCATGGACGGTGGCGGCCATGATGGTGTGCATATCAACTGGGTTGCTCATGTTTCACCTTGGAATGCAGCGCAATGACTTTGTCTCGAATGCTGGTATAGCGCTCGTACTGATAGTGGTCGGCGGGCAGGTAATCCAACCGGTTGACGATATCGAGACAGCGATCAAGCTGTGACAGAGACACACGGGTCTGCCCCATCAGCAGCAAACTCGACTGAACGAAATTCAGAATAATGCCCGGGTGGCGGGGCGAGAATTTAAGGGCATCCTCAAACAGTTTGGTCGCTGCCTGGTAGTCCTTGTGCTTGTACAATTCGATGCCTTCGGTGTTCACCTTGTGGGCATGACGCCGGGCCTCCTGGGTGATGGGTTCGGCCTGCAACTGGTTTAGCCGTTTTACAAAGTTACCGGACTCTTTATGGTACTGACGCAAATCCTCGACCAGGGCGTCGGCTTCTTTCGACAACCCTTTTTCATAAAGAATGTCGACGATATCCAGTGCGCTGTCTTCACCGAGATCACCCATTTGCTCCCGCGCCGCCTCGGCGATCGATTCCAGAAACACCCGGTCGGTTGACTCGGCATCGCCTGCATCGGCCAGGTAAGCCCGGTAGGCTTTGCTGAACAGTTCGGTATCCGGTTCATCCGGGTATTGCTTGATCAGTTTTTTCAGCAGTGCTTGGGCATCCTTTTGCAACCGTCGCTTGAGGGCGTCGTCATCCAGGCTTTGCAGCTGCGTACGAGTGGAACGCAGCACATCTTTGTAGCCACGGGATGATTCGTGCATGGTGCCATCCGCCAGGCTGACGATTTCCTTATAGGCCCGGGTAGCGGCTACATGATCGCCGTTGTCGCTGGCGAGCCCGGCGAAAACACGTTGGCGGGCAATGTTTCGCGGCGATCGAACCAGAGCCTGTGACAGGGTTTCCTGTGCCTTTTCGGGCTGCTTGATCTGCATTTGCACCTCAGCCAGCAGATCGTAGGCTTCGACCATGTTGGGCTGCAGCATGATCAGCGTTTTCAGGCCGCGCTCTGCGGCTTCGAGTTTGCCTTCCTGTACATCAATCCGGTGGCGTTCCAGTCGCGCCCAGGGCAAGTCCCGTTTGTCGAGCAGGGCTTGCAAAAAATGCGCGGCTTCGGTCAACTGGCCCTGGTGGTACAGTGCTTCAACATATTTTCGTTGCGCCCAGCCCCGGTATCTCGGTTTGGTTTCCATCACCTCCCGCGCTGCCTTGGCCAGCGCCGGGTAATCTTTTTTATCCAGCGCCTGATTGATCGGCCCCAGCGCCGACTGTCGATCCAGCCAGCGGTCCAGCCGGTTTTGCAGGGTATCCATGGCGAAGGGTTTGGCCAGGTAGTCATCGGGCTGAAATTCGAGGGCGCCCATCACAAAATCGCGCGAGGTCTCGGCCGTGATCATCACAAACACGGTCTGGTATGACAGCCACCCCCGGGTGCGCCATTCTTCCAGCAGCTGAGACCCGTTTTTGCTTTTTCCAAGATTGTAGTCACAGAGAATGACATCGAACGTCTGATCACGAACACTTTTGGTTGCCTCTGCTCCATTGGACGCCTCGGAGACATGACTGACCCCGAGGGAGTTCAGCATGCCCTTTACCGACTTGCGCACATTGGAAAAATCGTCAATCAGCAAAAACTTTTTGTTCAAAGACTGGTTCAGTTCCAAATCACTGTTTCCTGTCGGTTTCAATTTGCCTGGGAGCCCCGGGTCTCCAACAGACCCCAAATCAACTAACGACAGTGTCGTTTTGACCTCTGTTCAACTACCCCGTTGCCCTCAGCGTAGCCCCAATTTCTCTTTTTTGCCCGGGTCAGACTGCCAGAGCGATGACGTTTGGGGCTATACTGTCACCACTTTCGGTCATTTAGAAATTTCGGCCGGGTTTACGCACACCGCTGGCGCCAGCGGCGGTGTAAAACCAACAGATTCACGGCGGAACCGCTGCATTATGACTGTTGCTGCATTGTCCGAGTACCGGGTTTACACCCGACGACTGTTTACCCCTATTTTCAGGCTTAGCCTTGGCCTGCTCACTGCCCTGACGCTGACGACAGCCTTCGCGGAATCTGATTCGTCCGATTCTGCTGACCCGGCAGCGCCTCAATCGACGCAAAACAGTGAACCCGGTGCAGAACCAACAGCACCTTTATCGGCCGACAATGCCGATGAAGACACCGCCCTGGCAAAGTTCATTGCCATGGTCGACGCGCAAGACTGGCCCAACGCCCGGGTGATGGGCAGCGAGATACGAGACCGTTTCGAGGGCACCCCGCGGTTTGATCTCTACTACGCCCGCGTGCTGATTCAGGAAGGCCGGGCGCAGGAGGCCATTTTCGCACTGGAGCGGGTGCTGGCCTTCGCACCCGAGCGGCACAGAGTGCGGCTCGATCTGGCGCGAGCCTACTTCATCAATAACAATCTGGAACGGAGCCGAACGGAGTTTGAACGGGTTCGGGCCACCAACCCACCGGTCAATGTCCGTAATAACATCAACGATTTTCTGGCGCGAATCGATGCCGCCCAGCGGGCCCAGATCCAGCAATTTCAGATGTTTGCCGGGCTTGATGTGGGGTACGACACCAACATCAACGGCGGCGCAACACTCGATGAGCGTTTGGCCCCCAACCTGCTGGGCCTGACGAACCTGAGCGAGTCGTCGAAAGCCATCGACAGCAGTTTTGGGCGTTTTCGACTGGGCAGCACCTGGGTGCGACCTACTCACCTCCGAGCGGCCAACATTTATAGCCTGCAGGGCTTTACCACCCTCTATGCCAGCAACAGTGGCTACAACCAATTGGGCCTGAACGGCCAATGGCGGTACCAGAGTAACACTGACCGGTCGCGTCAGACGGTGGCCGCCAACGCCGGACAGCTGTGGCTGGACAACACTCCCTGGCAATTCAGTCTCAACCTGAGCGGCGAAGCGACCTACCCGGTTTGGGAGACTGTATGGCTGGGGCCGGTAGCATCGACCAACATGGCCTTTGCCCAGCAGGATGGCCGCAGCAACAGTGTTCGGGATGCACTCGGTCTGGTTGCCACTGTGCAGGATGCGCCTCGCCGTCACCGCGTTAGCAGTCAGTATGTTCAATACAGCCGGGCTGGAACCGATAACGGCTACAGCGAATGGCGCGGGCTGGCACAACGCTATCAGTTCGACTGGCGCTGGCCGAACCGGTTGACGTCGACCCTGGTGCTGGAACACCAGTGGCACCGGTATCAGGCCGATGACCGTCTTTTTGTGGAACAAGGCACGACCAATAAGAAGCGACGCTCTGATCAGCTGTTGTCGTTCGATGCCAGCCTAACCTGGGTTCCCGAGCCCTGGCTAACTAGCCGCAGCGGCCTGCGCTACGACTGGCTCGACAGCAACATCAATGCCTACAGCCGGGATCAGTGGGTGATTAGCCAGTCCCTGACCCTGACGTTTTAGGAGCTCTGACCATGCCATCAATACATCTGTTCCGCCACGTGGGCCTGGCTCGATCATCCCGGTGGTTGTTGAGCCTTATTCTGGTGCTGCCGCTTACCGCGCTGGGCTCGGCTGGCAAGGTGGTCATTGCCCAGGGTGAGGTTTATGCCCTCGACGCCAATAACGAACAGCGCACCCTGGCACGGCGCTCCGATGTGAACGAGGGCGATACCCTGGTAACCGGTGCCGATGGCCGTTTGCAGATTCGCTTCAACGACAACGCGGTGCTGGCCCTGAGCCCGGATTCGCAGTTGAGAATCAGTGAATATCACCGTCGCGATGCCGGCAACGACCAGGAGCAGGTATTGATGGACCTGCTCGCCGGCGGCTTTCGCACCATCACTGGCAGCATTGGCAGCACTGATCGCGATGCCTACCAGGTACGCACCCCCAACGCCAGTATTGGTATACGCGGTACCCACTATGAGGCTGTTCTGGCCGAATCCAGCCTGTTGCTGGGTGTTTATGACGGCGGCATTGTCGTCAGCAACGAAAACGGCCGTCTGAATGTGGGTCTGGGTGGCAACTTTCTGTTTGCAGAGGTCGGCCCGGCCAGCGCGCCGCGGGGGCTACTGGAACCACCTGCCCGCTTAAATCAGTCCCGTGTACCGGGGACAGGCCAACCCGGCCAACCGGCACCGGACGATGAACCGGAAGCAAACCTTGAGGATGACGATGACGGTGGCCTCTCACTGGAAGAGGCCTTTACCGGCGATGAACCGCCGCCGACTATCCCTCAGTTAACAGACGAGCAACAGGCTCAATTGCTGGCATTGCTGTCGGAGCTCGACGATGAACTGACCGACCTGGGTGAAAAGGCTGAAAACCAGCCCATTACAGCGGATGTCCGACTGACAGAGGCCCAGCAAACAGAACTGGCCAACAATCCCGGCAAAGGCTTTATCGTGCTAACTGACAGTGACGGCGATGCCGTGCACTTCGTGTACCGGGTTGACGGCGAGAACGGCCCGGTGTTTGTCAATTACGAGGGTGAAACACTCGCCGAGCTGGACACGGGTTATGTGACACCCGACCGGGTATACAAAGGGCCAACGCAGACCGATCCACAAAGCCTGGTCACGCTCGAACGTGACGATCAGACGGTTGAATGGGGTATCTGGAACGCCAGCGCTAATGATCCGGCGACCTTGCTTGAGAGCAGTACCTCGCTGTCAGAATCGAGCCTGGATACCACACCCTTCTTTTATGTGTTTGCCGAACCGGCGGATCTAACCACGCTGACCGGCACCCGAAACCTGACCCTCTGTTCGAGTATGGATTGCATCAATGTCTCAGCATCCAACGGCGAGACACTCTCAAGTGCAGACGGCTATATGGATGTGAGTCTGGACGACCTAACCACCTCGGCGGGCATGAATTTGAACATGTCGGACGGCTCCCAGTGGAGCCTGTATTTCAGTGGTGAGGTTAAAAACTCGCTGCTGAATACCAATGATTTGTTTATCGACTATGGCCAGGGAGAGCAGGACGTAAGCAGCTACAACCCGGGCGATCAGTCTCCGCAGGCGACAGACCTGACCGGGGAGTTCCAGGGCCTGTTTATCAACAGCGAAAGCCAGGGGCTGGAGTTTGTGGGTGGCTTTGGCGTCTCCAGCAGCGAAGCCGACCAGTCCATTTCGGGGGTCTTTCTGATGTCCGGGTCGGGCAGTGAAGCGGGCCTAACCGCGCAATAACCTTTCCTGACCAGGCAGTCAAAGACTGCCTGTTAGGGGGTCACCCCTGCGCCCGCCTTCACTCACTTTTTCCCGCACAGCATGGAATAGCCAGGGGTATTCCAGTATTGTCGGTCAACAGACAACGCAGATGGCACCGCAGCGCCACAAAAATAACATCGGGTAGGTGCTAAACTAACCCACGACACGCTGAGCAGTGCCGCCATGCGACCCATATTCTTAAAGACGTTACACTCAACTCATTACTTACAACTACACGGAATCCGACAGTTATGACAGATCGCCCCTCCTCCCTAGACAAAGCGGACCTGATCGAATGCGGTTACGGACGCATGTTCGGGCCGGGTAATGCCCAGCTGCCGGTCGATAACATGCTGATGATGGACCGCATTGCCCTGATCACCGATGAAGGTGGCCAGTACGGCAAAGGCGAAATCATTGCCGAACTCGACATCAACCCGGACCTCTGGTTCTTCCAGTGCCACTTCCCCGGAGACCCGGTCATGCCCGGCTGCCTGGGCCTGGATGCCATGTGGCAGCTGGTCGGCTTCTTCCTCGGCTGGCGCGGCAATGCCGGTAGAGGCCGTGCCCTGGGCGTTGGCGAACTGACCTTCAAGGGCCAGATCATGCCGGATGCCAAGAAAGTCGTGTACAAGCTGAACATCAAGCGTGTTATGGAATCCCGCCTGGTTATGGGCATTGCCGATGGCGTGGTTGAATGCGACGGCAAACCCATCTACTTTGCCAAGGACCTGAAAGTCGGTCTGTTCAAACCTGAACAAATGGGAGCCTGATCGTGAGAAGAGTCGTAGTTACCGGCCTTGGCATTGTTTCTTGCCTGGGCAACGATGCCGAGACCGTCACCGAGAGCCTGCGTGAGGGCAAATCGGGCATTCGCTTCAACCAGACATACGCCGATATGGGCATGCGCAGCCACGTCAGCGGCACACCCGACATCAACCTGGCTGATCACATTGACCGCAAAGCCATCCGCTTTATGGGCAAGGCAGCAGGCTATGCCTACATTTCAATGGATCAGGCCATCAAAGATTCGGGCCTGACACCCGAGCAGGTATCGAACATCCGCACCGGTCTGATCGCCGGTTCCGGCGGTGCCGATTCCGACAGCCAGACCGAAGCGGCCGACATTCTGCGCGAGAAAGGCCTGAAACGTGTCGGCCCCTACCGCGTAACCCAAACCATGGGTTCAACGGTTTCGGCTTGCCTGGCCACCCCGTTCCAGATCAAAGGCGTAAACTACTCCATAACGTCCGCCTGCTCCACAAGTGCACACTGCATTGGCAATGCGGCAGAGCTGATCCAACTCGGCAAACAAGACATTGTCTTCGCCGGTGGCGGTGAAGCCGAGCACTGGACCATGAGCTGTCTGTTCGACGCCATGGGTGCCCTCTCAACCCAATACAACGACGAACCGGAACGCGCCAGCCGCGCTTACGACGCCAACCGCGATGGCTTTGTCATTGCTGGCGGCGGCGGTATGCTGGTGCTGGAAGAACTGGAACACGCCAAAGCTCGCGGTGCCAAAATCTACGCGGAAGTCGTCGGCTATGGCGCCACCAGCGATGGCTACAACATGGTCGCACCCAGTGGCGAAGGCGCAGTTCGCTGCATGCAAATGGCGATGAGCACGGTCGATGGCGACATCGATTACATCAACGCCCACGGCACCTCGACGCCCGCCGGTGACGTCACCGAACTGAAAGCCGTGCGCACCGTCTTCGGCGATGCGATGCCGCCAGTCGCCTCAACCAAGTCACTCTCCGGTCACAGCCTCGGCGCTGCCGGCGTGCAGGAAGCCATCTACTCCCTGCTGATGATGCAAAACAACTTCATCGCCGCCAGCAAAAACGTTGAAAACCTCGATCCGGAAGCAGGCGACGCCAACGTCGTCACCGAACGCAAAGACAACGTCACCCTGAACCGGGTTATGTCGAACAGCTTCGGTTTCGGTGGCACCAACGCAACGTTGGTTATGCAGCGGTATCAGGGCTAGCCTGATTATCAGGACAGTGGGTTAATCATCGCCTGAAGAAAACCGTTAGAATAATAAAAAGGGTCGCCAATTTTGAGCGACCCTTTTTTATAGGTATTTTTCTAGCCAATAACGTTCACTAATAACTCAGTTCAAATTGCCCTTCTTGTACAACTCTTCAAAGCAATAATTCGTCGCTTCAACAAAGCCTTCAACCGAGCCACAGTCAAACCGGGTCCCTTTGAAGCGGTAGGCCATCACAACGCCATCCTGCGCCTGGGTCATCAATGCGTCGGTCAACTGAATTTCATTGTTCTTGCCCGGGGGGGTGTCGCGCAGAATGTCGAAAATATCTGGCGTTAAAATGTAGCGCCCGATGACGGCCAGATTGCTGGGGGCGTCTTCTTTCTTCGGTTTCTCGACCATGCTTTTCACGCGGTAGAGACCGTCCTTCATCTCTTCGCCTTCGATAACACCGTATTTGTGAATCTCGTCTTCGGGCACTTCCATCACCGCGACGATAGAGCAACGGAACTGTTTGAACACCTTGACCATTTGCGCCATGACGTTTTCACCATCCGCATCCGGAATGCACAGGTCATCGGCCAGTACCACACCGAACGGTTCGCTGCCGATCAGCGTTTCGCCAGCCAGAATGGCGTGGCCGAGGCCTTTCATTTCTTTCTGGCGGGTGAAGGAGAAGACGCCTTCGTGCATGACATGGCGAATGGAGGTCAGGTATTTTTCCTTGTCGGAGCCGTTGATCTGATGTTCCAACTCATAGGATATATCGAAGTGGTCGGCGATAGCGCGTTTGCCCCGGCCGGTTACGAAGCCTATTTCATACAAACCGGACTCAATGGACTCTTCCACCCCGTATTGCACCAGGGGTTTGTTGACGATGGGCAGCATTTCTTTGGGGAGGGCTTTGGTGGCCGGTAGAAACCGGGTGCCATAGCCACCCACGGGAAACAAACATTTGCGGATCATGTTACGTCCTCTTCCAGTGTGTTTAGCGCCACTGAGCTGACCGGTTCGGCCAGGCCTGGCTCAGCGAGTCTGTGTTCAGTCTTGCAATTCCCTGACCAGTAACATTTTTGGCGCGACCTTTGCGATGAAAAACAACAAGGTCACTCTCTCCACAGCCCTTAACTGGCGGGAGCGGTGCCCGGGTCAGCCAAAGGGAATGGCCAGCCCTTAAATCGACCATCATTCTGCACCAAAATGGTCGGTAGCACCAATGCGGTGCATGCCGGCTCTAGCCGTGCCAAACTCAGGCTGAATTGTGACGCATAAGTATAACCGCGAACAAGAGGACGCATTATGACAAGCCAGGACGGTTCACTGGACCGGTTGAAAATCTCAGCCCATACGCGGCTGGCTCGGCTGTATGGTGCCCACCGTGCGGAAGCGATTACCGACCAGTTGATGGGCCTGGTACAGCGCTACCAGCCCGTCATTTACCATCACACCCGGGACCCCGGGCTGGATGAAACGGATACCCTGCTGATCACTTACGGTGATGCCATTCGCCAGCGCGAAGAACCCGGGCTGATGCAGCTGGAGCGGTTTCTGGAAGACTTCTACCCCGATCTGATCACCAATATCCATTTACTGCCCTTTTACCCATTCAGCTCGGATGACGGCTTTTCCGTTATCGACTTCAAGCAGGTTCGGCCCAGTGTCGGCCAATGGGACCACATTGATGCCCTGGCTCGACGCTTTGGGATCATGTTCGATCTGGTACTGAACCACTGCTCGCGCGAGAACCTCTGGTTCATCGAGTACATTCAGAATCAGGAACCCGGCTGCAATTACTTTATCGAGATGGACCCGCAAACCGATGTCTCCGAGGTGGTTCGGCCGCGTTCCAGCCCCTTGTTGGCTCCCATCCATACGCACCGGGGTACGCGCCACGTCTGGGCAACCTTCAGTGAAGACCAGATCGATCTGAACTACAGTAATCCCGACGTCTTGTTGGCGATGATGGATATTTTTCTGTTCTACCTGTCGAAAGGCGCGCGGTTGGTCCGGCTCGATGCGGTGGCGTTTCTGTGGAAGGAACTCGGCACCTCCTGCATTCACCTGCCGCAGACTCATGAAGTGGTCAAGCTGATGCGGGATCTGGTCGACGCCATTGCGCCCTGGGTAGAGCTGGTGACCGAAACCAATGTACCCCACCAGGAAAACCTGTCGTACTTTGGCCAGGGCGACGAAGCCGCCATGGTCTATCAGTTCGCCCTGCCCCCACTGATTCTCTACACCCTGAACCGGGGCAATGCCGACCTGCTCACCAACTGGGCGCTGACACTCGCCCCGCCACCGGAAGGCGGCACTTATCTGAACTTCACCGCCAGCCACGACGGTGTGGGTCTGCGTGCACTGGAGGGTATTCTGCCGCCTTATGAAATCCAGAGCCTGCTGGACTGCATGCACCAGTTCGGTGGCTACGTCAGCATGAAAGCCAACCCTCGCGGGCCGGACAGCCCCTATGAAATCAACATCAGCTACTTCGATGCCCTCAGGGGAACCCGAACCGGGCCCGATCAATGGCAGATCGAACGCTTTCTGTGCTCCCAGACACTGATGATGACGCTTCAGGGTGTGCCGGCTTTCTACCTGCAATCACTGATCGCCACGCCCAACGACATTGCCGGCGTCGAGCGCACCGGCCGGTTGCGTTCCATTAACCGCAAAATCTGGGACTGGGGACCACTTGCCGAAGCCATGAAGGATGCACGGCATCCGTCCCACCTGGTCAGCCAGGAGCTCGCGCACCGGCTTCGTCTGCGCAAAGGAAGTAAAGCGTTCCACCCGGCCAGCCGACAGCGGGTACAGGATCTGGGATCGAGCCTGTTCGTGGTGATACGCGACAGTGAACAACAGCGGGTATACGGCGTTTTTAACGTCACCTCAGTCGCCCAAACGCTGGCACTGATGCGACTGGTACCTAAGAATGACGATCACCAGTACCGGGATCTGATCAGCGAGGTGATTTACTGCGAAGAGGATGACTTGGTCCTTCAGCCCTATCAGTGTCTGTGGCTCGTTGCTGTTGACAAGGCCTAAAAAAATCCTCGCACGACTGCATGGGAGGATTTCGTCGGCGAGGATTGGGCAACTTGCTTACTGGGAGCTTGACGGTCGTGTCATTACATCAAAATAAAAACGACACACAGAGCGGTCAAAATTCCCAGCACCAGATTGAACATCCGCAGCCGGGCAGGCGCTTCCAGCCAGCGGCGTAGCTGGGAGCCCAGTACCGCCCAGACGCAACTGCAGGGGTACGTCATCAGGGCGAACATAAAGGCCACGGCCAGTGCACTCGGCCAATAGTCATCGCCCGGCAAACTGAAGGCCGCTATGCCGGTAATCGCCATCGCCCAGGCTTTGGGGTTTACGACCTGAAACAGCGCGGCATGCCACCAGCGCATTGGGCGGGCCTCGCCGTCTACCCGGGCCATGCCTCCCGCCGTGGCAATGTTCCAGGCGAGCCACAACAGGTAGATCGACCCAATAATCTTCAGTGCCAAATGCAGTTGCGGCACGGCCAGCAAGAGCGCGCCTATGCCACTGGCCACGACTAAGTTGAGCGTCAGAAAACCTATGCAGATACCGGTAATGTGCGGCATGGTGCGGCGCAAGCCAAAGTTCATGCCAGAGGCCGTTACCATCAATACATTGGGTCCCGGTGTTATCGTCGTGCTGAAGGTATAAACCACAATCGGCAATAAAAAACCGAGGGTTAAAGCGTCCATTTAGTCAGGCCTCATAGGCTGCACTGGCAGCCCGGATTAATGGGTCAGTCGACCAATTCAATATTGATCCGTTTGTTTTGCTTGCCTTTGCTTTTGATACTGGGAATTCGCACTTGCCCAATCTCAGCAATATTATTCACATGAGTGCCTCCACAGGGCTGATAATCCAGCCCTTCAACCCGCACCATCCGAATGGCCCCATGGCCCCGCGGTGGTTGCACGCTCATGGTTCGCACCAGCTCCGGCTGCTCATCCAGAATCGACTCGGGTAACCACTCGGTCGACACCGCTGCACCTTCGGCAATGGTGGCATTCAACCGCGCTTCCAGTTCGGCTTTGTCGAGGGGTTCCGACAGATCAAATTCAGCCCGGCTTAACTCGGTACCCACGTTGCCACCCGTTACCGGGTCTTTGATCAGGTAACACAGCAAATGCAGACAACTGTGCATGCGCATATGACGATGACGCCGTGCCCAGTTCAAGGTGATCGTTACCGCATCGCCTTCACTTAGGCCAAGCCCTTCACTCACGGCTTCATCCAAAAAATGTTCAATGACTGACCGGTCCTGACTGTAACGGGTGTCCGTTATTGCAATGCGTTGATCGCCAACGATCAACACACCACTATCACCCGGCTGGCCGCCACCATGCGGATAAAAAATCGTATCGGCCAACTCTAACCGATTGCCCTCCAGGCGAACCACCTGGGTATCAAGTTCGGTTTGATAGGCATCCTGATAAAAACGATAAGAGTTCATAAACCTTCCTTTGTATCGATACGATTTCAATCACAAAATCAATTCAGATGTACATTCCGAAGTTCGTACAATGTAAGCGGCGGGTGCCGGTGGTGCCTCTGCGGTCTAGGCTCCATGGATGGATTCACGCCGACCCCGCAGAGGCACCACCGGTAGCCGACGCGGGCCATGACCACTCAGCGAACCCCAGCACTTAGATCCGAATTTGTGTTCGACAAAAGCGAACAATTGCAGTGTAATACGACGACAATTCACTGCAAGCAGTTCTTTGTCACCATGACAATCCTAACACTGACCGGTCAAACCGGCCCCAAATACAAGGCATTGGCCAACCGCATTGAGCGCGCCGTTCAAGATGGCGAGCTCAAGCCCGGCGACCGCCTGCCGACACACCGGCAATTGGCCGAGCAATTGGGTGTCACTGTTGGCACAGTCACCCGCGCCTATGCCGAGGCCGAGCGTCGCCGGTTGATCGAAGCCCGGGTCGGCAGCGGCACTTTCATTCGCGGTTTGAACCCCGGCACCGCCAGCTTCAAAGTCACCGATTCAACCGTCGATACCGGTATCGATCTGGGCTTCAGCATTGCACTGGAAATGGATCAGTCTGAACAGCTAACCCGCACCCTGGCAACGCTGCAACACTCTGATGTATTGCCTCACCTGTTGCGCTACCAGTCTGAATTTGGCCTCGCACACCACCGTGAAGCGGGCCGTCGCTGGTTGCTAAAAACCGGCCTCGGCGACTTCAACAGTGACGATTTACTGGTCACACTGGGCGGTCAGCACGGGTTCTACGTTGCGCTCAATGCCCTGCTGCAACCCGGCGATGGGCTGGCTTGCGAGGGGCTGACTTACCCGGGGTTGGTCGCGGCAGCCACGCAGCAAAACCTGCGACTGATGCCGCTGGCGATCGACGACCAGGGCTTGACGCCCGAAGCACTGGAAAGCCAGTGCCAGCGCCACCCGCCACGGGTGCTGTACCTGATGACCCGGATGCAGAACCCAACCGGCGGTTCGATGTCTCAATTGCGTATTGATGAGCTGGCGCTCATTTGCCGGCAGTATCAAATCACCGTAATTGAAGACGATGTGCAAGGCTGCCTGGGCGATCCGGCCCAGCCTTCTTTTAGCCTGCGCCACCCGGACATCACCGTCACCATCGCCAGCCTGTCCAAGGCGTTATGTGGTGGCTTGCACGTGGGTTTTATGCGCGCACCCGAAGAATGGGTGAATGCTATCGGTGCGGCCTTTCGAGCCACTTGCTGGATGGCCATTCCGCTGACCACCGAAGTCGCCTGCGACTGGCTGAACAATGGCTATGCCGACCAACTGCTGGCCCGTCAGCAAGCCGAGATAGACTGGCGCCAGAACGCAGTTTGCGAGCGATTGAGACAGGTGGGGCTCACCCCGCGCGGCGGCGGCTTCAACGTCTGGCTGGATTTACCCGCCCCCTGGCGCGCGGTCAACCTGGTTGCGCGTGCGGCCGAGCATCGCATTCAACTGAAACCAGCGGAAGTGTTTGCGGCCGGACAATTCGCTGCCCCACAAGCGGTGCGTATCTGCATTGGTGGCCGGCTGAAACGCGATACGTTACTCAGCGCCATCGACACGCTAATCGACCTGATCCAGAGCCCGGGCAATGCCCAGGATTCATTGACCAACATCTGAGGCGACTATGATATCCGCAACGCGCAGCGGCGCTATTTACGCACTGACCGCCTACATTCTGTGGTCAGTAGCCCCCATTTATTTCAAGATTATGGATGACGTTGCGGCAGCAGAATTGTTGTCGCACCGCATCATCTGGTCGTTTCTGTTAACGCTGGGTCTGATTTTCCTGTTTCGCAAACGCGCGGCCCTGATGACCGCCCTGCGCTCTTCCAGAACCCGTTGGAATTTGCTCGCTTCGACAATACTGATTGGGTTTAACTGGGGATTGTTTATCTGGGCGGTGCAAAGCAATTACATGCTCAGCGCCAGCCTCGGTTATTACATCAACCCGCTGATGAACATTCTGCTCGGCATGATCTTTTTCCGGGACCGGCTCGACCGGGTACGCACCATCGCTGCGTTGCTGTGTGTCGCCGCCGTTGCGTTCGAACTTATCCAGTTCGGTCGCCTGCCCTGGGTTGCCTTACTACTGGCCACCAGCTTTGCGCTGTATGGCCTGGTGCGTAAAAAAATCGGCGTCGACAGCTTTACCGGCATGGCACTGGAAACCGGTTTACTGCTGCCCGTTGCCGCTGGCTATTTATTATTGACCACCAGCCCGACCAGTAACCTGGTCGAAAATACCTGGTCAATCAACCTGCTGCTGTTTGCTGCGGGTCCGGTCACGATGGTGCCGTTAATGTGCTTTGCGGCGGCGGCCAATCGCATCAGCCTGACCGCGCTCGGCTTCTTTCAATACATTGCCCCGAGCGGCATGTTCTTGCTGGCGGTGTTCGTTTATGGCGAAACCCTGAGCCCTGGCAAGCTGGTCACCTTCGGACTGATCTGGACAGCCCTGATGCTACTCACACTCGACTCGTTGCGAACCCTGGGGCGCAACCAGTCGGCCAAACGGGCCCTTAAAGCATCCAGCGCTGCCACCAGTCCCAAATAAACAGCAGCGACAAGGCAACAAAAATCACTCCGGCGCCCCGGTCGATCCAGTGGCGCCGGGTTAAAAACCGGCGCTGTAAAACCGGTTGCGACAATACCCAGCCAACCAGACCAAACCACAGGCTAGTCACCACAAACACATAACCAACCAGGGCAGACTGCATCCATCCGTTCAGGCCGTCTACCAACTGCAGCAAGATGGCCGAGAAAAACAGCAGCGCCTTCGGGTTCAGCACATTGGTCAGAAACCCCTGCCAGAAATCACCCCGGTCGCTGATTCTTGCGGAGCTGTCTAGTGGTTGGCCTGGCGGAGTCGGTTGCGCGTTCAACCCACCCCAGCCCAGATACAACAGATACCCGATACCCAGCCAGGGCAGCGTCATCGCCAGCCACCGGCTCGACTGCACCAGGGCCGACACACCAAGCACTGCAACCAGGGTATGGAGAGTAACCCCCAAACCTATGCCCAGGGCATTCAGCGTGCTGGCACGCTTACCCCGGGTAAGCGCCGATTTAACCACCAGCGCAAAATCCGGCCCCGGGCTGATTACAGCGGCGGTATAGACCAATACAAAAGGCCACCAGGCGGGCATAAAAATCTCCAAAGTAGATAATTCACATTCGGAATTTGCAATAAAGTGAGTGGCAGACGCCGGTTAAGCCTATCCGGGGTAGTTCGCAGCAGGGACTAAAACGCCAGGAGCGTTTTAGCATGAGCGAAGCGAGCCCGAGGGGTGAATCCCATGGATGGGGTTCATATCCTGCGAACAAGGCTCCATGGACGGATTCACGCCGAGCGAGATGTCGCACCACCCAGAAAGGCTTTACCGGTGGCTGATACAGACTCCAGGCAACTCAGTTAGACCAATCTCCGATACGTGATTAGGCAATAATCAACCTTCGAAGACTACCAGAAGCCGAAACAGAATGGCGAGCGCGGCCGGGCATTCGCCAAACCGGGAGCTTGCCCCTTATACTGCGGATAAGACCCTGCAGAGATTCGCGCCATGCATACCCGCCCGATTCAGGACCGCATCGACTGGCTGCTCGACCTGAGCCGCACCCATTCGAAACGCTTTTGCGACCCTGAAAATCACCTGGCGCGACAGCGTTACCAGGCTGAACACAGCACTGAAATCATCGCTCTGAAATGCATGGACGGTCGCATCCACCTGCCCCACGCCACCCAAACCCCGCTGGGCATCATTCGCCCGTTTCGCAACCTCGGTGGCATCTTCGACCTCGGCTGGCCTTATTTGGGAGATCTTCTGGCGGATATGGTCAGTGACTCGATCCGTCAGGAGCGGCGCGTACTGGTGATCATCACCTATCACTTTTCCAGAGGCGATACCGCGCGCGGCTGTGCGGGGTTCAATTGCGATCACGAAGCGGCGCTGGCGCATGCGCAAGGCATTAAAGCGCAAGTCGAGGCCATTTTCGGGGCTGGCCATCAAAGCGTTTACCCACTGGTCTGTGGTTTTGAGACCGACGAAGATGCTCTCATCCTGCACAACAAGGCAGACAAACGACTCGACCTCTCTACACTGGTCTCAGAGCAACACCCGGACTTGCCCGCCCGTCTGGAAGCCATGTTCAACGACATGCCCGGTCAGGTACGGCGTGACCTGATGCCACTATTGGAAGGCAATATCCGCCATATCGCCGAGATTCGCAGCACCGACCGTGAACTGGCCGTCGAGCACCGGGAATGGACGCTGTGCGTCGGTCGCGGCTTTGATTTTTTGCACGTCCCCAACATCGCGCTGATCATCGGCCCATTCAGCCCGGATTTATCGCACCCCATCCAAAAGGCAGCGGGCATTATTCAGGGCAATATGGATAAGGGCCGCATTCCCGATGACGGCTTTCTGCTGCTCTCGTCGGCTCCCTATCAGGAACCCGGCCCCGATCGGGCACGGGCTGAAATGAAGGCGCGCTTTATGGCCGACTTTACCGCCACAGTGATTCGTGATTGCCAGCCACAGCTGGCAAAAAAGATGATCAGCCGGACCGCCATTTTGAACTGGCCAACCCGACGGCTCGAAGTATTTGAGTCAGCCGCAACCGGCACAGTGTAACTCAGGCTACTCGGCATCACGGGCCAGCATGCTGGCAAAATCCGCTGCCGGCATCGGGTGGCCAAGGAAATAACCCTGGCCAAAATTGCACTGCAGACGGGTCAGTGTTTGTTCTTGCGCCCGGGTTTCCAGCCCTTCGGCAACACTCTGAATTCCCAGGCTGGACGCCAGTTGAATGATGCTGGTCACGATGTCCATCGCACTGGAGTAATCATCAATGGCGCTGATGAAGGACCGGTCAATTTTCAACTGATCGACCGGAAAACGGTGCAGGTAGGACAAGGATGAATAGCCGGTTCCAAAATCGTCCAGTGACAACTGGACGCCCAGCCGTTTGAGCTGATGCATGATGGCAATAATGCTGTCGGAATGATGCAGCAAGACCGTCTCGGTAAACTCCAGCAACAACTGATCGGCTGCAAGGCCCGAGGTGGCCAGAGCGGTTTTCACCGATTGCAGCACATTGCCCCGGTAGAACTGGTCTGCCGCCAGATTCACCGAAACCCGACACGGCAAGCCCTGAAGATGCCAGTTCGCAGCTTCAGCGCAAGCCGTTTGCAACACCCAGTGGCCCACTTCGACCATCAGCCCATGTTCTTCGAGCAGGTACATGAACTCGCCAGGCGCCAGCACGCCACGGTCGGGATGGTTCCAGCGCAGCAAGGCTTCGGCACCGGTCAGGCGGTTGTCCGAAAGGCGATACAAAGGCTGATAATACAACTCGAATTCATCATTGCGGATGGCATGCTGCAACTGCGATAACAACACCAGGTGTTCATGGGCTGCCTGGTTCAGTTCATGGGTAAAATAACAATACTGACCCCGCCCGCTCTTTTTCGCCGAGTACATGGCGGTGTCGGCGGTACGCAACAAATCGTGTGCGCTGTCACCGTCTTCCGGGTAGAGGCTGATGCCGATGCTGGCGCCCAGCTTGAGCGGTTGATTCCTGACAAAAAACGGTGCTTCCAGCTCATGCATAACCTTGGCCGCCACCGTTGAGGCGGTTGTGTCAAAACCGATGTCCGGCAGACTGATGACAAATTCGTCGCCGCCCAGGCGGGCTATGGTATCGCTGCTGCGAACACAGCGTTGAAGCCGTCCGGCTACCTCTTTGAGCAACACGTCGCCGGTTTGGTGACCCAGGGAGTCGTTCACGTGTTTGAACCGGTCGAGGTCAATCATCAAGACCGCAGTGCGCGACTGCCGGCGCCTCGCCGATTCGATGGCCCCGTCAATTCGATCCTGCAACAGCGACCGGTTGGGCAAACCAGTCAGCTCATCGTGATGCGCCATGTATTGAATCCGGGCCTCGGCCCGGGCCCGATCAATCGCAATGCCTGCCAGGTGAACGGCTGACGCGATGAGCACCCGCTGCTCTTCACTGGGGCCTCGCACATCCCGATAATAAATAGCGAACGACCCCAACACCTGGTTTGACTGGGTAGTGATGGGAGTGGACCAGCACGCCTTCAGCCCGACGCCAAGTGCCAGCTCACGATAGTCATCCCAGAGCGGGTCGGTCGCGATGTCAGAGACTTCAATGGTCTGGTTTAAATACATGGCGGTACCGCAGGAACCCGCCCTGGGCCCAATATCGACACCAATCAGCGCACGGCAGTAGTCTTCCGGCAAACTCGGGGCGATACTCTGACCTATGGTTTTGCCGCTGTCGTCTAGCAACAGGATCGATGCCAGCCCAACATGCCCCTGAGCTTCAACCCAATGCGCCAATTGACGCAAGATGGATTCCAGAGGCGCGTGGGCAGCAATCAGTTCCAGAATGTCATACTGACCGGTGCGCAAAGCTTCAGCCCGCTTGCGCTGGTTAATTTCCTCTTTCAGATCCCGCGTCAGCCGGTAGAGGTTCTCGGTGATGTGCTCGTTGTATTCCAGCGCTCGCGCCAGTTCCTGAGTGCGCTGCTGCACCGTCGCTTCAAGTGTCAGCGCCGTCTGAAACAGCCCGAAGTCAGACCCCTGTTGCGACATGCTGCGTTCGGATCGGTCCATCAGGGCGTCGATGATTTTATTGAGCCGGCGAATCTCGGCTTCTGACCCGGGCGCACCGGCCTCTGCCGCATGCCCTGCAGGCGACCTGGACGTCATGACTGCCCCCCCTCCGGATACCCGATCGCCAGACCGGTAAAGGTCTGGTTTACGTGCACACCGCCGAACTGCTCTCCATAGGAATTAAAGCCAAGGGTATTACAGGCCTGCGTCAGCGCACTCGCCCGGGCAGTATCGTCATTTTGCCCCATCTCGAGCTTGCGCAGCACACAATCAAACGCCAGCATCACTTGCGGCGAGCCCAGAGTTTGCCGCACAGACTCCAGAGATAGTCGCAGGTTTTCAATCAGATCCACACCCCGGGCAACCCGGAACACCAGGCCGGCTTCAATGGCGCAGTAAAAGCTCAGGCTGCCATCCGGGTTAGCCTGTCGAATTGACCGCACGTATTCCTTGCCTTCGATCATCACCACCACCGGTGAGGCTGCAAACCGCATCAGGTTCAAATCATCAACATCAACACCGGTCAGGCGAGCGTATTCGGCGGCAGCGGGCAATCCGTTGATTTCAGTCACCAGGCGCCGCTCCGGATCTGCAGCCGTGATCACCAGACGCTGATCGGTCGCAACAAAGTGCTGGGACTTCACCGGCGCAATGGAACAACGGGTCGACATCAGCAACATCAGAGCACTATTGGTGTGAAACAGACCCTGATGAAACACCCAGGTATCCTTGAACACCAGGTCATCGCCTGTCGACCCTCCCACAATGGGAATGGTGGGTAAGCTATTAAACAGCGTTCGGGTTACAGCGTCTTCGCGCTGGGAAACGCCATCGATCAGTAGCATGGCAAACGTATTGGGTAATTCGCCCTTGCTGTGCTCATGGCGCAGCACCAGACTATGAGCAAAGGTTTGCAAACGGCCGACTTCCGCTGACTTCAGACTGTCGAGCCGTGCCACGGAAGCCACAAAGTGATCGGCCGGGAAGCTGGCCCCACTGATACTGTGATCACAATACCCCGCTGGTCCTATTTCTCCGGCAGTGGTACAGCCAACGACAGGGGTGTCAACAAACAGCTGATTAAGCGTATTGGCCAGAATAGCCAGGTCGTAGCGACTCGAGCAAAAAAAGATCACCAGACTGGCGTCAGGCTGACTGATTTGCTGATGCAAGTCCCGAACGGCCGCCTCGGGATCGGACAGAGTGGATTGGCCAAGCTTCACACAACGCGTCAATTGAAACCCTCCGATCGCTGGCAAACGTCCAACCCGGACGACAAATAACTTGCCATAGCAAAAGCCTAGTCCAGAAGCGGCTGCTCAGCCAGACAACCGTAAAGGTCGCGCATTCACAAAGTGACGGCGTGCTGCTGATAACCGCTGTGAGCGCAGCTCAGTAGACTGCCTGCATCGTCTGGTTTAACCACCAGGCCAACCCCTATACTCGCTGGAGACTTAGATGAAGATCGACGCGTTTTTTGACAACCTGTGGCAGGACTACATCAACATGACCCCCCAGGCAGAGGCCATTGCCAATGCCCTCACTGCCCGGGGTGAAGTGGTTCAGAATGACCACGTTGCCTTTCGCACCTTCAATATTGGCCCCATCCAGCTGAAACACCTTGAGCCCTTCATTCTCGACATGGGCTACAGCCGGTATGAACCCTACCACTTTCCCTCTAAGAAGCTGGATGCGTTCGGCTATATTCCGCCGAGCCCCGACATGCCGCGCATTTTTCTCAGTGAGCTGCGCGTTGAGGAACTGACCGACTCCGCCCAAACTCTCGTTCGACGCCTCGTCGATCAGATCAATCCGGATGACGTGGCCGATGCCTCCATCTTCTGGCGCGGGCCGTTGTGGCAGACACCGTCTTATGAAGACTACGAGCAACTGGCCAGTGAATCCGAATACGCCGCCTGGCTTAGCGTGATTGGCCTGCGCTGCAACCACTTCACCATCAATGTGAACGCCCTCAATGGCATTAACGACATTGAACAGATGAACCAGATGATTGAAGAGTTAGGGTTCAGCATCAATGAAGCCGGTGGACGGGTGAAGGGGTCACCAGCGGTGTTGCTCGAACAGGGATCTACCAAGGCCAGCGTACAGCCCTTTACTTTCGCCGATGGCAAGCAACACGACGTGACCACCTGCTACTACGAGTTTGCCAAGCGTTACCATGACGAAGAAGGCAACCTCTACCAGGGTTTTGTAGCCGCCAGCGCCGACAAAATTTTCGAATCAACCGATATGCGCAAGGACTCCTGACATCGACCATCCTTCCGGTGGCCTGACCGCATTTGCGGGCCACCCCTTTCCCCGTCACTTTCGGGCATAGGATCTTGGTGCTAGACTGGCTGGGTTGTTGACAGACTCAGCACTTACTCAAACAGGTCAGGTACAGGGATGAAAGGTTCAACACTGTTTACACTTACCGCGGTTACACTTGCCATTACGGCCCTGTATATGGCGCTCGGGCAGCCCGAGGTGACACCCGGTTATTTCATGAGAAACCCGGTCAGTGCCGACGCAGGCGGTCAACACCCGCTGACCTGGATCGACCAGATCCAACAGACCCTGGCCTCCTGGCTGTAATCCCGCTTGTCTCGTTTACCGATCGGGCGCTGCCGTTCTGTTTAACGCTCTGTAATCCGAAACTGATCTGGTTCACCCCTCATGCCCCCACTGATTCGCTCAAATCCTCTCATCTGGCTGGACATTCCCGTTGTGGATCTCGACCGGGCCATCGCCTTTTATCAGCCAGTGCTCGACTGGACGCTCGACGACCAGCGTCCCCAGACCGATATGGCGGTTTTCCGGCACAGCCGGGGTGAGGTTGCCATAGCGCTCATACTGCAATCGTCAGCGCCCGGCGGGCTGGGCCCACTGCCCTACCTTAACTGCCATGGGCGATTGAAGCTGGCAATGGCGCAGGTTGAACCCCGGGGCGGTACCATTGAACAACCCATCCATTCGCTGGCGCCCTTTGGTTTCCGAGCCGTCATTCGTGACAGCGAAGGCAACCGGGTGGCGCTGCACAGCATGGCGATGAACGAATAATGTGTCTTTGCGTAGTCAATTACCGACCCGGGCACGACTGGCCCCTGCTACTGACCGCCAACCGCGATGAATTTCTGGACCGGCCAGCCGAAGCCATGCACTGGTGGGAGCCGTCCGTGCCGCACGATGCACCCGTGCTGGCCGGTCGGGACCTTAAAGCCGGAGGCACCTGGCTGGCGGTAGACGCCAAAGGCCGAATCGCCATGCTGACCAACATTCGCCCGGGGTATCTGGGTAAGACAGGCCAGCGCAGCCGGGGCGAACTGCCGCTGGCGTTTTTGCGACAATCGCACGACATCAGCACCTTTCACCAGTCACTGCTCCCCGACATCGATCAATACGCCGGCTTCAACCTGGTGTTGTTTGATGCAACCGGCCTGTTCTGGTTCAGTTCCGACCACCCGAATGGTCAATGGCTGGCGCCCGGCATTCACGGGCTCAGCAACGATGCCCTGAACACGCCCTGGCCCAAGGTCGAGCTGGCCCGTACACAGATGGCTGCACACCATGACCGACTTGAGATGATGCCCTGGCAACCGGCAGAGCTGGCCAACTTGCCCATACTGGCAGACCCGCACCCCCAACCCGATGAACAATTGCCGGATACCGGTGTGCCCAGAGGCTGGGAACGCATCCTGTCTGCCCAGACCATCACCTCGGATCACTATGCCAGCCGGTGTCGCACCTGGATCGCTCTGCATCGCAACGGCCAAATACAGGTCAGCGAAGCACAACTGAGTCCGGAAAGCGCCATCGCTGAGCCCCGGTTGTTTTCCTGGCAGGTATAGAGAACGGCGCTAAAGTCTGCGATGTTCCTGCGTCGGCATCTTCAGCCGCACGGACTCAACCCGCCCAAGGTCAGTCGTCTGGGTAACCCCTTGCTCGCCTTCCCCGACGCTGTCAACCTCACCCCAGGGGTCAACCATCAGGCTGTGGCCCCACGTATGGCGTTTTTCATCGTGTTTTCCACCCTGATTGGCGGCGACCAGATAACACGCATTTTCGATGGCCCGGGCACGGCACAGCACTTCCCAGTGAGCCTGCCCGGTGGACCAGGTGAAGGCCGAAGGCACCACAAACGTATCTACACCCCGGTTGCGTTGCAGCCGGTATAGCTCGGGGAAACGCAAGTCGTAACACACACTCAGCCCCCAGTGGCCCCAGGGGGTCTCCAGAGTGACGACTTCACCTCCGGGCTGGTAGTGGTCGGATTCACGATAGCGGCCCTGGGCGTCACTCACGGCGGCATCAAAGAGGTGGATTTTATCGTAATGGGCCCGCACCTCGCCCTGGTCATCGATCACATGCATTCGTGCCCGGGGTTTCGCCTCGTTCGGGGCGTAGACCGGCAATGTTCCGGCCACAATCCAGAGTTTGTAGCGGCAGGCAGCGTCGCGCAGGTGCTGTCCAACCGGTCCGGTGAACTCACGCTCGCTGGCAGCCAGTTCCGTGGCGACACCGCCGCCGAACACCGCAAACATTTCAGGCAGTTGCACCGCATCGGCACCGGTCTCGGCGGCAGCCGCCAAATGCCGGTCAACCGAATCGAGGTTTTCCTGCAGATACCGTGAACTGATCATCTGGGCCAGATACCATTTCATGCGTCGCTCTCCTGTTGGGTCCACGCCCACACTCGGCCTTCAGGGTGACCCGGGGCTGCCCGGGTTCGTGGGCACCACATTGCCCAAACGGTCGCCTACGCTGGGGTTCAAAGAACTGCCGCTGTTGTTATCGAACACACGATAAAAGCGCAGTTCGGGTGCCTCAAGCGAGCCGGTCACGTGCATGCGGGCCGAACTCAGGCGTTCCAGTTCGTTGTTAAACACCCGTTCGGTCACATAAATAGCGGCCGCAGCCTGAGGCGTCACCCCGGCCAACAGGGCGACCAGCGGGAAGGTGCTCGACAGCGGGACTGTCATCACCATATCAACATCGAGCACATCCCGCACCAGATCGGCATCGCCACTGAAACGGAACTTGGTCGAAGGTCCGTCGATCAGCAACCGGTCGCCTACCCGGGCAAAGCCCCGGTCAAACAACAATTCGCCTTCGATCACATCGTAGCTGATGCCGTCGCGAATCAAATCGGAAAAGTCCAGGGCAAGACGGCGCAGCACCCGGGTGAAGTTGAGCAGACCCACCAGTTTCACGCCTTCGTATTCATCCAGCTCCAGAATCGAGCCATTGGTCAGGCGCAGTTCGATTCGACCGCGCAAGCGTTCATAGTCGAAATAGGCGGGCGTGCCCGGCCACTCAAAATCCAGATCAAACTGTCCGGAGCGGCTTTCGAGCACCGGGGCGTAATCCCAGCTTTGCAATACGCTGAGGATGTTCCCGACCCTGACCTGCCCCTTAAACGCCGTGCGGTGTTCGCTATTGAGGTAGCGCCAGGTCAGTTCGCCATCCAGCCGAGCCTCGGGCATTTCGACTCTTAGATTGCGCAGAACGGCGCTGTCACCATCGCGACGAATCTCTGCCCGCCAACTGCCCATATCGCGACCGTCGATCGACAGCCGGGCGATCTGTAAATTCGCATCCGGCAGCTCATCCGGCCGCAGCATAGCCATCGGGTCTGGCGCGGGTGCCTCATCAGCCGCCGCTGTTGCAGCGTCGGCAGCTTGTGGCGTCCGGTTGATGTTCACAAAATCAAAATCGGCGAAATGCGGATCGCCGTTAAAGGGGATCAACACACGCCCGCTGAGCTCCCTGGCTTCCAGAGTTGCCAGCCAGCCTTCATCACTGCTGAGTATCTGAATGCGGGGTTGAGTCCAGTTCAAACCCTGTCCGCGCCACAGTGCACCGCGCAAATTCACTTCGCGAATCGGTTGTGTACTCGCTTCGGCCCCGAGTTCAACCAGGGGGGACCCGGCTTCCCGGTAGACGTCACTCACGGCTTGCAAGGCATCGCGCCATTGATCGATGTCCGCCTCGGGCAGAAGTGCATCGACATAAATCCCGCGTTGAATCCGCCGCTCCAGCGGCGTGTTCAGGGCCACGGTTCCAGCCTCAAGCTGATTATCAGGTGAGAAATCGAAAGCCCATTGCACCACCTCGTTGTAATGACCGGAGATGCCCAGCCCCTCGCCATCGGTAAACACCAGGTCCAGCGCGAGCGGTCGGCTCGCTTCTGCTGTTTTACCCAGAGCCGCCGGAAGCGACAACGGCAGGTTGATGAGATCCGACGCCAGGGCAATACGGGTCTGGCCAGGCAAAAAGTCCAGCTGTGCATCGGTGGCAATGCGATACGGCTGGTCTGCCAGCCAGGGGTCTTCGAGCCATCGGCCCCAGGCATCCAGCGGCGTTTCACCAGAAACCGCGAGACTGACCCGGGCATTCGCTCCGGTCAGGTCGGACGTCAGTTGTGCCTGATGCCGGGCGCCGAAAAGTTCACCGTCCAGGCGGTTCGAGTAGAGCCCTCGCCGGCTGTTGTAGCCGATATCACCACTGAGCGCCGATAGATTCAGACCCAGTTCGGTCAATTCAAGCGTGCCATTGCTGAGCTGACTGGTCAGCGCAATGTCAAGTGGCTCGTCGCTCAACGGCACTCTGAGCTCCAGATCTGCTTGGGTGTCACCGGTCATCGTCCAGTCACTGACAACATCGGCCGCCAGAAACTCAAGCGGCCCGTCCTGCTTGAATAACGCCAGGGCGTCGCCCGCGCCTGAACTTACATCGAGGTCGATTAGCAGTTGCCGCTCGGCAAATGGCAACCGCAATTGACCGCTATTGAGCGTTATCCCGGCCAGATTGCCGCGTTGCGCTTCAACACGCAGATCATCGAGTGATAACCGGACTTGACCTGAGCCACCGGCAATCGCCGGCCAGGCGTCATTGAAGCGCACCACGGCATCATCGAAATCGGTCACCAGGGCGAGCCCACTGTCGGTCATCTGACCTTTGCGAAAGCCAGAGACAAAGGAGAAATCCAAATCCGAAAACCGGCCCGACTGTATGTTTTCGACAATCCAGGGTTTGATCGGATCGGGCAAACGATTATCCGGCGTCAGCCGCTTGGCCCAGCTGGCATTGGTTGCGTCTGTCGCCACCGCAAGCCGAAACCCGATTTCGCGCTGACCGGAAGCCAGGTCGCCACCATTGACCAGATCCACCCGCCAGTGACCGGTTAGCGGCTGTGCCGACTCACCCTGGGCCTGTTGCGTTGCATCGGGAGCAATGGTCGCCCGATGCTGCCCTTCCAGTTGCACACCGGCACTGGCCGACCAGCGCACATCCAGAGCGCCCTCAATGCGCTCGAACAAGAACGGCTGGTCATAGATGGCCGGCAACCGGAAATCGACGCCGGTGTTGTCGAAATTCAACCGCGCCCTTGAACCTTCTGCCCGCAGCTGACCACTGACACCACTCAAGCCCGGGATGCCCGAGTAAGGTTGCATCCGCACATCGCTGACACTGGCCGTCACTCGCAATGAATCGTGCTGTCCGATGCGGTAAGACAGCTTGCCCTGGTCAATACTGGCTTGTGGAAAGGCCTGCTCCCAGTAACCACTGCCATCATTGACGGCCAAAAAGGCGCTGATTGGCGCGAGGGGCAATTGATCCCACTGTATCTGCCACTGCAACTGGCGCAGGCTGGCCCGGGCCACAAACTCACCCTGAACCTCGGGTTCAGCAGCGGCGGATCGCTCCAGTTCATGGGAAAAATGGTGTAACCAGACATCCGCCCCTCCGCTGCTTCGCTCGGCAAACAGCTCCATATCCAGATTACGAAGCGCCATTGCACTTCGGCTGCCGCTGAGACGGGTCGCCGGGCTCTGCAGGCGGGCCTGGATAGACTGCCACTGATCGCGGGTCAGGCTCACCCAATACTCGCCCGCTACAGCGGCCTGACGCACATCCGGCAGCCACTCTTGCAGCCAGGGTGCCATATCAAAAGCCCCGTGCCGGGCATACAGGTCCACTTCGTATTGATCGTCACGCCGACTGCTTTCCAGTTGCAATTCAATGGGCACGGAAAGGCCATCGTAATTGACGCTGGCTTCAGCCCGCATCCAGTTGTCATCACCCGACCCGGTCAGTTGCGCCGATTCCATAGCAACCGTCATCCCCGGCAACAGCAACGGCTCAATGTGCAATGCCATGTCGGTAAAGCGCACATCACGTTGCTGGCGGATCAGAGCGATGACCCGCTCCAGCGACATATCCGGTGCGTTGGCTGCGCTGGAGCCGGCGTTTACGCCGGCAAAACTCCAGCCCTCATCAGTTTGCTCCAGGTTGGCTTCAAATCCGGTAAGTTCAAACCGCTTAAATACCGGCGACAGCGTTATCAGCGACTGCAGCAGCGCCGGTTCCAGCAGCATTCGGTCGACACTGAGAGTCGAGCTGATTTGCACATCTTCGGCAATCAGGATGGGGTTAAACTGGCGCCATTCTCCGGTGAGACTGCCAATAGAAACCGAGGCATTGAGACGGTCGCTGAGCAACAACGCCAGTTCGGCGTTATAGCGTTCGACGTGAGGGAAGAACTGTCGGCCGAGCGCGAGATAGGCGGCCACCAGCAGTATCCAGAACGCGCCAATCTTGAGCAACACCGTGCCCAGGGCTTTTAGAATGCGGTAACGGGCCATGTGTCAGAGTTTCAGCGTAAAGGCAGCGGTGCCGCCGGTGCTGGCAATGCCTGTGAATGGAATCAGACCGCGCGTCTGCCTACTGCAAAATGACATCAAACTGTTCCTGGCTGTACATGGGTTCAACCTGAAACCGAATCGGTTTGCCGATAAACTCTTCAAGGTCGGCCAGATTAGAGGATTCTTCATCCAGCAGCCGGTCGACGACTTCCTGCGAAGCCAGCACCAGATACTGGTCGTTGTTGTAGGCACGTTCTTCGCGCAGTATTTCGCGAAACACTTCATAACATACGGTCTGGGGCGTTTTAACACGACCGCGACCGTTACAAACCGTGCAGGTCTCCGTCATCATGTGCTCCAGGCTTTCGCGGGTTCGTTTGCGCGTCATCTCCACCAGCCCGAGATCGGAAACGCCGGTCAGCTTGCTTTTCGCATGGTCTTTTTCCAGGTACTTCTCCAGCATGCGCAACACCTGGCGCTGATGCTCGGGGTCGTCCATGTCGATAAAATCGATAATGATAATACCGCCCAGGTTACGCAGGCGCAGCTGGCGCACAATGGTGGTCACGGCTTCCAGGTTGGTCTTGAAGATCGTCTCTTCCAGATTGCGATGACCGACAAAGGCGCCCGTGTTGACGTCAACCGTGGTCATCGCTTCGGTCTGGTCAATGATCAGGTAACCGCCCGACTTCAGTTCGACCTTGCGCCCCAGCGCCCGGCGAATCTCATCTTCAACCGCAAACAAATCGAAAATCGGCCGTTCACCCGGGTAATACTCAAACACCGGCTCCACTTCGGGCGTGTACTTGCGCACGAAGTCGATCACCTTGGTGTAAGTCTCTTTCGAATCAATGCGAATTTTTTCGACGTCGGCACGCACCAGATCCCGGGCTACGCGCAGATACAGCGGCAGGTCTTCGTAAATGGTGGCCGGCCCCGGGGTCTCTACAATGCGCTCGCCCAGCACCCGGAACACGCGCTTCAAATAGTTCAGATCCGACTGGATTTCAGCCTCGCCGATGCCTTCCGCAGCCGTACGGAGGATGTAGCCCCCCTTTTCGATGCCTTCATCGGCCTTAACCTTAACCACCAGAGCACGCAGGCGTTCACGCTCCTCTTCTCCGTCAATGCGCTGGGAAACGCCAATGTGGTTGGAGTCCGGCATGTATACCAGGTAGCGCGAGGGGATCGATAAATGGGTCGTCAGTCGAGCGCCTTTGGTGCCGATGGGGTCTTTGATGACCTGCACCGTGATCGACTCGCCCTCACGCACCAGAGCCTGGATGGACTTTTGCGTTTCGCCTTCCCGTTTGGGCTGATCAAAATCCGAGGCATGAATAAACGCAGCCCGCTCCAGACCAATATCAACAAAGGCCGCCTGCATGCCAGGCAAGACCCGAACCACCTTGCCCCGGTAAATGTTGCCGACGATGCCGCGCGTTTGCTCCCGCTCGATGAATATCTCCTGGACGGCGCCGTTTTCAACAACAGCAACCCGGGTCTCCATCGGAGTTACGTTTACCAATATTTCTGAATTCATAACTGAGCCTGTTCGTACCTGTCGATTCAAGCGCTGGCGCACTGCTAATACCCCAGGCTCACACTGTCTGGCCGCTCTACTGTAACCATCACCCAATTAGATTGACACCAGGGCTCCATCCCAGACCGTAACACCACGCCGGGTCAGTAACTGGGCCGTTTCGCGCAGTGGTAGACCTACAATAGCAGAATAGCTGCCTTCAATCCGTTTGATAAACACCGAGGCCAACCCCTGTACCGCATAACCTCCGGCTTTATCACAGGGTTCCTGCGTATCCCAGTAGGCACGGGCCTGTTCCGGCATCAGCTCCGCGAAGACAACCCGGGAGGTCACCACCTCAACCTCCACCCGATCGTGGCTGGCCAGCGCGACGGCGGTCATCACATCGTGCGCCCGACCGGACAGCCGTTCCATCATATCGAGAAAGTCGTCCCGGTCGCGGGGTTTGCCGAGAATGTCCCGGTCGACCACAACGGCCGTATCGGAACCCAGCACCAGTGCACCGGACTCGCCCCGGCCTGCAACCACCGCCAAGCCGGCGGCCGCCTTTTCGCGGGCCAGACGGCTGACGTAATCGGCTGCACTTTCCAGCGACTGCATGCGCTCATCAATGTCGATGGGCAAAATGGAAAACTCAACCCCCAGGCCGCTCAGTAATTCACGCCGGCGGGGAGACTGTGAAGCCAGGTACAGGGACATGAAGACTCCTTCCAATAAAAACGAGGTCAATAATCGGCGGGCCGGTCAAAGAGTGCAGCGACGGCACACAACGTAAGCATCAACGCCTACTGAACCCGGAACCGCAATTGCAACGCCCGCAAAATGACGTATACCCAGGGCCACAACAAGGCACTGACCAGCGACGGCAGCAAATGCATCTCGCCGGTGATGCCCGACCCCAGAAAGTCACGACACCATTGCACCAGCAACTGACTGACCGCAATGATCAGAAACACGACCAGTGCCTGCTGCAAGATCGGGTACATGCGCAGCCGCTGATGCAACAGCAACACCAGATACACAAGCCCGCTGTATGACAGGGCAAACACCCCAAGATAGGTTCCCAGCACCACGTCTTGCAATAAGCCCACGCAAAAACCAACGGTAATGCCAACCCGGTCGGGCAACACCAGGACCCAGAAAATAAGAAACAGACCAACCCAGTCGGGTCTGGCCAGCGCAATCATCTGTGGCAGCGGCACCGCGGCCAGCAAATACGCAATAAAGAAACTGAGGGCGATAACCCACAAGCCCTTGGCGGGTTTGGTTTTCATTCCGGCTCCCGCTTGAAGATAAGCAGTAAATTTCGACTGCGTGACAGTTCAGCCAGCGGTTTGGCCCGAATGGTCGCAAAGGGTTCGCCGGTATCGTATTCAATGGCCTGAACTTCAGCGACCGGATAGCCTTCCGGGAATCGCCCGGCCAGACCGGAGGTGATCAGCAGGTCGCCTATCTTTACATCGGCCGTGCTGGGTACAAACTCCATTTCCAGCACGTTCAGATCACCGGTACCCACCACAATGCTGCGCATGCCGTTGCGGTTAATTTGCACCGGAACCGCGTGGTTGGCGTCCGCCACCATCAAAACCCGGGAAGTGAGTGAGTTGACCTGAATCACCTGGCCAAACAACCCGGTGGCGTCGAGGACGGCCTGGCCAACATAGGCACCATCCTGGGCGCCGCGATTGATAATAACCTGATGAGTGAAAGGATCCGGGTCGACACTGAGCATTTCGGCGGTCAGATAGTCGGCCTCGAAACGGGGCGTGGCATCCAGCAAACGACGCAAGCGTTCGTTTTCTGCTTCAAGCACGGCCAGCCTTTGCGCCTGCTGCCGGAGCACGAGCACCTGATTGTTCAGCGAACGGTTATCTTCGATCAGCTCATCGCGCTCGGCGAAGGTGCGACTCGACCACTCCACCATATCGGTGGGCAGGCTGATCAGGGATTGTACGGGAGATACCAGATAAGACAGGGTCTGTCGCAAATAATCGACCTGGGTGTAGCGGGCATCCAGAGCCATCAGCGCGACAGAGACCACCACAGCTACCAATAGACGATAACCGTGCTGTGGGCCGGCAGAAAACAGCGCTTTGATGACAGACTCTCCTATGAAATGCGGGTCGCAAGAACAATGCAGTCAGGCCGGCTTCAGACCGGCACTGGCTGCTGGCGACCATTATTCACTGAAAAAGTCGAACACACGTTCATCCATCATTTCCAGTGCACGGCCGCCACCGCGGGCCACACAGGTCAGCGGATCGTCAGCCACCAGCACCGGCAAGCCGGTTTCTTCGCTCAACAGCTTGTCGATATCCCGCAACAGGGCTCCACCACCGGTCAGCACAAGGCCGCGCTCGGCGATGTCGGAAGCCAGTTCGGGCGGTGTTTGCTCCAGCGCGCTTTTCACGGCCTGAACGATCGCCGAGAGACTTTCCTGCAAGGCCTCAAGCACTTCATTGGAATTCAGGGTAAAGCTGCGCGGAATGCCTTCGGCCAGGTTACGGCCTCGCACATCGATCTCGCGAATCTCGGTTCCCGGGTAGGCACAGCCAATTTCAATTTTAATGCGTTCGGCCGTCGCTTCACCGATCAGCGAACCGTAGTTGCGACGAATATAGGCCACGATGGCTTCATCGAAACGATCGCCACCGACGCGGACGGATTCGGCATAGACCACACCGTTCAAGGAAATAACGGCAATTTCCGTGGTGCCACCGCCGATGTCCACCACCATAGAGCCACGGGCTTCCTCGACCGGCAGGCCAGCACCAATCGCCGCCGCCATGGGTTCTTCAACCAGAAACACTTCACGGGCACCGGCACCAAAGGCCGACTCGCGAATGGCTTTTCGTTCTACCTGAGTGGATTTGCACGGCACACAAATCAACACTCGGGGGCTCGGCGCAAACCAGCTGTTTTCGTGTACTTTGGCAATAAAATGCTGCAGCATTTTTTCAGTGACGTGAAAGTCGGCAATCACGCCGTCTTTCAGTGGCCGGATCGCCTGAATGCTGCCCGGTGTGCGGCCGAGCATGCGTTTGGCTTCTTCGCCCACGGCGGCAACGGTTTTCTGGTTCCCGGTCAGGCGCACAGCCACAACCGACGGTTCATTCAAGACGATGTCGCGATCGCGCACATAAATCAGCGTATTTGCCGTACCCAGGTCAATCGACAAGTCGCTTGAAAAAAGTCCCCGAATCTTTTTAAACATTTTTTGATGATTCCAATTCTGATGGGTGCGGTACAAGAGGGTATGGGAAACCGGCTACAGGATTTCCTGATGACAACCCAATAAATCCACACTATTAAAGCCATGACACAGCCCGGCAATGTATCAATGGCAGGGATTTTGGGCAAGCTGTAAATATGATAACTTATGCCTCATCAATGATTTATTGGGTAGAGTTAAAGCGTTAATACATCCTAATGTGAATTGAACACCGGTGCAGATTCACAGGTTTGAATCACGTCCGTCATCAATTCAGGTTGGGAAGGCAAGCGCCAGGCTCGGCCCGTGATAATGCACCAGATTTGTCATCCACCCACCCAATGCCGCAAGAAGCCATGTGTAAAGCCTGCTTCAACCGCATTGACCAGCGTGGTTTGGCCCCTAATTTAGCCCCAGGAGATCCACAACCATGAGCCTAGACCGCTCCCAGGTGGAAAATGTTGCCCAACTGGCTCGCTTGCAAGTCACGGAGGACGCTATGGCCGCCACCGTGGCCAGTCTGTCGAGCATTCTCGATCTTGCCGACCAGTTGCAAAAGATCGATACCGAGGGTGTCGAGCCGCTGTCGAACCCCTTGGATGCCACCGCGCGGCTGCGCCCCGACGACGTCACCGAGCACAATCAGCGCGATGCCTACCAGGCAATTGCGCCGAGCGCGGCCGATGGCCTGTACCTTGTCCCCAAAGTCATAGAGTGAGCCAGACCCGACATGTTAGATAAAACACTGACCCAGCTCGCCGCCGGTCTGGCCCGGGGCGATTTCAGCAGCGTGGAGCTGACACAGGCCTACCTGGAGCGCATCCGGCAGCACAATGCCGACCTCAACGCCTATATTAGCGTCACCGACGACATAGCCCTGGCTCAGGCGGCCACGGCCGATGAGCACCGCGCCGCCGGCAATGCCAGTTCGCTGACGGGGCTGCCGATCGCTCACAAAGACATTTTTTGCACCCAGGGCGTGCGCACCAGCTGTGGTTCACGCATGCTCGACAACTTTATCGCGCCCTATGAGTCGACGGTAACCGCTCGCCTCGCCGATGCTGGTGCGGTCATGCTTGGTAAAACCAACCTCGATGAATTTGCGATGGGGTCTTCCACCGAATCCAGCCACTACGGCCCGACCCGCAACCCCTGGAACCGGGACACCGTGCCCGGAGGCTCCTCGGGCGGCTCGGCAACGGCTGTGGCAGCGCGTCTGGCGGCGGCGGCCACCGGTACCGATACCGGCGGCTCCATACGCCAGCCAGCTGCATTCACCGGCATTACCGGCCTGAAGCCGACCTATGGCAGGGTTTCGCGCTGGGGCATGATCGCCTACGGCTCATCGCTCGATTGCGGCGGCCCGATGACGCAAACGGCCGAAGATGCGGCGCTGATGCTGAACGCCATTGCCGGCTTTGACCCGAAAGACTCTACCAGCATGAACCGGCCCGTAGACGATTATCAGGCGCGCCTGAACGAACCCCTGGCGGGCCTGCGTATCGGTTTACCGAAAGAGTATTTCGGTGATGGTCTGAACGACGGCATCCGGGCCGCCGTGATGGCCGCGGTCAGCGAGTTGGAAAAACTCGGTGCAACGGTCAAGGAAATCTCACTGCCTCGCACCGAGCTGTCGATTCCGGCCTATTACATCATTGCCCCAGCTGAAGCCTCGACCAACCTGTCACGCTACGACGGCGTCCGCTACGGTTACCGCTGCAAAGACCCGGTGGATCTCGAAGATCTGTATAAGCGCAGCCGCGCCGAAGGCTTTGGCGCGGAAGTTCAGCGCCGGATTCTGGTCGGTACCTACGCATTGTCGGCCGGCTACTACGATGCCTACTACAAGAAAGCCCAGCAACTGCGCCGCCTGATACGCGACGATTTCCAGACGGGTTTTAAGGACGTCGATGTCATTCTCGCCCCCACCACGCCCTCACCGGCCTGGACGCTGGGAGAGAAAAGCAACGACCCGGTGGCCATGTACCTGGAAGATATTTATACGCTGTCGACCAACCTGGCTGGCCTGCCCGCCCTGGCCCTGCCCTGTGGCCAGGTTGGTGGGCTACCGGTGGGCCTGCAGCTAATCGGTAATTATTTCGAGGAGAGTCATTTGCTGAACATCGGCCACCAGTACCAGCAGGTAACCGACTGGCATCAGCAAGCACCGGCACTCTGAGACTGGTTTTTGAGCCAATTGAACGACACGCACGCATCCGTTAATCGCACGTGAGCAGCAGGCCCCAGCGCCCGCTGCCAGCAGAGGACCCAAAGATGGAATGGGAAACCGTAATCGGGCTGGAAATACACGTTCAGCTTTCAACCCGATCCAAGATATTCTCCGGCTCCAGTACCCAGTACGGCGCTGAGCCCAACACCCAGGCGAGTCTGGTCGATCTGGCCATGCCCGGCGCCCTGCCGGTGTTCAACGAAAACGCCCTGCGCAAGGCCGTCGCCTTTGGCCTGGCAATCGATGCGCACATTGGCAAGCGCTCGGTGTTCGACCGCAAGAACTATTTTTACCCCGATCTGCCCAAAGGCTATCAGATCACCCAGATGGATGACCCCATCGTCGGGCTGGGCGAAGTCGACATCGTGCTCGACGACGGCAGCACCCGCACCATCGGCGTGACCCGGGCGCACCTGGAAGAAGATGCCGGTAAATCCCTGCATGAAGATTTCGAAGGCATGACCGGCATCGACCTGAACCGGGCCGGCACGCCATTGCTGGAGATCGTCTCCGAACCGGACATGCGTTCGGCCAAGGAGGCAGTGGCCTACCTGAAGAAGATTCACAGCATCGTCACCTACATCGGCATTTCCGACGGCAACATGGCCGAAGGCAGCCTGCGCTGTGACGCCAACGTCTCGGTTCGGCCCAAAGGCCAGACAGAATTCGGCACCCGGACCGAAATCAAGAACATTAACTCCTTCAAGTTTGTTGAAAAAGCGATCAACGTTGAGGTTCAGCGCCACATCGATGTCATCGAAGACGGCGGCACGGTTACCCAGGAAACCCGGCTGTACGATGCCGACAAGAACGAAACCCGCAGCATGCGCTCGAAAGAGTTCGCCAACGATTATCGCTATTTCCCCGAACCCGACCTGCTGCCGGTCGAGATTGACGACGCTTACATTCAGGACGTAAAAGACCACCTGCCGGAACTGCCGGATGCCAAAATTCAGCGGTTCAAGGCCGATTACGGCCTTTCCGACTACGATGCCACGGTACTGGCCGCCAGCCGCGCCATGGCCGATTATTTCGAGGCCGTGGTCGACGTCACCAAAGACGCCAAGCTGGCCGCCAACTGGTGCATGGGTGAGCTGGCCGGCCAGTTGAACCGCCATGAACAGGACATCGCCGACAGCCCGGTCTCAGCGGCGAACCTCGGCTTGCTGATACAACGCATTCAGGACAACACCGTCTCCAACAAGATCGCCAAAACCGTGTTCGAAGCCATGTTCCGGGGTGAAGGGTCGGCCGACGAAATCATCGAGGCACAGGGCCTGAAACAGGTCAGCGATTCTGGCGCCATCGAGGCGATGATCGACGAGGTGATCGCCAACAACCCCGCCCAGGTGGCCGATTACCGCAGTGGCAAGGACAAACTGTTTGGCTTTTTTGTCGGCCAGGTGATGAAAGCCTCCAAAGGCCAGGCCAATCCGGCCCAGGTGAATGATATTCTGAAAAACAAGCTGCAAGGCTGACCGGTCAGCGCCGGATCACCCCATTGGGGATTGATCCGGCGTATTTTGTGATCAACACTCTCTACATTCGATCCTCACAATGTCCATCACCCCTAAACCCTCGCGCGGCCTGGCCGATACCTTCCATACCAGGTCAACAAAATTGTCACAGAACAATAACTGACCGATCGATCAAATAACGGCATAATCACAGTTCTCACACGTTCAACGGTGCCCGGTCACGGCCGGCCCTATCAGGTTTTGGATCAACACTATGAAGCTGTCCCTGATTGCCCGGGTTATTGCCGGTTTTACCACTCTGCTGATCTTGTTTTCGATGATTACGCTCTACTCGCTGGTCGTTGAAAACCGTCTGGCCGGACAACTGGAGCTGACGTCAGGTCAGTTGGGCCCCTTGCTGGACGATACCAACCGGCTGCGTAACACCCTTCAGGAGGCGAACCGGGCGGTTATCCTGCACGCCAATGCCGACGATGCAGAGCGCAGAACCCTGCTTGAAAGCCAGTTCAGTAGCGCGCGCAACGGTTACGACAGCCTGTTTCAGAGCCTAATGCAACGGCTCGAAGCCTATCCGGACATTCGTGATCAACTGGCTGCCAGCCAACCCCTGGCTGACTCGCTCTTCGCAACCGGCGCTAACCATTTGGCGCTGCAGAATCAGCGGGTGCAGGCCCGCCTGAACGCTCTGGAGCAAGCCCAGCAATTTGACGATGAATGGATATTCTTTACCGGGGATCTGAACGCCATTGGTTCCCGGGCCACTGCTCAGGGGGATTCGGGTCTGCAATGGGAAATCGATTACATCGTTTCCCAGGCTGAGGGCGCTCAGGCCTACCTGCAGCGGGCGCTGGCGATCAATTCTTCCGAACGCATGGGCGAAATCGAGTCCCAGTTAACCACAACTCTGGAACAGCTGAACGCCAAGGCGGAATCGATCGAATCGAATTTTGCCCGCTATGCCGCCGACACCAATGACTATATCGATCTGTTACGCTCCGCCATTGCCGGCGAATCGGGGTTGTTTCAAAGCCACAAGCGCTATGTTGAACTGAACGAGCAAAGCACCCTGGTTCTGCTTGAACTGAACGACACCATGGATTCCAACCTCACCGCACTGGACAGCCTGGTCGGCACAACGCGCAGTGTGTCGGCGCGGGCCACCCAGGAAGGCAATGCCATGGCCACCCGGGCTATTGCCATCACCCTGGGCTTGCTGGTGATGGCGCTGGTCATATCGGTGCTCATCGGGTTTTCCATCGTCCGCTCAATTCGCAAGCCCATGGCCGAAACCCTGGCCGTGCTGGACCAGTTGGCACAGGGCCATCTGGGCGAACGCATCAAACACACCTCCAGTGACGAAATAGGACAGATTGCCCGCAACGTGAATACCCTGGCCGACCGGCTCAGCGATGTCATTCGCGACATCCGGACGTCTTCCGAGCAGGTGGCTGAATTGTCGGCCAGTACGTCGGAAGTCAGCGCAACCACGCGTGCCAGTGTCGAGCAACAGCAGGAGCAGACCCAGTCAGTGGCCACGGCCATCACCGAAATGGAAAGCGCCATTCAGGAAGTGGCCGCCAATGCGGAGCGCACACGCACCGAAGTGTCTGAAGTGACGGAGTCGGCCGAGCAGAACATGGCCAGCATGACGCAAAACATTGACTCGGCGCGGCAATTGAACGACTCCCAGGCGCACGCCAAAACGGTGATTGAGACCCTGCGGGATGAAAGCCAGCAGGTGGCCACCATACTCGATGTCATTCAGGCCATCGCCGAGCAAACCAACCTGCTGGCGCTGAATGCCGCGATTGAAGCCGCCCGGGCCGGCGAGCAGGGCCGGGGCTTCGCCGTGGTGGCCGACGAGGTCCGCACGCTGGCGACCCGGTCACAACAGTCGGCAAACGACATTCGTGTGATGATTGACCGGTTACAGCAGCAATCCGAACAGGCCGTCGCCATTATGTCGAGCAATCAGTCACTGGCGCAGGCCTCGGCCAGCCAGTCTCAACAGACCGGCGACTCACTGGCGGCCATGGTCAAACGCCTGGCAGACATTAACGACATGAGCCATTCCATCGCGACGGCGTCGGAAGAGCAAAGTGCCGTGGCCCGTGAAGTCACCGAAAACGTGGTACATATTTCCGATATGGCGGAATCCCTGGCTGAAACGGCCCGCCAGGCGGCCAGCAACAGCCAGCAACTGCGCGAACTGGCCCGAAACCAAACCGCACTGGTGGGCCGATTCCAGTTAACCTGATCAACGCATACGCCGGTGCAACTGAACCAAAGCCGGCGTGGTGTGCGTATCAAAGAATCACGTTTTACAGGAAGGCTGCATGCAATTACTGTCGTTCGGAGTACCTGTTCCGGCTCGCACTCTGACAACCCTGACCATCACACTGCTGGCATCCGCACCGGCTTTTGCGGTCGACAGCGCTGCACTCAGATCCGGTCTGCAATCGGCAACCGGATCGTTAGCTACCCTGAAAACCATCCATATCGCCCATCAGGGCGAGATCATCTGGGCCGAGGCTTACAATGGGGCTAGCCTGTCTGCCTCCACCAACATCAAGTCAGCGTCAAAGACACTGGTCGCTACGTTGGTCGGCATAGCCATCGACAAGGGCATTCTAGACGGCGTTGATCAACCCATCGCGCCCCTGCTGCAAGACCAGCTTCCAGAGAACCCCGACCCGCGGTTAAACGACATTACCATTGGCCATTTATTGTCGATGCAGGCTGGACTGGAACGCACCTCTGGGCGGAATTACGGCGCCTGGGTGGTCAGCGATAACTGGGTGAAAAATGCTCTGTCACGCCCGTTCGAGGAAGAACCTGGCGGCGACATGCAATATTCAACCGGCAGTACCCACCTGCTATCGGCGATTCTGATGCGTGAAGCCGGAGAGTCCACGCACAGCCTGGCCAACCGTTGGCTGGCACCGGCCGGTATCCGCGTCGATAGTTGGCTGAAAGACCCCCAGGGCATTCCCATGGGTGGCAACCAGGTGGGTATGACACCGGAATCGCTGCTGGCACTGGGTGAACTCTTTCGCCGGAATGGCCAGACGGAAGACGGAGAGCAACTGCTGTCGCAAGAGTGGATTGACGAAAGCTGGGAACGACGTACCCGGTCCCGATTTCATCGCGGCGGGTACGGCTATGGCTGGTTTATACAAACCTTTTCCGGCGTCGATGGCTACTATGGCTGGGGGTACGGTGGTCAGATGATCTACGTTTTGCCCGAGCTGGAGCTGACCATCGCCATCACCTCTGAGGAAAACGAACCTTCAGGCCGCAGTGGTTATCGCGACCAGTTGCATCGCCTGGTCAGTCAGCAGGTTGTGCCTGCGGTCCGTGATTCCTGAGTGACAACACAAAAAAGGCGGCTGCCCTAACGGACAGCCGCCTTTTTTACTCATGAACCTTATCGCACTTTTTTAACTGACCGGTTGTCCACCGGCACCTGAAAAACCTCGACCTCCCCTTCCAGGTCAGCCGCGAGCCCGTTCAGAGTGTTAACCGCATTCTGATTCGCCTTCAGGGCGGTGATCGATTTGCCAGAACTCTCAGTAACGCCTTCCATCGACGCGACCAGTTCGTTGATGTCGCCAACCTGCACGCGAATGACTTCGACGATCTGCCGAACTTTTTTCAGCGAATCATTCGCCTGATTATCGATGGTTGTCAGCACTTCATTGGACGATTCACTCAATGACAAACCATGCTCGATTTGCGGCAAGGTTGATTCCATGGCATTCACCGATGCCTGCGTCTCCTTGCGAATCTGTCCCAGCATCGATTCGATCTGGCCAGTGGCATCGCCGGTGCGCTGCGCCAGAGTGCGCACTTCATCGGCCACCACGGCGAACCCACGGCCGGATTCGCCAGCGCGAGCAGCCTCGATAGCCGCGTTAAGCGCCAGCAAATTGGTTTGCTCGGAAATACCGTTGATCACACCGGCTATGTTGGCAATCTCGCCGGTACGGGCTTCCAGCTGACGAATTTGATCAACCGCCGCGTGCACCACATCCGATACCTTACGAATTTCTATCGCCGTCTCGGCAATCAACCGACGACCGGATTCAGATTGCTCAACCGTCTTCGACGAGTTTTCTTCCGTATCTTCGAGCAATTCAGCGGTATGCAGCACACTTTGGCGCATGGTTTCCAGGCGATTGGCAGCATCGTTCGTCGACTCGCCCTGCTGCTCTGCCATCGTCAGTGCATCGCTGGACTCCCGGGACAACACAACCGCTTCTTTGCCCAGTTGCTGTGAGGCGTTCACGATATTGGTCACCACTTCACCCAGCCGATTCTGCATCAGTTGCACTGAATAGAGCACGCTGCCTTCCGGTGAGGTACGGATCTTCTGGCTCAGATCGCCTTCCTGAACCTTCGACAAAATATCGGCCACTTCGCGCGGTTCACCGCCCAACGAGACTTTCAGGCTGCGTTCAATCAGGATCGCCAGCACAATGCCGAACAAAATGGCGAGCCCGGTCAGCAACAGCATAAAGGCTGTGAACCCTGCCGCACCTTCACGGATGTCATCAGTAATGGCCTGGCTTTGCGCTTCCTGATAGTCAATGAAGGCGTTAATTGATGCCAGCCAGTCGATGAAGGCGGGCTTGGCTTCAGTCAGCATGAGTTGTTCGGCTGCCTCGCGCTGGCCGGCTTGCCGCAGGTCAATAACCTCTGAAATCAGCGGTTCTGTGCGTTGTTCAACGGCTTGAATGCGGCTGAGCAGTTGACGCTCACTGGCGGACACATCACCACCATTGTTCAATAACCGGTTCAGCGGGCCAGCACTCTCCTGATAAAAGCGTTCAAGCCGCTCGATAATCGCAATTTCTTCATTCAAAGCGGCCGTGTCAGGCGCCAGAACCACATCGCGAATGGCGATGGCACGGTCGTGCACACTGCCCCTAAAATTAATAGCGTAGCGTTGTTTCACCGAGTTTTGATCGGTGATGGCCGTTAGCCCCTGATCAATGGTTTGCACATTACGCACACCGATCACGGTAATTGCGAGCATGACCGCCAATACCAGGCCGAACCCAATGACCAAACGCCTTCGTACCGACATCTGGGAGAACAGCTTAATCAATCCCATTTCTACCACCTCATTGTTTACTGCACTGCGCCAGCGACGCACTTTTTTCAACCCGGACCATATGCGTGATCTGGCTCCAAAAATAGCAACTTTACCTGTGAGTCTCCGAACTCCGCTCCGACCGCCCCATTCTCTTTTCAGTGACCCATTACGACCGTCTATTGATGACGTTTTAACCAGCAGTGTGGCAAAACCGTCACTATTCAACAGAAACCGCTGAAAGGTATTGTCAATCATTTGACGACCTTTGTTATTCGCCAAAGTTCGACACAGAGTGAGACAACCTATACGCATCTTGCTGAAGGGCCGACCACTACCGGTTTCACTATTTTTTTGAACAAGGTGTTCGCATCCACTCACCAAGGCTAGAACTGCTAACGGTGAGAGCGCCATTTACGCCAGAGCGAACAAAGACTTATAGCTAGAAGACGCTGCTGTTGAGCATTGGGTGGGCAGGCTAGCGGTCCATACCAACTTCTTACACGTTGGAATATCGCCGGGTCATGAGGGGCGTCTATCATCTGTTGGTGTGTCGGTGTCGTAAAACAATCGAGCCTGTTTACGGTGGTTCAATGGCAGTTTGTCCGACAGAAATCGAAACACCCACCAATCGATTTGCCGACTCCCGGGAGGAGCTCTCATGACACAGACACCAGCCCCTGCACTAGCGACGACCCCAGCCCAACCCCCTCAATCCATTCCACAGCAAGCCTTCGACTGGTACGACGAGTACGCCCACGGTCTGATCGACCGTCGCACCTTCATGAACCGGCTGATGTCGCTTTCGGCCACCGGCATTGCGATGGGCACGCTGACGGCCGCACTGATGCCCAATTACGCCGAAGCCGAGCAGGTGTCATTCAATGACCCGGACATCAAGGCCACCTATACCAGGTTCCCTTCGCCCCGGGGTCATGGCGAGGGCCAGGGGTATCTGGTGGTGCCCACCAACCTCGAAGGCCAGGCACCGGTCGTGCTTGTCATTCACGAAAACCGCGGGCTTAACCCCTACATTGAAGATGTGGCCCGGCGTCTGGCCAAAGCGGGCTTCATCGCCTTCGCACCGGATGCCCTCTACCCGCTCGGTGGCTACCCGGGCAACGATGACGAAGGCCGAAGCATGCAAGGGTCACTTGACTCAGCCAAGATGGAAGCCGACTTCATGGCCGCCGCTGAGTTTTTGAAGAATCATGAAGCGTCGACCGGTAAGCTGGGTGCGGTGGGCTTTTGCTATGGCGGCTATGTCGTGAACATGCTGGCTGCAAGCATGCCAGAGCAGTTAAACGCCGGCGTCCCGTTTTACGGTACCCCGGCCAAAGCAGATATCCGAGACCAGGTAAAGGCCCCGCTGATGCTGCAATTTGCCGAACTGGACAACCGGGTCAACGCAACCTGGCCGGATTATGAAGCCACCCTGAAAGCCAACGGTGTCGACTATACCGCTCACATATACCCGGACACCAACCACGGTTTTCACAACGATTCGACCGCCCGTTATGACGAAGCAGCCGCCGAGCTGGCCTGGGAGCGGACTTTGGCGTTTTTCAACACGCACCTCGGTTGAATGAAAACAGCGTCACATCAGGTAGCGCCACCCGGCGGCTACTGCTATGCCGGCCGCTATGGCCGGCATGGGCCGACGCAATGCCAGCATCACGGCCGCCGTCGCCAGTAATGCCATTCTCGCCGCCATATCTCCCTCCACGGCCACCGGTACCAGAATGGCGATCAGCACCGAACCCGACATGGCGTTAATGAAACTTTCAACCCGCGGATTGATCGGAACCACCGACATCACCAACACCCCGCCGAAACGGGTCAGCAACGTCACCGCGCCCATCAGACAAATGACCAGGAGTCCGTTCAGACCGTCGGTTGCCATCATGCTTCTGCCCTCCCGGCCTTGAGTTCCGCAGGTTGCTCCAGCCAGAACAACCCCACCAGACCACCCCCTATGGCGCCCACGACAACATGGGTGTTTTCAGGCAAATACCGGTAAGCGAGCCAGGCCGTCAGCGCCGCTACGCACCAGGCCAGCACCATACGCAGACTTTTGCGACCGCCAAACACCATCGACAGCATGAAACAGCCCATGACCATATCCAGCCCAAACCGGGCCGGGTTGGCGATCAGATTGCCAAAGGTCATGCCCAGCAGCGTACCGCCCATCCAGGTAACCCAAATCGCCATCCCTCCGCCGACCAGAAGGCCAAGGTTGGGTTTGCCTCGCTGGCAATCGTTCAGTGTCATCGCCCAGTTAGCATCGGACAAGACCAGCATTGAGCCGAATCGCTGGGTTGCCGGGACCTGTTTCAACCAGGGGTACAGACTGGCTCCCATCAGCAAATGCCGGGCGTTGATGGCAAAGGTGGTCACCAGTAACGGAATAACGGGGATCTGCCCTCCCCAGAGCTCCAGTGCCGCAAACTGGGCTGTTCCGGCAAAGACGGCAAAGCTCATAAACACCGTTTGCAGGGGCGTCAGGCCGGTTTGAACGGCGGCAAGGCCATATGCCAAGCCAAACACCATAACAAACATCGACAACGGCAATAGGCGCCAGAAGCCTTGCCCGATACCCGCTAGCGTGAGACTGGGCATGACTGAGACGGCGGTGGACATGACAACTCCGAACGGTAGGGATTAATTCAGCATTGAACCAGCTTGGTCGGGAACGGCCAAGCCTGAGGCAGAACAGAGTTCAAGCTCGATTGTAAAGGATTATGGTCAGGCTTCAGGCCTGACCACCACTGTCACTGAGAAAGGTTTTATCGATGCCCAGCCTGCGCAAAGCCGCATCGTAGCGGGTCTCCAGCCCTTCCTCAAAGATCAGTGCCAGGTCACCCGGCACGGTCAGCCAGGCATTGCCTTTCAACTCCCCTTCGAGCTGACCCGGCGACCAACCGGAACACCCGAGGCACACCAGATAGTCCTCAGGCCCGGCGCCACGCGCGATGGCCTGCAGAATATCCGGACTGGTGGTAATGCTCAGGTGACCGTTGTTGACGGTACTGCTCCAGGGGCCTTCGTTGGAGCGATGAATGATAAAGCCGTGCTCGGGCATCACCGGCCCGCCCGAATACACCGGGCGATCCAGTAAGTCGGCGTTATCGCACTCAATGTCGAGTGATTCAAACACTTCGCCCAGGGTCATGGACGTCAGCCGGTTGATCACCAGCCCCATGCAGCCTTCATCATCATGCTGGAACAGGTAGGAAACGGTGCCGGTAAACCAGGGGTCACTCATATCGGGCATGGCCACGATGAACTGATGGCTCAAACCGGTGTCATTATGAAAGAGGGTGTCCATCATGGTACTCCTGTTGCGCTGAAACGATCGTCTGACGACTCAATACCGCCGACCGTTCAGGTCGGGGATACCAACCAGCCACCCTGCGTTCAGTCGCAGAGGGCGGTGGTGGAAGGAAACCTCACGTACCCGGTAATGCCTTATAGAATAGTAACTTATTACTGAGCTTGCACCTGTGTCACTAACGTTGCTGGCAAACCGGACAATCTGGCTGACGCTTGAACCGGAACCGCTGCCAGCTAAGATCGGTGGCATCCAGTGTCAGCAGCGTTCCAACCAGTGGCTCGCCAAACTGTGCCAGTAACTTTAGGGTTTCAACGGCCTGCACTGACCCGACGATGCCTACCACTGGCCCCAGCACGCCGGCGGTGGCGCAGCTGACATCGTCATCCTGACCGTCGGGAAACAGGCAGCTGTAGCAAGGGCTGTCCTCACGCCGAAAATCAAAGACGCTGAGTTGCCCCGATAACCCAATCGCCGCCCCCGATATCAGCGGTATACCAAGCGCCATGCAGGCCCGGTTGGCGGCATAACGGCTGCTGAAACTGTCGGTGCTAATAACCACGGCATCACAGCCCCGGGCCCAGGCGAGCATGCTGGCCTCATCGAGGTGACTGTCAATCTCAGTAACCTTTACGTCGGGATTCAGCTCGGCCAGGGTGGCTCGGGCGCTCGAGGTTTTCTTTTCACCCACGGCCCGGGTGCGGTGCACAATCTGGCGTTGCAGATTGGTTTCATCGACTCGGTCGCCATCGGCAATCAACAGTTCACCAACACCTGCTGCGGCAAGATACAACAAGATCGGGCTGCCTAATCCACCAGCGCCGAGCACAAGTACGCGGCTGTTAACAATACGCTGCTGCCCCACAATATCCACCTGTGGCAACAGGATGTGCCGGCTGTAACGCAGCAGTTGGTGATCGGTGAGTTCTTCGGGCGGCTGAGTCATGGCAGGGGCCTTGTTAGGCAGATCAAAACCCGGTTTCTTGCACTGAAACGGGCCAGATCTGCGGGCAACCCTGTTGGTCACCCACTGGCGGTTCAGACTGAGCCGATCAGGCTTCTTCGTCAGGAACGACTTCATCGATCAGGGTTTTAAGCTCACCCTTCTGGTGCATATCGGTAATGATGTCACAGCCACCAACCAGCTCACCTTTGACCCACAGTTGCGGAAAGGTCGGCCAGTTGGCGTATTTTGGCAATTCGGCACGAATGTCCGGGTTGGACAGCACATCAACATAGGCAAACTTCTTGCCGCAGCTCATCACCGCCTGCACCGTCTGTGCAGAGAAGCCGCACATGGGCTGGTTCGGGTTGCCTTTCATATACAGCAATACCGGGTTGGATTCGATTTGCTCTTTGATGTTCGCCAGGGTGTCGGTCATGGTTTCATCCCACAGGTTGCTTCAGATGTCGCTATTGTACGCCAATCCTGTTGAATCGACAGGGGATGACAGCGGCAATAACAGCTTGCCCTCTTAGTTAGGGTTTAATTGCTCATTTTCAATCGGACACACTCTACTTCCAGCCCAATTTGGCTCAACGGCTTTCATCTAAACCAGGCAATAGCCAACCATCCGTGCCAGGCACAGGGTAGAGCTACCCGGCACTTGTCGTGTTGCCTGATCCGACCTTTCACAAAACCCGCAAAACATCACTGCAAATATCGCAGGCGGCTTCCAATTGCTCTGGACTAGCCGCTTCAGTAAACTTGACGGTTTTCCCGCTTGGGAGCCTGTTGGGCTTAGGGGGATCGAAGCGAGGGAGTGGGACGGCGAGACCAATTTTTCGCAAATTTTTAGTGCATAGCGGGACTATGTGCTCAAAATTTGCGGATATTTGGGCCGTCGTCCCGCTTCCGCAGCCGATCCATCTAAGCCCTACAGGCTCCCTTGGGCGTGGACCACTAACCCCAGAACGGAGTCACCCACCCATGTCCGTCAGGCACTTTTTGACCCTGAATGATCTCACCCCGGATGAACTGCGGTTCCTGATTCAGCGCTCAGGTGAACTGAAAAGCCTGTTCAAGCGCGGCGAGGTGTTCGAACCGCTTAAAAACCGGGTGCTGGGCATGATTTTCGAGAAATCATCGACGCGGACCCGGGTTTCGTTCGAGGCGGGCATGATGCAACTGGGGGGTGGTGCCATTTTTCTGTCGCCGCGGGATACCCAGCTTGGGCGGGGCGAACCCATAGAGGACAGCGCCCGCGTGCTGTCGCAAATGGTCGACGCGGTGATGATTCGCACCTTCGAGCATGAAAAAATCGAAACCTTTGCCGAGTATTCAACGGTGCCGGTGATCAATGCCCTGACCGATGACTACCACCCCTGCCAGCTGCTGGCCGACATGCAGGCGTATCAGGAAGCGCGCGGCTCGATTCAGGGCAAAACCGTTACCTGGATCGGCGATGGCAACAACATGTGCAACTCCTACATCAACGCCGCCATGCTGTACGATTTCAAGCTGAACATCGCCTGCCCCGAAGGGTTTGAACCCATGGCAGACTTGCTGACCAAAGCCGGTGACCGCGTCACCATTTTGCGAGATCCGGTAGAAGCGGTGCAGAATTCACATCTGGTCACCACCGATGTCTGGGCCAGCATGGGCCAGGAAGAGGAAGCCGACGACCGGATTCGGGTGTTTGAATCCCTGCAAGTCTCCCCGGCGTTGATGGATAAAGCCCACAAAGACGCTGTCTTTATGCATTGCCTGCCTGCCCACCGAGGTGAAGAAGTCAGCATGGATATGCTCGACGATCCGCGCTCTGTGGTCTGGGAACAGGCGGGTAACCGTTTGCATGCACAGAAAGCGTTGTTAGAGTTTTTGCTCTGCAGTGAGTGAAATTGCCTAAGCAAGTTTCGGAGTTCGCTAAGTTGACAAGCAGCGGCTGCCTGGGGTGTTCCTGTGAGGTAGTCCGCAGTATGGATCGGTCCGACGCCTCGGCTGCGGTCTAGGCTCCATGGATGGATTGAGTGGGCGGCATACCGCCCGACCCCACAGGGACACCCCAGGTAGTCGGTGCGGGCCACAGCCACTGTAACGACTCCGAACTCCGAAACTTGCCCTACCCACGACTCAAGGCGTCACACTGCCCTGCCGTACTGGCAGTTTGGCCCGTTTGCGTTCCTTCAGGCCAATCAGAATCAGTGGTACCACAATCATGCTCGACCCGATGATGAACCAGAGATCGGGCGCCTCATCGAAGAACACCCAGCCTCCCAGCAAGGCCCAGAGCAAGCCAGTGTATTCCGCACTGGTGACTTCATTGGCCGCGACCCAGCGGTAGGCCATCAGCACCGTAAAGTTGTAGCACAGAATGAAAAACGCCGAACCAAAGGCGGTGAACAGAATTGTCCAGTCGAACGGCTCGCTCTCCCACATCATTAATAAAAAGGCGGCCGGTAGCATGAGCAGGTGAGTCAGTTGCAGCGTATGCACCATCGACTGACCCCCCGGCAATTTGCGAATCAACACGATGTTGATCGCCAGTGAACACGCAACCCCAATCGCGCTGAGGCTGCTCCAACTGATTGCTACCGGACGCAAGATAACCAGAATGCCAACAAAGCCGCTGATCACCGCAAACAGACTCAGCGGCGTCAGCCGTTCATTAAAAAACACCACCGCGATGACCATCACCAAAATGGGCGCCGCATAGAACAGCGCATTCGCCGTGGCGAGTGGCAGAGTACCCAGCGCCACCACCATGCAGGCAATGCCCATCAGACTGATATGGGCGCGTATCAGATGCATGCGCCAGCCCGCAAACAACCGCTGACGATCGATCATCGACATCAGCGGCAACAGGATGGCCATGGCACAGAGGGTACGGACAAAAATGAACTGAAATATCGGGACGTCGCTACCCTGCCACTTGATCAGCGCATCGGAGACCAGCGCCAGCGCATTGCCGATGACCAGCAACCAGATTGCGCTGTTGATGGTTCTGCCCGGCATGACGATACTCTCCCGATTGAAAATCCTGACTACAGAGAATGCGCCAACCGGCCCGATCCCAATCCATGCCTGGAGTCTATTGCCACTCAAGTATTGAGAAAAATGATATTTTCTTTATGGTATTAGTATTTTAGATACTAGCCGGATCACCTGCTGATGAAGTTACCACCCCTGAAAGCTCTACCCGTTTTCGAAGCTGTAGCCCGGCTTAACAGCTTCAGCCGGGCGGCCGATGAACTGGCGGTTAGCCAGAGCGCCGTCAGCCATCAAATTCGCCTGCTGGAAAGCTACCTTGGCGAGGATCTGTTTACCCGCCAGGGACGTTACTTGGCGCTGACAGAGCCCGGCCGGCACTATCTGGAAGGGGTAACCAATGCCCTGCTGCAGATTGAGCGCGCCAGCGAGCAATTGCAGGGCAAGCCGGATACTCAACTGCGCATGGCCCTGTTCAGCTCATTCGCCGTTCGCTGGCTCATCCCTAACCTGCCCTACCTGCAACGCCAGCACCCCGAGATCGACCTGCAACTGGAAATGATGAACGAGTCGCCGCAGCTATCAGACCGGGTCGCCGACTGCTTTATCACCCTGCACGAAGATCAGCGCGGTTTTACCACCGACTTGCTCTACACAGAGCGGCTGTTCCCCATTTGCAGCCGCACCTACTGGCAACAGCTGTGCAGTGATCTGTATCAGGAAGGGCTGATTGACACACCGGAACCGGCCACCATAGACCCGCTACTACTGATGCGCTGCCCGCTTCTGTCGACTTACTCCATCTTCGGAGAGCAGAAAGACGACTGGCGACGCTGGCTGGCCGAAGGCGGTTTAAGCCTGCCAGCAAACGCCCGGTATCAGCACTTCAGTCACATGCTGCTGGCTCTGGAGGCGGCCCGGCACCACCAGGGCCTGGCCCTGACCAACGACTACATGTACAACGCCAGTGAAGACCCGGACCTGATTCGCCTGCCCTGCCATACCCTGATCACCGGTGACCGCTTCTACTTTGCCTACAAAACCAGCCGCCGACAGGAAGCCGGCATTCAGAGGGTGCGCCAGTGGATTCGGCAGCGGGCAGGCAGTACCGGCTTGCTGGATGCGTTTCGGGAAAACTAATGTTGCAGACAAAAAGAAGCCCGCGAAAAGGGGAAGGAAACGCGGGCTGGGAGCAGTTGGAGCAGGGTCGACTCATCGGGTACCCCCGGGACTGCCCCTGCTCTCTTACTCTGAAGTCTGTCTGTTCACTTACTCGGATGTCTGCTTTTCTGCCTTACCTAAACTACGAAAGAAGCTCACGACAGGATGTTTCAAAATGTTATCCAGAAACACCTGCTGACTCAGCTGACGCAAGCTGTCAGCGTAAGTAGGATAAGGATGGATCACTTTCTGCAATTTGCCAAAATTTAGATTCAGGGTTTTCATGACCTGCACCTCGGCAATCAGCTCACCGGCCCGTTCGCCTATGATGTGAGCCCCGAGCACCTTGCCCCGCCTGCTGACAATCAGCTTAATCAGGCCAACATCGCCGGCTTTTGTCTTAACGCGGTCCAGCTTGGCAAAGTCGTAGCGGTAGACGCGAATGCTGTCGCCATGCAGCTCCCGGGCTTCCTGCTCGGTCAGCCCGGCACGGGCAAATTCAGGGTCAGTAAAGGTGGCCCAGGCGACGTGGCTGTAATCCACAGAGCGGTTGATCGGCAGTATGGCGTTCATGGCAGCAATCTTGCCCTGAAAGTTGGCCATATGGCTCAGTAGATAAGGCCCCGCGACATCACCGCAGGCGTAGATGTTTTTAACGCTGGTCTGTAAATGCTGATTGACCGTCACCCCCTTGTCGACATCCACACCAATGTCCTCCAGGCCCATGCCGTTCACATTGGGCGCCCGACCAATGGCTACCAGCAGGTTCTCCGCTTCCAGGGCACCGGTTTCGGAGCCTTTCTCGGTGTTCAGTCGCACACCTGCAGATGTTTTTTCGACGCCAACTGCCTTGGTGCCGACTTCAAACCGAACCCCTTCCGCCGCCAGGCGCTGACGAATAAGTGCCGAAAATTCAGGCTCTTCGCGCGACAGTATCTCCGGCATCATTTCCACCAGCGTGACCTGGACACCAAGCCGGTTCATCGCCTGAGCCAGTTCCATTCCAATAGGCCCGCCCCCCAGTACGATGACCGAAGCGGGCAAGGTGGCTTGCTGAAAAAAGTTTTCATTGGTCAGGTAATCGACCTGGTCCAGCCCCGGTATGGGTGGCACAAAAGGTGAGCTGCCCGTTGCCAGCACAAATTTCTTACCCTCGTAGGTATTGTCACCTACCTCAATCCGCGTCGGACTGATAAAGCGGGCAAAGCCATTCACATAGTCAGCCCCGGCTTTTTGCAGAACTTCGGGGGTTTCCTCTTCGTAGACATGCTCGCTAACGGCTCTTACTCGCTCAAGAATGGCGCCAGAATCAACGGTAATGGTCGCGAATTTGCGGGCAATGTGAACCTCTTTGGCCTGATTGATCAGCGCCTTGCTTGGCACACAGCCCGACCAGGTGCACTCGCCACCCGGCCGGTCTTTTTCAACAATCAGTACCCGTTTGCCAAAACCCAGGGCAGTAAAAGCCGCCGTCAGGCCACCGGCCCCGCTGCCGATTACAATCAGATCATAAGGTTTCATAACCATCCTACTGTCAGTTAGTCCTGAATTTGCTGGTACAGCGTTGTCAGTTTTTCATGGCGCTGACGATTCAGCCCCCGGTCGGAATAACCTGCTCGGCTGGACGACCGGAAATGCACTTCCCGGGCATCGGCATCGAGGTAGAACTCGGCATCGTCGTGGAACTTCATCAGATCGGTGGTGAATACGACATAGAGGTAATCGGCTTCCTGTTTAATGATTTCGGCCCCGCCATAGCTTTTCACCGCGGTGAGAATGGCGGACATTGTCGCTTCCTGATCGGCCTTGAATGGCCAGGGTGCAACCCGCTTTGCGACATCATCTGCCTGAGTCGATACCGCATTCGGCTTCGATGACAAGGGTTTCAGCCGCCCCTGACTGTGGCCCAGAACCGGTGTCCGGCTGTTCTGCACATAAATCATGATAAAAGCCAGCACGATCAGGACGGCCAGAATGATAAAAAAGGTTTTCATGGTTACTTCCCCTGTTTGCAGTGAGTTTGTCGGAGCATCGGGCCAAAACTTACAAAGCCAATGCTTTATCTTGCACACAAATATCTTGTGCACAAAATAATAGAGGGTATACCTTGACCCGTCAATACCTTGTGCGCAAACTATAAGCCTAATGACCACGACCGGATGCCTAAGTGACTGACAACACCGACGCCCTGCCCCAATTGAAGCTGACAAATCAGATTTGTCACGCACTCTACTCTGCGACCAACGCTCTGATTCGCGCTTACCGGCCGCTACTGGAACCACTGGACCTGACCTATCCGCAATACCTGGTCATGCTGTCACTCTGGGAAGAGGACGGCGTTCCCATTCGCACCCTGGTACACCAGACCCGGCTCGACTCCGGCACCCTAACCCCTATTCTGAAACGGCTGGAGCAGAAGGGTCTGCTGATTCGCGGTCGCGCAGCGACCGATGAACGGAGCAAGACCATCACGCTGACCGATGCTGGGTTGGCCTTGAAAAGGCAAGCGGCGGATGTGCCAGCCGCGCTGGTATGCCAGACCGACATGACCGCCGACCAGGCGCTGGAACTGAAAGCCCTGGCTGAAACGCTCTACCAGCAGTTGCAGAAAACACCAAGATAGATAACGGTATAAATACTTAAATTCAGAGTAACGGTAAGATTGAGAACTCAGGTTTCCAGAGTTGGCCGGCTGGCCTGTGTTCAGGCCACTGCTTGCCGGGCGCGACGGTGGGTTTGCCACAGACCGGCCATAAAGAAACCCATGGCGATCCAGATCAGCACGAAGGTCAGCAGTCTTTGCGGTGGGTAGGCTTCATTAAGAATGAACACCGCCGAGAGAAATTGCAGAGTAGGGTTCAGGTACATGATGAATCCGACCACAATCAGATCCAGCCGACGGGCAGCGGCGGCAAATAACAGCAGTGGCACGGCCGTTACCGCGCCAGCCGCAATCAACAGAAGGGTATCGCTCAGCGATTGCGCAAACATCATCTGGCCCGCCGACCAAAGCCAGAGGAGGTACAGCAATGCGACCGGCACGACCACCATGGTTTCAACCTGTAATCCGTTCAGGCTGTCGACAGGTTGCATCTTACGCACCAGCCCATACAACCCGAAACTGCTCGCCAACACCAGGGAAACCCAAGGCAAACGACCAATGGCAATCAGTTCGAACAGCACGGCAATCAAAGCCACCACCCCGGCGACTACCTGCCACCGGTTCATGGATTCTTTCAGTAACAAGCGACCCAGAAACAAACTGACCAGAGGCGTAATGAAATAACCCAGGCTCGATTCCAGTACCCGCCCCGCCGACACCGCCCAGATAAACACCAGCCAGTTAATGGTAATCAGCGCGGCCGATAACGACAGCCAGGCCAACGCACGGCGATTGGCAATCAGGGCGGCCAGTTGCTTGCGTCTACCCAAGGCCAGGATAACCAGCCCTGTAAACACATAGGCCCAAACGATCCGGTGCGCCAGCACTTCAAACGCCGACACATTGGCCAGCAAACTGAAAAATAAAGGAAAGCAGCCCCAGATACCGTAAGCACTGATGGCCAGCAACAAGCCCCGCATGTTCACCCTCCAAAATCGACGAGCGGACAGTGTACGGGGTTTGTCAGGAGCCTGCCTTAGCGGAGCACAATAAAACGCAGTGTTTCAGCCCAGGTTGCCCAGCAACCCACGGTAAAGCTGATCGTCACCAATCACCTTGAGTGAACGGTCGTCGCACTCTACCAACACGACAAACCCCGTCCGGTGGCGAATTTCCAGCGCCTCATGAAAGCTGGCACTGGCACTGACGAGTGTTGGAGCCTTTTTCAAGTCAGCCATCGAGTCACCATTCTGCCAACGTTGAACGGTTATGGTTTGGTTCTGACACCGTGCTGCACCGGTATCAGCATTGAACCAGCAATCCTGTTTTGTATCGATACAATAGTGGTCGTCTTTTGCTGGCAGCGCCGTTAGCGGGTCGGCAATATCGCCACACAATAGAACATGCAAGGGGTTAGTGTGCGCCACAAAATCTTCGACGTACTGAGTCGCCGGGTTCAGCACAATATCCTGCGGGTTGCCCTGTTGCACAATGCACCCATCTTTCATGATGGCAATGGTATTGCCGAGCTTGAGTGCTTCATCCAGATCATGGCTGACGAACACAATGGTTTTTTGCAAGCGCGATTGCAGTTGCAGCAGCTCTTCCTGCAATTGCTGGCGAATCAGCGGGTCGAGCGCAGAAAAAGGCTCATCCATCAGCAGAATATCAGACTCGGTCGCCAGTGCCCGGGCCAAACCAACCCGCTGTTGCATACCGCCGGACAACGCACTGGGTTTATGGTTACGCCACTCGGTCAGCCCAACCAGTTCCAGCTGTGCATCTACCCGGCGGGCAATTTCTTCTTTTGACAACCCCTGAACATCGAGGGCAAAGCCGATGTTTTCAGCGACCGTCAACCAGGGCATCAACGCAAATTTCTGAAACACCATCGATATGCGTTTCATGCGAATGTCGCGCTGGGTCTGATGATCGGCATCGAAGAAATTCAACACCTCACCTTTATGCTCAATCAGCACCTCACCCCGGGTAACCGGGTTCAAACCGTTTACGCAACGCAGCAGGCTTGATTTTCCGGAACCGGAAAGGCCCATCAATACACAAATTTCGCCCTTGTTGACTTTCAGATTCGCCTGGCTGACCCCCAGCACCAACCCGGTTTCACTCTGCAACCGATCGCGATCGTAACCCTGGTCGAGCAAGGGCAAAGCCCGCTCCGGGTTCTTGCCAAACACCAGGTCGACGTTTTTAAATTCAATCATCAGCTCACCTCGTGTTTTTGTTTCAGCAGACGGTCCAGCACAATGGCCAGCAAGACAATGGCAAGGCCCGCTTCGAACCCGCTGGCAATGTCTACGGTGTTGAGCGCCCGTACCACAGGTCTGCCCAGGCCATTGGCACCCACCAGTGCGGAAATGACTACCATCGACAACGACAACATAATGCACTGGGTAATACCGGCGGCGATGCTGGAAGCTGCAGCAGGCAATTCAATGCGCCACAGCAGCTGGCGATTGGAACACCCGAAGGATTTACCGGCTTCCACCAGTTCTTTGGGTACCTGAAAAATGCCCAGATAGGTCAACCGAATCGGCGCAGCGATGGAAAACACAATGGTGGCAATCAGTCCGGGGACCACACCCAATCCAAACAGCGTCAGCGTTGGTATCAAATAAACAAAGGTAGGTACGGTCTGCATCAGATCCAGAACCGGGCGCAACAGGGTATACAGCAAAGGCCGGTGTGCCGCGGCAATGCCAATCGGAACACCAATCAACACACAGAGGCTGGTTGCGCATACTACCATGACCAGTGTTTCAATCGTCGCTTCCCAGTAACCCAGATTCCAGATCAGTAAGAAAGATAAAACGGTAAAGACCGTGAGCCCGGTGTTGCGACGCAACCACTGGGCCATCACACCCGTAATCGCGATGAACAGCCAGGGTGGCAGCAAAAGCAGGTTGTCGGTTGCGCCGTCTATTAACCATTCCAGAGCAATCGCCAGGCTATCAAAAAACCAGGCACCGGAATCGACCAGCCAATCGACAAAGCGCTCCATGGTTCTACCCAGGGGCAGTTTATAAGCTTCCATAGTCAGTCTCAGTCTCGTTGAAAGGAGCGGCCACAAAGGGCCGCTCGGTCATCGGGAGGGAAATTACTGCAGCGCGGCTTTTGCCACTGGTGCAGCGGCTTCACCATCCAGGGTGGTGACACCGTCGAGCCAGACGTCGAGTACATCGGAATTGGCAGAAAGCCATTGGGTGGCGGCATCATTCGGGCGCATGCCTTCATCCAGAATCAGTGCCATGACTTCGTTTTCCATGGCCAGCGTGAAAGTCTGGTTGGAGAGCAGGCGACCAACATTGGCACACTCTTCAGCGTACCCTTTGCGAACGTTGGTGTGGACGGTAGCACCCCCGTAGTTCGGGCCGAAGAAGTCATCGCCACCGTCGAGGTAGGCCAGATCAAAATTGGCGTTCATCGGGTGCGGTTCCCAGCCCAGGAACACGATCCAGTTGTCGCGACGATCGGCGCGGCCAACCTGAGACAACATGCCCGATTCACTCGATTCAACCACTTCAAATTCACCAAGACCGAACGCATCCTGATCAATCATGCTCTGGATCAGGCGGTTACCATCGTTGCCGGGCTCGATACCGTAGATCTGGTTATCAAATTCATCGGCGTATTCGGCGATGTCTGCGAAGGACTGTACGCCAGCGTCATACACATACTGTGGCACGGCGAGGGTATACTTGGCGCCTTCCAGGTTGGTGCCCAGAATGTCGATGGTGCCGGCATCCCGATAAGGTGCGATGTCTGCTTCCATGGTGGGCATCCAGTTGCCCAGAAACACGTCGATATCACCGTTTTCCAGAGAGCGATAGGTAACGGGTACGGACAGCAACTGGCTTTCGGTTTCATAGCCAATGCTTTCCAGTACAACGGAGGTCAGCGCTGTGGTTGCGGTAATATCCGTCCAGCCTACGTCGGCAAAACGCACTTCTTCACAACTATTGGCCATGGCAACGCCAGCAGTACCCGTCAGGGCAATGGCAACGGTGAGTTTCTTTGCGATTGAAACAGTCATCTTTTTTATCCTCTTTTTACTCGGTTAATGTCTTCTATGACGATCCTGAGGACCAGGCATCCCTTGTTGCCAGCCTGACATATCGTCTTGCTGGCCTGGTCCTGCTCTTCTTTACCTCATCGTACAAACTTCGGTGTTCAAGCTTTGGATTTCGGTGGCAGTGATCCGCAAACTCTGACATTTAAAATCTAAAACATCTCCGCCTTAGCGCTGCGCCGCTTTCCAATTAGGGTGTTCCCATACTGCCGCCGTCGACGGTGTGATTGGCGTACGGCCACGAATATGGTCTGCACATTTTTCGGCCAGCATTACGGTCGGTGCGTTCAGGTTACCGCTGACGACACTAGGCATGATGGACGCATCGACAACGCGCAGATTTTTAACCCCATAAACACGCGCCTCGCTGTCCACCACCGCCATCGGGTCATCGGCTGCGCCCATTTTGCAGGTACAGGACGGGTGATAGGCGCTGTCGGCTTTCTCGCGCACAAAAGCATCAATTTCCTCATCGCTTTGCACAGCGGGACCCGGTTGCAATTCTTCACCGCGAAACGGCTCGAACGCCGGTTGCGCCAGAATTTCCCGGGTCAGCTTTACTGCCTGACGCATTTCCCAGCGATCGCGTTCGGTGCTGAGCAAATTGGGCTGAATGATTGGGTGGTCAGCCGGATTCGCGGACTTCAGTTTCAAATAGCCCCTGCTGGTTTGACGCATCGGACCGACGTGACACTGGTAAGCATGCACTTGAGGGTCTACCCGGCCATGATCGATGACCTGGGAAGGCAGAAAATGAAACTGTAGGTCCGGGTGACGAACACCGGCTTCGGACCGAATAAAGCCACCGGCTTCAAGGTGGGCGGTACGGCAAGCGCCCTTGTCGTTATTGATAAACCAGGTAACACCGGCGATGGTCTTGTGAGGCTGATGCGTATACTTGTACAGCGTCAGCGGTTGTGTGCAGGCCTGCTGCACATACAGCTCCAGATGGTCCTGCAGGTTTTGCCCAACGCCCGGGCGATGTGCGACGACTTCGATGCCGAGTGCTTTAAGATCGGTTTCATCGCCAATGCCGGAGAGCATTAGCAATTGGGGTGAATTAATCGCGCCGCCGCTGAGAATAACTTCCCGCTGCGCTTTGACGCGCACGGTCTTATTATTCTGAACGTACTCAACGCCGACAGCTGTATCCCCTTCAAACAGAATTCGCTGCACCATGGCACCGGTTTCCGCACGCAGATTGGAGCGGTCGAGTACCGGGCGTAAATAGGCCTGGGCGGTGTTCCAGCGTTTGCCTTGTTTGATGGTCATGTCCATGACCCCAAAGCCTTCCTGCTGACAGCCGTTCATGTCGCTGGTGTGTGGGTAGCCGGCTTGCTGGCCGGCTTCAATGAAGGCACCAAACAGGGGGTTTGGCTGATCCCCGGTGTGAACGTTCAGGGGGCCGTCGCCACCGCGGTAATCGTCGGCACCCACTTCCCGGGTTTCTGCCTTGCGAAAATAAGGCAGCACATCGGCGTAAGACCAGCCTTCGGCGCCCTCTTCCTGCCAGCGATCGTAATCGTAGGCGTGGCCGCGAATATACACCATGGCATTCAATGAGGATCCGCCGCCCCACACCTTGCCGCGCGGCCAGTATAGCTTGCGGTTGTTCATGTGGGCTTGCGGTTCGGTGTGGTAATACCAGTTGTATTTTTCATCGCCGAGGTTATAGGTCAGCGCCGCAGGCATGTGTATTTTCCAGGTGTCATCCTTGCGGCCGGCCTCCAGCACCAGAACGTCGACATCGCTGTCTTCCGACAATCGATTGGCCAGCACGCAACCCGCCGAGCCCGTGCCCACAATGATGTAATCCGTTGTCTGATCGAACGAAACAGTCATATCCAATAAATACCCACTCAATTCATATCATGCAGCGCGCTGGCGCGGTGCTGTTTAAAACGGCGACTCAACCGGCCCCATACCCACGTAAACCGATTTGATCTGGGTATAGTGGTTCAGCGTTGCCAGGCCATTCTCGCGGCCAATGCCCGAATGCTTGTAACCGCCCACCGGCATCTCGGCCGGGGAATTACCGTAGGCATTGATCCAGCAAATACCCGCCTGCAATTGGCCAACAACCCGATGCGCACATTGAATATTGTTGGTGAAGACTCCGGCCGCCAGGCCGTAGTCGGTCTTGTTGGCGCGCGCGATTACCTCGGCTTCGTCCTCAAATTTCATAACAGACATCACCGGGCCAAATATCTCATCGCGCACCTGAGGCATATCATCGGTGCAATCTGCGAACACGGTCGGCCGCACAAAATAACCTTGCTCAAAGCCTTCGGGGTGAACGGCATCGCCGCCCGTCACCAAACGCGCACCGGATTCGACACCGGCTTTGATGGCGGCCAGTACCTTGGCCTGATGGTCTGCGGAAATCAGCGCACCCATGTTGGTGTCCGGATGCATTGGGTCGCCAAAGACGACATTGCGCTCAGTCCGGTCTTTGACCTTTTCCAGAAACGCATCGTAAATATCGGCATGCACGAAGACGCGAGTACCATTGGTACAGACTTCGCCCTGGGTGTAGAAGTTCGCGAGCAAGGCCGCGCCCACAGCGTTGTCGAGATCGGCATCGGGGAAGATGATCAGCGGTGATTTGCCACCCAGTTCCATGGTGACGCCTTTTAGCGTACTGGCTGAATCGGCCATGACTTTTTTGCCCGTGCCAACTTCACCGGTGAAGGAGACTTTGGCAATGTCCGGGTGAGCGGTCAGTGCCTGGCCGACACGATGATCGCCCTGCACCACATTGAATACACCGGCTGGCACGCCCGCTTCAATGAAGACTTCAGCCAGTTTGGCAGCGCCCATCGGCGTTTCTTCTGAAGGCTTGAACACCATGGCGTTACCGCAAGCCAGTGCAGGGGCGGCTTTCCAGCAGGCGATCTGTAAGGGGTAATTCCAGGCGCCAATACCCGCACACACGCCCAGCGGTTCACGCCGGGTATAGAAAAAATCGCCGCCCAGGTCGTGATGTGTCCCCTCAATAGCGGACGTTAACCCAGCGTAATATTCAATGGCATCGGCTCCGGTAACGACATCAACCACACTGGCTTCCTGCCAGGGTTTGCCGGTATCGAGTACTTCGATGCGTGCCAGTTCATCATTGCGTTCGCGCAACAGAGCTACGGCTTTATTCAGAATTCGGGTACGCTCCATGGCACTCATGGCCGACCAGGTTGCAAAGCCGCTTTGCGCTGATTGCACAGCGGCATCCACCAGAGCGGCATCGGCCTGTTCAACGTGATACAACACGGCACCGGTGGCCGGGTTGATGACCGGAAAGGTTTCACCGGACTGGCTGGGGCGATAGGCGCCATCGATAAAAGACTGCAACAAGGCAGACGTGGCCGGGGCTGTCATTTCAGGCAGACTCCTTTAATACGTTGGGTTTGGACGGAATCGAGGCGATCATCTGGTTTACATGATGACGGCAAACCGCGATGCACTGCTCGGCGTCGATGCCTTCCTGTGTAAGGGCGCCTCGCAACCACAAGCCGTCAATCAGAGCCGCCAGCGAGGTGGCTGCCAGATGCGGATTGTCGTGACCGAGCGCCTTGAAACTGACTCGCAGATTGCTGTGCAAACGCGATTTATTGATTTGCTGCAACCGGGCAAAGGCCGGTTCATGCATGGCACTGCTCCAGAACGCCAGCCAGGTTTTGGCCGAGAGGCTGTCGGTCTGTGTTTTTGAAAAGTTGGTGGCAATGATCGCCGCCAAACGATCTTGAGGGGTCGGGTTCTCTGGCAAGCGGGTCAGCAGGTCCACTTTGAGCTGCTGCAGCAATTCCAGCATCGTGGCTTCCAGCAAGCCCAGTTTATTCCCGAAATAATGCGCGATGATGCCGGCCGATACGCCGGCCCGGCGAGCAATGCTCTGCACCGTTGTTGCGCTATAGCCCACCTCACCGATCGACTCAAGCGTTGCGTCAATCAGTTGCTTGCGTCTTATGGGTTCCATTCCGACCTTTGGCATAACGTTTCACTCGTCCTGTCTCAATGAAAAGAATCTCAATTGACCGGATTTTACCACCAAATGATCACCATTCTTTTTTGATTGGTCGTTCAATATAAAACAAGGTAATGCATCGACCCCTAAAGTTCAAGGAAGAAGTTGACACTTTCTTTAATGTTGAGAGGGGTAATTCGACGGGAAACAGAGACTATTCCGGCTTGAACATCGTTTCGTGATCAAAACGAATGGGTGAGCCGGAGCGCTAGGAGACTATCAAACTCAAGTTTCGGAGTTCGCGGGTGACTTAAGTTGCCAGTCGCCCGCACCGGCCACCTGGTAGGGCTATCGAGGGTCGGCGTAAACCCGTCCATGGCGGTCCGACGATTCGGGCCTGGACCGCAGGATATGAATCCCTTCCATGGGATTCACCCTTCGGGCTCGCTTCGTTCATGCTAAAACGCTCCCGGCGTTTTAGTCCTTGCTGCGGACCACCCTCGATAGCCCTACCTGGCATCCGGTGCTAATCCCTTGCCTGCGAACTCCGCAACTTGAATACCAGGGCTAAGAGGGTGGCCGAATGAGGATCAGTCTTCTTCCAGATTCAGTGAGGCTGAATTAATGCAGTAGCGCAACCCGGTTGGTGCCGGACCATCCGGGAACACGTGGCCCAAGTGGGCTTCGCACTGGGCACAGAGCACCTCGATGCGGGTCATGCCATGCGAACGGTCTTCCCGCTCGATGATGGCATCCCGGTTCAGGGATTCGTAAAAGCTGGGCCAGCCGCAGCCGGCATCAAATTTGGTATCGGAACGGAACAGTTCGGCGCCACAGCACACGCAGCGGTATAAACCCGGGGTTGTGGTGTCCCAGTAGGTGCCTGTAAAAGGACGTTCGGTACCGGCATGCCGCGTTACCCGGTATTGCTTCGGCGTCAGTTCCGCACGCCATTGGTCGTCAGTCTTCACAATTTTATCAGTCATGCGGGTCTCCCATAGGAAAGTGTCTGGCGTCGCCTTATACTCAGCGCAATGAAACAGGCTTTGAACCCTAAGGGAGGCCTTCGCCGCCCGGGCATTACAGCAAAGCCCAGTGTACGCTATTCATTCTATTCCGGCTTTCATCCCCGGTTCGATTTAACGCATCCTCAGGAGTGCCATGAAAACGCTGCATAAATCTCACAAGCTGGCCAATGTGTTTTACGACATTCGCGGGCCCGTTCTCGACGAAGCGCGGCGTATGGAGGATGAAGGCCACCGTATTTTAAAGCTGAACATCGGCAATCCCAAACCCTTCGGCTTTGATGCGCCGGACGAGATCATCACCGATGTTATCCGCAACCTACCTCAGGGTGAGGGCTACAGCGACTCTAAAGGCCTCTACTCGGCGCGCAAGGCGGTGATGCAATACTACCAGCAGCGCGATGTTCAGGGCGTCGAGATCGACGACATTTACCTCGGCAACGGGGTCAGCGAACTGATCCAGCTCGCCTGCATGGGCTTGCTCAATACCGACGACGAAGTACTGGTGCCAGCACCCGATTACCCGCTGTGGACAGGCGCCGTTACGCTTTCGGGCGGTAAAGCCGTGCATTACCACTGCGATGAAGGCGCCGACTGGTTTCCGGATCTGGACGACATTCGCAGCAAGATCAACGAGCGCACCAAAGCGATTGTGCTGATTAACCCGAACAACCCAACTGGAGCGGTCTACTCCAAACAGCTGTTGTTGGATGTTGTGGAACTGGCACGCCAGCACAGCCTGGTAATTCTGGCCGACGAGATCTACGACAAAATTCTGTACGACGAGGTCGAACACCACTGCCTAGCGGCCCTGTCTCAGGATGTGCTGACGCTGACCTTCAACGGTCTGTCCAAGTCATACCGGCTGGCCGGATTTCGCTCCGGCTGGCTGGTTGTCAGCGGCCCGAAGCACAAAGCCAGCGACTTTATTGAAGGGCTGAACATGCTCGCCAGTATGCGGCTCTGTGCCAACGTTCCGGCCCAGCATGCCATTCAGACGGCTCTGGGCGGTTACCAGAGCATTAACGACCTGATCATTCCCGGTGGACGCATGCGCGATCAGCGCGACCTGTGCTTCGAGCGCATCGAGGCCATTCCCGGCCTCAGCTGTGTGCAGCCCAAAGGTGCGCTTTATATGTTTGTTAAAATGGACAAACAGAAATTCAAGCTGACTGACGATGAACGCCTGGTGCTCGACCTGGTGCGTCAGGAAAAAATGCTGGTAGTGCACGGCCGGGGCTTCAACTGGCCTGATGTCGATCACTTCCGGCTGGTGTTCCTGCCGCCGCGCGAAGTGCTGAACGACGCTATGAACCGGCTTGAACGCTTTTTCAGCCACTACACTCAGGCCTGACGCATAAACTCAGGCCTCTTGGATTTGAGCCAGGGGAAATCCGATGCTGGATATTCACATCACGGAATTCTACAACGACATGGCGCGCATTCTGGCGACGCTGTATCGCCATTTCCCGCGTCAGGTGTCGATTTACATAGAAGACATCAGCGGCCCGGACACCCCGGATGAGTATGGCCTGCACAGCGACCGCCATATAGCCTGCTTCAATACCGTACTGTGGCTGACCGAAGAAGGCCTGATGCGCTTCAGCGATCACGAACGAACACTGGCGGTGAACCATTGCGTACTGACGCTCGATGGCTTTCGATTGCTCAGCCATATCGACCCGGTCGAAGGCGGCGTGTCGCGCATCGACGAATTGCGCGTTGCGCTGCAGGAAGGCTCATCCGACATGACAGAAGCCATCTTACGCCAGTTATTATTGGAGCACCGGCCCAACCGGTAATTCAGGGTGCTTTTAGCCAGCGCTTTCGGTAGGAACCGTCGGCATCAAACTGGCTAACCTGTTTTTCAAGATTAAACACCCGGCCACCGCGAGGGTCGGCCCCAACCCCGGCAATGTACTGCCAGTTGCCATAGTTGCTGGCGACATCGTAATCCACCAAAAAGTGTTCAAACCAGGCGGCACCCAGTCGCCAGTCAAAATGACCTTCATAGATACAGGCGCTGGCGATGATCTGTCGCATCCGGTTCGACAGATAGCCGGTGGTTTCCAGTTGCACCCGGCCTGCACGCACCAGTGAATGGGTGGCAGCATCCTTAAGCCAGCGCCTGAATTCAACCGCATCTGTTGATCCGGTGTGCTGACCTTTATGACCCGGCGAGAGGAACAATTCTCGCCCCCGATGTCGGCTGTACCATTGAAAATACTCGCGCCAGAGCAGCTCGAAATAAAGCCAATAGGTTGACTCGTTACGGTCAACCTCACCTTCGAACCGGGCAATCTCAGCCGCTAATCGCCGGGCCGATAAGGCACCGGCAGATAACCATGGCGACACCTTGCTGGAGGCAGACGCGTTATCCAGCGCATTGCGGGTAATCTTGTAGGTCAGGATGGACTGGTCTTTCCAGAGATAGCGTTCCAAGTGGTCAGCACCACTGGCCTCCCCGCCCGCAAACGGGGTTTCGGACTGGCCAGGCATAGGGCTAGCCAGTCGCTGATCGGCATCAAGTAAGGTCGCTGCAGCGGGCAAAGCGGCGGGCTTGTCGAGTGGCGCTAATGATGCGAGATCCGGTTTTTCAATAGAACGCCGGAACTTGGAGAAGGTATCAGGTAGAGCGTCGAGCCTGAATGGCAGGTCTGCCTCATCGAAGAGCGTCAGCGTTTCGATCAGGTCGCAGCGAACAAATGGCAAGGCAGCCTCTATAGTCTGCCATTGTCGCATTTCATCAAAAGCAGCGGGCCGGCTGGCCACCAGTCGCTGAGCGCCCAGGGTCTTTACCACCTCCGGCACGCCTTCTTCAGGCCGTTGCCAGCGAATCACGAGTTGTTGCCCCAGGGTGTTCAGCGCAGCGTCCAGCGCTATCAAGCTGCGCCAGGTAAATGCCCAGCGGTGCGGCCCCATAGGCGACCATCCGCAGGGCCCGGGCTCGAACCAGCGCGGGTCGATCATGTACACACACACCAGTGCCGAACCCTTGGCGGCTTCTTGCAACGCCGGGTTATCATCAAGACGCAGGTCACGCGTCAGCCAGTAAACGGTGGTCATGCCAGTGCCTTTGGAGAGAGCTTTACGAGTAATACGATGGCAGGACGAATCAGGATGGATGCGAGTTCCATGAGAGCGACGTGACCGCATCGCTGAACCCGCACTCAAACACCAAGGTCACTTATTATATTTGTGATACAGGTCGTCGATCGAATAATCGAACAATTGCCTCACATAGGTTTTTACCTCTGCGAGTGTCACTTCGTCGACAGTTTTAGTAACTGACTTACGCCCAATAATCCCCAGAAACCCTTTTTTGGCGATAATGCTGAGTTCCAGAAACCCATTGTCCACCTCAATCGGCACCAGTTGAAGGCTGACTTGCGCGCCATTTTCACCCTTTCGTGAAAAGAACAACCCACCGCCTTAACCGAGTTCTTCGGTCAGCACGATTTCCGAAGCCCAGGGGTACTGATCGATGAGCTCACGTGCTTCACCCGCTCCTTTCAGCAGCCGATGGTGTTCGACCAGCTCAGGGCCTTCGATCCGATGAGAGTAAAATGCTTCGACCATGCGCAGTCCCTGTTGCTTTGGGTTCATAGACCCGGTGGGTAAATCCTTAATTGGGTACTGATTATGACATGCAGGGCTTCAAGTTGAAGCCCTGCCCTCGAAACGATCTATGCAGAACCGGCTCTTATTTCAGTTCAAATTCGAACTCGAGGCCGACGGCATCACGCTGGTTAAAACCCTTCCAGGTGGTGCCTGCATCCTCGTCACCGTCCTGTGCCAGCGGGATCAGGTCAAAGTAAGCACTGCGATCTTCTCCTTTCAGGTACTGCTCAAAAAACGCTGTGGCGAAATGCTGCGTGATGTTGTTCATACGGGTATTGTCCCAAACGGCATCGGCATAGTGGTCAAAGCCGTCTCCGGTGGCATACACCTCTTGAGGGGCAGGCATGGGGGCCGCCGCATTGTGGTTCGCGTTCTGAAAGGTCAGCAGGTATTTGTCGATACCCGACAAGCCCTGGTAAAGCGGTTTTATGCCGCCTTCGTAATTGGATACATCGTCGACACTGCCACCGATCACCATCACCGGCACATCGATATTGGCCAATCCAGTCGCATCCCAAAGTCCGTATTGATTACCCCACGGACCAATGGCAATAGCAGCCTTAAACCTTGAATCCACGGTATCCTGATACCCCGGATGGCTTAACTGTCTCTGATTCAGCAAGCCCAACTGTGTCGGCGTACCGCCAAATGGCAAGGACGTAGCACTCTCACTCAGCCCGCCCCCAACAGTATTGATCGCACCATAACCACCCATTGAATAACCGATGATGCCTGCGTTACTGACATCAACCAGTCCACCGAAAACACTTGAACTGTCATCATTGAGCCGCGCCATCTCCTGGAGCACATAGTTTTGGTCCAGAGACCTGTTAAGCAGGGTACTGGCGAAAACAGACTGGTCTGAATAGGTACTCTCCATGTGATCTATCGAGACCACCACAAACCCTTTGGAAGAAAGGTTTTCGCCAAAATGAGACATCAGATACCGGTTACCGGGATAGCCATGTGAAACAAGTATCAGTGGAAACGGGCCGCCTGAATACAAGGGTGTGGCATCTCTGGCGGCTCGACCACGCAGTGTGGCGATTGTCTCACCGTCCCGGGTTATGGCTTTCGATGTACGATCGGCAACGTCGTCGCTGACGGCTTCAGCCGGGTACCAGACCTCCAATGTCAACGAACGATCATAGGTAGCAAAACCGTCTTCAGAGGAGCTGGCCAAGTCTGTCTGGTTTTCATTGACCACCGTCAGGGTGGTCACCCCGGTTTCATAGCTACCCAGTGCTGCAAGCTCCGGCGCGTCACCTCGAACCACATCAGTAGGGTTGATACGAGCTTCATGGCTCATGGGTGCACTGTCACCCTCTGAACTGCTGGTATTACAGCCGGTAAGCATCAGCGTTGCGACCGCAAGCGGAAGGAAGAGTGTCTTCATGATTTTCCCTTTTGTTTGGTTTTGTTCTTATTGGAGCCAGAAATCTAGATAACGCTTTCAGGCTTTACAATAACTTCGTGTTATTTGTGCCTTTTTTGAACTAATTGGCAACCTATAGCAGAAGTATGACAATTTAACGAAAGAAAACGTTTTCACATAAACATCATACTGTTTCTTAAAAAGAAAAAATAAGAACACACCAACACAATATTACGATCACTGCGTTCAGCCAGGAAAGCGACTGGCAACCCCCTTTCCGGACGATTTTCCATTATCATCAGAACGCTCACTTACCGAATATACCGATCGCCACACTGAACAACCGGGAACCTGAATGGCCCCTTACTCTGCACACGGCCTCTGGCTGAAAGCGACACCCATCCTGTTTGTGGTGCTCTGGAGCACCGGCTTTATCGGCGCTAAATACGGGCTGCCCTACGCCGAGCCATACACCTTTCTGTTTGTACGATTTATCGGCGTACTCATCGTCTTATTTGTGCTGATACAATTTCTGAACGAACGCTGGCCACGGGCACCCTGGCTCTGGGTGCACATTGGCGTTGCAGGCATGCTCGTTCACGGGCTCTATCTCGGTGCTGTGTTCACCGCTATTGGTCTTGGCATGCCCGCCGGGGTCACGGCGCTGGTCGTCGGGTTGCAGCCACTGGTTACCGCTGTCCTGGCTCGCTTCTGGCTGAATGAGACCATTCGACGCCGACAATGGCTGGGCATTTTGCTGGGGCTTATTGGCATTATTCTGGTGTTATCCGAACAACTGGATTGGGATAATCCCGGACACTTCTTTGTCGGTTTTGGCTGGGTCGCCGTGCTGAGCGCCTTGTCAGCCCTACTGGGTATCTCGGTTGGAACCCTCTATCAGAAGCGATACTGCACCGGCATGCCGCTGGTAACCGGCACCTTTATCCAGTATCTCGGGGCTTGTTTCATACTCGGCCTTGGTGCCTGGTTGTTTGAAACACGCATCATCGACTGGACGCCCACCTTCACTCTGGCACTGCTCTGGTTGATTTTTGGGCTGTCGATCGCGGCCATTCTGTTATTGATGACACTGATTAGGCGCGGGGCAGCCTCCCGCGTTGCCAGTCTGTTTTACCTGGTTCCACCCGTCACCGCCATAGAAGCCTGGGTGCTGTTTGGTGAAACCCTGGGGGGTCTTGCGCTGGCAGGCATCGCAATAGCGGTCGCAGGCGTTGCCCTGGCAGTGAAGCCACCCAATTAGAGACGATGAGCTTACGCGAACACCAAAGGGAAGTTATACTCGCTCGAACAGAGTTTTATCTGGAGGATCCCATCCTCTACAAGGAGGTAAAATGCGGAGTAGATGTGGCAGGCAAGGCTCGATCCTTACCCGTTGTAGCGTCGCGCTGATTTGGGCATTCACTGTATTCACTGGCATTGCAACCGCCGCCGTTATTCCTGCCAACGATCTGCCCGGAGATCTGGTGGGCTGGGTGGACCTGCTTCAGGAGCCGGCTGACGCGTCGGAGTGGAACCTGAACACCGCGCTAAGCGCACCCGAATCACACTGGGTTCCAATCTCCAATTCCGTTTTAAACTTCAGTTTCGATGCTTCTGCCTACTGGGTTCGGTTCACCCTCGACAACCCGACTGACACCAATATTCGACTGATATTTGATGTCGCGCAGCCACTGCAAGACTACATTGGTGCCTGGCTGGTGGATGAAAACAACATGCCCCTCCGAACCTGGCAAACCGGTGACCGCCGCCCAACCTCAGGCCGCCCTTTCGCCTACCGGGCATTCGCGTTTCCAATCAGCATCGCACCCGGTCAGCAGATCCAGTTCATCGCCCGGCTCGACACCCACGACGGCCTCTATGACGCCCTACCCCTGTCGCTGGTTAGCCAGGGCACCTTCTTCATGCAAAAAGACAGGGAAGCACTCTGGTTTGGATTTTACTACGGCGCAATAACGATACTGCTGCTGTACAACCTGCTCGTCGGCCTGGCCACTCGCGAGCGGGATTTTTTGTTGTACAGCCTGTATCTGGGGTGCTTCTTGCTCTGGAATCTGGCCTTCCGAGGCTACCTTGCACTGGGTCCTCTGGCGAATGCGCCCATCCTGAACAACATGGCGACTGCGGTGTTTGGCGGCTCCATCTTTATCTCGCTGATAATATTCACACGCCGGTTTCTATCGTTGAACACGCGTATGCCACGCACCGACATCACGTTGATGATACTGGCAGTGGCCATGACGATACCAACTCTGCTGGCGATGCTGGACTACTACGCCCCGGTGTTCCAACTGATCATTCCGCTGGCACTGATCATCATGCTGAGCGTACTGGCCGTTGCGACCTATCTGTCATATAAACGTATTCGCACAGCACGCATCTACCTGCTCGCCTGGGCATTTCTGATCGCCTCTGCATTTGCCTATTACGGGCGCGTGCTGTCACTGGTGCCTTCTACCTGGCTTACCGAGAATGCCCTGAATATCGGCTCGTTGATTGAACTGCTGGTTTTGTCTCTCGCTATGGCAGACCGCATTCGGGTACTTAAGCAGGAACGACTGGAAGATCAGACCTACCTGATCGACCGGGAACGCGAGATGAATCAGGAATTGAAGGAGCAAGTTGCACTCAAAACCAGGGAATTAAAACAACTTGCCGATCGCTTTGAGCAGGAGTCGATTACCGACGCACTCACAGGCCTGAAAAATCGCAGAACCTTTGAGTCGACTCTGGAGCAGTCAGTCCGCCAGCAAGACCGTGACAACCCGTGGCTTTGCCTGGCACTGATCGACCTGGATTACTTCAAGAACTTCAACGACCAGTTCGGACATCCGCAAGGTGATAAGCTACTGGAACAACTTGGCCAGGTGTTATTGCACACCTTTCAGCGCAGTGACGATTATGTTTTCCGAATGGGTGGAGAAGAGTTTGGGGTTGTGTTTCGAACCGATTCGAACGAGGCGATTACCGCCATGTTGCAGGAATTCCAGAAGGAACTGGCCGCCATTTCTACCCAGGCCAGCACCGAGCCGGTAACGGCCTCCGTTGGCGTTGCCTGTGTGCCCAACGGCAGTGGGGTTTCCCCAAACGAGCTTTACGTCCGCGCCGATGAATTACTGTATCGATGCAAGTCAGAGGGGCGTAACCAATACCGTATTGAGCAGCTTGACGGACCTGCCACAGGAAAAAACTTTGCCCGCTGCTAATTCATTGCCAGTGGCTAAACAGCCTTATTGAATTTTCAACAGCACCCTGAACTTTGCTAAACCCAATCAGGAGAGCAACCATGGAGACGATTAACCGATTGCTACTGAATGTGCTGTCAGACAACCTGGAAGCCAGCAAGGCGTTTTACACGACCCTGTTCGATTTCGAGGTCGACTACGACAGCGACTGGTTTGTGCATCTGATTTCAACCAGCCACCGGCTTGAGCTCGGTATCATAAGCGTCAATAGCGACATTCTGCCTACGGGCATTCAGCCGCAGCCCAGGGGGTTCTACACAACCCTGGTCGTGAGTGATGTTGATGCGGTGTTCGAGACGGCGAAGAGCAAAGGATTAATCGTGCTCAGCGAACCGGAAGATACCTTCTACGGCCAGCGTCGCCTTGTGCTCGAAAGCCCCGAAGGCAGCATCATCGACGTATCGGCGCCCATACCGGATTTTTCACCGGAACACCTTCAGTGAAATAGCCTTTACTGGTGATCTGGAAAAATTCAGGAAAGTCTGACCAATAGCAGCGATGTCGCCCGGCTAAAGCGCGAAACCCAGTTTACTCAGCCATTGCCGCGATTCATCAGGCACATTAGCAAGCCTGGCCGCTGCTAGTTCGCGGCGTTTTGGATAATGTTTGCGCAGACTGTCAAACGTAGTCGGCTGAATCTGGCCGTTATCCAGGGCGTAGTGCATCGCGACCGTGTCGCGAGCCGGATCGTGCAGAGCCTGAATCAGTTCACTGCCCAGTTGTTCGGGGGTGTCGGCGTCAAAGAAATGGGCGTCGAGCATGGGGCCTTCCGGCAAATCCGGCCCAGACGGCAAAGGCTGGCTGGCCCATGGATACAGCGCCTCTGCCAACATGCGAGTACCGGTCCATTTGCCTTCCTGGCTGTAGCCGGCTACGTGGGGGCTGGCCTGATAGACCGCACTGAGTAAGGCTTCACTTACCCGGGGCTCGTCTGGCCAGACGTCGAGCACCGCCTTTAACTTGCCAGCCTCGAGCGCCGCTTGCAGCGGGGGTTCCTGGATCACCGGGCCACGGCCGGCGTTGATCAGCCAGGCACCCGGCTTTAGCCAGGCAAACTGTTCTTCACCGATCATGCCTTCGGTTGCATGATCGCCCTCTCGGGTCAGGGGTGCGTGCATGCAGACAATGTCGGAGGCTTGCAACACAGTGCGCAAGTCCACGAAACCGCCCTGCCCGCCCTGCTCAGCCCTCGGTGGATCACACACCAGGGTGCGAACGCCCAGAGACTGCAATCGCTCAACCAGCTTGCCGCCGACGTTACCTGCGCCGACGACGCCAATGGTCTGTTGCCACCAGGGCAATTCCAGATCGAGATGCAGGCGGGAAAGTACAGACAACACCCAGTCGACGACAGACTGAGCGTTGCAGCCGGGGGCGTGGTGAAACGCGATACCCTGCTCGGCTAACCAGTCCTGATCGATGTGATCGGTACCAATGGTGGCACTGCCCACAAACCGGACGGGCGTACCCTCAAGTAATTCGGCGTTAACTCTGGTAACGGAACGCACCAGCAAAACGTCGGCGTTCATCAGATCGGATCGTGAGAGAGTGCGACCCGGCAGCCGGATCAGGGAAGCAGCGAGCCCTGAGAACCAGGGCTCGACGTGGGGCATGTTCTCGTCAGCGACGATGTGCAGCCCCGGTCGGTCTTGAGTCACTTACGCAGAACCGTCTTTACGGTTACCCCGGTTATCGTCTTCTTCAACCGGATCGGAATCGTTGGCGTCAGCCGGCGCGGCCACTTCAGTTGCCTGGGCCTCAGCGGTTTCTGTCGTCGGTTCTGCGACGGTATCGTCGGCATCTGCTTTTGACTGATCAGTTGCCTGGGCAGCGTCGTCTTTTGCCTGTTCAGCGTCTTCGTCGGCTTTCGACAAGGGAGTCGTCTCACCTATTTCAGCCAACCACTCTACAGGTGGCTGTTCCAGTTCGATCTTGCGCTTGATGTAGTCTTCAATCGCCGGAATCTGGAAGGAGTCGTCTTCACAGGCAAAGCTGATCGAAACGCCCTTGGCACCAGCACGGCCGGTACGGCCAATGCGGTGCACGTAATCTTCGGCATCTTCCGGCAAGGTGTAGTTGACCACGTGCGAGACGCCTTCAACATGAATGCCCCGGCCGGCGACATCGGTCGCGACCAGTACGGGCACCTTGCCTTCCTTGAAGTTATCGAGCGTTTTGATGCGCTTGGCCTGGGGCACTTCGCCCGACAACACTTCGCACTGAATGCCGTCTTTGCCAAGGCGTTCGCTCAGGTCCCGAACGATGTCACGACGGTTGGCGAATACCATCACCCGGTCGGCGTTCGGCTGACGCAGGACGTGCCGCAACAGCGGGTATTTTTCAGCAGTGGTCACCAGATAGACATGCTGCTCGACGTCTTCAGCGGTTTTCACCGTTGGCTCAACTTCAACCCGCACCGGCTCACGCGTCCAGCGCTCGGCCAGATTGAGGATGTCGTATGAGAACGTCGCCGAGAACAGCAAGGTCTGGCGCTCTTCGGTTTTCGGGGTTGCCCGCACAATCGTCTTGATATCGGGAATAAAGCCCATGTCGAGCATGCGGTCGGCTTCATCGATAACCAGGGTTTCCACCTGGTCCAGAAAGACCTGTTTGCGGTTCATGAAGTCGATCAGTCGGCCCGGCGTGGCAACCAGAATGTCCAGCCGGCTTTCTTCCAGCTGCTTGCGCTGCTTGTCCATGTCCATGCCACCAACCAGAGCAGCCACTTTCAGACGGCTGTGCTTGGTCAGGGCTTTGGCATCTTCGGCGATCTGCAGTGCCAGTTCACGCGTCGGTGCGAGAATGAGCGCGCGGGGTTCACCGGCGTACTGCTCCGGCAAACGATGCTCCATCAGGTCGGTAATGACGGTGATCAGGAAGGCCGCGGTTTTACCGGTGCCGGTTTGCGCCTTGCCGATGCAATCATGGCCCGCCAGGGTGTAAGGCAGCGTCATCGCCTGGATGGGGCTGCAATACTGGTAGTTCATTTCATGAATGGCGCGCATCAGGGCGATGGGCAAAAACAGATCGTGGAAACGAACTTTGCCGGGTTCTTCGGGGACTTTGAATTGAGAGATGTGCCAACGGGGTTTACGAGGTTTTCTAGCTTGACTTGTCACAGATTCACACAGACCAATATAGTTGGAGGCACTCGGCGATTCACCGGCCGGGCACCTGTTGGTTTTACGGCAACTGACCCGTCCGTCCTGTCAGGACCGGCAATATGGATCGTTACCCTTCGTTTTCCGAAGACCACCCGGTTCTAACGCGTCGGGGGTGGCAAACTTCGGCGGTAAAGCCTTACTAAAGAACGCAACAAGGGCCACGGGCTCACTTGCTGTTTACACACTTGCCAGCAACAATCGGGGTTGCCATCCCGGCGCGGCGGACCGGCTTCATAAACCTGTCATACACGACACCGATGGCAGGGGCTGGGCCCGTGACACCGATTTCAGACAGGGTGTCACTCCAGCTGCTGCGCAAGCGGTGCCGATTGTAGCGCACTTTTTATGCACTCTCGACTTTTTCAGTACTGCCGACCCGTTTCTGCGGAATCACTTGGCCAACGGACGGACGGACCGCTTATTTCGAGGGCCAGTCCGGCGCAAGCCGGCGAATCAGCACCGAGGTATCGCACCGGTTCATGCCTGCATCCTGCAATTGTTGATAGTAGCCATTCACTTCGGTCGCCAACGGCAGATCCAGGCCCAGGCGACTCGCTTCAGCCAGGGCATAGTTCAGGTCCTTGCGCATCCAGTCGATGGCAAAGCCAAAATCGAACTTGTCTTCAGCCATGGTGAGTGCCCGGTTGTTCAATTGCCAGCTCTGCGCTGCACCGCCGCCCAGCACCTGCTGCACATCTTCGATATTAAGCCCGGCCGCTTTGGCAAGCGTAACGCCTTCCGCAAGGCCCTGCAAAATGCCGGCAATACACACCTGGTTAACCATTTTGCACAACTGACCACTGCCTGCAGGCCCCAGCAAACGGGATTGCTTGCCCGTGGCGTCAAACAAGGGCTGAGCCCGTTCAAAAGCCTCAGACTCACCACCGCACATAATGCTTAGCTGACCGTTTTCAGCCCCGGCCTGACCACCTGAAACCGGCGCATCGATAAACGAAAGACCTTTATCGCGGCAGGCTGCATCCAGCTCACGCGCCAGATCCGCCGAAGTGGTGGTATGGTCGATGACCAGTGTGCCTGGCCTGGCCTGGGCGAGCGCTCCGTCGTCGCCGAGCAGTACCGACCGAACATCTTCATCGTTTCCCACGCAGACCAAAATGGCATCGGCGTCCTTGACCGCTGCAGCGGGCGTATCAGCCCGGCGACCACCGTAGGTATCAACCCACTGCGCCGCTTTGCTGGCGGTTCGGTTGTACACACAAACATCAAACCCGGCTTGCTGCAGATGCCCGGCCATGGGAAACCCCATGACCCCCAGACCCAAAAAGCTGACGCGCTTAATTGCAGCCATTTATTCGCCCTCATTCTTTGTTCAGATTTATCCGACCATAAGCGACGCCTGGTGCGCACGTCCAGTCATAGAATGGTAGGACTAGCTGGGAAGCTCAACAAAACAACAGGCTGACGGCCAGGGCTGGTGAAACTGATCACACAGTTGCTTCACCGCCTCATGTGCCCGAGCCGGCAATCCATTGGTCACATACCGGGCAGCCTGTCGCTGCACGGCCTGGCGAAAAGGCTGGTTGTCGGTCGGAGTGCCGTTCAGGTTATCGGTACTGGTGCGGAACGACCTTCCCGAAGCCGATGCCAGCCACCACTCGATGGCCTGGGGTTTTACCTCAACCTGCTCAAATGCCGCCTGCTGCGAGGCATCGCGACCATCCGGACAGTACCAGTAACCATAGTCTTCCAGCAGCCGGCGCTCAGCACCGGCCAGGCACCAGTGGGCCAACTCATGCAGAGCACTGTTAAAGTAGCCGTGAGCAAAAACGATACAATTCAGGTCATCGGCTGCGGCTGCCGGCAGGTAAACCGGCTCACCGGAACCGGGCACCAGGTGCGCTTGCCAGTCTCGCGCCAGCCAGGGGTTCAGACAATCGAGCAGTTCTTTAACACCCGCTTCCCATTGCGCAACCGGCAGGGCATAGACGCCACTGCCTGAGCCGGGCTTTGTGCTTAGTGTGTCTGCCTGCATGGGTTCGCCTTCGAATCGTTCGCCGGGCAGTTTACTGTTTGCGAAACACTACGCAAGTCAGGCATTGCGGATTAATCTCCGCATGGCGGAACGCCCCAAAAGTGCGCATACTACTGCGCCTTCAAATACAGCGCCTCTTAAACAAGGTACGTCACGTCAAGGATTTCGCAGTGGACCAGAGTCATCAGCCCAAACCCATTCGTCAGGCCAGCCTGGTAAGTCGTACACTGAGCGAATGGAAGACGCTGGCGTTGCTCGGCGGACCGATACTGGTCGCTCAATTGGCCTTAATGGCGAACGGCGTTATCGATACCATCATGGCCGGCCACGCCAGTGCGGAAGACCTGTCGGGCGTGGCCATTGGCACCAGCCTTTGGGTTCCGCTGTTTCTGTTTTTCATGGGCGCATTAAGCGCCCTGCAACCGATCATTTCCGGTTACCGGGGCAGCAATACACTAAACCGCATCATGCCCATCACCTGGCAGGGTTTGTACATAGCCGCTGGTGCGGCGATTCTGATCATCCTGTTTCTGGTCAATGTGCGCCCTATCCTGGATGCGCTGCAACTGGAAACCAACACAGCACGCATTACCCAGGGCTACCTGTCGGCCTTTGCCTGGGGCATACCCGCCCTTCTGGTGTTCGCTGCCCTGCGCGGCCTGACGGACGGGCTTGGGCACACTAAAGCCTTTATGGCTTTCTCCGTGCTCGGTACCGGCGTGAACCTGCCGCTGAATTACATTTTGATCTACGGCAAACTTGGTATGCCCGAACTCGGTGGCATAGGTTGTGGCTGGGCAACGGCCATCTCCAACTGGGTCGCGGTGACCGGTTTCATCGTCTACCTGAACCGCAGCCGGCATTACAGCCGCTTCCACCTGATCGATGATTGGGTCAAACCCCACTGGGAAGATATAAAATACGTGCTAAAGCTGGGGGTGCCGATTGGCTTTACCATCTTCATCGAAGCCAGCGTCTTCTCGGTAATCGCTCTGTTTCTGGCACCGCTCGGGCCCGTTGTGGTTGCGGGCCACCAGATAGCCCTGAACGTCGTCTCACTGGTCTTTATGGTACCACTGAGTCTGGGCATGGCCCTGACCCTGCGCATCAGTTTCCTGATCGGTGCCAAAGTCACTGACGCTGCCCGACTGAACGCCCGCAGTTCACTGGTGCTGGTTATGGTGATCGCCGCTGTCTACGCAACCCTGTTCTTCCTTGGGTCAGACCTGATTGCCCGCCTCTACACCAGCGACCCTGAGGTGCAGGCGGTTGCCGGTCTCTTGCTGGCCTACGCCGCCATTTTTCAGATCGCCGACGTCATGCAGGTCACCTGCATCAGCGCCTTGCGCGGTTACCGCGATACCCGAATTCCCATGTACATCATGTTGCTGTCATTCTGGGCCATCTGCCTGCCGCTGGGTTATGTGCTGACTTTTACCGACTGGATTGTGCCGGCCATGGGGGCCGCCGGTTTCTGGATCGGCCTGATTGCCGGCCTGACCAGCGCAGCGACGCTGCTGGTGATTCGCCTGTTCTGGTTCAGCCGTCAGCCACTGGCAAATCTGGACGTACCAGCTACGGCGTAATGGCGTTCAGCGCCCGACTTTCTGCACCCAATACCGGTATTCATCATCCAGTTTGGAATGCTGAATCAGGGTGTGACTGAGAAACTCACAAAACTGGGGAATGTCACGCTCTGTTGCCGGGTCGGTGGCGACCACACACACGACTTCATCCACCGCCATCTTGCGGATCTGGCGATGCAACATCATAACCGGCTCCGGACATCTCAATCCGCGCGTATCCAGCAAGTGATCAAATTCCGGGTCTGTCATTGGGGCTCCTGGTTTGTGACTGTGGCTCGGCTGCGGTTGTTTAGTCTACCGTGGCATGAGTTCGGCGGCATTGGGTACGGTTATTCGGGGTCGGCTTACCCGGTGTCCAGCACGGACCCCTTGGCACCCGAAACCGAAGTAACCACTGAACGGGATTATAAAACCGGACCCCCGGTTCTATACGCCGCCGTCTCCTGACAGCTTCGGGCAAACGCCAATGCCCGGAACTCAGACCAGAGTGTTTGGTTAAGACGCCAGCGCATGAAGCCGACGTGGCCGCCGCGCAAAGGGGTTTCCAGCAGTAAGTTGGACGACGCGTTGCTTGGCCTGCGGTAGCAGGGGCTGGCGAGAAAGGGGTCGTCGAGCGCATTCACGACCAGGGTGGGTCGACGTAGCCGGTCCAGAACATTGGCGCTGGAGCAGCTGTGCCAATAATCTTCCGCATCTCTGTAGCCGTGCAGAGGGCCGGTGTAGCGATCGTCGAATTGCTTGAAGTTTCGAATGTTGTCGTAGCCGGACAAGCTGACTTTATCGGGAAAGCGCACCGCTTTATCGGCGATCTTCAGCTTCAGATCGCGCAGAAACCGTCGCATGTATATGCCCTGTGCGGGCCGGGCCAGCGCATGAGCGCAAGCTTCAAGATCCAGTGGCACGCTGAAGGCAGCACCGCCAACGACGGTATTGGGCAAATCCGGCTCGGCCAGGGTTAACACGGTCTGATTGCCGCCCATACTGAAACCAACCAGAAAAATTTGATCTGCGCCCTGGGCCATGCCTTGGGCAATCACCGCTTTTAGGTCGGCAATGGCACCGCTGTGATAAAAACGCGGCAACCGATTCATTTCGCCGCTGCAACTGCGAAAATTCCAGGCAATGACGCGCCAGCCCGCGTCATGAAAATGGCGCGCCATGCCCTGCACATAAGCACGATGGCTGTTGCCTTCAAGACCGTGACTGATGATGACCAGCGGGGCTCCGACAGACGGTGCGGGCAGTTCATCCAGATCCAGAAAATCGCCGTCTTCCAGCTCCAGTCGGGTGCGCTGGTAGGGTACGGAGACCCGACGGAAAACCGACGGCACAATGGATTGCAAATGACCGTTGGCCATGCCCCACCCGGCCACATAGGGTGGGAATTCAAGATCGTTGTTAGTCACGGGGGTAGATCGACCCTGGCTGCCGAAGAGAGGGCAGCATTCTACTGAAACACGCCAGACTGTGCGACCCTCGGCAACCATAGGTGGCTCTGGCCCTCAAGTTGTGGCTTTCAGCAATCCGTAAGCCAGCAACAACAGGATGACAATCACAAACCCGGAATAACGGGCCTGCTGACAACGCTTGCACGGCTTTTTGGCCATCAGGCGGCCCGGCGCGGCATATAGCGAGTACTGAGGGCGTCAAAAAAACTCTCCCGCAACTGGGCAATCTCGCGTTTGACTTCATCGAGCGTGTGCAGCTCTTCGCCACTGAACTGATGCTTGTCGGCATGGACCTGGCGGCGCAGATTCACGATCTTGGCCCCGTAGATGCGCAGGGCGCGTTCCAGTTTTTTCTCTCCCAGCAGCAACAGTGTACTCTCCGCTTCTGTCAGGTCGTGAAACACCGTTACCAGCTCCTGCCCGACCCGAGTGAGTTCATCGCGGCGGCTTCTCGGCCATTGCTGGCCGTAACGGGCAAATTCGGTGGCCAGTGAAAGGTACTGCTGATAAACGTGGTGAACACGGCCCACGTTATTGGCCACCTGCTCCATCAGTTCCCGCCGTTTGCGAAGGTCTTCAACCACTTTCTGATCCAGCGACGTATGCCGGCGCAGATACCACCAGAAGAAAAGACCACTGACCAGCATGCCGGTTGCGACTTTGACACCAGCATCGACCATTTCCAATGTGACCATGGGGTACCTCGTTAAATTTTTGACGGTTATCCAGCGATAGTCTCAAATTAGCAAGTTTCGTACCCAAACACCGGACACCCTGAAATGCGCCTTTCACCTGCCGCCAAAAGGCCACCGAATAACCGGCCCAGTTGCAAAAAACCTAAAAAAAACAACGCATTAGTGTTGACACATCAGGCCGAATCACTAGAATACAACGCCGTTGCTCCTCGATAGCTCAGTTGGTAGAGCAGTAGACTGTTAATCTATTGGTCGCAGGTTCGAGTCCTGCTCGAGGAGCCAAAAATTTAACACTGGCGTCAAACAGCCCAAAGGGTTGCGGCGCTGGTTCGAGCTTATTCCTCGATAGCTCAGTTGGTAGAGCAGTAGACTGTTAATCTATTGGTCGCAGGTTCGAGTCCTGCTCGAGGAGCCATACAAAAAAGGCGTACCCTGGGGTACGCCTTTTTTTATGCCTGCCAGAGTGGTTCCGGGAACCCTCGTTCTGGCTGTCAGCCGTTGCCTTCAATTACCCCGAAGACAACGGCCACCTGAATTACATGACTTCCAGTAATTCGACTTCGAACATCAGCACAGAGCCAGCTGGAATGGTCGGGCTCGGGCTATTGTCGCCATAGGCCAGTTCTGCCGGGATGTAGAACTTGTACTTATCGCCTTCGGTCATCAGCTGAACGCCCTCTGTCCAGCCAGCGATGACGCCGCTGAGCGGGAATTCAATAGGCTCGCCACGGTCAACGGAGCTGTCGAACACGGTGCCATCCATCAGCGTGCCGTGATAGTGCACGCGAACCGTGTCTTCAGCTGTTGGTGATGCACCGTCGTCAGTTGAGGACATGACTTCGTACTGCAATCCGGAATCGGTTACCGTTACTTCATCTCGCTCCGAGTTGTCGGCCAAAAAGGCTTCACCAGCGGCTTTGTTTTCAGCAATCTGACCTTGTTGCTCGGCTTGCTGCTCAGCCATCGCGGCTTGCTGCTTTTCCTGCAATGCCTGGATTGCGGCATTGATCTCAGTCTGACTCAGTGCTGTTTCAGAGCCGCTCATAGCTGCTTCAATACCGGCAACCAACGCGTCGGTATCCAACTCCAGACCCTGTGTTTGCTGCATCAGGTTCGATGCAAAGCCAAAGCCGATGCCATAGGACGCTTTCTGCTCATCGGTATTCAACTCTTCGGCCATAACCGACCCTACAAAACCCAGCGCGATCGCACCGGCCAACAAACCTTTTTTCAAATGCATCAATATGCCTGCCTTTTCTTGTGTTGAGCGCCGGGTTCAACCCGACTCACTATGTATTGCCAGGGTGGGCCATGCCCTTCCCGTGAGTTCCTTTCGACGCCTGCCTGATATCAACACCCGTGTTCGGTACCCGGGTTTTCGTTACCCGGTCAACCGAACCCACTGGCCACAACACCCCGGGACGCACCCGGCGAGTTTGCACAGGCACCGTCGAAAGATCACCACCAGTCTAACTGGGGGCCGGAGCAGAAACCACAGCGTTTACCGGTAATTGACCGGAAATGGGGGCTGTTAGCGCCACACCAACCACAGCACTATCGCTACACCGGCTTGCGTATATCGGGCGCAGCCTCCTGGTGTTCCATTGCCTTGGCCGACCGTGGTCTGAGCCTCGAAGCCGCCCATAAGGGTAAGCCAATAAAAAGATCGTACACGGCCTGGAAGGCCCGGTTCAGATACCACAACCAACCGGCCGCCAGCCGCAACACCCAGGCCAACAGCCGCAATGCCAGTGAAAGGGCAACCACCACGACAATGCGCAAACTGTGCATTAGCCGTTCAAACGGTACTGCAAAAAAAATCAGGATAAAGGGCAGGACAAACGCCAGCATCATGCGTGCGCCCAACACCAACCCCTGATCCAGCAGTGGCGCCTCGTAGACGATGACGGGGTATTGTATCAGCCGCTCGAGCTCGGTAGCCGGCAAGCCTGCTCGCTGATGCAAGTACACCAGCCCGGCCTGAGTCATGGCTAGCACAACCAGCAAACCCGTCAATGCCCAGACCAGACGACGCCTGATCAGGGCATCCAGCCCATAAAGACCGTCAAATACGCGGGTAATGCGCAGTAACTCCATCAGCACCCAGCCCAGCACAACACTTGCACCAATCAGCATCAAGCCGGCCCAGTTTGTCATTGACAGGCCGACCAGGGGTTCGCCGGGCGCCATCAGGGTTTGCAGCGGAGCATTCATCAGGTCAAAGCTGAGCCAGGCAACACCCGCCCACAACGCAATCAGCACTGCAGACAACAGCCCCTCAACCAACATGGAAACCTGCAGGCCCCGGTTGGCCTGGCCTCCGGCGGTCACCAGGCGCTGATATTGATCCATATGGCGGTCAATGTCGCGCGCCATGTCGAGCAAACCACGAATACCCGACCTCACCCGCTCGATAGCGTGACTGAGCTTGCGCCATTGCGGCATCATGCTATGCAACAGCCGATGCCGGTGACCCATGCTTTTACGATAATCATGCAGTGCCTGCTCATGCTGGCGGTTCAGGTTCGATTCGAGGTCCTTGAGCACACCGGAAAATGCCGGATTGCCGCTCTGTGTTTCTTTCAGGCGCACAACAGCGGCAATGGAATCCAGCCAATCCGGGGCTGGCGGCGGCGTCTCCGCCGTCTTGTGATAATCCTCTTCAAGCTGGCTGATGTGCTGACTGATCTGACGCTGCCAGTGTGGAAACTGAGCAAGATCACGGTCGATCAGGTGCCATACCTGATGGAACTGACGGTCCAGCCGTCGCTCCAGTCGCTGCTGGCCCATTTCGAGCAACACGACCCGGTTGCGGCGGTCTAACTGATCTGCCGCGGCAACCAGCGCTTTCGCCTGGGCACGCAATAGAAACCGCACAGAACCGGTCAGGGCGTTTAACAGGCGCATCACCGAGGCCCGCGCTACATAGCCCGCCACCATGGCAATCGCCACCCACACCATCGCTGACAGCAATGGCTGGTTCGGTATAATGATCCAACTCACATTGTTCTCACTGTTTTGATTGCGCACTCAAGTTTGTTCGCGCAGGGTGATGCCAGCATAGCCTTAACCCGATCATCCGCAAACTCAGACTCAAGCGACCCAGTTTAGCGAAAAAGCGGTTTCAGGTCAGCGACCCTCAAGTTCCAGGCGGAGCGTCCGATGTAATAACGACCACCTGGTGACTGCCTGATCCGGAGTTTTCTGTGCCCCAATACCTTACGCTGACCTTCACCGTCGCCCTGCTTTGTCTGGCGCTGTCCGCTTGCAGCCAGCCAGATAACGATGGCCAGGGCCGCTCAGGCAGCACCAACCAACTGTATCGGCTGACCGGAACCGTGGCGATTGGCCGGCCAGGCGCCTGGGCAGAGGTTTGTATTGAGACCGATTGCAGCCGGGCGAATCAGGAAGGCGTCTATCGATTGTTATCAGAGCGGCAGCGCTCGGCCCTGATGCAAGCAACCATTGAAAACGCCGACCAGTCAGTCACCGAACTGACGGGCCTGTACCGCCACGAACCGGATCAAACTGTCGCTCTGGTTAATATCAACCCGACGACCGACGTCCTGCTCGACAGCTGGAGCCAGTATCAATTGAGCCAGACGCTGGATGTTTGCACCACCAACGCCGGGTGCCGCAACGACCTGATCAGTAGTTTTACCCCGGACCGTCAGCAAGCCGCCCAGCAACAGCTGCAAACCTGGCTGGCGCCTGATTGGCAAACCGCTCGCAACCCTTTCTCCGACCCTTATATTGCCGACCCCGGCCTGGATTGGCTTGATGACCTCCACGACCATGTGCAACTGGAAGCAACGCCCACCGGCCTGAACGCCCTGGACAACGAAGATGACATTCTCGACACGCTCAGCTATGCGACGCTGTTTGATGAAAACGCTGCGCTCATTGCCATAGGGGGTGATGCACTTACTGCCGCTTTCGAGATCCCGCCAGCGGTACCGGCAAGCGACAACCCGATCACCATCGATTACCAGGCCATTCCCTCGTCGCCCTTTACCGCACCGGTTGACTGGCAAGTCGATGTCAGCGGTACTCGTTCCAACTTCCAGGGTGCGTTGTCGTTTCAGCACACCCTGGTGGGACCTACCGGACGCGTCACCATCGGCAGCGGGGCGCTGTTTGCCGCATCGCTGACAGACCCCGGCCCTTATACCTGGGTGGTCGTGGCGACCGATACCGAAGGCAACCAGGCAACCGATGGCCTGGCCCTGCAAGCCAGTGCCAGTGATGTGATTGGCCAGCCCAGCTTTGGCGCCGAAGGCAGTTGCAGCACCTCACCGTTAACCGCCAATGCCAGCAATATCTGCATCAGCACCGTTGACGGCGGTTCTCTGGGTGCCTGTGAGGCCAGTGACAGCGGCAGCACCCAAACGCAGTACAGCCCGGCGCCCTGCTCTCCGGTGTCGCAACAGGGCGGTGTGTTTCTGGGCACCTGCACCTCGGTACTGAACCAGATACGGATTTACCACTACGATAATTCACTACGCAACACCGGAGAGACGCTCACGGAACAGCGCACAAGGCTGCGCAATCAGTGCGTTAGTGAGGGGCGGACGTGGTCGGCCGAGCTGCCTGAATAAGAGGTAACAGGTCGCTCGCCAGCACAATGCGCTGTTGGCTCGCCAGCGACTGCGCCAGGGCAGCGTGCCACCAGGTGGCCGATTGGGCCGCTTGCAGGGGAGAAAAGCCCTGAGCCATCAGCCCGGCGATCCATCCGGCCAGGGTATCGCCCATGCCCGGGGTTGCCATGGCCACGGTGCCCGGGTGACTGAACCAGAGCTGCCCCGCCTCTGCTATTAGGCTTCCGGCCCCTTTCAGCACAACCACCGCCTGATAGCGCTTGCTCAGCGCCAGCGCTGCTGCACAGCGGTCCGCCTGCACCTCAGCGGCAGAGAGACCCAATAGCGCACCGGCTTCGCCCGGGTGAGGTGTCAGCACCCAGCCTGGCAAGGACTTGGGGTGTGCCGCAAGCCAGGCCAGACCATCGGCGTCCAGCACTCCAGATTGGCTACGCCGGGTCAGGGCGCTGCACCGAGCCTGAGCTTGCGAACCACGTCCCAGACCCGGCCCCAGCACGAGGATGGCTGAGTCGTGCACAGCGCTGGCTTCCGGCGCTGCCGTCATCAGTTCAGGCTGCGCTACCAACGCCGCCTGCGCATGCTCCGGCGTGGTATGCCAGACCACCTTACCGGCCCCGGCCGCCAACGCTGCCCGGGCCGACAGCAGCCCAGCACCGCCCATACCTTGCGAACCGGCGACAACGCTGACCTGCCCAAAACGCCCCTTGTGGTAATTGGCGAGACGCGCTGGCCAGGCTGGCTCGGTTTCCAGGCGCCAATGCAATGCCAGACCCATCGACGTTGCCCGGAGGGCTGCATCGATGCCGAGCGTCTCCAACCTCAGATCCCCCACACAACCAGGGCCATCGCCGGTCAATAAACCGGGCTTGAACGCAATGAAACTCAGCGTTTGACCCGCCTGAAAGACGGTGCCCTCAGCAACGCCAGTATCAGCGTTCAAGCCAGTAGGCACGTCAACGGCCAGGCGATAGGCGTCCAACTGATTAACTGCAGCCACCATTCCGGCAAGAGGCTCTTCAAGTGACCCTCGCTGACCGGAACCCAGCAGTGCATCGACAACCACAACGGGGGCAGTCTCTGGCAAAGCTTCCTGTTCGCTACCAACACTGAGCCACCGCTGCCGGGCTCGCTCGGCATCCGAACCCGGTCGCGAGGGACCCAGAGGAGCAATGACACAGACATCAAACCCAATCTGGTGAAGGTGCCAGGCGGCCACATAGCCGTCTCCGCCGTTATTACCCTTGCCTGCCAGCACCCAGACAACACCTTGGGATACCAGCGCTTCCACTTCACGCGCAATGGCTTTGCCAGCAGCCTCCATTAACGGCCAGGTACCCCGGTCACCGCCCTGATCCGATGCCCAGGCTTTTTCAACGGTCGCCACATCAGCTGCGGCTAAAACAGGATTCATTGTCGGCTCTCTCGATCCATTGGCCTGCTGCACAGACTAACCCAGTCAGGCTAAAACAAAAAAGCCTCCGCAAGGGAGGCTTTCAAAGATCTCTTAGTTTCAGACACTGGCTAAGTCAGATTAGAAGCTCAGCGCGGCACCGGCAAAGAAACCGGAATAGTTCACGTCAGAGGCAAAATCTGAAGTATCGGCGCCCAGTGTTGATTCACCGATGGTCAGGCCGTAGTTACGGTAGCCTGCTTCAACGCCCAGTTTGACCAGCATGTTGGTCGGCAACGGCGCAAACCAGGTACCCTTCAATTCCAGATCAGTGATGTTGGTATCACCGATCGGCAGCGTTTTCAGCTCACCACCCAGACGAACATCAGCGACGGGGATATCAAAGTGACCACCCAGATACAGCATGGGTACAATGATCGGCGTGCCACCAACTTCAAAAGCGGTATCTATTGACTGATTGGTGCCGTCAACTTCTGCACTGAACCCACCGATTAAGGAACGGAAGTTGAGACCAAAATCTACTGAAGCTGAAGGCAGAGGGATGCCATAGGTCAATGACAGGTCAAAATAGCTCAGGTCAAATTCAGATTCCAGGTCACCAGTAAACGTTTGAGACTCGCCACCGTATTCAACGGTTTGTGCCACAGTGTTTGTACCAGTGCTGTACAGATTCTGATACTTCAAACCAACATCAGGAAAAATAGGCACTGATATTTTGGTCCAGGCATACAGACCATTCTCAGCATCTTGATTCAACCCGACAGGTTCGCTTGCACTGTTGGTACCTTGCAGATCAATCGAATCATTCGCCAGTGACCCTTCATTCAGGGAGTTAAAGCTATACCCCAACCCGCCATCGATATCGATCAATACCTTGGCAGATGCCAGGGGCGCAAACAAAACAGTAGCCGCAGCAGCGGTGGCCATCCAAATTTTCATAGTGATTCCTCATGTGCACGTTTCACAGACAGAGTCTGCACCAACAACTGACTATTCTTGAATTTTAAAATCTGACGCTTGCACCTGATAGAGTGCCAGGTGCCGGGTGTGCCTATCCGGGGGAGTCCGCAACAAGGATGTTGCGGTCTAGGCCCCATGGATGGGTTCATGCCGACCCCGGATTGGCACACCCGGTGCCTGGCACGGACTAAAGACACCGAATAAAACGGAGCCTGGGTTTAAGTCCCAGCGTAGCTCAAGACTGAAACTCGATGCCAATACGGCGACCGACTTCTTCATAGCTTTCGATAACATTACCCAAATTCTGGCGAAAACGGTCTTTATCCATCTTTTCGCCGGTACCGGCATCCCACAGGCGGCAGCCATCCGGTGAGAATTCGTCGCCGAGAACGATCTTGCCCTCGAAACGGCCGAATTCGAGCTTGTAGTCAACCAGCACCAGACCGCCATCGGCAAACAACTTCGTCAGTACCTCGTTGACCTGCAGCGTCAGCGCCTTCATGGCCTCAACTTCGGCTTCAGTCGCCCAGCCAAAGGTCGCAATGTGCGAATCGTTGATCATCGGGTCGTGCAGAGCGTCGTTCTTCAGGAAGAACTCGAACACGGCCGGTGTCAGTTCCTGACCCTCGGTCACACCCAGCCTACGCACCAGACTGCCTGCAGCACGGTTACGCACCACACACTCTACCGGAATCATGTCGAGGTTGCGTACCAGGCTTTCATTGATTGAGAGCTGGTCTACAAAATGGGTCGCAATGCCCGCCTGTTGCAGCGCTCCCATGATGAACGCATTGAACTGGTTGTTCACCTGGCCCTTGCGCTCCAGTTGCTCCATTTTTTCACCGTCGAACGCCGAGGTGTCGTTGCGAAACTCCAACACCAGCAGAGAGGGATCGTCGGTGGTATAAACGGTTTTTGCCTTGCCGGCGTAGAGCTCACCCGTTTTTTTCATTGCTTGGCCTCGTCAGTTAGGCGGGTTGTAATGGGATCCAGGGGCAGCCTTCATCCTGGGTCAGCGTATGGACTTGCAACGCTTTATTGTTCTGCAGCACGGGGGCCAGTGCGGCCATGGCCAGATCAGGGTGGTTATTGTGCTCGCTGATGTGCGAGATCATTAAATGCTGCAAGCCTCCCAGCTCGATGCTCGACAGCAACTGCGCCGCTTGCTGGTTGCTCAAATGCCCCCAATCACCCCCGACGCGACGCTTCAGACTGGCCGGATAAGGCCCGTTTGCCAGCATCTCCGGGTCATGGTTGCATTCTAGCAGCAATGCCTGGCAACGTTGATAGCTGCGTGTGACCAGGGGGGTAATGCTGCCGAGGTCTGTTAATACGCCCATGCAGTATTGCTGAAACGTGAAAACGAACTGAACGGGCTCGCGCGCATCGTGTGGCACCGTGACCGGCTCTATTTCAACGTCGCCAATACGAAACGGCCGGTGTACATTAATGGGTGTAAACAGGGGAACAGGTGTTTTGAAAGACCGGGCTGTACCTGGTGTCGTGTACACCGGAACACCGTGCTTGCGGCTGAGCATCGGCGCGCCACGCAGGTGATCGCCATGTTCGTGCGTCACCATGATCGCCGTCAGTTGCGCCGGGTCGATGCCCCGGGCCTGCAAACGCGATTCCGCTTCTTTCAGGCCAAAGCCGCAGTCTACCAGCAGTGTGGTCTCGCCTGCCTGGATCAGCGTGGCGTTGCCCTTGCTGCCGCTGCCCAGAGAGGTAAACCGCATCACCGTTACTCCTGAGCAGCGGATTGACCACTGGTTGACGCCCGGCCTTCGAGAAGAGCGTCGCGAAGCTCGTTCATAAGCTGACGGTTCTCCTCGGCACTCAAAACCAGATCATCCGGGTATTCGGCAGCGATGCCGGTACCACTGACTCTGGGTACCAGAATCAGATAGACCGTCTGGCGCTCACCACTGAAAAAGGCGCCTATGCGACCAAACAGATTGCGGCTGGCGACATCGGCATCTTCCAGCTCAAGGCGGTACTGACTGCGATTCCGGTCGGCCACCGGCCAGCCCAGCTGTGCCACTGCGCCTTCCAGCAACTCCCAGGTCAGGCTGGCGCTGCGATTCACTTGCAACGACACATTGCCAAAGCTGTCGGTGTTGTCAGTGATGATCAGATCGGAGGTGGCACTGCGTTCAAACAGGGAATCGTCGATCGTCACCGGCGGGCGGTCGACGGCCCGATCAGCGCTGGTAACGGTACGAGGCTCTTCAACCGGTATCGGGTACCAGTCAGAGGGGGCCTCCGCTTCGGGGTTATAGTCGACGTTGATCTCGCGTTGACCGCAAGCGGCCAGCACCAGCGTGGCACTCAGTAGAAACAGAGGAAGTCTCACGTCAGACAACACCCGATTCCATCAGCGCCTTGCGGACGATATCGTGCATGGGTTCAGACAGCGGCGTTAATGGCAACCGAATACCCGCCGGAATCAGGCCCATTAAATTCAGTGCCCATTTAACCGGAATTGGGTTCGCTTCAACGAACAGATTGGTGTGTAAGGGCATCAGCAGATCGTTCAGTCGAGTCGCCAGTTCCCGGTCGCCGGCCATCGCGGCAGCGCACAGGCTCGACATGGCCTTGGGAGAGACGTTGGCGGTTACTGATATATCGCCGTGGCCACCCATCAGCATCAGTTCCATGGCCGTGGCGTCATCACCACTGTAAATGGCAAAGCCCTCGGGGGCGTTGTCGATCAGGAAGCGGGCGCGTTCGAGATCACCCGTGGCTTCTTTAATACCGATAATATTGTCGACCTCGGCCAGACGCAACGCCGTTTCAGGCAACATGTCGCAGGCTGTTCGGCCAGGCACGTTGTATAGAATTTGCGGAATGTCGACGTTCTCAGCAATGTAGCAATAATGCTGATACAGGCCTTCCTGGGTGGGCTTATTGTAGTAGGGCGTTACCAGCAAGGCCGCATCGGCGCCTGCTGCTTTGGCGGCCCGCGTCAGGTGCATGGCTTCACGCGTTGAATTCCCGCCGGTACCGGCGACAACGGGTATACGACCGGCGCATTTATCCACAGTAAACCGGATCACTTCCTCGTGCTCTTTCATATCGAGCGTAGAAGCTTCACCCGTCGTGCCAACAGCGCCAATGGCGGCGGTGCCGTTGTCGATATGAAACTCGATGAGCTGCTCAAGGCTGGTCCAATCGACGGCACCGTCTGGGTGCATCGGTGTAACCATGGCGACAATACTGCCTGTGATCATGAAACTAACGTCTCCGGCTGTGCTCTTGATTAGATCGCCTCGGCTGACACGGGTCATTCCGGACGCTGGGACTGCTACCGTCTAAACCGGCAATGGTACTGGCGCGCCAGCACCGACACAAGCCCGGCCAGCGCCCTTTCAATCACCTGACCGGACGGTCAACTGGTATTGTTCAAAAAATGAGCCATACTTGATAAAGCTGCGTCTCGCCTGTACCTGCCCATGCAGGGCTGACGGCCAGGCTGAACACCCATGCGACATACGAAGGCTCGCTTTCGCATGAATAACCGTACAAGGAGTACCAACATGACCGTCGAACTAGGTCTGCCAGTCCCCGATTTTGTGGTGCCGGCGACCAGCCACAAAAACGTTCATCTGCGCGCCCTGCGCGGATATCGGATACTGCTGTACTTTTATCCGAAAAATAACACCCCTGCGTGCACCATTGAAACCCAGGACTTCGGTGCCAACTATCATCGCTTTCGCGAGCAGAACATCCTTCTGTTCGGGGTAAGCCGGGACAGTCTGGACAGCCATGAAGCGTTCAAGCGGGCCCAAAGCCTGCCGTTCGAACTGATTTCAGATTCCAACGAAGCGCTGTGCAACCTCTTTGGTGTGCTCCGGGAAAAAGAGCTACTGGGGCGCACCATTACCGGCCTGGTGCGCAGCACCTTTCTGATCGACGAGCACGGCATACTGGCGCGCGCCTGGATCGATGTTGATGCGCGCAATCATGTTCACCGCATACTCGATGAACTGGATGCAAGGCCCCGGCGAACTGGCTAACCCCCTCATTGCTCAGGCCCCTGCTGCGGCGACTCCTGATGCTCAACCCCACCTTCGACGCTGGCCTCCTCGGCGGCCTTGGCTTCCTGGTGCTTGGGCCAGGCGTTGAAGATGGCTTTTACCAGTGTCGCCAGCGGAATCGCAAAAAAGACCCCCCAAAAGCCCCAGATGCCTCCGAACAGCAAGACGGCAACAATGATCGAAACCGGGTTCAGGTTAACCGCTTCCGAGAACAACAACGGCACCAGAACATTACCATCCAAAATCTGAATGATCAGATAGGCGATCATGATGTAATACAGCTCATTGGTGAATCCGAACTGAAAGGCACCGATGGCAAAGACCGGTATGGTCACGATGGTCGCCCCGATATAGGGAATCAGCACCGACACGCCTACCAGCACGGCAAGCAGGGCTGAATAGTTCAGGCCAAACATTTCGAAAGTGACAAATGAAATGCTGCCGATGATCAGAATTTCGATAACCTTGCCGCGAATGTAATTGGCAATCTGCTGGTTCATTTCCAGAGCAATCTGATTCATCAGGCTGCGCCGGGCAGGCAAGGTGGCCTTGAAACTGTCCCAGAGTACCACCCTGTCTTTCAGCATGAAAAACACCATTAATGGCACGACGATCAGGTATATCAGAACGCCAACGGCACTGGGCAGGGTGTTTAATGAAAAGGTGAGCACTCTGGGTAGAAAACCGGTCAGTTGCTGGCTGATGCCGCGCAAGTCGATGCCCAGCAGCCATTGCTGGGCCAGCTCATTGGAAATAAGTTCCGGGTAGCGCTCCGGCAACGCCTGAATCTGCTCCTGCATCAGCCGGATCATGACCGGCATTTCGCTGACCAGGCTGGTGATCTGCCGCAACAGCGCCGGCACAATGATCAGCATGGCGACCACCAGCAACCCGAAGAAAGCCAGACAGACCGCAGTAACCGACAATAGGTGGGGAATCCTGAGGTTGTTTAGCCTATCGACAAAGGGCGACAGCAAATAAGCCAGAATAACCGCGGTGAATACCGGTGCAAGTACCTGCCCGAGGCCATAGACCAGCAAGATCGACAGCATCAGCAAGATAAAGAAAATAACCGCTTCTTCATCTGAAAAATAACGTGAAAAGAATCCCTGTACGACGCGATACAGTTTCAAATCAATCTTCTCCTCGCTGAATCAGGAACCGAAACAAGCTTGCTTCGGAATCGTCCTGCTCCAGTAACTGGTGGGGGGCTCGGCTCAGATAGGCGGGAATATCCCGCCAGGAACCGGCATCAGTCGCCAATACTTCCAGAATCTCTCCCGACTTCATAGCTGCAAGTGCCTGTTTGGTGCGCAGCAATGGTAACGGGCATCGCAAACCGCAGGCATCCAGTTGCCGTGACGGGGTACTTTTACAAGTCAATTACAACGCCTCACTGTCGGGACTCCAAAGAGCTCGTATTATAGGGCAACACATCTTCGTTGTATGGAACTCACGTGCATTCCAGGCAAGACCGGCACCATCGTTACTCAACCTTTTCAGAGCAATGCCCCATGCTTGACGGGCTCACCCGATTCAGACAACTCATTGCCTGGATGTGCCTGTGCCTGTCCATTGGGCTGCCCGCTCACGCCGAGTTTGGCGACTCCTCGCTGGGTTGGACCCAGGAACAGGAACGTGCCGTGGCCGGTTATCTGCAGCGCAGATTACAGCGACAGGGCAATGTCATCAATGATGTATGGCTTGAATACTGGCTGGCTGAACGCGCCGAGCGATTAAGGCAAACCTCGACCTCGAGTTTGGGACCGGTCAGCGTGGTCCTGCTGCGGCAAAAAGCTTTCAACGCCTTCGCCTTGCCAGGCAATGTCATGGGGTTCAATCTCGGGCTCTGGGAAAATGCCCGAACCGAAGACGAATTCACCTCGGTAGTCGCGCACGAAATTGCTCACCTGAGTCTGCGTCACTTTAACCGGCTTTCCGACAACAACCGTCAGCAAGCCTGGCTGGCAATCAGCGGCGCCCTGCTCGGTGTCGCTCTGGCCAGCATGGACACCGAGATAGGCGGTGCGACGCTGATTGGCTCACAAATGGGCGCCGCACAACAAAGCCTGTCATTCAGCCGATCCATGGAAAGCGAAGCAGACCGCTACGCGACCGATATGCTGCGCGAGGCCGGCTACAACCCGTCGGCAGGCGCTGCGGTGTTCGCCCGGCTACAGCAATCACTGGGCGGGCGCTCAGGGTCCGATTACTGGCAAACGCACCCGCGGGCTATCACCCGCGCTGCCCAACTGGAGGCACTGCAAGGCAGCGCTACCGGAGCCACTGGCCAGACCAGCAATCAATACGACACCCTGCGCTGGTACATTAACGCACGCTATGCCGCCGATGACGACTTTGCACCCGACCCTGCCTGGCAAAGCCTGACGGCAACGTCAGACCCACTGCTACCACAGCAACTGCTGGAAGATCCGGACCCGAATAGCCTGCTGGGCTGGATCAGATTTCAAACGAATGCTGATGACAGCCTGACTCTGGAGCGATTGTCACTGCTGCTGACACTCTTTCCGGATTTTGACCCGGCCTGGCATCTCAGCGCCGAAGTGACGGCGCGTTCGGACAACGCCAACGCCTGCCGCGATGCACTCGGTGCACTCGACCGGATCAACGGAGAGTATCTGGATGTCTTTGAACTGCGCCACCGACTCAGTAGCGAATGCCTGCAAAGCCGGGAGGCAGAGGCGACAGCCGCCTTGTACTGGCATCGCGGTGAAGAGTCCCGCGCCCTGACCCTGTTAAGGCGCGCCATCGAACAGCCCGGAGATGCGAGTCAGCTGGCACGCTTGCGCGCAAAAGTGTCTGATTACGAACGCCAGCTGGCATTGTTGCCCAGCTAACATTCAGGAGGGGGCTCGATCAACCCTGTTTGAAGGCCAGCATACGGTCGAGCGGGATTCGTGCCTGACGAATCAGTTCGGGGGAGACGTGGATTTCCTCTCCGCCCTTAACCAACACCTGCCGCAGCCGCTGCAAATCGTTCATCGCCATCCACGGGCAATGGGCGCAACTGCGGCAGCTGGCGCCCTGACCAGCCGTAGGAGCTTCAATAAAGGTTTTGCCTGGGGAGCGTTGCTGCATCTTGTAAAAAATACCGCGATCGGTCGCCACAATGAACTGCTGATTGGGCAAACGCTCGGAAGCGGCTATGAGCTGCGTTGTGGACCCCACCACATCCGCCAGCGCCACAACCGACTCGGGCGATTCCGGGTGTACCAGCACAGCCGCATCAGGGTACATGGCTTTCATATCCTGAAGCCCCTTGGACCTGAATTCTTCATGAACAATACAGGAGCCATTCCAGAGCAACATATCCGCACCGGTTTCCCGTTGAATATAGCGCCCCAGATGCTGGTCCGGTGCCCAGAGAATCTTCTCGCCGGCCCGGTCGAGATGGTCAATCACGTCCAGCGCAATGCTGGACGTGACCACCCAGTCCGCGCGGGCTTTGACGGCTGCTGACGTATTGGCGTAGACAACGACGGTCCGGTCCGGGTGCTGGTCACAAAACGCGGCGAACTCATCGGCCGGGCAACCCAGGTCGAGCGAACAGGTCGCTTCCAGTGTCGGCATCAGCACACGTTTGTCGGGACTCAGGATTTTAGCGGTTTCGCCCATAAAACGAACCCCGGCGACGACCACAGTCTCGGCATCCACATCGCGCCCGTAGCGCGCCATTTCCAGTGAGTCACCAATAAACCCCCCGCTCGACTCAGCCAGTGCCTGAATCAACGGGTCGGTGTAATAGTGTGCAACCAAAACGGCATTCTGCTCGCGCAGCAGCGCTTCGATCTCAGCGCTCAGTGTCTTCACCTGATCCGGCGTCAGACTACTGGCCTGTTCGGTCACTGGTATTTCGAAATTGATTGTCAGTTCAGACAATTCAACAGCATCAGTCATGGCTACCCGGTCACTCAGTCATAGTGGATACAGTGTAACGACAAACTGCACCATCGCGAAGGACGATACTTGCCTGCCCGGGGCAATGTGGGGGTGACAGGCTCAAACAACAATGCCTCGCCTGCCCCAACCTGCCCCTCACCGGCTTGCACCCGGCTTCAGCGGCCGGGCGGGAGAACATTCAGGTATAAAAAAAGGAGAGCCTGGGCTCTCCTTTTTCGGTATTTGGTGGGTCGTGCAGGATTCGAACCTGCGACCAATTGGTTAAAAGCCAACTGCTCTACCAACTGAGCTAACGACCCTCAACTGGTTGGACTATTTTACCTATGACCTACAAAAAAACAAATTAAAACAACAACTTAGCTTTAACTTGCTGATTTGTCTGCCTTACTCCCCCGAACGAACCGGTCCAATGAGGAAGTGGTGGGTCGTGCAGGATTCGAACCTGCGACCAATTGGTTAAAAGCCAACTGCTCTACCAACTGAGCTAACGACCCTAAGGAGGCGCATATAATATGTATTTTTCGGGTCGGCGCAACCCCGGCGACCGACTTTTTTTCTCCAAGCCTTTGATCTACAAAGACTTTGAATTCACTGGGACGCCACGTAACGGGTCGGATCGGCCACGCCAGCCTGCTCGAAACCGATTTTCCGCAACCGGCAACTGTCGCACAGACCACAGGCCTCACCAGCAACATTCGCCTGATAACAGCTGATCGTCATGCTGTAGTCGACCCCGAGCGAGAGCCCCAGGTTAACCGTCGCGGCCTTGGTAAGGTTCAGCAAGGGTGCCTGCACCGTAATCACCTGCCCCTCCACCCCCATTCGGGTGGCCAGATTGGCCAGGCGCTCAAAGGCGGAAATGAATTCCGGGCGGCAATCCGGGTAGCCTGAATAATCAACCGCACTGACGCCGATAAAAAGCGTCTGCGCCTCGAGCACTTCAGCCCAGCCCAGCGCGATGGACAAAAACACCGTGTTTCTGGCGGGGACATAGGTCGCGGGAATGCCGTCGGTCTCAGTCGTGGGTACGTCGATGTTGTCGTCCGTTAATGCCGAACCACCCAGTGAACGAAGATCCATGGGGATGACCTTGTGCGCTTTCACGCCCATGGCGGTCGCAATACGACGGGCCGCTTCCAGCTCCACATCATGACGCTGGCCATAATCAAAACTCAGCGCATAGACCTCGTAGCCATCTGCAATGGCCTTTGCCAGAACAGTGGTCGAGTCAAGCCCGCCTGACAGCAGTACAACGGCCTTCTTGTTCAATGTTCATGCATCCTGTTCATCACTGCCCTGGCTAGGGCATTCGGGGCCTCATCACCTGCCGGCCGACAAGCGTCGACCCGTGGTGATTGGGTAAGGGGTAATAAAATAGCCTGACAATCCGTCCGGGCTCGCTTAAGACCTTAAGAGCCCTCAGTTACTGTCAAGCCTGGCCTGTGCCAGCTTGGCACTCTGGCTGCCCGGATAATCACTGATCACCCGATTGAATAACTGGGTCGCCTGTGACCCCCGCTCTTGTTGCTGCGCAATAACACCCAGCTTGTAGAGGGAATCCGGCACCTTGGCGTGCCCTCCGAAGTCATCGACAACGGTTTCAAATGCTGCCTGAGCCTGCGTAATTTCGCGGCTGACCAGATGCACCTCGCCGAGCCAATACCAGGCATTGGGCGTCAGTTCGTGGTTCGGGTGTGCCTGGGCAAAGTCAGCCAGCGCTGTAATGGCGCCCGGGAAATCCCGGTTACGAATGAGGTCCCTCGCGGCGTTGTATTCCGCCAGGATATCTTCATCGCTAACGGCACTTTCACTGAGGGAGGTTGACACTTCACGCTCGGCAGGGGCTACGGATTGCATGTCCAACTGCTGCTGCATAGTCAACAGCCGCTGATCGAGGTCGACATAGCGCTCTTTCTGCTCTTGCTGAAGTATCTGAATCTGGTAGTTCAACTCTTCGACCAAGCCACGCTGTTCAGCCACCTGTTGTTCAAGGTCACGCACCTGAAACATCAGGTTTTCAACAAAGGCAGGATCGGGGCCGGGTGACGAGGACGGACCTCGTGAGGAGGAGTTGGACACATGGTCGGGTTGAGACTGTACAACAACGGGCTCAGCCATGACCGGTACAACAAAACCAAAAGTGCTGCCGATCACGGCAGCACTTGTAATTACCATTTTTTTAAACATGGTGTCTCGATTACGGATAGACAATCTCTACACGACGGTTTTCTGCGTAGTCGCTTTCGGTGCTACCCAGTGCCAGCGGCATTTCTTCACCGTAGCTCACGGTATCGATCTGGCTGGAAGCCACACCGCGCAGCATCAGGTAATCAGCAACGGCTTTCGCACGACGCTCACCCAGTGCCAGGTTGTACTCGCGAGTACCGCGCTCATCAGCGTGACCTTCCAGTACAACGCTCATGTTCGGGTTTGCAGCCAGGTTCATCGCATGGGCGTTCAGCACAGTGCGGAACTCTGAACGGATGGCAGACTCGTCAAAATCAAAGTAGATCAGGGTCTGGTCCAGCAGGTCCATGAATTCACTGGTCACTGCATCTGCCATTTCGTCATCGGCAGAGGTGTCCATTTCAACAGGCTCTTGCTGTTCAACTTCGAGGGTCAGGTCGCCCAGACCTTCATCTTCCATTTCTGTGCCAGTTTCAGTTGTTTCAGCACCACTGGTTTCTTCTACGTCGTTGGACGCACAACCCGCCAGGAATACCGCAAACGTGATAGCAGCAACATGAATCAGTTTGGTTTTAGCCATTTTCCTTTTCCCATCTGTTGTCGATCATTATTATCAGGTGCTCAGCTCAGCGCGAGGCCTTATTTGCATCTTGCCTTGCTTGATCACCTAGTTCAAGTACACCGTTAATAGTGTCACTAGTTCAGGTAAGGAGACCATGATGGTTCAATCACATCTCCATGAATCGAGGGCATTTCACTGGTGACCTGGCCATCCAGTGATACCCAAGCCAAAACCCCCCGACCCCTGGACTTAGTAGCATAGACCAGCATTGTGCCGTTTGGAGCAATGCTGGGCGATTCGTCCAGATTCGTCTCCGTCAGTATTCGAATTTCCCGGCCTGCCAGGTCCATCGCAGCGACGTGGAAACGCCCGTTAATCTGGTGCACAAACACCAGATACTCCCCGTCACTGCTGTACTGAGCCTTCAGGTTCTGGCTTCCTTCAAAGGTTAAGCGCTGCGCACGCTTACTGGCAAGGTCCATTTGATAAATTTGTGGACTCCCGCCCCTTTCTGAGGTGTATACGAGTGATTTTGAGTCCGGAGAGAAGCTCGGCTCCGTATCAATGTAGTTGTTCTGCGTCAGTCGGGTGCTGTCTCCACTGGAAAAGTCGTAGAGATAGAGCTCCGGATTGCCCGCCGTACTGGACACATATGCCAGGTAACGCCCGTCGGGAGAGAATGATGGTGCCGATGTATAACCACGCGGGCCATTGATCGAGTTTGACCGCCCGGTCGACAATTCCTGAACAAAGACTTTCCAGCGATCACCCACTTTATTGGCGAAGGCAATTCGGCGGCCGCTGTGCGACCAGGTCGGGGAGATTATCGGCTCGTTGGAGCGATAGACAGTACGCGCGCGCTGACCATCGGCATCGGCGACCTGCAGCCGGTACTCGAAATTGTTGTTGGTCGTCGGCCGACGCGTTACAAAGGCGATCTTGGTCGAGAAAATACCCTTCACACCCGTAATACGCTCGTGAATCAGATCGGAGATGGAGTGAGCCAGATCTCGCAGCTGAAACACCCCTACTGTCTGGTTGCCAGCAACGACGCGCTGGCCTTCTACAACGTCATACAGCGCGAAATTGACCTTAACCCGCTCATTGCCTGCAGGCTCAATCGAACCGATCACCAGGTACTCCTGGTTCAGCAGCCGCCAGTCACGATAGAAAACCGCCTCTTCAGACGTCGGCTGTGTCAGCATGTTGCGTGGTGGCAGCGCTTCAAACCGACCGGTCCGGGTCAGGTTCTGGTCAATAATGCTGTGCACGTCTTCAGGCAGCGCAGAGCCCCCTTCCCAGTAGAAAGGCACAATGGCGATCTTGGTTTTGGTGTCGTAACCCCGGGTTACAACAATATCGAGGTCTTCTGCCTGAACCAGGCCCGAGCAAAACACGGATACCAGGGCGACCAGGCTGACAATCACTGAATCTTTTATTCTCACTACATCAGATCCTCTGGTTTGAACGTAATGGTAAAACTGCGAAAGTTCTGGTTAAACGCCTGCATGTCATCGGGTACTTCAAAACGCCGTATTCTCTGTAGAGCTCTGAGAGCCGACTGATCCAGACTGGGTATGCCACTGCCGGACACGATAACAGGTTCACCCTGCATTTCCCCGGTTGGCAACAGATTAATGCGCACAACGGTTTCCCTGTCACGCAGATCCATCACCCTTATCTCCATAGGCCGTGACCAGGCTCTTTGAATTTGCTGGCCAATACGACCTTTATAATCTTCAGTCACCGACGCTACCCGCGCCTCTGTAGCCCGGCGTTGCTCAGCCTGCTCCTGCTGCCGTTCGATAACGGCATCTTCTTCATCCAGCCCGGCCAGTAAGTTGCTGAACGCATCCTCGCGCGTAGCCGGTTCTGGCTGCGGCGCTGGTTGCGGCTCGGGCTTGGGCGCCGGTTCAGGTTGAGGCTCTGGTTCGGGAGCTGGTTCCGGCTCAGGTTCCGGTGCTGGTTGTGGCTCGGGAGCGGGCTCCGGTTCCGGCTTGGGTTGAGGCTCCGGTTCGGGAGCTGGTTCCGGCTCAGGTTCCGGTGCTGGCTCTGGTTGTGGCTCGGGAGCGGGCTCCGGTTCCGGCTGAGGCTCTGGCCGAGGCGCTGGTTCAGGATCGGGCTGAGGTGCCGCTTGCTGGCGCGGCTCAATCCGCAGACTCGCCTGCATGGCAGGAGGCAATTCAAAGCTGTCGGGCGTTGGTGTGGTAAAACTAAAACCCACCAACAACACGAAACCAATCACCGCGTGCAACACCAGAGCCGAACTGACAGGCCCTGCCAGGGATTTCCACTGATCGAACTCAGCTTTCATCCGGTGCCTCGGTGATCAGCCCGACCGAGCTGATGCCCGCTTGCTGCAAGGCCGCCATCACTTGCATGACAGAACCGTACGAAACGCGATTATCGCCCCGGATATAAACCTCCAGGCTGGGCTGTTGCTGCAATACCCTCAAGGTGTACTCGCCTACCGCACCCACCTGCACCAGTTCGGGGGGTTCTTCGCCGCGCTCAATGAAGATCTGCCCTTGCTCATCCACGGCGACAATCAGGTATTCCTGTTCATCATCACGATCGAGCGGACCGGACACCACCTGAGGAACATCAACCTCAACACCCTGCATCATCATCGGTGCAGTTACCATGAAGATGATCAGCAACACCAACATAACGTCGATGTAGGGCACGACGTTAATGTCTGACATCGGCTTGCGGCCACGGCGAACGGAAATCATGCCGGCACTTCTCGTTGCCGGGCTGGCTGGTTACCCAGCAAATGCGCCTGGCGGTGCAGAATGGCCGAGAATTCCTCAGCGAATGTCTCGTAGTTGCCTACCAGTTTGTCTGCCTGGGCCGAGAAGCGGTTGTAGGCGATAACGGCGGGAATAGCCGCAAACAGGCCCATGGCCGTCGCAATCAGCGCTTCGGAAATGCCAGGTGCGACCGTGGCCAGCGTAACCTGAGGTACAGAGGCCAGCCCTCGGAAGGAGTTCATGATGCCCCAGACAGTGCCGAAGAGGCCGATATAAGGGCTGGTCGAACCGACCGTTGCCAGAAATGGCAAATGATGGTCCAGCTTTTCCATTTCCTTGCTGCAGGCTACGCGCATGGCGCGCTGACATCCGGCCATAATGGCGTCGGCATCGGTCATGTTTTGCTGGCGCAGCCGGTTAAACTCTTTAAAACCGACTCGAAAGATATGTTCGCCGCCATTCTGCGGATCCGGATTGGCATTCACCTGGCGATACAATTGAGCCAGATCCATGCCGGACCAGAACCGCTCTTCAAATCCGGCGAAGCGGCGATAGGCGGCGCGCAGAACCTTGCGCCGCTCGAAAATAAAGATCCAGGTCGCGACGGACGCTGCCAGCAATGTCAACATGACCAACTGCACTAACAGCGAGGCTTCGCTGACCAATTCCCAGATTGACAATTGACTGCCCACACCCAATTCCTCTTGAAAACGATGAGCGCTAGGCTAAAGAGTTTTCAGATCAAATACTAGCAGTGTCCGAAACGGCCTTTGGGCTTTTCGATCCCTTTGCACAGCCCCGGGAACGGGTTTGCAAGGCCGTCAACCGGAGCGTTCCAGGTCAAAATGCAGGTAGGCCAAATCGGTCACCATCCGCCCTCTGGGAGTGCGAATCAGATACCCCTGCTGGATCAGATAAGGCTCGACGACGTCTTCGATGGTATCGCGTTCTTCGCTGAGCGCAGCAGCGAGGCTCTCCACTCCCACCGGCCCGCCGGCGAACTTCTCGATCAGCATGAGCAGCAGTCGCCGGTCCAGATGATCGAAGCCGGCTTTGTCGACATTGAGCATGTCCAACGCCAGGTCAGCAATCTCATGATCGACCGAGCCGCTGTGCTTGACCTCGGCGTAATCACGAACCCGGCGCAACAAGCGGTTGGCGATTCGGGGCGTACCCCGTGAACGGCGTGCAATCTCGGTGGCACCCTCGGGGTTGATGGTGACGCCCAGCTTGCCAGCTGAACGCTCGATAATCTGGGTCAGTTCAGAAACACTGTAAAATTCCAGCCGTTCGACAATCCCAAAGCGATCGCGTAACGGCGAGGTCAGCAGCCCCGCCCGGGTGGTGGCGCCAACCAGGGTAAAGGGCGGCAGATCGAGTTTGATGCTGCGTGCCGCTGGGCCCTCACCGATCATGATGTCGAGCTGGTAGTCCTCCATGGCCGGATACAGAACTTCTTCGATGTGCGGTGCCAGGCGATGAATTTCATCGATGAACAGTATGTCGCCGGATTCCAGGTTGGTCAGCATCGCCGCCAGATCACCCGCTTTTTCCAGCACGGGGCCTGAGGTCGTTTTGATGCTAACCCCCATTTCATGGGCGATGATATTGGCCAGCGTGGTTTTACCCAGACCCGGCGGGCCAAACACCAGGGTGTGATCCAGCGGTTCCTGGCGCATGCGCGCGGCGCTGATGAAGATGTCCATCTTCTCTCGCACCACGGCCTGCCCAATGTATTCCGCCAGACTGGTAGGGCGAATGGCGCGGTCATACTGCTCTTCGCGCGGGCTCTGGGGTTCTGGCGCTATAAATCGATCGGTTTCAATCATGGTCGGGTGTCCGGTTCGGGGGTGAGACCCGTTACATCATGTGTTTCAGAGCGGCGCGAATCAGGCTTTGCGAGTCCATTCCGGGTTCGGTCACCCTGGCAATGGCTTTGGCGGCCTGCACTGGCTTGTAGCCCAGGGCGACCAGGGCGCTTTCGGCATCTTCCTCGGGTCGTGGCTCACCGGATTCAGGCTCACCCACAACCGGCATGGCTAACAAACGTTCGGCCCCACCCAGGTCGTTGATGCGATCGCGCATTTCGACAATCAGTCGCTCTGCGGTTTTCTTGCCAACCCCCGGAATCTTCACCAGGGTGCTCGGGTCATCATCATGAATGCACTGCACGAAGCGGTCCGGCTCCATACCGCTCAGAATGGCAAGCGCCAGCTTGGGGCCGACACCGCTGGTTTTGATCAGCGCACGAAACAGACTGCGCTCTTTCTGGCTACCAAACCCGAACAACAGATGCGCGTCTTCCCGCACCGCCAGGTGAGTATGCAACACCACGGTCTGCCCAACTGGCGGGAGTTTGAACGCGGTCGACAGCGGCGCCTGAACGTCATAGCCGACGCCGTGCACGTCGATCAGCAAATCCGGCGCGCGGTTTTCGAGCAATACACCTTGCAGTCGCCCTATCATAAATCCCTCGGGTGGTTGTCTTTTCGATACGCTACGGTACTGAGAAAGCCGGGTAACGACAATCGCCAGTGAATGGCGGCAGCCCGCACGGCCAGCACCAGGGCAAATCCGGCCACCCATACCCAGGGCGAACCGGGCCAGACCTGGTGGCCCAGCCAGACCAGAACGGCCCCGCAAAAACTGGCTGTGGCGTAGATGTCGCGCCGGAAAATCAGCGGCACTTCATTGGCCATGATATCGCGCAGAATGCCCCCGAATATGCCAGAGGCCATGCCCATCATCACCACGATAAGCCCGGGCAGTTCGAGCGCCAGTGCCGCCTGGGTGCCGGAGACCGTGAACGCCGCCAGGCCGATGGCATCGGCATAGAGCAACACCTTGAACGGAACGGCAAAATAGCGTGCCAGAAAAAACATCAGCAGCCCGCCACCGAAAGCGGTATAGGCCAGATTGACATCACCGATCCAGGCCAGCGGAGAGACATTCAACAGCAGGTCCCTGAGGGTTCCTCCGCCGAGCGCCGATACAAAAGCCAGCACCAAAACACCAAACAGGTCGAGCCGGTTGCGTGCGGCTTCCAGGGCTCCGGCCATGGCGAAAACAGCGACGCCAAACAATTCGATGGCGTAGAGCACGGTCATTCGAGCCAGCGCCCCCGGCGCGAATGACGACTGCCAGCCACACGAATCAACCCGGCCTGAGTGTTGGCGTGACACAGAGCCACAGCCAGGGCATCGGCAGCATCTTCCTGCGGCAGCCCCGGCAACTTGAGCAGAAACTGAACCATATGCTGCACCTGCACCTTGTCGGCACCGCCCTTACCCACCACCGCTTGCTTGATTTTGCGTGCCGCATATTCACTGACCGGAAGCTTCGACTGTGTGGCCGCGAGCATGGCAACACCCCGGGCCTGCCCCAGTTTCAGGGCCGAACTGGCACTGCGCCCCATAAAAACCTGTTCTATGGCGGCCTCCTGTGGCGACCATTGCCCGATGACTTCCATCAGAAAGGTATAAAGGTTATCGAGCCGTTCAGGAAAGGTTGGGAAGGACTCCAGGCGAATCACCCCGGAGGTTACGTATTCTTGCCGCGAACCAACCTGGCTGATGATGCCAAAGCCGGTTTTGCGCGACCCCGGGTCAATGCCGATGATCAGACTCACAGACCGGCTCCCGGACTCATCCGCAAGAGGCTCAAGCTTCCGCTGCTTCCGGGAAAGCCGCGTTGGAATAAACAGCCTGAACATCATCCAGATCTTCCAGCATATCGATCAGGCGCTGCACTTTCTCGGCGGTATCAGGGTCGAGCTCGGTTTCAGTGCTGGGAATCATGGTGACTTCCCCTTCCACGTCATAACCAGCTTCAATGAGCGCTTCTTTGACGGTCAGAAATTCTTCGGCGCTGGTACGCACCTCGAAACTGCCGTCTTCGTGATTGATGACGTCCTCGGCGCCGGCCTCCAGCGCCGCTTCAAGCACGGCTTCTTCACTGCCCTTCTCGATAAACAGCTGACCGGCGTTGCTAAACAAATAAGCTACTGAGCCATCGGTACCGAGATTGCCACCGCACTTGGTAAAGGCGTGACGGACCTCAGAAACCGTGCGGTTACGGTTGTCGGACAGGCATTTAACATAGATCGCCACACCACCGGCGCCGTACCCTTCATAGGTCATGGGCTCGTAGTCGTCGCCCTCGCCGGCTCCCACACCGCGGGCGATGGCCTTGTCGATGGTGTCGCGCTTCATGTTGGCGGTCAGCGCTTTATCCATCACGCTGCGCAGCGCAGGGTTATCCTCCGGCGCCGGACCGCCGTTGCGAGCCGCAACGACGAGTTCACGAATCAACTTGGTGAAAATTTTGCCACGCTTGGCATCCTGGGCCGCTTTGCGGTGCTTAATGTTGGCCCACTTACTATGACCTGCCATAAGTTACCTCGTAATTTCAGCCACCGGTGCCTAGCCCCTCAGGACTCGGCAACCGGCTTGCGCACACGAATGTTCAGTTCTTTAAGCTGCTCGTTGCTCACTTCGCCCGGGGCCCGGGTCAGCAAGCAGGCGGCTGTCTGGGTCTTCGGGAAAGCGATGACTTCACGAATCGATTCAGCACCGGTCATCAGCATTACCAGCCGGTCCAGACCAAAGGCCAGACCACCGTGCGGCGGCGCACCAAAGCGCAGGGCTGACAACAGGAAGCCGAACTTCTCTTCCTGCTCTTCCGGGCTGATGCCGAGTACATCGAACACTACGTGCTGCATGGCTTCGTCGTGAATACGAATCGAACCGCCACCGAGCTCAGTACCGTTAAGCACCATATCGTAAGCACGAGACAGGGCCTCTGCCGGGTTGGCCTTCAGTTCTTCTGCCGAACAGGACGGTGATGTAAACGGATGGTGCAATGCCGCCAAACGGCCTTCACCGGTCACTTCGAACATCGGGAAGTCAACGACCCACAGTGGAGCCCAGTCCGCCGTGAACAGGTTCAGGTCTTCACCCAGCTTGCAACGCAGCGCGCCCAGCGCATCGTTCACCACACCGGCTTTGTCGGCGCCGAAGAAAATGATGTCGCCGTTTTGCGCGTCGAGGCGACTCATCAGTTCTTTCAGAATTGACTCGGGAATGAACTTGACGATGGGCGACTGAAGGCCGTCTGGTAACTGAGTCACGTCGTTGACCTTGATCCAGGCCAGGCCACGAGCACCGTAAATACTGACAAACTTGGTGTAATCGTCGATTTGCTTTCGGGTCAGCTCAGCGCCCCCGGTCACCTTCAAGGCAGCAACGCGCCCTTTGGGGTCATTGGCAGGGCCGGAGAATACCTTGAAATCAACCTCGCTCATCAGATCGCTGACGGTTACCAGTTCCAGCGGGATTCGCAGGTCAGGCTTGTCGCTGCCATACCGCTCCATGGCTTCGGCGTAAGGCATGCGCGGAAAATCGCCAAGATCGACCTTCAGCACATCGCTGAACAAGCCGCGAATCATGTTCTCGGTGATGCCCATGATGGTTTGCTCATCGGCAAACGCCAGCTCCATATCGATCTGGGTAAATTCGGGCTGTCGATCGGCCCGCAGGTCTTCGTCACGAAAGCACTTGGCGATCTGATAATAGCGATCAAAGCCTGAAATCATCAGCAGTTGCTTGAACAGCTGCGGAGATTGCGGCAACGCAAAGAATTCACCCGGGTGTGTGCGGCTTGGCACCAGGTAGTCGCGCGCGCCTTCGGGCGTCGCCCGCGTCAGAATCGGCGTTTCAATGTCCAGAAAGCCCTGGTCTTCCAGGTGCCGGCGGATGCTGGAGGTGATTTTGCTGCGCAGAATCAGCTTCTGCTGCATCTCTGGTCGGCGCAAATCCATAAAGCGGTAGCGCAGACGAACGTCTTCGCCCACATCCGAATATTCGTCGAGCGGGAACGGCGGCGTCTTGGCGACATTCAAAACGGTAATCTCACGGCCTAGCAACTCGATTTCGCCGGTGGCCATGTTCTTGTTGATGGTGCCTTCAGGGCGTGCCCGTACCAGACCGGTCACTTCAATGACGTATTCACTGCGCACCCGGTCGGCGGTGTTGAAGCTGGCTTCGAGGTCAGGATCGAATACGACCTGCAGAATGCCCGCGCGATCACGCACATCCAGAAAAATAACGCCGCCGTGATCGCGACGACGGTGCACCCAGCCGCTGATGGTAACGGTTTGGTCGATTGAGGCGCTGTCCAGCTCCCCACAGTATTGGCTTCGCATAAGATATCCTGATCTGGCGGTTCAAATTCGAAAAGGGCGGCATTATACCGATTGCGCACTGGATAGACTACCACGGGCACGCGTTGAATTAAGCGGCAAACATTCCGGCTGGACAGCTCACCTAATATTACCCAAGTTTCGGAGTTCGGAGCCGGTTGAGTGGCACTGGTTTGGCAAAACGCAGTGCTTTTCGGCTAAACTCCGCCAGTGTGCTGCCACTCCCGAGCCAGGATTTACAGTGATACGACCGATGATGTTCACCCTTGTGTGCCTGCTGTGGCTGGCACCGGTGCAAGCGGAAGAAAGCCCCGACCCGCAACTCCTGGCTTCCCTGGAAACGGCCCTGGCGCAGGACGGCTCGTTCGAGGACCGTTATGTCGGTCAGGTCTGGCTGGCCAGCATGTCGACACCACTGGGTCGCTGGGTCAAACCGGCCGATGAACGCATTGACTTGCTCAGCCGCATCCATCGTGAAGCAACGGCGGCCGGTCTGGACCCTGGGCTGGTGCTGGCACTGATACAGGTTGAAAGTAATTTTGACCAGTACGCGATTTCATCGGCCGGCGCCCGCGGCATGATGCAGATTATGCCCTTCTGGACCCGGGAGATCGGCCGGGAAGACGATAACCTCTTTGATCTGGATACCAACCTTCGCTACGGCTGTACCATTCTCGCGCATTATCTTGACATTGAAGATGGCAGCCTGATTCGCGCCCTGGCACGCTACAATGGCAGCCGTGGCCAAACCTGGTACCCGGAGAGAGTCTTGCGTTACTGGCACGAACGCTGGCGCTTTAACGCGAGTTAACCGAGCATAAATCCCTCGGGAGGCGGATTGCCCGGGTCTACCCGCTCCACATCAACACCCAGTACCTGTGAAAAGCGGGGTCCTTCATGCAGGGCTTCCAGCATGGCGGCCAGTTGCGGCTCACTCCCCACCATCATGACCTCCACCCGGCCATCGTCCAGATTAATGGCATAGCCCTGAATACCCAGATCACGTGCCTGGCGCCGGCAAAACATCCGGTAGCCAACGCCCTGAACCTTGCCGTATACCCAGGCTTTCATACACAACATAGCAATGCACCCCGGTTCCAATTCAATAACAGTCCCACAGTCCGAGCGAAGTTTATCGGGTAAGGCGACGATCTGTCTTCTGTTAATCGGTACTTTCGCCAGCACCCGCCGATAACAGTGTTCAGAAAAACGAACAGCGCTCACAATGTGACCTGCATCACACTTCTGACACAATGACGCCCGGAAATGCGAATTGGAACATTGATCAATCACAGCACCGACTATGGTCAGTCTGGGAGATCGAGCTCAATGGGTACCAACCGACCAGAGGGAGAGTGTCAATGAGTTTCGCGGCCTTGCACCTTACGCTGCCAAATCAGGCATTGCACCTAAGCCAGGATACGCTGGCACTGTATCGTGATGTGCTGGTTAACCAGGTCATGGAAGCTGAACACGTTGGCGCCCGACTGGAGAAAATTGCCTCTTATCTGCACAACCTGAACCGGGTCCCGTTGCAGGGTGAAATACGCCAGGAACTGACCGAGAACCTGATACAGCATTACCTCATCTATATGCAACAAGCACCGACCATGTCAGACCGGGGTCTTTCCACGACGTTGCTGTCGGAATGTAACCGTGAACTGTCGTATGCAACCAAGCTGTTGCTGCGTGACTGCACACCCCGTTCCAAAGAAGAGTGGGCCCGTTTTGTGTATTGGGCCATATCGGCCCTGTCGATCCATCTGAATGATTTTTCATCCCAGTACCGAAGCCAGCCCGGCGCGCTCTGGGGTGAAATGCACCGGCTGTTTCAATTCGCGAGCCAGCGAAGACTGACTGATTTTCAGGCACTGACACCCGACCGCGGCGACATCGAAACGCGCTACAAGCATGCACTGCTGTTGTCAGCCAGCCAGACTGAACACCTCAGCCATACTGAACGCATGATTCTGGATGTTTACCTTGGCCACTGGGCATTCCGCGCCAGGCTTAGCCATCAGGAGCGGCGAGACTTCAATACACGCTACTTCTATATCGATACCGAAGCCAACCGGGGCATACAAACCGCCCGTCAAATCCAGGGGGCCGGAAACGACGAATCCATACTGGTGCTCAACCCCTTGCCAGTCATCGAACAGGCACGCCAGCACATGAAAAACCAGCGCCAGGGTCTGTCTCCTGAGAAATTGGGGCTGCCTGCCGACATTGACAGCATTGATCTGTTCATGACGCTGAAGAAAGCCATTTCCGCCTGGAAACAGGTAGGCTCGCGCCGTTTCGAGCGGGATCTGCTTGAACAGCAAACCCAGGCCGCCATCGGCCTGCATTCGGTGCATCAGTACTTGCGGGTTAACGGCACCCGCGAAGAGCAACTGGCCAGTGTCACTACGCTCAATACCAGCAAACAAGGGGCCTGCATTCGACTCAGGGACGATACCGTCTCCCTGAACGTGGGCGACGTGCTGATGCATCGAGATCAGGACGACGGCCCCGACAGTGAAGGCCGGCTCGGCATCGTTCGCTGGATGCACCGCGACAGCCAGGGACGAATTTGTGGCCTTGAGTATCTGACCGGCAACCTACAGCCGGTCGCAGTGCGCATAAAAGACCGTTTGTCTGAAGCCTTGCTGATCAGCACTCAGGGCAACGACTCACTCATCACCCATAAGGGTTACTGCACCAGCAACAGCTCAATTCGCCTGAAAAACTTTCGCCATGGTTTGGCGCTGGAAGCAAGAGCACAGTCTCTGCTGCAACGTGGTGAAACCACCGATCAGATCAGATTGAAGCGCAGTGCTGTTTAACCATTGAACGTAAAACCTTCACCGGTCCGATCAAATTCTGCTCAGGATTCGAGCAGGACCGGCACACTGTTCTACACTCTCGGGAAAGAATCGCAATAAATCGACAAAACAATAACTTATGGCGATGTTATTGACCTGTGTCATTTGCAAATGGCATATCGACTCAGCATACTTTCGCCGCCTAATCCTTTTAACCCTTACACACCCTATCGGAAGCTGATCCATGAGCAACTCTACTACCGTGCCTGAGGAGCAGACGACGTACAATTATACGGTTGTGCGTCAATTCTCCATCATGACTGTTGTCTGGGGGATTGTCGGTATGCTGGTTGGCGTCATCATCGCCGCCCAGATGGCATTCCCGGAATTGAACTTCGGCCCTTATTTTCATTTTGGCCGGTTGCGTCCGCTGCACACCAACGCTGTGATTTTTGCCTTTGGTGGCTCTGCGTTGTTTGCGACCTCCTATTACGTTGTTCAACGCACCACCCAGGCCCGGCTGGCTTTCGAAGGGTTGGTTAAATTTACCTTCTGGGGTTGGCAGGCCGTCATCGTCGCTGCGGTAGCGACCTTGCCGCTGGGTTTAACGTCCTCAAAAGAATACGCCGAGCTGGAATGGCCCATCGACATTCTGATCGCGCTGGTCTGGTTGTCCTACCTGGCCGTCTTCGTGGGTACCATCAGCCGCCGCAAGATGTCACACATCTACGTCGGCAACTGGTTCTACCTGGCGTTCATTATTACCGTCGCGGTGTTGCATGTCGTTAACAGTGCTGCCATCCCGGTCTCGATGTTCAAATCCTACTCGGCCTACGCCGGCACCATGGATGCCATGGTTCAGTGGTGGTATGGCCACAACGCGGTGGGCTTTTTCCTGACAGCCGGCTTCCTTGGCATGATGTACTACTACGTGCCCAAGCAGGCTGAACGCCCCATCTACTCCTACCGTTTGTCAATTGTTCACTTCTGGGCGCTGATCTCCGTCTATATGTGGGCCGGCGGACACCACCTGCACTACTCATCATTGCCAGACTGGGCTCAGAACCTCGGCATGGTCATGTCTCTGATTCTTCTGGCACCAAGCTGGGGGGGCATGATCAACGGTATGATGACCATGAGCGGTGCCTGGCACAAACTGCGTACCGACCCGATTCTGCGGTTCCTGGTCGTGTCTCTGTCGTTCTACGGCATGGCCACCTTTGAAGGCCCGATGATGGCCATCAAGACGGTGAATGCGCTGTCACACAATACCGACTGGACCATTGGCCACGTACATTCCGGCGCACTGGGCTGGGTGGCGATGATCTCCATTGGCGCGCTGTACCACACCATTCCGCGCCTTTATGGTCAGACGCAGATGTACAGCATCTCCCTGATCAACGCTCACTTCTGGCTAGCGACCATCGGTACTGTTCTGTACATCGCTGCCATGTGGGTTAACGGTATTGCCCAGGGCTTGATGTGGCGCGCGGTCAATACCGACGGCACGCTGATGTACAGTTTCGTACAAGGCGTTGAAGTCAGTTGGCCTGGCTATGTCGTGCGCATGATCGGCGGCATGGTGTTTCTGTCTGGCATGTTCCTGATGGCCTACAACGTCTGGATGACCATCCGGAGCGAACAAAAAACCAGTGCGGCTGACACCGCCGCTCAGCCCGCTTAACGGTTAGGACGGATACAATGCAACACGAAACGGTTGAAAAGAACGTCGGCCTGATGGTCGCGCTGGTGTTGGTAGCCATCAGCTTCGGCGGACTGGTCGAGATTGTTCCCCTGTTCTCGCAGGACGAAGTTACCGAGCCCATTGAGGGCCTGGAACCCCACAGCGCCCTGGTATTGGAAGGCCGGGATATCTACATTCGCGAAGGCTGCCACGTGTGCCACACCCAAATGGTGCGGCCATTGCGCGCTGAAGTCGAACGCTATGGCCCCTACTCCCAGGCGGGTGAGGACGTGTACGAACACCCCTTCCTCTGGGGTTCAAAACGAACCGGGCCAGATCTGGCCCGCGTCGGCCAGCGCTACAGCGACGAGTGGCAGAAAGCGCACTTGTACAACCCGCGCTCGGTTGTTCCCGAGTCCAACATGCCTGCGTTCCCCTGGTTATTTGAATGGACAGTCGATGGTTCTAAAACCGGTGCAAAAATGGCCGCCCTGCGTCGCGTCGGTGTGCCCTATACCGACGAGCAGATTGCCAATGCTGAAAGTGACGTTGATGGCGTCACTGAAATCGATGCACTGGTGGCCTATCTGCAACAGCTCGGCACCCTTGTGACAGGCCGTTAACCCTATGGATATCAACGATTTCAGAGGTCTGGCCACAATATTCACCATGATTGCGTTCTTTGGCATTGTGATTTGGGCCTATAGCAGCAAGCGCAAAAAGAAATTCGACGAAGCGGCCAACCTGCCGTTCGAAGACGAAGCGCTGCATGAAAAGACCCAAGCCAGGACAGGAGACGACAAATAATGAGCAGTTTCTGGAGTGCTTACATCTTTATCCTGACGGGTATTTCGATCGTCGGGCTGGCTATTCTGATTACCCTGACCCGGCGCATGAAAGACCCCGGCGGTGAAGGGGCATCAACCACAGGCCACAGCTTCGATGGCATCGAAGAGTTCAACAACCCCCTGCCCAAGTGGTGGCTGAACCTGTTCTGGATCACCATTGTCTTCGCAGTCGGTTATCTGATCGCGTATCCCGTTGGTAACTGGGATGGTCTTTTGAACTGGACGTCGCAGAAAGAGCTCACCAATGCTCAGATCGCCCACGACCGTCGCTACGGCGAGATTTACGAGCGCCTGGCCAACATGCCAGTGGAAGCATTGCCCGACAATCCTCAGGCCATGCGTATCGGTCAGCGTCTGTTTGAAGACAACTGCGCTTTGTGCCACGGCCAGGCTGGTCAGGGCGGTTATGGTTTCCCTAATCTGACCGACGATGACTGGCTATACGGTGGCAGTGGTGAAACCATCAAAGCCACCCTGATCAACGGCCGCCGTGGTCAGATGCCTGCCTGGGGCGATGCTCTGGGTGCCCAGGGCGTGCGCGCGGTTACTGAATATGTCATGCAGCTGTCGGCACAGGATAACGTCAATGCGTCGCTCGCCCGCCAGGGTGAGGCGCTGTACAACGCCTCCTGTGTAGCCTGCCATGCCGAAAACGGCACCGGCAACCAGGCGCTTGGCGCGCCCAACCTGACGGATAACATCTGGCTGTACCGGATTCCAGGCGAATCGGTACGTGATTCCGTACAATACACCCTGAACAATGGCCGGGCGGGTAACATGCCTGCCTGGCAAAACATTCTGGGTGAAGAGCGGGTACACATTCTGTCTGGCTATGTTTATGACCTGAGTAATCAGTAAGCAACACATCCGGGGGTGCAGAGGCATCTGCTCCCCCTTTAATGGGTTTCGGAAACCGGCCAGCCTGTTCCCCAAGCCTATTAGTAAGTTCGGACAATGACCCAAAAAATTGAAGTCAAAGACGTCACGGACAACACCGTCAAAACGGTCGACCTTTACCAGGAACGTGAAAAAATTTATGTGCGCCGCATCAAGGGGTTTTATCGCTCCCTGCGTGTCTATGGTGGTGCATTCCTGTTTGCTGCCTATTTTGGCACCCTCTGGCTGAACTGGAATGGCCGCCAGGCCGTCTGGTTTGACCTGCCAAGCCGACAGTTCCATGTGTTCGGCATCACCTTCTGGCCGCAGGACTTCATGCTGCTGTCCTGGGCGCTGATCATTTGCGCCTTTGCCCTGTTCTTCATCACTGTGTTCGCTGGCCGGGTCTGGTGTGGCTATACCTGCCCACAGAGTGCCTGGACCTGGATTTTCATGTTCATCGAGGAGAAAACCGAGGGCAAGCGCAATGCCCGTATCAAGCTGGATGAACAACCCATGACACTGCTTAAGTTTGGCCGCAAGTTCGCCAAGCATCTGTTATGGGTATTGGTCGCGCTGGCTACGGCGATCACCTTTGTCGGCTACTTCACTCCGATTCGCCAGCTGATCCCCGACCTTTTTACTTTCAGTACCAGTGCCTGGGCAGTGTTCTGGATCGCTTTTTTCACTCTGGCGACCTACGGCAACGCTGGCTGGTTGCGCGAGCAGGTTTGCATTTATATGTGCCCCTATGCCCGCTTCCAGGCAGTGATGTTCGACCAGGACACGCTGATCGTCAGCTACGATGAAAAACGGGGTGAGCCCCGGGGTTCTCGTCGTCGGGGTATTGACCCGCAGGAGCTGAATCTGGGTGATTGCATCGACTGCGATCTGTGCGTTCAGGTGTGCCCAACCGGTATCGACATTCGCGATGGCCTTCAGTACGAGTGCATCGGTTGTGCTGCCTGCATCGACGCCTGCGACAGCGTCATGGACAAAATGGGCTATGAGCCCGGGCTGATTCGCTACACCACCGAACACGCTCTGGAAGGCAAGCCATCACATATATTGCGCCCCCGGCTGATTGGTTACGCGGCTGCGCTGACCATTATGGTGGTGTTATTTGCCTGGGTAATCGCCACACGTGTGCCACTGGAAATGTCTATCGAACGTGGGCGCGGTGCCCTGCACCGAATAACCCCTCAGGGCCAGATCGAAAACAGCTACAACATTCAATTGATGAACATGTCACAGGTCGATCGCAGCTATACCCTGAGCGTCGCTGGTCTCGAGGGCGTTGAACTGATCGCACCCGGTCAGATCGATATTGGTGCCGGCGGTGAAGCCGAGTTTACTGTTCGTCTGGTGCTGCCACCCGAAGACCTGACCTTGCCCAACAATGATGTGTTCTTTACCGCCACGGCAGTGGATGACTCACAGGTCAGCACCGAAACCGAGAGCCGTTTCTTTGGCCCGGCCAATTTCTGAACCCCGGTACCTCTCTTATCAAGCCTTGCAGCGGCGTGTAAGCGCCGCCTATTTTTTGGAGATACAACGTGAATCACACTGAGATAACACCCTGGTACCGGCAATTCTGGCCCTGGCTGGTATTTAGCCCCATGTTGTTCGTGGTGCCCGCCGGTATCTGGATGATTTACATCTCGGTTGTCACCAGTGACGGCTCTGTTATCGACGATGTCTACAAGGACGGTCGTAGCTACATCGTTAGCACCGAAGCAGACGACCTGGCGATGGAACTGCAACTGGGCGCTCAAATGCAGATGATCGGTGACCGCATCAGCGTGCGCCTGGACGGCAATCTCGACGTGCCGCCGCAAGCACTGACATTGCTATTCGTATTCGATGCACATGCTCAGCGCGATGTTGAGGTAACACTGAGCCGGACACCGGATGGCCGCTTCACCGGTCAATTGCCCGCGACCATTGAAGGCGAACGCTCATTGCTGTTGCAACCGCTGGACAACGACACCAACTGGCGCTTACACGGCCGGGTGACCATGCCCAGCAGCACCATCCAGACCTTGCTACCCAGGGTGCGATGAATCCGGAATGTTTTCACTGCGGCTTGCCGGTTTACGATGACCGCTACAGCCTGACCGTCGCTGGCGAGCCCCGGCCATTCTGCTGCGTCGGCTGTCTGGCCGCAGCGCAAACCATTCTCGACAATGGCCTGGAAGCCTACTACCGCTTCCACGATCCGGCTCAGGCACCCGCAGCGCCGCCCGTTACCGACTCCGATCGTGAAAAACTGCTGCTCTACGACCGCGCCGATGTCCAGGCAGAGTTTGTCAGCCAGCCCAACCATGGCCAACTGACAGCCATTCTGATGATCGAGGGCGTCAGTTGCTCTGCTTGTAGCTGGCTGATTGAAAAACACCTTGCCCGTCTGCCCGGCGTTTCCAGTGTTCACTTTAACCAGACCAGCCACCGTTGCCAGGTGAGCTGGAACCCGGATCAGCTGCCCCTCAGCGATGTCTTTCTGGCGGTATTTGGTCTGGGATACCGTGCCCACCCCTACCGCCCGGATCAGGAAGAGTTGCTGCGCCAGAAAGAACAGCGCCAATATGTATTGCGTCTGGGCATTGCCGGCCTCGGCATGATGCAGGCCATGATGAATGCCGTGGCCATCTACAGCGGCAACATGACGGGCAGTACCGAACTGCTGGTTCGCTGGGCCAGCCTGGTACTGACCATTCCCGTTGTCGTTATTGCCGCAGGCCCATTCTTCCGGTCGGCCTGGCGCAGTCTGAGAGTCCGACACCTGTCGATGGACGTTTCAGTAGCGCTCGCCATCGGCTCGGCCTTTGTTGCCAGTCTCTGGGCAACCCTGACCGGCGGTGGCGAGGTCTATTATGAATCGGTCAATATGTTCACCTTCTTCCTGGTTCTTGGCCGATTTCTGGAATTTCGGGCCCGAACCTCTGTGCATGCCAGCGGTAATGCGCTGGCCAGTCATCTTCCGGCGACCTGCCAGGTCTGGCGGGAGGGACACTGGCAACGTCAGGCACTGCGCGACATTCACGCGGGTGAACGCATTCTGATTCAGGCCGGGGACCTGTGCCCGGTGGATGGTGTCGTTCGATCAGGCTGCAGTGAATTCGATGAGTCCCGGCTGACCGGCGAATTCAAGCCGCGTGCCAAGGCACCCGGTGATGCCGTACTCGCCGGTACTCTGAACCAAAGCCAGGCCGTGGAAGTCGACGTTGAACGCACCGGACAGGACAGTTCAGCCTCCAGCCTGATGCAACTGCTGGAACGGGCCGCCAGTGAGAAACCGCGCCTGGCCGAACTGGCCGACCGGGGAGCCCACCATTTTGTGGCCTCGACGTTATTGATCACGGCCATTATTGGCCTGGTCTGGCTTTGGGTGGCGCCGGACCGGGCCTTCTGGGTCGTTATCAGCGTGCTGGTGGTCACCTGCCCCTGCGCGCTGAGTCTTGCTACCCCCACGGTGCTGGCACAGGCCACCAACAGTTTGCGCCAGCGCGGACTGATTATTACCCGCGGTCATACGCTCGATCAACTGGCGTCAGTCACCGATCTGGCCTTCGACAAAACCGGCACCCTGACCGAAGGCCACTTCGTGCTGACGGGCGTCTACCCTGAAGCCGAAGCAGAGCGCCAGGGGTTTACGGAAGCTGACCTGATCGCAGTTGCAGTAGAACTCGAACGCACCAGCGAACACCCCATTGCCCGGGCGTTTCGACAAGCTCAACCACCTGGCACCCCGGTACGCACACTTCAGGATCACCAGCGCCATCCGGGTGCTGGTCAGTCCGCACAAGACGCCGCTGGAACCTGGCGACTGGGTCACCGGGGCTTTGCCTGTTCAGGGTCAGCAGCAACGCCAACATCGCCCTCCGGGCGTATCTGGCTTAGCCTGAACGGCCGCGCACTGGCCGCCTTTTCCGTCAACGACGACCTGCGCGGCAGTGCTCTGCCGGCCCTGGAGTCCCTTGAAACGCTCGGTGTCCGCTGCCATATCCTCACCGGAGATCCCAACGGCGAGCTGGATCCGAGACTGGCGTACCTGAGTCTTAACGGCCGGTTTCACTACGGGCTTAGTGCCGAGCAGAAACTGGGCTGGGTCAACCAGCAAACCAGCCTGGGCGCCCGCGTAGCGGTGGTGGGCGATGGCATTAACGATGCCCCGGTTCTGGCAGGCGCCCCGGTATCAGTGGCAATGTCATCCGGAACCGACCTTGCCAAACAGGCCGCCGATGCCCTGCTGTTGAATGAAAACCTGACCACGCTGGCGCTGGCCATTCAGGCAGCCCGCAAGACCCGGCGCGTGATCCGTCAGAACCTGGTCTGGGCCTTGCTGTACAATGGCCTGGCTTTGCCACTGGCGGCCCTGGGTTGGGTTGCCCCCTGGCAAGCGGCCATTGGCATGTCGCTCAGTTCATTGCTGGTGGTGGGAAACGCCCTGCGTCTGCGCCGGTTGTCGTGAACCAACCAGCAAACACCCTGTAAACGGAGCACGATCATGGACATTCTACTGCTGTTGATTCCGGTGAGCCTGCTATTGCTGCTCTTGGGCGGCGGCTTGTTCTGGTGGACGGTCAACAGCGGGCAGTACGACGACCTGGACAGCCCGGCGCAGCGCATTCTATTTGACGATGACAGTGACATGGTGCCTGACCGGCCAGATCGCTCCCGCTCCGGGAACGGCCCGGCGAAACCCGTTGAACCCGTGACAGCCGATCAGCAGGACTCATCGACGCGATGATGATTGATGCCTTGTCCGCTGTGCTGATCGGTATCATCTCGGCCGGTCACTGCCTGGGCATGTGTGGCGGCCTGACCTTAGCCTTCGGGGTCAACAGCAAGGGGACGTCGGTACTGGCCGCCTACAACCTGGGCCGCATTACCACCTATTCGGGACTGGGCTTTCTGATCGGTGCTGGTCTGTCCTGGCTACCGGCCAGTACCATACCGGCACTGAGGCTGATTGCTGCGGCCTTGCTGGTGCTGATCGCCCTGTATTATCTGAACATTGCCGCCTGGATCACCCGGGTGGAATTGCTGGCGTTGCCGCTGTGGCGACGCCTGCAACCGCTGGCAAAACGCTGGCTGCCGGTAACAACCGTTCGACAGGCCTATCCTCTGGGGCTGGTCTGGGGGTTTTTACCTTGTGGACTGGTCTATTCTGCCCTGGGCTTCGCAGCAACCGCCGCCAACCCCTGGGCCAGCGCTGGCCTGATGCTTTGTTTCGGGTTCGGCACCCTGCCGGCGATGATGCTGACCGGTGCCGCCGCAAGACCTTTTCAGCGTGGACTGAACACACCCTGGGTGCGCCGGGTGCTGGGCGGTAGTTTGCTGGTCTTTGCCGCCTGGCTGGCGTTTCAAGCGGTTTCCATGGGTCACTAGGAAGCAGATGGAATTCGGAGAATTTCAGCCGCCTGCTACCGGTACAAGGACGTTCCGGCAAAATTGATGACTGCCAAGTCATTGATTTTGTGAGAGAAGCAAACATCGCAATTTTTGGTTCTCGTGTTTTGGAAAAGGCAGGAAGCCTTTTTTCAACAACCTGCTAGGAGGACATTCATGCACTACATTTTTGGCTATGGCAGCCTCATCTGTGCAGACAGCCGCAGCCGAACCGGGGTCAGTGGTCTGGCCTACGCCGTCGATGTGAGCGGTATCGCACGACGCTGGTCCGTCCCTGTACCAGACTACGGTGCCACGGCCCTGGGCGCGCATCAGGACGACCGGGCCCGCTGCAATGGCGTGGTTTTTGCCGTCGATGACGACAATCTGGCCCGCTTTGATCTGCGTGAACGCGGCTATGACCGACTTCGCATCGATTGGAGCCAGGTTGAAAATCTGGGTGATACCCCACTGCCCATACATCAACCGCTGTGGGCCTATGTTGGCACCCGCGCGGATGACCCGATTCCCGAGCGCCCTATACTGCAAACCTATCTGGATGTGATTCTGAACGGTTGCCTGGCGATCAGCCCGGATTTTGCGGAACGGTTCATCGCCTCGACAACGCCCTGGCAGCACCTGCACAATGACCGCCAGGCCCCCGGTTATCCACGTGCCCTGTCGGATCACAGCCGACATCCTGACATTGATGCCCTGCTGCATCGCACCCTGCCAGAGCTTATCGGGGCGCGTCGCTGAGTCTGCTAAACTCTTAGCAAATCAACGGCCAGACGGCTTGTTTGCAAACCGAACCGGAGAATCCACGATGCGTTTTGACCAGATCACCCTGAAAAACCGGATCAAAAGCTACCCGGACTGGCCTAAAGCCGGTATCACCTTTCGCGACCTGACCCCGCTGTTCAACGACAACCGGGCCTTGCATCTGTGCGCTCACGCCTTTGTCGAACGCTACCTGGAAGCAGACATCACCCACGTTGCCGCCCTGGAAGCCCGGGGCTTCATTCTGGGCAGCATCATCGCCTACCAGTTAAACCTGCCCATTATCCTGGTGCGCAAAGGTGGCAAACTGCCGGGCAAGGTCGCCAGCGAGCACTTTGCCCTGCCCCATGGCAAGCGCAGCCTGGAAATTCAGAAAGGCAGCTGTGGCGACGGTGACCGGGTGCTGATTTTTGACGATCTGATCGCCACTGGCGGTTCCGCTTTAGCCGCCTCCACACTGATTCAGAGCCAGGGTGCCAGCGTGGTTGAAGCTGCCGCGGTGGTGGATCTCCCCGATATGGGTGGTGTCGAGATTCTGGGTGAAGCCAGCATTCCCACTTTCACCCTACTGGCCTATGAAGGCAAATGATGACCACGGTACGTTAAGCAGACTTTTTTACCGCAAGACTTGTTCCCTGCACGCGTAGGTGGTAGAACACGCGACCGCATTGTCGCTACAGCTACACAGGTATGGATTCAGGCATGACCCTCACGTCAAACCACCCGGCCACAGACGCAACCCTCCTCGCAGAAGCATCTGCAGACTCGCCGACCGTCGCAGCCGAAAAGAAGGCCAAAACCGAGTTCAACAAGGTTCAGAAACGCTTGCGCCGTGAAACCGGCCGCGCCATTGCCGACTTCAACATGATTGAAGAAGGCGACAAGGTGATGGTATGCCTCTCAGGCGGGAAAGATTCCTACACTATGCTGGAAATCCTGATCAGTCTGCAGCGCAGCGCGCCGGTGAATTTCGAGCTGGTCGCGGTCAATCTGGATCAGAAACAGCCCGGTTTTCCCGAAGAAATTCTGCCCAATTACCTGAAACAGCGCGGCGTGCCGTTCCACATCCTGGAACGTGATACCTACAGCATCGTTCAGGATATGGTGCCCGAGGGCAAAACCACCTGCGGCATTTGCTCGCGTCTGCGTCGCGGCACCATTTATGCCTTTGCCGATCAAATCGGTGCCACCAAGGTTGCCATGGGTCACCACCGGGATGACATTATGGAAACCCTGTTTCTGAACATGTTTCACGGCGGCAAGCTCAAAGCCATGCCACCCAAACTGCTAAGCGACAGCGCCACTAACGTGCTCATTCGCCCACTGGCTTACTGCCGGGAAGCCGACATAGAACGCTACGCAGCCTTTATGGAGTTTCCGATCATCCCCTGCAATCTCTGTGGCTCTCAGGAGAACCTGCAGCGCCAGTCGATTAAGGCCATGTTACGGGGCTGGGAGAAAGAGTTTCCGGGTCGGGTTGAGAACATATTCCGGGCAATTCAAAACGTCGCCCCAACGCAGCTGGCCGACCGGTCGTTGCACGATTTTGTCTCACTGCAGGCGACCGGTATCCCGCTGGCACCGGTCAGCGATAGCGGAGAATTCAGCCCTATGGCGCAGACATCGGTCAACACCTGGGTTCCTGACAGTGAACACTGAGTTCACCCTTCGCGATTAACCGCATGGGGCTGGTAATAGACGTTGATTCAGCTACCATGACCGATAGACAAAACAGACCTGTAACTTGGGTCAAATCGCTTGGAGCGAGCACACTGTGAAGCTGAATACTCATTGCAACACCTGCAGCCTACACCCCCTGTGCCTGCCGCTGGCGCTGAACGGCCAGGAAATGGATCAACTCGATTCCATCATCCGGCGCGGGCGCCCGGTGCAGAAAGGTGACATTCTGTTCCATCAGGGCGAGGCCTTTCACTCCATTTTTGCGGTTCGTACCGGCACCATCAAAACCTATACACTGACCCAGGAAGGTGAAGAGCAGATCACCGGTTTTCACCTCGCCAGCGAGCTGGTCGGTCTGGACAGTTACGACGCCGTCAGCTATTCCGCCACCGCCCGGGCACTGGAAACCTCGAATATCTGCGAGATACCAGTCGACCGGCTCGACGATCTCTCCGGCCAGATGCCTGAACTGCGACGTCATTTAATGCGGCTGATGGGCAAGGAATTGCGTGAAGAACAGAAAATGATGCTGTTGCTGAGCAAGAAGAGCTCCGAAGAACGCCTGGCGTCATTCCTGCTCAATCTGGCGGCCCGCTACAAGCGCCGGGGTTACTCCGGCACCAGCTTCCGGCTAACCATGTCACGCGGCGACATCGCTAACTACTTGGGTATGGCCGTGGAAACGGTGAGCCGAGTGTTCACCCGCTTTCAGAAGCAGGGCATTCTGGGTGAGAGTGACAGCGCCAAAGACATTGTCATTGAAGACTTCAACGCCCTGACCCGCCTCGCCAGCCTGGCTGACTGCGAACGCATCGAGCTCGGCATCAGCGCCTGAACCAAGCCTGCAGACCACCCTCCCGGATACTTGATCCAGATCAAGTATCCGGCGTGCTTTGCCTGACAGACATCAAGCCCCACACGTCTCCTGCTCCCTATACTGATTTCATTCATTCAGCACTGAGGAGTCTGATCATGTATATGGACACTGTTGTATTCGCAAGCCTGCTGACCGTTGGTCTTATCTTCGGCTTTATGGGCATATGGGGCTACGTGGTCTATCAGGGCCTGCACAACGACCACAAAAGCGACGAATAAGCTTCAGGTGGCGCCGGGCGATGACCTATACAGTCCCCGCCTGCCTGGCCTGGCGGTAGCGGTTGATCAGCCAGCCGGCTATTGAAAACCCCGGTGGCACGGTTGGTAGAGCATCCAGCGAAAACCAGCCCGCATCGGCTATTTCGTTTTCCTGAAGCCGGATGTCACCGCCGTCGTAATCGGCCCAGTAACCCAGCATCAGCTGATGCGGGAAAGGCCAGGTCTGGCTACCCTGATATCGCAAATTGGTCACCTCAACACCCACCTCTTCACGCACCTCACGGTGCACGGCCTGCTCGGCCGATTCACCGGTTTCGATGAAGCCCGCCAGGGTGCTATACCAGCCACGCGAGCGGTTACGAACCCCTTGCGCCAGCAACACCTCTGACCCCCGGGTAATCAACACGATGATGCACGGGCTGACCCTGGGGTAAAACCTCAGCCGGCAGGGTTCACACACCATGGCCGGCTCTCCGGCCAGTGACCGGGTGGGTTGGCCGCACTGGCCGCAATAGCGGTGCTGGCGTCGCCAGTCGAGCAGACCCCGGGCGCGAGCAGCCAGCATAAAGGCCGTTTCGCTGACAGAGGCGACTTCACGCAGGGCCTGGGTAGTCACCGTGCTGCTCGATTGCAGGCGGGCGGTGTAATAGCTATGGCCATCGAGCAACCCGACAAACTCCTCCTGGTGCCACTCAAAACGGCACTCACGGCGCTGGTGAATATGGCTGTCGCCGTTCAACACCAGTTCATCACCCTGCCACAGCATCAGGCGATCGGTTGGCGCTGGTGCCGGTGCATGGCCCGGCAGTTCTATGCTGTGCTGACCCAATTCGTATAGCACTTACTTGCCTCTGTTGTTGGTGTTTCCTGGACGGTTCGGCAACTCTTCAGCCCTGTCTCTGGTTGCATTCAGCGACAATGTCAGACGGACGGTTCCATCCTGCTCATGGTGAGCCTTGAAGCCAAACCGGCGCCCCAGCATCAGCATGGGGGTGTTCTCGGGCAGAACATCCGCCACAATGCGGGCAATGCTCTGTGCGGCTGCGTAATCCAGCGTCTTCTGCATCAATTGACGGCCGAGCCCCGTCCCCTGAAACGCCGATTCGACCATGATGGCGAATTCCATCTCATTGGTATTCACGTCGGTCCACAGCCGCATTTCACCCACGATGTGTCGCTTCGATAAGGCCACGAACACCATCTCGCGGCGGTAATCGATCTGGCACAGGGTGGCCAGCTCCCGGTGTTCAAAATGCAGACGACTGCCAAAAAAGCGCAAGCGCAAGGCGTCGGCATCAAAGCGACCGTAAAAGGCTTTCAACTGGGGCTCATCCTCGCCCCGTATCGGCCTCAGAATAACAGACTGGTCTTTTTTCAGCGTAACGGTCTCGATCAGTTCGCTCGGATAGGGGTTCAATGCTGGCCGCTGTGGTTCGCCAATGCAGGCGGCCACGCCAATCACCAGCAAGCCCTCTCCGGGTTGAAGCAGCACGTTGGCTTCCAGCCCGGCCAATTGAGGCCAGTCGATCACCATCTGCGACAGAGCCTTCAGTGCCCGCACCAGTTGGGTCAGGTCCTGCTCCAGATTGTCGCTGCGCTCGGCCAGTACCTGATAGCCGTGTGACCGCATGATCATTTGTCGGGCCAGTGAACTGTTCAGCGGCGGCAACGCCACCTGCCGGTCGGCCAGCATGTCGGCCCGGGAACCGCCCTCACCGAATAAAATAAGCGGGCCGTAATCGTCATCCCGGGTCATACCCAGGCTGAATTGCAGATGATCGATCTTGCGTCGCATCGGCTGCACGCCCCAGCCCAGGGTGCGACTGGTTGGAAACTGCTCGGCTTTCTCGGCGGCGAGCGATTCACGGGCTTCGCGCAACGCACCTTCATCAGCCAGTTCAATGCGCACACCGCGCCAGCGCTCTGAGGGGGCCTCATTGTAAGCAAACGGATAACAATAGGCTTCATGGACCAGACGCAGAGACGCCGGGAAATACCTCGGCGTCAGGCGCTGCACCACCTGGTCAAAATCGACGCCAAAGGTACTGTCGACCAGGGAAAAGCCATAGAGTCGCATCAGCGCCCGGGCTTCGGCCCAGGTAAAGTAGCGGCGCTTCTGGTCTTCAATCTGCCGGAACAGGTCCTGCCCCTGCTGGCGGTCCGGGGTAAAACCCAGTGACGTTGATGTGGGCGTTTCACGCAGGCGCTCCTGTGCCAGCTCGTGCCGGGCCACGGTGAAAAAGGCTTCAACCGCATCGTTGGGTGAATCGAAATTCAGCAATCCGGCTTTGTCGAATTGCTTGCGCGCCTCGACAATGCTGACGCCGCCCATAAAACAGGTCAGAAACATGCGTCGACTGCGTTTGATGTAGGGCTGCAGTAACCGGGCTACGTCGGTGCTGTCAGAACGCTGGTTGGGGCTGTGGATGACCAGAATACCGCCGATCGCCGGGTCCCGTTCCAGTACTTTCAATACATCCAGATAATCCTGCCCGGTAGATTCGGGCGGCAGAATCGCCGGGTTGTAACCGGTCTCCTCAGCGTACCAAAGGGTTGGTAACTTCGCCTTGTGATCCTCAATGTGAGCCAGCTCGCCCCCCAGGGCCTGCAATTGCTGACTGGCCAGCATGGCCGTGCCCAGACCGTTGCTGATTATGGCCAGATTCGCCCGGTGCAGCGGACGCGCCCGCGACAGCACTTCCAGCCCGCTGAACAAGCCATCGGCGCTGTCGACCTGCAATACACCGGCACGGTTGAAGTATTCGTCGTCCACCGGCCGCCGATCGAGCAAGCCCGGTGGCACACTGCGCCGGGCCTGGGTGCGGATGGCGAGCACTTTCTTGGAGCGGGCAGCGGCCCGCATCGCAATCAGCAATCGGTTGGCATCACGGATGTGCTCCAGATGAATCAGAATGGATCGTACCCGGCGATCGGTCGACAGATGATCGACAATATCGGAAATGCGCAGATCAGCGCTCGAACCCACCGTCATGAAATGGGAAAAACCGATGCCCCGGGCACCGGCCCAGTCGAGCAGGGCCGAACCCAGTGAAGCCGAATGGCCAACATAGGCCGATGGCCCGGGCAGCGCGTTCAGGTGGGCAAAGCTGGCGTTGAGGTGTTCATCGGGCACCAGAATGCCCAGGCAGTTGGGGCCTAGAATGCGGATATTCAGTTCCCGGGCCAGGGTCAGAATGCGCTCGTTGCGGGCGGTACCCAGCGATTGACGGCGGGACAGGCCGCCGGTCAGTATAATAGCGGCCCGAATGCCGACCCGGCCTAACTGGCGTAATACCCGCATCAGCGATTCGGGCGGCAAACAGATGACCGCCAGATCAACCGGATCACGAATTTCACGCACATAGCGAAACGCCGGATAACCAAAAACGCTGGCATAGCCTTTGATATTCACGGCATACAGCGGGTGCGGGTACTCACTCTGGCGCAGGTTCTGCATCACCACCGCGCCCATGCTGCCTTCCCGCTCCGATGCCCCGATGACGGCGATGCTCTTGGGTTGAAAGAAGTTGCTCAGGTCGGGCATGCTACCACCAAAGTAGAAGGGGTTTGGGCGGGGTGCGCAGTGGCCCCTCGCCTAATGTAGTCGTATACTGCCTTGCCTTTCAACGGTGTTGCCTGATGATTCCAACAGCCTTACTCCATCATGCGGTTTACCACCTGCACGATATGGGAAACGACCATCCCGAGTCGCCCTTGCGTCTGGATGCCATTCTCAATCAGCTGGAAGCCAGCGGACTGAGCCAGAAAATGGATCACCGCGATGCACCTCTGGCCAGCAAAGAAGCTGTGCTGCGAGTACATCACCCGATTTACGTTGAGCAGCTGGAACGCATCAGCCCTTCACACGGCCTTATTCAGGCAGACCCGGATACGCTGATGGGTCCCTATACCTGGGAAGCGAGCTACCGCGCGGCCGGGGCCGGCATTCAGGCCGTCGACGATATCATGGCTGGCCAGTATCAGCGGGCTTTTTGCGCCGCCCGCCCGCCCGGCCATCATGCCGAACCCGCTGCCACCATGGGGTTCTGCTTTTTCAACAACATTGCAGTGGCCGCCCAGCACGCTCGCCAACACCATGGGTTGAAACGCGTGGCGATTATCGATTTTGATGTCCACCAATGCAACGGCACCATCGAAGCCTTCACCGATGAACCCGACGTACTGGTGTGCAGCAGCTTTCAACACCCCTTCTACCCCAATACTCACTGGCAAAGTGAGCACCCGCACATGATCCTGACCCCTCAGGTCGCTTTCGCCACCATCGATGATGTTAAGGACGACTGGGAAGCCCGCTGGAAGCCTGCACTCCAGGCCCACAAACCCGAGATGATCTTCATCTCCGCAGGCTTCGATGCCCACACACTCGACCCCATGGGTCAGTTGAACTGGCAGACCGAGGATTATTACTGGATCACCCAGGTGATTATGGAGCAGGCCGAGCAGCTGTGTTCGGGACGTGTCGTCTCAATGCTGGAGGGCGGCTATCACCTCAAAGCCCTGGCCGCCTCAGCTGAACAACACATTCGGGCGATGATGGGGCTAGACGCCAAAGGTTGACCGGCTCATTCAGATCGCGTGTGGATCCACATCAAGCTCACGATACGGCACATCCCGGTCAGGCTCCTCCAGGCTGATTCGGCCCAGTACCCCACTGCGCATTTCCTTCAGAATAATTTCACTGACCTTGTGCCAGTCGACGTCGCGACCTTTAATGCAGGCGCGTTTACGGGCAATGGCTTCCATACATTCCATCGCACCGTCGGGAATATTGTCTAACCTGTAGCGCTCGATCAGCCGTTCAGGATAACGCTGCATCAGATAATCGACCGCGAACAGGGCAATGTCTTCATATTCGACGGCGGTATCACGAATCGCGCCGGAGGCTGCCAGACGGTAGCCGCCAACTTCCGATTCCGGTGATGGCCACATGATCCCGGGCGTGTCCATCAGGGTGAAATCGTCGGCGATCTGAATGCGTTGCTGCCGACGGGTGACGGCCGGTTCATCGCCGACTTTGGCAATGCGACGCCCAACCAGCCCGTTGATCAGAGTCGATTTACCAACGTTGGGGATGCCCACCACCACGGCGCGTACCGGCTTGCCGATACCACCCCGGTATGGCGCCAGTTTTCGGCACAGATCGGGAATTCGTGCGAGTTGGCGGCGGTCGGTCATTACGATGGGCAAGACCGTCATGTTAACGTCATCGCTGTAGTAGCGGCGCCAGGCTTCGGTAACCTCCGGGTCGGCCAGGTCATCCTTGCTCAACAGGCGCACCACGGGTTTGTCTCCGCGGGCTTTGGCGATCACCGGGTTCATGCTCGATTTTGGCAGGCGAGCGTCCAGCACCTCGATCACCACGTCGATGGCGGGCATGATTTCTTTGATTTGTCGCCGGGCCTTGTTCATGTGCCCAGGGAACCAGTTAATTTTTGCCATCGAGCCTGTTACCTGCGGTTTAAAAACGCGCAGTGTATCACAGCCCGGTCTGGCTGCGCCGTCCCTGCAAGCCGCCGGTATGCAGAATGCCCAGGCGTTGCAGGACCAGACCCGGGTCGTCGTTCAGACGTTGCTGCAGTTCCATAAAGGTTTTACCGGTGTAGACCGGGTCCAGCTCAATGCCCTCCCGCTGCTCAAAATCGGCCATAAAGGCTGTTTGTTTCTCGGTTACCTGGCCGAAGCCCTTGCCTGCAGCGCCTGTCCAGAGGGTGTAGCTGCCAGGCTGAACACCCACTGAGGCGAGCTTTCCGATCAGAGAGATGTAGTGATCCGGGTCGCGATACACCGGTATGCCGATGATACGGGTTGATTCCGGCGCGGTGCGCACCAGCCCAGCCAGAGTGGTTCCGGACCCAACCGGGCAGACAAGCGCATCCAGATCGGTTCCAGCCAGTCGCCACCAGGCGCCAGAGCCGTCGATCGCGTGCGGTGACCAGCCCCCTTCGGGAATGAACAGGGCGTTTTCCAGGCTGTGGCAAGCCCAGGCTGCAAATTCACTGCTGTCGCGTTGCCGATAGTGCTCACGGTCGATGAAGTGCAGCTTCATGCCCCAGCGCTGGCAGTCGAGAAGCGTGGCAGACCAGGTCACAGGCTCTGGCCCTCGCACCCACCCTGTTGTCGCTAGCCCCATCACATATCCGGCATAGGCTAAGGCATGGAGGTGATTGGAAAAGGGCCCACCAACCGACACCAGATGACGTGCACCCTGCTGTTCGGCTCGAACCAGCCAGGCACGCAGCTTGAACCACTTGTTACCGGAAATAATGGGGTGAAGACGGTCGCCACGGATAGTGAAAACCAGCGGTGATGTCGCCCAGGGGGTTCGGTCGATAACCAGTTGGCTGGGCTCTGCAGGCAGGCGGGGAACGCCGGACGAGGCGACCGCTTCCTGGTTACTGCTCCGGGTCAACTGGACTTGCGAAATGCCGTGACGTTTCCGGACACCACACGGTGCCGGGAGCAGAAGTTGTGAGTGCCCGATTCAAAGTCACTGGGCTGGTCGACACGCTTAACCGGCACACCACATTCGTTGCATTCCGGGCTGTCGTAGTGAACCAGCCAGGCTTTGTATTGCTCCAGCGTGACGCCGCACTTTTGGGCAGCAAACGCCATCGGCCGTTCCAGATAATCGGCCAGTTGCCGTGAAGGCATGCTGATGTGGCCAGCACCGGGGTGATAGGCCACAAACACCAGGTCGAGCCCATCCAGCCGTTCCATCAGGTCATCGTTGTTGTCTTCGCTCTGTTCGAGTTCAGCGACCTGCTCGGTCAACGCCTGAATCCTGGCCTCGGCCTTGCGCAATTCTTCTTTGTGCTCATCAATCTCAAAATTCTTTTCGGTCAATGCCTCTTTCAACGCAACCACCTTGTCCTGCTCATCGGCGGTGGAGGATTGCTGGGAATGCAAGGCGGCCAAATGTTCTGTTTTCAGTTCATCGTGACGCTCTTTCAGGGTATCGAACTGCTCCTGCAACACCAGGTTGTCCCGCTCCAGCTTGCGAAAGCTGCTCTGGAGTTTATCGCCCAGTACGCTGGACTGATTGGTTTGCTGCTCGAGTTCCTGAATACGGTTGCGATAGGTCTGGGCTTCATTGCGCATGGCCCGTTTAACCTGCTCAACCTCTTCCTTGTGCTGTTCTTCCAGCCCATGAATACGTTGTTTCTGGCGACGCGTCAGTAAGGCGAGCTTTTCCTGATATTCCCGGGCCTGTTTGGCCAGCTCTGCTTTCAGGTCTGCTTCGCTGTATCCGGTGAGTGCCTGGGGTTCCACCTGGTCGGAAATGACCGGCAGGTCTTCGAAGTCGCCAACGTCGTCCACTTGCTCGCTGATCGTGGGCGGGTCTGCCGGGGCTTTGGCAGCGGGTGCCGGCATGGGTTTCGAGGGCTCATCTTCGGTTATGATGCCCAGTTTGTTGCGCCTGACGGCTTCGTGAATCAGTTGAAAATGGTTGAGCCCGTCGCGTATCTTGGGCTCCCAGAGTTCGCGCTGATACCAGGACACTGAACATTGGCTGCGACAGGCCAGGCGAATAGGGCCCTGGCCAAGATCCGGCCCCGGCCCGGCGGTGTCCGCCAGATGACGCAGCGGAATGTTCCAGTCCTGATCGGCAAAGCCGCGATCGTCGAACTCAATCAGAAAGAGAACAACGCTGTGGACTTCAAGCGATGGGGTGATTTTAAGATAGGCAGCCTGAACCTCTCGCGACGACAGGCCAGTCATACCGACCACACCATCAAGTACGGCTTCGAACTCGGTATAACGCATTTCTTTGGTGATGCCCTTGCGCCCAAAGAAAAAGACCGCTTCGATCAATTCTTTGCTGTTGCGATATGCCATACCTTACCTCTATTCATCCCCACACCCTTTAACAACAACCGGGTCTGACCCCCTCGCCACTAAAAGACCCATGCCCGTCAGGCCAATCTGCCCGAGCCTCAGAGTAGCACGCATGCCTAGCATACGTAATTTCAGAGAGTGACCCCAGACGCACAAGTCTACCCCCTGAAAGTCACCGGAAGTGTGACCTGATCGTCACTTGAACGGCCATTTAGGGATCAAAACGTCAGAGTGTGACCAATGTTGTGGAAAAAATGTCGATTGGGCAAGCTTGTAGAGGAAAACGGCAGAGGATTTTACGGCAAGATGACCATGAATCACCGCCGACAGGGCGGTGATTCATGTGAGCAACTGTCTTTCTAAAGCGATGCGGCCAGTTCGGACCCTTGCCGGATAGCCCGCTTGGCATCCAGCTCACCGGCTTGCATCGCCCCACCGACACGGTGTGCTTCGACGCCCTGTTGCGCGAGGTCATCAAACAGTTCCAGGCGCGATTCCTGACCGGCACAGATGACGACCTGATCGACCGGTAAACACCGGTACTCACCATCAACCATCAGGTGCAGGCCCTCATCATCGATACGCTGGTAGTCTGCGCCGGTTACAAAGTGGACGCCTTTGGCTTGCAAGGTGGCTCGATGGATCCAGCCCGTTGTTTTACCCAGGTTTTTACCCATTTTGCTGGCTTTGCGCTGCAGCAACCAGACCTCGCGCGGGCTTGGTTCCGGTTGAGGTGCTACCAGGCCACCACGACCTGAGACGGATAAATCTACGCCCCACTCCCGGGAAAAGGCATCGATATCGAGACTGGGTGACTGATCACCGTGAATCAGCACCTCGCTGACGTCGAAGCCAATACCGCCAGCGCCAACAACAGCGACCCGATTGCCCGGCGCGACAGCTCCACTGACCAGGTCGGTATAAGACACCACCATCGGGTGGTCAATGCCGGGGATAGCCGGCGTACGCGGTACAATGCCGGTGGCGACCACAACCTCGTCAAAGTGGGCCAGGTCGGCCGCGGTCACTCGCTGCCCCAACTTTAGATCGACCTTGTTCCGCTCCAGCTGAACCCGGAAATAGCGCAAGGTCTCGTAGAACTCTTCCTTGCCGGGAATTCGTTTTGCCAGATTAAACTGCCCGCCGATGTCGTCATGTTCATCAAACAGGGTAACCTGATGCCCCCGCTGCGCAGCAACGGTCGCTGTTGCCAGCCCACCAGGGCCGGCGCCTACAACGGCAATGCGCCGGGCTTGCGTCACCGGAAGATAATTCAGCTCTGTCTCACGACAAGCGCGGGGGTTGACCAGACAGGATGTCAGTTTCATCTCAAAAATGTGATCGAGGCAGGCCTGATTGCAGGCAATGCAGGTGTTGATCGCCTCTGCATCGCCCTGCTCCGCCTTGTTGACGAAGTCTGAATCCGCCAGAAAGGGACGCGCCATGGAGACCATATCGGCCTGACCGGAGGCAATGATGGTCTCAGCGATCTCAGGGGTATTAATCCGGTTGCACGCCACGACGGGTATGCTGACCTCCTTGCGAATGCGCTCGGTAACCCGGGCAAACGCAGCCCGGGGCACTGAGGTGACGATCGTCGGTACCCGCGCCTCATGCCAGCCGATGCCGGTATTCAACAAATTGACTCCGGCTGCCTGCAGCAGCCTGGCCTGAAGCACAATTTCATCCCAGGTATTGCCGTCTTCCACCAAATCAATCATCGACAGGCGGTAAATCACCAGGAAATCATCGCCGCAGACGTCACGAATCGCCCGCACAATGCGCTCGGCCAGCGTAATGCGGTGCTCGATATCGCCGCCCCATTCATCGTCACGCTGATTGGTGCGCAATGTGGTGAACTGATTGATCAGATACCCTTCCGACCCCATCACTTCTACCCCGTCATACCCTGCTTGCTGCGCCAGGCGGGCACAGCGGGCAAAGTCGGCAATGGTTTGCTCAATGTCTTCACCGGACAGTTCGCGTGGTTTGAAGGGGTTGATAGGCGCCTGCAGGGCTGATGCCGAGACATTGTTAGGAACATAGGCATATCGACCGGTGTGCAGGATTTGCAGGCAAATACGGCCACCCTCGGCCTGCACCGCCTCAGTAATTACACGGTGCGACGCCACCTCAGCTTCGCTGGTCAGTTTGGCCGCACCCGGGTAAGTAACCCCCTCGTCGTTCGGTGCAATGCCACCCGTTACAATCAACGCCACTCCACCCCGGGCTCGCTCGGCATAGAACGCCGCCATGTGCTCAAAACCTTGCTTGGCCTCTTCAAGACCCGTATGCATCGACCCCATCAGGAACCGGTTCTTGAGTTTGAAAGGGCCTACATCCAATGGCGTGAACAAAGCGGGGTATGTCTGGGTCATAGCGAAACCTATCATCCGTTTCAAACGATCGTTTTAATCGAGTAATAGCACCATAGGCGATAGATTGAGTCAAGCAAGTTTATACCAGGGATGAGGAAGTCAATTCAGACCAGACGGGTTAGTCAGAGACAGTTCTTCGAAACAGAACAGAGGAATATAGGGGAAGCAGGAGATTTAGAAGAGAAAAGATCGGTCTGGCGTTCCAGCTCTCGACCAGGGGCTTTCTTTGGAACTTGGGATTAAATGGCGGAACGGACGAGAACCGACCGGGCTGGCGTTCCAGCTCGCGACCTTGGTCTTACCTTCCCTTTTTTACCTTTTTCACTTCTTCTTTAAGAGAAGTGGCGGAACGGACGAGACTCGAACTCGCGACCCCCGGCGTGACAGGCCGGTATTCTAACCAACTGAACTACCGCTCCACGGTATTGGTGGGTGTGAACGGGATCGAA
>NZ_JBDWXV010000010.1:0-332039 GCF_039982735.1 Saccharospirillum sp. | reverse complement strand
GTGGAACCACCTGATCCCTTGCCGAACTCAGAAGTGAAACGCAGCCTCGCCGATGGTAGTGTGGGGTCTCCCCATGTGAGAGTAGGTCATCGTCAAGCTTTTAATACCAACCCCAGGCCAGCAATGGTCTGGGGTTTTTTTTATGCATGGGGAGACCCGCTTTTTTGTGTGTGGGGTCCCGAGACCGGGATGCCGGACCAGACGTACCGCCCCATGTGAGAGTAGGTCATCCCAACCACCGCATACAGCTCTCTCACTAGTACCGGCCCGAGAGGGTAAGGGTAGTTCGACGCCTCGAATTTTTATGCATTGGTTAATACCCTTTTACAGCGAATGGTTTTTCAACGGCGCTTTAACTCGTTATACTTCGTCCACCTTCGAATTTGATTACATAATACAGGTCTGATAATGAATAAACTGATAGGTCTGATCACCGTAACCCTGTTGGCGGGCTTCGCCTGGGGTGAGTCTTATGAAGATCAGGTGCGCGAGCGCTTGGCGCCAGCTGGTAATGTCTGTGTTGAAGGCCAGGAGTGCACAACTGCGACAGTTGCTGCTTCCGCGCCTCAAAGCTCTGAGCCCAGAAGCGGTGATGCAGTGTACGCTGCGGCTTGTGCTGCCTGTCACACCTCGGGCGTATTGGGTGCACCCGTTTTCGGAGATGCCGGACAGTGGTCTGCTCGTCTGGAACAGGATACCGCAACACTGTACGACCATGCGATCAACGGCATCGGCTCCATGCCAGCCAAAGGCGGTAACGCCAGTTTGAGCGATGAGGAAGTCCAAGCCGCCGTCGATCACATGATAGCGGCCGTTCAATAAGCGGTACTCGACGCACTTCGGTCTATCAGAATTGGCTGCAAAGGCCTATTTGCTCGACAGAAAAGCCAGAACGAGCCGGTAATTCGGCTCCTTCTGGCTTTTTTGCTGCTGGCCTGTTTTTGGGCGGTTGAGACTGGATCACTGCTCGTCTTCAAATATTCTGAAGACCGTGGTCAGTTTCTTCTGCTTTTCTCACCCCCCCTTTCCGATACTATGGTTGTTAATAATCTAGGGCTGTCGCTTAGTGATGGCTTGGGCCCGGTGTCTTCATGCAGTCAACTGTGTGGAGGCTATAACCACCAGAGGAGAACACCATGGGGCTTTTAGTAAACGGACAATGGCAAGACAAGTGGTACGACACCAGTAAAAGCGGTGGCAAATTCGAGCGTGAGGACGCGCACTTCCGTAATTGGGTCACCAGAGACGGTGAAGCTGGTCCTTCAGGCCGGGCCGGTTTCAAGGCCGAGAGCGGGCGCTACCATCTCTATGTGTCCATGGCCTGCCCCTGGGCCCATCGCACCATGATTTTTCGCAAGCTGAAAGGTTTGGAAGATTACATTGGTTTGTCGGCAGTGCATCCCGACATGCTAGAAAATGGCTGGACGTTTGAGGGCCCCAATCTGGAAAGCCCGACTGTTGTTGGTGATAACCTTTACCAAAGCCGGTTTTATCATGAGCTCTACACCCGGGCCAAATCCGACTATACCGGTCGGGTAACTGTGCCTGTGCTGTGGGATACCGAGCAAAACACCATAGCCAGCAATGAAAGTGCCGAGATCATTCGGATGCTGAACAGCGAATTCGATCATATCACCGGTAACACGCTTGATTTTTACCCCGACGCGCTGCGCGCTGAGATCGATGAGGTCAATGATCGGGTGTATCACACCGTTAACAACGGGGTCTACAAGAGTGGCTTTGCAACCACTCAGGAGGCCTACGAAAAGGCCTTCGATGAGCTATTCGACAGTCTGGACTGGCTGGAAGACCGGCTGAGCACCCGGCGATACCTGGTCGGTGAGCAGATTACCGAAGCTGACTGGCGGTTGTTTACCACCCTGGTCCGGTTCGATCCGGTGTATGTGGGACACTTCAAGTGCAACCACAAGCGCATTCAGGACTACCCGAACCTGCAGAACTATGTACGGGATCTTTACCAGCAGCCAGGCATTGCCCGGACAGTGGATCTGGTGCATATCAAGCGGCATTACTACTTCAGCCACAAGACCATCAATCCCCATGGGGTAATCCCGAAGGGCCCGGCGCTGAGCTTTGATGCTCCCCACGATCGAGATCGCTTCAACCGCTAATTGGCCAGGGCTGTGAGGGACCGGTACGCTAACCCGCACCGGTTTCTCAGCTGTGCCGGGTGGGGTATCATCCGCACTCGGTTTTAGCGGATAGCCTTCTGATGATTCACCCTCAATTCGACCCGGTTGCTCTGGCCCTGGGGCCCCTTCAAATCCAGTGGTACGGTCTGATGTATCTGGCTGGCTTTGCAGCCGGTCTGTATCTGGGTATCTGGCGCGCGCGCAAGCAGTCGTGGCGCGGTTTTACTTCGGAGCAGGTGCAGGATCTGCTGTTTTACATCGTCGTCGGCATCATTGTGGGTGGACGTGTCGGCTATGTCCTGTTTTACAACCTGAGCGAATTCTTTCAGAACCCCCTATATCTGTTCCGTATCTGGGAAGGCGGTATGAGCTTCCATGGCGGCTTCCTGGGGGTTTGTCTGGCCGTGATTCTGTTTGCCCGCAAGACCGGCAAGCCGATCTTCGCCGTAGGCGACTTTGTCGCGCCGCTGGTACCGCCGGGCATTTTCTTTGGTCGACTGGGTAACTTCATTAACGGAGAGCTCTGGGGGCGCCCCACCGATGTCTCCTGGGGCATGATCTTTCCGCAGATAGATGGCCTGGTGCGCCACCCGTCTCAGCTCTACCAGATGGCCGGCGAAGGCCTTGGGCTGTTTATTCTGATGTGGTGGTTTAGCCGCAACCCACGGCCACGCATGGCGGTGTCAGGTCTGTTCATTGTCGGCTATGGTGTCTTTCGTACCGCCGCCGAATTCTTCCGTGAGCCGGACGAGCACCTGGGCATTCGCGCACTGGGGTTCCTGACCCAGGGCATGATACTGAGTATCCCGATGATCCTGATCGGCATACTTATGATGGTCTGGGCCTACCGTCGTAATGTGTTTGATACGGCCCCTGCGGTTGAACCGAGCGTTACCGGATCAACATCAGCCTCAGCGGCCAAATCCGGTAAGACATCTTCCAAAAAGCAGTCCGGGAAGTCGGGCAAAGGCAGGCGCACATGAAGCAGTATCTGGACCTGATGCAACGCATCAAAGACGAAGGCACCCGCAAAGCGGACCGCACCGGTACCGGTACCCTCAGCATTTTCGGCCACCAGATGCGGTTCGATCTGAACCAGGGGTTTCCGCTGGTTACCACCAAAAAACTGCACCTGCGCAGCATCATCCACGAACTGCTGTGGTTTCTGAGTGGCGACACCAATATTCAATACCTGAAAGACAACGGCGTTCGCATCTGGGATGAATGGGCCGATGAAAACGGTGATTTGGGCCCGGTCTATGGCCAGCAATGGCGCCACTGGCGCACGCCGGATGGCGACACCATCGATCAGATCAGCCAGGTGATGCACACTCTGAAAACCAACCCCGATAGCCGGCGCATGCTGGTCGTTGCCTATAACCCGGCCGATGTCGACAAGATGGCGCTCCCGCCCTGCCACAGCCTGTTTCAGTTTTACGTCGCCAACGGCAAGCTCAGTTGCCAGCTGTATCAACGCTCCTGCGATGTGTTTCTCGGGTTGCCGTTCAACATTGCCAGCTATGCGTTGCTGACGCATATGGTGGCCCAGCAAGCCGGGTTGGACGTGGGCGACTTTGTCTGGAGCGGCGGTGATGTGCATCTGTATCTGAACCATCTGGAACAGACGGACCTGCAGCTCAGTCGCGAGCCTTACCCTTTGCCGCAACTGCGCCTGGCGAGAAAACCGGAGTCACTGTTTGACTATCGGTTCGACGATTTCGAGATTTTGGATTATCAGTCACATCCGCACATCAAGGCCGAGGTTTCGGTCTGATGCATGCCCCTGGCATCCGGAGTAGGGACATTCCGGCGAGCCTGGTGACGGACCCGTCATCAAGCCTGGTAGTAACGCATAACTCACACTGTTTGCTCTGGGTGTATTGAATAAGGCAGGACGCTTTCTTCAACAACTCGGTAGAGTAAGGAACAAAATGCCCAACACAGTCACAACCCCGACAGCCGACCGTTTGCAGCCCGAACAACTCAAAGCTCAGGTCTCGCTGGAGCATCTGCTGATCGAAACCTCAGACGATCTTGAAGGCGTTAGTGGCTTTCTCGGCCAGCCACGCGCCAAAGACTCGCTGGAATTCGGCATCGCCATGCGTGGTTCCGGGTATAACCTCTATGTGATGGGCGCTTCAGGTACCGGCCGGCAGTCGCTCGTCTCCAAGTACGTTAAAGACCTGGCTGACACCCAGCAGTCACCAACCGAATGGGCCTACATCAATAATTTTGAAAACGCCCGGGAGCCAATGACACTGGAGCTGCCGGCCTCCCGTGGTGACGACTTGCTGAAGGCCATCAACGGCTTTATTGGTGAGTTGATGGATACCTTTCCTGCAGCGTTTGAAAACCCGACTTACCAGCGTAAACGCACCGCCATCGATCGGGAATTCAATCAGAAATACGACGCCGCCATGGCGGTGGTGGAGCGGTTTGCCAACCAGCATGAAATTGCCGTCGTCTCCGATGGCAATTCGGTCATGCTGCTGCCAGTGATCGATGGCAAAGCCCTGGATGAAACCGAATTTGCACAACTGCCAGAAGAACTGCGCAGCGAATTTCAGCGCCGCATCAGTGAGATTGAAGAGCACCTGAACGAGCAATTGCTGGAGATGCCCACCTGGCGGCGCACCAGCTCGGAAAAGCTGCGAGAACTCAATAACGAGACCGTACAGCAGGCCATCAAACCATTGCTGAAGGAACTCGAAGTTCGCTATCAGAGCCAGCTGTCGGTGCTGCGTTATCTACGCGCGGTTAAACAGCATCTGCCGCCGCTGATTCTCGAATTGTATTCCGATGAACTGGGGCTGGAAGTGCGTTCAGACCAGGAGCGCAAACAAACGCTGCAAACCTATTTGCGCCCCAATTTATTGACTCAGCACGAAATGAACGCCGGCGCCCCGGTGGTTTACGAAATGCTGCCAACTTACCAGAACCTCTTTGGCCGCATCGAATACAGCACCCAGCAAGGCATTCCGGTCACCAACTTTCAATTGATTCGGCCCGGGAGTTTGCTGCGTGCCAACGGCGGTTATCTGATTCTCGATGCGGAAAAGCTGCTGATCGAGCCCTTTGCCTGGGAAGCATTGAAGCTGGCGTTGAAGACCAAGCAAGTAAAGATGGAATCGCCCTTTATCGATGCGTCACTGATGCACACCATCACGCTCAGCCCGCAAAGCATTCCGTTGAACGTGAAGGTCATTCTGATTGGCTCGCGCGATATCTATTATCAGCTGCAGGAATGGGACCCGGAATTCAATGAACTGTTTCGAGTACCGGTCGATTTCGATAACTTCATTCCGCGCAATTCGGAAACCGTCGATAACCTGATTCTGCGCATCAAAGCCTATGGCGATGACAAGGGCTTTCGTCCTTTAACACGCGCCGCTCTGGAGCGGCTGGTTGAATTCAGCCTGCGCGAGGCGGAACACCAGTCAAGGCTTTCGGCCCAGGTGATCAAGGTGTTCAAGGTGTTTGCCGAAGCCGATTTTCTGTGCCGGCATGACGACGCCCGGGTGATCGATGCCGTACACATTGAGCGCGCCCTGAATGCGGCGGAGTATCGCAATGGTCGCATTGCCGACCAGATGTTGATGGAGATTCAGGAAGGCACTGTCCTGATTGACACCCAGGGCAAGCGTGTCGGTTGCGTGAACGGTTTGACCGTGATGGAAATTGGCGAGAGCCGCTTTGGCTCCCCGGCCCGCATAACCGGCACTGTGCATGTAGGCGCCAAGGGCGTCGTCGACATCGAGCGGGAAGTAGAGCTCGGTCAGGCCATACACAGCAAGGGCGTGATGATCCTCAGTGGCTTTCTGGGCCATGATTTTGGTCGCCAGTTTCCGCTGACTCTGTCAGCGCACATCGCCATGGAGCAGAGTTATGGCGCCATTGATGGCGATAGCGCCACCGTCGCCGAATATTGCGCGCTGATCAGTGCCATCGCGCAGATTCCGGTGAATCAGGGCTACGCGATTACCGGCTCAATGAACCAGTTGGGCGAAGTGCAGGCGGTCGGCGGCATCAATGAAAAAATTGAAGGCTTCTTCAAGCTTTGCGAGATTCGTGGGCTGACCGGTAAGCAGGGCGTGATTATACCGGCCGATAACGTCAAGCACCTGATGCTGAAGCAGGAAGTCATCGAGGCGGTCAGCGCCGGGCGTTTTCAGATTCATGCAGTGCGGCACGTTTACCAGGCGCTGGCGCTACTGACCGGCATGCAACCCGGCGAAGCCGACAGCAAAGGGCTGTTCCCGGCGGAGTCTGTCAATGGCCAGGCCCAGGCAGCCCTGAAACAGCTGTTTGAGAACTACCAGGATACCGATGAAGAGTAGCGCCCGTCGCTGTGCACCTGCCAGCCCGAGCGTGAGCCGAATCGACTAATGTCGCATTGTGGTTCAACCACCAAAAACAACAATAGGAGGCTACACTCGACTAGCCATGGCCGCGTGTCCCTCCCTGCTCCGGGCAACTGACGCGCAGGGAGTTCAGCTGAAACGGCCAGAATCATTTCAAAACAAGAACATAGGGGAAGAATATGGACAGCAAGGTCTATCCGGTGCCCGCTGCGGCACGTGAGCGTGCCCTGGTCACTTCTGAAGATTATGACCGCCTGTATCAGCAGTCAATCGAAGACAACGAGGGTTTCTGGCGCGAACAGGGCCAGCGACTCGACTGGTTCAAGCCCTATACCCAGGTTCGGGACGTCAGTTTCGACAAGAACAATCTGCACATCAAATGGTTTCAGGACGGCACCCTAAACGTTGCCCATAACTGCATCGACCGCCATCTGGCGACCAAAGGCGATCAGACTGCAATTATCTTCGAAGGCGATGAACTGACCGACGAGAAAACCGAAATCACCTATCGCCAACTGCATGGCCACGTCAGCCGGCTGGCGAACACCCTGAAAGACCTGGGCGTCAGCAAAGGCGACCGGGTCACCATCTACATGCCCATGATTCCCGAAGCCGCCTACGCCATGCTGGCTTGTGCCCGCATTGGCGCGATTCACTCGGTGGTGTTCGGTGGTTTCTCGCCCGATGCCCTGGCCGGTCGCATTGAAGACTGTGACTCCAACCTGGTCATCACCGCCGACGAGGGCGTGCGGGGTGCCAAAGCCATTCCGCTGAAGCAGAACGTCGACAAGGCGCTGGAACATTCCGGTACCGAGTGTGTTAAAAAAGTACTGGTGGTGCGTCGCACGGGCGCCCAGGTGGGCTGGAAAGAAGGTCGCGATGTCTGGTATCACGAGTCGGTAGACAAGGCCAGCGCTGACTGCCCGGCCGAAGAGATGAGCGCAGAAGACCCGCTGTTCATTCTCTATACCTCTGGTTCAACCGGAAAGCCGAAGGGCGTACTGCATACCACCGGCGGTTATCTGGTGTACGCCTCGCTGACGCATCAGTACGTATTCGACTACCAGGACGGCGATGTCTACTGGTGCGCGGCCGATGTGGGCTGGATCACCGGTCACAGCTACATTCTGTACGGACCGCTGGCCAACGGCGCCAAGACCCTGATGTTCGAAGGCGTGCCGACCTACCCGTCGGTGAAGCGTATTGCTCAGGTGATCGATAAGCATCAGGTCAATGTTCTGTACACCGCCCCCACCGCCATCCGCGCACTGATGGCCAAAGGCAACGAAGCCACGGAAGGCACCGATCTTTCCACCATTCGCCTGCTGGGCTCAGTTGGCGAACCGATCAACCCGGAAGCCTGGGAGTGGTACCACAACCATTACGGCCGCAACGAAGTGCCCATCGTCGATACCTGGTGGCAAACCGAAACCGGCGGCATCCTGATCACCCCGCTGCCTGGCGCGACTGATCTCAAGCCCGGGTCCGCCACACGGCCTTTCTTTGGTGTTCAGCCAGCGCTGGTCGATAACGCCGGGCGCGAATTGAAAGGCGCGGTAGAAGGCAACCTGGTCATCACCGACAGCTGGCCGGGCCAGATGCGCAGCATCTATGGCGACCACGACCGTTTCGCCCAAACCTACTTCAGCACCTACGAAGGCTATTACTTCACCGGTGACGGCGCCCGTAGGGATGAAGACGGCTACTACTGGATCACCGGTCGTGTCGACGACGTACTCAACGTGTCCGGCCACCGCCTCGGCACGGCCGAGATTGAAAGCGCCCTGGTCGCCCATCCGTCGGTCTCCGAAGCAGCGGTGGTTGGCTACCCGCACGATCTGAAAGGGCAGGGCATCTACGTCTACGTCAGCCCTATGGCTGGTGTGGTACCGAGCGACGAACTGACCAAAGAGCTGGTGCAATGGGTGCGCAAGGAAATTGGCCCCATCGCCTCACCAGACCTGATTCAGTGGACCGACGGCCTGCCGAAGACCCGCTCCGGCAAGATCATGCGCCGCATTTTGCGCAAGATCGCCGCCAACGAGCAGGACAGCCTGGGCGATACCTCTACCCTGGCCGATCCATCGGTGGTGGATGATCTGATTGAGCATCGTCTGAATCAGAAATAAACACCCGCTGAACCCAAGGTAATCGACAACCCGGCCCCGCGCCGGGTTTTTGTTGGTTCACAGACGCCAAAAAACAGGTCAAACTAGGTAGCAATAGAAAACAGAGTCAAGCGCTGACCGACTGTTTGAGCGACTAAAACAAAAAATGCACCAACAAGCCAAGCCCGGAGCGCCATCAACCGGTCTGGCCAAGCTGCCACGCAGCCTCAGCAATAGGAAGGCCTATGTCATATCAGCTACTCATCGCCGATGACCACCCCCTGTTCCGGGATGCATTGATGATGGCCCTGCAGCAGGGTGACCTGAGCGACAGCACCATTGCCCTGGCCTCTACGCTGGAAGAAACCCTGACCGTCCTGGAGCAACGACAGGATCTCGACCTGCTGATGCTCGACTTGCGCATGCCAGGCAGCGACGGCTTCTTTGGCCTGATTCAGATTCGCAAAACCTTTCCGGACGTACCCGTTGTGGTGATATCCGGCAGCGACGACCCGGCCGTCATCGCGCGTACCCGCACCTTTGGCGCGCTGGGATTTATTGCCAAGTCAGCCCCGACGGACGCCATTCGTCAGTCGGTACTGGCCATTCTGAACGGCGATGAAGTCTGGCCGGAGGGCGTCGACGCGACGCCGGAAGACGACGAACTGCTCGACATCGTTCGCCGACTCGGGGAGCTGACCGACCAGCAACGCCGAGTATTGCAACACCTGCAACAAGGGCGGCTGAACAAGCAGATCGCCTACGATCTGAATATCTCCGAAGCCACGGTAAAAGCCCACGTAACCGCTATTTTTCGCAAACTCGGCGTGTTAAACCGGACTCAGGCGGTCATTCTAGTCAACCGCCTGGCGATGGACTCAGAGAACACCTGACCGCTTTGATTCCAGCGACGTACTGACAAAAAGCGTCACATTCTGGCCGATACGGCAAAGGCTGTGAACCAGTACTCCCCTGAAATGCCGACTGAGCGCCTTTCCCAACATTGGCACGCTTCTCGCTCTATGCTCTGTGTAAACGAATTAAATCGATGTATTTGATTCAGTACCCAGTGGGAAACAAGGGGAAGTGACATGACCTCCACGCTTAAACACAGCACCGCCCGCCGCAGCCAGGACGACTCGGCCAGCAAGGTTGTGCACCTTTATCAGGTTCGCCCCGAACTCGCGCTGGCGCACCTCAAGCGCACCACCGGGCTGGATTTCGATTCCGTACCCCAAAGTCTGGTCAATCACGTGAATCTGGCCAAAGAAGACGATGACCGGTATTCCGAGCCGCCGATTCTGACGGACGTAGTGGAGTGCCGCGGCTGATCAGCCTTTGAGGGCTGACCGCCGAAGACCGGCAAGCGTTAGAAAAGCAGCCATCAATCGTTCCGGGCAGCCAATCAGCTTTCTGATGAGCCCCAAAGAACTTTGCGTGCAGGCCGTGACCGCTCGGCCGATTTTTCCTGCACCGGCTGAACAAAAAGTTCATCGACCACGTAGTGATCGAGATCGCTCTGCAAAATGACATCGATGCGTTCCAGCCGGCCCGTCAACTTCAGATTGGCCACACCGGAGAGCAGCAGTGTCTTGCTGTTGATTCTTCCCTGGTCTACCGCAACATCCCGCACGCCAGAGGCATCCCGATAACGAAGCAGCAACCGTACCGGGCTGTTGTCCTGGGCGTCAAAGCGTACCCAGCTGGCCACATTGAAGCGTTTTTGCCAGCGCTGGGTAACGGCGATTTGGTTCGGAGCGCTAAAGATGTGCTCCGGAACCTGGGTCAAAATGTGCATTTTCTGCATCTTGTGAATCCTCCTCGAACCATCCAGCTTATAGAATTGTCCGACCCAGTTCAGAGCATCAGGTCTCAACTTCGGTAATTGCCTCAAACATCTGTTTTAATTTTCCCGCTTCCAATTCAACATCAGCCCCATTGCGAACCATGGGGGAATGACATCGGTAGAACTCAAAAGCAGTCGCAATGCAAGTGCTGGCTACCGGGTGAGCCTATCCGGGGAAGTACGCAACATGGATGTTGCGGTCTAGGCCCCATGGAAGGGTTTACGCCGGCCCCGGATAGGCTTGCCCGGTGGCTGGCACGAACGATTGGCTTGAGGTCGGCCCTGCCTCAAGCCGCCGTCATCGCCCTCAACAAAGACCTCAGCGTGGCCGGCTTCACAGGCTTGCGCAGATAACTCAGCCCCATGGCTTCGGCTTCGCCGCGTAACTGGTCGTCCGGGTGCGCGGTGATCAGAATGCCCGGAACCGGGGTTTGCCAGTGTGCCAGCAACTGCGGGTAAAGCGTCAGCCCGGTTTCGTTTTCACCCAGGTGGTAGTCGAGCAGCACCAGATCGGGCACGGGCACCTTTAGCGCCTGGTCGCCACTGGTCGCGAAATGGGTCTCGCAACCCCAGCGTTGCAGCAGAGTGACCAGAGCGTCCACATTCTGGGGTTCATTGTCGATCACCAGCACCTTAAGGGTCAGATCGGACCGGGAGGCGGCCGTTATGGTCTGGGCGGGTTTCAATACCACTGTCGGCTGCGCCAAGGGTAGTTCAACTTCGAAGCAGGAGCCCCGTCCCGGGCGTGAGTAAACCCGAATCGGGTGCTGCAACAGCTGGCTCAGGCGGGTCACAACACCCAGACCGAGGCCCACACCTTCGGCCTCCTGGCTGTGTTGATCGAGCCGGGTGAAGTCATTGAAAATGCGCTGTAAATCCCGGTCATCAATGCCCAGACCGGAATCCCAAACCTGAATAACCACCCGGTCACCGCGCTGGCGGGCTCCCACTAGAACGCCACCCGAGCGAGTGTACTTAATGGCATTCGACACCATATTCTGCACGATGCGACGCAGTGCATTGGGGACCGACTTCACCGCCAGACGGGTGTGCCGAATTCGCAGCTGAAGCTGCTTTTCGCGGGCGACTGGCTGAAACTCGTTGTCGATGCCCAATAACAGTGGTCCCAGCGCCATCGGTTGAGATTCGGGGGCCACCTCCTGACCATCGAGCCGGGCAATCTCAAGCAACGTCGACATCAGCTCTTCCGTGGTGCGCAGCGACTGATCCAGCTTGCCCAGCGTCGCCTCCGCAGGCCATTGTTCAGCCAGGGCCGCCGTATAAAGCCGGGCCGCATTCAACGGCTGCAGAATGTCGTGACTGGCGAGCGCCAGAAAGCGGGTCTTACTGGCATTGGCGCGCTCGGCTTCACTTTTAGCCGCCAGCAGAGCCGTTTCAGCGCGTTCCCGCTCACCGATTTCAGCCCGCAACTCCGCATTGATCAGTCGCGCCGCTTCCGTCCGTTCCGCTACGCGAATCTCAAGCGTGTTCTTGGCATCCTGCAATTCGTCTTGTGCCTTCACGAACTCGGTAATGTCGTTAAAGGTGGTTACAAAGCCACCACCCGGCAGCGGGTTGCCTCGTATTTCGATTACCGACCCATCGCGCCGCACCCGGATAAAGCGGTGCGACGTACCCTGTTTCAGGTGCTCAACACGGCGCCGCACGTGCTCATCCGGTGAGCCGGGCCCGCATTCACCGCGCTCGGCATTGAACCGAACCAGCGTCTCGACCGGCACGCCTACCCGAATCATGCCTTTGGGGTACTGGTACATCTCCAGGTATTTGCGGTTCCAGGCGACCAGGTTCATGTCGCCGTCGAGCACCGAAACGCCATGGTCGATGTTTTCCAGCGTTGCCGATAGCACCTTCTGGTTGAACTGGATCGCCTGGGTGGTCTCATCAAAGAAGGTCACCACATCTTCAAAATTCAGGTGCCGCCCCGACAGTGCCGAGTGCATCATGGCGCGTGCCGAACTGGCGCCAATCACGCCGGAGAGAGTGCGTTCAACGTAGCGTATGAAATCGGCCGTGGGGGCTTCCTGGGGGTTCAGGTGCAGGTGGTTCACTCGCTCGAAATCTTCGATCAGGGTGCGGGTGCGACCGTAGCCGGCAAAACGTTCCAGCATGGCAATCAGCTCACCGGTGCGAATGCTGATTTTGCGCGGCACTTGCCCGGGGTGGTGCAGGTGCTCATCGAGATTCACATAGGCGGCCGCCTGCATCCGGTCATTGAGGCTGGGTTGGGTGCGACGTGATAGCCATATGTAGACCACCGTGTTGGCGAACAGACTGAAAAAGACCCCGTGGCTCAGCGGGTCGGTAAACTCGAACCCGAAGAGCGCCTCTGGTTTAAGCCAGTCGAACCCGAACAGGCCGTGCTGCAAAAAGGTCTCCGGGAGCATGGTTGAACGAACCAGGGTAGGCAACATCAGCGTCCACACCCAGAGCAAGGTGCCGATCAGCATGCCGCCGTAAGCCCCCCAGGCATTGCCCTTGCGCCAGTACAGGCCCCCAATCAGCGCTGGCATTAACTGCACCACCAGGGAAAACGCCAACAGGCCGATGGTCGAGAGTTCATCGATGCCACCAAAGCTGTGGTGATACAACCAGGCCGCAAGAATCACCCCAACAATGGCCAGGCGCCGCACCATGATCAGCGCTGGCCCAACCTGGCGTCTGGGCTCCGCCATGCGCCCGCGCATCAGCAGCGGTAAGATCACATCGTTACTGAGCATGGTCGACAGCGTGAGCGTGGTGATCACAATCATCGCCGTCGAGGCTGAAAACCCGCCAATAAACACCAGCGCGCTCAGCCAGTTCTGCTGGGTCGCCTGGGGAATCAGCAGTACGTAGGTATCGGCGTTAACGGTATCAGCCGGAAACAGCATCAGACCAGCCGTGGTAATAGGCAGAATCACCAGGCTGATTAGAATCAGGTACAGGCTGAATCCCCAGCGGGCCTGGTTCAGATGGCGCAGATCGGTGTTTTCCACAACCGTCACATGGAACTGGCGTGGCAACACCAGAATGGCACTGGCGGCCAGTATCGTCTGGGTAATGAAATTGAGTGACGGCCCATCCCAATCGAACACCTCGATTTGCCGGAAGGTGGTCATGTAGTCAGACGGGCCGTTAAAGAAGACATAGATTACAAAAAGCGCCAGCGTCACCAGTGCTGCCAACTTGATCACTGATTCAAACGCTATCGCCAGCATCATGCCCCGGTGATGTTCCGACACATTGACCTGCCGGGTGCCGAACAGGGTGGCAAAGCCGATCATCGCCAGTGCCACCATCAGCGCGGTGTCGCTGATGCCGCTTTGCTGAATCAGCACCGGGTCGACCAGTACTTCCAGACTGGTGGAAACCGCCTTCAACTGCAGCGCAATGTAGGGCACCCCCGCCAGGGTGCAAATAGAGGTTACCAGCACGGCTATGCCGTTGCGCTTACCATAGCGCGATGCCAGAAAATCAGCGATCGAGGTCGTATTCTGCCGGTGCCCGAGCTTCACCAGCTTGATCAGCACCGGCCCACCCAGGGTAAACACGAGAATGGGCCCGAGATAAATGGGCAGAAACTCCCAGCCACCGCTGGCGGCACGGCCCACACCGCCGTAGTAGGTCCAACTGGTGCAATAGACCGCGAGCGACATGGAATAAATGCTGGCATTGATCCACCCCGGCCAGCGTTTTTCTTTTTGCCGGTCACCATAGAGGGCAATCACAAACAGGACCGCCACATAGGCGATCGCCAGGGAGAATAACGACCAGGGGTTCATCACGGGGGTACTGCACCTCTTATTATTAGGTATTCTTAGACTTCACCGGTTGAAAGCCGGCAACCGGGCATGCCTATCCGGGGTCGGCGTGAACCCGTCCATGGAGCCTAGACCGCAACATCCATGTTGCGGACTTCCCCGGATAGGCATACCCGGTAGCCGGAAGGTTCTCCGGCTCTATTTCACGCTGCCCCGAATAGGCTTACCCGGCAGCCCGCACGGGTTTATGGCGCAGATGAACCAGCAACCCGCGTACTCCGTAGTGTCTGAGCCACAGTGGTATAAAACCCGATGCCAGACGTGCATTATTGGTCAGCGGGCCTAGCGCGTTACAATACGTTATCAGTAATCATGGTTTTAGCAGTATTCATGGTGTAACCCTCGCCGTAAAGATCTACTCGCCCCTATCGCCCGATTGGAAGGAACGGAATGTCTAAACCCGAGCAACATCCTGCAGTAAAGCACGGTCGCATTGGCGTCTTGCTGGTCAACCTGGGCACGCCGGATGCTCCTGATACCACCAGTGTGCGCCGCTATTTGCGTGAATTCTTAATGGACCGGCGCATTATCGAAGTCAGCCCGCTGATCTGGTGGCCCATACTGTTTGGCCCCATTCTGACGTTTCGCCCGAAGAAATCGGCCGCGGCCTATCAGAAAATCTGGCTGACCAACCCGGATGAATCCCCGCTGCGGCGATATACCCGCGAGCAGGCAGAGCGTCTGCAACAGCAGCAGCCCGAATGGGTCATCGACTGGGCCATGCGTTATGGCACGCCATCGATCGCCTCGCGCATTGACGCCCTGATGGCTCAGGGCTGTGACCGTTTGCTGGTATTGCCGCTGTACCCGCAATATTCAGCCACCACGTCAGCCTCGGTCACCGATGCGGTGTTTGATACCCTGAAGAAGATGCGCTGGCAGCCAACCCTGCGCGTCGCCCACCCCTGGCACGACCATCCGGCTCATATCGATGCGCTGGTCTCACAAACTCGGGAACAACTGGCTGCGCTGGAGCAGGAGCCCGAGGTGCTGGTGCTGTCGTTTCACGGTCTGCCACAAGCCTATTTCGATAAGGGCGACCCCTATTACTGCCATTGCCAGAAAACCGCCCGTTTGCTGCGTGAAGGGCTGGGCTGGCCGAAAGACAGGGTGCGGGTGACGTTTCAGTCGCGTCTTGGGCCAACCAAGTGGCTGCAGCCCTATACTGCCGAGGTACTCGAAAAGCTGCCGGAAGAGGGCATTAAACGCATTGCTGTGGCTACGCCAGGGTTTGTGTCGGATTGCGTTGAAACGCTCGAAGAGATAGCCATTGAGGCGCGTCATGGGTTTCTGGAAGCAGGCGGTGAAGTGTGCGATGTACTGCCGTGCCTGAATGCCTCCGATCGGAGCATTGAGATGCTGGACAAGATTGTTACTCAGGAGTTGCAGGGCTGGGTGTAAAGCGGCATCCGGTAGTCGCCCTAACCCCCCTTGAAGGGGTCAGGGCGAATGGCTTGCAGTTCAACTCCGGCGCTTGGGGTTCAGCGGTTTAACATTGCTGGGCGGCGTGTCTTGTTGGCTGACCAGCCGATCGAGCTTGGCATCGATGCGTTCGAGCGCGCTGGCAATGCGGCCCAGGGCCGTATCGTCGATCGGGCTTGACGCTTGCTCGTTAACCGGTGACTTGCCGGCGACTGCGTTTGAGTGTTCCGCTGCGCCCGACGCTTTCTCCTCGTCGCCGGTTTCCGCTTCCATATGGGCCATAAAGGTCTCACCCATCAGGTCCTGGCGAATTTCGACCAGATCGGCGGCGTTGAGGTGAGGGCGGTCGTCGGAATAGGCGCACAGCATCAGGCCGTCGCACAATTTGTTGATTAACCGGGGAATCCCTTTGCTGAGTGCATAAACCTGTTGCACCGTGTCGGCATTAAACAGGGTGTCGCCTTCGTAACCGGCAATAAAGAGGCGATGATCGATGTACTCACCAGTCTCTTTCGCGCTCAGGCCGTTGAGGTGAAAGAAGAGTTTAACGCGTTGCGCCAGCTGCGGAATGTTGTAGATAGCGTCTTTCAATTCGGGCTGGCCCAGCAGGATGACTCGCATCACCGGGCCACCCTTGCCCTCCAGGCCCGAAAGCATGCGAATGTCTTCCAAGTTCTCGCGGCTCAGGTTCTGGGCTTCATCCACCGCCAGTACCACGGGTACGCCATCGTCCGACAGTTTTTGCAAATAGTCGTTAATGGCCAGCAGCATGGATACCTTGTTCTTGTCGTCATATGGCAAGCCAGCCTGGCGGACAATCAGGTGGAACAGATCATCCGATTTCAAATTGGTGTAGGCAATGTGAAACAGCTTCAGGTCCTGATTCAGGCCACGCATCAGCTTCTTGAGCAAGGTCGTCTTGCCCGAGCCAATTTCGCCGCTGACGACGACAAATCCTTCAGGGCTCCAGACGGCCGAATCCATATACACGAACGCGCGCGAATGCTGCTGACTCATATAGATGAAGTCATCTTCCGGCGCCATCCGGAACGGGTGACGTTGCAGACCGAAATGTTCGAGGTACATGTTATTGCATCCAGTTGGGTGCCAGTTGTGGGCACCGAACAGTTTTAGGGGTGATGACAGATCTGGTCATCGGGGTCAGACCGCTCTTCCAAGTTCACTGGCAAAAAACACCGTATCTGCCGGTTGATACTGCCGGTAACTGTTCGACACGGTATCAAACTGAAAATCATCCAGCAGTCGCTCCAGGCGAGCATAGCACCGGTCCAGATTCGTGTAGTGTCTGAATCGTGAAAACCAGCTGGCGGCATCGAACCTGGGTTGATCCGGGTCGATTTCCCAGGGGTGTAGATAGAACATTTGAGGAACGCTGTCCCCCTGGCTAGCCTGGCGAAACAACTGTCGGAATACAGGATAAGGAAATTGGCGAAAATAACCACCACCGGCGGCCGGAATTGAGAGGGCCATAACCTGCGCGGTGGTTAACGGAAACTCACGCAAGGTGTTCCCGTTAGCGGCTTGCAGCAGGTAAGGTTCGCGCGGGGAACCGGGAATGCCGTAGTTGTCGTGGCGGATCGGGAAAATGCTGGAATCCCAGGTAAAGCCGAGTTCGGTCAGTACATCGAGTGCCCAGAGCGAGCGCTGGGTAATTGAATAACTGGCCGCGCGATAGCCCGTGACCGGTTGCTGAACAATGTCTTCAAGCAAGGCTTTGGAGCGACGGGTTTCTTCGGTAAAAACGGCGCGTGTCTGATTGTAAATAAGCTGATGGCTGTAACCGTGTGACGCGATTTCGTGGCCATGGTCAGCCAGGCGACGAATCAGCTGTGGGTAGCGTTCGGCTACCCAACCGAGCACAAAAAACGTTGCCTTGACGCCTTTGCGTTCAAACAACTGAAGCATCGCCTCGGTGTTGGCTTCTACCCGGGAGGGCATGGCATCCCAGTCGGCCGGCTTTACCACCTTGGCCATTGCCGCGACATGAAAGTAATCTTCCACATCGATGCTTAGCGCGTGAACGGCTCGGGTCGGGTCGGGCTTGCTGTGTTGGCTCATGTGAACTCTCCTGCGGGTGTGCCGCGGTTACAGACGCCAGACCGGTAATTGCAGCTCAGCGCACCGGGCCCGATCAAGAATGCATTTTATATCGAAAGCGCCCGCGCCCGGAACCAGCATGCCTTTCAGGTCGGCTGGTGTCATGGCCCGGTATTCGTTATGGGCGACGGCGATAACAATGCCATCCAGCTGATTCAGGTCTTCCAGTTTTGCCAGCGGCAGACCGTATTCATGCAAGGTGTCGGCTTCGTCAGCGTGCGGATCATGAACGAACACCTCAACATCCCAGCTGCGCAAACTGCGAATAACATCAATGACTTTCGAATTGCGAATATCGGGGCAGTTTTCTTTAAATGTAATGCCGAAAATACCGAGTCGTGCGCCTTTAACTGGCTGATTTCTAGCCACCAGTTGCTTCACAATCTGAGTTGCCAGAAATTCACCCATGCCGTCATTAATTCGACGGCCGGCTAGAATAACATCCGGGTGATAGCCAAGTTTTTCTGCTTTGTGTGTCAAATAATAAGGGTCAACACCGATGCAATGCCCCCCGACCAAGCCGGGTTTGAAAGGCAGGAAATTCCACTTGGTACCGGCTGCTTCCAGAACTTCGGTGGTGTCGATGTTCATGTGATTAAAAATAATGGCCAGCTCATTCATCAAGGCAATATTGAGATCGCGCTGGGTATTCTCGATCACCTTGGCTGCCTCGGCCACTTTAATTGAGGGGGCCCGGTGAACGCCGGCCGTGACCACCGATTCATACACCCGGGCGACGATGTCGAGAATCTCCGGTGTCTGGCCAGACACAATTTTCAGAATATTGGTAAACGTACGCTCGCGATCCCCCGGGTTGATACGCTCCGGTGAGTAGCCGACAAAGAAATCCACCCCGCAGGTCAGGCCTGAGGTGCGTTCGAGCACCGGAACACAGTCTTCTTCGGTGGTGCCCGGGTAGACGGTCGACTCATACACGACAATGTCGCCGGCTTTTAGGTGGGGCCCCAGCGTTTCAGAGGCTTTGATCAGTGGCGTCAGGTCGGGTTGCTTGGAGTCGTTAATCGGTGTCGGTACGCAGACGATGTGAAAATCGGCCCGCGCCAGATCAGCGGCATCGCTGGTAAACAGAATGTCTGCCTGGCTCAGATCCTTAATGGCCACTTCACCGGTATGGTCGTCGCCCTGCTGTAGCTGCAGGATGCGGCTGGTGTTCACGTCGAAACCAACGCAGCCATGTTGGTGCCCGAAAGCAACGGCGACCGGCAGGCCAACATACCCCAGGCCGATGATGGAGATACGGCGGTTGTGAGGCGAATGATCTGCAGTGGCGGCATCGCGAGCGGGGTTTGAGTGTTTTTGGGTCATAGTCACATCCTGTGAGAGTGTGGTTGCCAGTGGTCAGTCAGGTCAATTGGACGAGCGAACCGTCTAGATTAGTGTAAGTCGTTGCCCAGCGGTGGCCGGTAAGGCTTTGGCTCAGAGTGGTAAAATGAAAGTCATCGAGCAGGCGCTTAAACTGCTTGAAACAGGGCTTAAGGTGGCGGTAATGACGCAGCCGGGATATCAGGCTCAAGCCACTGAAATGCGGTTGCTCCGGGTCGATTTCCCAGGGGTGCAGATAGAACACACGCGGGGTATTGCCACTCTGGCCAGCAGCCCGAAACAGATAGCGGAACAGCGGGTAAGGCATCTGCCGAAACGAGCCGCCGCCGGATACCGGCACCTGCAAACCCATGAAATGGGTGGTTGTAAACGGAAACTCAAACAAACTGCGGCCCGACCGGGTAATGATGGTGTACGGTTCTGAAGGTGTTTCCGGAAGGCCATACTGATCGTGGTAGATCGGGTAGATGCTGGCATCCCACTTGAACCCGAGTTCGACCAATACATCCAAAACCCACAGCGAAGTGCGGGTGACCGAGCAATTGACGGCACGATAGCCCACTACGCTTTGTCCGGTCAGATCTTCGAGCAGGAATTTGGCACGGCGGGTTTCTTCGCGAAACGTTGCGGGTAGCTGGTCGTGTGCCGATTCATGGTGGTAGCCGTAACAGCCGATCTCGTGGCCGCCGGCGGCAATGCGATGCACCAGGTTGGGGAACCGTTCGGCAACCCAGCCGAGAATGAAAAAAGTGGCTTTTACATTTTGCTGCTCGAACAGTTCCAGCAGCCGATCAGTGTTCATTTCAACGCGGGAGGGCAAGCGGTGCCAGTCGGTCCGGGAAACCGCACCAGACAGCGCCAGGGTGTGAAAATAGTCTTCCACATCGATGGTCATCGCGTTAATCGGCGCTGGGGTTTTGGCTGTGGTGGTTCCGGCAAGCATGGCTACATCCTGTAACATCGTACCCGGGTATCAAACGTTGGAACAACGCCACCGGGTTGGCTATCCTTTGAAGGACGAGTTTACTGCTTCTGTTAACAATATGCACTAGGGCAGGACTTGTGATTTTTATGGAAAAAGAGCACCATAATGACCGATAGCCATCGGAGTTGGCTGTCCCATTGGTGCTAGCCAATTGGGTCATCGTTCCAGATCATTGGGCAAGGAAGCTATTGTGTCGTATATCCGTATTCGAAAACACTACCTGCACGTCCCCTACCTGGCGCTCGGTCTGCTTGAGTTTCTGGTGCTGTTTCTGAGTTTTTATGTACTCAGCGAGATCCAGCAGGCGCTCGACCTGGTGCCGGTCTCCTACAGTCTCTGGTCTTCCCTGTTATATGCGTCCCTGCTCAGTGCCGGTTCCCTTGCCATGGGGGTCTACCTGGCGATGATGCGCGAAGGCTTTGCCGCCATGTTTTTTCGAACTCTGGTCGCCTTCTGTTTTTTGGGGTCGCTGGGGTTATCGGTTGTCACCGTCATTTGGCCCGCGCTCGATGTGGGCAGTTCCAACCTGTTCTGGGCGGTGATGATTTCGACCGGCATCACCTTGCTGGTTCGACGGGCCTTTGTGCATCTGGTCGATTCAGACCAGCTGTCGCGCCGTATCCTGGTACTTGGCACCGGCCAGTTAGCAGGTCAGATTCATCGTGAGTATGAGCGCTACCGGCGCAGCCTGGGGGTTCGCATTGTCGGTTACCTGGGCAGTGAGGAAGAAGCGTTGCCAGCCCACGCTTGCATGCCAACACCGGAAGATCTCTTTACCTTTTGCAAAAACAACCGTATCTCCGAGATTGTCGTCGCAACGCAGGAACGCCGGCGCACCGAGGGCGCCCAGTTCCCGCTCGATGACCTGATACGCTGCAAGCTCGGGGGCGTACAAATTTCCAGTGCGCAAGCGTTTTACGAACGTGAGCTTAACCGCATTGACCTGACCCTGTTGCAACCGTCGTGGATCATATTCTCCGACGGCTTCAAGGCCTCTAAAGCCCGCGATGCCATCAAGCGCCTGTTCGACCTGGTGGTCAGCGTAGCGCTGGCTATTCTACTGGCGCCAATCATGTTGTTTGTCTTTGCGGCGGTTTATCTTGAGTCGGGCCGGCCTTTCGTTTATAGCCAGATACGCACCGGGCAGCACGGCAAACCCTTTAAAATCTACAAAGTCAGAAGCATGCGTCAGGATGCCGAAAAAGACGGCAAGGCAGTGTGGGCCAAAGCGCAGGATTCGCGCGTAACCCGGGTGGGCGCCTTTATCCGCAATACCCGGCTCGATGAGATTCCCCAGCTCTACAACGTGATTCGCGGTGACATGAGTTTCGTAGGCCCCCGGCCCGAACGACCCGAATTTGTTGTGGACCTCGAAAACAGCATTCCCTTTTATACTCACCGTCACGCGGTCAAACCCGGGTTGATGGGGTGGGCACAGTTGAATTACCCCTACGGTGCGTCGGTTGAAGATGCGCGCTGCAAACTTGAGTACGACCTCTACTACGCCAAGAACCACAGCTTTGTGATGGACATACTGATTATGATCCAAACCGTTGAAGTGGTATTGCTCGGCAAAGGAGTTCACTGATGAGTGTTTCAGGCTGCAAACGTTCTCTGCTGGCCGCCCTGGGAGTGCTGTGGGCCCTGGCTCTGGCCGGGTGTGCCTCTTCTGGGGTGACCGACGGGCAAGGCCCGGAAATTACTTACAAACGCGAGGCCTATGTTATTGGTATTGGCGACCAGTTGCGGGTTGATGTTTGGCGCAACCAGGAATTAACCAGAGATCTGATCGTCAGACCCGATGGACTGATCACCATGCCGCTGATGGGCGACATGCAAGCCGAGGGAGAAACACCCGAAGAATTGGCGGCTGCCATTTCAAATGAGCTGGGCGTTATCATTATTTCACCCGAAGTCAGCGTCACGGTGACCAACCCGGTCAGCGTTGCCTACCAGTACCGGGTGCGGGCCATGGGGCAGGTGAATGAAGCCGTGTCGATCGCCTTTGTCGATGGCATGACGGTCGTCGACCTGGTGCTAGCCGCTGGCGGAATCAGCCCTTTCGGTGCCGGCAACCGGGCAGTGCTCAACCGGGAAACGCCCGATGGTTATGTCGAATACAGGGTGCGACTCGACGACATCCTAAACAAGGGTGACATTCAGACCAACTATCCTTTACAGCCGTCCGACATTCTAACCGTACCTGAAAAATCAGTGTTTCGAGGAGAGCTCTGATGGATCCGAGTAACATTAAAGATTTATTACAGTCATTGAAAATGGAAGCCCTGCGTTACCGCTATGTTATCGCGGCGTTGTTTATAGCTGTTTCTTCTGTCGTACTGGTAGCCGGGTTCATGATGCCCAAAACCTATTCGTCCAAAGTCATTCTCTATGCGGACGTGAGTAATATTATTGGTAATTTGCTGGAAGGTCAGGCTGAAATAACCCGGATTGATCGGGCCAAGGAAGCACGGGATATCGTCTTTACCGATCGCATTTTACGGTCAGTCGCCATTGAAAGCGGTTTTGAAAATCCTGACGACACCATTCCCCGGCTGCGCAACGGGTTGCGTATCTCGGCTAACGGCGACTACGTGGAAATCAGCTACCGCTCGAGTAATGCCGATACCGCGTTTAAGGTGGTCAGCGCTGTTACTCAGGAGTTTATCGAAGAGACCTCACGCAAAAAACGGGAAGAGAGCCGGGGAGCCTTCGAGTTCATTGACTCTCAGGTTGCCTCCTACCAGCGCCAACTGGAAGCGGCTGAAAACCGGTTGAAGGAATTCAACAGCCAGAACATCGATGTTACCGAACAAAGCGTGACCAACCGGGTAAACGGCATCAAGAATGAAATACAAACCTTGCGTCTTTCAGTGCAGGACAGTGAGGCCCGGTTGCGCAGCTTTGAAGCCCAGATGCTGACCGAACCTGAGTTTCTCACGGTAGAGCGGGACATTGAGCCCACCAGTCGCGAACGCCGCATGGAAGCCTATGAAGAGCAACTGGCGGAACTGCGCCTGAGTTATCGCGATACCCATCCGGACATCGTGAATCTGATGGAGCAAATGGTCGTTCTGGAAACCCAGATCGAGCAGGAGCGCATCAACAACCCGGGGCGCAGTGCTGTGGAGCGGGTGGAAAACCCGGCCATGACTAACCTGAAAGAAATGATCAGCAACGAGCGAGCCACTCTCAGTGCAGCGCGTCAGCGGTTGACCAACCTGAATAATTTACTGGAAACCGAATATGCCAGCGCCGAGACAGTAGCGTCGAAGCAGGCCCGGCTGCAGGAGCTGACGCGCGATTACTCGGTCACCAAAGACGTTTACGAAGACATGCTAAAAACCCGTGAAAATGCACGCCTGTCCATGACGCTGGATATCGAAGGCCAGGGCGTAACCTACAAAATTCATGAACCGCCGTCCTACCCGGTCAGATGGGACGGCTTGCAACTGGTTCATTTCGCCGCGCTGGGGCCTTTGCTTGGCCTGATGTTGCCGTTGGGGCTCACCGGTGCACTGGTGCTGTTTGATCCCCGGGTTCGCTCAGCCAGTTATATGGAATCGCAATTGCCGGCCCATGTACAGCTGGTGACCAGCATTCCGCTATACAACAGCGCCGTCAGTGAGGTGGCGAGCAAACGCAGCCTGATTCTTCTGGCGCTGTTGGTGCTATTGTATCTGGCGGTTTATGGCTTTGTTGTATTTGGTGCATCGCCCGAACTGATCAGCACCTTTTTGCCAACCTTGTAAGGCCATGCCGGAGTATGAATGGATAACAGTAAGCTCTTGCGAGCATTGGAGAAAAACAAGGCGCAACGCAGCCAGGCGGCTGATTTTGAGCTGCAAAGTGAAACCAAACCCGTACGCGAAAAGCCGCGGGGGGCAGACATTATTACCGACCTGCTGCCCCAGGAGCATCGGCTGACCCGCCAGGCGTCGCTTGAATTAATGCCCAATCCGGATCCGATGTCGAAGGCCGATATGAAAAAGAACAAGCTCGTCTATTCCGGTATGAAAAACCGCGCTGTGCTCAATGCCTACCGTGAGTTGCGTATCAAGCTGATAGAGAAAAGCACGGCTGGTAGCGCCAACACCAATGGTGGCAACATCGTCGTCATGCTCACCTCGGTCGACGTGAACAGCAATTCAATTCTGACGCCCATGAACCTCGCCATATCCTTTGCGCTCGACCTCAACTCCTCGGCATTGCTGGTCGACTGCAACCCCTACGGTTCCGACCTGCAACGCCTGGTGACCGCCCCGCTGTCGGTGGGTGTTACCGATTACCTGAAAGACCGCTCGCTGGGGCTGGATCGAATTATTTATCCTTCGGGCATTGATCGGGTGGCGGTGATACCGGCCGGTAATGAAACCGGCATCAGCGTCGAGCAATTCTCATCTCAGGGCATGGAACACCTGATTTATGAATTGAAAAACCGCTACCCGGACCGCTTCATCGTGATCAATACACCGCCGGTGCTGGCGAACAGCGAAGCCCGGGTACTGTCCAAGTTCTGCGACCAGTCGGTGATTACCGTGCCGTATGGCCGGGCCAGCATGGACGCCATTGAAGACGCGGTGGAGGCAATAGGCGCTGAACGGGTGACCGGTGTTGTGTACCAGCAATAGCAGCTATGACCCACGGTGCTCAACACCCCGGCTGTTTGGCCGGCAGGTGGTGTTGCTGGCGCTGATCGCTGCGGTTGAACCGGCGCTGGCCGAATGGTCACTGGAAGCGGCGGCGACCGGTGCGCTGGCCAATGACGGTACCGAAACAACCGGGTCCGTAACGCCGGAGTTCGAGTTCGAACTGGAAACACCCTGGGTTGACTGGACATCCGCGGCAAACGTAGCGGTCACATCGCCCCTCGAAGAGTGGCAGCCAACCACCCCCTGGCAGGCCGAGAACGACATTGTCTGGACATCCAGTGACGAGGTGTTGTCTGTGGCACTGGAACATCAGCATACCGAAGACGAGGTCGACTTCAGCCAAGCCCGAACCATTGATGACCGGGTGGCTACCCTGGTAGCCCTTCAGCGTCGACAGGGCCAGAGGCTGATTCACCGGCTGGAAGCAGAGTGGGACTGGCAGAACAATCGCCAGGTCGATGATGATCTGGTGCTGTCGGAGGTGGAAGACCAGGGCTGGCAGGCGGGGTATGCCCCCGCTTTTCAGCAGAGCCGGCAAACCCTGTGGCAGGCCGAAACCCGCTATCAGGAGCGCGAGTCGGGGCTCAGTGAGTGGCGGTATGGATTGGGCTGGCAGTACCAGACCCAGGTGAATACCTGGAACCTGAACGGCCAGTGGATTGAAGCCAGTCGCGAGCAGCAGGAGCTGGAAACTTACAGCCTGTCGGCCCGGTGGCAGCGAGAAACCGAGCTGGGTCTGTGGCAGGTGCAGCTGGCGAGATCGGTGGATGACACCCTCAGTTCGCAGACCATTGGCAACCAGAACACAGCGGTAGACCAGCAAGCGCTGGCCATTACCCGCCAGTTCACGCTGAGCCTGTCCGACGTACAATGGCAGCGGGATCTGACGGTCTCGGCACTGCTGGAACTGAGTGATCAGGAGCAGGAGCTGACGCTGGCCGGCAGCAATGTTGCCGACGACCGGGAACGCACGGCCCGGGTTGAACTCGGGTTTGAATATCAGGCCTCGCAGCGTTCAACCACCACGCTGGATACCTCGTACCAGTGGCTGGAAGAATCGCTGTGGCAAGCCAACCTGGGGTGGACGCGGGTGCTGAGTCCGCGCTGGCAAAGTCAGGCGGAAGTGCAGTACACCGAAAGTGACAACGATGAGGAATGGCAATGGCTGATCGGGCTGAGAGTGCAGTTGATCGACGCAGGTCAATAAAACTCTCACTATATGATTGGGCCGCCATGATCAGAACCCGTGCTCTGCTGTCAGAGCATCAGGATATCGACCGTTAAGGAGGACACCATGACGCAGTTGGTCCAGGATTTTTTTACCGCCTCGGCACACCGCTTCCCCGACAAGATCGCCGTGCGTTGCGCCGATCAGTCCATTACCTACCAGGCACTTGATCAGGCCACCAACCGACTGGCCCGCCATCTTTCAGGGTGCGGCGTACCAGCCAAGTCCATGGTCGCGTTTTTCATGCCCAAGAGTCTGGAGTCGATGCACTGCATCCTGGGAATTTTGAAAGCCGACTGTGCCTACGTTCCCATTGATGTGAATTCACCCGCCCAACGACTGCAATCGATTCTTAAGAGTCTCGACTCCCAGGTCATTCTGGTCAGCGATACCAGCGAAGCCCTGCTGCGGGAGCGCCTGCCGGAAGATGCCGGCATCGAGATCATCAACGTCAATCAACTTGCAGATGCATCGTTGAGTTCTGAGCCTACAACCTGCGCCAATTTATCGATCGACCTGGCCTATGTGCTGTTTACCTCCGGTTCCACCGGCGTACCCAAGGGCGTGATGATTCCGCACAAAGCCATTGTGGATTACATTGACTGGTGTGTTGAAACCTACGAGCTAACCGACCAGGACGAGATTGCCAACCACGCGCCGCTGTATTTCGATAATTCGACCTTCGATCTCTACACCGCCTTCAAGACCGGAGCGACTCTGCATCTGGTCGACGATGCCCTGAATGCCGTCTTGCCCAGGCTGATCCGCTGGCTCGACGAGCATGCCATTACCACCTTTTTCTGCGTGCCGTCGGTGCTGACCCTGTTGCTCAAATCCCGTCGCCTGAAGCCGGAGGCGTTTCGCCAGGTACGGCACATTCTGTGCGCCGGTGAAGCCTTACCACCAACGGTGGTGCGCCAGTGGATGCTGATGTACCCGCACATTCAGTTCACCAATATGTATGGCCCGACAGAAATCACCGTCGATTGCACGTATCACATCATCGATGAGGTGCCGGCCGCCGACGCCCGCTCCATCCCGATTGGCAAACCGCGGCGCAACATGGACATCTGGGTCAGAACCGAGCTGGGTGAGCTGTCCCGTAAGCCGGGTACCCAGGGAGAGTTGCTGGTACGCGGCACCTCGGTCGCCTATGGCTATTTGGGGTTGGCGGAAAAGACCGCCGAGGTGTTCATTCAAAACCCCTGGCACGAGCGATTCCACGACCCGCTGTATTGCACCGGCGATCTGGTTCAGATCGATGACGCCGGTTTGCTGCATTATCTCGGCCGTCTGGACGACCAGATCAAATACCTTGGCTATCGCATTGAGCTGGGTGAAATAGAAGCTGGGTTGAACAGTCTGGACGCCATTGAAGAAGCCGTTGTCGTGTTCAGCCCGGAACAGGAAGGCGAGGAGCCTTTTATTGCCGCTCTGATTCACGCCGACTCGTCCGCTAGCCAGACAGACCTGATCGATGCCATGAAAGCGCGGTTACCCGGTTATATGGTGCCTACTCGCATTGAGCGAACCGACCAGCCGTTTCCACGCACGCCCAATGGCAAGTACGATCGGAAAACCATTCTGAAACGTTTTGTCACGACGGAGGCCGCATGATTGTAAACCCCCTGATCAAACGGCGGCGCCCGGGTCTTAAATGGGTTTTGTTGATCACCGCCGTAGCGCTGGCCACGCTGGCAACAGTCGCGATTGCCTTTTTCAGGCAAACGGATCTGCCGCTCAGAGACGCAATGTTTGATGAGCATGCTGCCCAGCGCCAGCAAGTGCTGCTGGAACAGGATAGCGCCACCGGCGCCGGTGCCATTGTACTGCTCGGCGACAGCCATCTGGAACTGATGGACAACGAACAGCGCTTTCCTGGTTCCCTGAACCTCGGCATACGGGGCGACACCACGGCGGCCGTGCTCGATCGAATGGACAGCTACCAGAGCCTGGCAACCGCCCGGGTTGTGATTATCAGCCTGGGCGCCAACGACATCGCCCAGGGCTATCGGGTCAACCAAACTGTGGCCAACCTGCGCGATATCGTCTCGCGACTGCCCGGGCAACCCCCGGTCTTACTGACGACCATTCACGCCATGGATGAGCGCGTTGGGCTGGTGGGGTATAACCGCAATATTCGCCGCTGGAATGACGCCTACCAGGAGGCCTTTGCCGACTCGGAACAGGTGGAACTGGTCGCCTCGCCCCATGCCCCGCAGAGCGACAGCGACAACCTGGCCGTGGCCATGCACATCGGCGATGGCATCCACCTGAATCAAGCCGGTTATGATGCCTGGCTTTCCGCCCTGAGCCCCGCTGTCGATACAGTAGTTGAAGAGTGATCGACAAGGGTTAACTGCTGGCAGAGGTGATCAATCAGCCGCTGCCGGCTAACGGCGGTGGTGAAGGTGTGATCGGCCTGTTCGACCTGATCCCAGCTGACCTGACCGGTTTGGATCAACCTTGCCAGGGTTCGTCCGCCCGCCTCTTGTAGAGCCGCCATACCAGGTTCATCTGGTGAAAACACAAAACGGACCACCAGACCACGCTCCGTCAGCCGACTAAGATCCCTCTCCAGGGGTGACAGATGCCGGCTGAGCCGCTGGCCGGTTGCATGGGCAACCCGGCCGACGCGTTCCACCAGATGACGCCCCACGTTCAGCCACTTTCGCGGCGAGGTGAGTAATCGCAGCCAGGCTTTGGGGTCGCTGGTCGATTGCGCATATTGCGCGCGGGTCAGTGCCGATTGGGCACCCGAAGGCATGCGGCTGTCGTCACCCTGTTGCCAGTACAGCGTTTGCACATTAATCAGCGTCAGCCCGGCCACAGGAACGTCCGGGTGCGCAAGGGCCGCTTGAAAGGCGTTATAGGCACCGGCGCACACCCCAAGCAAGGTCACTGAGGACGCGCCGAGCTCGATCACTGCCCGTGCCATGGCGGCCAGATCATCGCGACCGGTCAGGTTGTAGGCTTCATTGCTCAATGCATGGGTGTGTTGCGGGCTGTCTCCCAAATGCGCGAGGTCCAGCCGAACGCTGGCAATGCCCTGCGCCGCCAACTGCCGGGCAAGGTCAACATGAAGCCGGTTTGGCCCGGCATGATGGCCAGCGCCCGTATTGGGGATCAGTACCAAGGGGGTCGTGCTCTCAGACCGTGACGGCCGGGTCAGAATGCCAAAAACGGCGCCGGCCCGCAGCGATGTCTCAGTAAACCCGGTGGATTGCCAGCTATCTGCAGGCTCCAGGCTTTCGGGCTGATGAGCTTTGGAGGAGATTGATTGTGAGCCGAGCCACTCGACCAGGTGGTCAATATCGTGTTGCGGAACCACCGATGCCTCGGCCTGGCGGGCCATGGCCGACAGTTCCGAAGAACGGATGCGGTCGACCTGACCGCCAGCCGCTTCAAGCCCGGCCAGCGCAGCAATGCGCTTCTGTTCAGGGGTATGAATAACCAGCGTATTCAGTGGGTAATCGGGTTCTATGGCCAGCGACCGTTGTTCAAGCTGCGCCGCTGTGTCGCGGTGCATGGGGTAGCCGCCCCCGGTCAGGCAGGGAGCATCTTCCGGGGCCTGGCTGTGCAGTTGCAAATCAATCAGGTTCAGGTCGCGAACGAACGTCTGGCCCCGGGTGTGCGGGTACCACCACACCAGGCCTGCCAGCGGGACACGGGAAACAACCGCCGGTGTGAGCAAACTGCTGGCCCGCATGGCCAGTAAAACAGGGGCGATACCGCAGTGCCGCTGCACCCAGCCAGTGACCGCAATCAGGGCCTGTTCCCAGTCGTCCAGTATGCCGGGCTCGGTTAACTGACCGCTGCTGTTGCCATAACCGGGCAGGTCAAACACCAGTGCTGCCTGACCGGCGGCCTGCAATTGCAACGCAAGCTGACGCAGCGCCGTGTGGCAGTGCATGTATTCCGGGCCGACCGGGTGGCACAGCACCACAGGTGGCGCACGGTGCGCCTCTACATCGAACCAGTGTGCAAAAACGGCACCGTTGTTGTCGGTGGGTAGCCAGAAGGTGTGCTGCTTCATGAAGGGCTCGTTTCGGTGGCGTTGTGAAGGGTGAATAAGGCGCGCGCCGCCTGCGTTTGTTGCGCCAGCCTGTCCCGTTCAATTTGGTTGTGTTTCAGTGCCAATGTGTCCAGAAAATCCTGCAGGGGCCGGTTGCGCGCGGTGTTCACCCGGTCGAACACCAGTATCTCACCGGCGACTGAGTGCTCAGACAGAATATGCAAAAACGCGGCCTCGACCTGACGCTGCAGCACCCGGCATGACATCACCCAGGCACGAATGCAGCCCTCCACATCGATCAGGCAAGCCATGATCTCGCCATGGCCACCGTGCGCATCGGCCAGGCTGGCTGAGTACAGCCGGCCACCCTGGCTAAGAACTGCATCGAGCTCGTCGTCCGTCCAGCGCTTGCCATTCAAATTGAATTGATTGGTCTTGTTGATCAGCTGCAAGGCTCGGTCGCGCTGTGTCTGGCTGCGGTCGTGCCAGGTGAGCTGCATGTCGAGTGAGCTCAGAAAGTCCGTCAGATCGGCCCCTTCGGCGTTTACCGGCGCCATGCCTTTAAGCCGTGTTCGGTAGAGTTCTGTGCGTTGCCGGTCTTCCTGACTGGTGGTGTCCTGCTCGAAGTGCGTTAGCAGCCGTTCCAGAAAATCCGGAAAGGCAGCCACGGAATCCGGAAACTGCAGGCACTGAACGTCGGGCAACGCGGTGCTGACTTCCGACAGTTCGACCGGGTTGTCGTCGACAAACACCACGGCATCCAGACCCAGATCCAGCTGTTCCAGCAAGTGACGGATCTGGGCCGACTTGGGCTGGTAACTGCCCAGAATGGCGACAAGGTCAGATTCACTCAGTGACATGGTGCCCGTTTCAAACGGAGCTCGGGCCAGGTCGGCATCGTTGCGACTGACAGCGGCGATCAGGGTGCCGCCGTGCTTCAGGCGCTGCAGCGCCTGCTGATACAAGAAGTGCGGGTAGCCGGCGCCCTCGGGCCGGTATTGAATGCCATCGAGGCCGTCTTCACCGATGATGCCCTGCCACATGACCTGATCGAGGTCGGTCACCAGCACCTTGCGCGGCGACTTCGGGCTTGGGTAGCGCTGCTCATAGAGGGCTTCGGCAATGGCATCGGCACTGCGGCCTGCAATGGCAACGCCGGTGTTCAGAAAACTGGCCAGATCAAAGGCCTCGCCATCAAGCAACCTGGCGCCAGCCCGATACGCGGCTTCGCGCAGCCGGTTTGCGAGTTGCGCTTGCTGGGCCGGGCTGGCCATAACCGGTGGCATGGGCGCATCGAGGTAGAGAATGGGCATGCCGCGTTGCTGCAGGCGTTGTTCCTGTGCGGCCAACCTCGCCTCCAGATCAGCCAGACCCAGTGGTTGTGCGGGCAACCCGGTGCGCCAGTCGGTTTCCGGCAACCAGTCCCAGGGCAGCATCAGCCAGACTTCATCGAGGCTGGCGGCGGTATAGCTTTGTTGTGCCAGCGTATTGAATGGCAAATGCTGAACCGTTAGCCGTTGCCCTGCCAGGGCGTGTCGCGCCTGTAAGTACCGATCGAGGTTCTCACTCTGAAACGACGTTGCCAGCAGGACGATTGAGGCAGGTGCGTCGTCCGCGAGCGCGGCGACCGCGCGTTGTGCTTGCAGATATTTCATGGCAGCGGCCTAGAGGTAGCGGTTCACCAGCTCGACGCAATCGTCGAGCGTGTTCAGTTGCATGGCGTCGTCGAGGCTTAACGCCAGGTCGAACTCACCTTCCAGTGCCGATACCAGAGCCACCTGTGCCATTGAATCCCAGGTGTCACACTGGCTGCGATGCACGCCCTCAGCCGTGTCGAGTTTGATGATGCTGCTCAGAATGGCGTCGATGTCGTCACGAAGGGAGGCTTCCATGCGCGGGTCCTTTTGGTTTGGGTCGATGAGTGAGTTTGGGTCTGATGCGGTGTTTATAGAACTGGCGGCAGGCACCGGCGATCCAGCGATCACCGAGCAGGTGAACCAGCAACGCAAACAATAGACTCAGGGCGGTGCACAGCAACAGAATGACCAGGCCCGGCATTTGCCTATACCAGGCGTCTATCAGGTAGCGGCCTAACTGGTGATGCACCAGATACAGCGGGTAAGTCAGGCTGCCGAGTAGGAGGATCCAGGGGCGGTTGGCCGGGTTCCAGTAACCCAGGCTGATGGCCGTCAGCGCGGCAAAGCCGAGTGCGAGCAACAGGCTGCCGGCCAGCCAGTCAAGACCGGTGCTGGTGCCAAAGTTGTAAAAGGCGATTTGCTCGGGCAGGTAACTGCAGGCCAGCGCAAAGCTGCCCAGTAACACCAGCCAGGCCCAGGGGTCTCGCCGCTCAGTGCGCAAGGCGCACAGGGTCATACCGGCAATAAAATAAGCAGAGTAATCAGGCGCGATGAGGTATTTCAGAAAAAACGGCTGGCCCACCAACCGGTAGCCGATGGCTGAGATCAGCCAGAGACTGAGCCAGAACCGGTAGGCACCAAGCTGGCGAGTCAGTAATGCCAGCCCGATCAGAATGTAAAAATGCAGTTCGACCAGCAACGTCCAGTACACCGGGTCGAGATGGGTGACGCCCAGATACGACTGCACCATGGTCAGGTTGGCGGCGACCTCGAACGCACTGACCTCAAGGCTGGCGCCAAGAAAGAACCAGAGCATGGCAAGGGTAAACAGAATGGATACCCAGTAGGTTGGAAACAGCCGAATCCAGCGATAGACCGCAAAATCGAGCGTCGTGCGGCCACTGGCCGATGCAAAAATAATAAAGCCACTGATCAGGAAAAAGAGATTAACGCCCATAAACCCGAAATGGGTAACGTTGGACCAGCCAGGCAGTAATTCGGTCGAGGCAATGAGATTGTAGCGATTGGGGAAATTCGTGTTGCCCACGCCGCTGGCGGTGTAGTGGTACAACAACACCATCAGGGCCGCAAAAAACCGAAGCAGATCCAGTGCGGGCAAACGTATGTCCTGTCGTGGCAGCGGTGCCGAAAACCAGTATGCCTTCATACCCACCCCCGTGGCTGTCCAATCAGCCAGTTGGCCTGGTGTGAGAAAACCCGACGGGTAAGCACCATGACGCCGTAAAAGACTGTCAGGCTTAGCGCCACCCGGATCAGCCAGGTACCCAGGTTGCCCGCAATCAGCCCATGATCCAGCGCAATGGCCACAGCAAGCGTGCCATAGGTATGCGCCAGAAAAATACCGTAACTCTCGGCGGCCCAAGGCTGCAGTAGGCGATGCATTGCTGCTGACAACGACAGGCAAACACTCAGTAACAGCACGGCCAGTGATAATTTGTTAATCAACAGAAAATCGATCAGCGCACGCTCGGGCCCAAGCCATTCAGTCACCCGGTAAACACCTGCATGCTGTTCCACCAGTGTCATCCATAGAAAGGATGCAACCGCCAGCACGGCACAGACCCACACAATGGTGCGATGACCCGGCTGCCCCCGTTCAAGCCAGAGCGCCGCCAGCATACCCAGCAACAAACCGGGCCAGAAATACATCCATAGCCACCAGACTTCCCGGTTGGGGTAGTGCGGGCGCTGAATCATGTTGGCCCAGATCACCGCCCCGATAAACACGCAAAGCAGCAGGGCGGGGCGCCTTGCCAGAGCAAGCCACAATGGCAGCGACAGATAGATCAGGGCGAGCATCGGAATGAACCAGAGCGGGTAATTCGCTGTGGTACCCCCGGTCACAACGTACCAGCCCAGTTGCAACCACAGAGGCCACTCGGCCAGGTGTGGATAATTCGCGCTTGGCTCGCCGTTGGGAAAATACTCATAGGCCAGCCCCGGTAACAGCCAGACCAGATAAGGCACCCCTATAAAACAGGCCTGCCTTGCCAGAAAACGGCCATAAGCGGTTGCTGTGTTGAGTTCAGTGCGCTTCAGCGTCAGCAACAGACCGGTTAAAAAGACAAAAAACACCGGTGCGTTGTTAAACAGATTCAACAGCCAGCGTTCCGTGGTGCGGTTGCCCGACCAGTTTAATAGATCGAAACAGGCGAGGCTTGCCACCGCTATCAGCAACGCCAGCGCCCGGTAGCTAGACAGAGCAGCACGCCATGAGGCGTTTATTGGCTCACCCATGGGGCGCGACACCGTTGTCTGATGAGGCTACCTGGACTGTATTTGTACTCGCCAGAGACGTCAGCAGCTGGGCTGCGACCGCGCGGCTTCGGTACCACGAAAAGGTGTGGTTGGCCTCGGTGACCGGGTGAATACGAACCCCAAGCTTGCGCGCCAGTTTGGTTTTGGGCAGCCGGGTTTCGTCGGCCAGAATGTCCCAGCCCGGGTCTCGGTCCGAAAACACGAAGTTCACCTTAATGCCGGCCCGCACCAGTTTCTGCAAATCCCTGTTCAGTGTCGTATCGGGAATGGGTTTGAGTATCCCGCTGATCTGGTCACCCAGTGCCGCCAGGCGTTTGCGCGCAAAGCGAACCGCGTAACCGGCGATGTAGCCCAGGCTGGCCTGGCCTTTCAATAATTTTATCCAGCGTTTCGGATCTTTCATCGCTTGTCGGTAATAAGCGGTATCCTGATGCGTGGATGACTCCCGTGGGATGTCCAGTGACAGGCCCGGTCGCCAGTAAAACGTCAGCGGGTTGATGATGGCCAGCCGCTGCACCAGGTCAGGTTGCATCAGCGCAGTGTGCAGGGCGTGGTGGGCGCCGGAACAAATGCCCCCCAGCGTGATGGCGCGCCCGGGGAAACGCTGCCGGATGTAGGCGAGCAGGGAAGCAACATAGGCGTTGGCCTCGGCCGGGTAGCAGTGGTTTTCTTCAGCCACGGTTGCCCGGGCACTGTCACCCAGATTCAGCAGATCGAACCGGACAGAGGGAATACCCTGCAGCGCCGCTGCGCGGCAGAACTCTGTATAAGTTCGGTTCGGACCAACATGATGCACCGACCCCGAGTTGATCAGTACCAGAACTGAAGCCCCCGGGGCCTCGGTAACCGGCTGGGTGACCAGATAAAACTGGCCCTGGGGGTCTGTCGCGGTGGTCTCTGTGAACTGGCCTTCGTGCCATTGATGGTCTGCTACGGCGATGCGCTCAGGCTGAGCGGGTGTTGAGGTGTCTTTGGGTGCTTCCACCACGGCACTGACGATCTGCGTTAACAGATCGACGGGGATTTCCGTGTGTTGCGGCTCGGCCATGATGCCGGCATAGCCCTGGTACGGCTGGCAGACAGCGTCTACTTCCGCCAGGCTGACTTTCAAGGCTTTGGCCGGTTGTTCACTAAAACAGAGTACGCGTTTGGCGGGTTGCAGGTCGGCACCGGAGATGGACAGCGCACTGAGCGCGGCCAGTGTTGCTTCGGTGTAGATGAACCCGCCCGATTCAATAAAGTCGCTCTGGCTTTGAACTTCAGCAAAGCGCGAGGCGGCGTTGAGCTCCCGCACCAAGCGCTTGCCGCTTGCCACGGGTTCAATCAGCACCAGGTCGTCACCGGGCTGGGTGGCCTGCACGGCCAGGGTCGCCCCCAGGCGAAGACCCATCAGGGTACACGCCAGGTCGGGGCGCTGACGTTTCAGATCATTGCGAACCGCGCTGATGGCGTCAATCCAGCGGTTAATCAGGTTTGGGGAGGTAAGGTCCGACCCAGCATTGCCGGTGCCCGGGTAGTCGAGTCGGGCGACGCAACAGCCCGCCTGAGCCAACTGATCGGCCAGAAATTTCAGCGTACGGTGGCTGTGCACGTACTCGTAGCCAATCGGCGGGCACAGCACCACCAGGTGAGTAATGGGCTGTTCAGCCGGTTGATGCAACCAGTAGAAAGTTTGGTCGTCGTTGTGCGCCAGCCAGCCCGCCTGGCGATGAATGGGCGGGGTGGGAGATGTGGCCGACGGTACGGTCGTTGTTGTCACCTCGGATACGGTGGTCATAGCAGCTCGACCTCCGCCGCCAGGCGCACGGTGCTGGCCAGGTTCAGGGCGCTAAGGTGACCGCGCAATCGAGTTTGGCCCGGGGCATCGGGAATCAGCCGAACGCGCTGTACTTGCCCTGGCAACAGGTGCAGACCCTGGCGCGCGGCCTGCCAGCCAGTCAGGGTGATTTCAGAAAAATACACAAAGCGATCGGCGCTCAGGGTCAGCCAGACGTCGTCGCCTTCGCGGGCTATGTTACAGCTCAGCCCCAAGCGGTCGCGGTCGTATTGAACGGGCAAATTCAGCCCGGTCGGGAAGTGGCAGTGCTGGCTGAGCAAGTCGTTGTTTTCGTCATAGAGCGATACCGCAATCACATCCCAGGGTTCAGCACCAAAGTGATAGCTGGCAGTGGTGTCCTGAAAGCCATCGAGCATTGAATCCAGACGGGTCAGGGTGTTGCTGTAGGGTGCCAGCGTTACCTTTTGTTCGTGTTCTAACGTGTTGCCCCGGCCCGTTTGAAGCAACGTGACCTTAATTCGGGCATTAATATTGGCGGGGCTTTCGTTGATGAACGATAGGTTGTGGCCATTCAGCCCCTGCGGTACCAGGCTCACTTGCACCGCCTGCCAGGCATCCGCGACACCGTGCAATGCCGGTTTGGCACCGCCGTCGCTGTCGAACAACCCCCAGCCAGCGCCGGGCACCAGGTCGTTCAACCACCAGACCAGTGCACCCTGGCACGGGCTGGCGTTACTGCGCCACAGGTGAAACGCCTGGCTTAGCAGGTAGCCGGTGAGCAGACGGCTGCGCTGGGCATAGCCAGCCGGGTCAACGGAGCGCAAGCGCACCGGATCACAGTGAAAATACCGGTGCAGGTAATGATCACGGATGTCTTCGAAATCCCAGCCGCATCCGGCATCCCGGGGCACGCCGGCTTTCCAGGACGGGGTGTGGGTAAGCGGCGGTGTGGCGCCAAAGTGCCGGGCGGTAAAGGCATCGTCTGGTAAGTGTGAGTGCCCCAGGCATTCGGGGGTGAACCGCACCTGGCTCAGTTGCAGGTCCTGTTCATCCCGGCGGTAGGCGCCCAGCCCGAAATAGTGCGCGAGGCCAGTATCGGTATGAAACGGCAAGGCGCCATCGCACGGGGTTGAAGGCCAGTAGGGCCAGTCTGGGTTGGCATCGCGCAGCAGGGCGGGCAGGTGTTCTGCAAACCAGGGGTTGCGCCATCGCTCGCGGGGCTGGCCCAGCATGGCGGCCTGTTGTTCGACTTCGCTGCTGCCACACCAGGCAACCACGGCGGCATACTGGCTAAGCCGGCGGGCTTGCTGGTGCAGTTCGGCTGAAGCCGAGGCCAGCCAGTCCGGGTCGTCATGCGGGTAGTCCATATTGGCGAAGGCGGCGTCCTGCCATACCAGCAAGCCCAACTCATCGCACAGGTCGTAAAACGCATCGGTTTCATACTGCATGGTGCCGCCGATACGGAGCATGGTCATGCCTGCATCCCGGGCCGCTGTGAGAATGCGCCGGGCCTTGTCGGCATCGAATTCAAAGCCAGGGAGATTGCTGTGTGACCAGCAGGCACCGCGCATAAACAGCACCTGTTGGTTGATGTAAAAGGCCGGCGCCTGCCCGCTCAGGCTAACCGTGAGTTTCCGGAACCCAAGCCGAACCGTACGTTCGGCCAGGCACTGGTCACCCTGCCACAGTGCCAGAGTAACGCGGTGCCGGTGCGGAGTGCCCTGGCTGTGGACCTGCCAGCGTGGCAAGTCACCAAACGACAGCGTTTCACCCTCTCCGGTGAGGGTAACCGGCGCCGCGTCGCCTAACTGAAACGTCAGGTGCTGGCCGGTCTTTTGTAATGCAGCGTCTTCGGGGGGGCTCACGGAAACCTGACAATTGTCACCGTTTACGCTCGGGCAAAACGACCATTGGTCGAGCCAGGCCTGCGCCTTACTCAGCCATTCAAGTGGCTGACAGGGCCCAATGGCCCACAGCGATCCTGACCAGACGGTATGGCCAAGCAACGACGTGCGGTACCAGCGCAGGTTGTTATTAACCAGTCCGGTTTTCCACTGAGGTCGGGGTTTGCGGGTGCTGAGGGCGCTGGCCAGAGACCGGAATCGCAGCGTCAGTTGCCGGGTGTCGGGGGGCACAGGCAAATAGTCGGTTACAAAGGGGTTACTGCCAGAAAAAACCGGTTGGTCGTCGAACCACACATCAAACAGCGTCGCCAGGTTGGTTAGGCGCAGCACGGCCTGGTGGGGCTGGTCTGCGGGCAAGTCGAGCCGGTACCACCAGTCCCGGTCGCCGGGCTGATTGACCGCTTGTCTCGGTAAAACATCGAGCTCGCCTTCACACAGCAGCGCGTTAACAGGCCGGGCAGCAGCAATGGGTATCCAGTCTGACGCCGCCGGCTCCCCCTCGGGCTCGGTGCTGGCCAGTAGCCATCCGTTGGCATGGCTGAGAGACACGTCGATCATCGGATCATTCCCGCATCAGTGTGCGAACCTGATCGACCGCCTGTTGCCAGTCGCCTGCCATCTGCTCCAGTGCGGTCAAATCCAGTGGCTTGTCGCGAGCAATGGCCCGGGCCAGTTGAAATTGCAGTGTCTTGGCGGCGAGGCTAATGCGCCCGAAGGCCGCTGCCGCGTCTGCGAATGGGAGGTTCGTTCGCTGGTCTAGCCAGTTCAAATATGTTTCAGCCAGCGCATAGCAGGCGCCAAACTGCCGCAGCGTGGCAAATGAGTAGAGATGGAAGTGGGACATGCCCGCCGCTTTCAATTCGGGTAATTCGCGACTGAACGCTTCAATAAACAATGTAAACGGGTTGTGCTTGGGTATCAGGGCACACTGATGACGCAACGAGGCCAGCGAGCGTTGAGTCAGGGTCTGGGCATCCAGCGTGGTGGGGGTATGGTGCCGTTTAATGTATTCAACGTAGGGCGGCAGCATGCGTTCGTGCACCAGCCCGTCGGTTTGAAACAAGCGGTCAAAATCGTCGCCATCGACCTGGTAGTAAGACTGACCGTGAAAGTAGCCCAGGGTTCGGTCGGCAACGGAGATGGCATTGACAGAGACCGTCGATTTAACGTGTTCGCAGTGGTAGGTGGTTCCCTGAGTGTCCGGTAAATAACACGAATCCAGTTCTACCAATACAGGCCGGCCGGCACTAACCTGACGTTCAACATGGTCGGCCAGGCGGTGCCAGGGGTTCATTTCCTGAATGTCAAAACCGTACAGCTGCCACAGGTCGGCATGGGGGTATTTGAAAAATGTCCACTGATCGACTTCAAAATCAATCGCCAGAGTAAAGGCAAGACCGGCCACGGGGTCGAAACCCAGGGCATGAATTTGTTCGATCAGTACATCGACGTAGCAGTTGGTTTCCGACCATACCCGGTCCTCGCCGTGCAGGGCGTGACGTTGATAGGTGGTCGGGTCCAATGACAGTATGTGTTTCATAAGCAGCGCTGGCCGGGGCTTGTACAGCCCGGCCTCTCCTTGCGATCCGGGTGTTAGCTTTCCTTAACCACCACTTGCATGGTGGCGTTGTGCCCGCGTATCCGGTCGTTGTTGACCATCAGCGCGGCACCATGGGCATCGCGCAGTTCGCGGCACAGGCTGTATTTTCCATCGTTGCGATAGCCGCCGATGCCGACGATTTGCAACGCCTTGCCGACCACATCGACCACCATTTCCGAACAGCTGGTTTTCACGTTGTTCACCTGAATGGCAAAGCCGTATTTCTCGGCCTGGAACAGGTTGTTGTCATCGAGCATGGCCTGGTAAGCCTGCATGGCACCGGCCAGTCCGCCCTTCATGCTGAACAATACTTCGTCCAGCTCGGCCAAACGCAGGGCGGTGACCTGAGGCAGTTCATCGCTGCGGCGCATCATGTCGCGCACGGCCAGCCGGGCTTTGTTGGTCGCGCCCTGGGCCATGCCGGTCCAGAGTGAGCCCCAGGTGAGGTGCGATACCGGGTGCATGGTATGCGCCAGCACCACTGAGAAAGGAGTGGGCAGAATCTGATCTTTATGACCCTGGGCTTCCAGTGTGAAGCCAGCACTGCAGGTGCCGCGAAAGCCGAGGGTATCCCAGCCAGTCAGCGGGGTCAGGTTGGTTTTCTGGGTTTCGACCAATACCTGAACCTGGTCGCTGGCCGGGGCGTCTTTATGGCTGCGGCAGGTAACCAGAATGGCATCGGAATGCAGCGCGTAGGAGATAACTGGCGCCTGCTTGGTCAGTGTGAATTGATCGTCAGCGACCTCTACGTGGCAGAGGCTGGAACGCAAGTCACCGCCGACGCCCATCTCTGTTGTTGCCGATGCCAGCAACAGTTGCTGTTCGCACATCTGGCGCAAATACCGGCTGAAATAAGCGGATTCCTGACCGTGGTGAACGATGCAGGCCACCTGAATCTGGTGCATGGCGTAAATCATCGCGGTCGAGGAGCAATAGTGGCCGAGAATTCGGCACAGCTCGGACACTTCGGTCAGGCTCAGGCCGTCGCCACCAAAACTCGATGGCACATAGCTCGACAGTAAGCGTTCACTGCGCAGGGCGGCGAAGGCCTCGTGCGGGAAACGGGCTTGCTGGTCTACGTCGTCGGCGTGAGCGGCAACAATGCTCTGCCCCAGCTCATGAACGGTGGCTTTTATTTGAGCGAACGTTCTAAGTGCGTGTGCTTCCATGCGTTTTCTCCTGTTCTTTTACAATTAGAACTGCACGTGCCGCCGTCAGTGGCGGTTAGGCACTCAGCTCTTCTACGGCGTCGTTCAACGCGGCAATGCTTTCAAAGGTTTGTCTGGAAAGGCGGTTATCGTCGAATTCAATGTCGAATTCGTCTTCGAGAGAGAGCATCAGGTTGACGGTGGTCAGTGAGGTGAGGCCGACCGAATAGAGGTCGTCGGAATCCTGAATGTCAGTGATGTCTTTGGACAGTTTGACGGACTTGGCGACAATACTGCGAATCCTTTCCTGGTACACGGCGTATGCTCCTTGCTACATCTGTAGTGAGTATATTCAGTTTTGGGTAATTTTCCACGCTCTAACGTTGTCAGAAGGCGTAGCGACGTTCTTTGAACCGTTCCAGCCAGCTGCAGTATTGGCGAAAGTCACTGAGCTTGTCGGGAAAGGCGAATCGCCTCAGGGCGAACAGATTGTTATGCGCATCGGCACCCAGGTCAATATAACCCGCATCGGCCGACATGGCAGCTTCTAAGCCTATGTGCTGGGCAATCGCCATTTCGCGCGGTCCAAAGTCCACGCCGCTGCGCCCGGTAGGATAGCAGAACACCGGCAGTGGGTGCTTGAGTTCGGCTTTCAGCCGGCTCCAACTGTGACGAATTTCGCGCTCGGCATCGGCCAGCGACTGGGCTTGTAAAATATTGTGTCGGTGTGAGTGGGGGCCGAATTCCACGCCCTGGGATTCCAGTGCCCGGGCCTGAGACCAGGAAATGGCGCGGTAGGCCGGGGGTGGCAAGGGCGGCAAGTCACAGCCCAGTTGATGGCTGATGTCTTCTACAAAGGCATCGTACCCGGTGCCATCCTGGCCTTTGATGTAATTGCGCATGGAGCGCAAGCAACGCCGGCGGCTGTCGCGATCAGCGTTGTCTATGTCCCAAGCCTGGTCGGCAATGTGCACTTGTTGCGCGCTTCGCATGCGTGACATGATCAGGTATTCAAGCTTGTAGTCCCAAGACCACCACTCGTTGTCCGGCAGGCCAGTGGCAATGAAGATAGTTACTGGAACCTGAAATTCCTGAAAAATGGGCACGGCAATTTCGGCCTGGTCGTAAAAGCCGTCGTCCATTGTGAAAGCAACGGCTTTCTCGGGCAGCGGCGTTCCTTGGTTCAGATGATCGACCAGCGTACGAATTGAAATGGGTTGAAAGTGATTCTCACGGACGTAAGACAAGGCTGCCCGCAAGGTGTCTGGCTGGTGGCCATGGACTCCCAGCGCTTTGTCCTGCATTCGGTGAAACATGAATACAGGGACACACTGGTTGCGTATCCCGCTCATGAGGCGGTTCATGGGGGCGCTGGTGAGTGCTTGAATCAGAGTGCTTTTGACGGTCATCCGTAACATCTCATCTTAACTGCTGTTATCCTTAACAACGTTAACTTTGTCACAGTTTAACTGTTAGAGGAAGAGGGAATGGCGATCTATTGCCTGTTTTTTGATCTGCCGTAATAGAAGCAAAAGCTTATAAGGCAGCGTGCACCAATTACCTAACCGCCGCATAACACTGTACGATTACGTCATGATAAGCGCGCTATCATTATCTGGGTCAATTCTGGACCTTCGGGTGGGCAGACAACCTCCTCTTAAAGTAAAAACCAAAATAATGCTCAACTTTTTTATTAAGGTTGTAGGGTATCTCTATCTGTCGGGGGTGTTTCCACTGATCGATAAGTTCGAAGCCGGAACTCTCCATATCACTGACAAGATTGGCCAATGAATGAATGTGATAAGGTACTTCACAGACGGTCAGATTTTGGAGCGTCCAGAAGTCTTCAGTCGGGTGAGCCGGCAGGTTGTGTATCAGCACATGTTCCGGAAGTTGCCTAAGATCGTTTAGCAGGGTGCTCAAGTTAGTATCAATATATTGTATGGTTCCTGCTGTCATAAAAATATCAGCAGAATGTACGTCGCTGAGGCAATTGCTTTCTATAAAGTCCAGTCGCTCTTCCTGCTTCATCTCAGCGACTTTTTGGCCGGCTTTTACAGCCCCTGCCAGCTCTGCAATCACCCATATGATGTTGTCTGGGTAGGGAAAATAACGTTCAAAGCTGTAGAACCCTTGCCCGATACTTCCTCCCAATTCGAGAATCTTCTGAGAAGGTTTCATCAACCTGGAAAGCCAGAACAACAGCGGGTAGTCGATATCCAATACCCGTTTATCGAGTATGGGCATTTCATTATCCAGATTTTCATTTTTTTCTTCATTGATGACATCGTACTCACTGGTTACCTCACCGAAAGCACTGTGCTGAGCAGCACGGCTCGTATCAAATACCCCGCGGTATGTGATGCCGAGTCGCTTCTTGGCTAATTGGAGGTAAATATCGTGACCAAACGGTAGAAGCTCTATTCCATTGATGATCCTGCTCTTAACGGATTTGTACACTTCTATGTTCTCCCCGGTATATTTGAGTTCAAAGTGGGTCGCCCGATCTGGTGACCGGTAGCGTCACATATGAAGGGGAGTCACCACTTAGGTGAACTCTGTTCTTTGCCACAAAAATTTCTGAGTCGCTGTACTCATCTTTGCCAGTATTCAGGTTTCGTACCAGGCGTGGAAAGTTACTACTTGATACATGGAACTCAATGCGATGCCCGGCCTTGAACACATAGGCAAGTGGCCTCATCTCAAGCTTAATTTGATAGATCTGCCCTGGAGTAACGAGGCTCGGTTGATCAACTCCATTCCTGTATCGCAACCTTACTACGCCATCCTGAAGTCCGTAAGCCCTGCCATCCGGGTACTGGTCTACCATCTTGACGGTGAAGTCCGTATCCGGCGCGCTGGTGGAGACGTGCAATACTACGCTGGGGTTTCCAGTAATCGTCAAATCTTCTTCCAGCGGTTTGCTGGTGTAGACAAGCACATCCTGGCGAGACTTCAGCGGTCGTTGGTCGAGCACTCCGGCCCTGTCTTCTGGCCGGTAAGTGCAGCAGATTGGTCCACCGAGGGTTGGTACGGGATCCATCGGATCGTAACTGAACTCATCGTATGTCTGACCAGTGTCTTGTTCACTGCTCAGGTCAGATTGACGCTCAAGACGATTTCCGGGTTGCATCCGGAAGACAACTTCAGTGGCTGACTTCGGCGGCCATTGGTCTGAAGTGTTCCAGCTCCCTGCATGTACCGTGTAATACTCGTACTTGGGTGGTAGTTCACTGGGCTTTTGCTTGAGCCAGTGGTCGAACCAGTTAAGGTAGATCTGACCGAAGTCTCTTGCATCATAATAAAACGGCATCTCGCCTACCGTAATTTTTCCGGACCTCAGTTTCTCTGCCTCGCAATGGGTTCCGGGGGCGATGAGTACATGCTGTGATTTTGCTGTCGGAGTCCTGGCGTTTTCTGCCATGTGCTGCGCTAACCTGAAAGCGTTGTGGGCAGTCTGGTCAAACCAGTCATTGATGTGAAGGGTGGCTACAGAGAATTGATCGTTGGGATGGGTGTAACCTTCTTCATCCCACCAACTGTCGGTTAGTGGATGGCTGATGATGTCGTCAAAACCGGTTTCATAGGGGGCAACCTTTTCCGCTATTTCGGAAACCGGCAGGTAATTCATGTAAGTACGCATGCGCTCTTCATAGTCGTCGGAACGAGGCGTGGTGTTGAAGTCCTTTGCCCCTTCGGCAGTAAACCAACCCAATGAGGAGGCCAGGTTCAACACGCCATTCTCAAACACGCCAAAATACCCGTAGGCGTCTTTGGCTTTGCCGATGGCACCACCAGCACCTGAGGCTATCATGGCAACGTGATTTGGGTGGTTTCTTGCAGCCAGTATGATCTGGCTTTCACCGAGGTACGAACAGCCAAAGGTACCTACTTTGTCGGTGGCCCAAGATTGGGAAACAATCCAGTCAATGGTATTGTAGCCGTCCTGGGCGGAATCCCGGTAAGGGCTGTTGAAACGCCCCTGTGAATTGTAACGACCACGCACATGCTGCACTACTACCGCATAGTCGTGATCAACAAATTGCTTGATGTCGTTGAATGGAACGCCGCCGTAAGTGGTACGCATCATAATGACCGGAAAGCGGCCACCGCTCCCGGTCGGGCGATATACATCGGTCGCAAGGTTGATACCATCGCTCATCGGAACCATCACGTTTCTTGAAACATGTACGCCTTTCCGCATTGGCATTGTTGTGTCGCTTAGCCACTGTTTTAGGCTCGTCGAGTAATAGCCTGCCAGGCCAATCAGTGTGATCAGAATGAGCGAGATTGCGACCAGATATAGTTTCATTCCGGCTTCATGGATTTAAAGTGTTGAATGTGTCGGTCAGCCCAGTCAGCAACCGTCTCTATAAGGCGGTTGCGATGCATTTCAACGGGATAGATGTGTTTGGCATTCGGCCAGAAAAACTCCTCTGTTACAGGTGTTAATCCATCGATACCCATAGCCGATGCAAACTGGCCGCACTTGTTGTAATGATATAAAGTCTGGCTGGTAAACAAAGCCAGAACCCGACCGTCTTTTTTAACGATCCCGCTTAAACATTGATCCATGTCCTCGTCGTTGGGCTCATCTCGCAGATCCATCGGGGAGTCCAGAAGCGAACTTTCCTTGTTTGTGCTCTGTTTAAACCGGCGCAACAATATTTTGTGAATGTTCTGCCACTTGCTTAGGTTAGTCAGCTTTCTCAGGAGGTCCCTCCTGGCAAACCCAGGGTCCTGCCTTGAAACCGGGTCGAGTAGGATCAACCCTTTGATGTCAGGGTCCTGTGCGCAGAGTTTAATACCATTGTCTGCACCGGAACACAGTCCAAACATTAGAACGGTTCTTGGTCCGTAGAGTATTTCGAGCGACTGCTTCATGTATGTCCAGTCGAGGGAAACCGACTCCCGGTTGCTCATGCTTTCACGAGTAGGGGAATCTCCTTTTCCCGACAGATCGACTCGTAACGCAATGTACCCGAGAGCTGCCAGTCGGCGGGCCAGTAGCACGTTAAGACGGTAGGGTTCTGCACGATGCGACAACCCGGCATTTAGAAGCACGACAACCGGGCTTGTTGATGTATCATCGGGCTCAGAGACAACGCCAATGCCGTGTTGATGCTCGCCGTAAGTGAAAATTTTTTCCTTTATCATGCGACCACCCGGTTAAGTAAAGCTTCAAGTACTGGCTTTTGTGTAATGACGCCATCGTGATAATAGGGCCAGTCATAAGGTAGGCCCGCATAGATGCAATTCTGAGAAGCTTGCTGCTGGCAGAAGTCAGGGTCGGTTGAAACGGTAAAGCACTGATGCGGGTCGCTCAGAAGACTATCCTGAATGGTGACCTGGCTCATTCGGGTGGTGAGCTGTTCAGGTAGATCAAAGTTCTTGTAGTCGATATTTTCAAAAGCGACATTGTTGCTTCGGGAGGCGGCTTTATGTCTTGTATACAGAATTTGGTCTATTTCATTCAGCCAGTCAAGATAGTTATTTCCGGAAATCACCGGGTCCCAGAACAGACGACTTTTGACCTGCGGATTGCTGTTTTGCGCGGCCAGCGTTGCACCAAAGCGGACACCCAATAATACGACCTGGCTGGCACCGGATACAGCAACGGCTTCAGCAATGCTTGTTTCGATATCCGACAACCATCCTTCTATCGTAGCCTCAGCAAGATCGCCCTGGGATTCTCCCGTTCCATAATAGTCAAAGCGAAACGCGTGCGCGCCACGCTCTGCGATGGCCATTGCCAGTTCAGACAATGCTCGGTAGGTGCGTCGGTATTCATCGAACAAGGGCGGGCAAAGGATGACAACTTTATCGGTATAGGGGTCAGTAGATGAGAAATAGCTGCCGAAAAGGCGTTCATCATCAAAGAAAAAAGGCTCTATCATGTCGGGTTACATCCTGTCTTCACTGAAATAGCTTCCGCCAAATGGGTTTCTTGACCGGCGGGGTGTTGGTCGAAGTCGACTCGATAGGTTCACGGGCTAACAAACTCTCCAGGTCAGAGATCAGTTCAGCTAACCCATCTTGCAGGGATTGGATGGTAGCTGTGTCAACCGTCGCCTCGTTATAGTCGAAAACACCAATAAACCCGCCCGGTTGGATTCGGACCCAGAACTCAATTGGGTATTCTGTGTTAAGCCGGGGAAGGTCCAGTTGTTTTAGCTTGAGGTTGGCGATGGCAGTTGGTCTGTTCCGGATATCCTGGAACGCGAAACTGGCACTGACGAATTCGGGAAACAGAACTCGTTCAGACGGAGTGTCTTTGACGATATCAGCGTAGGTAACATTGACGTGCTTCAGATATTCCCCGAGCTGATTAGCGAGACTTGCTATCCGTTCCCGAAAGCCAGATGACGGAACCTGCATAACGCTGGGTATAATAGTGACAAAACTGCCTATTAGATTGATGACGTCGGCCCGGTTTCGCCCTGAGGTTGGCACGCCTAACACAAGTTTCTCGTGTTTCAATGCCCGGCAGCATGCGTCGGCGAAGAGACAAAACAGTACTTCGTGTAGTTTTAGGTTTAGCTTGGTGGCGCACTGTTCTACAGATTCCAGGTCTGATTCAGTGAACGCCAGGGTTTGCCGCGCACACTGGTTGATGATAGGCGTTTCTTTATAGGTTGCAGGGCCAGAATTCAGAGAGTCGGACAAGCTCGCCTTGTGATAATCGACATCTTCATCAGAAGCCCCGTTTGAGACAGACCACTCTGCGTAGTCCCTGAACTCGAAGGCTAGCTTGTTAGGTATCTCCTGTTGACTGGAACTCAGCACGCGATAGGCATTTTCAAGTTCGGCCAGAAAGATGTCAAAAGACCACCCATCAAAAATCAGTTGGTGCGGTACAAAAACGTAGTGGTATCGGGATTCGCCAAGCACAAACAGCGTCGAGCGGAACAGTGGGCGATCCAGAACTTTAAAGGGCTTGAACGCCAGTTCCCTGGAGGCACTCAACGCGGCTTCCCCGGGGTTTACTTCTTTGGAGAGGTCGATGATGTCGACCACTGGAACCTGTTTCACAGGTAGAATACCTTGCTGATATCCGTTGTCACCGTGTGATATGACGGTTCTCAATGCGGTTTGTCGCTCAAAAACCTTTGTGAGACTCCTGGTAAAGGTATCGAGATTAAGCTCGCCCTCCAAGAGCCATGATGCAGGCAAGTTATTACAGACATTGTCCGGGTAGGATAGCTGCCTGAGCAGCATTCGGGTTTGCTCGTTGCTCAGTGAGCGCCGTAACGCCGTTGGCAAATCAGCTGGTGTGTTTTCATGCTCAGCCGAGACGGGGTTGCTGTGAGATATTTTCTCGGCAACCTCACTCAAACTGAGGCCTACTATGTCTTCCGGGCGAAGCCGGATACCAGTCTCGCTCTCAATTCGCCTAATAGCCTGCAGAGCAAGCAGTGAGTGCCCGCCCAGGCTGAAAAAGTTGTCTTCACGGACAATTCGGGAAGAAGTATTTAGTACGTCAGACCAGACTTTAGCGACCATTTCCTCAGTCTGATTAGCCAGAGCTGTGGCCTTGAGAATGGTGGATTCACGCAGTTCAGGCTTGGGTAGCCGACGTCGGTCGATCTTGCCACTGGGGCTTAAGGGTACGCTGTCAATGGTAAGAATGTACTGCGGAATCATGTACGCGGGCAGGAGCGAACGCAGTTCCTTGCGGATGCCAACCAGATTAGGCCCGGACTTAGATCCCGACACAATACAACCCACGATGCGAGCATCACCGGGCGCTAATTCCCACACATAGGAACAAGCCGAGGTTACGTCGGAGCATGTGGCCAGCGCGGCGTCAATGTCACCAAGCTCAATCCGGTAGCCCCGAACTTTCACCTGATCATCCATTCGGCCCAGATGTTGAACATTACCATCGGGGCACCACTTGGCCAGATCACCGGTTGCGTATAGTCTACCGTAGTTGGGGTGATCGATGTATTTCTCAGCAGTGAGATCTGGCTGTTGGTGGTACGACGTTGCGAGGCCCATACCACCAATATACAGCTCACCCGGGCAAGATAGCGGAAGCGGGTTACGCTCCCGGTCCAGAATATGCACCTGGCTATTGTTAATCGGTTTGCCAATAGAAATCAGTCTATCCGTCAGGCGCAACTGTTGGCAGGTCGACCAGACGGTGGTTTCGGTGGGTCCGTACATATTCCACAGTTCATGCAGGCAACCCGATAGGTCTCGCACCAGATCTGGTGGGAGCGGTTCGCCACCACAAAGGCCTTTCATCTTCAGTCCATCATGCTGCCAACCGGTATCAAGCAACATGCGCCAGGTGGCCGGGGTCGCCTGCATGACCGTGATCTGGTGATCGAGGATCAACCGACGAAGTTTGTCACCGTCTTTAACGCTCTCTTTTTCGGCAATTACGGTTTTGGCGCCGCAGATCAAAGGCAGCAAGAGTTCCAGCAGTGAGATGTCAAAAGAGAACGTCGTTACCGCCAGTAGCTTGTCTTGCGACGTGCAGCCGGGTTTGTTTGCCATGCTTTCAAGGAAATTGATTAGGGCGCGATGCGGTACGAGTACACCTTTCGGTTTACCTGTGGAGCCAGAGGTATAAATTATGTATGCCGTCTGCTCGGGCTCAATGCTGACAACCGGCAAGTCGGAGGCATTTGAAACACCGGGTTCGCCTTCAGTGTCACTGATGTTGAGTTTGACAATGTCCAATCCGGTCATGAACGCCGGCGTGGAATCGTCAATGACAATGGCGTAGGCTGCCGAGTCTTCAAGGATGTACTTCAATCGGGTTTCGGGAAAATCCGGGTCCATGGGCAAGTACACGGCACCGAGCTTGAGGATGCCTATGATCGTGGCAAGGGCCGTGTCTGACCGTTCCAGGCAGACTCCAACGGTCTTGCCAGGTACTACACCACTTTTCGCTAGGTTGACTGCAATGGCATTGCTTTTTTCTTCAAGCGTCTGGTAGGTCCAGCTTCTACCTCCGCAGGCGCAGGCCACGTGGGTCGGGTTGGTGGTTACGTGATGTTCTAAAGCGTCGATCACGCTGCGATAGGCAAGGTCTGACTGGGTTGCATTGGCGCGCCTGACCAGCTCAGGTTCCTGATCAGTCAGGGCAATACTGGCAATCTTAATAGTCGGGTTCGCCGCAGTCGCGGCCAGTATTCTCTCCAGTGTCTGCAGCCAGGAAGTGATGGTCTCTTCGTCGAAAAGCGCGGAAGAGTAAGTAGCTTCAATGGTCAGGCTGGTTGAAGAAGGCAGGATATTCAGGAACATCTCAAAGTTCTCGGCGGCTCGTGGAACCGTTCGAACCCTACCGTTTAGGTCGCCAAACTGAATAGCTTCCAGAGGCTGGTCGATATTGAAAATTGTATTGATCAGTGGAACCCGGGTTCGGTCAACCTTGATCGCTTCTATCAATTTCCCAAAGGTGAAGTTCGAGTGCTCTGTGGCATCGAGGACCTCTTTTTTAACCTGTTTGCACAGTTCGGAGAATGGCAGCTCCGCGTTGATCAGTGTGCGAATGGGCAACAGGTGAACCATGTGTCCTATCTGTTTTACACGATTTTGTGTTGCCTGCCCCGCTACCGGGAGGCCTACGACTATATCGTCGTTTGACGTAAGCCGATGCAATAGAACAAAGTAGCCCGCCAGCACCATGTTAACCATACTGACTTTCAGGGAGGCAGCCGTTTTGGGAAGTTTTTTGGCCAGCTCCGGGTTGAGTTGGTAGTCCAGGCGTCTGGCTTCGAAGGTACGGTAGTGAGGCCTGGGAGCGTCCAGAGGCAAGTCGAGGTTGGGTGGTAAATCTGAAAAACGGTTGATCCAGTAATCGTTGTCGATGTTGCTGATTTCCCGCGAATCGACCATTTCTGCGTAATCGAAGAAAGAAATGGCGTCAGCGGAGGTGTTCGTTTGCGATCGGCTATTTCCATAAGATTGCGACAATTCGCTGAGCACCAGGCCGAACGACCAACCGTCACAAATGATGTGATGGGCGGCGAGAATCAGCTCATGAGTTGTGCTATCCAGCTTTTTGAGCCATGCAGCAAAAAGAGGGCCTTCCTCCAAATTCATGGGAGAAATGGCGATGTTCTTCCACAGATCACGGATAGTCGCTTCCTGCTCACTGGATGAACGGTCGCTGATATCCTCATAATCCAGCTCAAACGACGAGGTGTCGTGCAGGCATATCTCCGTGCCATTCCTGGAAAACGTTGCCCGCAAGATGTCGTGCTTGGCAATCAGGTCGTCGAAACACCTACGGAGCAAGTCTGCATTAAGGTGGCCAGACAGCCTGACAGACACGGCTTCGTTGAAGGCTGTATTGGCAACGTCACTGATCTGCGCTGAGGCAATGATTTCTCGTTGTGGGCCAGTAGTCGGCGCGACACGGGAAAGTTCACCACCGGCAAAGGGGTTAAAAGGGGTTGAATTCATGGGCGGCCAACCTCCAGATAGGCTCCCTTATTGCCCGGGTCCTCAATGAAATAAGCCGGCTCGCCGTTTTCATTTTTACCGAGTTTTGCACCGGCAGGAATGCTGCCATTACCGCCCAGGTACTTCTTCGCAGCGACTGTATCACCCTCCAGGAGTCCGTGGGCAATCAGGTTGGCTACGCCGGACTTGAACGCATGAAGTATCTTTTCGACATCCTCGTCAGAATGTTCCGTTGTTAGGAAGTTAGGCCGGTATTGCTGAATGTGAATACCATCGAGTGTCATTGACAGAAACAACAGATGGCCCAGTTGTGTGGATGAAGGAACTGAGATGTAAAACAGCGAGGCGAACTCTTCAAAGCTGACGCCTGTCTTCATTGTTTCGATAAAGGCTTTGGCCTCTTTGGCCATGGCAGTGGTCTTTGCTTCCAGGGCCGGATATAGAATATCGCCCTGCTCCTTGATTCTGCTCAGTACAGCTTTGGCGACCGACAGGCTTAGCGGATGCCTGACAAAGGTACCGGCAAAAAAGGTCACGCCCTGCTCGGGGATGGAATCGTCACCGTACTGCCAGTAGCCGCCGTCCATTGCGTCGAGGTATTTGGCTTTCCCGGCTATGATGCCTATGGGGTATCCACCACCAACAACCTTACCGTAGGTCATCATGTCTGCGTCTATACTGAAGCGCTTGCGAATGCCTCCCGGGCCAACACGAAAGCCGGTGACTACTTCGTCCAGAATAAGTGCTACGCCATTCTCTTCGGTAATTCGGCGTATTTCGCTGATGTACTCCTGACTGTGAAACTGGGGCTTTCGGCTTTGTACGGGCTCGACAAGAACGGCGGCCAGGTCGTCACCCAGCTTTCGGATTTCGTCCAGACTGCTTTGCTCACCCCAGGGTAGCAGTATCATATTGGCGGTTGCTTCTCTGGGGATGCCGGGGGCCGCTGGCAAGGCCTTATGGTCTTTGCCTGCGCGCATGACGACTTCATCATGTATGCCGTGATAGGAGCCTTCAAAGGCCACGACCTTGGTGCGGCCGGAAACGGTACGAGCGATCCGGAGTGCCCCTACGTTGGCTTCCGATCCGGTACAGGCAAAGGTGCACCGTTCGTTGCCCGTCAATTCGCAGAACAGCTCGGCGACTTCGCCGGCCAGTGGTGATTGCGGGCCAGTTTCTACACCGAGGTCTATTTGAGCTTTGGCGGCGTTAGAAATGAAGTCGGGTGAGTGGCCAAACAGGATGGGACCAAACCCGTTGGACGTATCGATTAATTCGTTTCCATCAACGTCCCATAATTTGGAACCTTTCGACTTCACCGTGACAATAGGAAAGATGATTTCTTTCCAGCCAGGGTTAAACCCGGAAACGCTTCTGGGATCTGCCAGATGTTTTCTGTGTTTCTGGGTATACGCCTTGGAACCGGCGTATTTCTCCTGGTATCGGGTCATCAGGCCATCAACCCACTCACGCTGGGCAGAGGTCAGTTCGGTGCTGGTTTTTTCTCTGCTGATGCGTGTGCCGGGGGTATGGGCCGGCTTCGCTGGTACGTCAGTGTTTGTTTCGCTGGTGTCGGTCTGGATTTGGTTGCCAGCACTGGCGGTGGGTTGCTCGGCACCAGGTTTCGGCTGGGGTTGCGGCAGGCTTTGTTGAGTAACGGAGGCAGGCTGTCCGCCCAGGGCCTGCAACTGTAATTGCATGATGTGTAGTTGGGTATTGACGATATCCCTGATGTTGGAGTTGCCGGAGGCCATCGCGCTAAAATCGATACCCGTTGGCGCAGCCTGGCTGTTAGCGGTAGGTAGACTGACCGCTTCCTGTGTGCCGGTCACTGGCTGAGACGTAACCTCGGGCTCAACCCGCGACGCGATAAAGTCCGAAATCAGTTCCAGCGAGGTATATTCTTCAACCAGATGCCGGAACGAAATACCTAGCTTGAACTGTCGCTCCAGTGCGGTAGCCACCTGGGTGAGGAGCAGAGAATCCAGACCCACTTCACTGAAATGTGAGCCGGGGTCAGCGTTGCCCAGCTCGTACCCGGAGATATCCTCAATGATACTCATGACATCTGAACGAATTTTGTCGGAATGCTGCTTCGGGTCCATTTTAACGTCCTGTATTACCGGGTGTGAAAGTGCTTGTGGTGCAGTGGTAGTGCCCTGGTGAATGGAAATAACGTTGCTGTTTACAGGGCCGAGCCAGAATTGATCTTCGGTGAATGCATAACCGGGCAGTCGTACTTTTCTCACGGTCAGGTCGCCAACGTATTGATCCCAGTCAAGGCTGTGTCCGTTGACCCAAAGTTGGCCAATGCTGCTGTACATATCGCTTTCGGCTTTTTCGTCAGTGCCTTTGTTCGTTAGCGACGGCCAAGCATTCACACCGGACAGGTCCTTGTGGTAGTTGACCAGGTTGACCAGGGTGTTTCCGGGGCCTACCTCCAACAGACTAACCCGTTCGCCATCGCTGGCCTGGTTGGCGGCCATAGCCTGCAGCGCATTGGAAAACTGAACCGGGTTTCTCAGTTGCTGTGACCAGTACCGTGGCGACTTGGCCTCTTCATCAGTGAGCAGAGCACCAGTCATGGTTGAAAAAATCGGTATAGCAGGCGTATTTCTGGAAATACCCGATATGAATTCTTCGAACCGGGGAACGATTGGTTCCATCATTCTGGAATGGAAAGCATGGCTCGTTTGCAGAAGGGTACTGGCAATCTTTTTCTCGGACAGCTGTTTGGCTATTGCTGTAATGGCGTCTTGCTCACCTGAAAGTACAACCAGGCCAGGTGCGTTCACGGCGGCCACTTCGGCCTTCCCGTTGACGATGGTTGCAATGTCATCCGGGTTCGAACGCACGATGAGCATCTTGCCAGATGGCATGCTCTGCATTAAAGCGCCCCTGGTAGCGACCAGCCTGGTAGCGTCTTCAAAGCTGAATATGCCGGCCAGGGTTGCTGCGGCAAACTCCCCAATGCTGTGGCCGATGAAAAAAGACGGCTTAACACCGCGCTCTATCAGGCAATTTGCTAGACCGAACTCCAGCAGAAAGAGAGCCGGCTGCACAAACGACGTCTGGTGAATAAGGCTTTCATCCGCGGCCTGTTCTTCGGCAAACAAAATGCCTCTGACATCCACTCCGGTTGTCTTGAGTACGATCTCGCATCCCTGATCAAAGGTTTCCTTGTAGGAAGCGCTGTTCTCATACAGCCACTTACCCATGTCTCTGGCTTGTGTACCCTGGCCAGAGAACATGAACCCGACCCCGTGAGCAGACCCTGATTGTCCTTTGGCAAATGACTTGCCTTTGCCTAGATTTTCGATGGCTTCCGGCAGCTCCCCGCCAAACACGATGGCTCTGTGTTCAAAGTGCTTTCGACCGTATATGGAGGTGTAGGAGACGTTCGCTAGAGCGGTTTCTTTCCTGTTTTCAAAATAGCTGCCATACCGGGCAATCTGGTTTTCCAGAGCAGGCTTGCTTTTTGCAGATATCAGAATGGGAATCCTGAGTTCAGGGTGAGGGTCTAGAGCTTGGTCCGCGCGCTGTTGGGGTACAAATTCTTCAAGGATAACGTGGGCATTTGTACCGCCAACCCCCAGCGAGGTAACGGCGGCTCTTCTGGGTGAGGGCAGCTTCCAGGCTTCAACCGTTGAGTTGACGTAGAAACCGGATTTCTCCAGCTCCAGCTTGGGGTTGGGCTTATTGAAAAACAATGTGGGTGGAATTCGGTTCTCACGAACGGCCATGGTGGATTTGATCAGGCTCGCCAGGCCCGCCGCATGAATGGCATGGCCAATGTTCGACTTGACCGAACCGATGGCGCAGGTTTTTTCCGACTGGCCTTCTGCGACGTAGCACCGTTTTAATGACAGAACCTCAATGGGGTCTCCCAGCGGCGTGGCGGTGCCATGTGTTTCAATGAAACCAACCGTTGCAGGTTCAATGTTTGCCCGTTTAAGGGCCGCTTGATAAACCGCCACCTGCCCAGCGACGCTGGGTGCGGTAAAGCTGGCCTTCTGTTCGCCATCGTTATTGACGGCATACCCTTTGATGAGGGCGTAAATATCGTCTCCATCCCGTTCGGCCAGGTCGCGTCGTTTTACAATAACCGCTCCGGCGCCGTCGTTGAAGGTGGTGCCGGTGGCATCCTGATCAAAGGGTCTGCAGTGCCCGTCCCGGGAAAGCATGCTGCCTTCCTGATACATATAGCCGCGCTTGACGGGTGTTGAAATTGATACACCGGCGGCGATAGCCTGTTCACATTGGCCGCTGTCTATGGCTTCGCAGGCCTGGGCTACCGCTACAAGCCCGGTAGAGCAAGCGGTGAAAACGTTGATACTTGGGCCTTTGAGGTTCAGCTTATAGGAGATCCGGGTGCTGAGCGTATCGGGTTCATTTGCCAGGCCACAGTTGAGTACGCCATAGCTGTCGACAAGCTCCTTATTGGGCAGAACGTATTGCTGGTAATACCGGGCCCAGTTCATGCCGGTAAACACACCGGTCCTGTACTCGACATCACCCGGGGGAATGCCCGCGTCTTCCAGCGCATGCCAGCAAAGTTCGAGCATGATTCTCTGCTGAGGGTCCATTAACCGGGCTTCAATCGGTGATATACCAAAGAATTTGGCGTCGAAGCGGTCGTAGCCTTCAACAATGCCTTTGGCTTTGACATAGGCCGGATCAGCGCGTTCCTCTGCCGTCACCTCGGGGCTGAGTTCTTCGTCACTGAAGAAGCTGACGGTTTCCTTGCCATCCAGCAGGTTCTGCCAATACTCATCGAGATTATTGGCGCCCGGGAAACGACACGCCATTCCGATGATGGCAAACTCGTTGTTATGGCGGTCTGCCTGGTGGCTGTCGGTTTTTACATCCTGTTTGTCCAGTTGGCTGCCAAAAAAATCCGATTGTTGACTAATAGTCGGGTGTTCGAAGACAAAGGTGCCACTGAGCTCGACACCAAAGTCAGTTTCCAGAAGTGTTGCCAGTTTGAGCGCTTCCAGTGAGGTACCGCCGGCGTCCATGAAGTTCTCAGTGTCTTCAACCGAGCGATTCAGAATGGTTTTCCAGCACTCGACAACACGGCTTTTGATGTTTCCGAAGGTCAGTTCGGTCTCTTTCTTGGGCACCGTCGTGTAGGGGTCTGGTAGCCTGGCTTCGTCCAGCTTTCCATTTTGATTTCTGGGCAGTTCACCGACCTGAATAATAAAATGCGGAACCATGTACGCCGGCAAGACGACGCTGAGTGTGTCGCGGATAGACCGGGTGTTGATGGCTGTATCGGAAACGACATAGGCCGCGAGCCTTTTTTGGCCTTCCGGGCCGGTGCGAACAACAACGCGGGCTTCAGTGAGGCTGGCCATACTGTTTAGTTGGTACTCGATTTCCCCTGGCTCAATGCGGTGCCCGTCTATCTTCACTTGTTTGTCGATTCTTGACAGGTAATCGTAACTGCCATCGTCATTCAGTTGAACCAGGTCTCCGGTTCTGTAGGCGGTTCTCTCCTGGTCGTCCTGGTCCCGTAACAGGATAAACCGCTCGCTGGTCAGCTCTGGCCGGTTCAGATAACCCAGTGCCAGCCCATCCCCAAACGCCACCAGTTCGCCCGTCTGTTTCGGGCCCTCGACCCGGTTCAGGTGTTCATCAACCAGCGCGCACTGAGTTCCGTGTATCGGGTAACCGATCGGTATGCGCTTCACATCGTCAGACAGTGACCTGGGTATCGGGAACACGGTGGTGAAGGTGGTATTTTCCGTGGGGCCATAACCGTTGAAAAGCCTAGTGTCGGGCAACTGTTCAAGCGCTTTTTTTACGTGAGGAACAGACAGCGCTTCACCGCCGGTAAGCAGCTGCTTAACCGGGCGAAGGTATTCAGGGTGTTCCGCAATAACGGTATTGAACAGCGAGGCAGTTAGCCAGAGTGTTGTAACATGTTGGGAGGCAATAACGTCCCGGATGCCATTGAGAGACAAAGAGCCGGTTTCGGGATGGATGACGCAAGTTCCGCCGTTAAGGAGGGGGCCCCAAATTTCGAGTGTTGATGCATCGAAACTGAGCGCAGAAAGTTGAAGGAATGTCTGCTCTTTGGAGAACGATATAAAGTCGGTATCTGTCACCAGCCTGAGAATGGCACGATGTGGTATCACCACGCCTTTAGGTTTTCCTGTTGAACCTGATGTGAACATGACATAAGCGGGCAGGTCGCGTTGATCGGAGTTAACTTGCTTGGGAGTTGCCCCAGTTTCTTCATTATAGTTGGCAGGCGAGAGCCAGGTTAGGTTCAGGTGGTTTAGCGAAGCGCTTCCCGGGGAATCCAGACCAAACTGGGCCGACACTGCGTCGGCAATAAAATGTTGACGTTCTTCCGGGTAGTTTGGATCAATAAATACGTAATGAGCACCGCACAGCAGTGTTCCAATCAGGTTGGCGCACAAATCCGGGTGCCGTTCCGATACCAATATTACTGCCGAACCCTCTTTTACGCCTGAACTTGCAAGGGTCGCCGCCACTGACTGTGCTTTCTTAAGGAGATCGGAGTAGGCTATTTGGTACCAGGATTTGCCATCTTGCCACCTGACCGCGATGCGCTTTGGGTGTTGATGGGCAACATTTATAAAGCGTGTAACGATGGAATGATGATTACTGCTGCTGGCCATGGCAAAACATCCTTTTTTGCAGTTACACCTGTAGAAGCCATAGCGATAAAAGCTATCGTCTTAGCTACTTTTAGGTATATTAAACGACGACTGGTCGACGTTTTGATCCTTAAAAAAAGATAGCAGTCTTTCCTGAGTATTGATATGGAAATGAAATAAAAATTTTATTTTTTAGCTGTGAATTGTTACTTATGTTAGCAAATCCTATCAATCGCGCTTTCAAAGGAATGTTTGGGCTGCATGAATGTTTTTTTAACAGTGTTTAACTCGGTTGAACCTGATTCGTAATCGCTAATCAATTTCAGTTAGCAGGTGCATAGGAGTCTGTTAACAGGTAACTGAAGGTGAGTATTCCAACAGAGGTTACATAGGCCCCACAGGCCACCGGGTGAGATATTCCATTGACTGTGGCTGTCAAATTGCCATCGGAGACTGTTAGACTAATTTCGAGAAAGTCGAGAAAGCGCCCTGACATCACTGACACCGTCTTAATGACTGATTCCTTGAAGCTAAAGGCCAGTCCGACTGGAGGCAATCCCGGGAAATGACTTGACAGCAGAGCCCGCTCTGAGCGGCTCAGGATGACGTCCGATAAATCCTTGGTTACCGCTTCTGGTTGCTCTAGCAGGTCTATACCGACGCCGTAAAGCTTGTCGTTTTTTACCGCTACCGCTGCCACCCACTGATTTCCGTGCGTGATCGAGCCAACGTACCCTGATGGCCAAATAGGATTGGCTAAATGGCCACGAGCGATTCCGGCGGGCGTTGCGCCGGCCCTTTGCAGTGCTTTTCTAGCCAGATGGCGACCACTGTAAAATTCTAATCGCCGTTTTTCACTGGCACCGGACATCAGATCAGATTCGACGGCAAAGGGAGACGCCGTATGCACAAGCCGGCCAAATTCAAGCATAAGCAAAAGGCCGCTGGTGCGGCGCATTCTCTGTTCTAATACTACGGTGTCTTCCGGAGTCACCAGGCAATACCCGGACAGAATGGGCTATGAACAGCGTTCGCGTGGTACACCAGGGTATGCACTAAGGCAGACACCCCGAAACACCCAAGTTCATTAGACACAGGCTAACCCTCCTAAGGGTTGTGAAGACAAACGATTATGGCAGTTGCCTGATTATAGGCGGCCCGATCAACCGGGTGAGCCAGACTGGCAACCGTTGCCATACCACTATCATCAGCTTGAACTTGGGGCTGTCTGGTCGGGTAGCAGCGATAGGTTGGTGTTCGGTGCTGAGGGTATACCAATAGTGTTGAACCGGTTTGGCTCCCCATTGTTTTTTGAATTGATAGGTTGGTGCATCCCGGGTTGAGCGCCCAAAATCGAACCATTCGTAACCCTGCTCAACCGCCCAGCGCAGAATCTCTCGGTACATCCACATGTTGATGTTCATCGGGTTGGCGCGGCGCAGCGTTGAAGCCCAGGGGATTTCGAGCATATGACCCTGGCCCATCAGAAACGCGCAGGCCACGGGTTGCCGCGCGAGGTAAACCAAAGCAAGTTGTGGTTTGAGCGCTTTGGTGGTCAATAGGGTGCGAAACCAGTTCTTACTGTAGACGGGTGTGCCCAGGTCGCGCATGTTGTGCGCGAAAACCCGATAGAAATCATCCAGTAGTTCGACTTGGCCGAAGCGAATTTCCGGGCGATGCTCTTCAGCTTTGTTGGACTGGGCGCGTACCTTGGCGCCCAGTTGCTGGTCTAACCGTTCGTCGCTGGTTGGCAATGGCAATAGCATTGAGACTTTTTGTTCGCTGCAGGGGTAGGGCAAGCCACATTGGGTGGTACGAATCTCAATATGGCTGAGCTGGTGTTCTGCCAGCAAAGGACGGGCCGCCTCGATCAGAGCGATGGCGACGGCATGGGAGTTTGCCAACGGCCCACCGTAATTAAAATAGGGTAGCGACGTCCCGAACCGCCCGAATAACCGGCTGCACTGAATGATGACTGGCAAGGCGCCAACGACATTGCCATCGTGCAGCGCCAGCAACACCGGACCCTGGTGGCCCATGGCCGTGCGTATAACCTGGCCGAGCACGGGGTGATGGTATTGGCTGCGGTTTGGCTGTTGTTGGCACCATTGGGCCCAGAGTGGGTCATCCCAGTCGGTAACCCGAATCTCGCCCGCGAAAGCTTGGTCAGCGTCGGCTGCCCATGCCTGAAACTGGGGGATGGTATTGGCTTCCGGCGGCTGTGACAGCGCCTCGAGCTCTGCGACCAATACCTGTCGTTGGGCTTTGAGGTCATTTTCAAGCGCGCTGAGAGTTTGGCTGATAGTAGCCATCCCCGTTTTCAAGCTGGCACGGGATTCATCCGTCGCATCCCGAAACTGGCGGGCAATGGCCTTTTTCTCGGCCAGCAGTTGTTTCAGTTCCGGCTGGCGCTCACGCAGGGCCTCGGCTTGAGCCAGTATGGCAGCTTTATGGGTTTCATCCGGTGTGTGTGCGGCGTATGGCAAGTCGGACAAAAAGGCGGCCAGTTGCTCCCGCCGTTTGATCAAGTCGTTCACATCCATGTCAGATCCAGTCGGTCTTGTTGAGGTCCATTTACACGACAGAGAATTGTCGGGATACTGCGCAGTGTAATGGATCGACTCTACAAACCAAAGGAAGGTTGCATGGCTGTGTCTTATCAATGGTCGACAACCCGTTCGCGACCGGGTTTCTTGGCCCAGCGCGGGTTGCCGCTGTTCTTTTGCCTGCTCGGGGCAACGCTGTTTTTGGCCATGGCGCCTGATACCCTGAGTGCTTTGCATCGCCGCTGGACAGAATTAAACGGCACATACTCTCATGGCTACCTCTGGGTTCCGGTTTGCCTGGGCCTGGTGGTCTACAGGCTTGTCACCGTCCCCTTCCATACGCGGCCCAGCTTGCTGGGTGCGCTGGCAGTGTTCTGCAGTGTCATAAGCTGGCTGTCTGGCTTTGTTATTCAGCTGGGGTTACTGCAGCAACTGGTATTGCCTGCCTTGCTGGGCAGCCTTGTGCTCACCTGCTTTGGCTGGGCGGCCCTGCGTCTGACGCTGGCACCGTTGCTGGCACTGTACCTGGCCATCCCCATTTGGGATGTTTTTACAGTGCCATTGCAAAACCTCACTACCTTCATTAGTACCTTTGCCATTGCCCAGCTGTCTATTCCCGCCTTTATTGACGGTTATTTCATTCACTTGCCGTATGGCATTGTAGAAGTAGCGGGTGGGTGTTCCGGCCTGAATTACAGCCTGGTGGCCATCGTGTTGGCGCTGGCCTATGCACACCAGCGGCGGCTTTCCACAACGATGACGTTGGTTGCTGTGTTGGTGATGCTGGCTCTGAGCATGGTGGGTAACTGGGTGCGCGTCAGTGCTCTGATTTTAATCGCTTATTACAGCGAGATGACCAGCTCACTGGTGACCGAACACGGCCTATTCGGCTGGGCGATATTTTGCGTGTTTTATCTGGGCTTTCTGGTTTGGGCGCACCCGTTGAAAGCGCATCAGCCAAAAGCGAGCAGCGCTAGCACCTATAAAGCGGCTAGCAGTGATATTCCCCCTGCGGTTTCTCCACTCACACAGGTTCTGACAGGGGCAGTTGTTCTGGTAGTTATTGCAGGCACCCCCTGGCTAGCCAAACAACATTGGCAGAACAGCTGGCAGTTTCCTGAGCAATGGTCGGCCACGGTTGCGTCTCAGCAACGCTCGCCAGCCTGGCAACCCGATTTTCACCATTACGATCTCCAAGCTAACCTGCGCTTAGACCATTCCGGCCTGGCCCTGGAGTTGGGACAACGGGTGTACCTCGACCAGGCACAAGGCAAAGAACTGGTGGGGTATGGCAACCGGATAGCCCCGGCCGCACAGATTGAACAGCGCGACACCCGGCAACTGGAAAGTGGCCGGGTAGTGCAGGTGCTGGAATTGAATGACCGGGGCGACCGCAGGCTGGTGATCTGGACATACCAGTTGGGTCAGGCGACCGCCGTAACCGAATTGACCGCGAAATTTCAGCAATGGGTGCAATGGATATCAGGCCGGTCGGTAACTGCCCTGTTTTATATGCAAACCCCATGTGCCCGGGCGGGTTGTGAGTCTGAACGCGCAGCGCTGGGTGACAACCTGGCAATGGTGGATGTTTGGCTAGATCGGCGCAGCCTGTACCCCGAATAACAGGGGTTACAGCGCACTAGCCCAGGCCCGATAACCGGGCGCGGAACTGCAGCGGCGTTTTGGCGTTGCCCTCGTGCACACCAATGCGATAAAGCTGATGCAGATCCAGTGAGCCAAGCCGGTTCAGACCGTTTTTGGTGGTTACCGCGGCCTGGTAGTGCTCCCGCACCAACGTCAGACTGGCGTCGTCGTAATCGCCATTGGGAAAGCAAAACAACGGTATCTCGTGGCCCAGTTGTTGTTCCAGACGTTGTCGGCTGCCAACAATCTCTTCCTGCCGTTGTTCGGGAGAGCTGGCGTGATTCAAACGCCGGTGAGTGCAGGTGTGCGAGCCAATGGCGAACACGCCGCTGGCATCCATCTCTTGCAGGGCAGGCCAGGGCATTAAGTCGGGCGAGGGGCTGTTTTCGGGTCTGGCGTCTTCGCCCAGGCTGTCCAGTGCGGCATTCAACGTGTCTTCACTGTGTTGCTTGAGCGTTTGAATGCAGGCTGACACGGTGTCCCGAGAGTAAGGTTGCCCAAGTAGTTCAGCCGCCGGTGCCAGCACCGGGTGTTGGCGCAGCAAAGGCGATTGGCGCAGCACCAGATCCGCAATGCGGTTGGGCCAGAACGGCGCCGCCTGGCCAACTTTATCGGCCACCGCAAAAATGGAGGCAACCAGGCCACGGCGCTTTAACTCGGGGTAAGCGTATTCGTAGTTGTCTAACCAGCCATCGTCGAACGTGATGGCGCAGGCTTTTTCAGGCAGTGGATCACCGGCTTTGTAGCGTTGAACCCAGTCGGTCAGTGCCACAACGGGCATCCAGCGCTGCAATTCATCTAGGTGCATGCTGAAGGTTTCCGGGGAGACAACCATGCCCGGCTCTTCCGTTTCACAGCGGGGATCATCGGCGGGTAACACCCGGTGGTACATCAGCACCCACAAGGTCGGTTCTGTTGTTTGGGCGCGGTGAGCCCCTCGCCAGTCCCGGCCGAGATTCAGCGCAACCTTCACCGGCTGCTTGATCGTCTGTTTCAGTCTAGTGGCAAGCGACGTCATGCGGGGTTCACCTCAGGGCCTTCAAATACTGTTTCAGTTCAAACCAGGCCGGGGCCGGGTCGCGCCAGCGGTTGATCTCGTGGCGCTGGTGTCTGAACCTGGGTTTCAGGAACTGACCCAACCGTTGCAGTCGAGCAGGCCAACCCGACGAGCGCTTGAACACCAGATACAGGCTATCCAGATCACCCAGCAGCCAGCGCAACCGCTGCCCCACCCGGTAGTGCCCGGCCACGGGAATCGGCCATCCAAGCTCGGCACACAACAACTGATACGGGAAGTCGACCCCCGCATCGATCGCCAACTGCAATGAGCCCCAAAAGCGAGTGTTTACTTCCATCAGGTAGGGCGTGCCGTCTTCACCAATGCGAAACTCAACCATGGCAACACCATGCCAGTTGACGGCCTGTAACAGAGTTTGGGCGTGCGCTTGCAGATCGGCTGGCACCTGGCAGCTTTGGCTGAGCACACTGACCCCGCCTTCCGGTGGCTTTTCACGCAACCGCTGGTGGGCAAAGAATTGCACCGGCTTGCCGCGGTTGAACAGGGCGAAGACACCGGCACCGGTGCCGGGTATAAACGCCTGTAGCATAAAAGGGTGATCGTTCAGGTAAGCGTTCTGCTGAAAAATACCCGTCAGCTCTTCCGGGGTACGCGCAATTCGAACTGTGGTTGCCCGCCATTGCTTTCCATCGAACAGGCGCGACAGCGCGGGTTTGACCACCACCGGGTACGAAACGGCCTGCACATCCACCTGATGCGCCCCTTCAAAATGCTGGCTGTGTGGCACCGGAACACCAGACCGTTCGGCCAAGGCCACCAGGTGGGATTTATTGGCAAGCTGCAATACCGTCGACAACGGCGAAAACGGGAGCCTGAGGCCAAGTACACTTTCCTGAAACTGCAGCAACAGCTGGCTGGTTACCTCGGTAACCGGCATGACCAGATGGCAGGGCTCGCGTTCCAGAAACCGCGTTATCCAGGCCACGAAATGCATGGGTTCATGCTCGGAAGACGGGCACTGAACGTACAAATCGCTATATCGCGACTGACCGGCAAGTGCGGTAGGGGTGGCATCACAGGTAATAACGCGCAGGCCAGGCTGACGGCCGAGACTGCGCACAACGGCGAGCGCACTTCGTTGATTGGCGTCTGGTATCATAACGCTGATCGATGTCGAATCCATTCGAGGCTTTCCAGTGGTGACTGCTTGGAATTAAGCCCACAGAGTGTACAAAATGGATTTTACCTTGAACAGCACTAGCCGGGAGTAAGTGCAGGGTTTAGAATGTTGATTCTTCACTGGATCAAAGGAAATGACCAGCGTGCGCACCGCCACCAGCCCTACCATACTGCACACCATCGATACCACCGGCCCGGGTGGCGCCGAAACCGTGTTCCTGGATATTGCCCAACACCTGTACGTGCCCGGCTACCAAACGCTGGCCTTGATTAAAGGTAAAGGCTGGGTGCGCGACCAGCTGGAAGCCCGCAACATTCCCTACCAAATACTCAAGCCCCATGGCTTCTTAAGTCTGCCCTATTACTGGCAAGTGTTCCGGCTGATTAAAAAACATAACGTTCGCCTGGCCTATGCCCACCTCCTGGGTTCTGCACTGACGTTTTCCTTGCTTGGCTTGCTAATCCGCTTGCCCGCCATAGGCGTGCTGCACGGCCAGGTAGATGTGAACCCGAACGAACGGTTTGTGCCAATTAAGCGCTGGTTGATGAAGCATGGCCTGCGCAAGGTAGTGGCGGTAAGCCAGCGCCTGGCTTCCAGCATGATTAACCGGGGGGTATTCACCGAACAGCAGGTGGCCGTTATTCACAACGGTATTGATACCAGCCGCTACCACAGCACTAAAACCGGGGCTCTGAAAGCGACTCTAAACCTGCCCGAAGCAGCCTTGCTGGTGGGCAGCCTGGGCAACATCAGACCCGCAAAAGACTATGCCAACCTGTTGAATGCGGCGGCGATTGTTCTAGACCAGCAGCCACAGGCTCACTTTGTGATTGCCGGGCATCAAAAAGAACCGCTGATGTCGGCTCTAAACCAGCAAGCGGAAACTCTAGGCATTGCAGACCACATCCACTTCATCGGCTTTATTGATTCAACGGCTGATTTTCTGGCCGAACTGGATGTATTTGCGCTTTCTTCATCTAGTGAAGGGTTTTCCATTGCGACCATAGAAGCCATGGCCAGTGGCATTCCGGTAGTAGCAACACGGTGTGGCGGGCCCGAAGAAATTATTAGAGACAAACAGGATGGTACTATGATGCCAACAGGGCGGCCCGAGGCGCTGGCTGAAGCGATACTGGGAGCGCTACAAACTTCACCTAGAATGTTTGCACAGTTATCAAGCGCCCGCAGCCGGGTGGAAAAAACATTCAGTTTGAAGGTGATGCTGAAACAGTACAAACAACTCGGATTTCCCTACTGCAGGCAGGATGCCGAACAGATGAAATACTCACAAGATGCCGTTCAAGCGAACGGAGATATAGCCAAAAAGGAAGTGCAATGACCACGGCTGGCAGCCTACCCGTACCTCATAATTGGATAAATGATCGTTTTGGTTCCAAGCGAGGCTTGCTGAAATACAGCCTGTTTGAAGCGAAAAGAATGGCTGGGCTTTATTCTTCCATAAAAATAGCCAGAAATACTCAACCGGAACGCTTCGTATTCGTTTGCGTGGGTAACATATGCAGGAGCCCGCTGGCTGAGGCTATGGCTAAATCCAAAGGCTACAATGCCATTTCTTATGGACTTGATACCCGCGGTGATGACTATGCAGATCCACGAGCCATAGCATTTGCACAAAAACACAAATTGAACTTGGCACAGCATCGGACTCGTAAAATTGAGGATTATATCGAATACGAAGGAGATCTAATTGTTGGAATGGAGCCTGGCCACTTACTATCGCTTAAAGGTAAAAACTACATGTCAGATGTAACCTTACTCGGGCTCTATGCGCCTAAAGCGATGGCGTATATTCATGATCCATACAATACTAACAGTCATTACTTCTCTCTCTGTGAGAGTACTGTGATTGAATCTACTTTGTCTCTTCTAAGCCATGTCGGGTAAAAAGCGCTCATATACAGTAGAGGATTTTTACTTTCTGAAAGTAAAAAATCTCTGGCATCACTTCTGGAGCGAGCATCCAGCGTTTTGGTTTATTTGTGGATACCTTTTTATTGAGTATTTTAGACCGCAATCTATATATCCTGTAATAGACATCCTGCCATGGGCCAAGCTGTTTCTACTAGGTAGTATAGCTCTGTCTTTTGTAGACAAAAAGAGTAAAGGAACATGGTCATCACTTCATTTTTGGGTATTTGCTTTCTTTATACAATTAAATATCTCAATATTATTTGCGTACAATTCATGGTGGTCCGACTTTTACTATATAAATGGTATGCAATGGGCAATTGTAATTATTGCGATAGTACGAATAGTTGTAACCAGAGAGCGTCTATATATATTTACGATGGTCCTTTTTCTTTGTTCGCTCAAGCTATCTATTGGAACATCACTGGTTTGGGCGAAAAGAGGGTTTGCGTTTGCGAACTGGGGAATCAAAGGGCCTCCGGGCTTCTTTGAGAACTCAGGTGAACTAGCAATACAAATGCTTATAGCGTTTTCTCTTGCCTACTACCTATACCAAGCAAAAAAAGATAGCTTTAGCAAAGTGGAACAATTGGTCATATACTTGGCTATAGTGACTCCTGTAATAACCATTTTAGGAGCTAGTAGTAGAGGCGCCCAATTAGCTTTGGTAATTCTACTAATTATTATAGCCGGAACGCGAATTTTAAAGCTAAAGTATTTTGCTTTCTTTGTGATTATAAGTATTTCAATATGGACTATTTTACCTCAGGAGCAGAAAGATCGACTGCAAGATATGGGGAGCGATAATACTTCTGAGCAAAGACTTCTGTACTGGGAGAGAGGATTTGAAATGATAGTAGATCACCCTATAATGGGCGTTGGTTACTATAATTTTATCCCCTACTTCTCAGATAACTACCCGAACGACATTCTTTTCGTGAATCAGCGAGGACAGCGTGTAGCTGAGTTGCCACATAATATTTTAATCCAAGTTGGTACTGATGCTGGCTTGCCTGCTTTAGTGTTTTACTTAATAATCATATTTATTTCTATCCGTGCATCAACGAATAAGACGGATATTGTGATGTATAATATTGATAAAGGGATTTCAATAGGTGTGATAGGGTTCTTTATTGCAGGTCAGTTCGTTTCTATTGCATATTATCCATTTTTATGGATTGCTGTAGCATTCAAAATGTGCTTGATTGTTATAAATAATGATCAAAAAAAATTAGCAAAAAAGATGAAAATAGATAAAAGGTAGAGCTGCTTTAATGGCTAGTTTTTTAATTAGAGTCGAATAGTATGAAAGCTGCGGATCATTAAAAGGCTAGAATGCTATTCCCTAAGATTGAGGAAAAAGATGACAATATCTTTTATAATTCCCTGTAAAAATGAAGATCGATATATTGCCAAGTCCATTGAGTCGATATTGAATGAAATGGAGGGAAGAGAGTATGAGATTATCGTTTGTGATAATGGCTCTACAGACTCAACTCTTGAAATTTTAGCTTCATTTGGTGACTCTATAAAAGTAGTAAACAGCGATATGAATACAGTTGCAGGTGTTAGAAACCATGGAGTAAGAGTTTCGAAAGGTTCTATCCTTGTATTTGTTGATGCAGATACCTCCATAGAACTTGGTTGGCACAAAAAACTTATGCTTCTTCTCAATAATATTGCTATAGATGATTGGTTTTCCGGTTCTCACGTATTGGAACCTATTGAGAGTAATTGTTTTCCAAGAGGCTGGTATGATGATGCTATTAGCTACATGGATAGTACGCATATGAATACTGCACATATGATAGTTCCGAGAAAGACCTTTAACCTTATAGGTGGCTTTAATATAGATCTTGTTTCGGGTGAAGATTATGATATTTCAAAGAGACTGAAAGATAGAGGCTGCGAACTAATTTCAGATGGTAGGCTAAGGGCCTATCATTATGGCTTTCCTACATCTATTTGGGAGTTTGTTTCACGGGAGTCATGGCATGGGATTGGTGATTATACTAGCCTTTCTGCGATACTTGATTCGAAAGTGGCGATACTATCTTTGGTGTTCCTATTTTCCCATTTCTTACTATTGCTTGGCCTATTTTTGGATTTCAGATTAACAGTCGCTGCCTTTGCACTAATTATTGGTGTGTGCCTAATTTCCTCTTTTGCAAAGTACCGAAAACAGAAAATTGTAAAGATCATCAAGTATGCTATGTATTTCTATCTATATTTTATAGGGCGATCAGCAAGCCCGTTTCTCAAAGTTTATAGACTAGGGAGTAGGTGAGATTCTATGTGTGGTATAGCGGGCGTTGTCAAGTTAAATCCTGCATCAAATAGGGATTGCTCTAAATTAGCTAGGCGTATTGCTGAGACCATTTCACATCGAGGGCCAGATTTTCAAGGTTTTCAAAGTTTTAATGGCGAACAATTAGTGCTTTGTCACGCAAGGCTATCGATAATTGACATTACTAGTGCTTCTCATCAGCCAATGACGACCAGTTGTATGCGATATACCCTAGTTTTCAATGGAGAAATCTACAACTTTATAGAATTAAGAGCTGAATTAAAACAGTTGGGTATTGAGTTCAATACAGGTAGTGATACTGAAGTGTTGCTTAACGCTATTGTCACTTGGGGTATGGAATATACAATTAGTAAGATAAAAGGAATGTACGCTTTTGCATTTTATGACAGTGATACTAAATTACTTACTATTACTAGAGATAAAAATGGTGAAAAGCCAGTCTACCTTTATAATGACAACGACATACTTGCTTTTTCATCTGAATTAAAAGGAATTATGAAGTCGGGAGTAATGCGATCTGCAACTATAAATGAAAAATCGTTAGCTAACTATCTTAGGTATGGCTATGTTAGCTCTCCGGATTCAATATTAAAGGAATGCATTTGTCTAGTGCCCGGTAGTATCTATCAAATAAGTACTGAAACAGGAACAGTCGAAATTTCGGAACCTAAAGTAAATCAAGTAAAAGACCAATCTGTGTCAGTAACACGTACGCCGAATGGGAATCCAGTAGATGAATTTGATGTTTTGTTAAATAGAGTTATTGAAAGACAGAGCCGGTCGGATGTCCCACTCGGAGCATTCTTGTCGGGAGGGGTTGACTCGTCCATAGTAGCTTCGATACTACAGTCTCAAAGCTCTATAGCTATTGATACTTTTACTATAGGGTTCAACAACCCTAGATTTAATGAGGCTCCCTATGCCAAAGAGATTTCTAAGAAAATAGGGACTAGGCATAATGAATTAGTTCTTACTAGCGAGCTTGTTAGAGCTGCCGTGGAAGTTTTGGTCGGTATATACGATGAACCATTTGCAAACGCCTCAGCTCTACCCACTATACTTTTAAATCAGTTTGCGAGAAGTTCAGTAAAAGTTGCGCTGGGCGGCGATGGTGGAGACGAGTACTTTGCAGGATATAATAGATATGTTGAAACTCCTAGAAAGTTTAAACAAATTGATAGCCTTCCAGAAATCGTTAAGCTTGCTATTAAGAAGAGCTATCGTGGGGTGAAATCAAGCTGGGTAGATTCGCAATACGAAAAGATATATAGCTTGCTTGGAAAATCAACTGAAGCAAATGTTGGTCTCAAGCTACAGAAGTTAATTCAGATGCTGGATATCAAATCACTGAGTGAAAGCTATACATTTTTGTGTTCATATTGGGACGATCCTAGCAGGCTATTAGTAGGTAACAGTAACGACGGCGTGATAGCTTTTCCACTAGACTCAAGAGGTGGTGATTTCATCAATGATGCTATGGAGTGGGATAGAAGATACTATTTGCCAGGGGACAGTCTCGTTAAGTCTGATAGAGCAAGTATGTCATTTGGCCTGGAGGTAAGGTTGCCCTTATTGGATGCTGATGTTCTGGAGTTTAGCTCATTATTGGATCAAAAGCATAAAGTTGATGGTTCTAATAAGAAGGTGATTCTAAAGCGTGTTTTAAGCAAATACATTCCTGAGGCACTAATCAATAGACCTAAAATGGGTTTTACTGTGCCCATATCAGAGTGGCTAAATACTATTTTACGCGAAGAAGTTGATCAACTTCTGAGTAAAAGTGAGATGGAAAATCAGGGCCTTTTTAGTTATCCAGAGATTAAGGCGTGTTTGAATGAGCATCGATGCGGTTACCGGGACAATGGAAATAAGCTTTGGGCGGTATACATATTCCAACGATGGTATATTCATCATTTTTTGAATATACAGTTATCTCAAGAGAGATAAGGAAATTAGATTCAAATAATTGCCTCTGTTGAAAAATGAGTGGGTCGTTTTATAGCATCTGAGTGACCCACAATGGACCCCTAAGTATGACACAGCAGATTTTTGACGCCGCCTTGGGCATACAATCTCCCTGGTATATCTCCGATGTTGACCTGAACACCGATACTCAGGTTTTGACCACAAAGATAGACTTTGAGCGTGGCTATCGGTTTGCTGTGGACGATGTGCCGGATCAACACCCTGCCCACGACACGATTCGCAAGCAGTACCGTCACTTGAACTTCTTCCAGCATGAGTGCTATCTGGATGTACGCATCCCAAAGGTTAAGCTTCCTGATGGTACGATCCGGCAAGTGACACCAGAGTGGGTCGGGAAGCTTTCAGGGTTCACCCTGCTGTTTGAAGCCCTGGTCATGGCCCTGACACAGCAAATGCCATTCAGGGCCGTCGCTCGACTGGTCAATATCAGTGTCCATCGAGTTATGGCCATCTGTGAGCGGTACGTTGATCAAGCACTGGCGCAGGCTGACTTTTCCGAAGTAACTCGGCTGGCCATCGATGAGACCTTGCGTGCCAAAGGGCATGACTACGTGACGCTGGCTGCTGACATGGACCGCCGTGCAGTCATATTTGTCACTGAGGGGCGAGATGCCTCAGCCATACATCGATTAGCGGAAGATCTCAAAGAACATAACGTTGACCCACTCGCTATTGAATCCGTCAGTATTGACATGTCACCGGCATTTAAGAAGGGCTGTGGGGAAGCGCTACCCAATGCCCGAATCACCTTCGACAAGTTCCATGTTATCGCCCACGCCTCAAAGGCAGTCGATCAAATGCGTCGAATCGAGCAAAAGACGGATCCGAGCCTGAAGGGGCTCAGGTGGACGCTGCTGAAACACCGAGACGGTCTTTCCAGCAAACAGCAAGCTGAGCTCGATCACTTGATATCGCAGATGACTACGAAGCGTACGGCACGTGCCTGGATATACAAAGAGCAGTTGAGTGAGCTGCTTAACTGCAAGCAGATCAACGTTCTTCATGCTTCTTTAAACCAGTGGAGCATGAATGTCATGCGATCAAAGGTAGAGCCGATGAAAGAGGTTGCGCGCATGATCCGAAACAACTTCGAGGGCATCGTGGCATGGGCACAAACCAGACAGACAAACGGGTTTATCGAAGCAATCAATGGACTGTTCCAGGCTTCCAAGAGGAGAGCGCGTGGCTATGTCCGCTTCAAGACCACCAGAACGGTTATCTTCCTCATAGCGGGAAAACTGGACTACGACAGGGTGAACCCCCACATGAAAAACTAACCCACTTAAAATTCAACAGAGCCAAATAATTTCACTCCTTAGTTTTTATTAATTGCCACTAGTTTTGGAGTTATTGAATTACTCCTTACATCTACACAGTTGGTGAGATTGCGAATATAAGCGAGGTTTCTAGTGACCAGAAAAAGGCATTCTTTCTCTACCGAGTTCAAACATTACGCGGAAGTCTTGTAATGGGTTTAATTTAAATTTTTGAAATATTTCACAAGCTTGAGTTCTTTGATGATTGAACATCTAATAGTACAAATTCTTAAAATATAGCCCTTTGAATAAGGGCCATAAGTAAACCACTAATTTATAATTTTAATGACATTCTCAAGAACCGGTTGATTTAATTCAAAATCAACAGCTTCATTAGTTGACCCTATCAAAAAATCATCAATGTAGATATTTGTATCTTCATCAAAACCTGAATTAGCCCAACCTAACAAGTAGCCAGCATTCCATCCATCCCCACTACCACCTGCATCGTTACTCGACCCACCATAGTAATTATGAGCATTAAAAATATTTAGAATCAGAGAACCGTTTTTCCATACTCTAACTACACCATTTCCTTGTCCACTTTTCCAGTCACTCATGGCAATGGGTACTGTTGATGTCTTTACATTAATCACCCAATCTATCCAAGTTCCTCTGTCCGCGAAGGAAATACCTACTGGTGCATTTGACAAGCCACTATTAGGAGTAAGATTATTTGGATCATAGAAGTTAAATGTAGCAGTTCCATTTGCTCGCCAAGCTGAGTAAAGGTAAGATTCTCCGGTACTTTTTCTTTCAAAGTGAAGACTAACAGCAGGTGTATAACCAGAGTAGCTACCACCCCATAGATTAATTAAGCCCTTGTTGTTGCTAGCGCCATCTGGGTTTCGATGAACGTAATTTTCTGGAACCCACATTTTATATCTAATCCATAGTTCACTATATTTTTTGTCAAAGCTAAATCGTTGTTCTGAGAAGCTATCTTTAGAAGTATCTATGTTACCCTCAAAAGTAAACGACATTGAATTCTGGCCAGTGTATGCCCGATCGTTAGATACACGAGCACTTGAAGAGTCGGTCCAGTTGAAAACACTACTACTGTCGGCATCTGGCCGACCACCAGGAGTATCGGTTTCGAAAGAATCACTGAATTCCATTGAAAAACTGCTAACTGGAATTAGTACGGTGAGTAAAAAAACTAACTCTTTCATAGTGAACCTCATTTTTACTAAATAATATATTAGAATAAAAGCAGTGCATTGTATATCAGATTGTAGCTTAATTAGACGAAACCAAACCACTTAAAATTTGCAAGATTTATGGCTCTTTGTACGGTTTAGCTTGATATCCATGATGACTAATTTTCAGGATAGACGCTACGCTGAACCGTTTCATTTCATAAATTTACGTACCATTACAAAAAATCATCCTAAAATTGTCAGCCGTTGTTTCATGTCTACCATCCACTCCTGCTCTCAATAGTTGGACAGTATCCAGTATGTAGTTGGATAAAAACGTGATGGAAATCGCTTATTACCAAAATCATACATTGTGTCAATAAAATGACATTGAAGTTGTATAGCAGAATGGAAATGATCATATGTCCTGAAACTCGGGTAAGTTCGACCAGCAAGTGTTGGCAACAACTGGGTTGGCATTCTTGATGGATTTCTATCGCCCAATGCAGCATAGCGTAGGCCGCAGAGTTTCGCGGCACATCGCATTGAGCGATCTCGGTTATACATAGTCGGTTCGCAGCTCATGCAGGAAGTAATGGTAGAGTGATACAGTTGTGCTTAGGTACAAATCTTGGTGCTAGGACCTTCGCAGATCAACGAGGTGTTACAATAGTAAACGACAAGTAATCAATGTAACCGATCAATATGATCAGAGCATATGTATTTGGAATCCTCCGGCCTACATTTAGAAAAATGAGAGAAGTTATGAAGGGGTTGCGATACAGTGAATCACTGATCATTAAAATCCTGTAGGAAGCCGAAGGGGAATTATTGATTAGATAGGTTTGCCGAGAGTACAACACATCCGACGCAACTAAATACATCAGGAAGCCCAGATATACCAAGAGAACGTCCAATATAAGTGCCTACAGGAGCCAGCAGAAGGAAGTCGGCGACCTAATGTTTAAGTACGCTGTGCTGAGCCCTGTTAATACTAGTATAACGACGAATGCTCTCATGATGCACTGCAAGGTCTGTGCTCAGAGGGTGTCTGGCAGGACAACCACGAGCAAAGATCTAAAGGACCGGAGGTTTCCAGTCTACGGCATCACCATCACACGATAGGCGATAACCCGCATAGTATAACCGGCAGTTTTCTAGTGAATCTGGTGAGGACTAGTGTCCGAGGAATGATTCAAAATTAATTTTCTAAAGCTTCATGTGGGATAGAATTTTGAGTTAAAAGTAAGCCAATTGGTAGCTTTTTGGCCGACTTCAAACTATCATTAGAATAGTTAATAAGGTCTAAAAGTACCGTTTACTTTTGATTTAATTGTATAATGATCTTAGACTATTAAACATATCAATATACAGCTCGACTACAAGTTTACAAATAGGAAAAGGAAGTCATCTATGATCGATCTGAAATCATATGCTCGTGAGGCGCTGCGCTCAGTTAGAGTGGAAAGTAAGTCAAATCTATTTTGGTGGCAAGGCCCCCCACTAAATTTCGGTGATTGGATTGGGCCATATATATTTAAAGAACTGTCTGGCTTGAGCCCCACTCACAAGAAACCCTCGAATAAATCACTTACCTCAGTATATGTAACGGTTGGCTCCCTTGCTAGCTGGTTTTGCGAGGATAGTATTGTGTGGGGGTCCGGTATAATTGATAGAGACCAAAGGTTCTGGAAGCCTAGAGAAGTTTGCGCAGTTAGAGGAGCTTACACTCGTGGCAGATTTCTCGATCAGGGGTTCGATTGCCCGGAGATATATGGCGATCCAGCAATACTTCTATCTGATTTATATAATCCTGATGTTGCTAAGCAATACAAGCTCGGTGTTATTCCTCACTATTGTAACTTAGCGGAGGCAACCTCTTTTTTTTCAAAGTATGATGCTGTAAATGTAATAGATGTCAGGACAAATAACGTAGAATCGATTGTTCAAGAGTTGATGAAATGTGAAGTGATTTTATCTAGCTCATTACATGGCTTGATTTTAGGCAATGCGTATTCTATCCCGAGTGCTCAGGTGGAGTTTGCTACACTTTTGGTAGGTGATGGAGTTAAATTCTTAGATTATTTTTCAGCATTTTGCATCGAACCTCCAGTGCCACTTACGATCAATAATTCAACTGGTATTAGTGAACTGTTTGATTATGTTAGATCCTATCCGCAACCGAATACTAAAAAATTAATGACTGGGCTATATAGGTCATGCCCCTTTAACAGTAATAAACTAGTCTAGTGAGCCTGCTGTCTTTGTGGTAAGTTGGTTTATGGCTAATTAAAGATACTTAGTTAGCATGTGGAAAGGGTTTAGGTAGCTGCAAAAGTTTGGACGCCTAATAAATCCAGTAAAACAGTGATTTTTATATCCGATAATAGTGATTACTTTATTTAGCTATTCCAAAAGGAATTAAGAGAGATGGTATGAAACAGAAAGGAAAAACTGTATCAGCAGTTATCCCTACACTTAACCGTTCAAACTACCTTCGAGAAGCGGTGTCAAGCGTACTAAATCAGTCATATCCTGTTCTTGAGGTTATTGTAATTGATGATGGGTCTAGTGAAGATATTAAACAAGCACTGGCAGACATTGATGGTCCGATTAAAATAGTACGCCATGATAAAAACATGGGTCATTCTGCAGCAAGAAATACTGGAATTAGAGTTGCAAAGGGTGACTATATTGCATTTCTTGACTCCGATGATCTATGGTTACCAAAAAAAATAGAAACCCAAATTCCATGGTTTGATTATAGTGATAACGTTGGCTTGGTTGGTGGGGGATATGAATATGTAAAAGCTTCAGGAGAAGTGGCTGATAGGCCCAAATTGCCGCCAGAATTTCCACGATATGAAGATTTAGCTATCGGTTTATTTGCATTCTCTGGCTCTAGTCCAATAGCTATTTGTAAAAAGGAGGTTTTCAAAAAAGTAGGGTTTTTTGACGATCAGTTGATATTGCTAGAAGACTGGGACATGTGGATTAGAATAAGTGAGCATTTTAAAGTTATTAACCCTCAGAAGAGGTTGGTTCAAGTTCGAATGCATGATGAAGTCAGAACTCATAGACCGCCGTGGCGTCAAATGGTCAAACTGACTGAGCAAACTAGAGCGACGCTTAATGCGAGAATCAAAGACAAAAAACTTAGAAAAAAAGCCAAAGCAGCATCTCTGTTTAATTGTTACGTTTTTAGTAGAAGAGCTGGAAGTTATTTGTTAGCAGCTAAATATTTGGTATTATCTTTTTATGAGTGGCCGCTAAGAATCCATCCGAGATCGCCACGGTTAAGACAGATAATAGGGGAATTAATTGGTCGTTGGTAGTACTATATATGTTGTACTCATTTTATAAAAGAAGTTGTTATTCTTTAAATAATAATCTCATTATGGACATTCAATTAGAAAATTGACAAGCTATTCAGTAGGAAGAAAGGCGCGATGAAGGATTATCTATGAAAGAAAGATCAGAGAAAAATGTAATGTTAGTGGCGAACTGGCGGTCAGATGTTGGTTACGCTTGGTGGTTAATGGAAAATTTCTGGGTACAAATTTCATTGCTGGCAGATAGGTCAGGAAAACAATGTTTCTTAATCTATCCTACGTTATCAAAACTACCTGAATCAATCTCGTCATCGTCAATAAATTGTATAGAGCTTAATTATAATGATGCTAGTTTTAAAGGTATTCTGCGTTTGTTGTCGTTCATTAAACAAAACAATATTAACTGCATTTACTTGACTGACAGGCCTTACTTTAGTTTTCGTTATATTCTTTTCAGGCTGCTTGGTGTTAGAAGCATTATAGTTCATGATCATACACCAGGGAGAAGGGATATCCCGAGATATACGAAAAGAAAATTTAAAAAAATCAAAAATACACTCCCGGCGTTTACTGCTGATTCAGTAATAGCTGTTACAAATTATGTGAGGGATAGGCATTTATATTCGAGTTGTATACCTGCATCAAAAATTTATGTTGCTCCAAATGGAATTATACCAATAGGTAAAAATCCGGAATTGCGTAGCTATGCGTTTTCAGAATTCAATATTCCAACTGGCGCAATAATAATTTTTACGTCAGGACGAGCTAGTACATACAAAGGAATTGATTTTATTATTGAGTGTGCCAATTATTTAATTAACAAAAGAGAATTGAATAATATATACTTTCTTTATTGTGGCGATGGCCCTGATATAGACCATTTTAAGAAGCTAAGCGCTAGTTATGGTCTAAATAAAAAATTCATCTATGCTGGGGTGCGCAATGATGTCAGAAAGATAGTTCAATCGTGCCATATTGGTATTCAGGCTTCCAGAGGCGAAGTTGGCTATTCACTCTCTATCATAGAATACATGAGTGCAGGTCTTGCAACTCTGGTCCCCGATAATCCATCAGTTTGTGCTTCAATAACTGATAATGTAAGTGGTTTAGTCTATAAAGAAAGAGATGTTAGCTCAGCATGCGAAAAGTTAGAAAAAGTTATTAATGATGATAATTTACGTTATAGACTAAGCGCTAATGCGCAAAAGATTGTTGAAACAGAATATAATCTTAGCAATACGAACATGGCTTTAATCTCTATTATAAAAGCGCATGTTTAATCTTAAAATATTATACCTTAATGAACTAAATTAATAGGTGATTTTTGAATTTCGGCCCAAGTTCATATTTGGATCGAAATTCAAAAAAATATTAAGGTTGCAGACCCGTATCAAGGAATTTCGATGAAATATCTCTCCATTTATTAAGTGCTATTTCTACCGTTTTCCAGTCTATTGAACCTGACATTCTGTTAGAAAGGTCTTCAGGTGTTATAGCGTTCCATGTGTCATAAGCTAAAATTCGGTCACTAAGGCCAAGTGGCTCAAGCGCTGAGGTAAATCTACAGTTTTCATGTGATTTAACTCCATCTTGAAGAAATACTAGAAAAGGCTTTCTCATAACGATAGCAAAAAGTGCACCGTGGTATGAATTCGTAACCACACATTCAGCTTTATGGAATGCGTTTAACCATGCTGAAGGCGAAGGAGTGAATATATTTTCTTTTGGTATAACAAGCTCTGCTCCTTGCATTGGTACAACGCGAAGATCATATTTATTTGTTTTGGCGAAATCGACAGTAGGCTGCCAGGGAATTTTATGAATAGTATTGATATTTACGAAATAGCCGAGCATGAACGGATTTGAAAAAGTCCGATCCTCGCTATCCTGTTGGACAACATCCAGATACTGCTCAGCTTTAAGGAGTAGCACTGGATCTATTACATGAATTGCATCTTTTATATTTAACTTATCACAAACTGAAAGCCCTTCGGCTTCGCGTACAGACACTGCATCTAATTTTGAAGTGAACTGAATAGCGCTCTGAAACCAGTTATTATCAAGAACAGGCCAAGGTGCGCTAACCGCATAGGCGATTCTACGTATTTGCCGTGGGCCAAACCCGAGGAAATTAAGCTTAGTGACTTCTCTCCATACTTGGTCACTCCCTACAATTAAAGCGTCTACCATTGGAGGCTTGTCTACTAATTCGGCCAGTGTAAATTCTTGGGGTGTAGTCGAAACATGGCGAGTCATAAACTCACTAAAGTAGCGTGGGTTTCGTTTATTGAAATTGGAGAGTCGCTTCGAGCCAGAAATTCCAAGTATTGGTGTTAACAGAAATCTGATTACACTGCGCAAATTAGATAGAATTTTAGAATATAATTGCTTCCACTTGCTTTGATCTTGCGGTGTAGGTCGCGTTCTAATCCAAAAAGTTGTGTGACCACGCTGCTGAAGAAATTTCTGCAGTGCAAAGTTCTGTAAAAGTGTACCGTAATTATCCCATAGTTTTAGCCATCCATAGAGAGATACGATACCGATTCTCAAGCCGATTTTTTTCGTAGTGCTATATTCAGTGCTCAAGGAAACCTCACTTGTCTTCTTAAAATGTTATTGGTCATAGTCATAAAAATATTGTGGCATCGAATATAAGTCTGATTTCTAAATGTTTGATTTTTATTATACAAGAGCAATAGATCATTTCTAGGAACAAGTTTATACTGTTTTTTGTGTATCATTTGGATTTGTTTTTCCCGCTTTAATGAGCAATTGAAAGTCTTCAGACTTAGATACTAACTGGTAGTATCTCCCGGAAGCTTTTACCCTGCCGCTACTAAAAACGAGGATATTGTCTGCTTTCTCAACGGTAGAAAGGCGATGCGCGATCATTACAATAGTTCTTGTTTTAGCTAAATCTAGTATGTCATTCATTATTAATCTTTCGGTAACATTATCGAGAGCACTGGTAGCCTCATCAAATACCAAAATAGCAGGGTCTTTGTAAAGTGCTCGAGCAATACCGACTCTTTGCTTCTGGCCGCCACTTAAGCGAGCTCCTCGTTCCCCCAGCCTGAAATCAAATCGCCCTTCACACTGGCAAACGAATTCATAGATGTTGGCCATCTTAGCAACCTGCACGAGTCTATCAAAATCCACATCATCCTCAGCAACACCGAAAGCTATATTTTCTTTGAAGGATGCATCAAGTATGAAAATATCCTGCGCTACATATCCAATCTTCTGTCGCCACGCTTTTATGTTACTCTGATCCAGCGGAGTGTTACCAACCAATACTTTACCTTGCTCTGGAAGCATTAATCCAAGCAATATATCAATGGCAGTACTTTTTCCTGCACCGGATGATCCAACAAATGCTGTAATTTCGTTAGACTTAATGGTAAAGCTACAGTCGCTTAACGCAGGTTCAGTTGACTCGGGGTAGTGGAAAGTAACCTTTTCGAAACTAACATCACCATCTGGTGCGGCGCAGTCTCCCAGGTTCTTGAGCAAACTGATGTGTCTCTTACTCCTCTCGATTTCTTCATCAATTTCTAGTACCACAGACCCATTGGCCTTTATTTGTGAGTAAGCTTTGTATATTGCTTGAGCTGCAGGAAGGAGCTTGTACCCTGCCATAGCATACAAGCTGATGATACTTAATGCGTCACTAGCAGTCCCCGAAGTCAAAAGAATGTATATTGATAAGCCTAGGATTGACGAGAATACGACTGTTTCCACAACAAATCTTGGTAAGTCACCAGCAAGTGAAATATAGGCTGAGGCAGAAAGGCCACGCCGTGTTACGCTGTCTAATGCTAATTTGTAATACTCTTCATTTCCTTTAAGTTTTACTTCTTTTACACCAGCAATGCTTTCATCTAAGTACTTTAATTTATTTCGATTTAGAATAGTTATAAGGCGGCCATAATCTACTACTTTTGCTCGAATAATTTTGAAAATAAGGAAGTATACGATCACCACGATTGAGGTGGCAATCAATGCGATCTCAATATCTATAATTAACAAACCTAATATTATCAGTGTGGCTATGAACAGTTGTGATACCAGGGTGAGTAATGGTTGAACCACCATATAAACCATTCTAGGTATCTCTTGAGTGATTTGAGAGATTAACCGGCTGCTATTGTTCATGGCAAAAAAGGTGTAGTCGTTTCGTAGGTAGCTATTGTAGACGGTTCGTTGAACATGGGCACCTAATTTCATGGATACCTGAAAAAGCTTCCATAGACTGTATGACGAGATGCCGTTACTTGCTATTAATAGTAATACTACACCGAGTGCATAGATAATCATGAAATGAGTAGTAGACTCAAAAGGATATGCTGAGTATAAGAAAGATAGTAGAGCGCTGGTTTGTATTGACTCGGGGTTGCTGACCATTGTTATGAAGGGAGCGATCGATGCGATACCTGCCACTTGAAAGAGTGCTGTAACCAGAAAAATAAATTGTAAAAGAACTAATCTCATCCGGTTTTCTTGCCCGGTCAACCTAAACAGTGCTTTGTAAAAGATCATAACGGTCCTTCGTAGGTATAATTGTTTTCTAAATTTTCAGAGCACATGGAGACAGTAAACGGCGTTGATATAGTGCGTCCATGTGATTTAAATAGGCTAGAAAAACTACTCATGGTGTTATTGTCCAAAGCCGGGTCATTCTAGTTGATCGTTTGACTTCACAGTGAACGAGTTGAGAAATCTCTACGGCGAGAGAATCGAATTTCCTGCGGGACCAGGGAATAACGCTGAGCGTAGGTGTGTTACTCATAGCTGTAAATACCCAGTGTTTTTTGTGCGCATTGAATGCTCGTAAGGCTAAACCGAGACGCGGTTGTGTTTTTTGAAGTCGATGGATTGCCCTGCAGGCTTAGAAGCGCGCTGGATAGTCCAGCTGGCGATTGGGGAGCAGGATCGAAGCCAGGGTCTATACCATTATGGAAGAGCCGCACGGTATCGGTTGAAATCAACAGTTTCGAAAGCGCCAGCGTCTCCAGCGCAACCATCGGCATGCCTTCATGGTCTGAACACAACACAACGGCATCGCACGCCTGAATAATCGCGGGAATGTCGTTTCGGTGGCCATGGAATTGAACTTGAGGTTCGGCCAGGTTCAGTGAGCTGGCCTGGGCTTTAAGTGTGGCCTCTAACGGGCCATTTCCAACGATGTGAAAGCGGTATTGGTTTGATTGGTCCAGAACAAGCCGGGCGGCTTCCAGGAACAGGTCTACTCGTTTTACCGGTACCAGGCGGCCGATGATGGCGATGTGGATGCAGCCGGGTTCAAACACCAGGTCGGTGCCGGCGTTGGCCTGTTCGGTCAGCTCTTCGAGGTCGACGCCGTTGGGCACGCAATAGAGGCGTTGTGCACCGTATTGGCTTTTTAGCTTGTCCATCAGTTCCCGGGAAACGACGATAACGCCGTCTTGCAGCCAGCGGCCGCAGGCGTGGTCTATCCAGCGCTGAATGCCTGTTTTCAGGCCGCCATTGAATTCGCTGGCGCCGTGTACGGTGCGCACACAGCGGGCGCGCAGGGTGGTCAGGTTGGCCAGGCTGCCGAGAATGTTCTCTTTTTGGCGGTGGGTGTGAATGACGGTTGGCTTAAATGCCTTTATGGCCCGGCGAATGCCCTGGAACAGTTGCCAGGCAGAGCAGCGTGTCTCGTCTAATACGGTAACGGGGATGTCGATAGCGCGAAGGCGGGAGGCGAGTTCGCCTTCGTTCATCAGAACGGCAGCTACGGTGCAGTCTTTACTGAGTTGTTTGATCAGGGCATAGGCCTGGGCTTCGGCGCCCGCCCAAAGGTCTCCTGAAACAATATGCAGGACCCGGATCTTTTCTGTGGATCGGGAAATCGACATGTACTCAACATCCGTGTTGGTTATACTGTGGTGCATTATGCATCAGGGAAGGCTGTGTTTAAAGCGCCTTTCCCGGTCTTTATGGCTAATCGTTACCACCCTGGTCCAAGGAGTTGACCATGTTACCTGCCCTGTTCTGGCTTCTGTCGGTCTGCGCCGTTTACAGCTATTTTCTCTATCCGCTAGCGCTGATCGTGCTGCGCGCCATTACCCGCCCTGAAGCCATAGCACCACCAGACAGCCATGCCGGCAAACCGCCTTTTCTGAGTCTTGTCGTCACCGTTTACAATGAAAAACACCGCATCGAACAGAAAATTCAGAACGTTCTAGCGCTGGATTACCCGGCCGATCGGCTGGAGCTCATTGTCGCTTCCGATTGCAGTGACGACGGTACCGATGAACTGGTAAAAAGCTACGCCGACCAGGGCATCCGCCTGGTGCGGGCTGAACAGCGGCTGGGCAAGGAGAACGCCCAGCTAGCGGCGATTCAGGCGGCGAAGGGTGAGGTGCTGGTGTTTTCGGATGTCGCCACCCAAATGGACCCGGAAGCTTTGCAAAACCTGAGCCTGTATTTTGCCGATGCCAGAGTAGGCGCCGTCTCCAGTGAAGACCGCTTTATCAGTAAAGATGGCAAAGTGGCGGGCGAGGGCGCCTACGTTAAGTATGAAATGTGGTTGCGCCAGCAGGAGAGTCAACTGGGCGGCCTGGTAGGCCTGAGCGGTTCGTTTTTTGCCGCCCGGGCAGAGGTGTGCCAACAGTGGGATATCCATTCACCGAGTGATTTCAACACCGCCTTGAACTGTGCCCGCCTGGGGCTGCGCTCGGTTACCGCTCCTGATGTCCTTGGCTACTATGAAGATTTGAAAGATGCCTCCCGTGAGTACGCCCGCAAAGTTCGGACCGTGTTGCGGGGCATGACGGGGTTGGCCCGCCACCCGGATGTATTGAACCCTGTTCGGTTTGGTTTGTTTTCATTCCAGGTTTTCAGCCACAAGCTGATGCGTTGGGGCGTGCCATGGTTTTTGCTGGCGTTACTCATTGTCACCCTGGTGCTGGCGAATGATGGCTGGATATACACTCTGGCCCTGGTGGCGCAGGCGGTGTTTTATGGCATCGCAGCCTGGGGGCATTGGGGTCGTGGTGGGCGAGAAAACGGCGCTGTGCGGCTGGTTTACTTCTTTGTTCAGGTGAACCTGGCCCTGGCTGATTCCGCCATTCAGTACTTCAAAGGCACGCGCATGACCACCTGGAAGCCATCGGCCCGATGAGCTGGGCCGTGTATCCGCCCGCCGGCAACCCGGTTGTGTTGCGGTCGTCTGGTTTGGATGTTGCCAGTCTCTTTCCCGCTCATCATCTGGTCTGGTTGCAGTCGGGTACCGCGGCACTGGCGTGGTGTTTGTGTCAGCATCGGTTGCGGCACCCCGAGGTTGCACACCCGGAAGTATTGATACCGGCCTACGGCTGTCCCGATTTGGTCGCCGCCGCCGATTACGCGGGTTACACCCCCCGGTTGGTTGATCTGGCCGAAGGCACCAGTGAATACGATGCCGCCGCTCTGTTGGCCACGGTCAATGAAAGCACTCTGGCAATACTGGCGGTCAACTTCTTGGGGCTGGCGGCCAACGTGAGCGCTATTCGGGCGCTGCTGCCCGAAGCCTCGTCAATCGCCATTATTGAAGACAACGCTCAGTGGTTTCCTGAGCCGGATCGGCCCGCAACAACCGAGGCCGATTACCTCACCTTTTCGTTTGGCCGTGGCAAAGCCATCGGGCTACTGGGCGGTGGCCTGGTTGCTGCCCGGGTTCAGCCTGTACCGATGGACGTATTGGCGCCCGTTACCGACAAGCGCTGGCCGATAAAGGCCCGGCTTTATAACGCTTTATTGCACCCGGCTTTGTACGGTCCGGTGACCAGGCTCCCGGGTTTGTCTTTGGGACAGACGCGTTATCACGCTCTGGAGAGGTTGATGGCAATGGATCCGCAACCGAAGGGTGTTCTTGCGGCGAACGTTGAGCGTTACCAGCAGTTCGATACCTGGCGGGAAACCTGTTTCGATGAAGCTTTCACTGCCATCAGTGCGGTTCAGGTGCCAGGGCTGACAACCCAGGGCAGGCACACCGCTAACCGGGGGCGTTTGTTGCGTTACCCGGTGTTACTGGCGAACCGTGAACAGCGGGATGCCGCACTGGCTTCGCTGACCCAGGCAGGGCTGGGCGCTACGGCCATGTACCGGCATGCGTTGCCAGACATCGACGGTTTGGAAGGGCGCTTCGACAGTTCACGGGTTCCCAATGCCCGGCAATTTGCCGACAGGCTGATTACTTTGCCGGTTCATGTGGGTATCAACCGGCCAGTTATCGAGCGCATCATAAACACGCTGTCCCGGGCGTTGGACTGACCAGCCCGGACAGCGCTGGCCGACTTCAGGCCGGCGCGGCGTTCCTCGCCTCGGCTTCCTGAAGGTGTTGTTCAATGTCGGCATTGTTCGGTGCCAACTGACGCGCCCGCGTCAGTACAGTAACCGCTTGCTGATGTTCCCCGTTCAGGTGCAGTAACCAGCCATAGGTATCCAGAATGCCTGGGTTTTCAGGGGCGATGTCTGCAGCCCGGGCGGCAAGGTCTAGTGCTTCCGTCGGGCTGTCCTCGCGCAGCAGCCAGGCCAGGTTGTTCAATGCTGCCACGTGGCTTGAATCCCGCCGAACGGTTTCGCGGTAGGCGCTGATGGCCTCGGCATTGGCCTGCTGATTCAAATAATAGTTTCCTTTCATGAACCAGGGGGCGGCTGCATTGGGGTCGACCTGGTGCCATTGCTCAAGTGCAACGACCAGGCGGTCCGGTTCCAGATCACTGATCAGTGCTGTATAGATGGCGGCCAGCTCGCGGCTGGGTGAGCGGGTCCAATAGGGGCGTACAAAGTCGAGTGCACCGGAGCGATTATTGTTGGCGGCTATCAGCCGGGTTTTCTGCGCGACTATATCGAGATTATCTGGTCGGCTTGCCAGCAAGGTGTCGAGTCGGGCCAGGGCTTCTTGACTATCGCCCTGGCTGTTGTCGATTTGGGCAGCAAGAAACTGCGTTGGCAAGTCGTTTGGCTGGCGCTGCTCGGCTTGTTCGATCCAGCGGTTGGCATCGGCCCAGTTGCCCAGGCTGGCCGCTTGTTGCGCCCGGGCCCGGAAATACAGGCCGGTCATGGCACGCGCTCGCGGCTGTTCTGAATCCTGATACTGGCTCGCCAGTTCACCTGCCTGGCCCCATTCGGCCAACGTCAGCAACCGGTTCATGGCAACCGAGTTCAGTTCCAGTGCAACGTCTTGTGGGCTGGCGGCGGCTTGTTCCCTCAGCCAGGCCAGAGTATCGGTAGCCGAGGTGGCATCGGTACGCCATTGCAGCGCGGCTTCCAGTAAGTCGGGCCGTTCGGGTATGGCCTGATAGCCGCGCATCAGCAAGTCGGTTGCGGCCAGCGTCTGGCCTTGCTGGCGCATCAGTTGTGCGGTGGCCGGGTAGGCTTCAGTGAATTCGGGGTGGTCTTCCAGCAGTGAGGTCATTTGCACCAGGGCCCGGCTGGCGTTGCCCGCGCGATAGTCGAGCATGCTGCTGATCCAGTAAGGATTCGGCTCTTCCGGAAATGCTTCGGTGAGTTCACCGGCTATGCGTTGGGCTTCTTCCATTTCATCTTCAGCCACCAGGGTGGTCACATAGAACTGCGTGGTCAGCCAGTCGGCGGCGTTGATGGAGTAGGCCTTGCGCAGGTGGCCCAGGGCGAGCTGGGGCTGATCGCGGTCGGCGTAGTATTGCGCCAGCATCAGCATCAGGCGGGTGCGGTCTGGCTCCAGTTCCAGCGCTTTGCTCAGCGTCTGAATGCCCAGTTGGCTGCGGCCGTCGCGCAACAGCAGGGCACCGTATAACGCCAGCAGATCGGCATCGTCGGGGCGGGCCAGTAAGGCGGTGCTGAGTACATCCAGTGCTTCCTGGCTGCGGCCGAGTTCGACCTGTGCCAGCGCCGCGGCTTGCACAAAGGTTGCCGGTGCGGTTTCAGGGTCTAGGTGCTCTGAGAGCAGTTGTTCGCCGTCGGTCACTTCGCCGTCCTGAAGGGTCAGCAGGCCCAGCATCATGCCGGCGTTCCGGTTTGCCGGGAACTGGTTCAGAATATCCTGAAAGGCGTTTTTGGCGCTCAGCACATCGCCCCGGCTGGCGGCGGTAATGGCCTCCCGATATTGCTGCTGGGCGGAATAGGCTTCGGGGTTCGCCTCGCGCACGATGTTGTTGTAGGCCGTCGCCTCTACCGGGCGGCCCAGTTCTGTCAGCACCGACGACAGCAGTTCCAGCACCTGTATCCGCTCCTGAAGCATCATGTCGGTGGATGGCAGGTCGATCAGCGCCTGCGTGAGGTGCGCCTCAGCCTGAGTCAGTTGGTTGCTCTGATAATCCACCCGTGCCGCCAGGTAATTAACCTCGGGCAGGCCTTTCTGGGCTTCAGGTAACTGATCGATCAGGGCGTTGGCCTGCTGGTATCGGCCGGTATCGGTCAGGGTGGTGATCAGGTCGAGCGTTATGTCGGAATTATCCGGGAAGTCTGCATGCAATTGGGTAAGTCGTTGCACGGCCGTTTGAGTGCGGCCATTCTGGAAATCGACTAGCGCCAGAAGCCGGCCCTGGATTGCCGGGTTTTCATCGGGTGCTTCCACGCTGGCCAGCACGGCTTCTGCTGAAACAAACTTACCCTGCTTCAAATACGCCTGTGCCAGTAACTGCCTGGAATCATCGGTGTGTCGGTCGCTGACCGATTCCAGCAGCGTCTGGGCGCTGCTTGGGCTGCCAATGGTCAGCAGTAATCGGGCGTAGCGATGGGTCTGTTCAAGGTCGCCCGGGTTGGCCTGTATGGCGTTGCGTTGTTCAATCATCGCCGCACGGTATTGTCCCTGTTCTTCATAGGACTGGCTGCGCTGCACATGAGTGCTGCTGACTTCGTTGCCGGGAGTGTCGTTGCAACCGGCCACCAGCAGGGCAATGGTGAAGCCGGCAATCCACCATAGGGGCCGGTGTATCGCCGCTGGTGCTGTCGGGTTTTCAAACTGGGAAATCCTGTTCATGGGTTGGCTGTCCTTGGTTTGATGACAAATGGATGCGCTGGAGTAAATCGGTGTCGCGGTATTCACAGCGAATCTTCCTCTGTTTTCTTGTCGGTGTTCAGAGAATATTTCCGGATCAGGTCGTAGAGTGTTGGGCGGGTAATGCCCAGCATTTTAGCGGCCATCGAGACATTGTATTCACTCAGTGCCAGCGCCTGCTCAATGGCTTCCACTTCTGCTGACTGGCGAATCTTTCGCAGGTTCAGGTTCAGCACGCCGTCACCGTCGCTTTTCAGATCGAGGTCTTCTGCGTTTAGAATATGGTTGTCGGCCAGTACTACCGCGCGTTTGACCTTGTTTTCAACTTCCCGAATATTTCCAGGCCATTCGTAGGCGTCAATGCCGGCCAGGGCATCGTCGGAAAAGCGCAGGCTGCGCTGCTTCATTGACCGACTGTATTTTTGCAGGAAGAAATTGGCCAGCAAGCGTGCGTCGGTTCCGCGGCTGCGCAAGGGCGGAATCTCTACAACGATTTCGCAAATCCGGTAATACAGGTCTTCCCGGAACTCGCCGTTGGTTACCATGGTTTTCAGGTCTTTGTTGGTTGCGCAGATTACCCGGGCATCAATGCTAATGGCCTTGCGTCCACCGACCCGCTCAATCACGCGCTCCTGCAGAAAGCGCAACAGTTTGGCCTGCAGTGGCAATGGCATGTCGCCAATTTCATCAAGGAACAGGGTGCCGCTGTTGGCCTGTTCAATACGGCCCTCGGTGGTTTTTCCCGCACCGGTAAAGGCGCCTTTTTCGTAGCCAAACAATTCACTTTCGATCAGGTTTTCTGGCACCGCTGCGCAATTGATGGCAACAAAAGGGCGCTCTTTGCGGTCGCTCATGGTGTGAATGGCACGCGCCAGTACTTCTTTGCCGGTGCCACTTTCGCCGAGCAGGGTTGAGGTCACCGGAGACTGGGCAATTTTCTCTGCCATGCGGCAAACGCGCTTCATGGTCGCATCGGCCGTTACCAGGCCAGCAATGGGCTCGAAGAAGGCTTGTTGAGTACGGTTTTCATGTTCCAGACGGGCAATGCGAAAGGCCTGATCTACCACCAGGCTAAGCCGTTCTGGGTCGACCGGTTTCAAATAAAAGTCGAACGCACCGGCGGCGATGGAATCGAGCGCGTTCTTGTGATCGTTTTTTCCGGTCATCACAATAATTTTGCTGTCTGGCGCAATGGTGAGAATGTCGCGTATGCAGGCAAAACCTTCACTGACGCCTTCGTCATCCGGCGGCAAGCCCAGGTCCTGAATGATGATACTGGGGTTGTACATGCGCACGGCATTGAGGGCTTCGGTTCTGTCTTTAGCGGTAATCAGAGTCGACTCGAAATCATCGAAGTGCCATTTCAGCTGGCTTTGCAAGCCTTCATCGTCTTCTACAATTAGTATGGTTCGATCGAGCGCTTCCATGGGCTCTCCTCCTGGTTTACTGGCCATTGGCACTGAACACAATGGCAAATTCGGTACCCTGAAACGGTTCACTGTTAACACGCACGTGGGCGCCAATATGTTCAAGGTAGGTTTTGGTCAGGTAAGCGCCAATGCCTACCCCGGTATCGGTTTTGGTGGTGCTGAAGGGTTTGAACAGATGATCCTGAATAAACTCCAATGGCATGCCGGTACCGGTGTCTTTAATGCTGAGCATGGGGGCACCGGTCGGCGACAACCCGACGGACAAGGTAATGCGGCCTTCGGGCAGGGTGGCATCCTGGGCGTTGCGAATCAGGTTTTTGATCGCCAGCATGAACTTCTGCCGGTCGGCATCGATGGAAAAGTCTTCTTCAGTCAGCAGCTCGGGTTTCGGGTCCCGGTCGCTGCATTCGCTGACCAGCTCGCGCAGCAATTCATAAACCTGCAATTGGCGGCGGTCTTCTTTTCCGGTCGGGTTGAACTTTGACATCAGACCTTGCATGCGTCGTACTGAACTGGCTACGGTCTTGATCATGTCGTCAATGAAGGCCGGATTGGATTTATGACGTTCGGCGTTGCGGTGCAGCAAATCGAGCTGCGCCACTACGTTGTTCACATCGTGCATGATGAACGCCGACAGCCGGTGGTAGGTTTCCATTTGCTGGCCTTCACTGATCAGCTTTTCCTGCTCGTGCAAACGAATGTGACTGGCGATCTGGGTGCAGACGTTGGTCAGCAGATCCAGGTCTTCAAACGTAATGTTGGGGGCGGCGATGGGCTGTTCCAGAACCACAAACCCGGTCATCTTCATCTGGTTCAGCAGCGGTGCCATTATCCAGATGCGCGAGTCTTCCCGCACCCAGTCTGGCAGGGTGTCGTTGTACATGGCCAGGCTGGGGTTATCGGTATGGGGTACGAAGATCCAGGCGTGTTTGACCATGGTACGAACAAAAGGCTCGCCCAGAGAGAGTTCCCGGGGCAGTGATTCCCGCCTCATGGTCGAGGCTTTGAAAGACAGCGATGGACCTGTGTTGATCCACAAGGCACCTGCGTTCGACTTTACCGCCGTGCAGATCACCGACAACAGCTGTTGGTGGTAATGTCGGTGCGAGGGGTCGAGCTCTGAAAGTCGGCGGATGAGGGTTAGCCACTCTTGCCGGTAATCGTATTTCTGGTTGAAAAAGTGCTTGCTGGCCATGACTTCGAAGCGCTGTCTCAACTCTTTGGAAATAAACAACGCGGCGGCCAGCAAGAGTACGACGAGCGTAAAGAGGGTGTAGATATAACCGCTCCAGAACCCGCCCAGTATTTTAACGTAAGACCCGCCAAGGGCTGCCAGTGCCATGAACCCCAGCGTGAACACAACAGAAGCGGAATAGAAAAACACCGGGCGCGACAATTGCAGTTGCGGCCGGTGGTTTTGATAGTCCCGAAACAGCAGGGTGCCGATCAGCAATACCACCGCCAGTAACCAGGCGGCGGCGGTGCGTGTTTGCCACGCCAGTGTTGAGATGGTGCCAGTGAACAGTTGCTGACCATACACCATCACATCGGCGGCCAGGGAGAGGGATAGACATACCGCAAGCAGTTTGATTAAACGGTGCGGCCGAACGTTGCGCACTGTCTGTTCCGTCATGATCACTATCGAAATGGCCATAGCGATATACAGCGACGCAGTCAGCCAGGTGGCGCCGATGAACAGCCAGATCACCAGCAATGCCGCAGCGACCAGCGCGACAAATATCAGGGCAAGGCCGAGCGTGGCACGCGGCCACTGTGACCACTGGGCGTGTCGCTGCAGCAGCCAGCTCATGGCGGCAAACCATCCCGCGAAACGGAGCACTTCGGCCGATAATAACCAGGGTGTGGCATTGGTGGTAAAGGAATAGCTGCCCAGCATCGCGAGCAACCAGACAAGCTGCGCCGAAACGCCGAGCGTCAGTGACCATTGCCAGCGCTGGGTGCGAGATCGATAGGCCATAGCCATGAGCAAACAGGCCGTCATGAGAGTGGCCGTGCTGATGACCGTATAGGTGACCGAGAGGTAGTTCATAGTCCGTTATGGCATTCCCTGAGCGGTTCTTGACAGAACACTGTTCATCCTTGAATTGCTCAACAGTATAGCGCTAAGTCGGGTCCGGGTCAGGCGGGTAGACGAAAAACTTTACAATTTGAAGCAGCTATGAGAAAGGGAGGCGCGAGCAGGGCGAGCAATCACACTTCTCAGCGGGCCCTCACCCAGTTGCTGTAAATACCTTCGTGGTCGAATGCGGCGACTTCAATAATGGCCGATTCGGGGTTTCTGACGTCTTTCAGCAAATACTGGTCGGTGTCGTTGTCGCGAATCAGCACGACGGTAAAGCGGTTATCGTTGGCCTGGCGGTACCGAATTTCATAGCCACCGAGTTCTTCTGGCGGAAGCGTGTCACCATTGATGCGTTCTTGCGGGGTTTCCCAGTACAACATGACATCTCCCTGGCTAAAGCCTTGGGGCGACATGCAGCCGGCAAGCGATAATAGCAACGCGAACAAGCCCAGGTGGAATACACCGGACCATCGGCTCAGTACAAGGTGTTTCACTGTGTCGATAACTGCCATTAATGCTTCCGGAGGAGGGCTGACGCGCCACACGGCTGCGCCAGCTCTGAACAGGATGAATACCTGAAACTGGTTAAGCGCCGGTCTTGTTCAGACCGTAACGTCAAACCCCGTTATTGGTGGCGAAGGCGACGACGCGCTGCTCCGACACCAATCAGGCCAAGGCTCAACAACGCCAGCGTGGCTGGCTCCGGTACCGGAAGCGAGCCGACGGTGATGGTATCGATTCCCCAGCCATCGTTCTTGTTGGTTCCGTTGTCGAACAGCAATGAAGCGCTGCTGATCGCGACATCGGCCATCAAGGAAACGTACATCAGGTTGCCATTACTGAGCGAACTGTTCAACTGAGTTGTGTGCTCGGTACCGTCATCGAACACCAGTTTGAGCGACGCGCCCTGATCGTTGACGTCCGACAGGTAGAAACCGAGGCTGTCAAAAAAGCCGACACCTGAGATATCCCAACTGACGATGTCGGCATCGTTGCTGTCGAGCCAGTTGGTTGCGTGTGATGGGGAGCGTCCGAACTCACCGGTGCTGCTGTTTTCAATCATCAGCAAGTCGGGGCGCACGTCGCTGCTGTTGGCAGCGCCGTCTGATTTCACCATGGTGAAGGTACCTACCGCAGTGCTGAACTGTTCAGAGGCCATTACCCAGCTGCTCTGCTGGTTGCCCGTTTGCACGGCGCCCAGAGAAGTTGCCCCGGTGGCGGATATCGTGCCCGGATTATCGAAGGTTTCCTGCTGGTAACTGGCCAGGCTGCTGAGATAGTCGGCTTCGGCCTGGGTCGCTTGCACCGAGCCATAGCTGACGTTGGAATAGATAATGGCAGCCTGAGCGCTGGAGGCGGCAACCAGAGAGGATATGACAACCGCAAGTGAGATCGTTGATTTACGCATATTCATTCCCTGAGACAAGACCGACTGAAAACGATTCAGTGCTCTTACAGCGCAGCAGGAAAACGGCCACGCCCGGTCATGGTCGCCTCGCAGCGACGTGATGACAGACCTTTAGCGATTATCGTGCCAGACCGGTGGTGACGGTAAATTTTGGGCAAGAAAGCAGGGTGGTTTACGCCCTGAGCAGAGGCTCCCATTGACCGCTCAGTTGTCTCCAGGGCTTATTGTATGGGGACAATCATGTTTTGCAGCCGGCGCAATCCCGCGACTGTAAATAAGCGCATTCGAATAGACACCATGAATAAACGACATCGGTCGAGTGCAGGTTTGTTAAGAATACCGACACACAGGCGGATCTTGGGTCGTGAATGAGCTGTGGGGTAAAACAGGGTCAAAGCGTGTAGGTGGGGGGGTTGATGAGTGTAGGTGACCAGATCCCTGGTCCTGATTTTAATTAATGCCTTTTAAATCGGGTCATTCCCCGAAAGCAGAATGGCTTAGCTGCCCTGGGCAACGACGAACTCGCTGTATATGCCGTTGGAATCAAAGACGGCCACTTCGAAAACCAGGTCGTTCACGTTGGTCAGCGCATCGAATGAGTATTGCTCAACCGCGGGGTTGTCGATCACGACGTTGGTGTAGTCGTCTGAATTCATGGCGCGGTAGCGAATTTCGTAGCCACCGATGTCGGTGAAATCCATAGGCTCTCCGTTCAGTCGCTCGACTGGCGCTGACCAGTACAGTGTCAGGGCGCGGGCCTGTGAGTCGTTACCATTGCCACCCTCAGTACCGTCATTGCCGCCACTTGAACTTCCGTTGCTGGTGGTATTGGCCGAACCAAATTCAGCGGGTTCAATCTGGCAACCATACAGCGCCAGCAAGGTGGTGCAGATAATCAGTAGTCGTGCCGTCATTGGGTTAGAGCCTCTGAAGTAGAGCAGTAAGAAGGTTGAAGTGAGAGCACTATACGGAGACTCGATGGCCCTGCCTGTGATGGAGTTCATAAGCTGCATAAAGCTGACAAAAGTACCGACATCGGTAACAAAAATGGCGCGTTTTCGAGGCTTTTCCGTGAGTAATTTGACGTAATCGATGATCTTTTCGGAACCAGTTCACGTTATTCGGGGAACTAATACCGCCTGACGGAAAACTGACGGCGTCGCATTGCCATTCGGCGGCTATAAAACCTGCTTTGGAACGCATTTCGTGGTCAATAGATGCGCGGTGCGGGTGTCGGTACCAGGCTGGCGTGCAGCCTGGTTTCGGTCTTAGTGGCCTGTCAGGAAAATCCTGACAATTGCTCACTTGCGACCTGAAGACTTGGCGCTAGAATGCAGCGAATCGTTCATGATTGGGTAACAGGAGAAAGAAATGGATGTCAGTGTCGTTATTTTGGCAGCGGGTCAGGGCTCAAGGATGAAATCCCGGCTGCCCAAGGTGCTGCACCGGGTTGCCGGAGTGCCCATGGCTCGCCACGTTTATCAGACCGCATGTCAATTCAGCAGTGACATTCATCTGGTGGTTGGCCACGGCGCGGACCAGGTTCGGCAGGAATTCAGTGACACGGCTGCCCGGTTCTGGCTGCAGGCGGAGCAACTCGGAACCGGCCATGCGGTAGCCCAGGCGATGCCAGGCGTGCCGGAGACTGGCGCTGTGCTGGTGTTGTATGGCGATGTACCGCTAACCCGTGCAGAAACCCTGAAAACCCTCATTGAGCAAGTATCCGAACACACCATGGGGCTTCTGACCGTGCAACTGGATGATCCGGCGGGCTACGGTCGCATCGTACGCGATGCAAGTGGGCAGGTGATGTCCATTGTTGAACATAAAGATGCCTCTTCCGAGCAATTGGCCATCAATGAAGTCAACAGCGGCATTATGGCGGTACCTGCGTGGATGCTTCATGCCTGGCTGCCCCGGCTACAGAACAACAATGCCCAGGGTGAGTACTACCTGACTGATTTGATCAGCATGGCGGCGAGCGAGGGGGTTGCGGTTCAGGCCGTTCAGCCAACCGACGTGGAAGAAACGCTGGGAGTGAATAACCGGCAGCAACTGGCGGTGCTGGAGCGCTGGTATCAGCAGCGAGCGGCCAATGCCCTGATGGCTGAAGGCGCAACCCTGATGGACCCGGCACGGGTAGACATTCGCGGCACCGTTCGGGTCGGTCAGGATTGCCTGATCGACGTTAACGTCGTGTTTGAAGGCGAGGTCGAACTGGGTGCTGGTGTGCGCATCGGGCCGAACTGCGTGATTCGCAATGCCCGGCTTGGCGACGACGTTGTGGTTGAGGCCAATACTCTGATCGATGGCGCCCAACTGGGCGCCGGCGCAACGGTCGGCCCGTTTGCCCGGCTTCGCCCGGGGACCGAACTGGATGAAGGCGCTAAGGTCGGTAATTTTGTCGAAACCAAAAAAGCCCGGCTCGGTGCTGGCAGCAAGGTGAACCACCTCAGTTACATCGGTGACGCGATAATTGGTGACGCGGCAAACATTGGCGCTGGCACCATTACCTGTAATTACGACGGCGTGAACAAGTTCGTAACCGACATTGGCGCTGGTGCGTTTGTTGGCTCCAACAGCACGCTGGTTGCACCGGTTACCATCGAAGCGGGTGCTTTTGTGGGGGCCGGGTCGGTACTGACCAAAACTGCACCGGCCGATCAACTGACAGTTGGCCGGGCCCGCCAGGTGACGGTAAAAGGCTGGACGCGTCCGGCCAAGCAGCCGCAGTAAGACTCGACAGGTTGGTAAGAGCAAAGAGACCGACTCAATTTGAAATCAGCCCGGGCGGCCAACGTGCTTGCCCGTGGCACTCATAATCGATTCATGGCGGCCCCGGAATGAAGGGCGGCGAATCACAAGGAGCAAAACTATGTGTGGCATTGTAGGCGCAGTAGCACAACGGGATGTGGCAGAAATTCTGGTCGAAGGTTTGCGTCGTCTCGAATACCGGGGCTATGACTCGGCCGGCGTGGCCATCATCAACGACGAACAGATGCACCGTGTGCGTCGCGTCGGTAAGGTCAGTGAACTGGCTGCGGCGCTGGATGAGTCGCCGCTTTCCGGTGGTACCGGTATCGCCCACACCCGCTGGGCTACGCACGGCCAGCCAAACGAGCGTAACGCTCACCCGCACGTGTCGGGTGACAACGTGGCTGTGGTGCACAACGGCATTATTGAAAACCACGCCCGCTTGCGCCGTGAACTGGAGCAGGAAGGGTTTGCCTTTGCCTCGGAAACCGATACCGAAGTCATCGCCCACCTGATCGAAAAAGAACTGCGCACTGCTGACTCCCTGTTGCAGGCGGTGCAGCGCGCGCGCAAACAATTGGTGGGTGCCTATGGCACGGTGGTGATGGACCGGCGCGATCCTTCCCGGCTGATCGTCGCGCGCTCTGGCTCACCGCTGGTGATTGGTCTTGGCATTGGTGAAAACTTCATTGCGTCCGACCAACTGGCCTTGCTGCCGGTTACGCAGCAATTTATTTTCCTGGAAGAAGGCGACGTTGCCGAAATTACCCGGCGCAGCGTGCACATTGTGGATGCAGACGACCAAGTCGTCGAGCGCGCCAGCCAAACCAGCGACATCACGCACGATGCCGGCGACAAGGGTCCGTTCAAGCATTTCATGCTGAAAGAAATTCATGAACAGCCCGACGCCATTAACAACACCCTGGAAGGCCGCATTACCGATACCGACGTGGTCACCGAAGCCTTTGGCGCGGGATCCAACGACATTCTCGCTGGCGTTGAAAACGTTCAGATCGTCGCCTGCGGTACGTCCTATCACGCTGGCCTGGTGGCGCGTTACTGGTTTGAAGAAGTGGCGGGTGTGCCGTGTCAGGTTGAGATCGCCTCTGAGTTTCGGTATCGCAAATCAGTGGTCGCGAAGAATGCTTTGTTTGTCACCATTTCCCAGTCGGGCGAAACCGCCGACACCCTGGCCGCGTTGCGGTTGGCAAAAGACCTGGGTTACACCGCTACACTGGCCATCTGCAATGTGCCAGGCTCATCGCTGGTGCGCGAGTCGGACCTGGCGTACATGATGCGGGCTGGTGCTGAAATTGGCGTCGCCTCCACCAAAGCCTTCACTGTTCAGTTGATTGGCCTGATGTTGCTGGTGCTGAGTGTCGCCAAGCACCGCGGCGTCGACCAGGCCACAATTGGCCGAATCGTTCAGGGCTTGCGCGGCTTGCCCGCTCAAATGAAGCAGGCGCTGACCCTGGCGGAAACCATTGAAGACCTCGCCGAAGACTTTGCCGACAAACACCATGCGCTGTTTCTGGGCCGCAGCACTCAGTACCCGATTGCGATGGAAGGTGCGTTGAAGCTGAAAGAGATCAGCTACATACACGCCGAAGCCTATGCCGCTGGCGAATTGAAACATGGCCCGCTGGCACTGATCGACAGTGACATGCCGGTGATCGTGGTCGCGCCGAATAACGACCTGCTGGAAAAACTGCACAGCAACATGGAAGAAGTACGCGCCCGGGGCGGCCAGCTCTATGTGTTCGCTGACAAGGGCGCGCATTTTACCGCGGGTGAAGGGCTTAAGCTGATCGAACTGGAACCGATCGATGACATACTGGCGCCAGTTCTCTATACCGTGCCACTGCAGTTGTTGAGCTATTACGTTGCCATCATCAAGGGTACCGATGTCGACCAGCCCCGTAACCTCGCCAAGTCGGTCACGGTCGAGTAGGGCAATCAGTCATCGTTCCTTTTTGGGGTGATGGCTGGTCAGTTGTGTAAATAGATGGTATAAACCGGGGCCAGAAAAGGGAATCTGGGCCAGGTGGTTGGAAACACCGATACCACCGCCCCGGTAGACTGTTTGAATCAAAAAGGAATTTGATAATGCTTCCTGCTGTATTTTTTTCACGGTTGATGTTTCTTGTCCAGCGCGTAACCACCAAGACTTCCTCTGTTTTATTCGCCACCTGTGGTCTGGTTCTGCTCGCCACCGGCTGTGCAGACGGCTCAGGCTCCGATTCTAGCGGCAGCGTCAACAACCAGTCCCAGTCCCCCGGTACAGCACTGCGTACCTCCTCCTTTGAGTCTTCAGCACAGTGCCCGAGCGGTGGTGTACTGCTGGAGCTCGGTTTCGACACCAACAAAAACGACATCCTCGATGAGGACGAAGTGCAGACCACTCAGGAAGTGTGTCATGGCACAAATGGTACCGATGGATCCAATGGCTCGGACGGTGATGATGGTGAAGATGGCACCGACGGCGTAAATGGTACCGACGGTGTGGACGGAACGGATGGCGCAGATGGTACGCCCGGGTTAGTAAACCTGGTCAAGTTGAATGTTGAAGCACCCGGCCTGAATTGTCCCTATGGCGGAACCCGTATTGACAGCGGTCTGGATGCAGACAATAACGGCAGCCTGTCGGAGAGTGAATTAAGCCAGACCCAATATGTGTGCGAACAACAAAGCTGCCTGTGGACAGACAACGACGATGGCACCACCACCATCAGTTGCGACGGTGAAGACGACCGGGTGGTCTTGAATCCGGATGCGCTCGGCTTTACCTCCCGAACCAGTTGTGGCGTGTCTATTGATCACCCTGAGGGTGGCGGCGCTACGATCCCGCTGATTTATACCATTGATGCCATTGGTGACTACCTGAAATTCGTTACGCTGAACGTCCTTGATGGTGATCGCCAAGTCTCTAATTCCCGCTTGCTTACATCAACGATGACCAATCCTTCTGAATTCACTTTCAGTGCTATTACGGTGTACTTCGATACCTTCGGTACAGCAACCGGAGGGCGATACCAGACATCGCTGAACGAGACAGAAAATGAAATTGCCATCCTGTACTATGACAGTGAGCTTACTGGCGGAGGCCCTGCTGGTGGTATCTATAAAGCGTTTACCGATGGAAATGGGCCTGGGGTGTGCAACAAGGTGTTGGCCATTGCCGATTAGCGGTATAGCGATGTAATCAGGTTTGATTGACAGGAAAGTACACAATACCGGGTGACTGGTATTAACAATTGCCTTCACCCAGGGATGTGTATGAACAATCTAGCGCGCAGCTTGCATATCGATGTTGCAAAAGGCATTTCCATCATTCTGGTGGCTTTGTCGCACAGTAATTTCATTTACTTTGCCCCTAAGTTTTCAGCCGCCATGGCCTTGTTCCGGATGCCGCTGTTCTTTTTCCTGTCGGGCATTTTTTTCACCACGGCGGTCAGCTTCAGGCCGTTTCTGATGAAGAAAGCGGATACCCTGTTAAAACCTTATGCCATTACCATGCTGATGGTGTTGCTTGTGTTCTTCATGGCAGACTCGGGAGCCATGCTGTACAAAATAAAGGTTGTTCTTTATGGCAATGGCCAGATTACCAAGTGGGAGCCCCTGTGGTTTCTGACCCATTTGTTCGCGTTACATATCCTGCTTTATCTGGTATTCCGGTTCACGCGGATCAGTACCTGGCCCACCCTTCTGAAAGTCGCGTTTGTGGCAACGTTGCTGGTGGCGGGCAGTCTGCTGATGGATGTGTTCTGGAACAAGTCGATCTCGATTCTGGGACGAGCGGTTGAGTTTCCCGGCCTGCCTTTTAGCCTCGATCTGGTGCTGATCAGCAGTGCTTTTTTCTCGATGGGGTTCTTTTTGAAAGATAAGGCCGTAGCGTTCAAGCCTGCGCTACCGGCGATGGCGGTTGCAATGCTAGTGCTGGTTTGTGTTGCTTACTTTACCCAGGCAGAGCTGGTGTTGTACAAGCGCATACTAAGTGAACCGGTGTTTGCCTTGCTCGGTGCATTCAGCGGCATATACATCGTCTTGTGTGTGTCCTGGGGATTACTGAAAACCGATAGAGTCAGTCGGGTGCTGATTATGTATGGCCAAAAAAGCCTGTTTATCCTGATCTTTCACATGTTCATTGGGCGCAGCCTGTTCGAAGCGATGATGCGACATTGGGGTGATCAGTATGAGTTGTATTACGCGCTGTTGTCATTCGTGGTGAGTATTGTTGTGCCAATCTACATCGCCAGGCTGGTGGCGATCAATAAAGTGCTGTCTTTCCTGTATTTGCCGTTTTCCGGTATGAAACGACCGGTGTTGGTACTCGGCGAAAAAGGGGCCTGAGCAGCCCCCTGCCATTAAGCCAAACCGAGGTTGGCTCAATAACCGCGTATCAGGAGAGCGATTTCGCCCGGCGGCGACTGAGCATCAAACCGGCAAGGCCAAGCCCGACCAGCGCAATTGAGCCAGGTTCTGGAACGCTTACCGCAAATTGAGTGACATGACTGATCACCCAACCATCCAGTTTCCCATTGCCGTTCTTATCGACCAGAGGCTCCAGGTCAGCCAATTGGAAGACGCCCCAGTCAAGGCTAGCCGTATTGGACATCAATGCCCAGGATTGAGCATTCTTGATGAGGTAATAGGCCGGTTCTTCGCTCAGAGAGAACGCAAAAACGTTATCGCCATCGGTGCTGAACAGGCCGACTTCCTCGTCTTTCACCGAATACTGAAGCTCGGGCGAGCTGCTCAGAATCGAATTCACCCAGGACGTCTCTGTCGTAGGGTTGGAATTGCCGAGTGAATCGGTGATAGCAAGAACCGAGTCTGTTTCGCCAACGTCAGTGCCATTGAAGCTACCGGCATCAGTGATGACGTAAGCCTGAGTGGTGCCAGCGAGCGCGCCTAGCAACAAACAGGTTGCCAGGGGTTTAAATAGGGGCTTAGCGGAGCTTAGAGGGCTCACGTACTGCTTGGAAGACATCATATACCACCATCCTATGGGAGTTATGTCGGGCAATATGATGCTGATCAAAGGCTATGCCATAGTGGTATAAGCCTTGCGGGGTGTGACTTGTGTCACAAACGAAAGATCGGTTTGTAAAATAAACCGACACAATTATTGTTCTTGCCGGTGTGACAGCTGCGCAATCAGGCCCTCGGGTATCGAGGGCCGACCGCGCTGATTCAACGCTGTTGCGATTATTTTTGCATCCAGGCAGAGGGCATTGTCCGACTGCCGGATCACACTTTGTTCAAAGACAAACCGAATTCTGTCCAACATGCTGAAATTCAGGCCGATGTAGAACTCATCCTGGCTGGTGAGAGAGCGTGTGTAATCCAATTCGGCCCGCACGACCACCAGGTTGATGCCCTCGCGGGCCAGGGCGGCGAAGTCGACCCCCCGGGCCAGCAGGAACTCGTGCCGGCAATGCTCCAGGTAGTTCTGGTAGACCGCATTGTTGACGATGCCCTGCAGGTCGCACTCATAATCACGGACTTTGAAGTCGAGTCTGTACTGATAGCTCATTGGTTCGATTCAAACCCTTCCAGCACATTAACGGCGTTAATGCCGATGGCGTCGACATCGTAACCGCCCTCCATGGTGAACAGTGTCGGCAGGTTCAGGCTGGCGATGCGCTGGCCCATGGTCAGGTAGTCGGCAGAGGTCAGTTTAAAGAAGGAGATCGGGTCGCCTTCGAAGGTATCGACCCCCAGCGCCACGATGACGGCATCCGGCGCGTACCGTTCAATTTCCCGACAGGCTCGCTCAAGCCCTTCCTGCCAGACACTGAACGGCGTGTTGGGCGGGTAGGGAATGTTCAGATTATACCCCTCGCCGGCGCCTTCACCGGTTTCCTCTTCGAAACCGAGGAAATGCGGAAAGGCGAAGTCCGGGTCACCGTGCAGGCTGATGGTCAGTACATCGTCGCGGTCATAGAAAATGCTTTGAGTGCCATTGCCGTGATGGAAGTCGACATCAAGAATCGCCACGCGCCGAGCGCCCTGGTCCAAAAACGCCTGGGCTGAGATGGCGGCGTTGTTGAAGAAGCAGTAGCCGCCGTACATATCGGAGGCGGCATGATGGCCGGGCGGACGACACAGGGCGAAAGCGGCCCGGTCGCCGCTTGCGACGCGCTTCTGAGCCGTTAACGCTACCTGAGCGGAGGCATAGGCGGCATCCCAGGTGCCTTCGGTAATGGAAGACTCGGCTGAAAAGCTGAAATACCCGAGGCGGCCATCAATGTCTTTGGGTTCGCGGTGTCGCATGCCCCGCCCGGCCCAGATGGCGGGTATGGCTTCGCCGGGCTTGCCAGCGGCGGTCCATTCATCCCAGCACTGTTTGAGAAAGTCGACATAGTCGGCGCCGTGAATACGCAGTATCGGGTCGAGACCGAATTCTTCGGGTTCGATGACATCGCCCAGCTTCTGATGAATCACCCGCGCGAGAATGGTCTCGGCTCGGGAGGGTTTTTCGTAGGGGTCGACCAGAATGCCGCCATCGAGTTCAGACTTAACCGTACGGCGGTGGTGGAGGGGCGAGAAAACGGTTTTCATGGCGGCTGAGATCCGTGAATTTGGGAAAGCGCACTTTCTCACAGCAGAGCGGATCTCTCAATGCTTTGGCCTGGTGTGGGGCCTGGATGTAGGGCATAAAAAAACCCACCGTCAGGTGGGTTTCTTATCTACTGCAAGTTAGATCAGGCGTTGGCGTCTTTACGGCGACGTGCAACGAACAAACCGAACAGGCCAGCACCTACCAGAGCAATGGTACCTGGCTCAGGAACTTCGGTAATAACCGAAAGAACCGATTTGCCGACGTAGAAGTCACCTAACAGCGAGGTAACGGTAACGTCCAGCAGGCCATCGGAGTTCAACGCGGCCAGGGCTTCTAGCTCCAGCTCGTTGTTGAAGTCGTTGGCATAGAAGCGGAAGCTGCCGGTGTCGAAATCGAAGTCTTCAACGGTCACCAGGCTGAATTCCCACCAGCGATCTTTGTCATCGCGAATTTCGATGTCCAGGTTGCCACTGATAGCCGAACCCAACACAAAACCATCGTCGTTGATGTTGTGGGTGTATGAGTAAGACTGCCAGGTAGACAGATAATGGTTTTGTTCGATGGTGTCTGTGATCAAACCAGCATGGGCGACAGAGATGCTCGCAACCAAACCAGCCAGCGTCAGACCTATAGTTTTTAACATGAGCTCACCTATTCCATTTACAAAGTTGTCGGTAAATCCATTTTCATGGCTGGCATTCTCAATGCAAAGGCTGGGCCATCTTCCTGATACGCTCTTATAGAGGGCTTTGTCCTGTTTCTAAGGGAGGCAAATAGGTCGTATCGTAAAACTTACCGACACTCAGGCACGAAGCGCCTGAAGGTCCGCACCGAGGTGCTTGCGGGTTGTGATGCGGCGCCACACTTTTTCATGAAAATAGAACGCAACGGTATTGATGGCCGGTTCCACCATGGCCACCAGGCTACCGATCAGGATGTCGCCGGTCAGCGCCCAAGTCACCAGGAAGGCAACGGTGAAGTGCATGACGGCGAAGGTAACGGTTTTGACCAGATCGCGATTCCGGGTCAGGGCTTTGGTTTTTTGCAGTGCTAGGTACATGAGAGCGCTTGCCTGTGATGTTAGGTGGTTTTGAAAATGATAAGCGCTATCATTTAATAAGAAAGACTATCGATTTTATCTGTTTGATAGTCTTGCTATATTAACCTGTATTCATTCGCCGGAAGGCTAGCCAGCGCCACAAGCGTTCCAGTGGCCCCTGGCCAATGCGGGTTGTCCAGACGTGGGCAATGCCAATCTGTAATACCGTGACCACAGCGACGATCAGCAGGGTTTCGAGCCGGTTCAGGGTACCCCACAGACCGGGCGCAATTTGTGAGAAGAACAGCACCGTCAGAGTCGACTGGCTAAGATACAGCGTAAAAGCCATCTTGCCGGTGTTTCTGAGTGCGGTGACCAGCCAGTGCCCTGACTGTGCCAGCGGCACCAGCAGCGACGCATAACCGATCGCCATGGGCGGGCCTGCTATCATCATCAGGCTGATGGTCGATTGTGCCGCGCTGGATTCCGGCCCCCACCAATAACGCAACCCCGTAACTCCAGCCCCCCAAAGGAACCCGAGCGCCGACAACGGTATCGCCCAACGCCAGGCATTCGGGTTGTTAAAAAAGCCGACACGGTACAGTGCGATACCGATCAGCATCAGCCCGGAACTGAACCAGAAGGTGACGAACGGCATCAACATCAGCATGAAGGTGTTTTCCGTGATGTTGTTTAAGGTTCGCTCGCCCAGGTCACTGTTGCTTGCGCGCAGTTCTGCGAGCGCTTCCTGGCTGTAGGGCAGGTCGGGTACCTGCATCAGGTTTTCGCCGGTCGCCAGTGAACCAAAGAGGGTGTAGCCAAGCAGTAGCTGGCCGATGAGTAAAAAAACAATGCCGGTAGTGACCAGGTGGCGAACGGAATCGCCCAGGTGGCGAATCACGAAGAAACCACAGAGCGCATACAACGCCAGCACGTCGCCAAACCAGATGAAAAAACCGTGCAGCAGGCCAATAACCAGCAACCAGCCCAGCCGACGCTTGATCCAGGGTTTTGGGGCGGTTCCGCGGTGCTCCATTCGGTCCCACTGTACCGCCAGGCCAACTCCGAACAACAGGCTGAACAGGCTCATGAAGCGGGATTCGACAAACAGCGACTGGAACAGATACACCCAGTCATCGACCGGGCCGCCCGCCTCGTGCCAGCGCGGTACCGAGTAGGCAATGTCTGGTGCAGTCATCGAGTAGATGTTCATGATATAGATGCCGAGAATGGCAACACCGCGTATCAGGTCAAGGCTGTCGATCCGGTTCAGTGTGCTGGTCGTTTGCATGGCGGGTAGGCGGCCAGGTTGGGAAGTTGTCTGCAGTTTGCCAGAAAAACCGAAGACAGGTTACCGTCGTCAGTCACAGAAATGGGTTCGGGGCATGGGTGGATTGCCTGCTTCACAATGCCGTGGTGGGGCCGTTAGCCCGTGGCTTGGTTGAAGACAGCGTTATTGACGTAACCAACAGCGCGGCCACAATAATCCAGGCTTCCGGTGTGCCCAGGGTATATAGCGTTAACCCGCTCAAGACCAAAACGACTAGAGGAATGGGCAGCAGTAGCCAGAGGGATTTGTTGCTGGCTACCATTAACGCGTACCCCAGCGTGGCCAGTGCCGTTGCATCGGGTGCCAGGCCGACAAACTCTGCGCTGCCCAGCGAGCGGCCAAACATCAGGCTGGTAAAGGGATGAATAATAACGGCGTAAACCAGCATCACAAACCCTGCTGATCCTCTTGCATCCCGCCTGGCCAGCGGCCGGTTCAGTTGTGGGTTAATACCGACCAGCAGAATTAAACCCGCCTCTAGCAAAAAGAACGGTACCGCGTACCGCGCGGCCCAGTTCACCGATGCGTAATAGAGCCACAGAAATAAACAAGCACTGCTGATCCAACACGCAGCGAGCAGCAGGGCTGTCGCGATTTGTACTGACCGGTGGCGTGACCAGACGCCTACCAGGAGCAAACACCCCAGTGCAATTACAGCGGGTAGCAAGGCACCGACCAGCGAATTGATCTGATCAAACAGGCGCCAGTAAACCCGTTCAGAGAACAGCATAAAATCACTCAGGCGATAGCTGAACCCGCTGTCCATTACAGGTCGCGCACGTAAGCGGCCATGCGCTCGCGTTGTCTGGCATCGGGCAGAGGACCGGAGGCGCAGGCCATGTTTTCTCGCACGTGATCGACCCGGGTGGTTGCTGGAATGGCGCAGGTGATAGCCGGGTGGGATATCACATATTTCAACAAGAACTCGGCCCAGTTGGTAGCGTCGAATTCATGGGCCCAAGCTGGCAGGGGTTTGCCCTCCAGCTGGCGTATTAACTGCTTTTGCTGAAACGGCCGGTTGGCGATGACCGCCATGCCCTTATCCATCGCCAGGGGCAAAATACGGTCTTCAATATCCCGGTTTAGGATGTTGTAGGAGACCTGGATAAAGTCCAGCGGCTGCCCATGCATGACGTTTTCAAACTCGGCGTGACGACGGCTTTCCGAGGTAGTAATGCCAATGTACCGGACCTCACCGGCGGCTTTCATCTGTCGCAGCAGACGCAGGTGCGGTTCCCAGTTCACCAGGTTATGCACCTGCAATAAATCGAAACGCGGCACGCCCCAGTGTTGTTCAGAAGTTTCTATTTGGTTGGCGCCGTTGTTGGCGTTGGATGTCCAGACTTTATCGGCCGAGAAAACCGGTGTCGACTCGCCGAGTTTGTTTAGCCCAAAACCCAGGGTGTTCTGAGACGAGCCGTACATGGGCGATGAATCGATCATGCGACCGCCCGCTTCAAAGAATGCTGCCATTACAGCGGTGCTCTCGTTCAGCAAGGTGGTGTCATTACCGACGTTAAAGGTTATCCAGGTACCCAGGCCAACAATGGGCAGCGCCTCGCCAGAGGAAGGAATGGCGCGGGTTCGCACCGCTGGCGCAGCTTCTGCCCAACTGCCGAGCGGCAACATCGATGCCCCCGCTAGCACCAGGCTTTGCTGCAGCAAGTGGCGGCGGGTGAGGGTCTGTTGTAGATCGGTCACGGCTTACCCCGGCGATTAAACAATAGCAGAGGTAAGGGTAGTAGAACTTCCGTTGCTGTGGCGCCCTGGCAAATGTGAGACGCTCCCGGCGGCTGGCCGGGAGAGGGTCACTAGAAACTCAGGTCGACTGAGAGGGCAGCTGTTCTCGGCTGACCCTGGATTAAATACCCGCCTGCCGCTGACGCCCAGTATTGCTCTGAGGTCAGGTTTTCGATGTCTGCACGCCAGGTCATTTCGATGCTGTTCAGTGTCATCCGGTACCGGGCCCCCAGATCCAGTTGCGACCAGGCATCCAATTCGAGGGTGTTGGCGATATCCGCGTATTGCGGCCCGTTGTGTTGCACATTGGCCCGCGCTGTCAGGCCATTAACAACAGGAAGATCCCACTCGACACTGGCGACATAGCGGTACGCCGGAACGCCGACGGCCTGGTTACCCTTATAGGCCGGGTCTGCCGTGTCCAGCAGCTCTGCACTGACCCAGGTGGCACTGCCAAGCAGACGCAGGGTAGGGATGGGTTCACCGTAGAGGCTTAGCTCCAGGCCCCGGTTTTGTTGCTCGCCGTAGTTGCCGTAGAGGGTGGTGTTCGGGTCGATGTAGGCCGTCGGCTGGTCGATCTGGTAGAGGCTCACGCTGCCGCCGAGGGTGCCCAAATCCACTTTGGTACCCACTTCGATTTGCTGGCTGGTGAAGATTCCGGTGACTTCCCCCGCGTTGCCGGCATTGAAGGGCGCAACCGCGCCAGGTTGCAGCGCTTCCATACGGTTGGCAAACACCGATACCGCTGGCCGGGGCTTGAACACCACGCCGTAAGCGGGCGACACCTGCTCTTCGGTGAACCGGTTGCTTTCGCTACCATCGTAATCGAAGTTGGTGACATCGATGCTCTGGTAGCGGGCACCCAGCGTGACCAGTAGGCGTTCGTTGATGAACCCCAAGGTATCGGAGAACGCAACGCCTGAATTTTCAGTTCGGCTGTTTATATTGGGTGAGTCCATATCACCCCCGGCGAAGGACGTTGCCGGGTAGGCAGGATCGGTCGGTTCGTAAAGGTTGGTCGCGAACGCCGGGAACGACATGGTGTAGGCCGATCGGGTCTCGCGTGATAAATCCGACACAGCCAGGTTCAACTGATGACTGACCGGTCCCGTGACCAGACTGCCGCGCAAACCAGCCAGGGCTGAGAAGGTGTTCGATTCGAAGGGGACCGTTAACCGGGAAGCGGTGGCGTCGCCGTCGGTGTTGCTGACCTCCGGTGAGGCGTATTCGCCAAATTCATCGGTTAGGTTGCCACCGAGGGCGGCGAAGACCGACCAGTCGTCATTGAGGTCTACTTCGCCCCGGGTCATGGCGAACACCGACTCCATGGTCGACGTCACCCAGGAGGGGGTGTAGTTGTGGCTGTTATCGGGCGCGTCGGGAATGGCCGTCAGGCCACTGCCGATGTAAACCACCGACCGGCCATCATCCACCACCTGGTTCTGATAACCGATGTTCACCAATGCCCGCGACCGGTCGCCTTCATAGTCGAGCGCCAGGGTAACGGCGGTCGATTCCCGGCGTTCGGCGTCGATGGCGGAATCACCCTGGCCGTGGTTCAGCATTACTCGGCTGCCCCACTGTTGCTGGCTGCCAAACCGACGACCGACATCGGCGCTGGCATCGAAATAACTGTCGGAACGATAACCCAGGCTCAAGCCCGCAGTCGGTTCGTAGTCCGCTTGTTTGGGTTCAATGTTAACCGCACCGCCTACACCGGTGCCGCCGGGCGCAACTCCCTGAGTGAAGGCGTTGGCCCCTTTGAACAATTCAACCCGGCTGGCCATGCTGGTGTCTATGATTTGCCGTGGCAATACGCCGTAAAGGCCGCCATAGGCAACGTCGTCACCGTAGAGCGTAAAGCCTCGCACCATAAAGGTTTCGGCGTAGTTGCCATAACCGAGACCGGTTTGCACGGCGGCATCGTTGCGGAGTACATCGGCAAGCGTGTTGGCTTGCTGGTCTTTAATCAGTTGTTCGGTGAACCCTATGATCTGAAACGGCACGTCTTCGGCTTTTTGCTGGCCAAGAACGCCGATGCGTCCGCCCGGGGCGACCTGGCCGCCGGCATAAGGCAATGCTTGCAAGTCACCTTCAACCGGAGCCGAGTCGGTGATTTCCAGTGTATCCAGCGTGACGCTGTCTTCAGCCCAGGCCGGGGCAAAAGCCGGTAGCGTCGCTAAAAGAGCGATGCTAAGCGGGCGTACCCGTGACAAGTTCGGGTGTAGTGGCATGTTGGTGTATTCCTTGGAAAAGGGGTTGGCATTCAAGAGACGCGACAGGCGATGAGCACGTTTAATTACATTTAATAATCTAAGTAATAACTATTATCATATGTGATTGTGCAGAGGAGCGGAAGTGGGACGCAGAGTTTCAAGGTATCTCTGGAGTCTGGCTATCGGGCGGGCAGACCCAGTTGCTGCCGGTAGGCATTGTGGCGGGCGAGCAATGAACCGTCCTGCTCCATCTGCAGCAGAATGCGGGTGAGGTCGGGGAGTAAGTGCTGGTTGTCGCGGTGGATATAGTGATAAACGTTGATGCTGGCCAGGGGTGTTTTGAGCCGGTGAATATCCGATAGACCCATTTCGACGACGAAATATTGGGCCGACAATTCAGGTGAAATGGCGGCGTCAATGCGGCCCTGATTCAGAAGTTGAATCAGTTGGCGCGTCTGGTTGACCTCGACCCACTGCACGTTCTCCGGCCAGGTCAGACCAAAGGTCAGACTGCGCAGCCGGCCCAGCCGCACGGTTTCCCGGCTCAGCAGCGCTTCCCGGGTTGTTGGCTCGCCTTTTACGAAGGCGGTGATGTAAATCTGGGTCAGCGGCACGGGCACTTGAATGAGATCGGGGTTTCGTAGCTGGTGACCGTCTATCTGGGCGCTAACGGCATCGATATTTCCGGCGGCGATCATGCGGCTTTCGCGTGCCGTCGGGATTTCGACGAAAGTGACGGCCTGACCCAGTTGTTCATACACCTCGGTAAACAACGGCATACCAACCTGGTTCACGGCATTACCGGGAATTAAGGATACGACGAGAGGCCTGGTGTCAGAAAGGCACGTTGATTGTAACCCCGACACCAGCAACAAGGCCCAAAGGCCGTTACGAACGAGTGTTGACCGGTGCAGTAAGACCCCAATAGGCATAGGCTGACTACGTTGACTGCGTCTATGAAAGGTAGCACAAGCTTGGCGGGGGGCTCTTTAATCGGGGTTGCTTTACCCGAAGTGTTACCACAGGGGCAATTGTGCCGGAGCGTCCTGGTGTGGCACTTGGCTCAGCCGGTACCCTACGCCCAGCAAACGCACCGGGGCGCTGCGCCGGTGCCAGGCTTCCTCCAGCAGGGCGTTGAAAACGGACGCATTCGGGGCGGTATTGCTGTGTTCTGCCGTGGTTTGCTGGAAATCATTGAACTTGACCTTCACCACGGCCCCTTCAATGCGATAGCCGGTCAGCCGCGCAAAGCGGCGCTCCAGATCGTCGATCAGTTTTGGCAGTGCGTTGCGGCAGTGTTCCAGGTCGGGCAAGTCCTGAGCGAAGGTGTTTTCAGTACTGACCGACTTTCGCTGCCGCGTCACCTTAACACTGCGCTCGTCGCGGCCGTGCGCAAGGTCCCACAGCCGTTGCCCGAAGCTGCCGTTGCGTTCCAGCAGGGTGCGCAGAGATTGCTGACGCACATCGCCGCAGGTGTAGAGCCCCTGGGCGTGCAGCCGCTCGGCAGTGCGTTGCCCGACACCGTGGAGTTTGGTGACCGGCAAGTCGAGCACGAAGGCGTCTATTTCATCGGGCAGAATGACTTTCAGGCCGTCCGGCTTGTTCCAGTCGCTGGCAATTTTGGCGAGAAATTTGTTGGGTGCCACGCCGATCGATACCGTTAGCCCCACTTCCTGTTGCACGGCTACCCGAATCGCTTCCGCCATGCGGGTGGCGCTGCCCTGGCAGACAGTGCTGTTGCTGACATCCATATAGGCTTCGTCGAGTGATAACGGCTCGATCAGATCGGTATAGCGCCGGTAGATATCGAAGATCTGGGTGGAAACCTCCTTGTAGACCTCCATGCGGCCGCGCACCAGAGTCAGGTGCGGGCATTTTTTCAGCGCCATGGCGGTCGACATGGCTGAGCGGACGCCAAAAGCGCGCGCCTCGTAGTTGCAGGTTGCAATAACCCCGCGTCGGTCCACTGCGCCGCCGACGGCAATCGGAATGCCGCGTAACTCGGGATTGTCGCGCATTTCAACGGCCGCGTAGAAGCAATCGGCATCGCTGTGGAGGATTTTTCGCATGGTGTGGCGTCGGGTGATTACAACAGAGCGGAAAGTATGGTCAGCAACTGTATGGATGTCCAGTCAACAGGCTTGGTTATTCTGTAATCAGCCGGGTTATTAAGCCGGTTATTTTTATGATATCGATCACAAATGCCCGCGGCGGCAAGCGACCCGTCAGTATGCCTTGGTTACACTCCGCGCGCCTCGGAATGAGGTGTTCGTTTCATTTATTAAGGATTTTTCGTTAAGGAGAAATACCATGAAAAAGTTGTTGCTTACCGCTGGATTGACCGTTGCACTTTCGGGTACCGCCATGGCCGGAAGTGGCCCGGGTTGTGGTTTGGGGTCGATGATTTTTGCAGAAAAAACCGGAACCTTTAACCACGTTCTGGCCAGCATCACCAATGGCATTTATTCCAACCAGGCCTTCGGTATGTCTACCGGCACCCTGGGTTGCGATTCAAGCCAGTCGATCGAATACACTCAGGTCGCGGCCTATCTCGACACTAACCTGGATCAGGTAGCGGTCGATATGGCGCGTGGCGAAGGCGAAGCACTGGACGGTCTGGCAACACTGCTCGACATTCAGGCAAGCGACCGCGCTGCCTTTTCTGCTGCTGCACAAGCCAACTTCACTCGCATCTTTCCGTCTGCAGAAACAACTCGCGAAACCGCGGTTGATTCACTGATGGCCGTGCTGCGTGAAGACCAGAACCTGGCCGTGTACGCTCTGAACGCCTAAAACCCGGCGTTGCTACGGGGAGTCGTCGGCTCCCCGGTTCCCTTCCCTGTATTTGTTATTCAAGGCTTTATTACCGTGAAAACCGGAATTGCCCGCACCCTCAGTAGTGCGCTGGTGTTGCTGCTGCTCGGGTCAGCTGCAACCGCTAGCAGTACCTCATTTAACACCAGCTGGATCCATTGGGTTGAACAGAACCGGTTGTACCATGACGATGGCTGGTACAAGGTCATGCATTACCGGCCCATATCGGGCGGTACACGCAGCGATGTGGGAGATGCCGACTTTTTCTTTGCCCCGGCCGGTCGGTTCGACCCGGTTGCGGAGTTGTTTTCAACCGTGCGCGCTTTTATGACCGACACGCCCGAACTGGGCGATGCTGCTGCTCAGTGCCGTTACCCGCGTCGCTTTGAATGGGTGCTCGACAACTTTCCCGAAGACATTGTTTTCCCGCAGGTTGAGTGCCCGGCTTTGTCGGCGTTTATTGAACAGTCAGCGCCTTCGGGCATGACATTAATTTACCCCAACGCCTATTTAAACAACCCGGCGTCCATGTTTGGCCACACCTTTGTGCGCATCGATGGGCAAAGCGGGGGCGAAACCCGAAACGCGCTGCTGGCATTAACCGTCAGCTACGGTGCCGATGTTCAGCCGAACGAAAACGGCTTTGTTTATGCGTTTAAAGGGCTCACCGGGTTGTACCCGGGGTCGGTGCGTTCACATCCTTATTATCGGCAGGTGCAGAACTACAACGAACTGGAATCCCGGGATATCTGGGAATACCCGATGAATTTTTCGCCGGCCCAGGCCGAAAGCTTTATTAAGGCGGGCTGGGATTTAAAAGACATCAACATCAATTACGCCTACCTGTTGGAGAACTGCTCCTACCGCTTACTCAGTTTACTGGAAGCCGCTTTCCCGCAGTACGATCTGGTCGACGACTTTGATGTGTATGCCGTGCCCGTCGATACCCTGCGAACACTGGGTCGCGCCGGGTTGCTCGAAACGCCACGATTCCGGCCTGCCATTGCCAGCCGCATTCATTTTCTGGCCGGTGAACTGGCCGATGAACAGGTTGAGCTGGCGCAACGGCTGGTCGATGACGCCGTCTCCCCGGCCGATACGGAAGCACTGGCGGAATTGCGTGTAAAGCAGCAGCGGCTGGTGGTCGATCTGGCGTACGAGAATTCGCGCTTTAAAGCCAAAAAAGAAAGTTCGGGCATGGCCGAGGTTTCCTATGGCCTGTTGCGCTTGCGCGCGCAACAACCTGCGGGACAGTTAACGCCGCCTCCGGAGGCCTGGCCAGCGGAACCCATGCAGGGGCATGGCGTTCGCCGTGCTGGTGTTGGCTTGGGGTACGGGGCCGATAACACCGTGCATGCCCGGTTCCTAATTCGCCCGGCCTACCACGACAACTACGATCGGCAGGCAGGTTTTCTCGATAACGCTCAGGTGAATGCCTTGCAAGCCGAAGTGAGGTTATCGGTCGACGAAGACGACGAGGCCGATCTGGCACTCGACCGGCTCGACCTGGTCGACTTTCGCTCGCTGAACCCCTATCACGCCATGACGCCCTCGCTCGCCTGGGCGGGTCGTTTGGGCTGGTTGCGCCAGGGCCCGCAGCAAACAGCCCTGCCGTTCGGGGCCGAAATTGGCCTGGGAAGGGCGGTAAGCACGGGAAGCAACAGCCTGGGCTTTCTGTTGGTAACGACCGAAGCCACAACCGCTCCGCAACTGCTGGTAGGGCTGCACGCTGGCTGGCTCTTGGACGTTGCCGCACACGATCGTTTCGGCCTGGAGGCGCGCCTGGCCCATGATGTGTTGGCTGAAGAACCCTCCGCCACCCTGACCGCTACCTATAACCGGGTGCTCTCAACCCACCGCGCCGTTCGCTTTCAACTGGCGGCGAAAACGCAGGGCCAGACCCTGGAGAGCAGCGCCACGCTAGACTTCAACTGGTACTTTTAAGCGGGTTGCGATAACCCAGTGGTCATACTTCTGTGCCAGGTGTAGGCTTCTTGCAAAGGCCGTTGTTGCCGGCCGTGATCTCATGCAGAGGAACACAACGTGAAGAAAACGTCCATGGCGCTTGGCAGTGGCGGTGCCCGCGGTCTGGCTCACATCGGCATCCTCCGGGCGCTGCAAGACAGCGGCGATTACCAGATCAGTTCCATTGCCGGTTCATCCATTGGTGCGCTGGTGGGCGGCCTGTATGCGGCCGGCAAGATGGATGATTACGCCGACTGGGTCAGCGAACTGTCGCTGGGCGAAATATGGAAGCTGCTCGATTTTTCCTATTCCCGGGTCGGCCTGTTCAAGGGCGACCGCATTATGGATCGCCTGGCCGAACTGGTGGGGGATACCCAAATCGATGACCTCAACATGCCGTTCAGTGCGGTGGCCACCGATATTCAGAAACGGGAAGAAGTCTGGATCACTCAGGGTTCCATGTTCGAGGCCATTCGTGCTTCCATCGCCATTCCCGGTTTCTTTACCCCGGTACGCCGAAACGGCCGGTTGCTGGTCGACGGTGGCTTGCTAAGCCCGCTGCCGATGACACCGCTGCTGTATCACGACGCCGAATTCAACGTCGTCGTCTCTCTGAACGGCAACGCGCACCAGCCTGAGCCGAAAAAGCCAGTGCCGGACGAAGCGGCGGACTCGCAAGATGAGCCGTCCAACAAACTGCTGCAATGGTTTCAGCAAACCCGTCAATCGCTGGGGTTTGAAAATGCAAGCCAGGGCAACTCGAACTCGGTTGTCGATATTTTTGCCCAGTCGGTAGAAGCCATGCAGGACCGGATTGCCCGGTACCAATTGGCCGCCTTCGAGCCGGATCTGCTGATTGAAGTACCGGTCGATGCCTGCGGCATCCTGGATTTTCACCGCGGTAAAGAGATGATCGATCTGGGGTACGAGCTAACCCGGCAGGCGTTAAAAAACAAACGTTAGTGCCAGCCAGGGCTGCATTCAGTTGGAGCGGGATAAATCAGGTGGTTCATCATCAAGGTCGTCTTCTGTGGCGGCCGGGTCCGGCTTGCGCAATTGGTGTTCCCATTCTTCCATCAATGATTTCACGCGTTCTACATAAGCCTTGTTCTGTGCAATTGGCGTGTTGATGTCGTACAGGCTGGCCAGCTCAACCATCGAAGCACGATCGATGGCTTCGAAATCGGTGGCCATTGTCTGAGCTCTGGCTGCATCGTACCCCAGTGCTTCGAACGCGGAGCGGCCCATGCGAATCGAGCTGTCGTAGGTTTCCCGAATGATGTCGCGGCAGCCAATCGACCACAGGTCATACACATGCATGCGGTCGCGAGCACGGGCCAGCACATGAACGTTCGGGTAAGTGGTAATGATGTAGCGCGCCAGTTCGGTGATTTTTTCTTTGTCGTCAATAGTGATCACCACCAGTTTCACATCTTCTATGTGAGCGGCTTCGAGCAAATCAGGCCGGGTACCATCACCAAAGAATACCCGCAGGCCGAAAGCGCGCAGCATTTCCAACTGGGATGAACTGTAATCGACGACTGTGGTTGTGACACCACCGGCGCGCAGCATCCGGTTAACCATGCCACCCACCCGCCCGTGGCCGATGATTAACACCTCGCCATGGTCGGTAATGTCATCCATTTTGTCTTCCTGGCCGTGTTCAAAACGCGGCACGATGAAACGGTCGTAGACGATGAACAGCGCTGGGGTGATCACCATCGAGAGCGCCACCACCAGCAACAGGGGGTCGGCGATGGCCTGCGGTATAACCGAATTGGCCACAGTAAAAGACAGCAAGACAAACCCGAACTCACCGGCCTGCGCCAGACCCAGTGCCAGCAACCAGCGGTCGGCGCCGTTCACATTGAACAACCGGCCAAGCACAACTAACACACTGGCCTTCACGACGATCAGCAGTGCCGTTAAACCCAGCAGCACGAGCCAGTGTTCGCCCAGCAAACCGAAATTGATGCCAGCGCCAACGGTCATGAAGAACAGACCCAGTAACAGGCCCTTAAAGGGCGCAATGTCCGATTCCAGCTCATGGCGATATTCGCTGTTGGCCAATACAACGCCAGCCAGAAAAGTGCCAAGCGCCGGCGACAACCCAACCAGCGACATCAACAGGGCGATGCCAATCACAATCAGCAGTGCCGCTGCGGTAAACAGTTCGCGTAACCGTGCCAGGGCAATGAAATTAAACAGCGGCCGGGTTAGGTAGTTGCCGGCGACCACGACCAGGGCGATCGCCGTGAGTGTGACCAGGGCGGTTTGCCAGCCATTCAAGCCGGCCACCAGGCTCAGCGTTGCTCCGTGGTCGTCGGTTGCAGCGTGGGCGGCACCCCCGTCGAGACCCGCAATAGCGAGTAGAGGCAGCAAGGCCAGCATGGGGATGACGGCAATATCCTGAAACAGCAGAACCGAAAAGCTCGACTGGCCCCCGTCGCTTTTAAACAGGCCTTTTTCGTTCAACGTCTGCAACACGATGGCGGTGGAAGACAGCGACAACACCAGGCCAATCGCCAGCGCCACTGTCCAGGGTTGACCGAGCAGCAGTGCAATGCCGGCGACGGCCAGCGTTGAGAGGGTGACTTGCAACCCACCGAGCCCGATCAGGCGGTGACGCATGGCCCACAGCTTTTTAGGTTGCAGCTCAAGACCGACCAGAAACAGCATCATCACCACGCCGAATTCGGCAAAGTGTTGCAGTGAAATGACATCAACATGCAGCAGGGTCAACAGCGGGCTGATCACGATACCCGCAATCAGGTAGCCCAACACCGAGCCCAGTCCCAAACGCGTGGCCAGTGGCACTGCCACTGCGCCGGCACAGAGGAAAACAAAGGCCATCAACAGGAAACTGGTCATCGGCTGACTCTCACAGCAATAGGGGCGGGGGTTTGGTCAGGTCAGCGCTTGGGTCCAAGCAGGAACCAGAGAATGAAGCCCAGTAAAGGCAGCAACAATAAAATCAGTATCCACAGAACTTTGCTACCGGTTCCGGCACTGCTCTGTGCCGTCTTCAATATGCCGTAAATAACACAGATCAGTAAAATCAGGCCAAAAAAACCGCCGACTTCAATAGACATGGGTGTCTCCTATAAGAGTGTCTCGGGAGCTCACAATAAACGAGGAGGCGACGGACTGGAAGGCAAAGCTCAGGATGCAGGAGGCAGTTGGCGCCCGTTTACCCGGGTTGCCAGGGCACCCTTATCGCTGACGCCCAGTTTTTCATAAATGCGGGTCAGGTGGGTGCGTACCGTACCAGGGGCAATGCTCAGCTGCTGGGCGACCTGTTTGTAGCTGAGACCGGCAGCGAAGGCGGAGGCGATTTGCTGTTCGCGCGGGCTGAGCGGCAGCGCAGAGACGGGTCTGGCCTGCAGCAACCAGCGGCTGCCGACCGGCTCTGCGGTCAGTTCAAGCTGGTGGCCGGTGTAGTGGCCATGCAACGCCAGTGCTTCGATAGCCGCAGCCGGCAGACGCCGGCGTGCACTGAGGCCCCATTCTTCAATCAGCAGGGCGGTGAATCGGTCGTCACTGGCGTGCAACACGCCAAACCGGTCTACCAGGGCGGTGTGCCCCTGCGCACTGGTGACGGCCGCCAGGTCGTTGTTTTGCGCCGCCAAAAACAAATGACGGGTAACCAGCGACTTAAACGCCCGTTCCTGCCGGGAGAAGTCGGCCTGGTTGCGTTCCCGGGCCAGGGTGACAAACACATGCAAGCCAGTGCGCGGGTCGATCTGCATGGTCGAGATCATTTCGCGCGCGTGGTAGCGCCCCCAGTGTTCGCTGTAGGCCTTGGAATGAAATACCCGGGGGACTTCCGAAAGCGCCCAGGTCTGACCAGTGTTGCCAATGACCAGGTTGGCGAACGGGTCTTCGTGTTTAACCGGTTCCCAGGTTTCAAACAGGGTGGGCGTCTGGTCGAGCACTGTGGCGGTGTGCAGTTCCCGGCTGGTGCCATCGCCTTCACCCCAGATGGCGAAGTCGAAATCGAGGTGGGTACGGATACGCTGCAGAGTAGTGACCTGAAAATCAGCCGCCGACAGTCGGGCGCTGTCGTGGTGCACTTCCAATAGAAAATCGCTCCAGTCAGAGACCATTCTGAGCTCCCGAATAAGGTTTAAAAACGGGCGCGTCCTGGCCCGAACTACCACGAGGTCTGCTCCCCGTGAAAACTGATCACTCGGACAACGTTAGCAAAGCCTGTTCAAAAAAGCATCAGCGGGGTACAGCATTTGCCGTATAACGGAGTCCGTTAAGCTGACGTAGCCTTGAATCTGTATAAAACAGACAAGGAACCGTTCCGCCATGCTTACCAGAAAAATGCTTGCCATCCCCACGCTGATCGCGCTGGGTTCCTTATTGACCGCCTGTGGCGACAGCAGTGGCGGCGGCTCAGGTGGAGGATCGGGAGGGGCTGGAACCGATACCGGCAGTGGCTCCGGTGGTTCGGTAACCGGTATAGCGCAATCCGGGTTTGAAACCGAAGCGTCGCAGCGTTGGAACTGGGTGCACCCCTTACCCCAGAACTACGGCCTGCAGGCCGTCATCTCCGACGGGCAGATGTTCCATGCTGTGGGCACGAACGGCACCTACATGAACTCACCAACGGGTGATAACTGGACGGTGAGGCACTTTCCGGCAGATACGCTTGCAGGCATCGCCTGGAATGGCGCGAGCACCCTTGTTGCCGTTGGCGAGAGTGGCCTGAGCGAGGTGGAAGGCCTGATTGCCTATAGCACAAATGGCGGGGCTGACTGGCAGCCTGCCGAGCTGCCAGGTGACCCCGGTCGGTTCAGCGAGGTGGTCTGGACAGGTAATAACTTTGTCGCCGTGACGGCGAGTGGTGACATTGTGGCTATCAGCCCGAACGGCATCAGTTGGACGGTGTCTGAAACTGGCGAGATGACTGGTATCGGTGCGCTTGCGAACCAGGGGTCGACGCTGGTCAGTGGCGGTTCCCAGGGTGCTTATTACAGTGAAGATGGCGGTGCTACCTGGGCACCTGTAGCAGGGGCTATTTCGGCCAACTCATCAATTCGTGCGTTTGAGTACCTGAACGGCCAGTTCATTGGCATTGGCGGGTACCAGCTTGGTGGCTTTTTAACCAGTAGCAATGGGGCTGACTGGAGCAAGGATGACGACGATTTTAACTACGTCTACCAGGGTAGCTTCGCCGATAGCTTTACCTTTTCCGCTGTCACCCAATTGGGCGATCACTTTTGGGTCAGTGATACCGACGGCAATATTCATCGGCGGGATCTGGACGCACCGAACTGGACTCAGCCCGTTACCAGCAGCTTGGGGTTCATTGCATCCATGGCCACCAGAAATGACACATTGCTGGCCGTCGGCACCAAGGGGAGGCTGGTGCGCGCCCTCGCTGCAGACGATATTGAAGAACTTAAGAAAACCCCATTGGGCGGGGCCGATTTTACCGCCATGGTTCAGGATGACTCTTACAATATTCTGATTGGCACCGAAGACGGCAAGGTGTGGTTCACCGATGACGATGGCGTCAACTGGACAGAATCCACAGTGTTGGCCGGTGGGGCAATCGAGGATCTGGCCTTTTCAGGCTATGGCTTTGTGGCTGTGGGCAATGGCTTCATGGCCAGTAGCCCGGACGGGACAACCTGGACGGTTAGGGATGGCATCGAACTACCGGATTACCCGGGCACTGCTCTGCCGTTTGACTCCGTCGCTGCCACTATCGACGGCTGGGTGGCCATCGGCAACAACAACGTTGCTGTCTGCACCGCGGTCGATGCTTGCGAGTATCTTGATGAAAACACCCCGGCACTCGGTATGAGTCAAGTTGTACACGACGGCCACAACTACGTGCTTGTTAATTTCAGTGGCGGCGTTTTTCGCAGTGTCGATGGACTTGAGTGGTCCCGGATGTATACCGCAGACGACAATTTGTCATCCATCGCCGCCAGTGCCGAGGCGATGGTGATCAGCGCTGCCAACTTCGATGTTCAGAATAAGGTTTATGTGAGCAACGATCTGGGAGTTACCTGGGAGCCCGCCCAGTTTGGTGAGGGGGCAGACATTCCTTCGGCGGCACTGTCAGTTAGCGACAACACATTTTATCTCTACAGCGCTCAGACCTTTACCCTTTGGACCAGCACCGATGGCCTTAATTGGGAACCGGAATATGCCCCTTTGCCGGTTTTCGACGTAGCCGAAGTATCGAGTGGGCAAATGATACGCGGCTCGCTTAATCGCCTCTTCGAGCGACTGGTGGTGGAGGAGTAAGTGGTGAATCATAAAGCACCGTGGGTCCCCCTGGCCGGGTTATTGACCTTGATTCTGCTGGTCGGGTGCAACGCCTCAGGTTCGAGGTCGGCCGAGAACAGCGACGACACACCGGGCAATGCCAGCGGTGGCCAGGCAGACGTCTCAGCCGGAACCTACGTTGGGCTCGGGCCGCTGGCGCCCGGTTCAACGGTCGAGTTTTTCGAGCTGGATCCGATGACCGGTCAGCGTAACACCGGAAGTGCCGTCGCAACGGCCACCGTTGATGCTCGCGGTGCCTATACGTTGCCACCGTTCAACACCCGCTGGGTTGAAGCCGTTGCCAGCGATGACTATCTGGATCTGTATACCATTGGCACCCGCTATACCGAAGACGCGCCGGCGAATGTCAGCGCTATTCTGGATACTGAAGACAGCAGCCAGGGACTAAACGTTCATTTGTTTACGCACCTGGTTGCAGAGCGCGCCAAGTGGCTATTGTTAAACAGCGAATCGGATTCTGTTTCAGCGGCTATGGAACAGGCGAGACAGGAGTTTTCGGAAGACTGGGCATTGACCCTTTCACCGGAAGAACTGCACTTCTTTTATGAACCGGATACACCGGTCACAGATTTGGATGACTACGCCAAACTGCTGGCTGCCTCATCTTATGTCTCCAGATACACACCAGACGATCCCAGTCGGCTCAGTGACCTTGCAAGTGACTATTCACAGTCACGGCTGACGCTGGAATCCGGCGCTCTGTTTGATATGACCGAAGCACTGTCAACCCGGTCCCAGTTTTATTCAGACAGAGCCATCTCACGGATGGAGCGGGTTTTTCGCGATGAAGACAGACCCGCTTACTGGCAACTGTTTGCACGCACACTGAGCGGGTGTGAAGCCGCCAGGGCGTTTTCAAGCCGCACCATCGTTTGCCTGGGCGAAGACCGCGATACCATCGAGGCGGTCATCCCGAGCGGGGACGGAACCTATACCAAAACCCTCTACTTCCACCCCAGAGCAACGGGCATGTGGGCGCTGGAAGTGTCGATGCAGGAAAACTGCGACGTAAACTGGACGTCGTATCTCGGTGAAACAAGCAGCACCAGTATGGCCAGTGACCGCACGACTGACAGAGTAAGCCACAAGCTGATCTCCGGTCGCCGGCTGATCCAGGGGTTGTACCGGCTTGAAGTGCGGTTCAACCGGGATGACTGCCTGGTGCAAAAGGCAACCCTGAATTTTCGTAAGGTCGCAACCGGGACCGACAGCGCGACGAGTCGCGGATTGTATCTAATCGAGAAGGGTGAGCAGTTCAGCGGCGTGGTGGGTAACTATGAAAATCCAACGGCCAATATTGAATTGTCGTCGACACGCGCTTACCTGTTTTACCGCAACGCCACTCAGGGCGTTTCCGATGTCGAGTTCACACTGAACTATGACAACAGCGGTGCAGTGGCGTTGGATCTGCATGTAGAGGAGTATTATACCAATCAATTCGGCTCGGGGTTCATCGGCATTGGCGCTCAGTCGACAAACGAGTCAGTCGGGCAATTGACACAACTCTATGAACTGGAACCATCGACGCCCTATCGCGTCTGGGTCGAGAACGTCAGTGCGGATACCACAACTTCCCTCAATGACTTCAGAGCAAATGGACGGCGGTTTTTCGACTTGACGATCCAATAACCAACCACTAACCAATCACCACACGCACCTGGCCCGGGTTGGCCTGGCGCAGTGGCGTTTAAACGGGGCCGGTTGCGTTGGGCCCCGTGTTTATGGCTTTTAATTGGGCAGCACCAGATTATGCTGTTGAATAGCCAGACCCTGTGGCACACTTCAGCTGGTCGGGCCATCGCCCGCCCATTAACGTTCAGCAGGAGGATTTTCTTTATGTCTCGCACCCTGGCAATTGCTTGCAAGGCGTTACGGGCCTGATACGACGCACCGTGTCCTCGAATAGTTTCCCGATGACATTCTGCATCGGGTAGAAGCCACATCGTTATCGTCGATTTCCCGTTACGCCGCACATAGATCCCGAATGACGCAGCCACTGGCTTGCGTGTGGATTTTTATTGCCTGGCGATTGTCATAGCCTGACAGTCTCCAGACCCAATACAGGTATGGAAATCGATGACTCCAACTATTTCGCTGGCTGAACTCGGCTGGCGCCCTCTCTTTCAACAAGCACTGACTCTCGAACAGATGGAAAGCGGGGTTGTTGCCCGCATTCTCGGTGTCGACCGGGATCGCCTAATGCTGCGTAGTGAACAGTCTCAGTGGCATGAACCTCTGGAAAAACGCTGGCACGATGTGGCGATTGATGAGCGCCCCACCGTAGGCGATTGGGTTTGGTTGCAGCCAGACGTGCCCGGAACCCTGACGTTGCTGCCGCGCCAAACGCTGTTACAACGGGTTGCCTCAGGGACTGAACCTAAACCGCAACTGTTAGCGGCCAACATTGATACGCTGTTGATTGTGTCGTCTTGTAACGCCGACTTTAACCCGGCGCGACTTGAACGCTATCTGGCTCTGGCGATGGAGGCGGGTGCAATGCCTGTCTTCGTACTGACCAAAGCCGACCTGAGCAGTGAGGCTGACGACTACCGGGCGGCGGCGCAAACGCTGCATGCCGCGACCCCGGTGGTAGTCTTGAATGCGCTCGATCACAGTGCCGTTGATCTGTTGAAACCCTGGCTGGCACCCGGCCAGACGGTGGCCATACTCGGCTCCTCTGGCGTGGGAAAAACCACACTGACCAACACCTTGCTCGGTGACGGACGCTTCAGTACGGCCGGTATTCGCGAACAGGATGCCAAAGGGCGTCACACCACCACCGCCCGCCAAATGGTCCACCTGCCCGACGGCGGATGGATAGTCGATACACCCGGCATGAGAGAGTTGCGACTGGGCGATGCCAGTGACGGTGTTGATCGTTTGTTTGACGACATCGTCGAACTGGCCCGACACTGCCGGTTTGCGGATTGCCAGCATCAGGGTGATCAGGGGTGTGCGTTGGCAGCGGCCTTAGAACAGGGAACACTGGATCCGGATCGACTGCAGCGGTTCCTGAAACTCAAACGAGAAAGCCAACACGCTCAGCAAACGGTGTGGGAACGACGCAAACGCTACAAGGCATTTGGGAAGATGGCTCGAAGCGTGCTAAAGGCCAAGAACGAGAGAAAACGGTGAGATCGCTTCAGTGTAAATAAGTAATCTCACCTTTCAGGGTCGGCATCATGTCGACCCTTTTTACACCTACCAGTGTTTGCTTTTTTCAACCGGATTTTCCATATCGGTAATGCATTGATTTTATTGAAAACGCTAGCGGCTGGCTTGAGAATTGCTGGGTCTCAACGAATGTGTATGCTCGTTGTAGCCCGCAGTATCTGCTTGTTGTGAGAGGGGTTGAAAGTACATTCATATTAACCCGATGAATGACAGGAAGTAGACCCTATGGTGTTTCAAAAAATAACGCATGCACTTCTTTTGTTAATGCTCTCGCTGGCCGTTGCTCACGGCGCAACCCTTACTGTGACGACCACCAGCGATACCTCGGCCAATGACGGTGTGTGCTCGTTGCGTGAAGCCATCGGCTCGGCGAACAGTAATACCGCATCGGGCGCCGCTAATGGTGAATGCCCGGCAGGGGATTCAGCCACAACCGATCGTGTTGTCTTGCCTGCCGGCACTTTTAATCTGAGCAGTACGCTCACGATTGCCGAAGACCTTGTTCTGCAAGGCGTCAGTAAAACGGACACTGTGCTGGATGGGGGAAATTCGGTTCGCGTCCTGAACCTGGCCAGCGGTGCGGATTTGGAAGTCGTTCAGCTGCGGGTTGCTAATGGTAGTACAGCCAGTCCGGGCGCGGGGTTGTACGCAACCACCAATTCAGTGGTAACGATTCGGGACAGTCAGTTCAGCAGTAATGCCGCGACAAATACAGGCGGCGCCATTTTTACAAACTACGCATTTTTAAACATCTACGACAGTACCTTTACCAACAATTCTGGAAGCTATGGCGGCGCAGTTAATGGTGACTACAGCACGGTCACGATAAGAGGCAGTTCTTTTTCCGGTAATTCGGCATCGTCTGATGGTGGCGCTGTTTATAATGAATACGGGTTGCTCGACATTAAAGAGTCCAGTTTTTCCAGTAACTCGGCATCATCAGACGGCGGTGCCATTTATAATTATGACTACGGTTTGACTGAACTCGATGATGTGACGCTGACCAGCAATACGGCCGGTGGGGATGGGGGTGCTGTCTACACGGAATATTACAGCTTGCTTACGGTGCGCAACAGTCAGCTCGATAACAACTCGGCCGGGTCAGAAGGCGGTGGAATCTACGCCTATTATTCAGCGACGGTTGATCTGGTTAATACCAGTGTGTCCGGCAATGAATCGTCGTCCGATGGCGGTGGCTTATACATTGATGAAGGCACGCTGAACGCTCTGAATAGCCAGATAGACAACAACACCAGTGGCGACGAAGGAGGAGGGTTCTATCTGGATTATCCTGGCAGTGCAACGCTCACCAATACGTCACTGATGGGAAATACGGCAGACACTGATGGCGGCGGGGCTTACCTCTATTACGCGCCATTGATGCTCTTTAACGTCAGCATTGGCGACAATACAGCGACATCGGGTGAGGGCGGAGGGATATACAGTGAAGCTGGCCCCCTGCGTATTGAGCGATCAATTCTGCGAGACAATGTTGCCGATTCCGGAGGCGGTGGTATTTACGCTTATTACCAGGTCTCAATGACTCTGACTAACACCACGGTCAGTGGCAACAGTGTTAGCAACGGCGACGGTGGCGGGCTCTACCTGGAGTCGGACATTCAAGCAGAGCTGCGCAGTGTGACTCTGGTTGACAATGCGGCCTCCGGGTCGGGAGGCGGTGTATACAAAGACGATACCGACTCGTTGCTCGCCTACAACAACAGCATTATCGCTGGCAATACAGCAACCTCGGACGCCGATTGTGCGATTGAAGAAAACACGCTGTCACGGGGCTTCAATGTACTTGGTAATGGCACTGGTTGCCCGACTCAGGCGACCGACCAATCCATAAACGCACCGGCGGTTTTCGATGACTTGCTTACGCCATTGGCCGGTAACGGCGGACCTACACTGACACATGCTCTGGTTGCAGGAAGCATTGGCGACAATGCGGGCGATAACGACAACTGCCCCGACGTGGATCAGCGCGGTACACAGCGCCAGCAAAACGGTCGCAGCTGCGATGTTGGTGCCTATGAGCGGGTCAATGCAGCCAGCAGCTCCGGTGGCGGAGGTGGTGGTGGCAGCATGGGCGGGTGGCTGGCTATGCTGGGAGTACTACTGCTGTTTGGCAGAAAGGCTGGCTTGCGCTCTCCTGTTCAACACTAAGCGGGCCGGGGTCGTAAAAACGGTATCACTCCTGGGGCTAACCCAGGCAAAAGTCGGAACCAGCGTCTAACCTTGTGAGGCGTTGATCCGACCTTTGCACTGGAGGCCCCATGGCTGAGCAACCCCTTATTGCCGCTAAGAAACCCGCGAAAGTAGAACTGAAGCAGGGTGAGTCCTACACTTGGTGCCGTTGCGGGCGCTCTTCCAACCAACCGTTTTGCGACGGTTCCCACAAGGGTACCGGCATTACGCCCGTTACCTTCAAGGCCGAATCCTCTGGTGATGCCTGGTTGTGCCAGTGCAAAGCCACGGGCGATGCGCCGTTCTGCGATGGTACCCATAAAAAGTTGACTGATTACAACGAGGGCGACCCTTCGCCCTCGATGATTCAATCCGGCGCGCCGAAAGCCGAGGCTACACCTGAAGAACCCACCGTGGCCCGCATTCACGAACTGGCCCGTGATGGCCTGAGCAAGCTCGGCCACCACGGCGAAATGGGCGCCATGGGTGTGCCACGCAAAGACCTGCCGCATTGGGATGACCTGCAAATTCTGCCGGCCCAGCTGGCCCGCAAACCTCTGCTGGACGATGTGGAGGTGGATACCCGCGTTGTTATTGGACCCCGAGCCAAGAAACCGCTGGTGCTCGACATTCCGCTGTTTGTGTCCGATATGAGCTTTGGAGCCCTTTCCGAGGAAGCCAAAGTTGCTCTGGCCAAAGGTGCCGAGCTTGCTGGCACCGGCATTTGTTCGGGCGAGGGCGGCATGCTGCCCGAAGAGCAGGCCGCCAATTCACGCTATTTCTACGAACTGGCGTCAGCCCGTTTTGGCTGGGACATCGACACCGCAGCCCGGGTTCAGGCCTTTCATTTCAAGGGTGGCCAGGGTGCCAAAACCGGAACGGGAGGTCATTTGCCCGGCAATAAAGTCACCGACAAGATCGCAGAAGTCCGTGGCCTGCAAAAAGGCGAAGATGCCATTTCACCTGCTACCTTCACCGACCTGGTTACTCCGGCCGATTTCAAAGCCCTGGGCGATGAAGTGCGGGAACGCTCGGGCGGTATTCCCATTGGTTTTAAACTATCGGCCAATCACATAGAAGCCGACATCGACTTCGCGCTTGAGGCGGGTGCCGATTACATCATTCTCGATGGCCGGGGCGGGGGCACCGGTGCCGCTCCGCTGATATTCCGCAATCATATCTCAATCCCCAGTATGGCAGCTCTTGCTCGTGCGCGGCGCCACCTCGATCGCACGGTCGGGCGTGATGTCACCCTGGTGATTACCGGGGGGCTGCGGATGCCGGAAGACTTTGTAAAAGCGCTCGCGCTCGGTGCAGACGCCGTCGCGATCGCCAACTCCGCCATCCAGGCGGTCGGCTGTGTGGCCGCGCGTATGTGCAACACCAACAACTGCCCCGCTGGCATTGCCACCCAAAAACCCGAATTGCGGGCGAGGCTAAACGTTGATGAGAGTGCTGAACGCCTGGCGCGTTATCTGGGCGCCAGTGTCGAATTGATGCAAGTACTCGCCCGCGCCTGTGGCCACTCACGCCTGGCCGACTTCGACCCGGAAGATCTGACCAGTTGGAAGCGAGAGATGGCCGAACTCACCGGCGTTCGCTATGCCGGCGTAGGCTACTAAGGCGAAAAACAGAACGTCAGTCGCGATGGTTGGGGCTGTACCGGCCCTACGATTACGCCTTTGTTGGATTTACAGCTTGCCAGACAGGCTGGTCGTAAAGCCATGTTCGATACACTGGTTTATGAAGGTTCATTACCGTAAAGTGACTTTTTACAGGGGCGCTTTAGGTAAGGTTCCGTCACGCTGATGCAATCGCTTTCGTGATGTGCTTGAAGGCAGTTTGAGCGAACACTGGCTTAGTTTCATTCAATAGCGCGTAGGGAACACAGTATGCAGAATGTAGAAGATTTACTGAAATCAACCATGACTGAGATCGAGCGGGTGCTTGATGCCAAGACGGTGGTAGGTCCGCCAGTCACGCATGGGGACACCACCGTTGTCCCACTGGTCAGTGTTGGGTTCGGCTTTGCCGCTGGTGGCGGTACGGGTAATGTCGCCTCGGGCGACAAGGCCTCAGCAAAGGCCGAAGGTGGTGGCGGTATGGGCGCCGGTGGCGGCGGGGGCGTTAAGCCGGTTGCCGTTGTCATCATTGAAAAAGACTCGGTACGACTGGAATCCATTAAGGGAACCGCAATCACCGTGATGGAAAAAGTCGTGGACGTTGTTGACAAGGTGGCTACCAGAAGCCAGAACAAGCGTAATAAAGACAGCGACGATGACACGGGTGACTGAAGAGCGAAGCACTGCTCCGGTGTTGTGCGCACACGTTACGACGACATGAAGCCAAAGACTGGAATCAGAGTCGGCAAACCGGTCGTCGTGGGTGATGTCACCATCATTCCGCTGGTCAATGTTCACATTCAGAGTGTGGCGCAGGCGGGTCGCTACTGGTTTCATGGGTCGGCCGATCCGTTTGCCGTCGTTGTTGTAAGCCAGGGAGTTGTCAGTGCAGTCGATATTGAGTCGGGAGAATTCCCGGTTGACGAACTGATGACGAAAGTACCCGACCTCTCGGCCGTAATTCAATCATCACAAGATGCCCGTAGCTGAATGCCAGGTTTTGCTCGGGGTCCCGGCACCAGGCATTAGACTGTTTAAAACCGTTGATCCATGCTTTTCAAAGGTATCGGATTAGCCAGGCGAGGCCGGGTCGACACAAACTGTGGAGCACAAAGTGAATAACATTGATGATCTTATTAAAACAGCTGTCGGTGAGATGGAGCGCCTTCTTAACGCCAAAACGGTCGTGGGCGAGCCCATCACTCACGGCGATACAACCATTGTCCCGCTGACGAGCGTGGGGTTTGGTTTTGGCGTTGGCAGTGGTTTCGGTGCCTCAACATCGAGTGATTCAGGCGATGGCTCTGGCTTGGGGGTTGGCGGCGGTGGAGGCATTAAACCCGTTGCGGTGGTTATGATCGAAAAAGACACCGTCAGGCTCGAGAACATCAAAGGCAGCACGGTATCCGTTGCTGAGAAAGTGGTTGATCTGGCAGATAAAGTAGCAACCAACAAGCTAAAAGCCGACGAACAAGCAACGGACGAAAATACAGAAAGCAAGCCTGCATCCAGTAAGGCTAAGCCCCGTAAACCAGCATCAAAAGCCCCCTCCCGAGCGAGAAACAGCAGTCGTAGTAAAGGCGACTAATGGATTGGTTGCTGTTGTTTGTTTGGGTGTTGCTGTCGATACTGGTCACCCTTGTGGTGCTGTTAGCCGTGCCACTGGAATGGCGGTTCAATGTTGAACTCGATGAAGATCATCGCGGCGCAGACAGCCACATCCGATGGCTGTTTGGGCTGGTGATCATTCGCACAAGTAGTGAACCCAAGTCTGACTCCAGCGAAAAGCCCGCCAAGCCTAAAAAACGCAAGCGTCAACGAAACCGGCAATCGCTCCGGCGGGTGCTATCGGTCGATGGGTTTGTTGGTCGTCTGCTAACACTGATTCGGCGTATCGTGTCGGCCGTTCAGGTTGAACACCTCTCTGTGCAGGCTCGACTTGGACTGGGAGACCCGGCAGACACAGGCCAATTGTGGGGAGTAATCGGGCCCGTGACTGGCTTATTATCTATTCCCAAAGCCACTCGAATTAACATAGAACCCGACTTTTTCAACGAAGTTCTGGAATTACAAAGTGATGGTCGTCTTCGGGTCATCCCACTTCGCTTGATTGGCCTATTGTTGGGTTTTCTACTGTCATTCAACACATGGCGAGCCTTTCGTGCGATCAAAGCAGGCGCTCGTGAATAGTGTTCAGGTTTAGCCAGTAATGAGCGTGTGAGGGCGGTGAGTCAGGGCGCTGCCGTGTGACGTCTGGGTTTCTTTGTCACATCCAACCCGCTAGTGTGTCTGACCGTTCAACCACAACCCCAATAACCCACTGCGTCCACGCACGTTCAGCTTTCTGCACAAGCGGGCACAATAGGTGTGAACGGTCGATTGAGTCAGCCCCAACTGGTCAGCGATTGCTTGCTCGGTTTCCGTGCTGAGCAGGGCTTCCAATACCCGACGCTCCGCAGGGGTCAACGGTGATTCAGCCACTTTAAGGCCGTATAGCGTTGCAATGCGCTGATGAAACCAGGCCATCGGCCGAACGGCGGTTTCAACCAGTTTGATGTCGTTGCTGGAAAAACCGGGCAGCGTCGGGTCCATTCGATGAAAGGACATCCAGGATTCAATGTCGTCGCCAAGAGGGGTCGTTACATAAAGGCCATCCACGATGCCGTGTTTTGCTAACAGAGTTTGGTAAGACGGTCCGTACCGATCATCAGAAACGACAGCCGCTTGTAAGGTGCCGATCCGAAACGTTCCGGCCTGGCTCATGGCGGAACCTGCCGTCGACTCCGGGTCGAGCGATTCCATCAACTGGTATTGATCCATTTTTACCTGTTCCATCAGGTTCTGCTGGCTCGTGCTGTAAAAGCCTGCCGAGCGCCAACCGTCCATCGGATTACCCGGTTCGTGTCGGTGCATGCGAACAACGCCACACCACCCTGCCACCTGTGCATCGAGTAATGCCGACAGTTCAGCTAACGCCCACTCTAAGGCTTCGCTGGTTTGGCGGGCGTCAAACTGGTGCAAGCGATCCCAAAGGTGGTGAATGCTTGCCTGATGAATCGGCATCATGTCGGTGTCTCGTCGTGAGGGGATAAACCAGCGTTAGGTTGCATCATATACCACCCCACCCGACCAGTCTCTGTTTAGGGACTGTTCGGCTAGGGCGGCTGCCGATAGTGTGGGAGCGTCTGCAACTGAAGCCATTCCGGCTTGTTGTCTGTTGATGGTGCCCGGGTTGAGTTCGGGCCTGTAAACCGGAGCTCTTCCTCATGATCAACCGTTTTTCCCTTGCGTCTGGCCAATTGGTGCGGGCGTTAGTGGTCGGTATTGCCGCGTTACTTGCACTACCGGCACTCGGCTATAACTACCCACCCATATCGCAGTCGATGTCTAACAGCGGATATAATCTGCCCATCGGGAAAAGTCTGGGGCAAAGTTTCACGGCAACGGCCAGTGGCAACCTGAAGAGTCTGGGCCTGAGCACCAATGGTGCCTATTTGGATGTTGAACTGTATCGCGGTTCCGGGCGCGATGGCACGCGCTTGTACTGGCGGCCCAATGTTCTGTTTAGTAATGTGGCGCCAGGCTCCGTGAATACACACGAGCTTACACAGAACATCCTGGTTGAAGCGGGTGAGGTTTACACCTGGGTCATCAAGAACGTATCGCCTGCGGAGTTTGATGCCCGGTTTATTCATTCCAATTATTTTACCGATGGCGGCACCGACATAGATGCCTACCCGGCCGGTCAGCGGTTTGTGTTTGACCCGGCTGGGCCCTACCCGGAAGCAGACCTCGTTTTCCAGGTGATTATGTCGACCGATCTCGATATCGAAGGTCAGGGCGTGTTGATACAGGATGGTGACACAACACCCGCCGTTGCCGATGATACCGATTTCGGTGCCCATGAGATTCGACTCGAAACCATGACCAAAACCTACGAAATAACCAATGTTTCCGGCAGAACGCTGACGCTGAGTGGAGCATCAATCACCAACCCGGACTATTTCAGCGTTAGCCGCCAGCCGGCTACGACACTGGCCAATAATGCCACCACGAGCTTTGACATCACCTTTGCACCAGTCACGATTAATAACAACGTAACGGCCCAGGTTACCGTTGCAAGCACCGGTATACCCAACCCCTATACGTTTGCAGTAAAAGGGGTGGGTTTGCGAGATACAACCCGCCCGGCTCCGGTGATTACCGGGCCTGACTCTGTTCTGACCGGTCCGTTTTCAGTAGAGATCGATTTTCAGGAGCCGGTTATCGGCTTGGAAGTCAGCGACTTTACCGTTTCCCGGGCTCGGGCAAGCGGCATGTCGACACTGGGTAATGGCCGCTACCGTCTTAACATCATACCCACCGGAGGCAGCCCAATTAGTGTGTATTTAGCGTCAGAAAAAGCCACTGACCTGTCTTTGAATAACAACCTGAGCTCAAATGCCTACTTTAAAACCTATGTGGAGCGGTTTGATTTTGAGGATGAGGCGGGTGAAGCACTGACGGCTCCTGTGGTGAACGCGGGCGATCGTTTTGCGTTTACTCTGGCGCTGGGCAGTGGCGACTTTGATGTCAGCCCCGTGACGAATGAGTATGGTGCTGCCGGCACGGTCAGTACCGTTAACAGCCGAACCTTTCAGTTCACACCCGCAACACAAGGTGCCTTTGCAGGTACTTACCAGGTCACGCTGACCGACGCTGTGTCTGGCTGGTCCGATACACTGGAAATTCGAGTACCTCTGGCGCTGACATTGTCTCGTACCGAATTGCTGGATCGGGGCGAACGGGCACTGGCTGATGTGACCGTCACAGGCGCAAGCCCAGGCACCGCGATATCATTGGCACTGGCCAGCACGGCGACAGAGGGCTTGCCGGTGTTGGCGCAAACGGAACTGACCTCGGCTGATGACAGCCCGGCCGGTCACCCGGCAACCACTACTCTAACCTCAGTAAACTTGCCGGATGTTGCAGTCGATGTCGAGATAACCGCATCCGCCTTCGGCTACTTATCGGGCGAAGCAGCGGCGGAGGTGGTGCGAACGGCTGAATATCGCGGCCGTGTGACTGACTATTTGAATGGGCTGGATGAGGTGTCAGTGAATTTGCTTGCCACCGAAACCGATGCGGTTCAACTCGACCAGCTTGGCGCCCCTTACCAGGCGCAAACGACTGAGCTGGGTGACTTTGCTCTGGCCATTCCCGTCGAGCTGCTGGCAACGCCGCTGACCTTGCAATTCGTTAAGGACGGTTTGGCTGTGTTAGCGATTGATGCCGACGACTGTCTGACAGAACCCGCTGGTTGTGACGTTGAGATGGTCTATTCACAAGCCGCCACTGCGCCCGCCTTCGATCAGCCGACGGGCTTATATCAGGACCAGGTCATCGTGGAACTCACCAGCGCCACTGAGGGGGCTACCATCAGCTACACACTCGACGGCAGCGAACCGACACCCGTGCACGGTCAGCGAATCAACAGCGGTGATGTCGTTATTCTGAGGGAGTCGGCCGTCATCGGTGCTTTGGCGTTTGCTGAAGGCCTGGCACCCTCGGCTGTCAGTCAGTCCGGTTATTTGATTCAGAAAACAGAGGCCCCTGAAGAGTCGGAGGGCGAAAACAGTGGCAGCAGCAGCAGTGGCGGCAGTATGAGCGCCTGGTTGAGCTTGCTGGCCCTGTTACTGTTCACCCATACCCTCTATTACCGACGTTATAGAGCCTAGTATCGGTATCGGTCGGGGTAAGCTGCGTGTCCGGTTGTAAGATACGCAGTTTACCGCCGGTTTTTAGCAATTGTGTACGATGCTTTCTGCCCCAAACCTGACCGCTCAATTCACCCACCCAGTCCAACTTGACGACCGTTAGCCAGAAACGTAGCCTCAGCATACCCGATGTCAGCGAACGAGCAGATTGCCAGGCACGTCTGCGTGCCATGAGTGCCATCGCCTCATCTCAACACACCTCTCAGGCGCCAACGGTTGCTGGTGCCCTGCCTAGACCAGCCGGGGGCGTTTTGCTGGATTACCTGTCGTTACTGTTGCCCTACGAGTTCTCCTGGCTCGCCATTGTGTTTTTTGGAACAGCCAGTGTTCTGTACGCGAACGGACAACGCGTGCTGGCGCAATCGGGTGAACCTGTGGCCCGGTGGCGCAGCGCGCTGTTCTGGCTTGGGTTGGCGCTGGCCTACAGTGTTATGCACACCCGGTTCGACTATTACGCCCAGTTCATGTTTTTCATTCATCGCATTCAACACCTGGCGTTGCATCATGTAGCGGCGATACTGCTAATGGGCGCGAACCCCTGGCGTGCGCTGGCGGCCGGTTTTCCCGAGGGTGGCGCGAAACGGTGGATTGCCCGCGTACTTCAGTCGCCGCTGGTTCAATGGCCTTACCGGTTCATTCAATTTCCGCCGATCGCGGTGATGGTGTTTGCCGGTCTTATCTTCTTCTGGCTGACGCCCAGCATTCACTTTAACGCCATGCTTAGCCAGCCGCTTTATCTGCTGATGAACTGGTCGATGTTCATCGATGGCCTGTTGTTCTGGTGGTTGATTCTGGACCCCCGTTCCCCGGCCCGCGTCGGGACGCTCGGCTTTGGCAAGCGAATACTCGTGATCTGGGCAGCCACGGTGCCGCAACTGGCGCTGGGCGCTTACATTGTTGGCGCGCCACAAAGCCTGTATGACATTTACGAAGTGTGCGGTCGGGCCTGGCCAATCGCCCCGCATGACGACCAGGTGCTGGGTGGGCTGTTCACCTGGATACCGCCCGCCATGATGGGCGTGCTGGTAATGGTGGTGGTATTGAGGCGCTTGCTGCATCAGTCGGATAACGACGGTGCACAGCCCGCTTGAAGGCTAGAGAGGAATCGATTGTGATGAAAACCCTGCCACTCGCCTGCGCGGTTGCGTTGGCTCTATTGATAACGGCTTGTACCGGCAGCGATGCTGACTGGAGCGGATCAAACATTGAAGGCGTGATGTCGGATCTTGAATTCGAACTGACGTCAGATACCGGTGAAGCGGTGACCGAAGAAACCTATCGGGGCAAAGCCAGCCTGGTGTTTTTCGGCTTCATGAATTGCCCGGATATTTGCCCGGGGACATTGCAACGTTTGTCGACCGCCATTGAAGCCTTGCCCACCGACAGGCAGAACGATGTGCAGGTCTTGTTTGTCAGTGTCGACCCCGCGCGGGACACACCCGAGAAATTAAAGGAATACACCGAGTTCTTTGGGCCACAGTTTACCGGGCTCACCGGTACCGAGTCGCAATTGTCCGACCTGGTGAAACGTATGAGAGCCACCTACGGCTATGGAGAACCCGACGACAACGGCAACTATGCGGTGTCACACAGTTCAGCCATTTATGGCTTCGATTCGCAGGGCAATGCCCAGGTGCTGATGAAGAGTGATCAGCCGGCTTCGGACATCAGTCACGATATCGAACGGTTGTTGCAGCGCTCGTAAAAAAACGTGACCGAGCACTAGGGTTAACCTCGCATGCGTTGATTCTGACCGACTACTTGGCTATTTGGCTTGGTGGTTTTGCTCCACATCAACTTAAGCGCTAGAGGGGCCACCTACCTGTATGGGCTTTTCCCGCCGGGCATGGTTAAATGCAGGTAAATCTATCGTCTTTGCTTCTCATGCATTGGTTTGCCACCCTTAATCTGATCGGAACTGCACTGCTGCTCCTGCTGGCCTCCTTCACCGGGCAACGGCCAGAGAGCCGCAAGAATGTTGGTTTCATCTTGCTGTTATTGGCCATGGCCACTTACAGCCTGGCGCTGGCGTTTGAATCGCTCGCGAGCGACCTGAGCGGTGCCTGGCTCTGGAATCGCATCCAGTATCTGAGCATCCCCTTTCTGCCGGCCCTGATGTTCCTGGTTGTGGGCCGCTACGTCGGCTTGCCGTTCCAGCGCCCCTGGCTGAAAGCGGTGCTGATTGGGTCTTTCGGGTTTTCCTTGCTGATTACCCTGCTGCACTGGTCGAGCCCCTGGCATGACCTCTATTATCGGAACATAGCGTTCACTGTGGTGGATGATGTTGCCGCAGTCAGTTTTACCCCCGGTCTGTTTTACCATTTGTTCGATGTGTTTTACCTCTCCAATGCCGCTATCGCTTTGGTGTTGGTCGGGCGTCGTGCCTTCCAAGTGTATGGCTTGTTCAGAACGCAGGCCGTCGCCGTTTTCATTGGCATTATCATTCCCTGGGTGTTTGCTCTGGTGGGGGATTTCGCCTCACTGCCAACAGAACTCGATATCGTTCCGCTGGCCTTTGTGCCCAGCGCGCTGGTGTTGGGGTTTGGGGTACTTAACTGGGGGTTGCTGGGCCTGGAACCCATCGTCATGCGTACGGTATTTGGCGCTATTCCTTCGGGTTGCATCATTGTCGATCACAACCGTCGACTGCTCGATTGTAATGTTGCGGCGCAACAGATGTTTCCCGGGTTAACCCAACTGAAAACCGGTGAATCGATTGACGCCATTTACGACGACTTGCCCGGATTTGGCGCCGTACTCGAAGCATTGAATGATCGGGACCACTGGCTGATATGGTCGCCCGACAACCGAACCCATTACCGCGTGCAACTGACCTGGCTGGAACAGCACCAGATGCATCTGGGCTACCTGATTCTGATACAGGACGAAACCCAACAAGTCACTGCCGAAGCCTTATTGCGCGAACGCGCCGAACTGGATGGGCTGACTGGTGTATTGAACCGAAGCAGTTTCGATGAGCATTTGAACCGGGCAGTGGAAGACAATGCCCGGGCCGGTACCAGCCTGGCGTTGATCCTGTTCGACCTCGATCACTTCAAGGCATTGAACGATACCCGGGGGCACCAGGCGGGCGATGAAGTGCTTAAAACCGTCGCCCGGTGTGCCTACGACCTAAGCCGGCACGGAGACAGTGTGGCTCGCTACGGCGGAGAAGAGTTTGCGCTGATCCTGCCAAAAACGAACCTGGCTGGCGCCCGGGCAATTGCCGAACGGCTGCGGGAAGTCATCGCTCACGATACCCCGGTGACGGCCAGTCTGGGCATCGCGCTAACCGATAGCGAGAATGGGCAGAGCCCGGCAGAGCTGGTTCATAATGCTGACCAGGCACTGTACAGAGCCAAACGCTCAGGACGTAACACAGTAGAGGTAGCAGACATTTCCGCCACCGGCGTTGCCGCCGCTGGCGCTGAGTAACAGGCGCTGAGCGACGAGACCTTTCGTGTGCTTCACATCACTCAATGAGATAAGGGAGGCGTTGTGAAAATCTGTATATACGGTTTGGGAGCCATTGGCGGCCTTTTCGCTGCCAGGCTAAGCGAAAGCGGCCACGAGGTTAGCGCCGTCGCCCGGGGCGAAACGCTCGCGGCCGTCGCCCAACACGGGTTAACGCTGTACAAACAGGGCAGCGTTACCGAGATTGATCGGCGCGTACCGTTACGGGTAACGGACGACCCTGCCGAACTCGGCCCGCAAGACTGGATCATCATCACCGTGAAAAGCACGGCTCTGCCTGCCATCGCGGAACAAATCGCACCGCTGCTTGGAGCCGAGACACGGGTGCTGTCGGCGATGAACGGTGTGCCCTGGTGGTTCTTCTCTGGCCTGCCGGAAGCACCGGGCCACATCGCGTTACCGTCGGTCGATCCGGGCAGAAAGGTATCCGCTGCGATCGATGCCAGCCGGGTGATCGGCTGCGTCACTTATCTATCGGCTTCATCGCCGGCGCCCGGGAGCGTGAGCCCCATTGAAGACCGTAAAATCATCGTTGGCGATGCCGTGGGCAAGCAGACGGACCCCGCTCTAGCGATTGGCAGGGCATTGCGCGACGCCGGGTTCGACGTAACAGACTCCGACCACATTCAGCGCGACATCTGGTTCAAGCTCTGGGGCAACATGACGGTGAACCCGATATCCGCCATCGCCGGCGCCACCGGAGACCGGATTCTGAGTGACGAATACGTCAGGGCGTTTATGTCCCGCGCCATGCGGGAATCGGCCGCGGTAGGCGCCAAAATTGGCATTGCCATCGACGATGACCCCGAATCCCGTCATGCGTTAACAGCACAGCTGGGCGCGTTTAAAACGTCCATGCTGCAGGATGTGGAAGCCAACAAACCGATCGAACTCGACGCCCTGGTGGGCGCGGTACTGGACATCGCCCGGGCCGTAAACGTCGACGTGCCCAACATCGAAACCCTGTTCGGTCTGGCCCGGCTGTTTGCCCGGCAACGAGGGCTCTATCCGGAAGCCTTCGGCGAATGAAGCCAGTGGTCTGGGCGGTTCCACGCTCAGACCACCGATGCTTACCCTCTTTGACCACCCGCCACGGCTTAAGCCCTAACCGGTATTACTCCCTTCTGTAGAATGAACCCTTTTATGGGTATTCAGTAAGCCGCCAGCCCGTTATGCTCAGGCCTGTCTAATTCATTCAGGAAGGGTGGGTATTATGGCGCTCAACCAAAATATCGCACTATTGATTGATTGCGATAACGTCAGCCACAGAGCCATTGAGGGCGTGTTGGAAGAGCTTGCCAAATACGGCAAGGTAAACGTCCGCCACGCCCACGGCGACTGGAACAACCCGGCCATGAAAGGCTGGATCGAAAAGGTTCACCCCAACGCCATTCGCCCGATTCAGCAATTCGCCCTCACCAAAGGCAAAAACGCCACCGACGCCTCCATGATCATCGATGCGATGGACCTATTGTATGGTGACAATGTGAATGCCTTTGCACTGATGACGAGCGACAGCGATTTCACGCCCCTAGTCATGCGCCTGCTGGAGAGTGGATTCACGGTATACGGCTTTGGCGAGCGGAAAACGCCTCAGCCTTTTGTAGATGCCTGCTCTCAGTTCATCTACACCGAAAACCTGGAGGTTGCAGAGCAGCCTGAAGAAAACGCCGTTACCAAGACCGAAGCGCCGCACCCAACGCCGAAGAAGCTCAGCAGAAATGAGCTGAGAATGAATACTGCTCTTGTGCGGCTGTTGAGAACAGCCGTTGAGCAGACCTCTGACGAAGAGGGCTGGGCGCATCTGGGTGCTGTTGGCGCCTATATCTCCAACAACAGCTCGTTTTCACCCATTAATTATGGGTATAAGAAGTTAAGTGATTTGGTGAAGGCTTCGGAGTTGTTTGAGGTGCAGACTCACAACAAGGCTGTTCATATTCGTGACAATCGAGCGAAATGAAGTCATCTTTGATGCCTATCTGAAGGGTATTTTCGAATAGTCATTACTGGCATCGAGTTTCAAGACTTTTATTGTTCTAGTTGTTATGCAAAGTTGCTAATCTGTCCTATTACTCCACGCATTTGGGTATAAGCAAGCATGAAAGCGGCAAAACAGACGGACCCGATTGACCAAAGACTTGCTGAGTTGGAAGAAATTCACGCGCATGCAAGCAAAAGAGACAAACGTATCGCCAATCAGGTCAAAGGCGATATTCTTAAATTGAAGGCAGGGCACTCTGCAGAGAAGAACGCAGCATACATGCTCGACAAGTTATTTCTGGAAGCCAAATACAACATCTTGCTGCATGACCTTCGCCTGGAATCCGATGGGGATGTTGCCCAGATTGATCACCTGTTTTTAAACCGTTTTGGTTTCGTTAGGTTATACGAGACCAAATCATTTTCGACTGGGATGAAGATAGATGACGCGGGTGTTTTTTGGCGATGGGATGGCTATGGCAAACAATACATCGAGATCCCCTCACCCATACTGCAATCTCAACGGCATGAAGTCACCCTAAAGCAAGCACTGAAAACACTCGGCTATGATGCTCTGTCTTTTAGCCATTATGTATTGGTCGACTATAAGGCTAGGTTGATAAAACCGAATGATGCCAATTTCGACAGAGTTTGCCGACCAGACAGGCTAGAGGAAGTGTTTAAGAAAGAGGAGAATAAATCCGTCAGCCTGAATGAAATGGGTATTCTGGTGAAAGCTATGGGCCGCTTGATCAGCGGTAATGGATTAACGTCGCAACAAGTGCTGGACACGGGAAAAAAGCTCGCCGAGTTGCACAAACCTTTGAAGATGGATGTTTGGTCCAGGTATGGGCTGAAAAGGCCAAATAGAGAACCACTATCCTCGAAAAACACAGTGTCTCAAGAAAAAGGTATCACTGAAAAACCCAAGAAGAATGAAGCCGAGGTAAAAGAGCATTTATCTTCATCCAAGGCGGCAAGGCGATTAAAGCTAAGCACTCTTGAGTTCCTAACCAAAGCAGAGAGCTTTGGTCTGGTGATAAAAGAAGGAGAGGCATATGTCGCGACTGAGAAAGCCCAGAAGCTCGGAGTCGAAAACAAGGTCTTTCGGAACATCCCCTACGTTTCATGGCCTGTGCCAATAATTGATAAGGTTGGTGGTACGGTGACCACTTAGAAGGATGTCTAATAAAGGAGGTATAGCGCAACGAGATTGCCAACTCCCTCCAAACGGCGTGAAACTGCTCGACCGCCCCGCAGCCGATGGCCAGGGCCGAAGCCAGGCTAGGCCAGTGTTCGCGTTCTCACCAGCACCTACACTGGCGCTTGATCTTAAGCGCTAACGTGCAATGGACACGTCAAAACCGCCCTTCATTCAACTTGCCCTGTGATGGCTGACCCCATACTCATTCGCTCCCATCCGTAGTGATACCGACCTCCATAACAATGTGTTCACCCTCTACGGATTCGATCTCTTCCGGGTCCAGAATACGCACTCGATCTCTTGTTATTCGGGTATCCGGGTTTGAGTCGGCCAGGGCATCTCGCACAGCGATTGCGCGGGCGTTGGCGAGACCTATTAAGTCAGTGTCTGTGACAGATTGTGCGGCGATGATCCGTTCGCCCAGGTGGTTGCGATAAGCCAGGCCGTCAAAGGTAGCCTCTTCATTAGTGGAATCATTCTGAGATATAACGAAGCGTTCTTGCACGGCCTCCAGGCCTATCTCCGGGTAACGGTTGCTGAACATTGTTTCCACAATGTCCTGGTTTGACTCGGCCGTCAGGCTTGGGTCGGCAGCATCCCGGTTCGCTTCATTCAGATGTTGCCGCAAAGTCGCAATGGCTTTCTCCCGTTGCAGTGCCGGGCCATCGAAACGTCGGCTGAAGGGGCCTGCAAGTTCGAGAATCAGTGCCGGGCGCTGGTTGAGAGCCTCGCGGAGTGTGTCGATGCGCGCGCGCTGGGGAGGAAGGAGTTCGGCGCGGGCTTGCGAGTATTCTATGTTGCCAAGATCTTCCGAATCAGAGCCGATGAGGTTTGCCAGAAAAATGGCTGGCGATTGGACGACAGACATAACAGCCTCTCCCAGTGCCTGTCGGAAAATATCGGCGAAGTCGAATTCAGGGTCGCCAACATCCCCGGTTATGGAGAATGCCAGGTCAATGACGCCTTCGTTGTCCTCAAGCAGGGCAATGGCGAGGTCTAACGGTAGGTCCATGGCATTGCCGGTGTCCTTCTTTTCGCCGAGCCTCAGGTTGTGGAGCACCAGGTTGTTGCTTCCGTCGAGTTGCTTGTCTCGGATCGTATAGCCTAGATCCAGGTCCATGGTGCCGTCCGCGATCTTACGGCCGGCGAAGCGCACGGTGTAGGGGGAGTATTCGGGGATCTGAAGGTTGCGAAAGGTCAGTTGTATGTTGGTTTCTCGCGTAGGTTGCCAGGCGTGAACACTGCCTTCAACTCGCACCAGCCCATACTCTGCGATCTGGCCTTCCAGCGCCACATCCGCCGGCACGGTTGAGGTAGAACTCAGGGTCGATACGTCGCCACTCAAGGTGTGAATGCTCGTCGAGAACGGCAGCGCCAGGGAATTGTCGGTAAATTGAAAAGCCCCGTCGCTGAGCTCAATGCCTTCAATGGTCGTGTTAAACGAGGCTGGTTCTTTACCCGTGTTTTCGTCTTTACTCGCGCTGTCGCCATCTTCCCCATCGTCGACCGGAGGGGATGCCATGAGCCGCGCGAAGTTGGTGGACCGGTCTTCGTGGATGACGACCAGTCCGGACAAACCGTCGAGGGCAAGGGGGCCAGTCTCAAGCTGCCTATCTGCGAAGCTCAGGTCGAGCTGGTCAGCACGAAGGCTTTGCCACCCGATGAGCGGTTCGTCATTGGAGCCATCTTTGATGTGCAATGAAGCAATGCCGGCGGAGCCCTGAAAAGCAAAGGGTTGCTGTGCATCGGTGTTCATTTGCCCGCTCACGTTAAGCCTCCCGGTATCGATTCGCACGTTTATGAGCTGGCGCAGGTAGGGTTCGGCCTGTATCAGAGCCAGTTCATCAATGCTGGCTTTGCCATCCAATGCGACGCTTGGCAGAAGCTGAAGTGTGCCGTCGAAGGCGAGCTTGCCGCCTTGGGTAAACGTTCCGTTCATACGTGCTGGGAATCGGGTGCCGTCCTGAAGTGCGAGCTCTTCGACGGAGAGCTCGATATCCTGCAAGGCAAGTGATACCGGGTTTGGTTCGTCAGTGGTCGCATCCGGTAGGTTGTCTGCGAAGCGCAAAATACCGCCCGCTACACGCAGTTCGGCGATTCGCAACGCGGGTAGTTGCGCGGGCTCGTCGTCAACGGAGCGCTGGTCAGAGCGTGCTGCGTTCAGGCGGGAGAGGCGGGTTTCGCCCGAGTTTAAGCGCTCTTCGTGAATAACCGGTTGGTCGAGGTGGACGGTCTGAAAGGTCCAGGCTCTGTTGACGATGCTCGCCCAGGTGAGATCAAGAAGCAGCCGGTTCCACTCGATCAATTGTCGGTTGTCTGTGTCGTCCAGCGTGAGCCCATCGACGCGGAGCGTTAACGTGTAGGGGTTGGCGTGTACCGCCTCTATGCGAAGCGCTCGCCCAAAGTCTTCCCGGGCAATGTTCACGGCGTGGTACTGGACGAGCCAGGGTAGGCCAAAAAAACCCAGGAAGGAGTACAGAATGACCAGTGCCAGCAGCCAGAACCGAATCCGTCGCGGGGATACCCAGTGTGTTCGTAAATAGCCGCCGAACGGGCGGAGCGAGCCATGGCTCATCAGTCCCTATCCTTTGAAGTGATTAAAGATACAGAGGGTAGGCCTGTCTGTGCTCAGTGTCACCACTTCCTAAGGCTAATTCTGAGTACTGCCGGAGCGTTGTTTACCTCGACGTCACTGTTCTGGTTGAGTTGTCTCAGCGCCATTCTCTTCAAGAGCCGTGTAGTACTCATCATACCCAGGAAGATACGGGCCTGGCGGAATCCTCGTATAATCGGTGTAGAACACTTCGTAGTTTGCCTGGCGAGTCAGTGGCAAGTAATTGGGTGCCGCTCGTTCAACGGCTGCAGTAATCGCCGCGGACAGTAACATGGCCATAGCGCTGCCCGAGTTGTTGCCATTATCGGGGGTGTAGGTCAGTTTTTTTCTGGCATTCCACAGTGCGTTTCCTTGTGCGTCGGCAATGCGATATTCAAAATCGACCACGGTCGTCGTGGCGATCACCGCGTACTGGGATGTCCACTGGTGTATGGTCAGGTAGAGCACGGCATCAGCACCGAACAGTGACGACAACTCAGCCGTGGGCAGTTGGTGAATTTCAGAAGGCTCATACAGCCCTTCATATTCCAACAATGTCTTCACGGTATTAACCGGAAAAACATAATACCCTTTTTCAGCGAGCACTCTGGGCAAGGTAGTCAGCACAGAAGTCGGTGCCAGCACATCGACGGAATGGTTGACGACAGGCACCACGAGAATGGAACGTGGTTTTTCCTCATGGTACCGGGAGAAATCATAAGCACTTGGCGTGACACAACCGGCTAACAAAAAAACTGCAACGGCTGATAAGACCAGTAAGTTCAACGGCCGCATGTCAGTTGTTCTCCAGGTTTTGGATCAGAATGCCCATCATTGGCCGGCTTTCCGGCCAGGTGTCGAATTCCATTTGATAGAACTTAATCGCAGACTCTTCGTCACCTGCCAGTAAATAAAAGGTTCCGGCCTCGGCGAGCAAGCCGGGGGCCGGTGTTTCACCACGTTGGTCAATTTCAGACACAAACTCGATGTGGTTGGTGGCCGCTTCTTCCTGAGCATCGGCCTCATGGTAGTAGTTGAACAAGTCCTGCTCGTAGTTGCCCCAGTTATACAAACCAGATTGCGTGGCACAACCGGTAAGGCTCAGTATGAGAGTTGCTGACACCAGCAGTGCCTTATTCATAGGAAACCACTTTTATAACGCGTGTTGACGAGGCACCCAGAAACACGGTTGTGGAAAAGATAACACCAGAGGCTCCCTCTACCTCGATAAGGTGTGTGCCTTCCACCAGGCGTAACGTGGCTTCGTCGACCAGATATTGGCTCATTAAGCCATAGGAAATGCCATCGACGAAGACGGTGTAGTCAGTGGGTTCGCCCGGCAGCTTCTCATCGAACGCAACGCGCGGGCGGTTGTCAACCGTTGTGGTGGTTTGTGTGGGGCTTTGAACGCACGCCGTCAGCCCGATGGTGATGGTAAGCAGCAGTATCCACTTCATGATTGCACCTCCCGAACTTCCAGTGTGTCGATGTCTAAGCCGTCGATGGAGCCGCCGGTAATTTCACCGAAAGACCCTTCCTCAAGTTCGGTGTCACCAAAGGTACCTAAAACCCTAAGGTCAGCCACTTTTTGGCCAGGTAAGGTAATGGTTGACCCGGTGGTCGACGACTTTACCTGCCGGCCTTTCTTGAAGACCGCAAACTGCATGCCTGGCTGAATGCCCTGGCTCTCACCGCCACTGAAATAGACCAGGCCATCTTCGACCGTCAGTACATCGGCCGTCCACACTTTGGTCAGCATCAGCTGGGTCATTTCTTCTACAGCGGCATTTACCGCAGCACCAATGGCCTGGTCATTCAAGCTGCCGTCGTAACTCGCCACCGAGCCAAAACCCATGGTGGTGGAGCTTTCAATAGACGACGACCCGGTTCCGCTGACCGAGTCCAGTACTTGGCCGGTAGCTGTATCCACCAGACGAAGATCGATGGTTGCCGTCGCTTCCTGAGTTTTCGAGTTGGACAGAAACCCCGACTCCCCGGTCGTGGAGCGACCGAATTCTGTCAGCGAACCGATCACCAGGGTATCAACCCCAATGATGTTGACTTCGGTACCCGTCAGCTCCGCTTCGTTTTGCAGCAAGGAAATATCGGGCCGTTCAAACACCAAGTAGTTGCCACTGTTGATGAGGGATTGCACGAACATATCCGTCACTTTCAGCGAGACACTGTCGTCCGACGTGCTGCTGAGCAGACTTTTGCCATACGTCGTTTCATTCGAGAGGCGACCGACAGCAATCTTGCGTTTCAGCGCCAACTGCACAGTGGCTTGCTGCGCTTCCTGAGCCGCCCGTTGTTGTTCGGGAGACACGGACGACTCGTTGTCCGCCATTTGAGGCGTTTGGGTCGCACAAGCGACAAGCAAAAATGGAGCAGTCCATTTGATAAGGTTTTTCATTCGCTATCCTTAAGAAGCCAATCTAGAGCATAGATGACAGAGTGCTGACACCCGATCAGTTTCCGCCTTTTGTGATAACCATGCAAATAAGCGGTGTCGTTTGCGCCCCTCTGGCATCCCCACCCAAACCATGCGAACCTGGTCAAAGCTGTAACCGGGAACCCCAACATGGATGAACTCTACCAGGGCCTCTACGACCTTCTGGCAACCGAGGACCTTCACCAGCAAGTGGACGACACCCTGCTGGAAGCCACCTTCGAGAAGATCAGCGAAGCGAACCTGCCGGAGCGTCTGGCCACGGCGGTAGCCGAGCACTTACTGGCGCGTTTAAAAGACATCAAGGCCACAAAAACCAGTAAGAAAGCCGAAGAGCAACTGGCCTGGGTCAACCAACTGCTGGCCTCCCTGCAGCAACCCCCAATGCCCGGCAATATCATCCAATTCGAACCCCAGGCTCTGCGTTCGCTCCACCCAAAGGGGCTCAAGCCCGAACTCCCAACCATCGGCCTGGCCCAGCCCTGGCTGTTCACCGCCGGCAAGGATTCCCCGGCGTTGCTGCACGAACTGCAGGCCGAGCTGAACAGCTGCAACCATGTCGATATTCTGGTGAGTTTCATCACCGTATCCGGTGTGCGCAAGCTGCTCGACCGCCTGAAGGCCATTACCGCGACCGATGGCCAGGGACGCAGCCAGGCCAGTGTGCGCGTGCTCACCACCACCTACACCGGCGCGACCGACCAGAAAGCCCTGAACCAGTTGGCCGAGCTACCGAACTGCGAAGTGCGGGTCTCGCTGGATGGTCGGCGCACCCGGCTGCACGCCAAAGCCTGGCTGTTCGAACGGGATACCGGTTTTGGCTCGGCCTATGTGGGCAGTGCCAATTTCTCCGGTGCGGCGCTGATGGGCGGGCTGGAATGGACGGTGAAGTTCACCCAGCATGGCCAGCCCGATCTGGTTGGCCGGGCGATATAGGGCTCCTGGGCCGACTCAGTTGTTCAGTGGCCAGGGTGGAAGCCGATGAGTAGAATGCTGGGGTTTAGGCTGAATGGCCTACGCGGTTTTTAAGGGGTTTAGTGCTATGCGGGCGGCATAAAATGTCAATATGGAAGCCAGCCGTGGCTAACTAGGACCGTATTGTTTCAAGGACCTTCGTTGACTCCGCCCACGCAAGCGCCGCCATCTGTTCCGAGAGTTCTCATAAAATCCGCTCACATTTGCACCCAGGTGTTACGATTGGAAAAAATGAGCATCTATCAGGACGTTACATGCCCCTAACCCTTACTCAACTCGAACGACACTTATTCAACGCCGCAGACATTCTTCGCGGCAAGATGGACGCCTCGGAATTTAAGGAATACATCTTCGGTATGCTATTCCTCAAGCGCTGCTCAGATGTGTTCGAAGAGCGCCGCGAGCAGGTGATTGCTGACCAAATAGCCAAAGGCAAGTCCGAGCAAGAAGCCAATGAAATCGCCGAAAACCGGCTCTGGTACAAAAATTCCTTCTATGTGCCCGAAAACTCCCGCTGGAGCCACCTGGTCAAGGAGGTGCACAAAAACGTCGGCGATGCTCTCAACATCGCCCTGGGCGGGCTGGAGCAGGGCAATACCAGTCTGCAGGATGTGTTGGAGCATATCGACTTCAACCGTAAGGTGGGCCAGAGCAAGCTGCCGGATATCAAGCTGCGTGGGCTGATCAACCACTTCAACAAGTACCGCCTGCGCGACCGGGACTTTGAATTCCCGGACCTGCTGGGCGCCGCCTACGAATACCTGATTGGCGACTTTGCCGACTCCGCCGGTAAAAAGGGCGGCGAGTTCTATACGCCCCGCCCGGTGGTGCGCATGATGGTGAGGCTGTTAAAGCCTGAGCAGAACCACAAAGTCTACGACCCCTGCTGCGGCTCGGGCGGTATGCTGATTGCCGCCAAGGAATGGATCGACGAGCATGGCGGCGAGGGCTACCGGCTGGACTGCTACGGTCAGGAAAACGCCGGCACCGTTTGGTCCATCGCCAAAATGAACATGCTGCTGCACGGCATTACCACAGCCAATTTGCAGAACGACGACACCCTGGAAAAGCCCCGTCATACTGTGGGCGGCGAGCTGCAGCGTTTTGACCGCATCCTTACCAACCCACCATTTAGCATCAATTTCGGCAGCAAGGACGAAGACGAAACCGGCCAGCTGGTGTTCCAGCCCCTGCACCGCGAGCGCTTCCAGTACGGCGAGGTGCCCCTTGGCAGCAAAAAGGCGGACCTGATGTTCCTGCAGCATATGCTGGCCGTGTGCGCGCCCGGCGGCATGGTGGCCACGGTACTGCCCCACGGCGTGCTGTTTCGCGGTGGCGACGAACAGCGCATCCGCGCCGGCATTGTTGAGCACGATCTGCTGGAGGCGGTGATTGGCCTGCCGCCCAACCTGTTTTACGGCACCGGCATTCCCGCCTGCATACTGGTGCTGCGCCAGCGCGTTAGCGAGGGCGCCCAGCAAGTGAGCAGCAAGCACCCCAACAACCAGGGCAAAACCCTGTTTATCAACGCCGACCGGGAATACTTTGAAGGCCGGGCGCAAAACTACCTGATGCCCGAGCACATCGAAAAAATCGCCGCCGTCTACGAGGCCTTTGCCGCAGGCGAGGGGCGGAACATCCCCGGCTTTGCCAGCATCATCAGCACCGATACCCTGCGCGAAAACGGCTACAACCTGAACATCCGCCGCTACGCGGACAACGCCCCGCCGCCGGAGCCCCACGACGTACACGCCCACCTGGTGGGCGGCATACCCGAGGCGGAAATTGCAACCAAGCTGCCCCTGCTTCAGGCCCAGGGTCTGGACCCTGAGGACCTGTTCCAGCCCAAACCCAATGACCCTGGCTACCAGCTCTTTCACGACCAGTTAAGCAAAAAAGCGGACATCAAACCCGCCATTGAGCAAAACGCCGGGGTGCAGGCCCAGGAGCAGGCCCTGCGCCACGCCTTCAACCACTGGTGGCAAAACCACAGCCAGAGCATTACCGCCCTGGCCAAACATAGGGAATACGCCGCCCTGCGCCAAGAGCTGCTGAACAGCTTTAGCGAAAGCCTGAAACCCATCGGTCTGCTGGATGACTTTCAAATCAGCGGCATGATCGCCGGCTTCTGGCACCAACAAAAGTACGACTTTTTAACCCTAATGGCCCGCGACAGCCGCGGCGTGGTCGACGCCTGGCGCACCAGCATCCTCACCGCCATGGAAGATAAAAACAACAAAGACGACCCGCTGGAACACAAACTGGTGAAGTTTTTATTAAACGGCTTTCTGGAAGAGCTGCAACAACTGGATAACCGCAAAGCCGAACTGGACACCCAAATCAAAGCGGCCGAAGAGCAACTGCCTAAAACCTGCGACGATGATGACGAAAGCGATAACGAGCCACTGAGCGAAGCGGAGATCGCCGCGCTGGAAAAACAGATCAAAACCTGGAAACAACAGCGCACCGCCAACGCGAAAAAGCTCAAGGAAAAGCAGGCCGCCCTGCCGGATGAGTTGAATACCAGTGTGGACGCTCTGGACGATGCCCAGGCCGCCGAGCTACTGCTCAATATCCTCCACAACGATATGCACACCATCGTCGTGCGCTATATCAGTGGCCAGCGCCAGCAGGTGATCGCCGCCGTGGAAAACTGGTGGGATAAATATCAGGTGACGCTGACCGAGATTGAAAAAGAGCGGGATCAGGCGGCGAAGCAACTGGCTGGTTTTTTGGAGGGTTTGGGGTATGTCTGATGCGAAACCGACTTGGACTGAGACGACCCTGGAACAAGTTTCCTCGGCGATCACTAGCGGCGGGACTCCTACATCCGGAGATAAAAGATATTACGTTGAGGCGGACGGCTATCCATTTGCCAAGACCGAGGATTTGAGCAGGTCAAGCTCAAAATATTTATCTGAGTGCGAGCTAAAGGTTACTGATCTTGCTTTAAAGAACTCCTCCGCAAAGCTATACCCTGCCGGCACCGTTCTTGTGTCAATGTATGGGACTATCGGGCTGCCCAAAGTAACTAGCATTGAGCTAGCGGCCAATCAGGCACTCTGCGCTCTAATGCCACCATTTTCATGTGATGTGAATTTTCTATATCACACCCTTTGCTTTATTAGGCCAGAGTGGTTAAAGGATTCAGGTCAAACCACGCAAGCCAATATCAGTGGACGAGCGGTCAAGAAACGGGTTCTTCAACTTCCGCCTCGCGGGGAACAGAAAACTATTGCCAATATCCTCGACACCCTGGACACCCAAATCCGCCAAACCGAGGCCATTATCGCCAAGCTGCAGCAGGTCAAACAGGGCCTGCTGCACGATCTGCTGACGCGCGGCATCGACGCCAACGGCCAACTCCGCCCACCCCGCGACCAAGCTCCCGAACTCTATAAGGAATCGCCGCTGGGGTGGATTCCGAGGGAGTGGGATGTAAAAAAACTTTCCGATGTTTCGAACAAGATTAGTGACGGTGTCCACTATGCTGTTGAACGCAGTGAGGAGGGTGTTCCCTTCCTTTTTGTATCTTGTATTAGAAACGGCTATATCGACTGGAACAAAGCCGCATTTACCACAGAAAAAACGTTTAATGAGATATCTAAAAGAAGTCGCCCGCATCGGGGCATGGTCTTATTCACTGTAGTAGGATCGTACGGCCATGCGGCGTACGTCGATCGCGATATGAATTTCGGCTTTGAGCGAAATATTGCATACATATCACCGGATGAAGAGCAGATTAACAGCGAGTATCTGTTCCATTGGATGTCATCCGACTTTGTCATGAGGCAAACGGAGAAAGTTGTAATTGGAAATGCGCAGAAAGTGTTAACTCTGAATGAGCTGAAAGGTCTGTACTTGAAGCGGCCATCGCCAAGTGAACAAAGTCTCATCTGCACATTCGGTTATCAGCAAAGTACAAGGCTTGATGATGAGAGATCCCTGCTTGATAAACTCAAAAAACAAAAGTCCGGCCTAATGGACGATCTCCTAACCGGCCGCGTCCGCGTCAATTCTTTAATCAACACCGCCAAAGCCAGCTAACAGGAGTTTGTTTATGGGCCCGGAGTTACAGTACAGCGAACAGCCCTTAATCGACCAGTTGGTGGCTATGGGCTGGACCTTTACCACCGGCAGCCCGGAAAACCCGGCGGCCACCGGGCGCAAGAGCTTTGCCGAGGTTCTGCAAACCGAAGTGCTGCGCGCCCAGTTAAAACGGATTAACACCCGCACATTGCACAGCGGCGAAAAAGCGGAATGGCTGGATGAGGAGCGCATCAGCAGTGCGGTATCCGCTCTTATCCGAATTGCCGCGCCGGGGCTGATGGAGGCCAACCAGATCGCCACGGAATTATTAATCGAAGGCTTTGTGGTGGACGGCCTGGCGGATTGGGACGGCGGGCGCTCGCGGACCATTCATTACATTGACTGGGAAAACCCGGCCAATAATCAGTTTACCGTGATTAACCAGTTCAAGGTGCAGTGCCCGCCGGGGCACGACAGCGTTAAGCAGCATGTGATTCCGGACTTGGTGCTGCTGGTCAACGGCATTCCCCTGGTGGTGATTGAATGCAAAAGCCCCACTGCCAGCTCCGCGCCGGTGAGCGAGGCCATCGACCAGTTGCGCCGTTATTCCAACCGGCGCTTTGCCCAGGGCGAGGTGGGCGATAACGAAGGGGCGCCGGCGCTGTTTAATACCAACCAGTTTATGCTGGCCACCTGTTTTGATGAGTGCCTGGTGGGCACCCTGGCTGCCGGCAGCGGTCACTACCTGCCCTGGAAAACCGTGGCAGGTATCGATAACCCCCAGCGCACCGAGGCCGAGGTGGCCGAAGCCCTGGGTGTTAAAAGCCTCTCGCCCCAGCAGCGCACCGTGGCGGGCATGTTGGATAAAGCCAACCTGCTGGATATTGTGCGCCACTTTACCCTGTTTATGACCACCGGCGGCCAGACCATCAAGCTGGTGTGCCGCTACCAGCAGTATCGCGGCGTAGTCAAAGCCATTCACCGCCTGAAAAACGGCAAAACCCGCAAACAGGACGGCGAATACGACCGCCGTGGCGGCATTGTCTGGCACACTCAGGGCTCCGGCAAAAGCCTGACCATGGTATTCGCCTTGCGCCGCATTCGCACGGACCCGGCCCTGCGCCGCTTTAAAGTGGTGGTGGTCACCGACCGCAACGACCTGCAAAAGCAGCTCTCCGGCACCGCCACCTTGAGTGGCGAGGCGGTGCAAATCGCCAAAAACAGCCAGGCCCTGAAGAACATCCTGCGCCAGGACGGGCCGGGGCTGGTGTTTGCCATGATCCAAAAATACCGGGACGAGGCCAGTAAGCTCGGTGACTTTGAGCAACTGAACAACAGCGAAGATATTCTGGTGATGGTGGACGAGGCCCACCGCACCCAGGCCGGCGACCTGCACGCCAACTTGCTGGCCAGCCTGCCCAACTGCGCACGCATCGGCTTTACCGGCACGCCGATTATCATGGGGGAGAAAAAACGCACCCACGAGATCTTCGGTGAGTTTATCGACAAGTACACCATCCGCGAGGCGGAAGCCGACGGTGCCACGGTGCCCGTGCTGTACGAAGGCCGGACGGTGCAGGGCGCGGTGAAAGACGGCAGTAGCCTGGATGAATTATTCGAAGACTTTTTTGCCGGCAAAAGCGATGAAGAGCTGGAGGCCATCAAAAAGAAATACGCCACCAAAGGCAATGTGCTGGAAGCGCCCAAGCTGATTGAAGAAAAAGCGCGGGACATGCTGCGCCACTATGTCACTTACATTCTGCCCAATGGGTTTAAGGCGCAAGTGGTGGCCTACAGTCGCCTGGCGGCGGTGCGCTACAAAGGTGCCTTTGAAAAAGCCCGCGACGAGCTGCTGGGCGAGGCCGCCTACCTGAGCCCGGACATTAAGGCTCTGGACGACGAAGAGCTGTGCCGCAAGTCCCCGAAAATGCAGGCGCTGGTGCAAGCCTGGCGTTACCGCGAACTGATTGGCCAGTTGCAGTTTGCCACCATTATCTCCGGCGATAATAACGACGGCAGTGAGTGGGCCGAACACACCGACCGCGCCGCCCAAGATCTGGCCATCGAGCGTTTCAAAAGGCCCCTATTATCGAAAGAAAAGGCACCCAAAGAAGCGGCCAGTAAAGACAATAGCGATCCGCTGGCGTTTTTGATTGTTAAATCCATGCTGCTCACCGGCTTTGATGCGCCGATTGAAGGCGTCATGTACCTGGACCGCTCCATTCGTGAGGCGGAGCTGTTGCAAACCATCGCCCGCGTCAACCGCACAGGCTTCGGCAAAACCGCAGGCATTGTGGTGGATTACTACGGCGTGGCCAACCACCTGAAAGCAGCACTGGCCGCCTACAGTGATGAGGACGTGGACGGCGCTCTGCGCAGCCTGAAAGACGAAATCCCCGCCCTGCGCGACCGCCACCTACGGGCGGTGGATGTGCTGCGCGCCCGTGGCATTGAAGACCTGAACGATATCGAAACCTGCGTGCAGACCCTGGACAGCGAGCGCCTGCGTCAGGAGTTCGGGGTCAAGGTAAAGGCCTTTATGCAGAGCCTGGACCTGGTACTGCCCCGCCCGGAGGCCTTGCCCTTTACCCAGGACGCCAAGCAACTGGCGATGATCTACGCCGCCGCCCGGCGCCGCTACCGCGATGGGCCGGTGCTGGGTAAGGACGTAGGGGCCAAGGTGCGCAAGCTGATTGACGACCATGTGATCTCCCTGGGCATCGACCCGAAAATCGCCCCGGTCAACCTCACTGACGCCAGCTTCAGCCAGCAGCTTAACCAAGTGCGCGAGCAGGTCGCCAGTTACAATGCTGACCCGGAAAAAGCCCAGAAAGCCGTGGCCTCGGAAATGGAGCACGCCATTCGCAGCCATGTGCAGCAAAAGCTGGATGAAGACCCGGTTTACTACGGCAAGCTCAGTGAGCGCTTAAAAGAAATTCTGGACGGCCTGGAAGGGCAATGGGACGAGCTGATCGCCGCGCTGCAATCCATAATCGACGAGGTGGCGAGCGGCAGCACCCTGCACGAGGCGGGCCTGCCCGATGTGCCGGAGCACTACTTGCCGTTTTACCGCATGCTGCGCGCCGCCAAATGCGGCGACGCCCAGCCGGACATGGTGGTAGAGGCAGACCTGATAACCCTCACAGAAAGCTTGGTGGAATACATCAGCCGCGAGGTAAAAACCTCCAGCTTCTGGCAACCCCACCGCCGCCCAATGCAGGAGTCGTTGGAGCAGGAATTGTTTGAGCGCATCGTCGACAGCGAGCTGCTGGATTTTAACGATGTGCCGCCGCTGGTGGATAAACTGCGCGAGCTGGCTAAGGCCAACAGCTACAAGCTGGAACAGGAATGATCGTCACCGTCGATGACCTGACGATTCCGGTGCGCGAGAGCCCGCATCGTAAGACCCTGCAACTGACCGTGGAGCGGGACAGCTCCCTGCGCCTGACCGTCCCGCCGGGTGTCGATCTAGAAACGCTTGAAGCCTTTGTGCGCAGTAAACAGCCGTGGGTGTACAAAAAACTCGCCGAAAAGGCGCTGATGCAGAAAACCATTCGCCACAAACAGTTTGTGCAGGGCGAGGGCTTTTTGTACCTGGGCCGCCATCACCGCCTGAATCTGGTGGGCGACGAGCAGGCAGAGCCGCTTAAGCTGGTCAACGGCCGCTTTCACCTGCGCCGCGACGCCTTGCCCGAAGCCCGGCAACACTTTATCCGCTGGTACAGCCTGCGCGGCAAAGCCTGGCTTTGGCAGCGCGTGCAGGACTTCGCCGCCCGCCTGGAAGTAAAACCCGCCGGTCTAAAAGTGCAGGACCTGGGCTACCGTTGGGGCTCCTGCGGCAAGGGCGATATGCTCTACTTTCACTGGAAAACCATTCTGCTACCCGCGCGCATTGCTGAATACGTGGTGGTGCACGAGTTAGTACACCTGCACGAACATAACCACTCGGCGGAATTTTGGTTGCGCCTTGAGCGCGCTATGCCGGATTATGAAGATCGCAAGCAGTGGTTGGCGGAGCACGGGATCGATGTTGAAGGGCTATAACCGGTAGTAAAGTCTAACCTGTCGGCATAGGCTGGTGGGGAGTCGAAAGGCGCCTTGAACTGATCGCCGGGCCGAAATCACACCAATATACCGAGCTGTATTCGGGTTAGGTGGGTTGTTGTCGCATCGGTACCCGTAATCAAACGTACCAAGAGGCCAGGCCTGTGATTCATATCCAGTAATTTTACTGCCAGAGTCTTAGATTTTAGTAAGGAGGAGCTATGAGTCGTTACTGCGGGCCTATGGAAGTGGAGGCGACCTTGTCGGCCGCCGAGCAATGGTACAAGGCAAGCCTGCTAGAAGGGCGATCGATGTTTGGCCTCGGTGATATCTGGAATATGGAGTCACTTGAGGGGTTGATGACGTATTTCGTCAATAACTTGGATTATGGCGAGGGAAATTTTTTACAGAAGCTGGAAAAACAGTTAGAGCCCGCCACTAAAAACACAAAGCTATTGTGTGCTGAAATAATGTGGTTAATGCTGCTGGCGCCTGACAACATCGGCCCTGGTAAGAAACGCGAGAACATAGAATCGATATTATCTTGGGCTGAGCAGCCGTTGCCAGAAACCCCATCGCTACTTAGTGATGATGTTTTGGCGGGTATAGGTAGTGGTGGAACAGCGTATAACAATCACCGTTGGCGAGAGTTGGTGTATTGCATCAATTTGTTCCACCGGTTGATGTCGTTGCCAGACAGTGAGCGAATTCATCTGACTGAGGATGGGAGCCATTTTGCACAGTGGCTTGAAGCCGTGCCTGATAATGACAATAGGCAGTTCCGCCATATGCTGTTGTACTTGCTGTATCCCGATTCGTTTGAGCGCGTGTTTGGTAGCTCGGATCGCACTAGAATTATCAAGGCGTTCAAACCAGAGATAACCGGTAACATCAGCAAACTATCTCCATACGAGATAGATCGAGAGCTGACTGACATTAGAGCCAGTCAGGAGGAAAAATACGAAACGAGGCAGCTAGACTGGTATGTACCACCGTTGGTCGCAATGTGGAAAAACACAACGAAATCGCAAGAAAGTACTAAGAATGAATCTATCTACCAAACCTTACTCACTTTTATAGAGCAGGCTCATACTGAGGCTCTGCGTACAAAAGATTACCCAGGTACACATGCGGGTCTAACCATGCGCATCAGTTTTGGTGCTGGCAACCAAGCTCATGTTCCTTGGGTAGGTTTCTTGGCCAAGGAGCAAACGCCCACCAAAGGGATATACCCAGTTTACTTATACTACAAAGCGGATCGGACATTGATTTTGGCAAAGGGCGTTAGTTCTACCAGCCAACCTCTATTGATGTGGCCAAAAGTCGAGAGCGCACAAACCGTCGACGACTATTTTAGGGAGCAGTTGGGCAAGCCGGCGATTCGTTATGGAGATTCCTATGTTCACGCCGTGTATGATTTGTCAGAAATTTTGGACAAAGAACAAGTGGATGCCGACTTGGCTGAGCTGATTCTAGAGTACCGAGAAATAACAGGTACACAACCAACGCCAGAATCCAGTACACCACCAGCAACGAATGGCATGGGCGTCGAAGAAGAAGAGCCAGAGTATGTCACCGTAGACTCGTTAATGAAGGATGTGTTTGTTGATAGGGTCGAAATCAAGCGCATGCTGAGTCTTCTCCGTTTGAAGAAGAACATCGTACTTCAAGGCCCACCCGGCGTCGGTAAGTCGTTTATAGCGAAGAAACTGGCATATGCGTTAATGGGAGAGAAGGCCCAGCACAGGATGGATATGGTTCAGTTCCATCAATCCTACGGCTACGAAGACTTTATTCAGGGATATCGACCTAATGACGCGGGCTTCGAATTAAAGAACGGGCTATTCCATCAATTTTGTTCAAAGGCTGCGAACGACCTCGACAACACCTACGTTTTCATCATTGATGAAATCAACCGGGGCAATTTGAGCAAAATCTTTGGCGAACTCATGCTACTGATCGAGGCCGACAAACGTGGGCCTGGTTGGACAGTGCCACTGACGTACAGTAAAGATCTGCGCGAACGATTCTATGTGCCCGAAAATGTTTACCTCATTGGTCTGATGAATACTGCAGATCGATCATTGGCCATGGTGGATTATGCCCTGAGGCGTCGCTTTGCATTTGTTGATCTAAAACCGGAGTTTGAAAGCGAAGGCTTCACCCGAGCGCTCCGTGGTGCAGGTGTTGAGGATGCGATGCTAGAAAAAGTCGTTGGTCGGATGAGTACACTCAATGAAAAAATTGCTCAAGACAGCGTTAATCTTGGCAAAGGTTTCTGTATTGGTCATAGCTTTTTTTGTGGAGGTTCTGGTACGGGCGTCTATGACAACGAGTGGTATGAACAAGTCATTGAGTATGAGATCGGGCCGTTAGTTCGAGAGTATTGGTTTGATAATCCTAGTAAAGCGGGTGCAATCATCGATGACTTGCTTGTTTAAGGGTCAGCAGGAGCTGGATGGTGAAAGACAACATACCAATACAGAATCTTTATTATTTGCTGGTTTATGCGTGGGACAAGCTAGATGAGGCTGCGGTGGTCGACGTTAGCGGCCTAGACGTTACTAGGCAGGTGGACTTATTTGGGTCCGTTTTGATTCAAGGCATACGTCATTTGTCCAGGCGCGGGCTTGAGCAAGGCTATCATAGCCGGAGGGAGACGATTCCTGGGGTGCGTGGTCGGATTAACATGGCAGTAACCGCGAGCCGAGCGCTGCCCCCACAAGGATTTGTTCATTGTGAATTTGATGAGCTGACATTCAACACGCTGAGTAATCAGATTCTTCGCTCTACCATCTACCACCTATCGTGTGTTTATGAAGTAGATCCGAGTCTCAGGCATCAATTGAGCAGGCTCTATCAGCAGATGGATGGCATTGATTGCCCGCCCATACGGAAAAGCCTATTTCGACAGGTGCAGCATCATGGTAATGCGCGCTTTTATCGATTCCTTTTAAGTGTGTGTGAGCTGGTGGTCGATAGCCTGTTGGTAGACGAACAGTCTGGCCGTTATCGGTTTCGTGATTTCGTGAGAGATGACAAAAGAATGGCCTCGGTCTTTGAAGCATTTCTTTATAACTTTTACCGTATTGAATGCAGGGGAGTGGCCGTAAAGAAGGATAGAATAAAGTGGATGCAAGATGAACCCACCAAAGAGAGCTCAGAGTACTTGCCAACCATGGAAACAGATATTTCCCTGCGAAACGGAACCAAGACGCTGATCATCGATGCGAAGTATTACACAAAGACTTTAACGACGAATTATGAAAGAGAAAGGGTTCATTCGAGCCATTTGTATCAGCTGTTTGCCTATTTGAAAAACCTTGAACAGCGTCAAGGCCCCGATGCGACTGCGGAGGGCATGTTGCTTTATCCTGCTATTAATAAGCGATTGAGGCTAGACTACAAGATTCATGGCCATCGAATGAAAGTGTGCACGGTTGATCTATCGGCACACTGGACGACGATAAAAGAAGAGTTGCTAGAGCTGACAGACTACCTAAACTCCTAATAGAGGCCGCTTAGCTGCAATACGACGTCAGTCAGGATATATTCTGCTATCGAATTTGGTCTTTCAGCCCCGAATGCCGCGCCACTCGCTGACGTACCCCCTCACACCAAATCCCCTCACCCCCAACAACGAACAACTCCCGCTTAGCCCGCGTCAAGCCGGTATAAATCAACTCCCGGCTCAACAACCCCATCGCCTGCTCAGGCAACACCATCGCTACCCGCTCGAACTCAGACCCCTGGGTTTTATGAATCGTCATTGCATACACGGTGTCGAACCGGGGCAAGCGCCCGGGCGCCAGTGGCCGGTAGTCGCTGTCGCCGGTCTGGAACCAGGCCATTAGGTGGCCTTTAGTGTCGTCGGGCCAGATGAGGCCGATGTCGCCGTTATAGAGGCCTACGCCGTAGTGGTTTTCGGTAATCATGATCGGCTGGCCCTTGAAGAAGGGGGCTCGGGTTGGGTTCAGGGCTTTGAGTATGCGTTCGTTCAGGGCTTCTACGCCCAGCGGGCCGACCCGGGCCGGGCACAGCAGGCGGAACTGGAACAGGGCGTTGAAGGCGTCTGTTTTGTTGGCGGCATCGGCAATGGGGCGGTACCAGTGGTCTACCCAGTGGCTGATCTGTTGTTGGGCTTTGTCTGCGGGTATCCAGGCCAGGTCTTCGGCGTCGCTTTTCAGGGTGGCGAGGCTGGCTTCGGCTTCGCCGTTGATGACCTGGTTGGCCAGGCGGCCGATTCCGCTGTGCTGGCCGAAGCGGCGGCTGTGTTGAAGGAAAGTGAGAAAGTTTGGAGCTGCGAGCTGCGAGCTTGTAGCGAGTGGGACTGTTAGGCCTAGAGTTTTTAGGGCTTTGGCTCTTTGTTGGCTGTATCCCGGGTGGGGGCGTTGGGCCAGGTCTGCCAGTACGGAGCCTGCGGCTACGCTGGGTAGTTGGTCGGCGTCGCCGAGGAAGATGACTTTGGTGTGTTCCGGTAGGGCGCGGAACAGGCGGGTCATCATCGGTAGGTCGACCATGGAGACTTCGTCGACCAGCAGTATGTCGCAGTCGAGCGGGTTGCGTTCGTTGTGGCGGAAGTCGAGCCGGTTGGGGATGACGCCGAGCAGACGGTGCAGGGTTTTGGCTTCATCGGGAATGCTGTTCAGGGTGAGCATATCGATGCTGCCTGCGAGGTCTGTTTTGGCATCGCGGATCGATTCGGCCAGGCGCTGGGCGGCTTTGCCGGTTGGGGCGGCCATGAGTATGTTGAGGTCGTGCGGGCTAGTCATGGCCAGCAGGGCGAGCAGCCGGGTGACGGTGTAGGTTTTGCCGGTACCGGGGCCGCCGGCGATGATGTTGAAGCCGTTGAACAGGGCGTTGGCGGCGGCGATGGCTTGCCAGTCGGGTTCTGCGGTGGCGCCTTTCTTGGCGAGCGCCGGGAACAGGGTGTGCAGGGCGGCTTTTGCGGCTTTGGTGTCGATGGCCTCTGCGCTGGCATCGGCTTGCAGGCGCTGGCGTAATTGGGTGGCCAGTTCCTGTTCGAATTGCCAGTAGCGGCGCAGGTAGAGGCGGTCGTCTTCGAGCACGATGGGGGCGTTGTCGTCCGGGCCGATGGGGAGTGCACTGAGTTGGGCTAGCCAGTCTTCCAGGGCCGGGAAGGTGTAGCCCGGTTTATCGTCGCTCTGCCATTCGGTTTTGCCGGCCCAGGCGGGCAGGTAGAGGCAGCTGTGGCCCTGCTGCAGGGTGTGGCTGGCGCCGGCGATGCTGTGGAAGAGCCAGTCTTCGGGGCAGTTGAGCCAGTCGCAGAGTTGGGCGGCGAGATACAGGTCGATGTTTTGGATGTTGGCCAGGCGCTGGCGCGCGTTAGCGAGCAGTGGCTGGGTGGTTTCCTGTCGCCCGGTGGGCTGATCTGCAACGGAGTGTGGCTGGCTAGTCATACTGGGGTCTCCGTGCCGGTGAACAGGGTGTCGAGGGCGTGTAGGGCGGTTAGGTCCGGGGCGCGGTGGTAGATGCCGGTGGTTTGGCCCTGGGTCATGCCGCGCAGGTAGAGGTATTGTACGCCGCCTAGGTGTTGTTCGGGGCTGTAGTCGGGCAGGCGGGTGCGCAGGTAGCGGTGCAGGGCCAGGGTGTAGAGCAGGTATTGCAGGTCGTAGAAGCTGGCGTGCACGCTCTCAGTCAGGGCGGCGTCGTTGTAGTCGGCCAGGCGGTCGCCGAGCCAGGTCGATTTGTAGTCGACCACGTAATAGCGGCCCTGCCACTGGTAAATCAAATCGATGTAGCCGTGCATCATGCCTTTCAGGCGGGGCGGTTCGGGCAGTGATACGCCCATAACAACGCCTCCGGGGCCCATTGGACTCGATACGTTCCGGTGCTTCGCCAATATGCGGGCCAGGCCCTGGCCGTTGCTCGCCATCGGGAAATAGAAGGCGGCTTCGCGCTGGGTGTGGGCCCGGCTGAGGTCGGCCAGGCAGGCGCCGCTGGGTAATTCGGTGTTGAGAATGTCGTTCAGCCAGGCCACCAGAGCAGGGCGCAGCGGGCTGGTGCCTTGGGGTGTTGGCTCGTCGGTGTTGGCTTGGGCGTCTCTGGGCAGCAGGGCGGGGTAGCGGTGTTCGGCCCAGGCGAGTTCGGTGTTGAAATCCGGCTGTTCGAAGTCGAGCCGTTCGAGCACGTCGTGCAGCAGGTTACCGGCTTCGGCGCCCCGGGCAAGCCGGAACCGCAGCGGGCGGTCTTGCGGGGCGACCGGGGCTTGTTCGGGTTCGTCCTGGTCGCGGTCCGGTGTGGTCAGGCCACCGTGGCGGGCGTTGCGGGTGAGCGCCGAGAAGGAGCTGAGCCACCAGTCGCGTTCAATGCGGCCACGGAACACGGCGGCGTGGGCTTTGGTGGGTGTGGCTTTAACCGGTTCGGGTGCGTCGGCCAGCGGGGTATCGGCCAGCGTGAGTACCGCACCGTTGCCGTGTTGGGCGAAGTCGTCGAGTTGTTCGGTCAGGGCGCCGAAGGTTTTCGTTTGCAGGCAGCGGGCGAGCGGTGACCGGGCCAGTTCCTTGAACTCGGCGGCCATGATGTAGAGGCGGCGCTGGGCTCGGGTGGCGGCGACGTACAACAGCCGAATGTCTTCGGCGGCCTGTTCTTCATCGAACCATTCGCGTTCGGTGTCGGTCGGGTTCATCGCGAGCACGGCGTTGTAGTCGGTGCGGTCGTGGTAGCGAATCAGCATCGGCGGTTGTTTGGGTTTGCTGCGCCCGTAGCTCACGAACGGTAGAAAGACGATGGGGTATTCGAGCCCCTTGGCGCCGTGCTGGGTGATCACCTGAATCAGGTTGGCGTCGCTTTCCAGCCGCAGTTGGGCGATGTTGGCCAGGGTGTCGTCTTGCCGGACCTGGTCGAACCAGTGCAGCAGTTCCCAGGGTTGGCGGTGTTGCTGGCTGGCCTGTTGCAGCAGTTCGAGCAGGTGCAGGCTGTTGGTGAGCGTGCGTTCGTGGCGCTGGGGGTGCGGGCGCACGTGGCGCTGGAACAGTTGCAGCGCCATGCTCATCAGGCCCTGGCTGAACCAGCGCTCGCGCAGGGTGGTCAGTTCGAACAGAGCTTCGGCCCAGGCGTGTTCGTCGTTTTGCAGTTGGAACAGCCGGTCGGTGTCGTACCCGAACCAGGGCGTGGCGAGCGCGGCGATGAGGGCGCGGTCGTTCTCGAGGTTGAGAATGCCGTTCAGAGCGAGGGCCAGGGTGTCGGCTTCCGGGCTTTGCAGAACGTTGTCGCGTGCGCTCAGGTACACCGAGGCCAGTTGGTGCTCGCGCAGGGCGGCTTGCAGGACCTCGGCTTCGGTTTTGCTGCGCACCAGTACGGCGATGTCGCCGGGTTGCACCGGGTTGTCGTCGAGCCGGGCTTCAGCCAGCAAGCGGCGGATCTCCCGGGCCGACCAGTCGGCCAGGGTATCCAGAGCGGTGCGGCTGTAGCCTTTGGGTTCGTCTTCGGTGGCGGGCAGCAGGCACCATTGCACGGCGCCGCGATCGGCCGGGTCGTGAATGTCGGGCATGTCGGTTCGGCCCGCTTTCACCGGCAGGTAATCGATGCCGAACCCGAATACGTCTGCGCCCGATGCCCCGGTGCGAACCTCGCCGTTGGCATCGAGCGGGTGCGCGCCATAAAACAGTCGGTTGTAGCCCTGCACCACGGCCGGGTGCGAGCGGAAGTTGGTGTCCATGTGCCAGCGCTGGTCGGCGTCGTTCCGGGCTTTCAGGTAGGCGAACACATCGCCGCCGCGAAAGCCGTAAATGGCCTGTTTCGGGTCGCCGATCATGCACAGCAGGGTTTGGCTGCCTTTGGGGTACAGGGCGTCGAGAATGGCGTACTGGTCCGGGTCGGTATCCTGAAATTCATCGACCAGGGCGACCGGGAATTGCTCGGCGAGCTTGGCGGCAAGCACGGGTCCGGCGTCGGCGTCTTGCAGGCGCTGGCGCAGTTGGATGATCAGGTCGTTGAAGTCGAGCTGGTCGAGCCGGTCTTTGCTCGCGAGCAGGTGCGCGCGGGCGAAGGTAATGCCCTGCCAGGCCCACCAGGCTTTGTGTTCGCGTTCCATGCCGGCCAGTTGTTGGGCGAGCGCTTGCAGGTGCGGCAGGGCGGCTTCTTTTTTGGCGGTGCTGAAGGCGTCTTTGTTGAATTTTCCGGTGAACACCTCGGGCACGGCACCGGGCCAGGGCTGGCGGCTCAGTTCGGTCAGTTCATCGAGTTTGGCTTGCCACTCAGCGGTGCTGGCGTCGCCCCGGCGGGGTTTGACGTTCAGGGTGTAAAACGCCTCGGCTTCTTCAGCCCAGTGCTGGCAGAAGGCGTTCCATTCGGCTTGCGGGTCCGTCAGTTCCGGTTCGGCAACGGTTTCGCTGCCGCCGATGGTGCGGCCCCATTCTTTGGCGAAGTCGTCCGGTGTCGCCCAGTAGCTTTGCAGGTGTTCGAAACCATCGCCGCGTGCTTCGCGGCGGAACCAGTCCTGCAGGGCTTCGAGAATAAGCGCGCTGCTGTCGGCTTCCATCTCGGCGTGAAAGCTGATGCCGCTGGCGAAGGCTTGCTGGGTGAGGGCGCGTTTGCAGAAGCCGTGAATGGTGTACACGGCGGCTTCGTCGAGGTTGAGCAAGGCGTTGTGCAGCAGGGCGCGGGCTTTGGGGGCCTCGATGCGGCTGGCGAGTTCGGTAAAGAAGGGCTCGTTTATCTCGCCCCAGTGGTCGTGCGCCTGGCGAATCAGCTGGCCAAGGCGGCCTTTCAGTTCGGCGGTGGCGGCCTTGGTGAAGGTCATCACCAGTATCTGTTCAACACTGAGCTGTTGCTCCAGCAGCAGGCGCAGGTACAACCGAGTGATGTTGTAGGTCTTGCCGGTGCCGGCGCTGGCCTCAATGAGTTGGCGGCCTTGCAGAGGCAGCGTCTCGGCTTTGAGTTGCTTGGGGGCTTGGTCCAACATCAGCGTTCGGGGTACCGGTTGCGTTCAGGGCATTCTGGCAAGGTGGGGGTGGGTGTGCAAACTAAATGGAGGTTGGTTTGGCTTTGGTGCCAGGGGACGTGTCCGGTGGCGTAACCCAAGTTTCGGAGTTCGAGTTGGCTGCAGTGCCATGAGTCCGCGCCGGATAGCAGGGCTGCTCTTGCGGGGGCGCCGTGAATACCTCCATGTAGGCTTAACTTCGGCATCCATGCCTCAGATACCCCCGCAAGAGCAGCCCTGCCACCCGTCGCTAACCTGTAGCGAACTCCGAAACTTGAGATGTAATCACCGGCAGTCCCTTTATTTCATTATCGGTGTCCGTCAACCAGGAATCACTCTAGCGGCCTTATCCGGTGAGGATTAGTGTGAAGGTTCAGCCGCGACAAGCCGCCTCAATGGTGGCGATATCGATCTTCTTCATCTCCATCATCGCTTCGAAGGCGCGTTTGGCAATGGCAGGGTCGGGGTTGGTGAATGCTTTCGTCAGCGCGACCGGAGTTATCTGCCACGACAGCCCCCACTTATCCTTACACCATCCGCACATGCTCTCCTGCCCGCCATTATCGACAATGGCGTTCCAGTAGCGATCCGTCTCGGCCTGGTCATCGGTGGCCACTTGAAACGAAAAAGCCTCGCTGTGGGCGAATGCGGGCCCACCGTTAAGCCCTAAACACGGGATGCCCATAACAGTGAAGTCTACAGTTAGGATGTCCCCTTCTTTTCCTGAGGGGTTGCCTGCCGGAGCACGATGTACGGCCTGCACTGACGAATCAGGAAAGGTCTCGGCGTAAAACTGGGCCGCCTCTTCGGCACCGCCGTCGTACCAGAGGCAAATTGTGTTTTTGGATGGTGTGCTCATGATGTATGTCCTTGCAGTGACATTTCGGGCATTCCAGCGCAGGGTCACCGCACCTGAATGGAGACAGGGAGTCAACGGGCTGGTCTCGCGGCGCCTTTTATAAAATAGTCGAACGGGGTGCTGGAGCATCGACAGGGGGATGTAAAAAATATCATTTACAACCAGCGATTGCTTGTTGTTTAAATCGTCGTTAAAAGACGATATTTGAATGTTCTGGTGGTGCCTGGACCGATAACGTTGAAAAACCTTTGGTGCTGTGGTGAATTTTGTGAAGCATATAGCAATATGCTTTCGAATCAGATCACAAGATTGTCTTTTTTCCTAAAACACTTATTGAACGATGGTTTAAGGCTGGTTACTTTCTAATTGCTCTTGCCAAGGAACAATATCATTAATTAGCCAAAAGGAAATGCAAATGACTATTGACACATCAAAACTTCTCAAAAGTAAAAGTCAGGCCGCAGCTACGTGGGTTGTAAACGATAAGGCTTGATTTAGTATTTTAGCCTTTTGGCCCGGTTTTAAATACCGGGCCTTTTAGTGAAAAGGATTGGTGAGATTTATGAACGCAGACATTGTCAGCGGGGACTATAATTATCTCGAACTTAAGAACTCCCTTGTTCAGCCATTTGTGGAATCTGTCAATTATTTAATGAAGCAGTTTTGTATAGGAGGGAAAGAACCTGTAATTTTCTCTTGGCAAACTTTTGCGCAATACAACTTGGCTGTTGAAGCAGTCGAGAGTGGTCAGTATAAATTAGGAAAAGAGTTAATTAAAAATGTCCTAAAACATAAGAAAGGAAAAATCAGACGTAATTTCGATTTGGTGCCATATTCAAAAGAGTTTTTAGAAGCAGACTATGATCTAGTTCAAGAAATGCTAAGAAAAGATGACAAAGGGGTGGTTGCGGGAGAGCTAACAAGCGAAGCGTTGTTCATGTTAGAAAAAGAGAAGGCAAATAAGGCATTAGACATTATTGCCGCGAAACTTCCCAATTCCGAACGCGAATTAAAGACCTTTATCCAGGAAATAGCGTTGTGTGCTAAAAGTGAAGGATATCATATCCGTTCCGCAAGCAGTTATTACACTTATGGCCTCGTCTTAATACTTGCTGATGAGAAGAATACTGTATCTTATTACGTAGAGCATATTATTCATGAATTAGCTCATCACCTGCTATTTGCATACAATGGTGCAGATGAGCTTGTCTTAAATCCTTCGGAGGAGAGGTTTCCTGCGCCTTTGAGAGATGACTATAGGCCTATGTTTGGACTGTTCCATGCCCTATTTGTCCTTGTAAAATCCTATGTCGCACTCGATCAATGTAAAGACGTGCTTTCATATAATCATGGAGAAAATGTTGATGACCGCCTTATGGAATTATCAGACCTCATACTCAATACCCATGAAATTGTATGTGACAATGGAATATTTACTAAGACAGGAGAACACATACTATCTTTGATCACGAAGCAAATGATGACTCTCGGACTGAGGCACTAGAATGAAACAGTTCCTAAAGCTAAAATCAACAGAAGTGTATTTTACAGTAGTTATTAAGATATTACTTGCACTGGCGATATGGCTTACTCTGGAGTCGGCACCTTTGCTAACTATTTGGTTGCCTGTAGCATTTTTCTCTTCACGAATATTTCTTGGAGGTTTTTTCCCGAACGTATCAGATAATATTGATAAATATACGTTTATCTTGATTCTTCAATTGATTATGTTCCCTGCGTTGGTTTCATACTTATATTTCATCAATACAGAAAGCTATGGCTACCTAATTTTAGTGATATTTCTATTAGGTGTTATAGATGCATATTATGCCCCAACAGTAAACGCATTGATCCCTGATGTGGTACGTGAAGAACAGTTACATTCAGCATATCGAATTTCTTTCTTCTTGATGGCAGTATCAAATGCAGCAGGCTTAACAATTGGATTTGCTGGATATGAAGTTTTCAACCTAAATTATTTGATTTTAGTTCTTTTGGCAGCATGTGTGCCAATGTTCGCATTAAACTTTGGTTTGAGAAAGGTATGTTTTGATTTTGAGCCGTCAAAATTATTTGTGAATCCATTGAAAAACTTTCGTGAATACAGAGCTGTAAAATTTGAGTTCGAGTGGTCTATTTGTTCATTGATTATTAATTCCGTAGTTGTGGCATTTTCAACCTTTATAATTCCTTTAGCTGTAAAAGAGGTAATGGATGCTTCATCAATATATGTAGGGTTGATGGAGGCCGCTGTTTCCCTGGGGGTAATAATAGGTTCTATTTATGTTCATAAAGAGCTTTCTCGGTTTTTATCTGATCGTGTATTGGTTATTGCCAGCCTATTGGTACTGTCCTTCTGCTTCTTATTGTATTCATTTGCACTAAATAAGTTCGCTTGGATGATTACATCCATAATTTTTGGTGTAGCATTGGTAGTTAACAATACGACGGTGGAATCAAAAAGATCAATTGCTATTAGTGAAAAAAATAGAGGGATGTTTCAAACAATTCATTCCTTGCTGATACAAGCAGGAGTGCCTGTCGGGCTGCTCATTTCAAAGGTAATCTCAGACAGATTATCTATCGAGGTTTCTTTGGTAGCTGGTTTTCTAACGCTATTCGTCGTGGTTGTTTATCTGGCATGTAGTAAGCACACCACTGACTTTTTGAGAACCCCATTAGACAAGATTGGCGGGTATTATGACAGGCATTATGGGTACTGAATCTATAAAAGACAGAGACTATCAGTGTGAGCAGTATAGACTGGGTATTTCCTTGCTAAAGGAGCTTGAATACCATAAGCACTGCTTGTACGAACGAACGCATATGGCACATGCCATAGAAACTTATAATCTTTTGTCTAAATGGGGCGAAGGGTTCGATACATGTTTGGCAGGCCTTTTACATTCTGTATATTCCGAGGAGAGTGGTTATGGCAATGGAGTCGCTAACATCAATCAATTAAAAGGGTATGGAATTAATTCGAATGCTGTGGAATTGGTTGGTATTTATGAGTATATTCAAAAATTACCTAGTAGCCATGAAAGGTTTTTTGAACTTGAAAATAAAAAGCAATTTCAGATGGCAAGTATACTTATAGCAGACATGACAGACCAAATTGATTGGTGTTATATAAAGAATGATATCGCTCCTAAGGAAGATATTATTAATTTTTATAAATGTAGGGAGTACGCTTTACGTTATTGCTCTAGAGAGGCGTTAAAATATATATCCAAGATGATGGATGCTATAATTTAGCCAGTAATTTCTGAGTTATTTTTTCTACTAATGCCTATATAAGAATTGCTTAATATCTTTGGCACTGTCCAGAAAAACTTTTTCCATGGCAACTCCCACCTCGGAAAAACTAGGGTGGGATTGGCGGTATTACTGAATGAGCTGTGCATGCTGCTGAAGGCTTTTACCGGTGGTTTGCAGCGCGTTGCGAATCTCGGAGTGCGATAGACTGCATGAGCTACGGCCGAAAGTGACCAGGTAGTTTAACGGCCACCAGACTTTGCGACCGGCCAACGTCAGGGCCGGTACGTCCTGGCTCAGGTAGGGCACGGTCGACACGATATCGTAGGTGGGTGCCAGTTGGCGTTCGCCGAAGGGCTGGTAGTATAGGATACCGAAGTTTTTTAAGTGGGCATCGCCATTACGGACCGCCCAGGAGACCAGGACCGACAGGAACAAGGCGTGCAGCCCTCTTTTGCGATGTAAAGGCGAGAGGAACGCAACCAGGGATTTCGACAGTTGCTCATAGCTACCGGAGTATTTATCTTCGGGTGTCCGGCCTTGCAGTACGCAGCCGTCTTCAAAGCCCAGCCATTGGCCGGTGCCGGTTCGGTCGAAGCGCTTCATGATGAACAGTTGACCATCGGCGGATAGATCGTACCTGCCAGAACAGTCACCGTTGATCCTTATACCACTGGCAGTTGTTTGAAATGCTTTAACACACGCATCGCCCGCAGGGTGTTCCAGCGACTGGCGCCGCCCGTCCGCTCCATAGTGAAATGAACCTTGCCAGGGTGCCTGGCCTGAACGGGCCAGGTGCCGTCCTTTCTGCGTTTTTGAAGGAGAACATCCAGCGCATCTTGCATGCGTTCGTCGTAGTCGACGCCTGCCTGCTGGAAATAATCCAGGGCTCGTAAGATGTCAAAGCGCCAGCGGGACGGGTATGACAGCATAAGCAGTTTGGGATCGAACACCTCGCCGGTTCGCTGGGACTTGAACAGCCGGTGCCGCAGCAGGAACTCGACCGCCTGCTCTCCTGCTGATAACAAGGTGTCCAGTTGGTACCGATAGCCGTTGGTTCGGTACTCATGTATGCCCTCAAGAACCGACAGCGTTGAGTGTACGGAGCTGTGGACGATTGCCCGCCGGTTGGACTGGCAGTTCCATCCGCCATCCGGCATGTGTTCCGTCATCAGGAATTCCACCACCGAGGTCAGGTCGTCTGCGTTTGCCCCGAAATAGGAGGCATAGTTCAGGAACATACCGTTGATACAGACGTCGCTTTTTTTCGCATCAGTCGCGTGGACGATGCCACCATCTGGCCCCCGGTGCGTTCGAATCACCTGGGCAATCGTCTCCTGCACGGGCGCGAGGTTGGACGCAATGGCCAGGTTTTTGAGGTCCAGAAGGGTGTAGTGGGTAGAGGTCCATTTCATCTGGTAGAAGGCTTCACCCCAGTGCCCTTTCGGATCCCGAAGTTCGAGGAACTGGGCACCCCAGCCTTCGCGGGCAATTCGGGCACGCAGGTCCGGTCGATCCTGTCCGAGCAGGTCTCTATGGGTTTGGTACTGTATGGAGACATCGCCCTCTAATAGCCAGTCAATGACCGATGGGGCCTTATCCGGCGTTGTCGAAGACACTGTCATGGCGCTGCTCTCTCAAGGCGTGACCGTCTCCCAGAGTATAGAATCAGAGGCGGGGCTCGCGTTGACTTGAATCAACAGAACCTGCCTGACCAGTGTCTGACTCTCTGCGTCAGCCGCGACAAGCCGCTTCGACCGTGGCGATGTCGATCTTCTTCATTTCCATCATCGCTTCGAAGGCGCGTTTGGCGATGGTAGGGTCGGGGTTGGTGAACGCTTTTATCATTGCGACGGGGGTTATCTGCCACGACAGGCCCCACTTATCCTTGCACCAGCCGCACATGCTTTCCTGCCCGCCATTATCGACAATGGCGTTCCAGTAGCGATCGGTTTCGGCCTGGTCATCGGTGGCCACTTGAAACGAAAAGGCTTCGCTGTGTTTGAATGTGGAGCCACCGTTAAGCCCGAGGCACGGGATGCCCATGACGGTGAAGTCTACGGTCAGGACTTCCCCTGCTTTGCTCGAAGGGTTATCCGCTGGCGCGCGATGCACGGCCTGAACGGACGAGTCGGGAAAGGTCTCGGCGTAAAAACGGGCCGCTTCTTCGGCATCGCCGTCGTACCAGAGGCAGATTGTGTTTTTGGCTGGTGTGCTCATGGTGTGTCTCCTTGATGTGACCGTTCAGGGCATTCCAGTGCAGCTTTGCCGCACTTGAATGGCGATAGGGCGACAGCGGGCTGAATCCACCGCGCCTCATATCGGATAGTCGAACTGGTTGCGGCAAAATCGACATATGAAGGCAAAAATTTCTTTTATGACCGGTTGCTGTGCAACGGTTAAACGGTTGTTAACAAGCAACACATAAATGTACTGGTAGTGTCTGTACCGATAACTCTTTCACTCGGCTTCCCTGTTCATTCTGACGAGGTCGTTTAGGGTCGGTAGAACAGTAGTTTTAGTGGTTAGTTCGAGCTCCAGAACGGCCAGTACCCGTTCTAGTTTTGCGTAGCCCATTTCGGGTAGGCGTTGGTTTTCGAGCTTGGAGAGCATGGTTCTGTGAACGTTGGATTGTTCGGCCAGGGTTTGTATGGATAGGCCAGCCTGTTTGCGTTTTTTGCGGATGAGTAAGCCCAGATCGCTGAGTTGCATGTGAAAATACGCTACGTTATGGGTTAATTAGGGGCAATTGTAGCTTATATTCACAAATTGGGGCGTTTAGTGAGCCCTTAGTGTCATGAGTCAGAAATTCGTGATGATTAGCCAATGCAGAATTGAAGGACTGTCGGGTGCGCGTACTGGAGGTCGTCTGACCGCAGGGATGCGGGCAGCGAGCCTCCATGGATGGATTTACGGCGTGCCTCCAGTAGGCGTACCCGATAGTCCGATAGCCATCGAAGTCCAAGTGGCCACCGAACTAAATTACCTACCGAATTTCTGACTCATGACACTAAGCCGGAGTCTTCAACTTTTCCTGCGCAAGGTATTCGAACATTGGCGCATAGAGTTCGGTTACGCCTTCGTAAATCGCATCGTGCTCCGGCTGCTCGGGCCAGAACCAGGCCATGTAGGCGTCGTCGCTGAGTCCGTTGCTGAACCAGCCGTCGCCGTACCAGGCTTTGTCGTAATCGGCCGGGGTGTAGTCGCGGCGCTCGCGGGGTTTGGCCATTTCCATGGCGATGTCGGTGTGCCAGGGCAGGGGTTCGCACTGGCCCCGTCGCCAGAAGGCGAGCCAGTGGCCAAGTTCGGTTCGGGCGGTGTCGGCCGTCAGCGGGGCGAAGTTGATTGCGTAGACTTCGTCTTTTTTGCGCTCGCGGAAGACACCCATCGTGATCGTTTCCGATTGGGTGTTGGCCAGTAAGTGGTGCAGCCAGAGGCGCAGATGGTCTTTGCCTTTGGCATCGGCCAGTCGCCAGAACAGCAGTTCGCCGCCAGGCAGTCGCGGTAGGTTGGCGCTTACTGTCAGGCGCTGGTCTGTGCCGATGTCGAAGACGCGTTCGACGGGTTCGTGCTCCAGCTGAGCGGCCTCGAGCGACAGTAAGTGCTCACTGAAGGCATCGGCCTGGGCTTGCCAGTCGGCGAGGGTGTCGTCGATTAGGGGGTTGTCGGGCAAGCGGCCGGAGAGGCGCTCCTTGGTGATGAGGGCGGTCGAATCAGGCAGGGTTGTGTCGAATCGGGCGTCGATTAAACCTTGCTGCAGTTTGTACCGGTCGAGGTGGTTGGCGGCGAAGGGTTCGGCGTCGGTCAGTTCGGGGGCGTCGTCTCTGCCCAGATACAGGCCTAGCCGCTCACGCGCAAACGCGCGGGCCGGGTGCTCGGCGAAGCTGACCAGTTGCTCGATGGTTAAGGCCTCCGGCCATTCGGGTTCCGCCAACACGGGGGTGTTGTTTGGGTTGGGCAGTGGCTGGCCGAGTCGTAACCAGCGGCTGTCGAAACTGGGCCAGGGGTTGGCCGGGTTGGCGTTATTCGGTTCTGATGCATAGTTTTCAGGAGCGAACGGCTGTAGGGGCAGGGCGTTAATGCCGGTGTTTGCGCGCCAGCCGGTAGCGCCTTCGAGGTAGGCGAACAATTCGGTCAGTACCAATGAGGGCTGGCGTTCGGTGTTGGTGTTTACGTCGCGGCCCTGATAACTGAGGTAGAGGGCGTTGCGCGCTGACAGCAAGGCTTCCAGAAACAAATAACGGTCATCCCCCCGGCGCGACCGGTCGCCGAGGCGAGGCGAATCGTTGGCCATTAAATCGAACCCGAGCGGGGGCCGCTGGCGCGGGAAGTCGCCGTCGTTCAGGCCAAGAATGGCGAGCACTTTAAAGGGTACTGAGCGCATTGGCACCATGGAGCAGACGGTGATTTGCCCGGTCATGAACTGGCGGCCAGTGCGGGCGGGGCTGGCGAACATCTGTTGCAGGGCGTGGCGCACCACGGCCAGGGGCAGGGTGCCGGTGAAGCCGGCTTGCTGGCTGTGTTCGCTGAGTTCGCGCAAGGCGTCGCGCAGGTCATCGTGTGCGGCTTCAAAAGAAGCGCCGGTGGCGAACAGGGCGAGGCGCAGTCGTTCTTGCAAAAAGCCTTGCCAGTCGCTGGCGGTGCGCGGCTGGTGCAGGTCGGCGGCCAGGTATTTTAGGGTGTGAACGAAGGCGGCGAGCTTGCCCAGCAGTTGGGCATCGCTGCCCTCGACGTTGGGCAGCAGCAAGCGCTGGCCGAGTACGGTTTCGGTATCGCCCCAGGCAAAGCCGACCAGTAAACGTTCCAGGCCCTGTTGCCAGGTGTAGCTGTCGTTGCGGCCGGTCGGTTGGGCGTTGGCTTGCACGAACTGATGCTGGTGGCGGTCGTCGAGGCCCCAGTGAACGCAGGCGGCGTTCAGCCAGCGGGCGAGCGGGTCGAGGTCGTTCTGGGCCAGGCCGAATTGTTGCTGAATGGCCGGTACGCGCAGCCAGCCAATGACTTGGGTCACCTGGAAGCGGGCGTCGGGCAGTGTTAGCAAATCGAGAAAGGCGGCGACGGTGGGGTCGGCGTCTTTCAGGTTGCGGTCGGCAATGGAGCAGGGCAAGGGCGGGACGTCTTCGCCAATGTCGTCGAAGCGGCGGGCGAACACGGCTTCAACAAAGGGGGCATAGTCTTCGACGTTGGGGCACATCACCAGCACGTCTTTCGGGGTGAGGGTCTTGTTGGCATTGAACTGGTGCAGCAGCCAGTCGTGCAGGCCCTGTACTTCACGCAAGGCGCTATGAGCGCTGCGCATGCAGAGTGATGGGTCACTCACGTCGGTTGGCTGGTCGCGGCCGTCGCGCAGTTTCAGCAGGTCTTGCTGTAGTTGGGTGAGCAGGGTATCGCCGGGGGGTTCCACAAACACCGGGGTTTCGATGTCGGCGCGGTCGCTGAGCAGGCTGACGAACGCCTGGCCCTGTTTGCCGAGGTTGCCGATCAGCGGGTTGCCGACGTCGATGGCCAGGTCTTCAGCGTCGTTGCCTTTTAAAACCCAGTCGGCCCGGCGCCGGGCGGCTTGTTTTTCGCTGGTGGTTTCGCCCCAGTACTCGTCACTGGGGTTGAGGTGAAACAGGTGGATGTCGAGGCCAGCCCGGTCGGACAGCGCCTTTAAAAAATCCAGCCACAAGGGCGCCAGGCTGTTGATGCCGAAAATGAACAGCCGTTCGGGCAACGGCTCGGCCGGGGCATCGAGTTGCGCCATGGCGCGCTTTAACAGGGCGAGCGGGTGGTTTGGGTTATCGCGCACCAGATGCCGCCAGAGTTGCGCCTGCCAGTGGTCGTCTTGCCCGGCTTCCCACTGGTCTATCCAGTCGGGCCGGTACATCAGGTATTGTTCGTACAAGTCGGCGAGTTGTTCGGCCAGTTGGTAGCGACGCAGCGGTTGCTGGCGGCCAGACTGGTTCTGCCAGTAACGCGTGGGCTCGGCAAAGGCGGGTTCGTCGGTAATGACCGGCTGGCCGAGTAAATCGTGTAGGCGCCACACCAGCACTTCGCGCCGGTAAGGCGATTGTTCCGGCACCTGGCTTGCGCCCAGCACCTGGCGAATCAGCGTCCACATTTGCTGAATGGGCAGCGGGAACTCAAGGTTCATGCTGATCTGGCGGCTGGGGTGGTCGGCGAGCTTCATGTTCAGCCAGTGCGCCATGCCCTGGTGCTGCACCAGAATGATGTCGGGCTGCAGCGGGTTATCGACCGGCAGCGCCAGCAGGGTGGCGAGCGGGTCGATCAGGGTGTCGAGTTGGTTGCCGGGCAGAACGTGAAACATGAAGCGAGCTCGTCGGGTTTGGGTCAGTGTAGCAAGCTGCTGGGGTTTGTAGGAGGGCATACTCAGCCGTTGCGGCTGGTACGTTCGCTAAATGCCGAACAGTGAACGCAGTGTCACTGCAATAGAGCTTGAGTGATGACGTCAGCTTGGTTACAACGTCTGCTGAATTCTGGTTTCGGCGGCTTTTGTGTCAGACGCTTCCCTTTCAACGGTTTCGCATTTTTTAGCCGGACTGCGCGCCAGTGCATCCCTGGCCATTGGGTATATTCCGATGGCGTTTTCCTTTGGTGTGGTTGCCCTGCAAGCCGACTTGTCGCCGTGGCAGGCGATGGCCATTTCGATCATTGTGTTTGCCGGTGCGGCGCAGTTTATTCTGGTCAGTTTGCTGGCCGCCGGAACCGGCGGGCTGACGGCACTGGTGGCGGTGTTGTTGCTGAATGTGCGGCATGTGTTTTACGGCCCGGCTCTAGCGGTGCAGCTGACGCGCAAGCCCGGGCGCTGGTCGCCGTTGTTGGCGTTCGGGTTAACTGATGAAGCCTTTGCCACTGCTATGTCGGAAGCGACGCGGCGCAAGCTGCCGCCGGTCTGGTGCGTGGGCGTTGGCATGGGGGCTTACGGTTCCTGGGTATTGGGTACGGCGCTCGGGGTGCTGTTGGGTGCGGGTCTCGGTGACGACGAGGGCTTCATCGGCCAGGCGCTCAGTTTTGTGTTGCCGGCGTTGTTTATTGCGTTGCTGGGGCAGGCCTTTCAGCGTGCTTTATGGCCAGTGGTGGTGGTCAGTGCGGTGCTGACTGGGCTGTCACTGATCTCGCTGCCGGGCCACGTGGCGATGATCATCGGCATGATTGGCGGCGCCCTCGTTCGGCCCTGGATAGGGTCGGCTGAGGAGGCGGGCAAATGAGTTTCATGGCGCTGATTTTGCTTGCCGGTACAGGCACGTTTTTGATGCGGTTTCTGCCATTGGTCACGGGTGCGGGGTTATCCCGTCGGCCGTCGCCGCTGACGCTGATGCTCAGTGCCCTGGGCGTGACCGCCATTGCGGCGCTGATTGTGTTATCGCTGGTCGGGCTCTGGCAGCCGGACCAGGCGCTGGGTTCTGCCGTGCGGCTGTTGGTTGGTGGTGTTTCTGTATTAGTGGCCTTGCGGGTCAGTGGTCACGTGGGCCTGGCGACCCTGGCGGGTGCGGTGGTGTATGGCTTGACGGGTTTGTAGATGGCGCAAGCCACGCGAACAGCGCATGCTGCATCGTGCCCGGCTTTCCCTGTGCAAGGTAATGCAACGTGATTTTGTTTGGACAGGTTGGCCTGATTGTCGGGCTGCTGCGTAATTATGAGTTCGGTTTATTCAAGGAGTATCTGCATGTCCCTCTGGAAGCAAAGTGCGGTGACGCTGGCGTTAATCGTGTTGGCCGGTGGTGGCTGGTTGGTCTGGCACCCTTCAGGAGAGGGTGTGCGGGTGCAACTGGGCCTGGCAGAGGCCTCTGAAGGCGGTGGCGGCGGCGGTCGTCCGGGCTTTGGTTTTGGTGGTGGCGCCACGCTGGTGGTGACCGATACCGTGGGCCAGGCGGTGATCAATGATCAGCTGACGGCCATTGGCGACGGGGCGGCCTTGCGTTCTGTGTCCATAAACCCCGAAGTTGGCGGACGAATCGCTGAGGTACTGAAAGGGTCTGGCGACCGGGTAGCGGCGGGTGATGTGATCGCGCGTATGGATTCCGGCTCCGAACGCATCGCGCTCGATCGTGCCCGGCTTGCCGTGCGCGATGCTGAAAACCGGGTTGAACGACTGACGCGCATGCAGCAGGGCAACAGTATTGCTCAGGTTGAACGGTCCGATGCTGAGTCGGCCCTGGAAGGCGCTCGCTTGCAGGTCAGAGAAGCTGAACTTGCACTGGACCGGCGCACGATTCGAGCGCCCTTTGCCGGCGTGCTTGGCATCGTCTCGCTTGAGCCGGGCACCCTGGTGGGCACGCAGAATGAAGTGGCCCGGTTGGATGACCGGTCCGATCTTTTGGTTGAATTTCGCGTTCCGGAGCGTTTTGTCGGGGCCATTACCGTCGGGCGTGCCATCACGGTGACGCCGGTGTCGAACCCGGGCGCGTTGCTGGAAGGCTCAATTACTGCCATAGACAGCCGGCTGGAACCGGATAGCCGCACACTCCGGGTTCAGGCGCTGATCGATAACGAAGCCGATCAACTCAGGCCCGGGATGTCGTTCGTACTGGATATGCGCTTCCCGGGTGATACCTTTCCCACGGTGAATCCGCTGGCCGTGCAATGGCGGTCTGAAGGCTCTTACGTGTGGCGAATCAACAGCGATGACAGCGCCGAGCGTGTGGACGTGCGCATCATTCAGCGCAATTCCGACGCCGTGCTGGTCGATGCGCCGTTGCAGCCGGGTGATGCCGTGGTCACCGAGGGTGTGCAGTCGGTTCGGGCGGGTGCCACTGTGCGCCAGTCGGACGGAGGCTGATCATGTCTGCAGAACCCAGAATGGCTCGCATGGGGGGCTTTACCGCCCTGTTTGTTCGCCGGCCGGTGCTGGCCCTGGTGGTCAGTGCACTGATCGTCGTATCGGGCATCGCCGGTTTGTTTGGTGCGGAAATTCGAGAATTGCCCGCTGTCGATTCGCCAGTCGTTACCATCAGCACCTCATACAATGGCGCCGCTCCGGAAACCATAGACCGGGAGGTAACCAGCATTTTGGAAGGTGCCGTCTCCCGTGTCTCGGGGATCGATTCCATTTCGTCCAGTTCCAGTTTTGGTCGCAGTCGCATCACACTCGAATTCCGCAGCGACGTGAACCTCGATTCGGCGACGTCCGACATTCGCGATGCCATTGGCCGCGTCACGGGCCGGTTACCCGGTGACGTCGATGACCCGCAAATCATCAAGGCCGATTCCGATGCCTCGCCAGTAATGCGTTTGTCGGTCACCTCGGCCACGTTTTCGATACAGGATCTTTCGTTGCTGGTTGAAAACGAAGTGCTTGATCGGCTGGCGGCCGTGCCCGGTGTTGCCGATTTGCAAGTGTTCGGCGCGCGCGAGCGTATTTTCCGGGTCGATATCGACCAGTACCGGCTGGCGAGTTTTGGCCTAACCGTCGCTGATGTGCGCCAGGCGTTAAGCAATGTGTCGTTTGATTCACCGGCCGGGGCGTTATCGAGTAACGACCAGAGCCTGGTAGTGCGCACCTCGGCTCAGATAAGCGAACCCGAAGACTTCATGGACCTGCGCATCCGCGAGGAAATCCGCATTCGCGATGTGGCCACCGTGACCCTGGGTGAAGACCCGGGCGACAGTGTCTTGCGGGCTAACGGTGCCGCTGGGGTGGGCATTGGCATTATTAGGCAGGCGCAATCCAATACCCTGGAAATATCCTCGGCGGTTCGACAGGCGGTGGATAACATTCAGGACATCTTGCCCGAGGGGGCCAACATCCGGGTATCGAGTGACGATGCGACTTACATTGGCGGCGCCATTTCAGAGGCGGTGAAAACCTTGTTGTTTGCTGTCGCAATTGTGACGCTGATTATCTTTGTCTTTTTGCGTGACTGGCGAGCCACGCTGATTCCAGCCATCACCATTCCGGTAGCGTTGATCGGTACTCTGGCGGCGATTTATCTGGCCGGCTTTTCAATTAATATTCTGACGTTGCTGGCACTGGTTTTGGCCACCGGTATGGTAGTGGACGACACCATTGTTGTGCTGGAAAACATTGTGCGCAAACGCAACCAGGGCATGGGTTCCCGTGCGGCGGCCGTGTTGGGTGTTCAGCAAGTGTTCTTCGCGGTTATCACCACCACAGCAACTCTGGCAGCCGTGTTCATTCCGTTGTCGTTTTTGCCAGGGCAGGCGGGCGGTCTGTTTAGAGAGTTTGGCTTTACCCTGGCCATGGCGGTGGTGTTGAGTTCGGTAGTGGCACTGACACTGTGCCCCATGTTGTCGTCCAGGCTGCTCAAGGCGCATTCGGAATCGCCCGATGGTTCGCCAGCAAAGCGGGGCTTGTTTGATGTGCTGGGTGATGCGCTGCAACGTTTGTTCGTGGCCATTCTGCATTTTTCACTGCGGGCACCACTGATCATTCTGACGATCTCGGTGTTGGTGTTTGCGCTGGCAATTAGCCTGTGGGATCAACTGGATCAGGAAGTCACACCGCCCGAAGATCGGTCGGTGGCGTTGTTGTCGGTTTCGGCACCGCAAGGGGTGAGTCTCGATTTCACCACGCAGCAAATGCGCCGGGTGGAAGAGCTGGTGCAGCCACTGTTGGATTCCGGTGAAATAGAGAATACCTTTTCAATTGCGGGCATTGGTTCCGGTAACCGGGGCTTTATGGTGATGGGGTTGTCGCCACAAGATCAGCGTGAGCGCAGCCAGCAAGAGATTGTCGGGCAAATCAACGGCTTAATGGCGACCATACCCGGCATTCGCGCCTTTGCCATTCAGCCGAACAGCTTGGGTATTCGCGGCGGTGGCCGTGGGTTGAATTTTGCCGTCGTCGGCAGTAACTACGATCGATTGAGCGATACGGCCGACGCTCTGATTGCTGCGCTGGAAGAGAACCCCCGGTTTGGCCGAATCAGTTCCTCCTATGAAACCACACAGCCCCAGCTTTCGGTGACGATTGACCGGGATCGTGCAGCGGACCTTGGCATCAACATCAATGGGTTGGCGGAGGCCATGCAAGCCTTGCTTGAAGGGCGTGAAGTGGGCTCGGTGTTTATTGAAGACCGCAGCTTTGATGTGAAGATGCTGTCGACCACGCACCCGGTCCGCGACCCGAGCGACCTGCAAAGCATATTCCTGCGCACCGGGGATGGGCGCATGGTGCCGATGTCGACGGTTGTCTCTTTGCAGGAGCAAGCCGTGGCGCCATCACTGGCCCGGGAATCCCAGTTGCGGTCAGTTTCGATTACGGCAAGCCTGACGCCCGGTTTTGCGTTGGGTGATGCCTTGCTACAAGCCGAGCGGCTGGCCGAACCCCTGCTGCAGGATGGCATGCGCATATTGCCCTTGTCGGAAGCCGCCGCACTGGATGAAACGTCCAACGCCATGCTGCTGACCTTTGGGTTTGCACTGTTGATTGTGTTTCTGGTGTTGGCCGCACAATTCGAAAGTTTCGTCAGTGCGTTGATTGTGATTTTTACCGTACCGTTCGGACTGGCCTGTGCGATTTTTGCCTTGCTGTTGTCGGGCGTGAGTCTGAATGTGTACAGCCAGATTGGCCTGGTGTTGCTGGTCGGTGTGATGGCCAAAAACGGTATTCTGATGGTGGAATTTGCCAATCAGTTGCGCAACCGGGGGTACGAGGTTCGTGAGGCCATTGAAGAAGCCGCGATCATTCGGTTGCGCCCGGTAATGATGACGATGATGTCTACCGTGCTGGGGGCCTTGCCACTGGTGCTCTCGACCGGGCCCGGTGCTGAAGCGCGCGAAGCGCTGGGTTGGTTGATTGTGCTGGGGTTGGGCATGGCCTCAGTGGCAACGTTGTTTTTGACACCGGTCGCTTATTTGCTGCTGGCGCGTTTCAGCAAACCGCAGCAGGAAGAGCAGGATCGGCTGGATCGTGAACTGGCGGTGGCCGACGAGCAGCTGGCCTGATCGGGCTCGATGGTTTTAGCCGTTGACGTTGGCTACACTCTGCGTACGAGTTGCAGAGCAGTCACATCATGGATTTAACCAAGCTGTCTTCGATGTCTGAAACAGACCTGGCGTTTCGCTTACTCGCGGCTCTGTTGCTTGGTGCTCTTATTGGCCTGCAGCGGGGTTGGATCGCCCGGCATCTGGCCGCGGGGGAGCGCATAGCGGGCATTCGCACCCATGCTCTGGTGGGCTTGCTGGGTGGTTTCTCGGCCCTCCTGTCCGATGTACTGACGCCCTGGGTATTTCCGGTCGCTTTTCTGGGTGTGGCCGCCATCGCGCTGGTGGCTTACCGGGCCCGTTTGCAGCATGAACGCAACTTCAGCATTACCGGTCTGATCGGCTTGTTGCTGACGTTTATGCTGGGCGCCATTGCACTCTCGGTCAGTGTCTTTCTGGCCGCCGCCGGTGCCGTAGTAACCGCTCTGATTCTGGACTACAAAACTGAAATTCACGGGCTGCTTGCCAAACTGGAAGAGCATGAGCTGGACGCCGGGCTCAAACTGCTGTTGATTTCAGTGGTGGTGTTGCCGCTACTGCCCAACCAGGGTTACGGGCCGGGTGCTTCGATTAACCCCTATGAGATCTGGTGGTTGGTGGTGCTGATCGCCAGTATTTCCTTTGTGGGTTATTTTGCCGTGCGAATGGCTGGAGCACGGCGGGGAATTCTCTTTACCAGTTTGTTTGCCGGGCTCAGTTCCACCACGGCGCTCACCCTAAATTTTGCCCGGCTCTCACGCCAGGCTCCGGAAGCGAGCCGGTTGTTGGCCGCCGGTGTGCTGATCGCTTGTGGCACCATGTTCCCCCGCCTATTGGTGTATGCGTACCTGATTAACCCGGAGCTGATTGGCCGACTGCTGGTGCCAGTTATCGCCATGGCGCTTACGTTGTTTTTGCCCGCTGTTTTTATCTGGCGGGGCATTGAACAGACCGTTAGCCTGGAAAAGCCCGTACTCGATCGTAACCCGCTCGACCTGAGTGCGGCGCTGTATTTTGCGGTGCTGATCACCGTCATACTGCTGTTGGGTGAATGGTTGAGCAACACCGTGGGTGATGCCGGTATTTACCTGCTATCGGCGGCCTCTGGCATAGCTGATGTCGATGCCATAACCCTGTCACTTACCCGGCTGTCGACGAACGGTATTGGGCTCGATACCGCTGTACTGGGCATCGTGATCGCTTCGGCGGTCAATAACCTGGTCAAGGCCGGGCTGACAGTATGGCTGGGGAGTGCTCAATTGTGGCGTCTGGTGATCGTGCCGATGGTAGCTTCTTTATTGCTGGGGCTGCTGGTGGCTTTTCTGGGGTAAGCTGAATCGATCTCCCAACCGGAGCGCCCGGGATCCAGTTAGCCCCGGGGTGGAAAATAGCGGGTGATTCGTTTGCGGATGATCTGGCATTGTCTCCGCTGCAGGCGGGCCAAAAAGTGCCAGCCAGGTCACATTTAAACCCTGTTCGGCGTGCAAGAAACCCATCCCTCCTCTTTTTCAGCCTCCCTTTTACCAGCTGCATGATGAAGACTGTTCCGGCTGTAATTTCCCATCTCTACTGAGCGCCGCTCAGTGAAACCGTCTAACAATAAAAAAGTCGAGGGACAGGATGACCATGCTGACGCACGATTCAGGCAAGCCCCTACTATTACTCAGAAAATTGCCACTCAAAAAACTGGCCGTTGTAACGGCTTTGTCGGCCGCCATTTTGGTGACTGGCTGCAAGCCGCCTCAGGAACTGGCGCCTTACCAGGAGCGCGATATACGTGACGATGTGTTTTATTTTGTCATGCCAGACCGGTTCAGTAATGGCAGCCCGGCGAACGATTACGGAGACCTGGGGGGCGACAAATACACGCACGGTTTCGACCCGACCGACAAGGCGTTTTACCACGGCGGTGACCTGGTTGGCCTGGTCGACAAGCTCGATTATCTGGAAGGGCTTGGCGTCACTGCGATTTGGATGACCCCGATTCTCAAGAACAAGGCGGTACAGGGCACACCGCCGAATGCCAGTGCAGCGCACCACGGCTACTGGACACTCGACTTTACGCAGATCGATCCGCACCTGGGAACGAACGAAGAACTGAGAGAACTGATCGACGCCGCTCACGAGCGGGACATTAAAATATTTTTCGACATTATCACCAATCACACGGCTGATGTGATCAAGTACGAGGAGTGCCACAACAGTGACGGCAGCCTGCCGGAAGGCCAGGCATTGTGTGATTACAAATCCCTCGAAGACCTGGCCGCCGGCGATACCTACACACCCTTTGTGCCCGCTGTTGAAGCTAACGCCAAGGTACCGGCCTGGTTGAATGACCCTCAGTATTACCACAACCAGGGGGACAGCCTGTTCTCCGGCGAAAACTCAGTCTATGGCGACTTTGTCGGGCTGGACGATCTGGCTACATCGGATCCGGCGGTCATCGAAGGCATGACGGATATTTTCAAAAATATCGTGACCGATTTCAGACCCGATGGCTTTCGTATCGATACCGTTAAACACGTTCATACTGAATTCTGGCAAGCTTTTTCGCCCGCGATCATCGAGCATGCTCGCAACGAGGGCATCGAGAACTTCACGCTCTTTGGCGAAGTCTACAGCGCCGATACCGACTTGCTGAGCATGTACACCACGGAAGGCAAATTGCCATCGGTGCTGGACTTTGGTTTTCAGGCGGCCGTGTCAGCCAGCGTCTCTGGCGGCGACGCACCGGTTACGCTGGCGAACCTGTTTCGCGATGACGATAAATACAGCGATGCCGACAGCGATGCGTCGACGCTGATGACCTTTACCGGTAATCACGACATGGGTCGCTTCGGCCATTTTCTGGGCGAAACGGATACGCCAGACACACTCGCAAAAATGAAGCTGGCACACGCCATGATGTACTTCCTTCGGGGCGTACCGGTTATTTACTACGGCGATGAGCAGGGCTTTACCGGCACCGGTGGCGACCAGGCATCGCGCCAGAACATGTTTCCCTCCCAGGTGGATGAGTACCTGGCGAACGACAACATAGGGTCATCGGCGACACCGGGGGATGACAATTTCGATACCGAACACCCACTGTACCAGGCCTTCGCTGAATACGCCGAAGTACTGCGTGCCCACCCGGCGTTGCGTCGCGGTGTACAGCACGAGCGTTATGTCGAAACCGGGGGTAAAGGTGCCTTTGTCGTATCCCGTGTGTATGAACGTGAAGAGTATCTGGTGGCGTTCAACACCTCGGCCGAACCGGTTGTGGTCAGCCTGCCTGCGGTTGCCAAAGCCTACCTGGGGGTTTACCCGGAGCGGGCGGCTGCACGGCGCAATGGCGACCAGGTTGAGCTGGAACTTGAGCCCTTTGGCATGGCCATTTACCGGGCCAACAAACCCGTGCCGGTGTCTCCCGCCCCCGAGGTTGAGTTGTCGGGTTTTAATGCCGATGAACCGCTCACAGGCCGGGTCACCTTGCTGGCTGACATAGACGGGCTCGAGGACATTGCACTGCCCGACTACCAAGCACGCTTTGAGTATTCCACCGACGACGGCCAAAGCTGGCATCGCATTGCGGACGATTTCGATGCGCCCTACCGTGCCTATCTCCGCCTGAATGAGGTTGCAGACGGCACCGATGTGAAAGTGCAGGTGACCGTCAGCAATGGCGATGGCGAAACGGGCACCGCAACCCGCACGCTGCGGGTTGACAGCCGCTACCCGGAAACCGTGACGCTCGATTACTCCAACCTCAACCAGCGGGATGCCTTGTACGCGGTCAGCAACAGTGGTCGTTTTCAGGGACCCATTGTTGCAGAGGGGGGTGTTTATTCGATGTCATGGGGCCCGACCGATACCCGGCAAACACTGACCTGGGCAACCCTGAACGACGCCACCGGCGTAGCAGAACTGGACCAGCCGTATGCGCTGACGCGCAGTGCCGTCTTTGCGGTGGCGGAAGAGGATGGTGCGGGTGGCTTAACCGCTCATCTGACGGTAGACGCTCAGCCAGAACTGAGCCTGAGCGGTACCCAGGTCGATCAACTGGTTGAACAGGCCCGAGTATCTGACGACAGCATCGATGGGCTTAACCTGCGCGGTGGCATTGTCGGCTGGGATCAGGGCAGTGCGGTCGACATGAACAACACCGAATACAGCACCTACCACACCGAAGCGTTCGTATTGCGCGGAGACGGTGAATTCAAATTTGCCGATGATCTCTGGGCGGCGATTAATCTCGGTGCACCGGTGACTGAGACGGGTTTAAGCTGGGGTGCGAACCCGGCCAATTTGCTCAGCTTTTTCGAAGCCGATTCGGTCTACGATTTCTGGGTGATTGGTGCCGATGAAGACGCCGATGGTGAGCTCGATCGAATAATACCCATAGTGGCAATGGATGCCGGTGTGCTGGCAGAGCCCGTGTATTTGCGCGGAACGCTGACCGACTGGAACGAAGGACGTCGCCTGGCGCACCTCGGTGATGACCGCTATGAACTGATACTGAACGATCTGGCGGCAGGCGATTATGAGTTTAAACTCGCCGACAACGACTGGGCGGATATTAACCTTGGCTATGGTGATCTAACCGTCAGTGATGACTCAATCGGCATCACTAACCCTGGCAACGGAAATATTGGCCTGTCGGTGGCGGCGGTGAACGACTACACCTTTGTGCTGGAAGCCAGCGACCCGGCCAATCCGGTGTTGTCGGTAACATCCAGCGAAGTGGCGCCCTACCAGGCCCAGGGAGCGCTGTATTTGAAAGGGGAATTGAACGGCTGGGCTAACGTGCCTGCCTATCAGTTTACTTATTTGGGGGGTGGCCAGTATCACACTACTGTCGGTATTGATCCTGCCGCCATTGATTACAGCGGCGACGATGCCAGTGCCATCGATTTCGCCATTGCCAACGCAGGCTGGGGGTTCAAGCTGGCCGGTGCGGGTGATGTGCTAACGACAATCAACAGCGTCACACTGAGCGATGCCGTAGGCAACAACAACAGGCTGGATGCTGGCCTCAGCACTGGCTATTACGACTTGTTGCTGGATGCATCGGCCAATGCCAGTGCGCCCATGCTCAGCCTCTCGGCCAACACAGAATTCACCTATGGCGACCGCTTTGGCCAGCCGATGTATCTGCGCGGTAATTTCAATGGCTGGAGCAACAGTGTGCCGGTGCTGCAAGATGGGGTTCAATACAGTGAAACGCTCACACTGCCCGCAGGCGAAGCCCTGTTCAAACTGGTCAATGACGACTGGAGTTTGCAGGTGCAGTTTGCTGATATCGTACCAAACGGCGGGCTGCCACTGAGCGGGGTAGATGATGGCTTCGGTGGCCTTAACATCGCCGCGACTATCCCGGTGGCCGGCGACTACCGGTTCAGGTTCAATGCCACCAACCCCAGCCGGCTAATGCTGACGCTGGAAGCGCAATAGCCAAACTGCCGATTAAACCCTTCGGGCGAGACCAGTACGCTGATCTCCGCTCGAAGGGCGACTTCCCTTCTAAAAAACCGCGGTTTGCCCCTGCTTCGGAATGGTGGCCGCTATCTCATGGCGTTTCCACAACTCACTGGCCAGGGCATCCTGAGCACCGGGTTCGCCGTGCACCAGGTAGAAGTCCGGCTGGCTGGTGAAGCCGGCAGCCCAGTTCAGCAATTCTTGCTGACCGGCATGGGCGGAGAAGCCGCCAATGGTTTCTATGCGGGCGTTAACGGCGAATTCATCGCCAAACATTTTGATGGTTTTCAGGCCGTCGACCAACAGTCGGCCCAGGGTTCCCCGGGCCTGATAACCGCAAAAAACGACCGTGGTTTTACGATCCCAGATTCTGTTTTTGAAGTGGTGCCGAATGCGGCCACCGGTGCACATACCGCTGCCAGCAATGATCAGTGCGCCACTTTTAATTCGGTTGATGGCCATGGAATCGTCGGTGCTGGAGGTTACCGACAGTCTGGGCAGAAAGTCTTTCAGGAAGCTTACGTCCGTGTCGCACAGTTTTTTAACACCGCCGCAATCGAGTGTGTGCAACCAGTGGTCATAGACTTCGGTTACTTTGTGGGCCATGGGGCTGTCGAGGTAGATCTGCCAGCCATCGAGCGTGCCGCGCTGATGCATGGCGCCGAGGTGGTATAGGACTTCCTGGGTGCGACCGACGGCAAAGGCCGGGATCAACACATTGCCACCCTGTTCCCAGGTTTCTTTGAGGATGTGTTCCATCTGCACAATGGAATCGGGCAGGGAGCGGTGATCGCGATCACCGTAGGTGCTTTCCATCAATACGATGCTGGCGTCGGATAGCTGAGTTGGATCATTCATCAGCGGTGTGTCTTTTTTACCGAGGTCACCGCTGAAGACCAGTTTTTTGGTCTGGTTTCGTTCGCTGAACTCAAGTTGGACAATGGCCGACCCTAATATGTGGCCGGCATCGAACAGGGTGACTGAAAGGCCGGGCAGTAGCGAATAGGGCTCATCATAGGGTTGGCCGACGCACAGCGAGAAAACAGTCTCCAGATCAGCCTGGGTGTACAGCGGCTCTATGGGCGGCTTGCCTTTGCGCAGCAGTTTTCGGTTCTTGCGTTCGAGGTCTCGCTCGTAAAGCCCTGCGGCATCTTCAAGCATGATCGGAAGCAGCTCAACGGTCTCCGCCGTACACAGAATGGGGCCGCGAAACCCCTGTTTGGCGAGTAATGGCAACAGACCGGAATGGTCCATATGGGCATGGGAGAGCACCAGCGCATCAATGGTGGCGGCATCAAACTCAAAGGTTTCATCCCCCAGCCGGTCGACGGCATCGCCGCCCTGGTGCATGCCGCAATCGAGCAAGACCCGGCCGATGCCGGGCATGGTCACCAGATGGCAGGAGCCGGTGACTTCCTGGGCGGCACCGAGAAATTGAACCGTAGCCATGACTCTGCTCCTTCACATGTGGGTGAAGTCAGTCTAGCTGGTAACGACTCAGTTGCAGGCGAATGTCTTCTGGCCCAAAGACCTGTTCGGCGTGCCAGCCCAGCGCACGGGCAGCTTCGACGTTTTTCAGGCCGTCGTCGAAAAACAGAATGGTACCCGGGTCCGCATTCAAGGTTCTCTGCACCGCGTTATAAATGGCCGGATCGGGCTTCATTACACCTAGAGTCATGCTGGTGAAATGGTGTTCGATCAGTGGCAGAAAGGTGTTGCGGTCGACCAGCATCTGCCAGTGGCACGGGTTGGTGTTGCTGAGCAGGCTCAGGGTATAGCGCTCGCGCAAGCTGTCTAGCAGGTCGGAGATACCAGGGAAATCGTCATCGAGGATGTTGCGAAAGGTTGCCTGGAAAGTTCCACGGTCGAGTGCGGGTTTGAATTCGTCGATAAAGGCATCGGTGAAGGCTTCGAAGTCGAGCTGGCCGGTCTCGAAAGCGTGGGTCGAATAGGCGTTACCCCAGAGGGCGTGGATCTGCTCGAAGGGCACGTCTTTTTGCAAAATACGGCTGACTTCCTGATGCCAGTGAATGCGCACCAGCACACCACCCATGTCGAAAACGAGGTGTTTGATCGGGGTCATAGAGCCTCTTATTTAGGTTGCCACTATTTTGGCTATTGCCAACTCAAGTTTTGGAGTTCAGTTCCATTTCGTGGCCATCGTCCGCGTCAGCTACCGGTGTTGCCCCTGCGGGGTCGGCGTGAATCCGTCCGTGGAGCCTAGGCCGCAGCATCCATGCTGCGGACTTCCCCGCAGAGGCAACACCGGCATCCGACGCTAGAGTTTTACGAACTCCAAAACTTGAGTTTCTATTCAGTGTCATTACATCAGTTTACGGCATACCCCTCAGACGGTGCCATTATTCGCTGTTTATCGATTGGCGTTACGGTGTTCGGATCATTACACTGGCGGCCCTCTACCAAGCTACCCGATTGAGGCCTCTGATGAGCCGAAACAAGCGCGATATACCGGTGTTTGACCACCCGATCATCGAAACCCACTGCCATCTCGATTACCTGAAAGATGAGGCCCTGACCGAGGTGCTGGCCCAGGCGCGCGCAGTCGGTGTTGAGCGAGTGGTGACCATAGCGGTATCGCCGGATAACCTGGCCAGAGTGCGGGAGCTGCGCGACCTCGACCCGATGATTCACGCCACCCAGGGCGTACACCCGCACGATGCCGAGGCCTACACGGCTGACACGGCGGCGGAATTGCGCAAGCACGGCCGCGATGAACGCATTGTCGCCATCGGCGAGATTGGGCTCGATTATTACTACGACCACGCCGACCGGGAGGTTCAGCGCCGGGTGTTTGCCGAGCAACTGGCCATCGCCGCCGAGCTGGATCAGCCCGTGGTCATCCACACCCGCGAAGCCGATGCCGATACCCAGGCTATTTTAAAGGAGTTCGCGCCCAGTCTGGCGAAGAAGGGCGTTATTCACAGCTTTACCTCTGGCCTGGAGCTGGGGCAGTTCTGCCTTGAACAGGGCTTTATGCTGGGGTTCAACGGCATCATCACCTTCAACAAGGCAGAGAACGTGCGCGAAGTGCTGGCGGCGACGCCCATGGACCAATTGGTCGTCGAAACCGACGCTCCCTTCCTGACACCCGCACCCTACCGGGGTCGCGAGAATGCGCCCAAGTATTTGCCGTTTATCATTGAGAAAATTGCGGATGTGAAACAGGTGCCTGTGGCGGAAGTACTGCGCCAGAGCTATGCCAACGCGCGCCGGTTGTTTGCTTTTCAGTAAGTGAAATTGAACGACTGAGTGTATGGGTATGTACGATGCGAGCGGTGGGTGCCGGTGATGCCTCTGTGGGGAAGTCCGCAACAGGGACTAAAACGCCGGGAGCGTTTTAGCATGAGCGCAGCGAGCCCGAAGGGTGAATCCCATGGAGGGGATTCATATCATGCGGTCTAGGCCCGAGACGTCGGACCGCCAGGATGGATTTACGCCGACCCCACAGAGGCATCACCGGTAGCCGACGCGATTGTGGCCGCTGGGCTACATTCCCGGCAATAGGTGTATTAGGCCGGAATGGCGTTAGCCATGACGCAGGGCGTCGATGTCCTGGCGTAGCTGGGATTTCTCGTCGGTCAGAATGCGCTCCAGTGTGGCGACGCGGGCTTCCAGTTTGTCGATGCGCGCTTGTTGGTCGACACCCATAGCGTTATCGGCCTTGCGCCGCTGTTTCATCTGTTCTTTGATCAGCCCGCCAATGGTGGTTATGGCGATGATGGCGAGTATAAATACAAAAACATCCATGCGGGTGTCTCCCTGTTAGTCAATAACCGTCAGTTTAACCAAGCAAAGCTACCCCGGCCAGACGCCATAGGTCACGACAAATCGCCCCAGCGGTGCTGCAAAATGGCCAGCATGGCCAATGGGGCCGTCTCGGTTCTGAGAATGCGCTGCCCCAGCTGCCAGCTTTGAAAGCCCTGTTGTTGGGCATGGGCTACTTCTTCGTCTGTTAACCCGCCTTCAGGGCCAACCAGAAACGCCACGGATTCAGGGGCTTCAGCCGGCCAGGCCGGACGCTGGGCGGCGGTATGCAGCACCAGTTTGAGCGGTTGCTGCCGGGCGTTGGCCCAGTTATGCAATGAGGTGATGGGGTTCAGGGTCGGCAGGGTGTCCTGGCCGCATTGTTCGCAAGCGCTGGTGATCACGCCCTGCCAATGCTGCTGTTTTTTGTCTTGCCGGTCGGCCTTCAGGCGCAGATCGCAGCGTTCGCTGGTCAGCGGGGTGATCTCGCTGACACCGAGTTCGGTGGCTTTCTGCAAGGCAATGTCCATGCGGTCGCCTTTGGACATGACCAGGCCCAGGTGCGTTGCCAGCGGTGAAGGTGGTGTCGGTTCAAGCAATTGGTCCAGGTTGATCGATGCACTGCGCTTTGAGACGTCGGTTAACCGGGCGGCAAAGCGCTCGCCGCGGCCATTGAACACCTCAACGGGCGCGCCATCGCCCAGGCGCAGCACGCGCACCAGGTGGCCATGGGCGCCCTCGGGCAATGCCAGCAGAGTGCCCGGGCCGTCGGCGTCGGGCAGGTAGATTCGGGAGATTCTCATCGGATGGTCGGCGCGTTACAGCAAGCCTGTGGTCTCATCGAGCCCCAGGCGCAGGTTCATGTTTTGTACCGCAGCACCGGAGGCGCCCTTGCCCAGATTGTCGAGCCGGGCCATCAGCATGATCAGGCCGTTGTCGGCCGCGTAAACAAACAGTTCAATCCGGTTGGTGCCATTGCAGGCGGTGGGCTTCAGGAAGCCGTCTTCAAGCTGCGACTGGTCGTTCAGCGGGAACAGGTGCACGAAAGGCTCACCGCCGTAGGTGGCGGCCAGGCGCTCATGCAGGGCTGTTGCCGGGCCACCCAGCAGGCGGGCGTGCAGCGGAACCTGAACGATCATGCCCTGTTCGAAATTTCCGACGGTCGGCACGAACACGGGCGGGAACTGGAAGCCCGGTATGCGCTGCATTTCCGGCAGATGCTTGTGCATCAGGTCGAGGTTTTTAGGCCGGGCGGCAATGTCTTCAAGGTCTGCACCACTGCGGCTTTTGTAGTCAGCAATCATGGCCTTGCCGCCACCGCTGTACCCGGTGATGGCGTGAACTGCGAGTGGGTAGTCTTTGGGAATCAGATCGGCATCGACCAGCGGCTTGGTCAGTAGCGTCATGCCGGTCGGGTAGCAACCCGGGTTGGCAATGCGATTGCTGTTAAGCAGCAGTTCGCGCTGGCCGGGCAGCTCGGGCACGCCGTAAACCCAGTCCGGTGAGACCCGGTGGGCGCTGGACGCATCGATGATGACGGTCTTTGGGTTAGTGACCAGGCCTACGGCTTCGCGCGCGGCGTCGTCCGGCAGGCACAGAAACACGACATCGGCTTCGTTCAGGCATTCATCGCGCAGCAGGGCATCGCGGCGCTTATCCTGCGGGACGGTCAGCAGGTCGACTTCTGGGTGGGCCTCCAGACGCTGTTGGATTTGCAGGCCAGTGGTGCCGTATTGTCCGTCGATGAATACCTTGTGTGCCATGCGAGAATTCCGTGCCAGTGAACCAGACGCCAAGGGTACTATTGATTGACCTGCGGCGGTAGACGGGCATCGTGAATGAAGCGTGCAAAACAGGGCGGAGGGTGCCTGTCCGTTGCTTGTTCAGCCACCCCGCAGACAGTGCTAGACTGACGGCTTAGTGATAAAACCAAGAGGCTTCGGTGACAACCGATACAGAGGGCGAGTTCGTAACCAAAGAGGCCGATATTCTGCGCATGTTTCGTCAGGCGAAGCAGCAGGTGGCCCCGGTTACGCTGGTGTTCCCCGAAAGGCATCGCAGCCTGACCACCTACCTGGTGGAGATCAGGCCCCGCGAGCGCGTGCTGGTGCTCGATGAGCCCATGCCCAAAGTCATGGCCCGCTACTTGGCGGCAGGCGAGTCGTTTACGCTGGAAACCTATTTCGACGGCGTGCGCATTCGTGCCCGTCAGTTACAGGCAAAATCGATCGGTACCGAGTCCGACCCGCGCTACCAGTGCCCGCTGCCAACCGAGCTCTATTATCTGCAACGTCGTAAAAGTTTCCGCGCGCTGGCCCGGCGCAGCCTGATCATCGATGCCCGGGTACTCAGTGAAACCGGTGAGGTACGCTACGGCGTACTGCGCGATATGTCGGTGGAAGGCTGTCGGCTGGAGTTTGAAGGCGACCTGACCGAGCTTTATGGCACGCAGGGCGAAACGCTGTCGGTCGAGCTGACCTTTCCCAACGAAACGCAGCTGAGTTTCCAGGTTGACATGCTGCGCTCAGACTACGATGAATCGACTGGCGTGACCGGCATTGGCTGCAAGTACGCCGCGCTGCTGCCGCAAACCGAGGTGCAATTTTCAGCGGTCGTTACCGATTTGCAGCGCGACCACATCAACTTTGTTAAGAACGGCGGTAACCGGGATGAAATACCCGCCCGGTTTCTGTTGCCCAATGGCGAGGTGCCGGTGCGCTTTAAACCGCACACCAACAAGGCGACGTCTGCGCCCAGGGCGACCTCAAAGTCACCGGAACTGACTGTAACGCTCGACATCGCCGCGACCTGGCGCAATGCCCTGGCGGCCGTGCGCAAACAGCAGGCGCTTAACAAGGCCGAAGCCAGTACCGAGCTGGTTGAATCATTGCGAACGCTCAGTCAGGTCTGGCACCAGGACCGCTTCGGTTTGCTGGTACACAGCCGAATTCGAAGCGAAGACAATTCCGACATTGAACAGCGCCTGGCGATCAGCCTGGTGCAGGCCGACCATCAGGTGCGGTCACCCTCCTCAAAGAACGCCTATGCCGATGCGGGCATCACCCCCTGGATGACGCATGCACTGTTGCGACGGCTGGGTGCCAAAGAGCAGCCCATGGCAAAGCTGATTGCAGCGGTGGACCGACTGGCCTACAAGGTGGTGGATGAACAGGTCTATTACCGGCCAACGGCGGCGCTCGGTGCGCTGCACAAACAGGCGGCTTTTGATGCACGGCTGATTCAACAATTGATCGCGACTCAGGGTCTCTACCCGCTAGGGTCCTGCGTTCGGCTGAGCAATGGCTGCGCCGGGCTGGTGTTGCGACACAATGATAAAAACCAGCCTAACCGGGTGCGTCAGTTGTACAAGCTGAGCGAACAGTCGCCCCTGCCGCCCAGAGACATCGATATCGAAGCAGACGGCATTTCCGTGGAAGGGCCGGCAGACCCGGTTAAGCTGGGGCTGCCGGTCGAACTGTTGCGACCGGCGGTAAGAGCCTGAGCGGTAGCTACAGCCGGTCGATAATCGCCAGTGACGGCTCAGACCGATTCATGGTGTAAAAATGCAGTGCCGGGGCGCCGGCATTGATCAGTTCGCGGCACAAACTGCTGACCACTTCCAAACCAATCGACTGAATACGGGCGCTGTCATCGCCGCAGGCTTCCAGTTGCTTGCGCAACCAGCGCGGAATGTCGGCACCGCAAGAATCGGAAAAACGGATCAGATTCGACACCTGAGTAATCGGCATGATGCCGGGTACGATATCGATCTCACAACCGCGCTTGCGTACTTCGCTGACGAAGTGAACGTAGGCATCCACACTGTAAAAATACTGCGTAATGGCGGTGTTGGCACCGGCATTGGCTTTTGCGACGAAGTTGTCGACATCGCGATCAAAATTGGGCGCCTGCGGGTGCATTTCCGGGTAGGCGGCCACTTCCAGTTTGAAGGTGTCGTCGTAGCGCTCACGAATAAACCGCACCAGATCAGCGGCGTACCGGAAATCACCCCCGGTACCACCCATACCCGAAGGCAAGTCGCCCCGCAGCGCAACGATGCGACGAATGCCGGCGTCTTTGTAACGGTCGAGCAGGTCAGTCAGCGTCGCTTCAGTCGCACCAATGCACGACAGGTGCGGCGCCGTTTGCACGCCGCGCTGGTTCAGTTCTATCACCGTGCTGATGGTACGCTCCTGAGTGGAGCCACCGGCACCGTAGGTGACCGAAAAAAATTCGGGATCAGCAGCCTTCAGTTCACTGTGAACGTTCAGCAGTTTTTCGTAGCCAGCGTCTGTCTTCGGTGGAAAAAACTCGAAGCTGACAGGAACGGAATTAGGCATGAGTTATCTTCTCTGGTTTGTGTCGGAATGACCAGTCATGCTGACTGGCCATTCCTGCTAATGTGCCAGGAGTCCGTGTCAGTCACCGGGTGGGCCTCTCCGGAGGTCGGCGTGAACCCATCCATGGGGCCTAGACCACAACATCCATGTTGTGGACTACCCCCGGAGAGGCCCACCCGGCAACTGACACTCAGTTGGCTGCCTAACGATCTACATTCGCTTAGTAGTATAAGCGTCAGGTTTGCCCATGAAACTAGCAGCGGGTGCCGGGTATACCCCTGTGGGGTAGTCCGCAGCATGGACTAAAATGCCAGGAGCATTTTAGCATGAGCGGAGCGAGCCCGAAGGGTGAATCCCACGGATGGGATTCATATCATGCGGCCTAGGCTCCACGGAAGGATTCACGCCGACCCCACAGGGGTATACCCGGTGGCCGCTGCGGACTAGTGCCTCAAAGGCCAACCCAACCTCGACTCAGTATTTGTAGTCGTTTGGTTTGAATGGGCCTTCAACCGGTACCCGGATGTATTTGGCCTGGGTTTCGGTCAGGGTGGTGATGACACCGCCAAAACCGCGCACCATTTCTGCCGCGACTTCTTCGTCGAGCTTCTTCGGCAGAATTTTCACGTACAGTGCTTCGGCTTTCTGATCGGCCGGCAGGTCGGCGAACTTTTGCTCGTACAGGTACATCTGGGCCAGTACCTGGTTGGCAAAAGAACCGTCCATGATGCGGCTTGGGTGACCGGTGGCGTTGCCCAGGTTTACCAGGCGGCCTTCGGACAGCAGAATCAGATAATCATCGGCATCGTCAGAGCGGAAAATCTGGTGGACCTGGGGTTTGATTTCATCCCAGCGCCAGTTTTTGCGCATGTAGGCGGTATCGATTTCGTTGTCGAAGTGACCGATGTTGCTGACCACAGCACCGTTTTTCAATGCTTTGAGCATGTTGGCGTCGCAGACATTGGTGTTGCCGGTGGTGGTGACGATCAGATCGGTGGTGCCGAGAACGTCGGTGTTGATGCTGGCTTCGGTGCCGTCGTTGATGCCGTTCTTGTACGGCGATACCACTTCGAAACCGTCCATGCAGGCTTGCATCGCGCAGATCGGGTCGATCTCGGTTACTTTGACGATCATGCCTTCCTGACGCAATGACGCGGCTGAACCTTTGCCTACGTCACCGTAACCGATGACCAGCGCTTTCTTGCCAGCCAGCAGGTGGTCGGTGGCGCGCTTGATCGCATCGTTCAGCGAGTGACGGCAGCCGTACTTGTTGTCGTTCTTTGATTTGGTCACGGCGTCGTTGACGTTGATCGCCGGTACTTTCAGCGCGCCTTCTTCCAGCATTTCCAGCAGACGGTGCACGCCGGTGGTGGTTTCTTCCGAAATACCGTGGATGTCGTTCAGCAACTGCGGGTATTTGCTGTGAACCATCTCGGTCAAGTCGCCGCCGTCGTCGAGAATCAGGTTGGCATTCCAGACGTCGCTGCTTTCTTTTTCAGCCAGAATGGTTTGCTCGATGCACCACAGGAACTCTTCTTCGGTTTCGCCTTTCCAGGCAAAGACCGGGATGCCGGCAGCGGCAATGGCGGCAGCGGCGTGATCCTGAGTCGAGAAAATGTTGCATGACGACCAGCGCACTTCGGCACCCAGTTCCACCAGGGTCTCGATTAGTACGGCAGTCTGAATGGTCATGTGAATGCAGCCCATGATGCGTGCATCCTTGAGCGGCTGGTCGGCCTTGTACTTGTTGCGCAGGGCCATCAGCGCCGGCATTTCACGTTCGGCGATGTTGATTTCTTTGCGGCCATAGGCGGCCAGCGAAATATCGGCGACTTTATAGTCGGTGAAGGTATCCAGATTTACGGCGGTGGTCATAGAATTCTCCTAATAAAGTTTGGAGCTGCGAGCTGCGAGCTGCGAGCTGCGAGTTTTGAGCTAACAGCTAACAGCTAACAGCTAACAGCTCGTAGCTTAGAGCTTGGCAGCGGCCTTTAGTGCCGCTGCCTTATCCGTGGCTTCCCAGCTGAAGCCTTCGCGGCCAAAATGGCCATAGGCGGCAGTGGGGCGATAAATCGGGCGCAGCAGGTCGAGCATTTCGATGATGCCGCGCGGGCGCAGGTCGAAGTGTTCGCGCACCAGGTCGGCGATCAGTGCTTCGTCGACCTTGTTGGTGCCGAAGGTGTTGATCGAGATCGAGGTCGGTTCGGAAACACCAATCGCGTAGGACACCTGAATCTCGCACTTGTCGGCCAGGCCGGCGGCGACGATGTTCTTGGCGACGTAGCGTCCGGCGTAGGCGGCGGAGCGGTCAACTTTCGACGGGTCTTTGCCCGAGAAAGCGCCGCCACCGTGGCGGGCCATGCCGCCGTAGGTATCGACGATGATCTTGCGGCCGGTCAGGCCACAGTCGCCAACCGGGCCGCCGATCACAAAGTTACCCGTTGGGTTGATGTGAAAGCGGGTGTCGCTGTGCAGCCATTCTTCCGGCAATACTGGTTTAATGATGTGGTCCATCACTGCTTCGCGCAGATCGGACAGGCTGATTTCCGGGTTGTGCTGGGTCGACAGTACGACGGCGTCGACGGCGACCGGCAGGCCGTTTTCGTAACGCAGCGTGACCTGGGATTTGGCATCCGGACGCAACCAGGGCAGCACGCCGTTTTTGCGCAGCTTGGCCTGGTGTTCAACCAGACGGTGGCTGTAGTAAATCGGGGCGGGCATGTAGGAGTCGGTTTCGTTGGTGGCGTAACCGAACATCAGGCCCTGGTCGCCGGCGCCAAGGTCTTTGTTGTCGGCTTCGTCAACGCCCTGGGCAATGTCGGACGACTGCTTGCCAATGGCGTTCAATACCGCACAGGAAGCGCCGTCGAAACCGACGTCGGAGCTGTCGTAACCGATGTCGAGAATCACATCACGGACAATGTCTTCCAGATCGACGTAGGTATCGGTGCGGACTTCACCGGCGATGATCGCCATGCCGGTCTTGACCATGGTCTCGACGGCGACGCGGGCGTTTTTGTCTTCAGTCAGAATGGCGTCCAGCACGGCATCGGATATCTGGTCGGCCATTTTGTCCGGATGGCCTTCAGAGACCGATTCGGAAGTAAAGAGGCTGTACTCGCTCATGGGCTGTGTTCCTCAGTTCAGCGACGTGAGTGGGTGTCCAGCAGCGGCGTTTGCCTCGCTGGTATCAGTAAAAAGCGGTGTTTGCGGCGGCTTGCGGTAGACCTGGGTCTGCACCTGAAAGCCGTTGCGCAGGGCCAGGAAGCGCCCCTGTTCGTGATCCAGCCCGGCCGATTCGGCCCACTGGTGCAATTCATCCGGCTCGAAACCGAGCCACTGGTCGCCACACTGGTGATGTGCCCATTCCTGATCGTGGCGGCACAGGTCGGTAATCACCAGCAAGGCGCCCGGCGCCATCAGGTGTGCGCAATTGATCACTTCCTGGCCAGGTGCGGGTACGTGATGCAGCACCATGTTATAGACCACGACATCGAATTGTTCGTCCTCGGCCATCAGGCTTTCGGTATCGCCTTCGCGCAGCTCGACGTGGCGTAGCTGCCGTGCCGGAATGCGCGCCTGCTCCAGCATGGCGGCTGAAATATCAATGCCAACTACCTGGCGAAACCGGTCATTCAGCGCGGTCAGAAACTCCCCTTTGCCCGGCCCGACTTCAAGTGCGCGCTGGTGCGATTGTTGGCGGCAGCTGTCCAAAAGCTGCAGCGTTTCCGGGCCGTACTGATGAAACAGGGCAATGCGCTCCTGGTGCAGTTCAAACTCGTCGGCGTGGTTGGCAAAGAACGCCTGGGCCGCATTCAGACGGGCCGCGCGAATGTCGGCGAGTTTACGTTGCAAATCGTCAGGCAGTTCATACTGATCGAGCTCCCGGAACAGTTGCTGCTGAATCGAGAGCGCATCGCCGAGCGACCGGCGGTAATAAATGCTGTTACCTTCGCGGCGGCTTTCCACCCAGCCGGCCTTGCTCAGTATCTTCAGATGATGGCTCATACCGGACTGGCGAACGTCGAGCAGATCACTCAGTTCAAGCACGCCAAAGGCCCCGTGGCCCAGCGCCTGCAGCACGGTCAGGCGGGTCGGGTCACCGATGGCTTTAAAGAAAGTCGGTACGAGGTCTAGTTTCATGGCGGCAAGACTAGCAGTGCCCCTTCGCTTTCTCAATAACTATATCAATATATTTTGATATAGATTTGTGCGATTAATCTGCACGGATGCGTCAGACGCTTTGCCCCCACCGGTTATTTTTGGGACAATTCACGCCCTTTCCCGCTTACCCGGGTGTTTGCCGCTCCCGAAAACCAACAGCCGAGGACTTTTCGATGCCGTCACGTAGTGAACTTGCCAATGCCATCCGTGCTCTGAGTATGGATGCCGTGCAGAAAGCCAAATCCGGTCATCCGGGCATGCCAATGGGCATGGCCGATATTGCTCAGGTGCTGTGGTGTGACCACCTCAAGCACAACCCGACCAACCCGAAGTGGGTTGATCGCGACCGCTTTATTCTGTCCAACGGACATGGCTCCATGCTGCAATATTCACTGCTGCACCTGGCAGGCTACGACCTGGGCATTGACGATCTGAAACAGTTCCGCCAGTTGCATTCACGCACCCCGGGCCATCCTGAATACGGTTATACGCCGGGCGTAGAGACCACCACCGGCCCGCTGGGTCAGGGCCTGGCCAACGCTGTTGGCTTTGCCATGGCAGAGAAAACCCTGGCGGCTCAGTTCAACCGCAAGGGTCACACCATTGTTGACCACAATACCTACGTCTTCCTTGGTGACGGCTGTCTGATGGAGGGGGTGTCTCATGAGGTGTCTTCACTGGCGGGGACTCTGGGGCTGGGCAAACTGATTGCGTTTTATGACGACAACGGCATTTCGATCGACGGCGAAGTCGCTGGCTGGTTTACCGATGATACCGTTAAGCGGTTTGAGGCATACGGCTGGCAAGTGATTCCGCGGGTAAACGGTCACGACCCGGAAGAGATTCAACAGGCCATCGAAACCGCCCGGGAAAACACCGACCAGCCAACGCTGATCTGCTGCAAGACCATCATTGGCTTCGGTTCACCCAATAAAGAGGGCAAGGAATCCAGCCACGGCGCACCCCTGGGTGATGATGAAATCGAGCTGGCCCGCAAGAAGCTGGGCTGGACTCACGGTGCCTTCGAGATCCCGCAAGACATCTACGACGCCTGGGATGCCCGTGGCAAGGGACGTAAGGCGGAGTCAAAGTGGGATGACCAGTTCGCCGAATATAAAGCGGCCTATCCGGACCTGGCGGCTGAATTTGAGCGCCGCGTGAAAGGTGAGCTGCCGGCTGATTTCGACAAGATCGCCAACGACTACATCGCCAGTGTCAACGACAAAGCGGAAACCATCGCCAGCCGCAAGGCGTCGCAAAACGCCATTGAAGCACTGGCGCCCAACCTGCCTGAACTGCTGGGTGGGTCGGCCGATTTGGCTGGGTCGAACCTGACGCTGTGGAGCGGCGCGCGTGGCATCAGCCAGGCCGAGCCAGACGGCAACTACTGCTTCTATGGCGTGCGTGAATTTGGCATGACCGCGATCATGAACGGCCTGGCTCTGCACGGCGGCTTCCGCCCCTATGGCGCTACCTTCCTGATCTTCATGGAATACGCCCGCAACGCGGTACGCATGTCGGCCTTGATGAAGCAGCCGCTGATTCACGTCTACACCCACGATTCGATCGGTCTCGGCGAAGACGGCCCAACGCACCAGCCGGTTGAACAGCTGTCTTCACTGCGCCTGACGCCGAATCTGGATACCTGGCGCCCGGCCGATGCGGTGGAAAGTGCCGTTGCCTGGAAGTCGGCGATTCAAAGCAGCGACCGGCCAAGTGCCCTGGTGTTCTCCCGTCAGGGTCTGACGCACCAAAAACGCTCAGCGCAGCAGCTGGCTGACATCGAACGGGGCGGTTACGTCCTCAAAGACAGCAACGGCACGCCAGCGGCGATTCTGATCGCCACCGGTTCCGAAGTGGGTTTGGCGGTTGAAGCCGCTGAAGCCCTGGAAGCGAAAGGTGTGGCGACGCGCGTGGTCTCCATGCCGTGCACCGAGCGTTTCGACGCCCAGGACGTCGCCTACCGGGATACCGTTTTGCTACGCGGCATCAAGCGCTTTGCCGTGGAAGCGGGAATTGCCGACTACTGGTACAAGTACGTGGGTCTCGACGGTGCTGTGCTGGGCATGACCAGCTTTGGTGAATCGGCTCCCGCCGGTGATCTGTATGCTCATTTTGGCATCACATCTGACTCATTGGTCAACTTGGTACAATCCTCGCTTTAAAATTCCCGCCCAACGGAAAGGGCCAGCCAATCGGCTGGCCCTTTCTTATTGAAAACCGACTGAACCTAATGGATAGACCCGGATTCCTGCGCCCGGGAGAGGGTGATGTGAGTACGCCTTTTATCTGCCGGAGGTACTGCTGATGATTGTTGTCGACAAGGCTCGATCAGGCAGACAAGAGTCCTTATACTGTGTAAAAACTAACCGCTAGGTCAAATATGAGGTTTGCATGAAATTGGTTCGTATATTCAGTGTTGTTCTGGCTGTAAGCGTTAGTTGGGCAAGTGCCGAGGTGTTACCCGCCGTGGCTTACTCCGACGGTGTTAAATTTGATAACTCCTTTAACGAAGCGGTGTTTCGCGAAGGGGTGACCCGGTTTCAGTCCACCTACGATATCGATGTAGTGGAGGTGAACCCCTCCACCGCCGATGCTTTTGAATCGGCCCTGCGGGACCTGGCCAGTCAGGGGCGCAGCCCGATCGTTGCGGTTGGCTTCTCATATGCCCCTGCGCTTACCGCCGTGGCGCCTGAATTTCCGGATATCCAGTTCACCATCATCGACTCTGTGGTTGATCTGCCAAACGTTCAGTCCCTGATCTTTAAAGAGTGGGAAGGGTCGTTTCTGGTCGGAGCGCTGTCGGCGATGAGAACAGACGGCGCACCACTGGGGTTTGTCGGTGGCATGGATCTGCCCTTTATTCGTGGCTTCGCTTGCGGTTATGCCCAGGGCGCGCATTACGTCGACGATGATTCCCAGGTCATGGTGCGCATGATCGGCGACACCCCCCAGGCATGGTCCAGCCCCGAGCGCGGTAACGAGCTGGCGCTGGAGCTGGTAGAACGGGGTGCTGAAGTGATTTACGCCGCCGCCGGTGGCAGTGGCGTTGGTGTCTACCGGGCGGCCAAAGACAGTGGCACTCTGGCTATTGCGGTCGACTCCAGCCAGAACTACCTGCACCTGGGCACCATGCTGACCTCTATGGTCAAGCGGGTAGGTGTGGCGGCCTACACCAGTTGGGAGCAGGCCGTGAACGGCCAGTGGCAGCCCGGGGTGCAACAGTTGGGTCTGGCCGAAAACGGCGTGGACTGGTCGCTGGATATTTTCAATCGACAACTGGTCACGCTGGATATGGAGCAAGAGATGACCCAGTTGCGTGAGCGCATCATTGACGGTCGTATTCGGGTGCACAACTATGCCTCGAACAATCAGTGCCCGGTGCCCTTACTGGAAGGCTGAGAGAGCCACTGATACCGGGGCTTTTCGCGATAGATGAATCCAGGATGAATCAGCTGTGATTCTAGCGATGTAACGACGAGGTGGCTGTGTATAATGCAACAGTTTGTTGCAAACGAGCTTTGCGGGGTTGACCAAACGGTCAGCTTTGCCTAGAGTGCTTCCAATGGCCCCTTGAGGGGTTCGTTGGGCGTATGCAAAACAACCATAACATTAACGCTGAAAGGGGATTCACCATGAAACCAATGTTGAAAGCGGCTGCTGCAGCTGTGCTGTCCTTTTCTGCTGCCATCGCCGCAGCGGAAGATTTTCAACCTGCGGTTGTCTATGACACAGCAGGAAAGTTCGACAAATCCTTTAACGAAGCGGTCTATCGCAACGGTGCCGAGCAGTTCACCATGGACAAAGGCATTGCCGTCCGTGAATTTGAACCGCAAAACGAAGAGCAGCGTGAGCAGGGTCTGCGTCGTCTGGCCGATCGTGGTTTCAGCCCGATCGTAGCGGTAGGCTTCAACTACTCATCTTCGGTTGAGAAAGTAGCGGCTGAATATCCAGATGTTCAGTTCTCCATCATCGACTCTGTTGTTGACCTGCCAAACGTTCAGTCCATCGTCTTCGCCGAGCATCAGGGTTCTTTCCTGGTCGGTGCGCTGGCTGCCATGGCGTCTGAGAACGGCGCGGTTGGTTTTGTCGGTGGTATGGACATCCCGCTGATTCGCAAGTTCGCCTGTGGTTACCAGCAAGGTGCCCAGTACGTGAACAGCGACATCGAGTACTTCGAGAACATGACGGGTTCAACCCCGGCGGCGTTTAACGACCCGGCCCGTGGTTCTGAACTGGCCAAGTCTCAGATTTCTCAGGGTGCAGACGTGATCTTCGCGGCTGCCGGTGGTACCGGTATCGGTGTGTACCAGGCTGCGGCTGACGAAGGCGTTTACGCCATCGGCGTCGACTCCAATCAGAACTACCTGCAGCCAGGCACCATGCTGACCTCCATGGTCAAGCGTGTAGGTGTTGCGGCTTACGCCTCCTGGGAAGAAGCTCAGGCCGGTGAATGGGAAGGCGGTATCAAGGTTCTGGATCTGGGTGCCAACGGCGTTGACTGGGCACTGGACGAGTTCAACGAAGACCTGATCACCGAAGAAATGCAGACTCGTATGGCTGAAATCCGGGCCGGTATTGTGGACGGTTCCATCAGCGTTCACGACTACACTGCTACCAGCAGCTGCGATATCTGATCACAGCTCGATGCTGTTAAAAGCACCTGCCTGGCGGCAAGTGCTTTTTTATTGGGGTGATGATTCTCGTCAGTCATTCCCCTTTCGGCCGGTTCCCGGGCCTGCCCCGGTTCCGGCCGATGTATTATTAACGCCCTCCCCAGGAGTCTGTCAGACTCCCGGGGAGGGCGACGTCCGGTTCGGACGATTTCCGAACCGAGTGAGACCCGACGCATGTTCGGCTACTCTCAGAGCATACAGCGTTTCCATTAACCTCTACTGACCGGGTGACCCATGACTGCCCAGACCCACTCTGCTGCAGAATACGCCCTCGAGCTGCGCGGCATCGACAAGCACTTTGGTGCGGTACATGCCAATAAAAACATCGATCTGAAGGTCGAAAAAGGCACCATTCACGGTATCGTCGGCGAAAACGGTGCTGGCAAGTCCACGCTGATGAGCATCATCTACGGCTTTTACGAAGCTGACCAGGGTGATATTGCCATCGATGGCAAGGTGCTGAAGATCAGGGATTCCAAAACCGCCATTGCGTCGGGCATTGGTATGGTCCATCAGCATTTCATGCTGATTCAGAACTTTACTGCGCTGGAGAACGTCGTTCTGGGCGCCGAGAGTGGTGAACTGATTGACGACAGCCTCGATAAAGCCCGCACTGAACTGAACCGGTTATCGGATGAATTCGGCTTGTCGGTACCGCTGGACCAACCCGTTGAAGAATTGTCGGTCGGGTTTCAGCAACGCATCGAAATTCTCAAGGCGCTGTACCGCGGCGCCCGGATTCTGATTCTGGACGAACCCACCGGCGTGCTGACCCCGCAGGAAACCGAGCATCTGTTCAAAGTACTCGACTCGCTAAAGGCTCAGGGCACCACGGTCATTCTGATTACCCACAAGTTACGCGAAATTCTGGCGGCGACCGATAACGTATCGGTCATGCGACGCGGCGAGATGGTCGCCCATGTAAAAACGGCCGAGACCAACCAGGAAGAACTGGCGGAGCTGATGGTCGGTCGCAAGGTCTTGCTGCAAGTCGACAAAGGCGATTCCGCACCGGGTGATGTAAAACTGTCTGTGCGCAATCTGAGCATGACTGACAGTGCCGGGGTTAAACGACTCGATAACGTGTCACTGGATGTGCGTGCCGGCGAGATCGTTGGTATTGCCGGGGTTTCCGGGAATGGTCAGTCTGAATTGCTGGAGACGCTGGCGGGCATTACTCCGGTCGACAGTGGCACCATCGATTTGAATGGCCACACCCTCGATGCCCAGCACCCGATGAACCCGTCGCAAGTGCGCAAGGCTGGCATCGGGCACATTCCGGAAGACCGGCATCGCATGGGCCTGATTAATACGTTTTCGGCCTACGAAGCCTTTGTGCTCGGCTACCACCGCAATCATGAATACAACGGTGCTCTGCAAATGAAGCAAGGCGCCATTATTGAAGACTGTAAAGAAAAGATGGAGCGCTGGGATGTTCGCCCGCAGGATCCCTATCTGAAAACGGCCAACTTTTCCGGGGGCAATCAGCAAAAGCTGGTGATTGCCCGCGAAATTGAACAGAACCCGGATGTCCTGCTGATTGGGCAGCCAACACGGGGCGTCGACATTGGCGCGATCGAATCCATTCACAAACGTATCCTGGAAATGCGCGACGCGGGCAAGGCCATTTTGCTGGTCTCGGTTGAGCTGGATGAAATCCGCTCGCTCTCAGACCGCATTCTGGTGATGTTCGACGGCACCATCGTCGGTGAAGTACCGGCCGACAAAGCCGACGAACGGACACTTGGCCTGATGATGGCCAACATTGTTCCCGATGAAATCAAGGCGTTGCAGGCGGAGGAACCAGCATGAGTCAACACCGTATACCCGCCTGGATTACCGTGGGGGTCATCCCCCTGGCCAACGTGGCCATGGCTGCCCTGGCAGCGGCTCTGGTCTTCTGGTATCTGAACATTAATCCGCTCGATGCGTTACAGGCCATGGTTTATGGCGCCTTTGGCAGCTCCTATGGCTGGGGCTACACCCTCTATTACATGACCAGCTACATCTTTACCGGGCTGGCCGTGGCGGTGGTGTTTCAGGCCGGTATGTTCAATATCGGCGGTGAAGGCCAGGCCTATATCGGTGCACTGGGCGTGGGCCTGGTCTGTCTGGGGCTGGGCGGCCATGTGCCGTTCATTGTGTTGCTGCCGATCAGCATTATTGCGGCCTTTGTGTTCGGTGGCCTCTGGGCGCTGATTCCCGCCTGGCTGCAGGCCAAGCGCGGCTCGCACATCGTTATTACCACCATCATGTTCAACTTCATCGCCGCCTCGCTGATGAACTACCTGCTGATCAACTTCATGAAACCGGCCGGCACCATGTCGGTGGAAAGTGCGGTCTTTGATCCGTCTTCCTGGATCCCGAAGATGCATGAAGCGCTGGCGTTGATTGGTATTTCAATTGACCGTTCGCCGCTTAACCTGTCGATGTTCTGGGCGCTGTTTGTTGCCTTTGCCGTCTGGTTCTTCCTCTGGCGGACTCGCTGGGGCTATGAAGTACGGGCCATGGGCAGCAATGCCTCCGGTGCCCAGTACGGTGGCATCAGCATTCCGGGCACTGTCATCATGATCATGATTATTGGCGGTGGTTTGGCCGGCTTTATGGCGCTGAACGTGGTGCAGGGCGAAGCCCACCAGATCAAACTGAATCTGGTCAACCAAATGGGTTTCACCGGTATTGCGGTTGCTCTGATGGGGCGCAATCACCCATTCGGCATCGTGATCGCCAGTTTGCTGTTTGGCTTCCTCACCCAGGGTGGCAGTGAACTGCAGTTCGAATACTCGGTGGACGCACGCATTGTTGTTGTGTTGCAGGGGTTGGTTATCCTGTTCTCGGGCGCCTTGCAAAACATGATGAAGCATCCGATTGAACGGCTCTATTTGCGGGTAACCAGTAACCGCAGAAAGGCCTCTGAAGAACTCGCGGCGGAGGCCTGATCATGGAACTATTCGACAGCATTATTCTGATTCTGGACGCCACTCTGCGTAATGCCACGCCGCTGATTTTTGCCGCACTGGCCGGCATGTTTTCCGAGCGCTCGGGCATTGTGAACATTGCACTGGAAGGCAAGATCCTGATCAGCGCCTTCGCCGGTGCCTCGGCGGCCTATTACACCGGCTCGCCGTGGATGGGCCTGCTCGCGGGCATCATGGCCTCGGTTGTCTTTGCCCAACTGCACGCCTTTGCCACCGTCACCCACAACGGTGACCATGTGGTCTCGGGTCTGGCGATCAATATTCTGGCTGCGGGCCTGACGGCGGCGGTGGGGAACTACTGGTTCAGCCAGGGCGGTAATACGCCCAACCTGGTCAGCCGGGCCGAGGAGCTGAACGCTCGCTTCGAGCCGATCGTGTTCCCCTTTGCTGATGCCCTGGCCGATGTGCCGATTATCGGTGGCATCTACTCCGAATTACTCAGTGGTCACTATATTCTGGTGTACCTGGCCTTTTTGGCGGTGCCGCTGTGCTGGTTCGTGCTGTTCCGCACCCGTTTTGGTTTGCGTCTGCGGGCCACGGGTGAAAACCCCCAGGCCGTCGATACGGCTGGTATTTCTGTAACACAGGTGCGCTACCTGGCGTTGCTGGTGTGTGGCGTTTTGGCGGGCTTTGCCGGTGTGTATCTGGCCGTGGCACTGACCGCCCAGTTCTCGCCGAACATGAGTGCCGGTAAAGGCTACATGGCACTGGCAGCACTGATTTTCGGCAAGTGGCGGCCTAAAACCACCATGCTGGCCTGTTTGCTGTTCGGGGCCTTGCAAGCCATTGCCGACCGCAGCCAGGGGGCCATCATCCTTGGCTTTGAAGTGCCGGTGCAGTTGGTAGAGGCATTGCCGTACATTCTGACCGTTGTATTGCTGGGTGGCTTTATTGGCCGCGCTGTAGCGCCCAAGGCCATTGGCAAACCCTACGTGAAAGAACGTGCCTGATCATTGGGCCGGGTGATCCCCGGCCGGGTCAGTCACACACTTGAGATTAGAAGGTGAATAAACGCCTCACCCGACAAGATTCGGGATCTCACTGAGACCATCCCCCGCTGCGGCATTTTCACCGTAGCGGGGGATAACCGTATTATCAGGCATCGCCTGAACGAGAGACTGCCGATATGAACACCATTCCTACGCTCGATTTACGCCGTTTCAAAACCGACCCCGAAGGCTTTGTTCAGGAAATGGGCGCGGCCTATCAAGCCTGGGGCTTTGCTGGCATTACCGGCCATGGCATCGATTCGTCAGTGGCCATTAACGCCCTGCGCGCGGCCGAAAAAGTCTTCGCGCTGCCCGATGACACCAAGAAAGCCTATTTCAAAAACAATGGCGGCACCCGGGGTTATACCCCCTTTGGTACCGAGATTGCCAAGAACGCAGAACACGTCGACCTGAAAGAGTTCTGGCATGTGGGCCGCGAGATCGAAGGCGAAGCCCCCCACAAAGACTTGACCCCGAACGTCTGGCCAGAAGAAGTGCCCGAGTTCAAAGACACCATGCTGCGGCTCTACTACGAGCTGGATGCGCTGTCTCAGGAACTGTTGCAAGCTTTTGCCTTGTTTATCGGCGAAGACCGGCACTATTTCGACGAAAAGGTTAACTACGGCAACAGCATTCTCCGGCCGTTGCATTACCCGCCCATCACCGACCCGAATTTGCCCAACGTTCGCGCCGGCGCTCACGAAGACATCAACCTGATCACGCTGCTGGTCGGTTCCGAGCAGGAAGGGCTGGAAGTGAAGAACATGCGCGGCGAGTGGGTTGGCATTTCGATGATTGAAGGCACCATCGTCTGCAACGTCGGTGACATGCTGCAACGCCTGACCAACCACGTGCTGCCTTCAACCACGCACCGTGTCGTTAACCCCAAAGGCGAGGCCGGCAAGGTATCGCGGTTCTCCATTCCGTTCTTTGTCCACCCGAACCCGGGTACTTCGCTGGATGCCCTGCCGCAGTGCGTCACCGAAGACAACCCGAAACGCTACCCGCCGATCACCAGCGATGAATACCTGATGGAGCGGCTACGCGAGATTGGGCTGGTTAAGTAACAGGCGTTTCGGTGGTCGGCATATGCCTTGGTGCCAGGAGTCCGTGTCAGGCACCGGGTATGCCTATACGGGTGGTGCGACACATCGCCCGGCATAAACCCGTCCATGGGGCCTAGACTGAATGATATGAATCCCCTCCATGGGATTCACCCTTCGGGCTCGCGACGCTCATGCTAAAACGCTCCTGGCGTTTTAGTCCATGTTTCAGACTTCCCCGGATAGGCACACCCGGCACCTGACACTTTATTGGTCGTGAACACCGAACTATAGATTGAGTAATACCCACCAACGCCCTGTATGACCCATCTCTCCGATCGCCTTGGGTAGGATGAATAGGGTGGGGGATTGGCTTTTTCTCCAACTACCTCATACTGGGTAGGAGAATACAGCCAAGCCAAGCAGGTGCCTCATGTCGACATCCCCGATCAAACACGTTGCCATCACTGGCGGTACCCACGGTAACGAGCTTACCGGGGTGCATTTGCTCAAGCACTGGCGCAACAACCCCGAAGAAATCTGCCGGGATGGCCTGGTGACCGAATTGCATCTGGCCAACCCCAAGGCCAATGGCTGCAACCGGCGCTATCTGGATCAGGATCTGAACCGGCAGTTCAGCTGGGATGATCTTTCGGACCATAGTCTCTGTGGTTACGAGCAAAACCGCGCCAAGTCGCTAAATACCCTGCTGGGGCCGAAAGATGCGCCTCGCGTCGACTTTATAATCGATCTGCACACCACCACCGCGAACATGGGGACGACCCTGGTGATCAAATCAGACGATGCCCTGGTGGTGGGCATGGCGTTCTACATCAAACAGCAAATGCCTGAGGTCACGCTGTTCTACGAACCGGAAGACCGGCTAAGCGATAATTTCCTGATCTCACTGGCTAAACATCATGGTTTACTGGTGGAGGTAGGGCCAGTGCCACAGGGCATGCTGCGCTGGGATGTGTTTGACAAAACACGCCAGGCAACCCGCTTTGGGCTGGATTACCTGGCGGCCGTGCGCGCGGGCAACCAGCCGGAATTGCCAGCGTCTTTGCCAGGGTTCCAGTTTGTCGAGAAGCTGAAGTTACCGGAAAACGAACGCGGTGAGCTGACAGCGATGATTCATCCCGATCGGCAAGACACCGATTACCAGCCCATTCAGCCGGGCGACCCGCTGTTCATTACACTGGAAGGTGAAACCCTGAATTATGAAGGCACCGAAACCCTGTACGGGGCCTTCATCAATGAAGCGGCTTATTATGATCAGCACATCGGGCTGAGCCTGATGCGTAAGATTGATATCCCTTTGCCTGTTTGACAACGACTCTTTAAATTTAACAACGAACTGAGTGTCTGGTGCCGGGTGTACCTATCTGGGGAAGTCTGAAGCATGGACTAAAACGCTTGGAGCGTTTTAGCATGAGCGCAGCGAGCCCGAAGGGTGAATCCCAGGGAGGGGATTCATATCCCGAAGCCTAGGCCCCATGGATGGGTTCATGCCGGGCGATGTGTCGCACCACCCGTATAGGTATACCCGGTGCCTGACACGGATTCCAGGCCCCTAGGAAAGTTAAACTCGGAGTTAAATCTGCCCGAACTGGAAGCTGATGAATACGCTTGGGCCGGAAATGTCGCCGGCATCCAGGTTGTCGATCAGCGGTTCGCTGGTCAGCCGGTAGGCACCGCCGATGCCGATTTCCAGAAAGTCGGTCACATTGACCTCGCCTGAGAGACTGAATTCGCTGACCAGGAAGTTGGCATCTTCATCGTTGCTGCCGCCGCTGTCGACGATGGATACATTTCCCGCCCCCAGCAATACTTTGCTTTCCCAGTGCACCACCCGGTCGGGCTGGTGGGTATAGCCCATCAGCAAGCCCGCATAGCCCATCTCCAGTTTGCGCCCGGTGTCGTCCCATTCCAGCTCATTGACCAGGCCGTACCCGGCACCGCCGATGATCAGCGAATGGGGGCCGGAAGTGAAGGTTGCGCCACCCTCGCCACCGATCATGACGGCATTGTCACCGTTGATCGTCCCCAACTTGACCAGGGGCCCGCCAAAGCCCCCCGAACGCGCATCTTCCATATCGATCAGCGCTGTTTTTGTGTGGTCAGATGCTTGGACAGGCAGGCATAGCAACAGTAAGGCAGTGCCGGCCAGTGCCGGGGCGATCAATGGGTTGGTGCGCATCGTGTCTCTCTCCGCTGGGAACCAGATGTCAGTGAGTGTAGGCGAGTGCCTGGCCCGGGCCAGTGGCGGAAGTCACGGCTTGAACCGGCTTTCCAGGTCGGCCAGTTGTTGCTCAAGGTCGGCCAGCTGCTCGCGGGTGCGCTGCAGCACGGCCTGTTGCGCTTCGAATTCCTCGCGGCTGACGACATCGAGTTTGCTCAGTTGTGATTGCATTAAGCTGCGCAGGTTCTGGCGCACCTCGCTGCGGGCCTGCTGGCCCTGGCTGAACAGTTCACTCGCCTGACGGCTGATCTGGTCGAGTAGGTCTTCGGGCAGTTTCATGGCTGTGCTCCATCGGGGTGCTTTCATGCCGCACACTTATTGTGCAGCGCTCCAAATCAGTGCGTCTCATCGCGGTTTGTGACGCAGTTCAATGGCTAACTGCTTGATATTAAAGGGTTAGTCGAGTTGGCACGGGCTTCGCTATAGACCCTCCACGGATGAAACCAATCGCAGCCAACCGTTGCATTGGACATTGTAACTCGGGTGACCGGCTGCCGCACTGATCGTGGCGGCCAAACCCTCGGGCCGGTGCTGATTCTCAGCGCAACGGTGGAATCAACAGGAGTGAACGACATGAAACTCGTATCAGCCATTATCAAGCCCTTTAAGTTGGACGACGTCCGCGAAGCGCTGTCAGAAATTGGCGTGCAGGGCATTACCGTGACTGAAGTGAAAGGCTTTGGTCGTCAGAAAGGCCACACCGAACTCTATCGCGGCGCAGAGTACGTGGTGGATTTTTTGCCCAAGGTGAAGGTTGAGGTCGGTATTTCAGACGAACTGCTCGACCGCGCCATCGAATCGATTACCAAGGCCGCCAACACCGGAAAAATTGGTGACGGCAAGATCTTTGTGACCCCGCTGGAACAGGCGATTCGCATTCGTACCGGCGAAACTGGCAACGACGCGATCTGAGCCGGGTTGACTAACGGGAGAGACTGAACAATGAACGAATTGACGCAAGTACAATACGCACTCGATACATTTTACTTTCTGATCTGTGGCGCTCTGGTGATGTGGATGGCAGCGGGCTTCTCCATGCTCGAAGCTGGCCTGGTTCGCGCCAAGAACACCACGGAAATTCTGACCAAGAACGTGGCCCTGTATTCCATTTCCTGCACCATGTACCTGATCTGCGGCTACGCCATCATGTACGACGGTGGCCTGTTCCTGACGGGCATTACTGAAATCGGCGACGGCTACTACTCACCGTCTTCCGACTTCTTCTTCCAGGTGGTGTTTGTTGCCACGGCCATGTCGATCATCTCCGGTGCGGTTGCCGAGCGGATGAAGCTGTGGGCCTTCCTGGTGTTTGCCGTTGTGATGACTGGCGTGATCTACCCGCTGGAAGGTTCCTGGACCTGGGGTGGTCAGGCTGTGTTTGGCATGTACACCCTGGGCGACCTGGGCTTCAGTGACTTCGCTGGCTCTGGCATCGTGCACATGGCAGGCGCGTCTGCTGCACTGGCCGGTGTTCTGCTGCTGGGTGCTCGTAAGGGCAAGTATGGCAAGAACGGCGAAATCAACGCCATTCCGGGCTCCAACCTGCCGCTGGCGACTCTGGGTACCTTCATCCTGTGGATGGGCTGGTTCGGCTTCAACGGTGGTTCCGTACTGAAAGTTGCGGATGCCGAAAGCGCCAACGCCGTCGCCCTGGTGTTCCTGAACACCAACGCTGCTGCTGCCGGTGGCTCTATTGCCGCCCTGATCCTGGCACGCCTGTGGTTCAAGAAAGCTGACCTGACCATGGCCCTGAACGGTGCCCTGGCTGGCCTGGTGGCCATTACCGCTGAACCGTCAACGCCGACGCCTCTGCTGGCTACGCTCTTCGGTGCCCTGGGTGGCCTGGTTGTGGTCTTCAGCATCGTAACACTTGATAAGATGAAGATTGATGACCCCGTTGGTGCCATCTCGGTGCACGGTGTCGTAGGTTTGCTGGGTCTGTTGCTGGTGCCGTTCACCAATGATGGTGCGACCTTCTCCGGCCAGATCATCGGCGCGCTGACCATCTTCGTCTGGGTATTCGTTGCCTCACTGGTTGTCTGGGGAATCCTCAAGGCGGTTATGGGCATTCGCGTCACCGAGGAAGAAGAATACGAAGGCGTCGACATTGCCGAGTGCGGCATGGACGCTTACCCGGAATTCACAGGTTCAAAGTGATACCGGACAAAACGTTCTGACTTCCAAAAGGGCCTTCGGGCCCTTTTTTGTTGGGTGAGTCTATTGAGTTCTGGTTTTGACAGGTGTTTGAAATCTCCTACACTTGAATTGTGAATGGCCTGGCCGGTAGGGTATGCTCAAGGCATCCACCAGCTATTCCGTTACTCTGAGGAGTTCAGCATGAAGCTTGTAACTGCCATTATTAAACCGTTCAAACTCGACGATGTTCGCGAATCCCTCTCTGAAGTGGGTGTGCAGGGCATTACCGTTACCGAAGTCAAGGGTTTTGGTCGCCAGAAGGGGCACACCGAGCTGTATCGCGGCGCTGAATACGTGGTCGATTTCCTGCCCAAGATCAAACTCGAAGTCGCCATCGACGATGCCAAAGTGGAGTCCGTCATCGAAGCGATCTCCAAGGCCGCTAACACCGGCAAGATCGGCGACGGCAAGATCTTCGTCTCCTCCCTGGAGCAGGTCATCCGTATCCGCACCGGCGAAACGGGCGAGGACGCGGTTTAATTACTCGAAATACGGCGGCCAAATCAAGGGCATCCCTCGAACCCGCGAGGGTTGGCAGGGACGCTCTTGCGGGGGCGCCGTGAATACCTCCATGTAGGCTTAGCTTCGGCATCCATGCCTCAGATACCCCCGCAAAAGCCCCCCTACCAACCCTCGCTAGCCTTATCGTCGCTTTTGATACCGGAGTAATAACTTCCGTTCCACCTCTACTCCTCTCTCGGACCGGTTGATGTCAAAGGTCTTATGTCTTCTTCTCAATCAGCCCATGCTTACGCAACTGACTGCGAAACTGATGGTAACTCAGCCCCAGCGCCTCGGCGGCATGTCCCTGGTGGCGGCCATTGGCATCCAGTGCGCCTTCGAGTAATGCCACTTCATATCGACTGACCTGTTCGCTGAAGCTTTCGTCTGGGTTTGCTGCAAAGCCGGTTTCTGTAGTTTCCGGTGCCGGCTGCCAGGGAGAGTGAAAGGGGTCGAGCACCAGGTCGTCGATGGGTTCGGCTTCATTACCCCAGCGGTAAACACTGCGCTCAATGGCGTTTTTGAGTTCTCGGACATTGCCGTAAAAGGGGTGTCTGGTCAGTTGTTCCAGGGCCCGGTCAGTAAACCCCGGAAACACCTCCCAGCCGAGCTCACTGCTCATCTGAATGCCGAACTGATCTGCAAGCAGGGTGATGTCGTCGTGGCGGTGACGCAAGGGCGGCAGGGTAAGTACGTCGAACGCAAGGCGGTCGAGCAGGTCGGCGCGGAATCGGCCTTCTGCGGCCAGCCCCGGCAGGTGTTCGTTGGTGGCGGCGATGATGCGCACATCGACGGTCAGGGTTTGCTGGCCGCCAAGACGTTCAAACTCGCCGTATTCGATCAGCCGCAGCAGTTTTTCCTGCAACGCCTGCGACATATTGCCCACTTCATCCAAAAACAGCGTGCCTTCGTGCGCTCGTTCGAAGCGGCCTTTGTGCAACCGGGTAGCGCCGGTAAAAGCACCGGGCTCATAGCCGAACAGATCGGCATCGAGCAGGGATTCGCTGATGGCGCCGCAGTTGATTTTCAGAAACGGTTGTTGCCAGCGCTGCGACAGAAAATGCAGCCGTTCGGCGATCAGTTCCTTACCGGTGCCCCGTTCGCCGATGACCAGTACCGGGCGGGTGAGCGGGGCGACCTGGGATACTCGGTCTAACAGGTCTGACAAGGCCGGGCTTTCGCCAAGGATTCGCTGTGGGCTGCGCTCGGTCATGTCTTTGCTCTTAATAATGGCTTATATGGCTAAATAAATTAGCCATTAACACCAGTAAAGTCCAGCCTGCGTTAGCCTGAAATAACCTAAGCTCTTATAAATCAATGAGTTACGAACTTGGCATGGTATCTGTAATAGATACTGCGTAACGCACACAATCACTGACGATATGACGTAGCCAGGGATTTTCAGGACCGAACCGCAGAGGGACAGGATATGTTTATGTTGAACCCGCGCGCACCGCTGTACATGGGCATGATTACGCTGAGCAGCGCCCTGGCCGTCGTGACGCACCTGGGCATCGGATTATTGACCTTCGTCTGGATGACCATGCTCTACGAGAGCATCACGCATCTTGTCGGGCGGTCGACCAACGAACGCTAGAACACCGCTGGACGCTTGTTTCAGCTGGCTTATTAACGACTATATGGCACTCAGGAGTATGAGCTATGGGTATTTTTTCGAGACTGACCGACATCATTAATTCCAATTTGACCGCCTTGCTCGACCGGGCTGAGGATCCGCAGAAGATGATTCGGCTGATCATTCAGGAAATGGAAGAAACGCTGGTGGAAGTGCGCAGCAGTTCAGCGCGCATCATCGCCGACAAGAAAGATGCCCAGCGCCGGCTCGACCGCTTGCATGGGGAAGTGGCCGAATGGGAAGCCAAGGCCACCCTGGCGCTTGAAAAAAACCGGGAAGATCTGGCCCGTGCAGCGCTGGCGGAAAAGCAGGTGTTGCAGGAGGAAGAGGCTATTATTGAACAGGAATTCAAGGCGCTGGACGAGCATCTGAAACAGCTGTCCGGTGAAATCGGGCAATTGCAGCAGAAGCTGACCGATGCCAAAGCGAAGCAGAAGTCCATGGTCATGCGGCATCAGACGGTATCGACGCGTCGTCGGGCGAAAGAACAACTGTCGCGCGAGTCGCTGCAGGATGCGTTCGAGAAGTTTGAACGCTATGAGCGGCGCATGGATTCGATGGAAAGCGAGATAGAAGCGATGGATCTGGGCAAGGGTGAGCGCTCTGATCTGGCTGGCGAGATCGACAGTCTGGTCCGGGACGACAGCGTCAATCTTGAGCTGGAACGTCTGAAAGCGAAAATGAAAAACCGTCCGGAACAAAACTAAGCCCCCGGGCTGGCCAGAGTGGTCGGCCCGCAAGGAGTAAGGCATGCATTTTTTTGAATTTCTGTTTGTCCCGACCATTCTGTTTCTGGTGGTGGTCATGCCGATCTGGCTGGTGTTGGACTATCGTCACAAGGGGCGCACCCGACAGGGCCTGTCGGAGGATGACCAGGTTAAATTGGATGACCTGCTACGTACCCTGGACAAGGTCGTCGACCGGGTCGATGCGCTGGAAGGCATTTTGGATGAACGCAGCCCTCGCTGGAAGCGGGACCGCTAACTCGTCGGAGAGACTCTAATGACTAAGAAAGAATTCTGGCAGCGCCGTCGCGAAGGCTTCGGCATGAACCTGTACCGGAACAAGAAAGATGGCTGGGTGGGTGGCGTCTGTGCCGGGCTTGCCGATCATTTTAACATTGAGCACTGGATAGCCCGGCTGATCGTCGTGGCGGGGTTTATGTTCTTCGGGTTCCTGACTTTACTTGCCTATGTAGGCGCTTGCGTCGCCATGGCGCCGCGCCCCAAGGGCCCGGTGCAGCAGGAATACCAGTACGACGAAAACAACCACCAGGATCGGCCACGCAATTTGTTTCGTTACGGAGAGAGCCCCGGTGAGCGGCTCAGTACGGCCAGGGAGCGCCTGAACCGGACACTGAGCCGTGTCGAGCGGATGGAACAGTACGTGACCTCCAAGCGCTATGAGCTGGATCGGGAGTTCTCCAAAATTCAGGATTGACGCACACCGTCGTTCGACTGGCCCGCACCGGTGCATTGCGGTAAAGTGCGGCCAGTTTATTTATTTCAGCTCACAAAAGAGAACCTGCCGTGTCGCACCGCCCGGATGATTCGTCAGCCGACCGCACTCCGGTTACTGGCTGGCGAGACGCCATACGCCGCCCCACCTTCTGGATCGTCATCGTATTACTGATTGGCTTTGTCTATCTGCAATGGCCAACCCGCCTGAAACCGCTTGATCAGCCCGACTACGTGACGACCACGATCAACGATGCCATTGCCGTGGAATGGGAAGCCGCACCCAGTGCCCAGCCGGACGCGGACAATGACGCCTGGTTTTTGCGGCGCCGGGGTATGGATTTTCTGGTGCAAACCGGCGACTTGACGCAGCCGTTGCCCGAATTGGCCGCTGGCATGCTGGAGACCGACCGCGAGCAGGTGGCAGGGAGCGTATATGAGCCCCTGCAAAGCAGTGAATCGACCGCCCGCTATGCGTTGTACGATGCCGAAAACCGGATTCAGCGCCACCGGCTCTATGTTGTCGGCTCTGACTGGGTAAAAATCTCCGTGTTGTACAAAGGCCAGAATGAAGAACGCGAAGCCCGGGCGCAGCGGTTTATGAACCGGGTTACCCGAACGCAGTGAGCCGCTACCCGTACCAGTAAGCAAATCTAACAACAAGAACGGTCTGCCGTGACCACAGGAGTGTCTTTTATGAACAGTTCCGCTACATCTTCAACCTATCGCTGGGCCGTGATTGGTACCGGCGGTATGGCCGATCAGTTTGTGGCCGATGCCCGGCACGGAAACGGTGGCGAATTTGTCGCGGTATGCTCGCGTTCCCAGGCTAGTGCACAGACCTTTGCGGACCGCCATGGCATCGCTCTGGCGTTCGACGATCTCGACACTCTGCTCGCGCTGGATAACATCGATGTAGTGTACATAGCCAGCCCCCATACCCAGCACCGGCAACAGGCGATGGCGGCCATGGAAGCGGGCAAGGCCGTGCTGGTGGAAAAGCCGGCTACTCTGAACGCGGCCCAGAGCAAAAGCCTGTACGAGACAGCCGAGCGTTGTCAGGTGCTGTGCGTTGAAGCTCTGTGGACCCGCTTCAGCCCGGTTTACCGGTCTGTTCTGGCGGATCTCAAGTCGGGCCGTATTGGTCAGGTGCGCCACTGTCAGGCCAGCTTTGGTTTCGCTGCACCGGCTGACCCGGAACATCGTTTAAATGCGCCGGAACTGGCCGGTGGGGCACTGCTCGATATTGGCATCTACCCCTTGCTGCTGCCTCTGGACCTTTTCGGCGTTCCCGACGACATCGAAGGTGACGTGACACTGGGCGCTCTCGGAGTGGACCGGTCTGCCGATCTCGTATTGCACTATGCAAGCGGGGCCAGAGCTTCGCTGTCGTACAGCCTGGACTTTCCATTGCCGACGCAAGCGGCCATCAGTGGCGAAGACGGCTGGGTCGAGATCAAGGCGCCCTGGTTTGCCAGCCAGGCGGCCCGCTGGCAGCTAGGTAAGGCGCCGGTCAGCCAGCAGCAGTACCCGCTGTTGGGTACGGGCTACCATTATGAATTCAGCGCGGTAAACCGCAGCCTGGCGGCGGGGCTACTGCAATGCGAGGAACACAGCTGGGCCGATTCTCTGGCCCTGGCAGAGGTGATGGACCGCATTCGCAAACGCTGGGGGCCAGATTACGGTGCCGAGCTGGAAGGCATCTGACGAGGGTAGATGATCGTCAGGTAGTCATCGACGAAGCGGGCGTATTCGTTGTCCTGCTGCAGGTCTGCCAGGGCCTGGTTTACTCTGGCAATCAGGGCGGGCGAACCGTTTTGGTTGCGCGGTGCAATAAAGTGCATCGAAACGGTTTCTACCGGAAACGGCAGCGCCCGTATGGCCGAGTGAGGAACACCGGCATTGCGCAGTAATTCGCGTGCCACATAGCGGTTGATCTTAACGAAATCGGCTTCGCCAGACTGCAGCATGGCAAAGCAGCTTGGCATGTCCGAGGGGGTGATGCGGGTGATCGAGCCGCTTTCCACCAGGGGGTTCAGTGCCGGTCCGTGTGCAAAGCCTTCCGGCAGACACAGGGACAAGCCGGCCAGGTCTTCCGGGCTGCTGGCGTTGATGGTGCTCGACTGATCAACATAGGCGTAGGAGCTGACGGTAAACAAGGGGCCGGAATACAGATAGTCATTGAGGCGTTGCTGCGATTCGATATAGGGAAAGGTGCCAGCATAGTCACCGTCCAATGCAGCCTGATAGCCAGTGGACCACCCGGTAACATCAATCTCAACCGCCTGATCGATTTGCTCGAACAGATAGCGTACCAGGTGCGTGGCCAGGCCACCCCAGGGCAGGTTCTGATCGGAAAACGGGGCATAATTGTCACCGGTGACCAGCCGAAGCGTCGGGGCGCTTTCCGCCCATACAGCCGCCGGAGCAAACCCTAGCAGAATGCAAAGAGCCAGCCCCAGTGCAGAGCGGGGCTGGCATTTGGGGCAGGCATTTGCGCTGGGTTTCCGGTTGTCTGACATGGCGCTCACTTCAGTCCGTCGTCGGATCAACCGTCAGTATAGCGTCATTTTCAACGACGAACGCAACGATTAAGCGTTGTTTGAATCAATAATCCGGTACACCCGTGCCTCAAAAGGGGCCAATGCTAATGCATAAGGCGCAATGTCGGTTGGCTGATTCCCAAGCACCAGGGCCGCGCGGTCCAGTTCAACCAGTGTCGGGTCGACGTCTGCGGGTTGGTCGCTCAGGTTGCACAGCACAATGAAGCGGTCGTCACCGCTGCGGCTGTAGGCAAAAATCTGCGGGTGCTCTGCCAGCAACAAGTCGTATTGGCCATAAATGAGCGTTGGGTGTTTGCGACGCAGACGAATCAGTTGCTGGTAATAAGCCAATACGGAATTCGAATCCTGTTGTTGGCTGGCGACGTTGATATCCCGGGTATTGGGGTTTACGGCGAGCCAGGGGGTGCCGGTGGTAAAGCCGCCGTGTTCGCTGCTGTTCCATTGCATCGGGGTGCGTGAATTGTCGCGGGCGTTGTCGCGAATGCTGGTGAGGATATCCTCTTCGCCCCAGCCCTGTTCGCGACGCTGCCGGGCCAGGTTGTGAATGGCGACGTCGTCGAATTGCTGCAGCTCAGTGAAGGGGTAGTTGGTCATCCCCAGTTCCTGGCCCTGGTAAATAAAGGGCGTGCCCTGCATCAGAAAATACAGGGTGGCGATGGCGGTGGCGCTTTCACGCCAGTAACGCTCGTCGTCACCCCAGGTAGAAACGATGCGGGGTATGTCGTGGTTCTCGACAAACAAGGCATTCCAGCCGCGGCCTTCCAGCCCTTTTTGCCAGCGTGTAAGCACCTGCTTCAGGTGCGGCAGATCGAGCCCGGCGGCACCGTCGGTTTGCCAGAGCTTGAGCTGTTCAAATTGAAACAGCATGTTGAAATTGCGTTTTTCGGGTGCGACCCATTCGGGCGCTTGTTCGACGTTGACGCCATTGGCTTCGCCAACGGTCATGATGTCGTAGTGGGCAAAGGTGTTGGCACACAGGTCACTGATGTAATCCATCACGCCATCTACGTTCATGTGGCCGGCGGCGGAGGGCACGGTCTGCAGTCCTTTGGGGTTCGGCATGTCCGGCAGGCCGGGTTGCTTGCGAATGTGGGAAATGGCATCAATACGAAACCCGTCGACGCCTTTGTCGAGCCACCAGCGCACCATGTCATACAGCGCGGCACGCATGTCGGTGTTTTCCCAGTTCAGGTCGGGCTGTTTGCGCGAAAATACGTGCATGAAATACTCATCGGTCGCCGCATCGTATTCCCACACCGATTCGTTAAAAATGCTCTCCCAGTTATTGGGCGGCTGCCCATCCTTACCCTCGCGCCAGATGTACCAGTCCCGTTTGGGGTTGGTTTTCGACGAGCGTGATTCAAGAAACCAGGGGTGCTCATCACTGCTGTGGTTCAACACCAGGTCGAGCAGAATGCGCAAACCGCGCTTGTGGGCTTCTTCCAGCAAGCGATCAAAATCGGCCAGTGAACCGAAGTCGGCCATGATGTCCTGATAGTCACTGATGTCATACCCATTGTCGTCGTTCGGTGACGAGAAAATCGGGCACAACCAGAGCACGGTAACGCCCAGTTTCTGCAAGTAGTCGAGCTTGCTGATAATGCCGTTCAGATCACCAATGCCATCGCCATTGCTGTCCATAAAGCTGCGCGGGTAAATCTGATACACCACGGCTTCTTTCCACCAGGTGCGATCGGATGTCTGAGTTGGCAAAACTGTATTCAAGTGGTGTTCCTGTGAGGTTGGTGCGTTGCGTTAAGTCGGCTGGTGAAAATGACGCTCGCAGGCTGATCAAGTGCGGGTCTGTGGTTGCTTTGACCTATCGGCTGAAAGTCGTGCAAGACACCGGGTAGGCCTATCCGGGGTCGGCGTAAATCCTTCCATGGAGCCTAGACCGCAGCATCCTTGCTGCGGACTACCCCGGATAGGCCTACCCAGCGCCTGGCACTTTGAGTGTCATCAAATATAACTCAATAAATCCAAATAGAGAGTCAACTCCGACAGACCTCGAAATCAAGTTGCATGCAGAGTAATGAAGCAGATCCGGAAAATGAAGCCTCCAACGCTCAACCTTGTGCAGAATCAACCCCAAACAGGGTTAAATAACCAAACGGATTCGAATGCGACTATTGTGAGGCGGATCCTGAACAAATCACAGTTGAATGGGTATACTCCGGGTTCATTTATCCGTTAAGGAAGACACATGAAACCGATTGCAAAGCTCACCGCAGGCCTGTTCATCGCCTCCCTGGCCCCTCTGGCACTGGCTGAGCCCGACCCTGATTTGCTGGTGGGTACCTGGAACTGTGATTACTCGGAAACCACCGATGGTGTGGAGCTCGATATGCAGTTGAAGGTCAACTATCGCGCTGACCGAACCGCTGTATATGACATGACCATGAACATGGAAGTGCCGTCGATGGACCCGATGAATCTGGGTGTTGCTGGCAGCGGCAACTGGTCACTTGAGGGCGATCAGCTGACCACGACCACTACTGAAGTCAGCGCTGAAAATCTGGGTGAACCTAACCCCATGGTGGATATGATGATCCCGCAGATGGAAGCCGGCATGATGCAGGAATCCGAGTCTGTCAGCACCATTGTTGAATTGACCCGGAATCGTCTTGTAGAGCGGACTAATGAAGCCGATGCGACGACGGTGACTTGTACTCGTTAATTGACGAGCCAATCAATTTAGCTACCCGGACATCTAATTGCCTGCCAAACCAAGTGCTGGCTGCCGGGTAGGTCTGACCGGGGAAGTCTGAGGCATGGACTAAAACGCCGGGAGCGTTTTAGCATGAGCGTAGCGAGCCCGGAGGGTGAATCCCATGGATGGGATTCATATCCCGAAGTCTAGGCCCCATGGATGGGTTCATGCCGGCCTCGGTCAGACCTAACCGGTGGTCAGCACGAACTCCCGCCACTGAATAAGACCGTGCCGCAAAGCAGGCAGCCACTAGCCCACCATGGGCACTGCCCGGTCAATGATCCTCTTGTAATTGATTCCCGTGGGTAACCCACCGAGGTTTACTTGGGTGCCCGGCGTCAGCCGTGAGGCGATAAAGGCATCGGCGATGTCGGGGGTGCCGTGGCGCAGCAGGATGCTGGCCTGGAGTGCCAGGGCCATGGGGTCGACCAGGGCGCGGGCCCGGTATTCGAGGTCTGAGGTGTTGGCCCAGTCCCGCTGCAGTTGATCCAGATGAGCATCGTAGCGGGGCGATTGGGTGCGGGCTTGCTCCAGCTCTTTGAACAGGGCGGTCAGGGCATCCGGGGTTTTCCGGACCGCACGCAGGACATCCAGGCATTGAATGTTGCCCGAGCCTTCCCAGATGGCGTTGACCGGGGCCTCCCGGTAGAGACGCGGCAAGACGTTTTCTTCGACATATCCCACTCCACCAATGCATTCCATGGCCTCGTACGTCAGGTGTGGCGTGCGTTTGCAGACCCAGTATTTGCCAATCGGGTTGGTCAGTCTGGCCAGCAGGTTTTCGTGTTCTGAGTAGGCCGCCTGGTCCAGTGAATGGCCGATGCGCAGGGCGAGCGCCAGCGCCGCTTCGGATTCGATGGCCAGATCCGCCAGTACGTTTTGCATCAGCGGCTGGTCGTGCAGGGGTTTACCAAAGGCTGACCGGCTCGAGGTGTGGTACAGGGCCTGGGCGGTGGCCGCGCGGATCAGGGCGGCGGAGCCAACGGTGCAGTCGAAACGGGTCATGGCGACCATCTCAATGATGGTCGATACGCCCCGGCCTTCCTCGCCGAGCAACCAGGCTTCAGCACCGCGAAATTCGATTTCGGAAGAGGCGTTGGAGCGGTTGCCCAGTTTGTCCTTTAGGCGCTGAATGAACAGGGCGTTCTTGGTGCCATCGGGCCGCCAGCGCGGCAGCAGGAAACAGGACAGACCGGTTTCGGTGTGTGCCAGAGTCAGGAAGGCGTCGCACATGGGGGCAGAACAGAACCATTTGTGGCCGATCAGCTCGTAGCGTTCGCCCGGTCCGCGTGCCCCAGTGGGGTAGGCTCGCGTAGTGTTGGCGCGCACGTCGGAACCGCCCTGTTTCTCGGTCATCGCCATGCCGATAGTTAGACCTTCTTTTTCAAAGAAGGGGACGTTTCTCGAGTCGTAGTGGCGGGCGGTTATTTTCGGTAGCCAGTCTTTGGCGACCGATTCCGTGCCGGCGATGGCCGGAACCGCTGCGAAAGTCATGGTCAGCGGGCAGGCAGAACCGGCATCAGCGTGCATGTGCAGGTATTCGAGCCCGGCCCGGGCCACGTGAGCACCGGCTTTAGGCTCGCGCCAGGGCAAGGATGGAACGCCCGCTTCAACGGCGGTTTTCATCAATTCGTGGTAGGCCGGGTGAAAGCGGACTTCGTCGATGCGTTGGCCGAAGCGGTCGTGGGAGTGAAAGGTCGGCTCGACGGTGTTGGCGGCAAAACCGGCATCGATCAGATCACCACCGCAGCGAGCGCCGTAGGCGGTTAAGTCCGCCTCGGCCCAGTTGCCGCCAAAGACGCCAACCCAGTGTTGCAGGGCACGGTCACTAAGGTAGAGATTGTAGTCAGCCAGAGGTGATGGCTGATTGAACACCTCGTGCGTATCCGGTTGAGCCAGGTGGCGGTCGCGGTCGAACGGCTGGGTGTCTGGTCGTTTCATCGTTGGCCTCGCTGATCGGCACGGGTCGGTTCATCCTAACGCCGGGGGCCGGGCCTTGTCACGATAGCAGCTGGTGCTGGCGCTGGGTCAGCGAACCCGTTAGGTGACGATGCTCCAGGTCGCGCTCAGCCAGTTCGGTGTGGTAGCGGGCCTGCTGTTGCTGACGAAAGGCTTCCGGACTGCGGGTGCCGTCCTGCACCATCGGAAAATCGGCAGCGCAGAGCCATACCTGGTGGTAGGGGCGTTCGGCCAGCGCCACCAGTTCGGCCGGTGGGGGAGCGTCGAACATCAGTTGATGGTAAATCAACGTCGTCAGCGGGGTGGTGTCGCAGACGATGCCTGTCTGGCCGTTGGCCAGGGCGAGTTGTACGGCCTGGTTTTCGCGGTCTACCTGGGTGCGGGCGATGGCCAGTAAGTCATCTGACTTGAGAACACCGCCACGCTCATGCCAGAACTCACGCCCAAATTCAGCGACCCAGGGCCAGCCGCGTTGTTCGGCCAGCCACTGGCTCAGGCACGTTTTTCCGGTCGACTCAGCGCCAATCAGCGCAATGCGCTGACAGGTCTGGGCGGCGTAGACCGATGGCTCGACCCAGTCGTTATTGGGCTGGGCGCGCAATTCCGAGCCGCTGACCGGAAACCGCACCCGGTGCCGGTCAACCACCACAGACTCGACCGGCTGTTGCCAGTGGGCCGAGAGAAATTCGGCGAATCCCTGGCCATAGTCCTCACTGCTGAACACCGCATCCACCGGCGATTGCAGGCTGCGGTCGATCAGGTTAGCGCAGAATTGGCGCTGGCGCTCATCGCTCGCGTCGTTCCCGGGCATCGACAGGCCCAGGCGAACCGCATCGGCGGCATCGAGTACCTGGTGTCCGGTACCGGGCATTGCTTGCCCCAGCCAGAGGCGTCGCAAGTCGGCGGTGCAACCGGCGAATTCGGGACGCGAATAGCTGATTACGACAAGCCGGTCGCAGGCCGATTCAGCGCATTCGAGCAGGTAGCGATGACCGGCGTGCAGGGGCGAGAACTTGCCGACGACTAGGCCGGTTCGGAAGCGAGACATTCCGCCCTCAGTTCCCGATGCCAGCGCCAGAGGCCATAGCAGGCGTTAAGCCAGAAGCCCACATAAACAATCGCCGTCAGGCTCAGGCCGCGCGAGGCGTAGAGCGGGACGGCAACGGTGTTGACGATCAGCCAGAACCACCAGGTCTCAAGGCGGCGTTTCATTAACAACAGCTGCGCCAGCACACTGAAAGTCAGCACCGCTGAATCGGCGAAGGGGGCATAGGCATCGGTGTTCAGGTACAGGATGTAGCCGTAGCCCAGCAAGGTGCCAATGGCGATCAGGCTGAACAGCCCGAGCATTGGCCAGGGCGTGCGCTGAATCTCGGCGGCAGCACCGCCGCGTTGCCATTGTTGCCAGCCAATGACACTGGTGCCGATGTAGAACACCATCAGGGTGGCATCGGCGTAGAGTTGCACCTGATAGAACAACACGCCAAACAGCACACAACCGATGATGCCCAGTGTCCAGGTGTGGCGATGGTTGCGAGCGGCGAGAAACACACTGCTCAGGAAAAAAGCGTTGGCGCTGTATTCCAGCAAAGTCAGGCTGGTCATCCGTTATGGGCTCCGGGGTAGTGGCTGGTGTATTGAATGAGTTTGTCGGCTTTTGGTTGCAGCCGGCCAATGCGAACCGGGAAACCGCTGCCAAAGGCGTTACTCAGGGCGCGTTCGAGATCAGCACGATCGGCGTCTCCCAGCACGCCGAGTGTCAATCCGCCGTGCTGATCCTGATGCAATTGATACTGCGCCAGGCCGAAGGGCTGCAACAGATGGGTGATGTCGACGTTGTTGAGCCAGCCTCTAGCGGTTTTGTACCGGACGGGCGGGCGGCCATCCAATTGTTGCAAGTAGCGTCGGCCCTGAGCATCTTCGGTCAGGCTGGCGTAGTCTCCGGTTCGGTAGCGTAACAGAGGCAGACAGGGGTTAAAGCCGCCGGTCAGGGTGATTTCGCCGCGATCGGTAGGCGTTATTACCGGCTTGCCCTGCCGATCCAGAATCTCTACCCGAAGCGTCGACTGGACCAGGCGCAGGCCGTTGCCGCTGCCGTCGTCGGCCGCGATGGGGCCCGCTTCGTTCATCGAATACAGGTTAATAACCGGGCACTGAAACCGTTGCACCAGCCGATCTTTCAGGCCCTGCAACAGCGTCATGGACGTCGATAGTATCGCCGCCGGGCGATGGCTGAACGCCAGACTCAGTAACGTGCTCAGGCTGCGCGGGTCGCCGGTGATCAGCAGGGGTTTGCAGGCATCGATGTAGCGGCCACGGGCGTCCGGCTCGGGCCAGTCGGCCGGGTTCAGGTTCGTTTTCAGCAGGACTTTATCGTCCCAGTAAGGCAACACCGAGGCATAGGTAAAGCAGCGTTGCTGGTCGCCGACCAGCATCACCCCGGTGTCGCCCGAAAGCGATTGCAGGTCAATGCTGTGCCAGCTGAGGATGCGTTCGTGAAAGCAGTGATAGCGCGCTGCGACCAGGGGCAATGACGGTACTGTAAGCGGGTGCCCGGTGGTGCCACTGGTTTCATAGGCGATCAGTTGTGCCGGGTCGATGTCATCCGGAACGAAGGCGGTGAGGTTGCGGCTCAGGTCATGGCGGTTGGTGGTCGGCAGGGCCGATACGTCATTGTGCCAGGGGTAGTGCCGGTAGTGCGGCACCTGCTGCCGGCAGTGGGCCAGAAAAGTCGCCATCCAGCGTGGATCTGGCTGCTGCATGGCCGCTTTGTCGGCGTGTAATTGCCTGACCGCCTGAGCCGTAAGCCGATGACCGCTGCGCCCGGTAAAGCGGGGGGCAGCCGGGTGCTCCAGGCACTGACGCAAGCGGGCCGCCGCCCGTGGGGTTAGTCCGGGCAGGCGGTCAGTGTCGACCCAGGGGGCGACTTCTAACGGGCGTTGGTCCGGATTCATCGTCATTCGCGGGTGTATTTGTCGGCGGCTTCCCGCGCACGCTGTTCTGCCAGTGCCTGGCGGATGGCTTCGGCGCGTTCCTCGGCAGCGCGCGAGGCAGCCACCACGCGGGCGCGTTCGGTTGAGCTGACCATCAACAGCCGGTCCCGTGCTTGACGATCGGTTTCACCCTGAGCTTTTAGCCGAAGGCCATTGAGTGCCAGTCGAATCAGTTCCTCGCGCTGGTCTTCATCTTGCCGGTTGGGGTGGGCTTGCGCCATCAGGGTGTCGGCCGAGCACAGCAGACTGACCAGGTCGGAAGCGAACAGGGTGGCCCCGGTAAAGGCGTCATCGGCCAGCAGCCAGGTCATCTGCAGCAGCGCGCTGGGAGGCTCGGCTGTTTCTGCTTTGAGCTGGTCTGGTGTATTTATGTTTGCCAGGCCGTGCTGATCCAATGCTGTCCGGGTCTCTTGTTCCAGGGTGTCGAGTGCGGCGGCATCGAGGTTCTCGTATTGCTGATAGAGCCGGGCGAACTCAGCTTCATCCAGGTCGACGACAGTGCTCTCAACAGTGCCTGCCTGACACAGCGGCAAGCCTGCCAGCGCGGCCAGCGCATCCGGGGTGGCCTCAGAATCAAGCCGCCGCACCAAATCGTGCAACAAGGCGAGCAGGTCCAGTCCTCGTGGGCTGGGGGATTCGGGGTAAGCCAGCAGGCGCTGGTGCAGGAGATGCATCGATGGCCCACATTGCATTTCAGACATGCGTCAGCGCTCTCCCTGTGATGTAGCGTCGGCGCCATAGTGTTGTCTGGAAAACTCGCGGGCGAACTGGAGCATGGGTTCCAGCCCGTTAACCCGATACACCTGCCAGCCTTGTTGCTGGCCCAGCTGGATGCGCTCCAGGGCCGATTTCAGCCAGGATGACTGTTGCAGTCGGGGGTCATCCAGGTCGTAGGGCAGGTCCAGTACCCAGTGTCCGGCGCCCTGGCAGTGCTGTAATGTTCGGGCACTGATCTGCTCACCGGGGGTGCCGGTTTCGTCGTCCTGAAACATCGAGCTGATGCCGTCGTCGGACAGCATCACCACCTGGGTCGGGGTTTGCCGGGGCTGGGCATAGGTGGTGCGCAGCTGTTTCAGCGGAAAGCTGGTGCCACCGCCGAAAAAGCCCGTCAGCACCCGCAAGGCAGCGGTCTCGTTGCGAATAAACCCTTCAGTGGCCAGGCACTGATGCGCTCCGCTCCACAGGGTTACCTGCACCGCTGCTCCGGCTCTAAGGGCGGATACACAGAGTAGGGCACCGGCCAGTGCCGGATAGGAAATGCGCTGCTGGGGGTTGGGCATGGAGCCTGAACTGTCGACGTAGAGATCGAGATCACACGTCTGATGTTGCTGTGACTCGGGGCTGTCTTGTCCGTACACGGCTTTCTGGGTGGTAAACCCCGGAATGGGCGGGTTACCTGCCAGTAAGGTGGCAAACCAGTCGATGTCGGCAGGGTCGTCTCCGGCTTGCCAGACCTCGACGCCTTCACGCAGAAACTCGCCCGGGCTGGAAGTGACCCGGGAGGGAAACGGCAATAAATAAGGGCGGACGGCATCTCGATAATAGCGCACGGCCGCATCATGCCGGGTTATGTCGACACCGGCGGCTTTGAGGACTTCGAACGCATCCTGAGGCTCCACTGCCTGGCCCCGGGAGCTCACGCCTTGTTCGCCATCGTGCGCCGGGTTTTCCCCGTCTGTTGTGGCTGGCAGGTCGGTCAGTTCCGTGTCGCGACTCGGGTGCAGGCTATCGATGCGCGGCACCTGAAGCACGCCGGAGCCCTGATACCCTTGCCCCGCCTCGGCGGTATCCTGCAGGGTGGCGAAGGTGGCGGCGGCCGATTCGGCTTCTTCAATGAGGTAACTGAGCAGAAGGCTGGCGAAGCGGCTGGCGCCGGTCAGCCAATCCTTGCTGTAGACCTTGATGATTCTGCTGCCCAGCCAGGCATCTCCTTCCATTTCGGGGCTGATGTCAGCGGGTGTCAGCGTGCCGGGTGCCAGTTGCCAGAGACGCTCATAAATGCGCATATACAGCGTCCAGAGCGGGCTGCCCTGGCCGGTGTTCAGTCGCTGGTACAGTTGGTCCATCCGGCAGCGGGTGTGGCGCTGCAGGCGATGATTGATCAGCAAGTCGGTGTACAGATTGGCGACCAGTGGCGCCTGTTGTTCGACACTGGGCAACGCCTGGCGAATGACCGCGAGTAACTGCAAATGCCGGGTCATGTTGGCCGGGGCATACACATGGTGCCCGATTTCGTGCGCCAGAATTTCCAGAGCGAAGTCAGTCAGGTCGCGCTCGATCACCATGGGCAGATTGACCATAACGCGTTGCGAGGCCAGGCGAATGGCGGCAATGTTATCGGTCAGCCCGGCAGACTGTGTTGCTTCAACATCAAACAGCCAGAGCGGCTCCTGCAATTGCAGATGCTCGCTCCACAACTGCAACGCCGGGTGCCAGTGGTGTTGCCAGGTGTCCAGTTCGCTCATGGCTGCTCCCCGGTTTTCGGGATCACCCGCAGGGCGTAGCTGTCGTGAAAACTGACAACCCAGTCATGGCGGCGTTCCAGGCATTGGCGTGGTGTTTCAGTGCCCTGGGGCAAGCGGGCAAGACCGGTCGGAAGACCCGTGCACTCAGGGACGGGAAGCTGCATCGGGTGGTGGCTCGTGGCGGGCAGTAACGCCTGGCCGAAGGCGTCTATGTACAGATGCCAGCACTCACGGCCTGCCTGAACCAGCGTCTGCCCCGGGGCAATCAGCAACCGGGGCCTGGCGGTAAAGTCACCGCCCAGCCAATGAGAAGCACCGAATTGCACCGGGGCGCTGTGCCAACCCTGTGTCGACCCTTGCCACCAGGGGTGTTCGAACGCCTCAGGGTCGCCCAGTGCCAGAGTTTTCAGCCAGTCGGGATGCCGGTGTAAGGCTTGCAGGGCGGCTTCACGATACTGCGGTAACCCGGCCATCCAGCTGAACACCAGCAGGCCATCGGGGGTGGCGTCGGGCGCAGGCAAACAGCGTTGCCATTGGTCGAGCAGCCCGGTTCGCTGACCGGCTCCGGGCAGATGGGACAGTGCATTTAGCAGCTGGGTCAGCAGCCTGGGTGCTGCATCCGGGTAGGGCGACAGCCAGATTGGCAACAGCTGTTGAAACAGCCGGTCGGTGACCGGTTGTTGCTCGGCTCTTAGCCAGCCGTGGCGAGTCAGGGTCAGGCCGCACTGGTAGGCGGTTTCGCACAACGCGGCTTTGTTTGAAGGTGACCAGTGATCCAGACTTGTTAGCAACGAATCGAGATCTTGCTGAACAAAGCGGCCAAAGGCGCTGGCAAATTGCACCGGATCACCCTGGCGTGCGAGTCGGTAAGCCTGATTAAGCGGGTCGGCCTGACGCGTCAGGTAGTGTGCCAGCCACTCAGATTTCATGGCATCTATCCGGCATCCGTGACCTGGCAGAGCGACCGTTCCAATCTAATTCCGGGTTCTGCATCAGCCATTAACCCTGACTGCTAAGCCAGCGCTGATAATTGCTGTAGCGCTGGTGCAGGTATTTAAGCGTCATCGCATCATCGTGCACCGCCCCAGAGAGTTTGTTGCCAGCCGCCATCTGATGCAGGGCGCGTTCAATCTGTTCCAGCCGTTTGCGGCATTGCTTGTCGGAAACGCCTTCCAGCCCTTCGTCGAGCTCGGCTTTCAGCTCGGCAACCGCATCTTTCCGGTGCCGGCCCTGGCGCTCAAATTCGGCGCAGCTGAGCTGGAACAGATGACGCAACCAGCCTATTTTGTCGCTGAGCAGTGCGGCATTTTCCGGCTGTTGAAAGAAGGGAGCATCGGCATCGGCGAACAGGCGCGAGTGCAACACAAAAGGCAGCATCTGAGTCAGGTCGTTGAGTTCAACTTCGGTGTTGCCCCGGAAAAAAGCCATGGCTTTGGCATAGACAATCAGCGACATCAGGCTGCGCACCGACAGGCCATTACGCGTCTGGCAGCCGAGATCGGCGAGTCGGTCACGGCCGTCTTCGAGCATGGCCAGCTGGTGTCTTGGCACGCCGGCCAGGCGGGAGGTATCTTTGCTTTTGTATTCGAACTGCTGCCCGGAATACTCACTGAACTCGAACTGACTGGCGAAGAATTCCAGTCGTTGGCGCAACTCTGCGGGCAGGGTAACCGCGCGGATGGATCGCTCCATCTGGTCCATTTCCGCCTCGGAAAACTGCAGTGCATCGGGCAGGCAATCGGCCGGGTCGACGCCTTCTTCAATGCGCAACAGCAATTCATCCAGAAACCTCGGGTTGAATGGCAGTGCTTGAACAACGACGTCAATGCGATCTTTCAGCGCTTCAATCACCGGGTAAGTGCCACCGCCCTGATCGTCGTTGGCGGTCAGGTACCAGGCTGCGGGCGGGCACTCGTGAATCTGATTGAACATCTCGGCGTAGTTATCGCCCATGACGGTCAGCAAGGCACTTTGGGTGCGGGTCGGAATGCGGTTGTATTCATCGACGATCTTGACGCGCATGTTCAGCCAGCGGCGCCAGCTGATGCGGATGTCGGATTCCTGCTCGGCCTGCATCAGGTCCATGGGCATCGGGTTGCCCAGCAAATCCGCAACGGTCATTTGCGGGTGCCCGTGCTGCATGGCACGGCGGACTTCCTTGGGGCTGTAACCGCCAAGCAACCCCATCAACAAGGCGGAGGCCGTCTTGCCACGGCCCGGCCCTCCAATGAACAGACACTTTCTGCGCGCGGCGAAGGTCAGCAGCGGGAGCAGGATAAAACTGGAATAGCTTTGGTCTGTTGGCAGGTAAAGCGGTGTCTGGCTGTCACCGAAATGAATGGGCTGAGGCGCAGTCTGGTTGTATTCAACGTCGTAATGCGGGCTGATGACGGCATGATTAACGATCCAGAAGTAGGCCTGGCGCAGCTTTTCATCCAGCGGGGCTTTAGTATCCTCTGCTTCATCGTTAGCCTCACCGAAGGGGCCATTGACCAGAGAGGTCACATCAAAGGCCGCCTCCTTCGAAGTGCCCGCAGCGGGGCGCGTTGGAGACGCTGAAATACGGGAAAACGGATTGAGTCCTTTCATGGCTACCCACGAGGTGATGGCTTTGAAAGGCCGCAGTATGCCAGAAATGGTTCATTTGGCGAATTCAGGAATGCGTGGGCGAATCCTCTTCCAGCAATGCCAGTCTAGCTTTGAGTACCTGGTTTTCAGGGTCGGACACCAGAGCTCTTTCCAGCAACTTGATGGCATCCTGACGACGGCCAAACCCCTCAAGTGCATCGACCTGCTCCAGTAACCAGCGATCGTTTTTTCGAGCCCGATCCTTCCGGCTCGGCCCGCTGCTGATCGATCGAAGGTACACGATCAACACCAGGACCAGCATGATGGCGCCTACGCCTGCAATGCCCATTGGTTAACTTACTCCTTTCATCTTTGCGCCAGCGCTTTAACTTTTAGAAGTTGCCACCGGTCAAGTATCAGGTGCCGGACATGCCGCTCCGGGGAAGTTCGCAGCATGGATGCTGCGATCTAGGCCCCATGGACGGGTTCACGCCGACCCCGGAGCGGCATGTCCGGTGACTGATACGATTTCCTGGCGATGCAGCTGGCCCGACCTCCGAGGCTTGTGGTTTAAGTATAGTCCTGTGATCGAATTGACACGAATACCTGGGTTGCGGCCCTGTTGGCGACTCCGGCTTTCGGTATACTGCCGTTATGACACAGACTCCTCTCTCCGTTCTCAACCACGTCTTTGGCTTCGATGCCTTCCGTGGCCCGCAACAAGCCGTGATTGATGCGCTGGTCTCGGGGCAGGATGCGCTGGTGCTGATGCCAACCGGGGGCGGCAAGTCCCTGTGTTACCAGATTCCGGCCCTGGTTCGGCCTGGAACCGGCGTGGTGATCTCACCGCTGATCGCCCTGATGCAGGACCAGGTAAACGCGCTACGCACCCTGGGCGTTCGAGCCGGCTTTCTGAACTCGACGCTCTCGTTCGATGCGGTGCAGCAAACCGAAACCGCCTTGCTCGCCGGTGAGGTGGATCTGCTTTACATCGCGCCGGAGCGACTGTTGCAGCCACGGACGCTTGAGTTGCTAAAAGCAGCCAATATCAGCCTGTTTGCCATTGATGAAGCGCACTGCGTATCGCAGTGGGGGCATGATTTCCGGGCCGATTATCTCAAACTGGACGTGTTGCAGCGTGAATTCCCGTCGGTGCCGCGCATCGCGCTGACCGCAACCGCCGACCAGCGTACCCGGCAAGACATTCAACAGCGGCTTGGCCTGCTGGATGCCCCTGCCTTTATCAGCGGCTTTGACCGGCCCAATATTTTTTACCGGATTCAGCCCAAGCAAACACCGCGCAAACAACTGCTGGCGTTTTTAAAGCAAACACCTGAAGAACAGGCGGGCATCGTCTATTGCCTGTCGCGCAAGAAAGTTGAGCAAACCGCCGACTGGTTGCGTACCCAGGGCTATAACGCCTTGCCTTACCATGCGGGTTTGTCGGCCGATATTCGCCAGGATCATCAGTCCCGATTTCTGCGTGAAGACGGCATTATTATGGTAGCGACCATCGCCTTCGGTATGGGCATCGATAAACCGGATGTGCGCTTCGTGGTGCATTTGGATTTGCCGAAAAGCATTGAAGCCTACTATCAGGAGACCGGTCGTGCCGGTCGCGATGGCGAACCGTCAACGGCCTTGTTGCTCTATGGGTTTGAAGACGTAGTGAAGCTGCGCCAGATGATGGCTCAGTCGACCGGCAGCGATGAGCACCAGCGCTACGAACAGCAACGGCTGAATGCCATGCTGGGGCTGTGTGAGGTGACTACGTGTCGCCGGCAAGTGCTGTTGCGCTATTTTGATGAACACCTTGAGGAGCCCTGCGGGCATTGCGACACCTGTATCGAACCGGTTGAAACCTGGGATGCTACAGATGCCGCGCGCAAGGCGTTGTCTTGTGTGTACCGGACGGGCCAACGCTTCGGTGCTAACCACATCATTGATGTGTTGCGTGGCAGTGAAAACGAAAAGCTGCGTCGCTTCGGCCACGATCAGCTCTCAACCTATGGCATTGGCAAAGATCTCAGCGCCAATGACTGGCGATCGGTCATGCGCCAATTGGTGGCACTGGGCTATTTGAACGTTGACCCGGAAGGTTTCGGCGGGCTGCAACTGACCGATGCGTGCAGGCCAGTCCTCAAGGGTGAGCAAAGCCTGGCACTGAGACGCGATGCCACCCCGGTCAAATCCAGTGGTGAACGCAAGCCCCGCGTCGCTGACGACGTTGCCGAGCAAGACCAGCCACTCTGGGAAGCCCTGCGCGAAGTACGCCGTCAGTTGGCTCTCGAACACAACCTGGCTCCCTTTATGGTCTTCCACGATAAAACCCTGAAAGACATGCTGGCATTGAGACCACAAAGCCTCGACGAGCTGAGTGCAGTGTCGGGTGTGGGCGACAGTAAACTGGAGCGTTATGGGGAGGCGTTTTTGGCTGTGTTTACGGACCAGCAGCCAGCTTAATTAGCCGCACTGCTTTTTATTGCTCAGAGAATGCAACTGTCTAAATTCCGGCGACCGGGTATACCTAGCCGGGGAAGTCCGCAGCACGGACTAAAACGCCAGGAGCGTTTTAGCATGAGCGCAGCGAGCCCGAAGGGTGGATCCCATGGAAGGGATTCATATCCTGCGGTCTAGGCCCCATGGATGGGTTTACGCCGGCCCCGGCTAGGTATACCCGGTTGCTGGAACGAACGAATGGCTAAAGAGTCAGCCAGGCCTGTGGTTATTAAACCCGAAAGGACTGCCGCGCCAGAATCAAACCGACCAAAACATAAGCCGCCATCGTCCAGAGCAGTGCAGAAGCACTGATGCCAGCATCAATCATAAGGCCGAATAACGCCGGTGAAGCAGCTGTACTCATCACCCCAAGTGCGGTGACCAGTGAGCGGATGGCGCCTAGGTGGGTGGTGCCGTAAATTTCAGCCCAGAGTGCGTTCATGATCGTGCCAGTCATGCCGATGCCGGTGCCGAGCATGGTCATCATGATGAAGACGACCCAGATGCCTTCAAAGGTGCCGGCAAAGGCCAAGCCAACAAACAGTGGAACGCCGAGAAATACCAACAGGCGTGCCGCTGAGAAACGGTCGACCAGCGTGCCGGTTATCAGCGAAGCTATCCAGTGAACGCCGCCGTAAACAATAAAACTGGTGGCGAACAGGCCTGTGCTCCAGCCTTTTTCACTCAGAATAAACGCCTGTTGAATGAAGATGCCGGTCACAATGAATCCGGGTGCCAATAGCAGTGGCAAGGCCAGCCAGAAGCGTTTGTCTTTCAAAACGGTGCGGCGGGAGCCGTCGGGTACATTATCCGGGCGGAGACGTTTTTCCATACCCAGCCGGTCCACTTCGCTAGGGCCTGCCCGGTGTAGCAGCCAATGGGCTGTGGGTAGGTAGACGCTAATAATCACGATGGCCACCACCAGCCAGCTGTTCTGCCAGCCGACCAGGGCGATGATCAGTACCAACAAACTGGGCAGAATCATTTCACCCAGCGGTACGCCATTACCGGCAATGCTGATCGACTTACCCCGGTTAACCGAGAAGTAGCGACCCATGACGGTCATGGCCGTGTGGGGCATCAGGCCCTGGCCGAAAAAGCGGAGCATGAACAGGGCAATAACGAGGCTGAAAAGCGAGTTCATTTGCCACATCAGCAGGCTGGCGGTAAACAAGCCCAGTGCGATCAGGGTGACGAAGAGCCGCAATGCCAGTTTATCGACCAGGCCGCCGATGGCCATGATGGTCAGGCCACTGACCAGGGTTGCCACCGAATACGCTGACCCGTAAGCCGATGCCGACAAGCCGAGTTTTTCCTGAATCGGCGCGCCGAACCAGCTGATAAAGAACGACTGACCAAAGTTGCCAAAGAATACCGTCAGCAAACCGAACACCAGCATCGGCCAGTACGACCGAAGCACGTCAACATATCCACGTATCACGAGAAAATTCCTGGAATAATGAGTGCCACAGAGGGCGAATACAGCGGTTAACCGCTAAACGATGAGACACATCGTGGGAAGTGTGATTAACGTTAGCACAGGTTAAGCTATGCTGACAAAGCGCAGTGATGGGACAGGCCGTTCAGCCGACCAGCGTCAGGGTTGATCTGGGTCATGATGGTGGTCTGTGATGTTGGGATAGTAAGTGAGAGTTTTTGAGCTGCGAGCTGTGAGCTGTGAGTTGGAGCGTGGCGTTTATTTTGAATGAGTCTGGAGTGGTTAAGATGGGTGATTCAGTCCATGTCGTTTGCCCTGCCTGCGATGCGGTGAATCGCATTCCGGCTGCGCGCCTGGCCGATGGGCCTAAGTGTGGTCAGTGCAAGTCGGCGCTGTTTACCGGCAAGCCGCTGGCGTTGACCGCCGCCAATTTTGAAAAACACATCGGGCGCAGTGACATTCCCGTGGTGGTGGATTTCTGGGCACCCTGGTGCGGGCCCTGCAAGATGATGGCGCCGCAATATGAGCAGGCAGCCCAGTCACTGGAGCCTGCTGTGCGGCTGGCCAAGCTGGATACAGAAGCCCATCAGGCGCTGGGTGCCCGCTATAACATTCGCAGCATTCCAACCCTGGCCGTTTTTAAAGGCGGGCGTGAGGTTGCGCGCCAGGCTGGTGCGATGGGAATGAACGACATCATTCGCTGGGTGCGCAGCCAACTTTAGCCACCCTTTAGACTCGCGCCGTCTTCAGTATCCGCTTGCGTACAAAGGGAAGCCAGACATAGCCCAGAATGAAACCGCTGACCAGCCCGCCCATATGAGCGGCATTGTCGATTGGTCCAAAAAAACCGATGGCGATGTTAAGCGCAATAAAACCCAGGGTGTTTTTCAGGAAGGTAGTGCGAAACTCCGGTTTGAACAGTTTGGTGGTCAGCAGAGCCAGAAAGAAGCCATACATGCCGAAAATGGCGCCGGAAGCGCCGACCGAGACAACGCCATAGTTGAACATCAGGCTGGTCAGGCTCGCCAGTACGCCCGTAATTAGATAGACAATGGCAAAGGAGACACGGCCAAGCAGCGGTTCGAGAAAAATGCCGATGTTGGCCAGTACCACAGCGTTGAAGATCAGGTGCAACAGGCCCCCGTGCAGAAAAACGCTGGTCAGCAAACGCCACCACTGACCATCGACCGTCAGTGGCCCGAAATTTCCGCCCAGCACTACCAGCTCCCGGGCGGGAAACCACATGATGCTCTGGGTGTAGAGGGCCACCAGCACAAACAAAGCAGCGTTGATGTAGATAATGGCCGGGGTAAGCCAATACCCCTTGGTGGGGGTCAGTAGGTTCATTCAGCGGTCTCATTGGTCATGTGGTGTAGGCTATTGGGGTCATTCGTGTTTGCTGCAAGGGTGTTTGCGTTGCGCTTACCCACAAAATCTGTGGATAAGGCTGTGTGCAAACTGGTAGCCAAACCGGTTCAGGCGATGCTTGTGCTTGTTGCGAAAAGACGTTAAAAAACAAACAGTTAAGGCTTAAGTCTGGAGAGCGGGTCATCTCCAGGGAGTTGGCTCGCCCCGGCACCCGGGGCTAGTTTACTGCGCGTGTTTTGAACCCTTATACAAGTAACCCATCACTGACCCATTGAAGTGGCGCCTTTATGCTTGATCGATCTGCCGAAATCCTGACTCTGATACAACAAGGGCGCTTGAGCCCGGCGCTGGCCCGTTTGAAGCTGTGGCTTAAAAAAGACCCGGGCAGTGCGCCTGCCTGGCACCTACTCGGCGTTACTCATTTACACCGTAACGACTATAGCGCGGCTGAAGCGGCGCTGCAGCAAGCGCTGCAAATAAGCCCGACTGACGGCTATGCCCGGAATAATCGGGCGCTGGTGTTGTTGCGCCTGGGTCGGGCCGGCGAGAGTCGTCGGGAAGCGGAAGCGGCGATAGCCCGGCAGCCCAATGAGCCGGGTTTCCTGGCCAACCTCGGCTACGCCTGCGAAGCCCTGCGGGATTATGAGGCCATGGCGGATGCGTTCGGGCGGGCGTTAGCGCTGGGGGGCGACGGGCTAGAATGTGGTCTGGCCATCGCCAAAGCGCGTCGACACCTGCAGCAGTGGAGCGAAGCGCGCTCGGCGCTTGCTTCCTTGCCATTGACGGAGCCGGACGTGCTAACGGAAACCTTGGTGCTGGCACATGCCAGTGCTGACCGGGCCACCGTGGCCCGCACGGAACCCCTCTGCCAGGATAACTGGGACAGCCTAGCCGGTGCACTGGTGAAAGCCGGCCTGAGTGAGCCAGCTGAGACCTATTACCGACGGCACCTCCAGCAGCATCCGGGCGATACGAGTGCCCGTTATTTGTTGGAAGCGCTGACCGGCCGGGTATCCAGAGAAGCTAACGCGGCTTATGTTGCCTCTGTGTTTGACGGTGCGGCGGAGCAGTTTGACCAGCATTTGCTGGGCCCGCTAGATTACCAGGCACCGGCCTGGCTGACCCGTCACTTGACTGACTGGGTACCGGTAAGGCAGGTCTGGGATATTGGCTGTGGTACGGGCCTGGCTGCCGGGCCAGTCAAACAGGCCTATCCCGAAGCCGACCTGATCGGTTTTGATCTGAGTGCAGCAATGCTGAATCAGGCCAAACAGAAAGGGCATTACCGGGCACTGCACCAAATGGATGTTCGTGATCCTGAGGTGTTTGACGCGCTGCCAGCCGATCAACAGAGGCCTGATCTGGTGCTGTTAATGGACGTGCTGATCTATGTGCCGGATGCCAGCCGTTGGCTGGCCAACGCGATGACGCGGATGCCCGAGGGCTGTCGCTGGGTGATTACGCTGGAACAGGGCCACCACGAACGGATTCACAAGCAAGGCCGGATTCAGCACGATGGCGATGAGTTGATGGCAGCGCTGCCACCGCACCGGTGCCTGCACGATGAGACGGCACCGTTAAGGGTCGAGGCTGGCAAGACAGTGATTGGGCGGTGGCTGGTGCTGGTGTCCTGAGTCAGGCGTTCGAAGTCATTAAACCGCCACCGGAAAAGTCCGCGGTGGGGTGGTAGGCCCATCCGGGGTTCTGGGGGTATGTTCATCGCGCAGGTAACCGAGAATGGCGTCTTGAAGTTCAGAGCCCTTGTTCAGGCCCTGGTTGCCAAACAATCGATTGAATTCCAGCAAAAAGGGGTGGCTACCCACCATGGCGATGTCGAAGCCAGCGTGGTTGACGCCCAGGTCTCGCGCTACAGTTAACGCCAGCTCAATGGCTAATGCCGGCACCTCGCCGTATTCAACCCACCCGCCACGAGCAACGTTGTTGTAGAAGCCCTGGTCTGCCTGGTGGCGCCAGTAGGCTGTCAGCACCCGGTCACCGATGACGACGATGCGCAGGTCTTTTTCAATCGGCAGATATTCCTGAACATAGAGCACGCTGGCCTGGTCGCAATACCGGCGCCAGTCTGCCCGGTCTTTGATCAGCCAGACGCCTTCTCCCATGCTGGCTTTGGGGTTTTTGGCGACGAATGGCAGGGTCATCAGGTCCCACAGCTGTTCTTGTTGCAGTGGGCCGTTGGGCTCTATCAGTGTCAACGGCGTGTTAGCCGGGGCGACCATTTCAAAGGCACGGGTCATCTCGACCTTGTCGTGTCCTATTCGGTAGCTCGCTTCACTCGGGAAGATTCGCGCATCCAGGCCAAAGAGCAGGGCGTTGAGCTGCCAGTATTCCGGAAATAGCACCCAGTCGGCGTTGCGAATGACGTCTTTGTGGCGGAAGAAATGTTCGGGCTTGATGACCTGAACATCCGGGAATCCGAGGGTACGAAAAACATCGAAGGAGATCAGGTTCATGCTGGGTCGCCGTGTGAAGTGGCGGAATATTAACCGGAATTTCAAGGTTGGCAAGCGTTTTGGTATTGCTATATCAAAATATATTGATATAGTTTCGGCCAGATGACCCGCTGATTTAATGTGTAACTTGCGAGCGGTATACAAATGCAGCTAAAGCGCCTCCGCTCCAAGCCTTTCTGCACCTGTATCCTCTCCCGATCAGCCTGGTCTTTTTAATGACATTGCCAACGTGATCGAGGTGCACCATGACAACGCTGTTTTCCCACTTTCTGGCTCAGGTGCTGGGCTGTGCCAGCCTGGACAACGTCCACAACGTGGTCCGCAGCCGACTGATGTTCTCACCCGATCACGGTTTTTCCCGCGAAGACGTGGATGACTTCATTCTCAATGGCAGTGTGGATTCGAATGTCATTGCCCGCTGGGCAGCCCTGTTAAAGCTCGATGTAACCCTGCTGGCCGATGCCGCCAGGGTAGCGGCCGGTGCCAGAGCCCTTCAGCAGAAAGCGTTGCCGCGTCTTGAGGTGAACTGGATTGGACGTTCCGCCGTGGCACAGCCGGATCAGCGGGTCGAGGTAAGGGCGACCGTGCAGTCTGACGGACTGGATTCGGAGCGGCCTTATTTGACCCGAAAGACGGGCTACACCCTGGCGGATCTAAATCGGGAAGGCGGGTTCCAGCAGGTGCTCAGCTTTGCCAGCAGCCACTGGCACGATGTTGAGCAGGTAAGCGGGCAGTCGGCTTCGGCGTTGTCGCTGAGTTTTGAGGTGATCTGATAAATTCACGTTTTGGAGTATTCAGGCACAGGTTGAGCACCGGGTGCCAGGCAGACCCATCGGGGTCGGCGTGAACCCGTCCATGCAACCTGAGTCATTAATCCCCCAGCAAGTGACTGCGCGCCGCGTTGATCCTGGCGGCGAGCCAGTCGCTGCCGCCGCGGTCGGGGTGGGCTTTTTGCATCAGGCGGCGGTGGGCCTGGATGATCGCATCGCGGTCGGCGCCGGGTTCCAGGCCGAGGATGTTGTAGGCATCGGCGTCGGTCATGGCACCTGAATCGTTCTCCGGGGGAGGCTGAGCATCGTCTTGCCGGGCGCCCGGGTCATCCTGACGCCAGCGATCGCCAAAGCGTTTGTCGAGGTAGGTCTCCAACAGGCGGGCAGAATCGGCATCGTTTTGGCGGCAATAGGCGAGTAGGTCAATAAACTCCTTTTCCTCCAGATCGGCCAGGGTTTTGCCTTCAAAGGGCCCGGCCAGCACCGTGCCGTGCATGACCCCACTGTCGTGCTCCAGCTCCATGTCGAGCAGCGCCGATTGAACGCGAGAGGTCTGGCCTGTGGCGCCGGTCGTCTTGCCGGACTGGCGGCGAGACAGGATCGAGGGTAAAAAACGAATCAGCAGCGGCAACAGGCGGCGGGCCCAGGGCAGCAGGGCGGCCAGCAACACGCCCAGCAAATACAGACGGTGAGTAGCCGCCAGAAACAGCAGGCCCGCAATCAGCAGCGTGATCAGACCAACAATGATGGGTCGCTTGCGCTGTGCCGGTGACATGCGCTTCAACGCGATGCCGAAGACCAGCACAATAACAAACAGAAAGAGTATTGAAATGGGTGTCACGGTCAGCGCTTCAACTGTTGGGTCAAACGTTTAACATCGGCGGAGCCAGAGCGGGCCAGGTCGTCCAGGGCACGTTGGCCGCCACTGGCGTAGACCGCCACGGCACCGAGCAGGTCTTTGAGTTGCGCCGCGGCGCGGTTATCAAATGGCATCCAGGCACCGCCGGAAAGCTTGGCCATCTGTTGAAAGGCGTTGCGCGCCTGGGTGTCATTGCCTTCCTGAAAAATGAACAGTGGGGTGTTTAGCAGGCCCAGTTCACCGGCGTGCTGACAGAGCGGGTCAACGCCTTCCTCGCAACAGTCGGCAATGAGTATCACCGCCTTAATGGCCTTTACCCGGGTTTCTTTCAGGGCATGCTGAAGCACGCGCCCGATCTGGGTCTGACCACCGAGGCACTGTACGCGATTCATGGCATTGAGCAGACGCTCTGGCCGGGTGACCCAGTCGGTTGCCTTGAATTCCCGGAACCCGCGGTAGTAGCACAACTGAATGGCAATGCCATCGACCGATTCGGTGGCCAGAAACAGTTCACTGTGGAGATTGCAGGCCATATCCCAGGTGGGCTGGCGGCTGGCCGTGGCGTCGAGCGCAAAGAGTATGCGGCCCTGTTGCCGGCTGGCAACCGGGAGTTTGGCGGCCTGATCAATGAACTGATCAATCGCCTGCGTGTTGGAGTGTGTCGTCAGTTTCCGGTCGGACAAGGGGTAACCCCGCCTGAATAATGTCTCCTAAGGATACAAAGCCCGGGCGGGATTGACCATGCAAGCGACCGTAAAAGCCGCTTGCGGTTGATCAGCGCACTGTCACGCAGGTGCATTCAGCCAGGTTGCTAACCTTGTGGGAGACGCTGCCCAGCAGCAGGCTCTTCCAATCACCCAGGCCGCGTGTACCCATCACGATCATGTCGACCTTGCGGTCCTGCGCTACGGCAACGATCTTGCGGGCCGGATCGCCGATCTCGACTGCAGTCTCCACGGTTTTGCAGCCGAGTTCATTGGCCAGTTTGACCCCGGCTTCAACGATGGAATCGCCCACTTTTCTCAGTTCGTCAGGCGTCGCATGCATGTAGATGGACGCACCGCCCATCACCATGACCTCATCGCCAACCGGGGGCTCGGGCACGTGCAATAACAGCAGACCCGCATCGTGGTGCTTGGCCCAGTCGGCCGCGAATTCAATGGCTTTTTTTGCGGGGTCTGAACCGTCAACGGGAACCAGTATTAGTTTGCTCATAGTGATCTCTCCTGTTTGGCAGGCGTCATCCGGTGGTGGCTGACGCCCGTAGAGTCGAGTCGATGAAACTACTTTGGCACTATTGGGCGGTGCAGGTCTTGATCTGCATCAAGATTGGTCAGAGGCGCCCTCTCGATGACCTCACCTTGGTAGACAGTTTAACTATTGTCAAAGTTTGGCCGCCGCTACCCGGGAGGTCACCCTCGAATCGGGTAGTGAAATACGGCTTGGGTGCCCCCATAGTGATTGTCGTAAACAGGGTTGACGATGCAGCCTGAGAAAACCCGGGGCCGGGCCGCCAAAGGCGTGGCACCCAGCCGATCAAGTGAGGTGTCTGATGAGTAATGCGGTTAAAGAAGTACTGTCGCTGGGGTTTCCCTGGCAGACGGCCGATCCCTTTCTGTTTTGTGTCCATCACAACGATGCGTTCCCCAAGGGCAACGCCGAGATGGGCCCCCAGGCTTCGCTGGCGGGTCGCCAGATCGGGCAGGATTTCGACTGGAGCCAGAACTGGCGCATGTATCATGGCGACCGGATTCCCGGTTTTCCGGCGCATCCGCATCGTGGTTTCGAAACCATAACGGTCGTCACCAAAGGTATGGTAGATCATGCCGACTCCCTGGGGGCTGCCGGGCGCTATGGCGGCGGCGACACTCAGTGGATGACGGCCGGTAACGGCGTGCAACATTCCGAGATGTTTCCGCTGTTGAGCGAAGCTGAGGAAAACCCGATGGAGTTGTTCCAGATCTGGATCAACTTGCCAGGCAAGAATAAGGCGGTGCCACCGCACTTTTCGATGCTCTGGCGCGAAGAGACGCCCGTGGTGACCACGGAGGATGCCCAAGGCCACCGTACTTCGGTGACCGTGGTGGCGGGCGAGCTCGACGGTCACAAAGCCCCGCCACCGCCGCCGGATTCCTGGGCGTCGGACGCGGCCAACGACGTGGCGGTGTGGATCATCGACGTCGACGCGGGTGCCGAATGGACTTTGCCTGCGACTCGCACGGGCGTTAACCGGACACTCTACTGTTTTGAAGGGGGTGCGATTCAGGTAGACGACACCGAATTGTCACCGAAGCAAGGCGCGCGCCTGGTGCCGGACCAGGCAGTCACCTTGCAAGCCGGTGAGCAGAAAGTGCGACTGTTGCTGTTGCAGGGCAAGCCCATCAACGAGCCAGTCGTCCAGTACGGCCCCTTTGTCATGAACACCGAAGCCGAAATTCGCCAGACCTTTGCCGACTTCCGCAAAGACGAGTTCGGTGGCTGGCCCTGGCCGCGTCACGATCAGGTGCACGACCGGGGGCGCGGGCGTTTTGCACGGCATGCCGACGGTCGTGAAGAGCACAAAACGGAATAATGACAGTAATACACTACACTGAAGGCGTTGCTAAAACGCCGAGGTTACAGGGTGATTCGTATTGCGTTAAAGAAAATGGGTTTGTTGGTCGTGCTGAGCAGTCTCAGTGCCTTGGCCAGTGTTCAGGCTGAGTCGAATCTGGTGGTCGGCACCGGCTCGGTTGCCGGCGTCTATTACCCGACAGGCGGTGCTATTTGCCGCTTTTACGAGCGTGAAGCCAGTGATGATGAACGCTGTGAGGTTGTGGCGACCGGTGGGTCGATCGATAATCTGGCCGGGTTGCGTGATGGCCGCTTTAGCCTCGTCGTGGTTCAGTCCGACTGGCAGCATTACGCTTACACTGGCCAGCCTGAATACAACGAACCCGAAGCGTTTGATTCGCTTCGTTCCTTGTTTTCCCTGCACAGCGAGCCCTTTACCGTGCTGGCGCGAGCTGACTCCGGTATTGCAACCTTCAGCGATCTAAAAGGTCGTCGGGTGAATCTGGGTGAACCAGGCTCCGGACAGCGCGGTACACTGGATGTGCTGATGGCCAGTTACGGCTGGACCTATGACGATTTCCAGCGAACCGCTGAGTTACCGCCGCTGCGTCAGGGCGAGGCCCTGTGCGACTATCGCGTTGATGCTATTACCTACGCGGCAGGTCACCCCAACCCGGCCATTCTCGAAGCTACGCAGCGCTGCGAGACCGTCCTGGTGCCGGTGACGGGCGATGCCGTTGACCGGCTGCTGGATCAGAAACCCTATTACCGCCTGGCCAGTATTCCCGGCGGCCTGTACCCGGGTAACCCGGACCCGGTGACCACCCTGGGCATGGCCGCGACAGTGGTCACCACCGCCAACATGCCCGATGACGTTGCCTACCGGATCGTCAAGGCGGTCTTTGACAATTTCGACACCCTGACCCGGCTGCACCCGGCTTTTATCGGCCTGGATCCGGCGACCATGGTACAGGACGGCCTGTCAGCCCCCTTGCATCCGGGTGCGAGGCGTTATTACGAAGAAGCCGGATTACTGTAAAGTGACCGGCACCTTTTATTAGCTCAAGTTTCGAAGTTGGAATCTGTGGCTGTGGTCCGCGTCGGCTGCCGGTGATGCCTCTGAGGGGTCGGCGTAAACCCGACCATGGGGCCTAGACCGCAACATCCATGTTGCGGTCTTCCCCGCAGAGGCACCACCGGCATCCAACGCTCAAATTGTGCTAACTCCAACATTTGAGTTTTAACCACTAGGAGCACTCATGCCCCCTATTATTTCTGTGCAGGGTCTGAACAAGACCTACGCATCAGGATTCGAAGCCCTCAAGAACCTCGATCTGGACATCAATACCGGAGAGATTTTCGCCTTGCTTGGCCCCAATGGGGCCGGTAAAACCACGCTGATCAGCATTATATGTGGCATTGCCAACCCCACCCGGGGAACGGTCACCGCCGATGGCCACGATATTCTGACCGACTTTCGTCAGGCCCGTGCCAAAATCGGGCTGGTTCCGCAGGAACTGGCGACCGATGCGTTTGAAACGGTCTGGGCCACGGTGAACTTTTCCAGAGGCCTGTTCGGCAAGGCGCCGAATCCAGAGCATCTGGAAAAAATATTGCGGCAACTCTCGCTGTGGGATAAACGCGACACGAAAATCAAAGCGCTGTCTGGCGGAATGAAACGCCGGGTGATGATCGCCAAGGCATTGTCACACGAACCAAAAATCCTGTTTCTGGATGAGCCAACGGCAGGTGTCGATGTCGAGTTGAGGCGCGACATGTGGGAGATGGTACGCGGCCTGCGCGAGCAGGGTGTGACCATCATTCTGACCACCCACTATATTGAAGAAGCCGAGGAAATGGCGGATCGGATCGGGGTGATCAGTCAGGGGGAAATCATTCTGGTTGAGGAAAAAACTGCACTGATGCGTAAGCTGGGTAAAAAGCAATTGACGTTGTCGCTGCGTGATCCGTTGACGAAAGTACCGGATTCACTGGCGTCCATGCCGCTGACACTGAGTGATGACGGTCGCGAACTGAATTACAACTTCGACTCGCAGCAGGAACACAGTGGCATTTCCGAATTGCTGAAAGCACTCGACAGCCAGGGCGTTGAATTCCGGGATCTGCGCACCCGGGAAAGCTCGCTGGAAGATATTTTCGTGGGATTGGTTCACGGTCAATAAAGGATACTGCCTAAATGAATTTCTATTCTGTTCGTGCCATCTACCTGTTTGAAATGGCGCGCACCTGGCGCACATTGCTGCAAAGCGTTGCGACGCCGGTTATTTCAACCTCGCTCTATTTTGTGGTGTTCGGTTCGGCCATCGGCTCTCGCATGGTCGACATCGATGGTGTCAGCTATGGGGCTTTTATTATCCCCGGGCTTATTATGCTCACACTGCTGATGCAAAGTATTTCCAATGCCTCCTTTGGCATTTATATGCCTAAGTTTTCCGGCACCATTTATGAAGTGCTGTCGGCACCGATTTCTTACGTCGAGATTGTGGTTGGCTATGTCGGGGCAGCCGCGACCAAGTCGGTCGTTCTCGGTCTGATTATTCTGGTTACCGCGACTTTCTTTGTGGATTACCGCATTGAACATCCGATCTGGATGTTCAGCTTTCTGGTGCTGACGTCGATCACCTTCAGTTTTCTCGGGTTTGTGATAGGTATCTGGGCCGATGGTTTTGAGAAACTGCAAATTGTGCCAATGATGATCGTAACGCCGCTGGTGTTTCTGGGGGGCACCTTTTATTCCATCGACATGCTGCCCTCCTTCTGGCAAGGGGTGACCCTGTTAAACCCGGTGGTGTATCTGGTCAGTGGATTCCGCTGGAGTTTTTATGGCGTGTCGGATGTGCATATTGCCGTCAGCACGGGTATGACCTTTGGTTTTCTGGTGCTCTTTGTTGGCCTGGTCTGGTGGATCTTCAAGACCGGCTATAAGCTCAAGAGTTAACCAACACGCGGACTACCGCCAATATTGACGATAACCAGTTCACACTCCTGTTGCTAAGGCCTTTACCTTGGCCGCAGGACGACTCACTCTCAGTGAGTCGTCACTGCAAGCGGTGACAGGTTTTGGATGCCTTTGCCGGAGACCGAGCATGAAGGCGCAGTCGTCAATACCCCGCACAACGAATGAAGCCTCCTTGGCAGTTGATCGGATCGATATCAACGAAGAGGCGCCTCTGATCGAAATACCCGGAGACAAGGGCCTGCCCCTGGTCGGCCATACCCTTGAAGTGCTGCAGGATATTCAGGCCTTCTTCGATCGCAAAACCCGACGCTACGGCCCGGTGTTTTCAACACAATTTCTGGGTGAAACCTGGATTCGGCTGACAGGTCCGGAGGGATGTCAGTTCCTGTTGCAGGATAGCGGTAACCACTTTTCCACCGCTCAGGGCTGGGCCAGCTTTGTTGGTGAACTCTTTCCGCGTGGTTTGATGCTTAAGGATGGCGAGGAGCATCGCTACCATCGTCGCATCATGCAGGCCGCATTCAAGAAAGACGCCATGGTGGCCTACCAGGCGCTGATGTCCTGTGCATTGCCCGATATTGTTAAACGCTGGCCACTGAATACCCCGGTCGATCTTGCGCAACTGGCCCGCCAAACGGTGCTGGATATGGCCTCCCGGGTGTTTATCGGCGAGACCGATCATCAACAGCTGCAACAACTGCAACAGGCGTTTCGCAACAACGTGGAAGCCACGATGGCGCTGGTACGCAAGCCCTGGCCAGGCACCAAATACAACCGCGGCTTGCAGGGACGGGCTTTTCTGGAACGGTATTTCCTGAACAAGGTGAGTGAAGTACGAGCCCGGGGTGGCGATACCCTGTTCGCGCAATTGTGCCGCGCCAAGGATGAAGACGGCCACAATTTCACCGACCAGAACATCGCCGATCACATGATTTTTCTGATGATGGCCGCTCAGGATACCACCAGCAGCGCCCTGACCAGTCTGTTCTATGCCCTGACCGAATACCCGCAATGGCAGGAGCGATTGCGGGAAGAGCACGCCGCCTTTAAACCCCTGACCTATGAGGACCTTGGGCAGCTGACCGATACCGCTACTGTGTTTAAAGAGGTGTTGCGCCTCTTTACTCCGGGTGCGGTCATTCCACGCCGCGCCCTGCACGATGTCGCTTACCAGGGCTACCGGATACCCGCCGGCACCATCGTCTCGGTATCGCCGGTGCACAATCACTACCTGCCCGAGTACTGGCACGAGCCGGAACGCTTTGATCCGGAGCGTTTTTCGCCCGACCGTCAGGAAGACAAACAGCATCCGTTTCTCTTTGCCCCCTTCAGCGGTGGCGCCCACAAATGCATCGGCATGCATTTCTCGGAGATGGAAATCAAATGCATTCTGCATGAGGTGCTGGCCCGGGTGCGCATCGAGCGCGACCCGAAACCGGCCGTACGCTGGCAAAAAGCGCCGGTCTGGCACCCCAAAGGCAAACTGATGGGGCGCCTGGTTGCGCTAACTTAGTCGACTTAAGAGTCCAATGGTTGTTCATTGGTGCCATGAGTCCGTGTCAGGCACCGGGGGTACCGATCCGGGTGGTGCGACAGATCGCTCGGCGTAAACCCGTCCATGGGGCCTAGACTGCATGATATGAATCCCCTCCATGGGATTCACCCTCCGGGCTCGCTGCGCTCGTGCTAAAACGCTCCAGGCGTTTTAGTCCGTGCTGCAGACTACCCCGGATAGGTACCCCCGGCACCTGACACTCCGCTGCGGTTGCAAACTTAACCCGCCTTAAGCGTAACCTCATATCGATACTGTCGCTTGGTCTGGCGATGCTGCGTTATCTGGTATTCAGGGTGTACGCTCGGGCTCCAGGAATCATCCCCACCTACACCCATGTGCTCCGCATCGATGTGCACATAGACTCCGTCTTCCTCTGAGAGTTCGTACTGGTGCCTGGCGGCTGCCAGCGCGGCCTGGGAATACCGGCTCAGGCTGAAGTGGAAGTCACCGTTGACGCTCAGGCTGCCCAGTTGCAGTGACCGGGTATCGCAGCGCAGGCCATTGTCGCTTGGGAAAATATAAGGCGTATGGGCGGCGCTCAGCGGCAGCGAATAGCGACCCATGTCGGCCGCCAGTTTCCGGTCCGGGTAGTTCTCATGCGGGCCGCGTCCCCACCAGTTGAAGGTCTCGGGTGTTTCGGTTAACGCCCATTCAAGGCCGACCCGGGCCAGGGGTGGCACGCCGGCCGCTGCTTCGACCGCTACCTGCAGGGTCAGTGAACCGTCCTGATAACAACCGTAACGCCAGTGGCTGCGCAGTCGGGTTTCGTCGTCTGCCCGGTGCCGATGAGCAACGCAAATTTCCACACAATCGGCCCGTGGGGTAACCGCCAGCAGTGTGCTGGTCGTCGCCAGGCGATCCAGTCCGGCCGCAGCCCAGCGCGCTGCCCAGGCATTGGGGTCGACCCGGTCGGCCTCGCTGATGCCGATGTCGTTGTCGAGCGGGGCACGCCAGAAGCAGTCTCGCGGTGCGGCCATTAACAGTGGCTGGCCCTGGTGCTGCCAGTCGAGCAACTGGCCGGTGGTGCGATCGAACTGCCACTGGCCACCGTCATGCTCAACGATGATCAGGTCGTCTGTTTCTGTGTAAGCCGGCGCCGGGGCTGCCGTTGTTACTGCATCAGCCAGCTGTGCGCTGACTGGCAGGCTGAGTTGCTGGCGTGCCGTTTCATGCCCGGGTTCAGACCAGGGGGTTGCCTCGGGCTGGGTAATCCAGATATCGAGGTGGTAGTCGCTGCCTTGTTGTGCGGCTGGAAGCACGGCATCGATGGTGTATTGGGCCTGGCTCTGGGGCGCAACGCTCAATGGCATTTGCCCCTGGCCGGTGATGTGGCCGTCTTCCAGTACCGCCCAGTTAAGCTGCTCGTTGTCGGTGTGGCGGAACAGGTATTCGCTGTCTACCTGAACCGTTAGCGGGTCGGTGCTGATCAGTTTGATCTGAAGAAACTGCTGGGCCCGTTTTGCCTCGTACAGCGTTGGGTGCACGCTGCGGTCGGGGAAGACCAGGCCGTTGATGCAGAATTGACGGTCGTTGGGCTGGTCCCCAAAGTCGCCGCCGTAGGCCCAAAAGCGGTGACCGTCCGGGCTGGTGTGGCTCAGGCCCTGGTCGACCCAGTCCCAGATAAAGCCGCCCTGTAGGCGCGGGTACTGGCGAAAGGCGCGCCAGTATTCATCAAAACTGCCCAGGCTATTGCCCATGGCATGGGCGTATTCGCACAGTATCAGCGGTCGGTCTTCACCGGGCAGGCCGATCCATTTCTGAATCGCCCACTTGGGTACCGACTCCGGCAGTGGCATGTCGGTGTTAACTCGCGCATACATCGGGCAAATGATGTCGGTGGCGGCTGAATCGGCACCGCCCCCCTCATACTGAACCGGGCGGCTGGGGTCGGTCTGTTTCACCCATTGGTAAGCGGCGTGATGGTTGGCGCCTAAGCCGGATTCGTTGCCGAGCGACCAGATAATCACCGAGGCATGGTTGCGGTCGCGCTGCACCAGGCGGGTCACCCGTTCCATATAGGCCGACAGCCAGCGACTGTCGTCCGACAGCTGGCTCGAGGGGTTCATGCCGTGCGTTTCTATATTAGCCTCGTCGACCACATAGAGCCCGTATTGGTCGCACAGCTCATAGAATTCCGGGTGGTTGGGGTAATGGGCCGTGCGCACGGCGTTGAAGTTAAACTGCTTCATCAGCCGGATGTCGGCTTCCATATCCGCCCGGTTGACGGCATGTCCCCGCTCGGGGTGATGCTCATGCCGGTTCGCCCCGCGAATCAGCACCGGCTGGCCGTTGACTTTCAACAGGCCGTTGCTGATTTCCACACTGCGAAAACCAACCCAGTACGCCTCATGATCCAGTTCCTGGCCCTCGGCGTCGCTCAGGCTGACCACCAGTCGGTACAGGTAAGGCTTTTCTGCCGACCACAGGTGAGGCGCGGTCACGGCCAGTTTGGCATAGGCACGACAACGGAATCCGCCGCGTTCGTCGACCTCCCGCTGGCCCGGAGCGATGTCACTGACCTCGGCGACCAATTGGTCACCGTCGTAGAGGCAGGCACGGATGTGGGTTTCCGGGTCAGACACTTCAGCGCATAAGTTCAGCGTGGCGTCGCGGTAGCAGGCATCCAGTTCGGTGTCGAAATGAACATCGGTGATCTGGCGCCGGGGCTTGGTGACCAGGGTGACGTCGCGGAATATGCCACTCAGCCACCACATGTCCTGGTCTTCGAGGTAACTGCCATCCGACCAGCGCAGCACCATCACTGCCAGGCGGTTGTCGCCAGCATGAACGAAGTCGGAGAGGTCAAATTCAGCCGGTAACCGGCTGTCCTGGCTGTAACCCACCCAGCGGCCGTTGCACCAGAGGTGAAAGGCGGAATTGACGCCGTCGAACACGACCCGGGTTTGCCCGTCGATGGCTTCGGCCGGAAGCGCGAACGTGCGGGCGTAGCCCCCGGTCGGGTTGTCCGACGGCACAAAGGGCGGATTGACCGCAAACGGATACTGAACATTGGTGTAGATAGGCCGGTCATACCCCTGGCATTGCCAGTTCCCCGGAACACGCACGCTGTGGCCGGTGGGCACGGTGGTCGGTGATTCGAAGAAGTCGGCCTCAGCCAGCTCAGGCCGGTCGTACAATACGAAATCCCAGTCACCATTGAGCGACTGCCGGGCCGATGTCAGGCCGTTACGGGCGTCGTCGTGACTCGCATAGGCCCGCAGCGGGCTGTGCCCGGGTAGCCGGTTCTGGCCGGTGACCAGTGGGTTTTCCCAGTCGCGGCGTGACAACAGGTCGGTGAAAGTGCTCATTGAGCCTACTCCTTCAGGGGGTTATGACGGTACGCGGCGTCTTCATTGTGGTTGTCCGCCTGGGTACCCGGAGGCTTTGATAACGTTTTCAAGGATTGTCAGTGATCGCCCGGGCAAGGTCAATCGTCCTTAATCGGCCTGACGCTGTGTAAAGATGCTGTGAATTGGTGATCACCATCACAGTCTGCCTAGGCACTCTGCAAGAGCTGAACGCAGTACGATGGCTTGGCCGGGTTAAAAACCGTCAAAACTTTGAAGGGACTGATCTATTCGTGTGACAGGGTCGAGATGAATTCTGTGACAGAGATTTCTATGAGAGAACATATTCAAAAATGCTGCTTCGAATTGACGGTTTTTTAATCGTAAACCGTCAAATCATACTGTAACTGTAATAAAAAATTCGGTCGGAACTCGCTCACATTTATTCGTGTCCTGCCTCGTTACCATGCGCTCACTTTCATCCATGACCGCAAAAGGTAACTGAAAAGCTTATGACGAAGTTCACTCTTTCATGTTCGGTCGTCGCCTCGATGGCGCTGGCAGGATGCCAACTAGAAGAAGGAACTTCTAAATTTATCGGCGATGACTCAGACACAAATTCCCGTTCCTTTGACTTGATGTATTCAGTCCGTGCAGACCGCGCATCCGGTGCCAGTTTGCAAAATGCAGAACTGAATGAAGCGGGCAGCTATTACGTCTATTTGACGTCGAACGACGCGGCGCTTGGCGTCGTCCAGTTTTATGTTAACGATGTGTTGATGAACGCCGATTCAAGTTATCCGTATGATTTGAATGGTGGCAATAATATTGCGGCCAATATTCAGAATATGGAATGGTTTGAACCCGGTGAAAACATCGTTCTGGCTCGCGTCGACGGAGAAATAGTGGCGACTTCTCGCTTTGTGGTAGACAGCAATGAGCCGACGCCTGAACCGGAACCGACCCCGGAACCAGAGCCGACCCCGGAACCGACCCCGGAACCGGAACCGACCCCGGAACCAGAACCGACCCCGGAACCAGAACCGACGCCGGAACCAGAGCCGACCCCGGAACCGGAGCCGACGCCGGAACCAGAACCGACCCCGGAACCAGAACCGACGCCGGAACCAGAGCCGACTCCGGAACCGGAGCCAATCAGCTACTCGCTGGACTATTCGCTGGAAGCTTCGCGTAGCAACGGTCAGGAAGTAGAAGGGTTGACGTTGATGGAAGGCGAAGCCTACTTCCTGACACTGACAACCAATGATATTGACGCGGGCCGCGTAGAGTTCTATGTCAACGGCGGCTGGTTTGGCGAAGACGATGTGTATCCGTACGATTTTGCCGGTGGCAATTACGACTCAGCCAATGCCTTGCCATTGAACGAGTTGCAGGAGGGAACCAACACCCTGACGGTTCGCGTCAATGGTACGGTGGTTGCCCATTCAACGGTAACCCTGGTAATGAGCGAACCAACGCCCGAGCCAGAACCAGAGCCAGATACTTTGTCGGTAACCTTGTACTGGAGTGTGCCGATGGAGCGCGCCAATGGTGACCCACTGAGTCTGGATGAAATCGGTGGCTATGAAATTCGTTACCGCGAAACCGGTACTGAAGACTACGTCACACTGGTCATCGACGACGCGGGGACCGACCAGTATCTGATTGAAGATTTACCCGGCGCTGACTATGAGTTTCAGGTGGCCACGTTCGACAGCAACGGCATCTACAGCGATTTCGTGACAGCCCAGTGAGTGAGTAAGGATGTACACTCGATTGACCCCGGCCCGTGCCGGGGTTTTTTTTGCGCGATCGGAATAGGTATGCACGAACGCTACCGGGTTGCTGGTAGGCGCTGGCAACCACAGCCGTCTTGAGTAGACTGATCAGTCTGTCTGGTTTGAGAGCGTGTTATGCGAGAAGGTTCTTGTTGGGTATTAAGGCGGTGGCTGTTTGGCATCATGATGGTGCTTGCTGCCAGCATGCTGCACGCTGAATCGGATACCGCTCAGCCGCCCGCGCCCTGGTTGCAGGTGATTCGCGATACACCTTACGTATTCAGCGATGGCTTTTACCAGAACATATCCATCATCCGACGTTGGGTGTTGCTCGAGCAAAGTTACTGCGAGCAACCGGACCGGCATATCCTGTTCGATCAGCGCGGCCGCTTCCTGACCTGGTTTGAGAACGAAGATACGGTTGCTGAAAATCAGCAACGACTCAATCGTATTCGGGAAATTCTTTACCGGGATGACCGGGTACACCGGTGGATCGGAGGGTCGGCTACGGAAACGGGCTATCCCTTTGCACTGCGCTGTGACCAGCCTCACGTTGATTTGAGCGCCGCCATTGATCGCCTGTTGGGAACCGACCCGGCGGACCGGGTGTGGGGCACCTGGGATGGCATGGTGGCCGGCTCCGAGGACGAGCCGATCCCGCTGATTGAGCTGGTCCGGCAAGTGTTCAACGACAAGGCTGAGCGCCAGGGGTATCAGCCAGGTGAGGCGGTTGTGCAGGCGTTTACTGGTCAGATTCTGATAGAAAGCGGCGCCCGCAAAGAGAGCTTTTCCGCAGCCCGGGCTGTCGGCTTGTTGCAATTGCGGCCGGAAGTGCTGGCCGATTGCGAAATTGATGAACGTTTTCACCTGCACCGCATGGCACAGGTCGATTGTGCCGTCAGGCTCTATCAGCAAAACGACCGGAACCTCAGGCCCGTTTTTGATGAGCGCTTTGGGCATTTGCCGGAAGCCCAGCGTGAACAGCTTTATTCATTGCTGCTGGTACAGGCCTACCACGGCGGGATCGGGCGGCTAATGCAATTGCTGGGTGACGAAGAACCGGGGGCCGCCGCCCAGCAGTTTGCCGCTGATGCAGGACGGTACAGCGCTGAGGACATTGCTCTGGGGCTGGTGTTTCACAACCTGGGGCGCATCAGTCTGGGGCTCGATTCCTTGTTTTATCTGGTCGATGTGCGCATTGCTACCGAAGCTGTTTGCGACACCCGGCCCCAAGCGTGTGAGCCGGTTACTGACGCCACTCAATCGACCAGTTCTGATCCCGGGCAAAGTGATTGACGGCCTGAATCGACGGAAACCACTCGCTCAACAGGACGTCGGAGGCCCGGTCCGGTTCGGCGTAGACCACCAGGAACAGGGCGCCGGGTTCATCGGGGTCTTCACTGAGCAGGCAGTAACCGCGGTAATAATTGCCTTCGACAATCTCGCCGAGGCAATTAAGGTGCAAGGTCAGCCCCATCTCAGCGTTGCCCGGTGGCCAGTTTTTCCATACGCCGGGCCAGGTCAAAATCCTTTTCCGAGATGCCGCCGGCATCGTGGGTGGTCAGCTGTACTTTGACCGTTTTATACACGTTGAACCATTCCGGGTGATGGTTGCTCTTCTCGGCCACGATGGCCGCTTGCGTCATAAAACCGAAGGCGGTGACAAAATTCGAGAAGGTGAACGTTTTGGTCAGCTTGTCGTCTTCGAGTTCCCAGGGGAACGCCAGATCGGTATTCAGCGCGGCCAGTTCAGACTTGCATTCAACCGGTGTGTAGGCCTCTGTCATGGTGGAGCCTCCTGATGTTCAAGTGTGCGCTCACCATAACAAGGTCACCTTCCGGTGTGAATTGCTGCTAGTCTGGAAAGTGACCCACGGTGGGCCCGGGTCCGTAAAGTAGGGCAACCACTTTAACCCGACGAGCGAGAAAGACAGCATGTTCGACACCCTGAAGGATTACAGCATTGTCTATTCATTTGACCGGACCGGTTATCAGCGGCATGCCCGGCACTTCAGTGAAATAGACAACGCGCGGGTGGCGGGTAAGCGAGTGCTGGTCACCGGTGGCACCAGTGGTATTGGGGCGGCACTGGCGCAGCGGCTGGCGGCTGCAGGTGCGACGGTGCTGGTGACCGGCCGGGGAAAAGGTAAATTCAACGAGTCGGGTCTGGCCGAGCTCGGTGTAGAGTTTATCGAGCTCGACATGACCCGGTTTGATCAGGTGTTGTCACAACCGCTGCCCGAACTCGATGCCCTGGTGTGCAACGCCGGAGGCATGCCCGACAAGCTGATGCTGGTTGAAGACCGATACGATGTGATCTTTGCCTCCCAGGTTGTCGGCCACTACCTGTTGATTCGCCGCTGCATCGAGCAATCGCTTTTGCCCGAAGGGGCGCCAGTTCATCTGACCGCCAGCGGCGGGATGTACTTGCAGAAACTGGAACTGGGCGACTTGTGCTGGCAGCAGCGACCTTACGACAAGGTTAAGTCCTATGCTAACGCCAAACGCGCCCAGGTTATTCTGAACCAGGAACTGGCCCGGCAATTTCCAAACTACACCTTTTCCGCCTCGCATCCGGGCTGGGTAGGCACCGAGGCCCTGCGTGAAGCCTTACCCGGGTTTTCCAATAAAATGGGCGACCGGTTGCGTACCAGCGAGGAAGGGGCGGATACCATCTACTGGTGTCTGGCCGAGGGCAAAGCACTGCGCGCCGGCGAATTCTGGTTTGACCGGAAAGCACGCAAGGTCTATCCATTCTTCTGGACCCGTGAATCGTTTGAGACCCGGCAATCACTGCTCGATTTGTGTGAAGATGCCTGGCAACGGAACGCCACGACAACGAGTTAAAAAGCGCGCCAGTCGATGAGGCCCGGGGCGATTCTGGTGTACACTAGCGGTCTGTAAACCGGCCGACCGGAGTGTTGCCATGACTGCCCCGACTTCCAATCTCATTATCTTCGATACCACCCTGCGCGATGGCGAGCAAAGCCCTGGCGCATCCATGACGCGGGACGAAAAGGTCCGCATTGCCCGGGCGCTGGAGAAGATGCGGGTTGACGTCATCGAAGCTGGCTTCGCCGCCGCCTCCAAAGGCGATTTCGACGCCATTAACGCCATTGCCCGCTCGGTAAGGGAAAGCACAGTGTGTTCTCTGGCCAGGGCGCTTGACGCTGATATTGAAGCGGCAGCCGGCTCGCTTGAAGGCGCAGAGCGGGCACGCATTCATACCTTCATCGCCACCTCGCCCATCCACATGAAATACAAGCTGAAGATGCAGCCGGATGCGGTGGTCGAGCAAGCCGTGCGGGCGGTGACCAAAGCCCGCCAGTACACGGACGATGTCGAGTTTTCCTGTGAAGACGCCGGGCGCAGTGAGCTGGATTTTCTGTGCCGCATCATCGAGCGGGCCATTGCCGCCGGGGCAACCACCATCAACATCCCAGACACCGTCGGCTACGCAGTGCCCGAGGCGTTTGGCCAACTGATTCACGACATCCTGCAGCGCGTACCCAATGCCGACCAGGCGGTGTTCTCGGTGCATTGTCACAATGATCTGGGACTGGCCGTGGCCAATTCCCTGGCAGCCGTGTTGCAGGGCGCCCGCCAGGTTGAGTGCACCATCAATGGCCTGGGCGAGCGTGCGGGCAACGCCGCGCTGGAAGAAATCGTGATGGCGGTGCGCACCCGTCAGGATCTGTTCCCGGTCGATACCGGTATTGACGCCCGGCATATTGTTCCGGCCTCCCGGCTGGTGTCTTCGGTGACCGGGTTCCCGGTGCAGCCGAACAAAGCCATTGTCGGGGCCAATGCCTTTGCCCACGAATCCGGCATTCACCAGGACGGTGTGCTCAAGCACCGTGAAACCTACGAAATCATGTCGGCCGAAGCGGTCGGCTGGAACGCCAACCGCATGGTGCTGGGCAAGCACTCGGGTCGCAATGCCTTCAAAACCCGCCTGGTCGACCTCGGTTACCAGTTTGAATCGGATGCCGATCTGGTCGACGCCTTTACCCGCTTCAAGACGCTAGCCGATAAAAAACACGACATTTTCGACGAAGATTTGCACGCTCTCATGTCTCAGGTCGAGCAGGACACCGCCGTACCCGACCGGATTCAACTGAAACATCTGGTCAGCCAAAGCGTGATGGGCGAATCGCCACTGGCAACCGTGGTGCTGGACATTGAAGGCGAGTCGCACGAGGCCACCGCCGCCGGAGACGGCCCGGTCGATGCCAGCTTCAAGGCGATCGACAGTCTGGTGCATTCCGGCACTCAGTTGCAGCTGTATTCGGTGAATGCCATTACCGCAGGTACTGAGGCGCAAGGTGAAGTGTCGGTGCGTCTGGAAAAGGCAGGGCGCATCGTAAACGGGGCAGGCAGCGATACCGATATTGTAGTGGCCTCGGCCAAGGCTTACATCAAGGCGTTGAACCTTATCCTCAACGCCCCCGCCAAACCTCACCCGCAAACCACCGTATGACCGATTTTACGCCCCTGCCAGAAGCCAGTCGCCAGCAGTACCTGTCGGCGATGGGTATCGACAGCTGGTACCCCAGAGTGCGGCTACCGGCCGCGCCGGAGCCGCTGGTATTTGATCTGGATGACACCGATTACGCAGCACCGCCCGTTGAAACCGGTTCGGTGGCGGTTCAGCCAGTGCCGGAAACCATGCCCGCCACTGCGCAACAACCGGCTGAGGCACCCCCAACTGGGCCAGCCAGTGCTGCCGACCCCGGGGCAGAGCCTGCTGGCCCCCAGGTGGTGCGCAGCAAGGCGGCCCCGGTACCCCGGTTTGCTTTGTCGCTGAGTGTGGTGGGCGATTACCTGATTGCCGATACCCTGGCTCGGGGCCTCAGCCAGCCGACCGACAGCGGCCAGCAGTTGCTGCTGAATATCCTGGCTACACTCGGGGTGGGCGCGGCCGACGTGCGCACTCATCATGTGGTGCAATGGCCCCTGTTTACCAACCGCAAGGTGGATCAGGGGCTGGACCAGGCTCGGGTGTACGTGGATGAAAAACTCGACCAGTTCATTCGCCAGTATCAACCCTCGATGATGCTCTCGTTTGGCGCGGTGATGCCCAAGCTACAGGGCTGGCAGCAGCCTCAGGGTGAATATGGGGATTTGCCCTGGGTGGGGTTACCGTCCCTGTACCAGATGCTGAACGAACCGATGAAAAAGGCGATCTGCTGGCATCGAATCAAGCCGCTGGTCCGGTCCATCGACCGGCCTGCCTGATGCAACTGGTTCAGGCAGGCCCAGCGTCGATCGAGCGGGTGTTGCAGATTAATCTCTGGGCCGGTCGCCATCCATGGCCTGAATCGGCACTCCGGCGCGCCCTTCAAGCCTCAGAGGTGTTGCTCGCCAACGTCGACGGCGCCAAGGTAGGTTTTCTCGTCAGTCAGCCCGTTCTGGACGAAACCACCCTGATGCACCTGGCGGTCGCCCGTGAATATCAGCGCCAGGGGTGGGGGCGGCAGATGATGCAAGGCTGGCTGGCGCAGCAGCGATCATCCGGTCAGCAACGCCTGTTGCTGGAAGTGCGACGGTCTAATCAGGCTGCTATTTCCCTATACCGGTCACTGGGTTTCGACACCCTTGGTCAGCGCCGCGGTTATTATGTGACGACTGATGGCGTTGAGGATGCACTGGTTATGGCGCTCGATCTGAGCCCCGACGAGTCAGCCTACCGGTGAATCCACTGACTCTGTGAGCAAAACGTTCAGTTCCTGAATGGGCATGGGCCTGGCGTAATAATAGCCCTGCATAATGGTGCAGCCATGGGTTTGTAGAAAATCCGATTGTTCCAGGGTTTCCACTCCCTCGGCCACCACGTTCAGCGACAGTGTTTTTGCCATGGCCAGAATCGCCTGGGTGATGACGGCGTCGTTCTGGTCGCCGGGCAAGTCCATAATGAAGCTCCGATCGATTTTCAGTTCTTTCAGCGGCAACTGCTTCAACCGGGACAACGAGGAATAGCCGGTACCGAAGTCGTCAATGGAGAAATCGATGCCCCGTTCTCGCCAGCTACGCATGGCTTTCAGGGTGCGATCCAGGTTTTCCATGGTGGCGGTCTCTGTGATTTCGAACATCACTGCGGGCAGATCTGCTGTGCGCTGATCAATCAGGTGATGCAACAGCGTCATGGTGTTGTCGTTTAGCAACGTCAGGTGCGACAGGTTAATCGACAGCGAGGGCAGTGATGTTCGGCCCAGCCCAGCCCGGTTCAGTTCCGTCAGTGCCTTTTCAACCACACATTCGGTCACCCGGTGGATCAGACCTTCACGCTCCGCCAGCGGAATGAACTGGTCGGGCGGTACCCAGCCCCGTTCGGCGTGGTGCCAGCGCACCAGCACTTCCGCACCCACCCATTGCGATGTCGACACCGACCATTGCGGCTGATAAACGAGGGTAAAGGCTTGTTGCTCGATGGCAACGCGCAAGTCTTTTGCCAGCGACAGGCGTTCCAGCAGGGTACGTTTCAGCTCTTCATGGTAAAACGAATGGCGGTCCCGGCCCTGGTGTTTCGCCCGAGACAGCGCCATATCGGCCTGGCGCAGCATGTCCTGGCCGGTGCGGGCATCCTTGGGGAATTCACAGGAACCGGCGCTGAGTGTGTTGCTGAGCATCAAATCGTGGTTGCCGCGTCGCATAACGGCGTGTTGCAGCCAGTCGAGCCGTTCACGCGTTTCCTGGATATTAAGGTCGGCGGGCGACAAGAGCCCGAATTCGTCGCCGCCGATGTGGGCGATGTACCAGTCGTTACCCAGCAGGTGTCTGAGTTGGTGGCCAACCAGCCTGAGCAGTTCGTCGCCCCGGGCGTGGCCCTGTTCGTCGTTGAGATCGGTAAACTGATCGATGTCCATCAGGGTGAGGGTAAAGCGCTGATCACGGTCCTTGCCGATATGGCAGCGTTGCGCAAGCTCCCGGGTGAACGCCAGCCGGTTGGGTAGACCGGTCAGACTGTCTTCAAGGGCGACAATCTCAATTTTATGCAGGGTGCGGTGCATCAGAATGTACAGCAGCATGCTCGTGGCCAATACGAATAAAGTGCCTTTTATGGTCTGCACCCGGTTTAGCAATTGGGAGTCATTAAACAGCGCTTCGGCAGCCCGGTCGGAAAAGGCAATCCACAGTAAGGCAATGACCAGATAGGTCAGGGCGATTCGTCCAGCGGGTCGGGTAAAGCGATGTCGCATGAAACCAGAGATCCTTGCGCAAGGGTGCGGTGGTAGACAGGCAACAGACTGCCACGTCAGAGCCGCTGAAACATCAGTGCCTTGAGTGTAGCTGATGGTTTGGGAGGCGTCTTTTTACGCCAGACTCCGAAAGGTTACTCGGTCCGCTCCATCTGCAGGCTGGTGACCTGGGCCAGATGGGTCAGGAACAGGGTTTCGGTGCCGCTGCGGAAATGCTCCGGGCTAGTGTGGCCGAGCGCCAGCACACCGATGACCGCCTGATCTCGGGTGAGCGGGGCCAGCGCGATGGAGCCGACTTCAGTGTTGGCGAACAGCAACTGGGTCAGTGCTGGTTCCAGTGCGCCACAGACCGCTTTGCCCTGGTCGACGACGGCCGGAAACGCGTCGGCGATCTGATCGCGGGAGGTTTGCAGCCATCCATCACCGTCGCCGGGCGCGCGATCAAACAGGATGACGGTGGTTTCATGAACGTCGAAGTCGCGTTGCAAGCCCCGTTGCAACCGTTCCAGCAAGCCATTCAGACGGGTTTCAGGGAGCAGCTCGAGAATCAGCCGTTGCAGCTTCAGAAACAGGCGGTCGTTGCGCTGCGCCACCTGGATAAACTGGTTCAGGCGGTCGATCAGTTGCCGGTTTTCCTGGCGCAATATCTGGTTCTGACGCTCGATCAGCGAAATGGCGTCGCCGCTTTCATGGCGCAGATGCAGCTTTTTCAGAAGATTGGGATGATCTTCAAAAAAGCGGGGGTGGCGACGCAGGTAGGTTACGATCGCCTCCAGGTCCAGCGTTTCGGTATTCACCGATTCAGTCACCCAATCACTCCTTCGTATACGGTCTCTACTGGCCCGGTCATCAGTACGTTGCCTTCACCGGACCATTCAACCAGCAGCGTACCACCGGGCAAGGTGATGCGTACATGGTCCTGGAACCATTGGTTGATTACGCCGGCTACCATGGCGGCGCAGGCACCGGTGCCGCAGGCCAGAGTTTCGCCCACACCCCGTTCAAAGACGCGGAGGCGGGCGTTATGGGTGTCGATCACCTGCAGAAAGCCAACGTTGACGCGCTGTGGAAACCGGGCGTGGCCTTCCAGCTCCGGGCCCAGGGTGTCGACCGGCGCGATGTCGACGTTGTCGACCCGAATGACGCAGTGCGGGTTGCCCATGTTGACAGCAGCCAGGCTGATTTCGCGGCCATCGTTCAGGGTGACCGGGTACAGGTTGGCCCGATTGTCGGCCTCAAAGGGAATGCGGTCGGGCGACAGGCGTGGCCGGCCCATGTCGACGGTCACCTGGCCATCGGCGTGCAGGATCAGTTCGAGGTCGCCGCCGGCGGTTTCCACGCGAATGCGCTCGGCGTGTATCAGTTGGTGGTCCACGACAAATCGGGCGAAGCAGCGGGCGCCATTGCCGCAGTTTTCAACCTCGGTACCGTCGGCGTTGAAGATCCGGTAGCGGAAGTCGCGGTCCGGCCGGGTCGGGGGTTCGACCAGCAACAGTTGATCGAAACCGATGCCCGTATGGCGGTCGGCCCAGCGCTCGATATCGGCCGCGTTGAACTCAACCGGCTGGGTGACGCCGTCAATGACCATGAAGTCATTGCCGAGACCGTGCATTTTGGTGAATTTCAGCCGCATAGACCCTCAGCTTAACCGTGATTCGAGTTGCAGTTGATCTTGCAGTGTCTCGCGCTTGCGCACCAGTTGGGATTCACTGCCCTGCACCATGATTTCAGCTGCCCGGTTTCGGGTGTTGTAGTTCGAGGCCATGACCATGCCGTAGGCACCGGCCGACATGACCGCCAGCACATCGCCGGGCGCCAGCGTCATGCGGCGGTCCTTGGCGAGAAAATCTCCGGTTTCACAGATGGGGCCAACCAGGTCCCAGCGGGCATCGGTGCCCTGGCGGGCTTCAACCACCGGCTTGACGTCCATCCAGGCCTGGTAGAGTGCCGGGCGAATCTGGTCGTTCATGCCAGCATCAAGAATGGCAAAGGCATGATCACCGTTGTATTTCAGGTATTCCACCCGGGTCAGCATGACACCGGCATTGGCCACGATGCTGCGACCGGGCTCGAGAATCAGCGACAGCGACCGTTCGCCCAGAGCCGTCACGATGGAGTGGACATGGGCGGCGACGTCGGGTTCCACATCGTCATTCTGGTACTTTACGCCCAGGCCGCCGCCAAGGTCGAGGTGCCGGATCTGGATACCGAGTTCGGCCAGGTCGTCAATCAGCGCAAGCAATCGGCCCAGAGCGTCGGCAAAAGGCGCTGTGTTAAGAATCTGCGAGCCAATGTGACAGTCTACGCCGACGACCTCTATGTTGGGTAACTGCTGGGCGTGCTGGTACACGGGTATCGCTTGGTCGATGGCAACGCCAAATTTGTTCTGTTTCAGACCGGTGGAAATATAGGGGTGAGTCTGGGCGTCGACATCCGGATTGACCCGCAACGAAATGCGGGCGGTGGTACCCATCTCACCGGCGACCCGGTTCAGCCGTTCCAGCTCGCCTTCGGACTCAACGTTAAAGCAATGGATGCCCACTTCAAGCGCGCGGCGCATTTCATGGCTCTGCTTGGCCACACCAGAGAAGACCACCCTGGCGGGGTCGCCGCCCGCGGCCAGCACTCGTTCCAGCTCGCCAATGCTGACAATGTCGAAGCCGGCACCACACCGGGCCAGTGCATCGAGCACGGCCAGATTAGAGTTGGCTTTAACGGCGTAGCAAATCAGCCCCGGGTGCTCGCCCAGGCCGGCCAGGTACTGTTTGAACTGGGACTCGATGGCCGTGCGAGAATACACATACAGCGGCGTGCCGTACTGCTCGGCAAGATGCATCAGCGGCACCGCTTCAACGGTCAGTTGACCCTGTTGATAGGAGAAGGCAGAGACGGGTTTGGTCGGTGATGCGGTTTGAGTCATGGTCGCTGGTCAGTGTCCAAAGTCAGTGTGAGGGTGGTCCGGGCGTCGTCAGCGGGGAGGTACAGGTCACCCTTTTGCCCGCAGCCAGCCAGCAACGCGGTGGCGCTGAAGATCACGGCGAGCAATGTCAGGGACCTGTGCTTCATGCGTAAGACTGGCTTGGTGGCTGTAAAACAGGAGTATACGCGAGCTCCCGGGCCTCGCCCACCCTGACGATGCAGATAGGAATCCTGTCAGAACGGGTAGGGAGGTGTTCGGGTTTAAGGCCAACGCCTTCAGCGCCCGGGCCGGGTATACTGTGTGGTATCAAAGAGTTAAGGAGCAGAACGAACCATGCTAATGGCAAGGCAAACGGGCTTTTCCCCAGCGATCGGGCTGGGCGCGGCACTGGCACTGTGCTCAGGCGGTGTACTGGCTGAAGAAATCAAACTGTACAACCTGGCGGTGGGTGCCTCGGTCGGTTCGGCCCTGGTGGTGAACCTGGTCAACGCCCGCCAGGCGGGGCTGGATTTCGGCTGGGACGACGGCAAGGAACGCGCCCGGCTGTTGTTGAACTGGTCACTGCCCGTTGAGCGCACCTATGGGCCACTGCAAGTCACGACTGGGCTGGAACTGGCCCTGGGGTCGAGTACCTATAAAGATGAAGAGCAACCCATGGCGAACCTGACGCCGCTGTTTGACTGGTCACTGCCGGCCGGCCCGGGCCATGCGGTGCTGGAAACGGGTCTGGGTGCGGCTTATCTCAGTTCAACCTCGCTGGGGCCAGACCAGTACAGCACCTACTGGCACTTCAGTCAGATCTTAGGGGTGGGGTATGTCTATCAGAACTGGCAATTGGGTTGGCGTTATCAGCACATTTCCAACGGCAGTATCGAGAAGCCCAACAATGGCCAGAATTTTCATGGCCTGGTGTTGAAATACCATTACTAGGGCATTTTGCAGTAACGCCCTAGTTTGAAGCGCTGGTGTCTTCCCAGGGGCGGCCGTTCAGGCGTTCGTAGATGATTTCCATGCGTTCGCGATCAGCCGCGAAGTCTTCCCGGGCTTCGGTTTTGCGCGCTTCAACGTGATCGATTTCAGCCTGATACTCTGCGATTTCCGCTTCTATGTCGGCCATTTGCGTCAGCAATTCGGCATCCACCGCCTGCCCGGCCCGTTCCTGATTGGCCGCCTGCGATTGCAGCGCATTAAACTCAGTGCGCAGAATGTCGATACGGTTATCTTTCAGCCGGATCTCCATATCCAGACGGCTCAGCCAGGTACGCATGGCCCGGTCAACATCGCCCGGGCTGCGGTACAGTTTGACCAGCTCGGCGTCACGCACCCGCTCTTCCTGAACCCGTTGCTCTTCTGCCCGGCGATTGCGGATCTCTTCGTCACTGAGCTGAGGCGCAACTTCGCGTAACACAACGCCTTTGTCATCAATGATCTCATAGCCGTTTTTGACAAATTCCGGCGGGATGCTGCTGTTGATGACTGTCTGGCCGTCGGCATCCTTGTAGCGGAAGAACTGGCGCGCCTCGGCCGCCAGAGGTATCAGGCTCAGCGTCAGCAACAGGGCGATCAGTCGATTGGACATAGGATACTGACTCGTGTGTATTCAGATCATGGGTGGCCACCGGGCCGCAAGGGCTGGGCTGTCGGTGTGGCAAACACCGCCTGTACGCCTGTTAACCGGTGAGCCTGATTATTCCATTGTGCCTAGAAGTTCCAGCGTTGTCATCGGTCGGCCAAGTCAACGGGTTCCAGCTTCCTGATCAGTTTAGTTCAGTCTGCTGAATTCATCCTGAATCACACCACGCCGTAACGCGCCCGGTAAGCTTCAACGGCGGCCAGGTGCCGGGCGAAATCGGGCTGGGTGGCAACGTAGTCTATGACCTGGCTAAAAGTAATCACCGGAATGATAGGCAAGCCAAACTCGGCTTCAAGCGCCTGAATGGCCGACCGTTCTTCGCCGGGTGCTTTTTCCTGGCGGTCCATTGCCACAACCGCGCCGGCCAGTTGCGCCTTCGGGAATTGTTGCATCAGTGCCTGAACTTCCCGTATGGCGGTGCCGGCGGTGATCACGTCGTCGACAATCACGATGCGCCCTTCCAGCGGCGCCCCGACAATCTGGCCCCCCTCACCGTGGTCTTTGGCTTCTTTGCGATTGAACGCATAGGGAACGTTGCGTTCATGATCGCGCTGTAATGCCACAACGGTAGTGGTGGCCAGCGGTATACCTTTATAGGCTGGGCCGAACACCAGGTCGAAATCGAGGCCGGAACTGACCAGCGCCCGCGCATAGACCTGGCCCAGCCGACTCAGTGCCTCGCCGGTCTGGAATTGGCCGGCGTTAAAAAAATAGGGGCTGACACGGCCCGATTTCAGCGTAAATTCACCGAAGGTCAGGGCGCCGGCATCGATGGCGAAACGGATGAAATCTTGTTGCCATTGAGGGGTCGAGGCTGTACTTCCGGTCGAAAATGGTCTATCCATGGTGTTAGGCCCTTGTATCGGCTGATCTCGAAAGAGGCCCGGTCGGACCTGCTGGCGAGAGGCTTTGGACTCCCGCTGGGCGCGGCAGTATAGCGGAAAGGCCGTTTCGATTAAAAAGCAGAATGACAGAACGCGCAAAAAATAAAAAAAAGTGAGTCCCAGGGCACCGGGACAGGCTCGATGCCGATTGCATACGGCGGTTTTGCCCCAACAAAAGGTAAAAGCCGGAAAAACCTTTAAAATCAGTGACGCGATCGCCGTTCAAAGCCGTGACAGTGCGGGTTTGCGCCGATATGATACGCGCGCTTGTTGACTGGATAGACAGGATGAAAGTCGTCACCCTTAATGTAAATGGCCTGGTGAACGCTGCCCAGCGCGGTTTTTTCGAATGGTTGGAAAAGCTGGACGCGGATGTGGTGTGTGTTCAGGAGGTCCGTGCCAAGGAATATCAGTTGCCCGAGGCGTTTCTCGACGTGCCGGGCTACCATGCCTTTTTCTTCGATGCCGAAGAAGACGGCTACTCTGGTACTGCCATCTATAGCCGGGTTATGCCCAAAGCCATTATTCGCGGGCTGGGCTCGCCGCAATGGGATCTGGAAGGCCGCTTTATTCAGGCCGATTTCAATAACGTGAGCATCGCGTCCATTGCCGTGCCTTACGCTCAGACTGAAGATGAGATTGAACACAAGCTGGCCTTTCTGGAGGTGTTGCAGCAGCACATGAAGAAAACCCGGCGCAAGCGTCGCGAGTTTATCTTTGCGGGCAGCTATCAGATCGCTCATCGTTCAATCGATCTGGGCAACTGGGAAACTCATCAGCGCGAATCGGGCTTTTTACCCGAAGAACGCGCCTGGATGGACCAGGTGACTGGCCCCATCGGCTTTGTCGATGCGTTCCGCCTGATGAACCGCAAGGATCGCCAGCACACTTGGTGGCCTTTCGATGAAGCCCAGGCCAATGGCATGCGCCTCGATTACCAGATGATCACCCCCAACATTGCCGACTTTGTACTCGACGTCGGCATTCTGCGCGAGCCTCGAATCTCGCCGCACCTGCCCGTAGTCATCGAATACGACATCGATTTTTAGCCCATTTAAAGATCAAACCCCATCAAGCCCGCTGATCGCGGGCTTTTTAGTTTCGCCCAAAGATAGCCTGAGTGCGTGCCAGCCACCGGGCAGACCTATCCGGGGTCGGCGTAAATCCGTCCGTGGAGCCTAGGCCTCAGCATCCATGCTTCGGACTACCCCGGATAGGTCTACCCGGTAGCCGTCACTCGGTCAGTGGTTGCTTATTGTGTTACCCCCCACAAAGGCAAACCCGGCACTTACCTCCTCAATGCCCTCCATTACCGATATTGAGAGCTATTAAGCTCGTGGATCCGAGCTTTTTTGCTGAGTCGAAAGAAGCCTGAGACCAGTGCTGGCTACCGGGTAGACCTGACCGGGGAAGTCTGAGGCATGGATGCCGAAGTCTAGGCCCCATGGATGGGTTTATGCCGGCCCCGGTCTGGTCTACCCGGTGGCCAGCACGGCTTTATGGCTAATCAGTATAACAAGCCACTAAACCCGCATTAATTTTTCCAACTGCCGACAATTGAGCGCTTCGATCAGATCGGTGCGCTCCAGTGTCGGGCGGCCGTTCAGGTCGGAGAGGGTGCGGGCTACTTTGAGTACGCGGTGGTAGGCGCGAGCGCTGAGTCCGAGTTTGTCGAGCGCTGAGTCGAGCAGGGTTTGTTCGGCCTGACCCAACTGGCAGGCTTGCTCCAGTTGCTTGCCGGATAACTCCGCATTGGCGCAGCCCTGGCGGTCCAGTTGCCGGGCCCAGGCCTGTTCGACCCGGGCGCGGACGACGGCGCTGGATTCCTCCTCGGTATTGCGGGTCAGCAGCGCCTTGGGCAGGGCCGGCACTTCGATGTGCAGGTCGATGCGGTCCAGAAACGGGCCCGACAGGCGGGCCAGGTAGCGTTGCATTTGTTCGCGGGTGTAGCGTTGCGAGCGCGGGTCGTCCGGGCTGTAGCCGCCGGGAGTCGGGTTCATGGCTGCGACCAGTTGGAAGCGAGCCGGGAAGCTGGTTTGGCGCGCGGCCCGGGCGATGTGAACTTCACCGCTTTCCATGGGTTCGCGCAAGACGTCGAGCACGGTGCGCGGGAATTCGGCCAGTTCGTCCAGAAACAGCACCCCCCGGTGTGCCAGGGTGACTTCGCCGGGCCGTGGGATGGAGCCGCCGCCAATCAGTGCGACGCCCGAGGCGGTGTGGTGAGGTGAGCGAAACGGACGCTGGCCCCAGTTCAGGGGCAGGCCGCAGATGCTTTGTACGCTGGCGACTTCCAGTGCCTCGCGCTCGCTCAGGGCTGGTAACAGGCCCGGCAGGCGGGAGGCGAGCAGGGTTTTACCGGTGCCCGGTGGGCCGAAAAACAGTAAGTTGTGGCGTCCGGCTGCCGCGATTTCCAGCGCGCGTTTGGCGCTGTGCTGGCCTTTGACATCGGCCAGGTCGGGTTGTGGCAGCCGTTCGCTGGCTGGCTCATATTGAGCCTGCGGCAGGGGCTTCTGGCCGCTGAAATGGCTGGTGACCTGCAACAGGTGTTCGCCGTACCGGACGTCGCTGTCGCTGGCCAGTGCGGCCTCGGCGGCGTTGTCTTTGCTGGTGACCAGGCTGCGCCCGGCGTCGGTGCAGGCGATGGCAGCGGGCAAGGCGCCAGGGCCGGGCCGAAGGTCGCCGGACAGTGCCAGCTCGCCCAGGAATTCGAATTCCTCGATTTTGTCGGCTGGCAACTGATTGCTGGCGACCAGTATGCCCAGGGCAATGGCGAGGTCGAACTGTGCCCCTTGCTTGGGCAGGTCGGCCGGTCCCATATTGACGGTGATGCGCCGGTCCGGGAAGTCAAACTGACTGTTGATGATGGCGGAGCGAACCCGGTCGCGTGCTTCCTTGACGGCGGTTTCTGGCAGGCCAACCATATTGAAGGCGGGCAGACCGTTCGACAGGTGTACTTCAATGGTAACCAGCGGCGCGTCCATCCCGACGCGGGCCCGGCTGTACAGGACGGCGAGTGTCATCTTCTTCCCTGACTATTATGCTGAAGGGTGTTCGTTGTTCCGAACGCTACGTCAGCCCGGGCGGACGGGCAAGTCAGGGTGCCTGGCTCTGTGATCGAGTCGACCTTCATTGGTATGATGACCCCTGTTTTCACTTCCGCGGGTATTCCACCCCGACGTAAAGGAATTTCTGTGACCAAACCAATCAAATGGGGGCTGACGGCCGCCGTATCAGGTGTTTTGTTGTTATTGCTGGTTGTCTGGGGTGTTCAGCGCTATCAGGACCGGCTTGAACGGGAGACCCACGCACCCGAGCGGTTGCAGCAACGGCTGATGTCGGTGCAGGCGGGCGACGGTACCTTGCAGGCAGAGGATCTCGAGCAGGCCGGATTGCGGGCGCAGGAGGAGGCCCGCATCCGCCAGTTGCTGGCACAGGATCTGATGCAAACGCCGCATCCCGAACCGGACCAGGCGGTGGCGTTGCTGACGCCGGGGGCCGTCTCGCTGGTGGCAACGACGGAAGGGCTGCTGGCGGCGTTGACGCGGAGGTTGCTTGCCCTGCCTCAGACTGACTGGCAGAAGACCGTTGTTGCTGCCGATCACTGGGAACTGCTGGTGGGTGACACCTGCCTGACATTGCGTGATCGTGGCACCGACGAAGCCTATTGGCGCTGGACCTCGATCAGTCGCTGCGAAACCGACTGATTCTCTCCGATTCCCAGATATCAATCGCCGGGCCGGGTGAGCTGGCCGCAGCGACCATGGCCGCGGCAACCTGGTCCGCCGCTACAGGCCGGTACTTCAGCAGGGGACCAGACAGCGCCGGCTTGATCAGGGCACCGAACGCCGCTCCCAGGCGTTCCCCGAGCCTGAATTCTTCGCGGTTACCGAGTAGCAGCGAAGGTCGCATGATCACCAGGCGATCGAACCCGAGGGCGATCAGCTCCTGCTCGGCTTCGCCTTTGGTGCGCAGATACAGTTGGCGGCTTTGCGGGTTGGCACCGAGGCTGGATACGAACAGGCAATTTCGCACGCCCAGATCCCGCGCCCAGTGTGCGGTATTGACCACCAAGTCCCGGTCCAGCGCCACAAAGGCATCGGGCGAGCCCGCTTTTTTTAGGGTTGTCCCCAGCGCGCAGAACAGGGTGCCGCCCTGAAGATCCATGGCCGAGGCATCGGGCCAGGTCTTGAAGTCGGTGTTTACCCAGTGCAAATGGGGCTGGCGTTGAGGCTGGGGCCGGCGCGTCAGTAACCAGACCGGGTCGAACAGTGCCGGCGTCAGGCGGTGCTGCAAGGCGCTGCCAACCAGACCGGTGCCGCCCACCACCAGCGCTGTAGCAGGGTGCTGACCTGTGCTGACGCTACTCATGCCAGGCTCTCCTCATAGTCGGTCCCAGGTTGTTGCAGTTTAAGTACGTTGAAGGTGTCGGCCGGTTCCGGTTTGGCGAGATAGAAGCCCTGGAAGAAATCCACTCCCATGCCCATGAGAATCGACATGGTGGCTTCGTCGTGAACGTGTTCGGCTACGGTGCGAATGTGCAGGTCCTGACACAGCTGCACCACCCGCTTGACCAGGATGCGGTTGACCTCGCTGTCGACCAGGTGGCGGATCAGGCTGCCGTCGAGTTTGATCCAGTCCGGCTTTAACCGCATTACCCGCTCCAGGTTTGAATAGGCGCTGCCGAAGTCGTCAATCGCCAGCTTGCAACCCAGTCGTCGCAGTTCATGCAGGGTATAGGTGAAGCGGTCGAAATCGCGCAGACTGTCCGATTCGACAATTTCCAGCGTCACCCGCTCGGCGTCAACGCCCCCCTTGAGCCAGAATTTCAGCCGGTCAATCAGGGCCTCATTGGCCAGATCGCGGGCGGTAAAATTCAGCGTGAAGCCAATGTTGTGTGGCTTCATCAGGCGGAAGGTTTCGTCGATCATCACCATCGACAGGCGCGGGTAAAGCTGTGTCGGTTTGACCAGATCGAGAAAGCTGGCCGGGCTGTAAATGACGCCCTCGTGGCGCACCCGCATCAGCGCCTCGACGTGGTGAACCTGGCCCTGGCGATCAAACAACGGCTGCACATAGGGCAGAATGTCGCCACTGCCAAGCGCTGTGCGAATGCGGCTTAGCCAGATCAGCCCGTCGCGTTTGCCCCGGTCGGTTCCCGGCAGATCGATTGCCCGGGCGATGGGGAGCTGGTGCCGGTATGCATGGCGCCGTGCTTCGGAGGCCTTGATCAGTAAATCTTCCGTGCTGTGCGTCATATCTGTAGGCAATTCAGCCCGGTGGGCGGTGCCTGCGGTCAGCAGAATGGGCAATACGTTCTGCACCACCTTGTCACTGAACAGATCCGACTGGTTTTGCATGCGCTCGGTGAGCTGGGCCATGCCTTTGTAGAAGCTGTTCATCGGGCAGGCATCGGGCGCCACAACGAGAAACTCGTTGGGTGAGCCGCGAAACACCAACGCTGTGGTTGGCAGTAATTCGGTGATGTCGGTTTGGATGGAAGCGCTGAGACTGCGCAGCAACTGGTCACCCACGCTGTACCCATAGAGGTTGTTGATCTGGCGCAGATTGTTGATCTTGAGACTGCAGACCTGAACGATGGGCCAGGGGTCGTCGTCACGCAGGCACTGCAACAGGGCCACCCGGTTGGCCAGCCCGGTCACGCTGTCGGTTTCGAATTTGCGCAGCAGTTCCTGGGTGGTCCGGCGGATGTCATCTTCCAGGTTGCGGTTGACTTGGTCGAGATCCTCGACCGAGGCTTGTATTAACCGAAACAGCGGAGCCAGGGCGTGGCGTTCCAGCACCGGCATGGGGCGCTCCACTGCCGGGTCTTCGGCAATGGCGACCGTAACCAGGCTGTGTTGCAGCAATTGGGTGCGCCCCTTTTCATGCATCAGTTCGCCATAGCAAAAGACCCCGCTGAGCGGGGCCATGGCCTGAAACGGTTGCAGTTCCCGCGCGGTCTCCCGGCGGTCGAAGCGTTGCCGGGAGGCGCAATTGAAACTTAATATCAGCTCGGGACGCCGCGAATGCAACGCCTCGGCGCCCCGGTTGACCTGCTCCAATGTCATCGACGGGTGGCTGTAGGCAAAGCGAACCCGGTCGCCCTCCAGCAAGGGCGTGCTCATGATCAGGCCGCCGTCATCCAGTCGGCGTATCGGAGCGCTCAGGGTGTTCTGTTTGTCGTTGACGCGCATTAACGGGAAGTTTTCATAATGCACATCCTCGGCTGGCGCTGGGCTGGTCATCCGGTTATCGATCAGTGTCTCGGTCAGGTAGCGCTCATACAATGTCTGCGCCGATTGCTGGTCGAGCTCATAGAGGGTATTGCCAACAGCTTTGGTGACGCTCCAGGTTCGACCGATCAGGTGCCATTCCGAGTAGGATTGGGTCATGACGTCGAGGGTTTCATTGCTCAGGGTGATGGTCAGGGCATGGTGCTGCAGAAACTGACCATCGGTATAGAGCCACCCCTGGCCATCAGCGGAGCAGCAACCACCGATCAGCGCCAGATTCGGATACTTCCGGTTGACCCAATGTGCCAGGGCGGGCACGTCGCCCTGCTCGGCGCTCATAAACGTCAGCGCCAGTCGACTGTCGGTTCGGCACACCGGGTCAAACAGCCGCTCACCGAGTTCCCGTTCATCACCTTCCCAGCGCAGGTAGTTCAGGCGCAGGTCGGTACGTTCAAATGTCATGAACTGCAGCAGCAGGGACTGTTCGCGGACTTTCCCGTCGTGTATCAGTTGCGGGCCGTAAGCGCCGGCCACGGTAGCCATGGGCCAAAGCGCCTCGACCCAGGGCAGTAGGCTGGCAAGTTGGTCCGGTTGTGCGCTGGAGAAAGCCAGAATAAGCAGGCGAGCGTCATCCTCAATCGCTTTCTGAAGCGCCGCCAATTGGGCCAGGCCATCGTCAGTGTCGATTTGAATCAGGAGGGTGTGAATGCTCACTGCCATATTTTGGGCAAGTTTGTGATTGAGTTCTCGCAGTTTAGGGTAAAGCACCGTTTGAAGGAAACCCCTGCTTCTTGAAACTGAGTCGCAATTGACGATTTAGCCCTCGCTAATTGACGGCGGCGTCCATGCCGGTAACCATAACGGGCTGAAGACCATGTGCCGTTGATCACCGAGTGCCTCCGTGAAGCCTGTAGACAGTCCCTCCAACCCTCCTGACGTCAGGGGTGCCCCCGTCATGCCGACACAGGCGTCAAGCGAGCCGGAGCAGGCGTCACCCTGGTGGGTCTATCTGGTTCAATGCTGTGATGGCACTTTTTATACGGGCATCACCACTGACCCGCAGCGCCGGCTGCGCCAGCACAATGGTGAACTGGTTGGAGGAGCCCGCTATACGCGGCCGCGCCGGCCGGTCATTCTCGTTTACCAGGAGCCCTGTCGTGATCGCAGCCATGCCGGCCAGCGGGAAGCCGTTGTGCGCAAACTTAGCCGGTCACACAAGCAGGCACTCGCAACTCACCTCTGATGTACATAGCTCCGGGCCGTAGTCCGTTGTCACCAGGCTGACATAAAAGGGGGTTAGCCTCCCTGGCGCTGGCGGGGTTCTTGCCTACACTCTGGAGGCGGCCCGGCACTCTGGTTGCTGCAACCCAACAGCACAAACAGAATGATCGTACACCACGGCTCTGGCCTGGGGCGAGTGCCCGACAGGGGATCACCCACGGGGTCATCCATTGCCGGGGTTCAGCACTGCATTGGGGCTACAGACTGAATGCTTTGCACTGTTCTGAGGCCTGGTAACAAAGCCGTCATTTTCGGGTTTCGGTTTGCCAAAGAACGGGTTAAAGTGGAAATTCAGGGTTGACCAAAAGGTCAGGTCCTGCCAAAAAAAGAATGAAAGGAGACTCAAACATGAAAACGCTAGTACCTGCCTCGCTGGGCTTGACGGTCGTCCTCCTTAGCGGCTGCGCCATGATGGGTCCGAGCTACGAGCCGGACACCGACTATCAACTGACCATCCTGCATACCAATGACCACCACGGCCGTTTTTGGCGCAACAGCGACGGCGAATACGGTATGTCGGCCCGTAAAACCCTGATCGATTCCATTCGTGCTGAAGTGGCTGCTGAAGGTGGCGAAGTGCTGCTGCTGTCTGGTGGCGACATCAACACCGGTGTGCCTGAATCGGATTTACAGGATGCCGAGCCCGATTTTAAAGGCATGGCCATGCTTGAATACGACGCCATGGCCGTGGGTAACCACGAATTCGATAACCCGCGCGACGTGCTGATGCAGCAGGCAGACTGGGCCGGTTTCCCGTTCCTGTCGGCCAACATTGTCTACAAAGACAATGGAAAAGCGCTGTTCGAACCCTATGAAATGTTCAACGTCCAGGGCAACCGCATCGCCGTTGTCGGTTTTACCACCGAAGATACGGTTAGAATTGGCAACCCCGAGTACATCGGTGACCTCGACTTTCTGAGCCCGTCCACGGTCGGTCGCACGCTGATTCCCGAGCTGGATGCCAAATCCGAGCTGGTTATTGCCGTCACTCACATGGGTCACTATGCCAATGGCAACTACGGTGGCAACGCTCCGGGTGACGTGACACTGGCGCGCAATGTCGACGGTATCGATGTGATTGTCGGTGGTCACAGCCAGAATCCACTGTTCGAACCCGATGTTGTGAATAACACGCTGATTTTGCAGGCTCATGAGTGGGGCAAGTACGTTGGCCGTTTGGACCTGACCATTCGCAATGGTGAAATCGTCAACTACGAATACGACCTGATTCCGGTCAACCTGAAAGAAGACGACCAACTGTTGCGTCCGGAAATTGCCCAGAACCTGGAAATGCTTGCCATGCTGGCACCATACCAGCAAGCAGGCAGTGCTGCGCTTGATACCGTCATCGGTTCCGCAAATGGTGATTTCATTGGTGACCGCAGTGTCGTCCGTAACCAGCCAACCAATCTTGGTGTGCTGGTCGCACGCGCCCAGCGCGTAAAAACCCAGGCTGACGTGGCCGTCATGAACTCCGGCGGTATCCGTGCCGACATGGACGGTGGCGAGCTCACCTATAAAGACGTGCTGACCGTGCAGCCCTTCGGCAACATGGTGTCCTATGTCGATCTGAGCGGTTCCGAGTTGCTGGACTACCTCGACGTGGCCGCTTCCAAGCAGGCAGGCAGTGGCGCCTTTGCTCAGTTTGATGGCGTTAACTTGCGCATCAACAACGGTGAAGTAACGCGGGCCATTGTCAACGGTCGGGAAATTGATCCGAACGGTACCTATCGTCTTGCGGTGAATGCCTTTATGGCTTCCGGCGGTGATGGCTACCCGGTACTTACCGATCACCCGAACTATGTGAACACCGGCTTTGTTGACGCGGATGTCATGGTTGAGTTCATTCAGGAAAACAGCCCGCTGAACATTTCCAACTTTAACCCGGGTCTGTCGGTCGTTCGTCGCTAAACGACTCAGTGCCTTTAGTATGGAAAGGGCCGCCAAGTGCGGCCCTTTTTTTCGTCCTGCGTTCCGGCATGGCTTTTTTCAGGCGTGCTGCTACTATGGCCAGCCTTTCAGTGGAGATGCCCATTGGCGGCGAACACTGACCGTTTTCCATTCGTCCATCAGAGTTCTGCACATGACCCACTCCCTTTCCCCGGAAGAGTTTCAAGACCTTCAGGCACTGTCCGCCGCTGAGCGTTATGATTACCTGATCGAATTGTTGCAGGCGGGCCAGAGCATCTGGTCCCTGCGCAGCGACCAGGGCACGGTCCTGATGTCCAGTGATGGTCAGGATTGCCTGCCCGTCTGGCCACATACCGAGTTTGCCCAAGCCTGGGTTAACGGTGACTGGGCTGATTGCACCCCTATTGCCATTGATGCCGCTGCCTGGGAGCAACGCTGGTTGCCCGGATTGCAGGCCGATGGCATTGCTCTGGCGGTGTTTCCGAGCCAGGATGATGAAGGCGTAGTGGTCGAGCCCGACGACATGGCAGCATCGCTGTCCGCCGATTAACTTCCCGGAAGTCAGTCCATTCAGGTTGCCATGGAATGGCTGACTTTTTGGTCTTTGTTTGATCAATTTTCCGCCCCAGCGGTGGGAAACCGCCTCGCTTTAGGTACAATAGCCGCCCTCTGAAACCCTTGAGATCCTTGATCTAAAGCTGTCTTTGCGGTCAGTTTCAGTCAGTGATTATTGAGTTGTTGCGACCCGGGTCGGGGTCGGTATCGGCAGCCCATCTATACTTGTGGAGAGTGACATGTTTGAGAAAAACCAAACCATCGCCGATTTTGATGCCGACATCTGGCATGCCATGGAAGCGGAGCGCGAGCGTCAGGAAGAGCACATCGAGCTGATTGCCTCAGAAAACTACACCTCGCCACGAGTCATGCAGGCGCAGGGCTCACAACTGACCAACAAGTACGCCGAAGGTTACCCGGGTAAGCGTTACTACGGCGGGTGTGAGCACGTCGATGTGGTTGAGAACCTCGCCATCGAACGCGCCAAGCAATTGTTCGGTGCCGGCTACGCCAACGTGCAACCGCATTCCGGTTCACAGGCCAATGCTGCTGTTTTCATGGCCTTGTGCGAGCCGGGCGACACCGTGTTGGGCATGAGCCTGGCACACGGTGGTCACCTGACGCACGGTGCTTCGGTCTCGTTCTCGGGCCGCATCTACAATGCCGTGCAGTACGGTCTCAACGCCGACACTGGCGAGATCGACTACGAGCAAATGGAAGCTCTGGCGCGCGAACACAAGCCGAAGATGATCATCGCCGGTTTCTCGGCCTATTCCCGCATCGTTGACTGGGCCCGTTTCCGCACCATTGCCGATGAGGTGGGTGCTTACCTGCTGGTTGATATGGCTCACGTGGCTGGCCTGGTAGCTGCCGGGGTTTACCCGAGCCCGGTACCGTTTGCCGATGTGGTCACCACCACCACTCACAAGACCCTGCGCGGCCCACGCGGCGGCCTGATTCTGGCGCGTGAAGACGAAGAGCTGAACAAGAAGCTGAACTTTGCGGTCTTCCCGGAAAGCCAGGGTGGTCCGATGATGCACATCATCGCGGCGAAGGCGATCTGCTTCAAAGAAGCCATGTCGGATGATTACAAAGCCTATCAGGGTCAGGTGGTCAAAAACGCACAGGCCATGTGCAGTGTCTTTATCGAGCGCGGCATCAACATTGTCTCAAACGGTACCGATGACCATCTGTTCCTGGTCGACCTGATCGGCAAGGAATACACCGGTAAAGAAGCCGACGCCGCCCTTGGCGACGCCAACATCACCGTCAACAAGAACGCCGTACCCAACGACCCGCGCTCCCCCTTCGTGACCTCGGGTTTGCGCATCGGTACCCCGGCGATCACCAGCCGCGGCTTTAAAGAAGCCGAAGCCAGTGAATTGGCGGGTTGGATCTGCGACGTACTCGACGGGTTGGAAAAAGGCGATGCCAGCGCTGCAATCGCCGAGGTGAAGGCTAAGGTATTGGCCATTTGCGCCAAGCTGCCGGTATATCGCTGATTCGCTGCTCCAGCAATGGAAAAAGGGAGGCCAACGGCCTCCCTTTTTTGTAGGTGATTCTTAATTCACGTCCGGTGCTAACCCTTTGCAGTTAAACTGAAGCGTTCAAGTTACCAGTATTAAGGAATGAACAGACGATGGATAACCTGGTGTTACGCAGCCATTTGGCGTTGCTGTTAGCGATGCTGCTGTGGGGCAGTTCCTTTATTGCCCTGAAGCTAGCAGTGTATGATCTGTCGCCGATGATCGTGATTTTCATGCGTATGGCGATTGGTGCGGTGGCCTTTCTGACCGTCTGGCCCTGGTTGCGACACGGTTTTGTGTATCAGGCCGGTGACTGGAAATACCTGCTGGGTATGGCCTTGTTCGAGCCGTGCCTGTACTTCATCTTCGAAGCTCAGGCGCTGCGCTATACCAGCGCCGGTCAGGCCGGAATGATTACCGCCATGCTGCCATTGATGGTGGCCATCGCCGCTTTCTTTATTCTGAAAGAGCGCAGCGGCTGGCGCCAGTGGCTGGGGTTTGGGATTGCGGTAGTCGGTGTCGTCTGGATGACCCTGACCGGGGAAGACAGTGAGCAAGCGCCCAATGCGTTACTGGGGAACTTCCTGGAGTTTCTGGCCATGGTCAGTGCCGTTGGTTATACCCTGCTGGTCAAGCATCTGACACGGCGATATTCCGCCTTTCTGCTGACCGCCCTGCAGTCGTTTGTCGGCACGCTGTTCTTTTTTCCGCTGGCACTGGCATCGCCGTGGCCGGAACAGATTTCCCTGTCGACCTTTGGTCTGCTGATCTATCTGGGTCTGATCATTACATTGGGTGCCTATGGCCTCTACAATTATTCGCTGACGCATTTGAAGGCGACAGTTGCTGCCGGTTACACCAACCTGTTACCGGTATTCACTCTGCTGTTTTCCATGCTATTGCTCGGTGAACGATTGGTGCTCAGCCAGTGGCTGGCCATTGGGTTGGTATTTGTCGGTGTCATTCTCAGTCAGGATCGCAACCATCGGTTGCCGCCTGAAGTGCCACCCCCGGTGACGGGTTAAGCTGGCCAGCCACCGGGTTGCCATAAAGCGCTGTAAAATCGTCGGGACAATGCAATGGTCGGCTAATTAACGCCGGTGCATTGCCCTCCGGAAGGGTCTGGGTCACCTTAGATGGGCTCGACCCAATCGGCGGAGATGACAGCGTGCAACCCTATTCAGTACTGGATCTGTTTAAAGTCGGCCTGGGGCCGTCTTCCTCACACACCCTTGGCCCAATGCGGGCCGCCGAACGTTTTGTGCAACACCTGAAAGAGCAGGGCAAGCTGGACGCGGTGGTGCAGATTCGAGCGGATCTCTATGGTTCGTTAGCGCTGACCGGTATTGGCCATGGCACTGATAAAGCGGTTGTGTTGGGTCTGTGCGGGCTGGATCCCGCAACCGTCGATCCCGAAGTGGCGGACCATACGTTTTTGCAGGTGAGAACAGATGAGCGGCTGCCTTTGCCTGGCGGGCCGGTGTTGCGTTTCACCATGGGGGAATGCGTCCGCTTTTTCACCGATATTTTTCTGCCCGAACACCCCAACGGCATGCGTTTTACCGCTGAAGATGAGCACGGCATCGTACTGCTCAGTGAAACCTGGTACTCAGTGGGTGGGGGCGCCATCGCCAACGAACTGGCGAAAAACTCAGCCAAGCGCGACCTGCTGACCGAGTTTCCGGACCAAAGGCCTTACCCCTTCTTCAACGCAACTGAGTTGCTGCATCAGGCTGAGACCCACAATCTGACCATAGCCGACATCACTCTGGCCAATGAAGTGGGGCTGGGGAGTTCGGAAGAGGACGTCTTAGCCTGGGCCAATCACATCAATGAGGCCATGGTCAGTTGCATGAACCGGGGGATGGATCTGGAAGGTCCTTTGCCGGGCGGTATTCAGGTACAGCGTCGTGCGGCCCGCATGGCCCGCTCGCTGCGCAAGCAGGCCGAAGCAGACCAGCTTGGTGTAATCGACTGGGTCAGTGTTTATGCGCTGGCGGTCAATGAGGAAAACGCGGCAGGCGGTCGGGTGGTCACGGCGCCCACCAACGGTTCAGCCGGTGTGATCCCTGCGGTACTGGCTTACATTCACCATCATATGCCCCGATTAAACGCAGACGATGAGCGACGCTTTCTGATGACGGCGGCTGCCATTGGCTGGCTCTACAAGCGCAATGCGTCGATTTCCGCAGCCGAGATGGGTTGCCAGGGTGAGATTGGCGTGGCCAGTTCAATGGCAGCGGCCGGTCTGGCTGAAGTGATGGGCGGTACGGCGGCCCAGGCTGAGCATGCGGCGGAAATCGCCATGGAACATCACCTGGGCATGACCTGCGATCCCATCGGGGGGTTGGTTCAGGTGCCCTGCATAGAGCGTAATGCCTTTGGCGCCGTCAAGGCCATACAGGCCGCACGCATCGCATTGCGGGAACCGGGCGATCACTGTGTATCGCTCGATGAGGTGATCGAAACCATGCGCCAGACCGGCGAAGACATGGCCTCTAAATACAAGGAAACCGCCCAGGGTGGTCTCGCGGTCAATGTGGTGGTTTGTTGAGGCTGGGTTGATTGAGTGCCTGGAGTTCGTGCTGACTACCGGGTAGGCCTTGCCGGGGTCGGCGTAGATCCTTCCATGGAGCCTAGACCGCAGCATCCCTGCTGCGGACTACCCCGGCCAGGCCTACCCGGCAGCCAGCACTTGGTTTGGGGGTCTCAGTTACTCTTCAGCGGTAAATGTAAAACCAGCAGGTTTGGTGACACAGTAATTTTCTGGAATCGTGTCTCCACCTGAGTTGTTCGCACTCGATATCGTGCTGTTTTCGGATTTGATGATTTCAAGCATATCTATGAACTCTACAATGCTCTGATAAGCTGCTGAATTTTCGCTAATGGTTCCATTTCCTGGGTGGCTAGGATTAACTATCCAATTTGGCAAACTAAGGTTGTCTTCGTCGATTCTCGAGTTTACGTGCTCCAGAAAATTTTCCCGACGAACATTATAATTATTGGTTGGCAACCGCAGGTAGTCTCCCGGTTGTAAAGGGTCGTCCATCCCCGCTCTAGTTCTCTGGTGACATTCTGCGCACCCTTCCAGCGTATCGTCGATGTTATCTTCATAATATTCGAAGGTTGTTTGACACCCAGGCAGTGCAAACGCCATATCGTCGAAGCGCAAAGTCACTTTGCCCAGTGGCCCGTCGGATTCTCCAATCAGAAACATGCGGTAATCGCCCGGTACTGTTGCCTCCAGGCGCTCATCGTTGCCCGGGTCATCGGGGTCTTCAGCATAGACCAGCTGCAAATCACTGCTGGCCCCGAGTGAGCTGAAGGTTTCACGTTCCTTGTTGCCGCGCTGAAAGCCCCAGCTGTAGGCATAGAGTCGTTCGTAGGTTTCGCTGGCATCCAGAGTAATCATCGCCTCGTACACTTCAGGGTCCTCACCTTCTGCACTGGTTCTGACGAATTCTACGGAAAACTCGGGGGCCACAATGGGGTCGAAGGTGTCTTTGGTGGTCCAGGGGTCCCAGTACTGATCGCCGTATCGGCTATTGGATTCAGGGCCACAGGCAGCCAGCAAGAGGGCGGTCATTGAAATGGCCAGGGTAGACGCCTTAGACAGCAAGTAAGGGCGATCAGACATGGTAAGCATGCTCTACATCAAGGTATGAAGGTAAAGTCATTGTATGCTTTACTGAGTTCGAAACGGTGACCGGGTTCTAGGTTTGGAGCATTGCTGTCGCTAAATTGCGTCATATTTGGCCTTTTTATTGGGGTTAGGAGTAGGGCAGGCAATCACGGGAGTGCCAGGGGCCGGATCGAATGACTTGGTGTCCGGCGCGAAGACTGGCCCGAGTGGCGACCCTGCTCGGTAGCACAACAAGAATACCTTCAACCAGCGCAGTGATAGAGCGCTCAGGCAATAAGAGAGAGTACTGATGAAGAAATCTGTAAAGGCGATGTTGGTGGGTGTGGCGGCTCTGGCGGCAGCGAGTGCCTGGGCTGAAGGGGATGCGGCGGCCGGTCAGGCCAAGTCAGCCGTGTGTGCGGCATGCCATGGAGCTAATGGCATCTCGGCGGTGCCCATTTACCCGAATCTGGCGGGTCAGAAAGAGGCGTACCTGGCCAATGTGCTGGCGGCTTATAAATCCAAGGAACGCCAGGGGGCCAATGCGGCGGTGATGTGGGGCATTGCGACGCCACTGTCGGAGCAGGATATCGCCAATCTGGCTGCCTACTATGCGAGTTTGCCGGCTGGCGGTTAAAGACAGGTGCCGTATTTTTGCGGTATTTGTTGTAACTATCGAACTTAAGTTCAGGGGGTGCATTGGCGCCCCTTTTTTATGCCCGGCCTGATGGGCTCTGGCTTCCACTAAGGTGCCCACAGTTACTGTGGATAAGTCTGTGGGTATACTCTTTACAGCTGTCCCGAATCGGCATGACAGTCATGTTACCCGGGCTTGGTTAAAAAATAGACACATTAAAAAAACACTAATAAAAACAATCAGTTATAGTCATGTTCTGGTTGTTTTCTGGTCAAGTGGCCTGGTTCGCTGTGCCCGTTTTGAGTGCATTCGATTTTGTGAATAAACACCTTCTCCGGAACCCGCGTGGTTATCAGCTTCTTAAAAAGTCAACGATTTTGTAGCAGTAGGCGTGTCGCCAAATAGTCGGTAGCAGAGTACACTTTAGCGGCTTGAAACACGGTTCAGACACCGTCCTTCCTTATTGTCCGAATGAGTTCTAACCGATGCACTGTCCATTCTGTAAAGCACAAGACACCAAGGTCATCGATTCCCGGTTGGTTGCCGAAGGGGAGCAGGTGCGGCGTCGTCGCGAATGCCTTCAGTGTGGCGAGCGTTTTACCACCTATGAAGGGGCCGAGCTGGTGATGCCGCGCATTGTCAAACAAAACGGCAACCGTGAACCCTTCGACGAAATGAAGCTTCGTGCCGGCCTGCAGCGGGCACTGGAAAAACGACCGGTCAGTGTTGAGGAGGTCGAGGCGGCGCTGGCGCGCATCAAACAAAGCCTGCGGGCAACCGGTGAGCGTGAGTTGCCGTCACGCCGGCTGGGCGAGGTGGTGATGAATGAACTGCGTGAGCTGGACCAGGTTGCTTATGTTCGGTTTGCGTCGGTTTATCGGAGTTTCCAGGATTTGAACGAATTTAGAAGTGAAATTGACCGGCTCGAAAAAAAGCGGACCGAATGAGGATAGTGTGACGGAGACTCAGTCTGACGAATTCTGGATGGCACATGCGCTGAGGCTGGCAGCCCGCGGTGTCACCACGACCATGCCCAATCCACGGGTTGGCTGCGTTATTGTCCGCGATGGCCAGAACGTCGGTGAGGGGTACCACGTGCTGGCCGGTACCGGCCATGCCGAGGTGCATGCTCTGGCGGCAGCAGGTGATCGGGCGCGTGGCGCCACTGCCTATGTGACGCTGGAACCCTGCAGTCATCACGGCCGCACGCCGCCCTGTGCCGAGGCATTGATAAACGCGAAGGTCGCGCGTGTTGTCTGCGCCATCGAAGACCCTAACCCCAAGGTTGCCGGCCGGGGCCTTGCGCTGCTTGAGGCAGCGGGTGTGGCGGTACGCTCCGGCGTACTGAGCCAGGATGCCGAAGCCCTGAATCGCGGTTTTTTGAAACGCATGCGCACCGGCCGGCCCTGGCTGACGCTCAAACTGGCCAGCAGTCTCGATGGGGCAACGGCGATGGCCAGTGGTGAAAGCCAGTGGATAACCAGCCCGGCTGCTCGTGCCGATGTGCAGCGGGCCCGGTCCGAACGTTGCGCCATTCTGACCGGCGCCGGCACTGTTCGGTCAGACGACCCCAGCCTGACGGTTCGCCTGGAAGGCATCGACCGGCAGCCGGACCGGGTGATCCTGGATACCCACCTGAACACACCGGCTACTGCTAAAATGCTTTCCCTGCCCGGCAAGACCTGGGTATTGCATGGTAATGAGGCCCCCAAAGAGCGCAAGGCAGCCCTCGCAGAGGCCGGCGCCCGCCTTGTGGTCATGCCACGCGATGCAGACGGGCGTCTGGATCTGACCGCGGTGATGATCTGGCTGGGCCAGCAAGCCTACAACGAGGTCTGGGCAGAGCCTGGCGCTACCCTGGCAGCCACTCTGTTACAGATGAACCTGGTCGATGAATTGTGGCTCTATCAGGCGCCTGTACTGCTGGGGGCTGCCACCCGGCCGCTGTTTTCGGCGAGTCTGAGCAAACTGTCAGAGGGCCTGTCCTTTGCTGTGGTGGACTCCCGGGCGGTCGGTCCGGATTTGCGCCTGCAGTTACGGCCAGGGCCCCCTAACCTGTAACACGGTAAGAACACCGGAAAACGCAGCCTGGCACGGCGAATCGCCCGCGCTTCTGGTATGATGACGACTTGTGAACGCCGGGCTGTCTGCACCGGCGGTGACGATGGACCCGGCAGTGGAATTGAACGTGGCGCTGAACAGCATCGAAGACATTATTGAAGACATTCGTCAGGGTAAAATGGTTATCCTGATGGACGATGAAGACCGTGAGAATGAAGGCGATCTGATCGTCGCGGCGGAAAAAATCACCCCTGAGATCGTGAACTTCATGGCCGGCAAGGCCCGAGGGCTGATCTGCCTGACGCTGACCGGCGAGCGCTGCGATTTTCTTGGCCTGGAATCCATGGTTAAGAAAGACAATGGCTCGGCCTACGGCACGCCCTTCACTATCTCTATAGAAGCGGCTGACGGGGTCACGACCGGCATTTCTGCGGCTGACCGGGCCCGCACCATTCAGGTTGCGGTCGACCCGAACAGCGAGCCTACCGATATCGTGCAGCCCGGGCATATTTTCCCGCTGCGCGCCCAGCCAGGCGGCGTGCTCAGCCGGGCTGGCCATACCGAGGCGGGCTGTGATCTGGCCCGCATGGCCGGTCTGATTCCGGCGGCGGCCATTGTCGAGATCATGAAAGAAGACGGTACCATGGCGCGCCGGCCCGATCTGGAAGCCTTTGCCGAAGAACATGGGCTAAAGGTAGGCACCATTGCCGACCTGATCCATTACCGCATTCTGAACGAGCGCACCATCGAGAAAGTCGAGCAACGGTCACTGAGCACCCGCGCCGGTGACTTCAACGTCCAGGTGTATCGTGACAGCCTCTGTGGCGGCACTCACATTGCACTGACGCTGGGCGGGCCTTTCAAACCCGAGAACCCCACGCTGGTGCGGGTACACGTGGCGCAGACCCTGCGCGATCTGCTGGGGGTTAACCCCGCCCGTGGCCACGGCTGGACACTGGATGCTGCCATGCACCGGGTCGCTGAAGAAGGCGCAGGCGTGGTGGTCTTGCTGGATGTTCAGGAGGCCCCCGATGTGATGACCGAACTGAAAATGATGCAGGGCGATGACCGCGCTAACACGCGTAACCCGAACGTCGACAAGTACGGCACCTACACCACCATTGGTACCGGCTCGCAGATTTTGCGCGAGTTGGGTGTGGGCAAGATGCGCCTGCTCAGTTCACCGATTAAATTCGGCGGCATTTCCGGGTTCGACCTGGAAGTGGTCGAGTACATTCCGGCCGCAGGCGATGAAGCCTGAAGGCGACTAACCTGTTCACAACCGACACATGATTAACCGACGGCGACCCGACCCGGGTCGCCGTTCAGACAGGATCAGACAATGACTGCTATGACTTCAAACATTACTACCCTGGAAGGTGACTTTTCCGCCAACGACGCCCAGTACGCCATCGTGGTGGGCCGCTGGAACAGCTTCGTGGTTGAAAGTCTGCTGGACGGTGCACTCGATGCGCTCAAGCGCCATGGCATCAAGGACGAGCAACTGACGGTCATCCGTGCGCCGGGTGCCTATGAACTGCCCATCGTTTGCCAGAAACTGGCGGAAACAGAGCGTTATAATGCCATCATCGCCCTGGGCGCGGTGATTCGCGGCGGGACACCGCATTTCGATTTCGTGGCCGGTGAAGCGGCCGGCGGCCTCAATTCAGTGGCGCTGACAGCCAGCATGCCGGTCGTGTTCGGCGTGTTGACCGTCGATTCGATCGAGCAGGCCATTGAGCGAGCAGGCACCAAAGCCGGTAACAAAGGCGCCGAAGCGGCCCTGGTGGCGCTGGAAATGGTCAATCTGTTCAAGCAGATCGAGGGGTAAGGCATGACCCAGCGTCCCAACATGGCAGCCCGCCGCAAGGCCCGTCGACTGGCCATGCAGGCTTTGTATCAGTGGCATTTGTCGTCGTCTCCGGTCAATCAGATTGAAGCCGAATTCATCACTGATCACGATATGGCCAAGGTCGATCAGGAATACTTCAGCGAAGTGCTGCGCGGCGTGCCCAGCACGCTGACGGAACTTGATAGCTACATTGAATCCGTTACCGATCGCTCGGTCCGGGAAATGACACCGGTCGAACTGTCGATTCTGCGTATGGGCGCCTACGAACTGGTGCACCGCATCGATGTCCCGTTCAAGGTCATCATCAACGAAGGTGTCGAATTGTCGAAACTGTTTGGTGCCAGCGAAGGCCACCGCTACGTCAATGGCGTGCTGGACAAACTGTCGCAGCGGCTTCGGGCGACGGAAGTGACTGCTTCCCGGGCTCCCCGGGACTGAGTGTGTGCGTGTTGGCAACCGGGCATACCCGGTTGCCGCTGCGGTCCAATGCCACCTGCCACCGACCCAACCTAAACGACTAGCCAAAAAAAACCGCCAAAAGGCGGTTTTTTAATGCACTGACGCTTTGCTAATCAGGACTGCGCGTCAGACAAATCCATTTGTACTTCGACGCGAATCTGGCCGCTTTCCGAGCCGCTGTAGCCACGCACGTCAAGGGTGTAGGTACCTGCTGGCAGGTACTCTTCCAGGCGTGAGTTGGTGCCGTCGCCACCATCATCGTTTTCCAGAGACAAGCCTGGGCCGACCAGCGAGATCAGGGTGTCAACGGAGGATGATGAGGCATCAATGCTCACGGTGCGCGCTGCGTCCAGACTGATGGTGTAGGTCAGGCTGCTACCCGCTTCCAGGTTGCCATAGACAATGTCTCCGGCTCTCAGGTTACCGCTGTTCATCATCTCGCCCTGGACAGCGCTGCTGTTGACCGTCAGGTCATACAGGCCGTTGCCGGAGTAGGCGCCGACGGTGAGTGTGTAGGTACCGGGTTGCAGCAGAGTGGTGATCAGCGAATTGGTGTCGCCGCCGCCATCATCATCGCTGAAGTCCACGCCATTGCCCGACAGCGCCAGGGTGGTGTCGAAGCTGGCAGAGTTCAGCGCGATACTGACTTCCGATGGCTCGTCGATGGTCAGTGAATAGTCGTTATCGTAGTCGGCGCGCATGCCAATCAGGCTGCTGTTCGGGGCGATAATGCCGCTGTTGCGCAGGTCGCCTTCGAACGGTGTGACCTGAGTGTTCAGGCTGTAGATGCCGTCGACCGGGTAGCTGTCATAGCTCATTGCGTTCACAGTGTAGGTGCCAGGCATCAGGATGGAAGACACCTGTGAATCGGTGCCGGCGCCGTAGTCATCGTTGTCGAGCTGAACGTCGTCACCGGTGATCGACAGCATGGTGTCGAAATCTTCGGAAGCGAGGCTGACGACAACTTCTGACGGGTGTTCCAGTTCAAGGGTGTAACGGTTACCTTCGGCTGACAGCATCAGGCCCGTCAGTGTCTCACCGGCTTCCAGCAGGCCGCCGTTGCGAATCCCATCCGGCAGTGTCGTACTGGCGGTGTCCAACTGATAGAACTGGCCTTCATCGACCAGAGCATCGGCACACAGGGGCGATTCGGACTCGTAGTAGTCGTATTCACTGTAGGCTTCAAATTCAGACGTCGGCCGCCGGCCGGGCTGCAGAATCAGTTCGTATTCACCGGGCTCAAGATAGGCATCGAGCGTCAGGGTGCTGTCGCCGCAGGCGGTGGCTTCGGTGTTGACGGCCGGTCCGGTCAGTTGCATGCCCAGTGAGCGACTGGCGTCGTTCAGGGTGAAGCTGATCTGGGTGGGCGAGTCGATGCTCAGCGGGTAGCGGGTCGGGCTGTTGTCTGATGCCAGCGAGCCAACCAGCGACTGGTCGGTGCCGAGGGTGTCGCTGCGCCCGGCAATGGGCTGATCGATCAAACGGTAGGGGCCATAGGCTTCGTCGCTGACGCCGTTGACGACCAGCAGCGAGCACTGGCCCGCGTCCGGACCCATCAGGATATTGACGGATTCGCTGCTTGCCGGATCGACGCTGACGTGGTCAATCAACCAGCCTTGTTCGTTAAACAGGGTCAATTCAGCGGCAAAGGGTGCCTGAAAGCGATAGAAAGCCCGGGGCTCGACATCGGTGGCGCAAAACCAGTGTGCCGAGTAGCGAGCGCCATTGTTCAGGTTGGCGGGGCTGGCGGTATTCAGTTCTGATTGCAGGCCTTCGCCGCTGACCAGTGCCGGAGCATCCACAAAGCGGTCCGAACCGGTGGTCGCGCAACCACTGGCCACTGCCAGGGCGGTGAGTGCGGGCAGCCAGCGGGCCGTGCCAGGGAATAATCGAGGTGCAGAATGAGTCACTATTACGTCTCCATACGTTACTTGAAAACCTGCCTGTTCAGTCGGCACTCCGGTCAAGCCAGCTGCCGGGTAAGGAGTTCGTCTGACTTCCTGGTCACACGCTCAAACCGGACAACCCAATGCAGTCGGAGCACCACCGGGCAAGAATCGGCACTATAGGGCGCTTTTAAAGCCGGGTCCAGTCGCCCTGGCCCGGTTCGATCAGTGGTTCTCATTTTTTGGAATTCGATTCAGTGGCTATGGCCCGCGTCAGCACCCGGTGGAACCTCTCGGGTGGTGCGACACTCGGTCGGCGTGAATCCGTCCGTGGCGGTCCGACGTTTCGGGCCTAGGCCGCAACATCCATGTTGCGGACTCCCCCGCAGAGGCACCACCGGGTGCCGACGCTCGAATCGTGCGAACCTGAAGTTTCTTATTCCTGCAATAACGCCCATTGCTCACGCAAAGCGAGCAGGTGGTCGCTCCAGAAACGCTGGCTGTCGAACCAGGAGAAGGCGCGCGGGAAAGCCGGGTCGTCCCAGCGCTGGGCTATCCAGAGAGTGTGGCGGATCATGTGCACGGTACGCAGGGGCTCGAGCAGCGACAGCTCCTTGCGCGGAAAGGGCCGAAATTGCTCGTAGCCTTCTTCCAGTTCGTTGATCTGCCGCGCCTGTTCCTGTTTGTCACCCGATAGCAGCTTCCAGATGTCCTGGGCTGCGGGGCCCATGACCGTGTCGTCGAGGTCGACGATCAGTAGCTGGTCGTCACGGCTGAGGATGTTGCCGGCGTGAAAATCGCCGTGTATGCGAATGGAGGCAGCCTGTCGAAACAGCGGCTCGAAGCGGCGCTGAATCAGCTCGGCAATGGGGGCCAGGGTGGCCAGGTAGTTGGCGCGCAGGTCGTCGGGCAGCAACGGGCTGTCGGCAAAGAAGCGTTGTGCCTGAATGATGGGTTCGCTTAGCGACAGGCTGGGCCGATACTTGAATACTTCGGTTTCGCCAACGTTGTGCAGTCGGGCCAGGTGCTGGCCAATGCGGTACATCTGGTCCGGGTTATCCAGTTCAAAAGCATGGCCGGCGCGCATTTCGAAACAGGCAAACCAAAAACCATCGCGCAGGTGGACAATGTCGTCGCCCAGTTTCATCGCCGGGACCACCGGTATTTCAGCCTCGAACAACTGGTCGGTAAAGCTCAGTTCCTCGCGAATCTGCGCCTCGCTCCAACGTCCTGGCCGGTAGGCTTTCAACACCACCGGTTTGGCATCTTCTATGCCCACCCGGTAGACCCGGTTTTCGTAACTGTTAAGTGGGTAAATGCGGTAATCGGACAGGGTTCCGAGCGATTCCAGCCAGTCGATGATGCGGTCCTGGCTGAGGGTGTCGAACGGGTGTGAAGAGGTAGACATGATGAACCCAGGCTGAAAAGAGCGCCCATTGTAGAGTATTTGCAGCGCCTGTCATTGTTACTCTGGCCAGCGGACTTCTGGCGTGCGGTTATTGATTTCCCAGTGGAGTTCGGGCGAGCGCCCACAGTTCGACATGAATGACCCCGGCGCGCTGCAGGGTGCGGGTCAGCTCGGCGGCCGTGGCTCAGGTGGTCAGCACATCGTCGACTATGGCGACCCGTTTTGGGGGTGGTTTCAGAACTCGGAAGGCATCTCTTAGAGTCTGCCGGCGTTGAATCCGGTTGAGGCCTTCAAGGGGTGGGGTTGGGTGTTGCTTGACCAGGTTGGTCCAGACCGGCAGGCCAGCCTGCCTGGCCCAAAAGTCTGCCAGCCATTCTGCTTGGTTGAAGCCCCGCTTGCGGGCTTTGGCCCGATGCAGGGGAACTGGTACCAGGGCGTCAACCCCAGGGTCATGCATGCCCTGATGCAGCCACCACTGGCGTGCTAGGGCCCGGGCGCTGGCCAGATCCCGGTGATATTTCATGCGGTGAATCAGGAAGCGGGTCGCCCCTTCCAGAACCCAGCCGACCGTCGCTGTCTGCCAGGGTGGGGGTCGTTGCTGGCATCGGCCGCAAAGGGTGTTCAGGGTATTGGGTGCGGCGCAGCCCGGGCAAGGGTCGGGTAAAGGTTGTAGCCAGCCAGCACACACGTCACAAAGATGGCTTTTGGTCGAGCGCTGCTCGCACAGTGGACACAGGCTGCTCATTACCTGTTCCAGCAAGGGGGTAAAGGCCGCTGTGAAAGGCCGAAGTTTGACGTGATTCCCTGGCATTCCGGGGTGCTCCCTGACCTCCGGTGGCTGTTTCCGCCCGGAAAATGGGGGCGAAGCTTCAAAGGTGTCGGCCACCTGCAGGGTATTGTGAACAGTTTTTACAAAATGTTACAGCTTGGCAGGGTAGGTTGGTTAAAATGTAACCACGTTATCCGATTAAATGACCGTATCTGTTTCCTGTATCAGGGCCACGGAACGGAAGTCAGTTCGCCCCGGTCAGGGCGGGCTAGTGGAGGTGGAATGATCAGCTCAGTCATGAACGCAGGGGTTGCCGGCATTCAGGGAGGTTTGTACTCACTGAACCGCAGTGGTCAGCAGATCGCCCAGGCGAATGTGCCCCCGAGTGAAGGCGGGCCCGAGTCGATTGTGGAACCTCTGGTGAATCAGATTCAGGCGAAGAATCAGGTCCAGGCCAGTGCTCGCGTGGTTGAAGCGGGTTCTGAAATCCTGGGTACCCTGATTGATATCCGGGTTTAACGGAGCGAAGCGATAACGATGTCTACGGTCAGTGGTCTTTATCCCAATGCCATCACCCCAACGGTCAGTCCGTTCGGGGATTTGGCCCAGCGCGCGCAACAGCGCCGGGATAACGACGCGGCCGTGTTTGCTCCGGTTGAAGAAACCGAAACAACCGCACCGGGTCAGAATCGTTCGGACCGGCGCGATAACCAGCCTCAACCCGGCCAGAGCTCGCCATCCAACGTGGCCGCTAGCGTTAATACAGCCTCGTCTTCCCCGTCTGAAGGCGAGGTGCAGGCCTCCAGCGAAACAACACCAGCCGACGACACCAGTGCCTTTGCACGCCAGCGTGACGAAGGTCGTGCGGCGCGGCAGCAGGCCGAACAACGCCAGCTGGATCAGGATCTGGAAACCATCCGCGAGCTGGCAGCGCGCGACCGGGAGGTTCGGGCGCACGAACAGGCACACCAGGCCATTGGCGGTCAGTATGCCGGTGGTATGTCCCTGACGTTCGAGCGCGGGCCGGATGGCAAGCGTTATGCGGTGGCCGGTGAGGTACCGATCGATATCAGTCCGGTGCCGGGTAACCCGGAAGCCACCCTGCTCAAGGCCGAGCAGGTTCGCCGGGCGGCACTGGCACCGGCTGAACCTTCAGCGCAGGATCGGTCGGTCGCGGCCGCTGCGATGCAACTGAAAATGGACGCCCAGATAGACGTGCGCCAGGAACGACGCGAAGACCTGGCACCGCAAGAGGCCGAGGCTGAGGGTGATGCCGTTTCTGAGCGTAATGACAGTGCGCCAGCCATTTCAGGTGCTGAGCGTTCCGCGTCGGAAGCGAGTGGCGATGAAGACACCTCTGAACGCGAAGCCGACACGGCGCGTACTGGTGCCGATCTGGCGGCGGTGACCCGCAGCTTGCTCGATGCGCAATACCAGGCTCAGTCCCGGGCCGACACTCTGGGTCGCCAGCTCGACTTCATGGTGTAGTTACCGGGTACGGCTGGTCGGGTCAGAATTTCTTCAGGTTGGGTCCACGTCGCATTTCCGCGAAAATACTCAGTTCCCAGGGGCGCATGGCCAATACCATGCCGGTGCCGAAGGTATCTTCCAGCGGCAGTTTACCGTCTTCCTTGCTCAGTTCGTCAAACTCCCGGGCCAGCCGGCGAATGCTGTTTTGCAGGTGCATGTTCGACTGACGCGACAACATACCCGCAACAAACACCAGCAACTCCCCGGATTTGGGGTCGAACTTGCAGTTGAAGAAGTCGCGCGCCACATTCTGTTCGAAAAAGCGGTACACCGGGCCGTTATGAATCCAGCGGAAATCGCGTGACAGTTTGGTTTTCACCCGGTTGCCGGGCAGCAGTTCGATGATGCTGAGTCGGTCGAGCCGGGCCAGCAATCGGGTCGCTTCGAATTCGTCGATCACATAGGTCGAGATAATGTCTTCGTATTCCCAGCGGTTGACCAGTAATTGCGCCACCAGCAACAGCTTGGGGTCTGATACCAGCTCTCGTTCGTCTTCTTCACTGAGCTCATCCAGCACCATGGTGCCTTCATGCATGCGTGCCATCAGGTAACCGAGGTCGGCACCGGCCATGTCGCAGATTTCTTCCAGGCGATTCAGCGTAAAATGGCGCTTGGAGAACATACGCTTAACGTTGGCTTCACTGAGATTGAGTTTCTCGGCAACCTCGGCGTAGGTGATTTTTCGCTCACGCAGCAGTTTCTTAAGGGTGTCGACGAGTTGTACAGTCTGAGACATGACGTCCTTGGTGAAGGTAGCGCAATATGCTACCAATAGTCGCACATCTTTCAACTTCATGTACAGCGCTTGTGGTTACCCAGAACGCGCCTACTATGGCTCTTGCACCGACATGACGGCCTGCAACAAAGTCGCAGGCCCATTTACCAGGCGGCAACGGACAGCGCCGTCTGCGAGCGAACGGCAGGTCTTACGGAGTGAACCATGCTGAAACTAAGAATAATGACAGGGCTGGGACGGCTGATCAGTCGTGCCTTATTGGGCCCGGTGCATGTGCATGGCAGTGACCCGAGAGCAACCGATGTGGATGTAATACTGATGCCACGCAGCCTGAGCCCCGCTGACGGCTGGTTGTTCTGGTCCCGCCTGAAACGCCCGCCGCTTTTTGTGGATAGTGATCAGACGTCCAATGGCTGGGGTCGCTGGTGGCGGTTAAGTGGACGTAACCCGCGTACCGGCGGGGGCATTATGGAAGAGCGTCTTGCCGCATTTTTGAATGCGGGTCGCTGTCTGGTGATTTCCATTAATGGCGAGTCGCCCGAAGAAATAGACGACACTCAGCGACTGCTGCGTGGTCTGCACGATCATCACCGCCATTTGCGCGTGCAGGTGCTGACCTTCAATTACGATTTCCGCCACACTCTGGGCAGTCCGATTCACTGGATCTGGCGTCCCGGTGCCATTGATATGGTGGTTGAGCCGCTGCATATCCTGAAAGAGTTGCAACGTTTGCAGAAGCTGGCCTGGTCGATTAAGGGTTACCAGACGCTGCCGCAATGGCCGCTGATATCCCAGTCTGGCAGGGTCCCGTCCAGCTTGTTGTTGTCCTGGCACGAGGTTCGGGCGCAGCGTCGCTGGCGCTGGCCGAAACCGGTTGCCTGGCTCTGGTTGCCCGGAGCGCTGATCTCGGCCCTGTTCAATGCCGTGCCGTTGCTGGTTGCCTATGGCGTCAGTCACAGTGCCCAGCAATGGCGTATCGAGCGGCAGATTGCCTGGCTGGGACCGCTGTATCTGATCAACCATGCCGTAATCTGGGTGTCACTGGCGGTGTTTCTCGGGCCCTGGGCCTGGTTGTATGGCATCGTGATCGCCATGGGGTTGCAACCACTCGGGCGTCTGGCCGATGCCATTCTGCAACAGGATGAGCTCGGAGGGTCGCGTTCGGTGCGCGAACGCATGGTGAACTATTTCGATTAATCAGTCGCTGCTATGGCGACTCCAGCCAGTGGTGGCTGCCTGATTCAGGCACAGGCAGTCAATTGCCTGGACACTGCCGGTGCTTGTTCGGTAAAATCCCCGAAATTTGGGCACGGCACCCAGATCGTTTAACGCACAAAATCAGCAGGCTGCTATAGTCAGGTCCAGCCGGTTGCTATTGCAAGAACCCTGTTGATGACGAACGTAAACGACAGCGTCTCAGTTTCGAAAACGCAGAATTGATTGATGGGCGAGATGAGGGTTTCTTCATCTCGCTTTTTTGCGAAAGGGGCTGGGAGAGTTGTCTGACTGGTCAGTTTAGCGGTTACCCTCCGCGAAAAAGACCAGGCCGCGCCTTGCCAATGACCCTGGGGTCATTGCCCACTCGCACTGCAAGATAGAGGAACGGATCTTTGAGTACGCCAGCCATACTCGCACTAGCTGACGGCAGTCTGTTTCGGGGGGTCAGCATTGGCGCCCCGGGAGAATCGGTCGGTGAGGTGGTGTTCAATACCGCCATGACCGGTTACCAGGAAATTCTGACAGACCCCTCCTATGCCCGCCAAATCGTTACCCTCACCTACCCGCACATCGGGAATACCGGCACCAACTCCGAAGATGAAGAATCGGACCATGTCTGGGCCGCCGGTCTGGTCATTCGCGATTTGCCCCTGTTGCACAGCAATTTCCGCAGCGAGCAGTCACTGCAGGAGTATCTCGTCGACAATAACGTCGTGGCCATCGCCGACATCGACACCCGTCGCCTGACCCGCCTGCTGCGAGAGAAAGGTGCGCAAAACGGCTGCATTATGGCCGGTGACAATCTCGATGAGGCGCGGGCGCTGGAACTGGCGCGCGGCTTTGCCGGCCTCAAGGGCATGGATCTGGCCAAAGAAGTCACTACCGGGGAGACTTATCAGTGGCGGGAAACCAGCTGGTCACTGAACGATGGTCACCAGGTGCGCGGTGACGATGAATTGCCACTGCATGTCGTCGCCTACGATTACGGTGTGAAGCGCAACATTCTGCGCATGCTGGTCGACCGCGGTTGCCGGCTGACGGTGGTACCGGCGCAAACCCCGGCGGCCGAGGTGCTGGCGCTCAAGCCCGACGGCGTGTTTTTGTCCAACGGCCCGGGCGATCCGGAGCCCTGCGACTACGCCATCACGGCCATTCGCGAGCTGCTGGAAACCGACATTCCGGTGTTCGGTATTTGCCTCGGCCATCAGTTGCTGGGCCTGGCCAGTGGCGCCAAAACGCTGAAGATGAAGTTCGGCCACCACGGTGCCAACCACCCGGTGGAAGTGATGTCAGACAAGACGGTGATGATCACCAGCCAGAACCACGGCTTTGCGATCGACGGTGATACGCTGCCTGACAATCTGGTCGCCACCCACCGCTCACTGTTCGACGGCTCATTGCAGGGTGTGCACCGCACCGACAAGGCCGCCTTCAGTTTTCAGGGGCACCCGGAAGCGAGCCCCGGGCCGCGCGATTGCGCCCCTTTGTTTGATCACTTCATCGAACTGATGCAAGCGGATCGCCGATGAACGGTTCACGCCAGACGCAAGCAAACGTCTCCCGTATTCCGTCCAGCCATCTGCTATGAGCGAAGCGAATCATGCCAAAACGTACTGACATCAAAAGCATTCTGATCCTCGGCGCTGGCCCTATTGTTATCGGCCAGGCCTGTGAATTCGACTACTCCGGCGCCCAGGCTTGCAAGGCCCTGCGTGAAGAGGGGTATCGCGTCATTCTGGTCAACTCCAACCCGGCCACCATCATGACCGACCCGACCATGGCCGACGCCACCTATATTGAACCGGTGGTGTGGAGCGAAGTCGCCAAGATCATTGAAAAAGAACGGCCCGATGCCCTGTTGCCCACCATGGGCGGCCAGACGGCGCTGAACTGCGCGCTGGATCTGGAGCGCGAAGGCGTGCTGGAGAAATTCGGGGTCACCATGATCGGTGCCAACGCCGACACCATCGACAAGGCCGAAGACCGCGAGCGGTTCGACGACGCCATGATTGCCATTGGTCTGGAAACCCCCCGCCATGGCATCGCTCGGTCGATTGAACAGGCCTGGGAAATATTCGAAGACATTGGTTTGCCGTGCATCATTCGCCCTAGCTTCACCATGGGTGGCTCCGGTGGCGGCATTGCTTACAACCGCGAAGAGTTTGTCGAGATCTGCGAGCGCGGCCTCGACTTGTCACCAACGCGCGAGCTGCTGATCGACGAAAGCCTGATCGGCTGGAAAGAATACGAGATGGAAGTGGTGCGCGACAAAGCGGACAACTGCATCATCGTCTGCGCCATCGAAAACTTCGATGCTATGGGCGTGCACACGGGTGATTCCATCACCGTGGCCCCGGCCCAGACACTGACCGACAAGGAATATCAGATCATGCGCGACGCCTCCCTGGCGGTGCTGCGTGAGATCGGTGTGGAAACCGGCGGCTCCAACGTCCAGTTCGGCGTTAACCCGGAAACCGGTCGCATGGTGGTGATCGAAATGAACCCGCGGGTCAGCCGGTCATCAGCCCTGGCCTCCAAAGCGACCGGTTTCCCGATCGCCAAAATCGCCGCCAAGCTGGCGGTGGGCTACACCCTCGATGAACTGCAGAACGACATTACCGGTGGCGTTACGCCGGCTTCGTTCGAGCCGAGCATCGACTATGTGGTTACCAAGATTCCACGCTTCGCGTTCGAGAAATTCCCGCAAGCCAACGACCGCCTGACCACCCAGATGAAGTCGGTCGGTGAAGTCATGGCGATTGGCCGCAACTTTCAGGAATCGATGCAGAAAGCCCTGCGCGGACTCGAAGTCAGCGCCGCCGGTTTTGACAGCAAGGTCGACCTGAACACCGATGAAGCCAACGACATCATCGTGCGCGAACTGAAAGAACCCGGCGCCGAGCGTATCTGGTACATCGGCGATGCGTTCCGGGCCGATTTCAGCGTCGAGGAAGTTCACCGCCTGACGGGTGTCGACCCCTGGTATCTGGTGCAGATTGAAGACCTGATCAACGAAGAAAAAGCCCTGCAGGAATCCGGCATGAAAGACCTGGATGCCGATGCGATGCGTCGCCTCAAGCGCAAGGGTTTCTCCGATGAGCGGCTGGCTCACCTCATGGGCGTCAGCGAAAAAGAACTGCGCAAGAAGCGCTGGGCTCAGGGCGTGCGTCCGGTGTACAAGCGGGTGGATACCTGTGCGGCCGAGTTCGCCTCCAGCACCGCCTATATGTATTCCAGTTACGATGAGGAATGCGAAGCGGCACCGAGCGACCGCGATAAAATCATGGTGATTGGCGGTGGCCCGAACCGGATTGGCCAGGGCATCGAGTTCGACTACTGCTGTGTGCATGCCGCTCTGGCAGCGCGTGAAGACGGGTTCGAGACCATCATGGTCAACTGCAACCCGGAAACCGTATCGACCGATTACGACACCTCCGACCGCTTGTATTTTGAGCCGGTCACGCTGGAAGACGTGCTGGAAATCATCGATCTGGAAAAACCCAAGGGCGTGATTGTTCAATTTGGCGGTCAGACGCCGCTGAAACTGGCGCGTGAACTTGAAGCCGCCGGCGCACCCATCATCGGCACCTCGCCAGATGCGATCGACCGGGCGGAAGACCGTGAACGTTTCCAGGTAATGATCGAAAAGCTGAACCTGCTGCAGCCGGAGAACGGCACGGCACGCAGTCTGGAGCAGGCGCTGACCATTGCCCGCCGCATCGGCTACCCGCTGGTGGTGCGTCCGTCCTATGTATTGGGCGGCCGGGCGATGGAGATCGTTTACGAAGAAGCCGAGCTTGAGCGCTACATGCGCGATGCGGTGAAAGTTTCGAACGATTCACCGGTGCTGCTCGACCACTTCCTCGATTCAGCCATTGAAATCGACATCGATGCGGTCAGCGACGGTCAGCAGGTGGTGATTGGCGGCATCATGCAGCACATCGAACAGGCCGGGGTTCATTCCGGTGACTCAGCCTGCTCACTGCCGCCGTACAGTCTGCCGCAAAAAGCGCTGGATCTGATTCACCAGCAAATCACCGACATGGCGCTGGAACTGAACGTCATCGGGCTGATGAACGTGCAGATGGCCTGGCAGGATGAACAGCTGTACATCATCGAGGTCAACCCGCGTGCCTCGCGGACAGTGCCCTTTGTCTCCAAGGCCATTGGTGTTTCCCTGGCCAAGGTCGCGGCTCAGGTGATGACCGGCAAAACGCTGGCTGAAATCGGCTTTACCACCGAGATCATCCCGCATTACTACTCGGTCAAGGAAGCGGTGCTGCCGTTCAACAAGTTCCCGGGGGTCGACCCGATCCTCAGCCCGGAAATGAAGTCGACCGGAGAAGTCATGGGCACGGGCGATACCTTCGCCGAGGCCTTTGCCAAAGCGATTCTGGGCGCAGGCACCACCCTGCCGCAGAAAGGCACGGTGATCCTTTCGGTGAAAGACCGCGACAAGAAAGCCATACTCGGCGTCGCCCAATCGCTCAGCGAGATGGGTTTCGATGTTCGCGCTACCCAGGGCACGGCGCGTTACCTCGAAGAGCATGGGGTGTCGGTGTCGGTGGTGAACAAGGTTAAGGAAGGCCGGCCACACTTGGTGGATATGATCAAAAACCACGAAGTGGCGTTTATCATCAACACCGCAGAAGGGCGTCAGTCGATCATCGACAGTTCTGAAATTCGTCGTAGTGCATTGCAGCACAAGGTTTATTACACTACGACGATGGCAGGGGCTGAAGCGTCTGTAATGGCCATGCGCCTTGCCGAGAATACACCGGTACGTCGGCTGCAGGACTTGCACGCCACCCAAACGTCAACCGCCTGACCGGCGAGCTGGCGTTACAAGAGGGTGCTTAACGGCGCCCTTTTTTTATTCTGTTAATAACCGGATAGTCGGGTAGAGCCTACTCGCCTGTCCGCCCGAGTTCATCATGCCGGCCAAGGCGGCCGGTTCATCAGGCAGGGTAACTGTATGCAACGCTATCCAATGACACTAGAGGGCGAACTGGCTCTGCAAAATGAGCTGCGCGACCTGAAGACCCATCAGCGGCCGCGGGTAATCAAGGCCATTGCCGAAGCACGCGAGCACGGTGACCTGAAAGAAAACGCCGAATATCACGCGGCCCGGGAACAGCAGGGGTTCATCGAAGGCCGTATTCAGGAAATCGAAATGAAGCTGGGCAATGCTCAGGTGATCAACATTCACGATATTCCACACACGGGCAAGGTCATCTTTGGCACCACGGTCACCCTGTTGAACCTCGATACCGACAAGGGCGTCACCTACAAGATCGTCGGTGAAGACGAGGCCAACGTTAAGGTCAACAAGATATCGGTCACCTCCCCCATAGCCCGCGCTCTGATCGGCAAAGAAGAAGGGGATGTTGTGGTGGTTAAAACACCGGGTGGCGATGTGGAATACGAGATCGAACAGGTTCAGCACACCTGATCCGGCCTGGGCAACTGGAAGGGACCTTTTGGCACAATAGTATTCTCAATATCACTCTTTATCGAATGCTTGCCTTGAATGGTATAGTCAGGCTATCCATTAAAGCCGCTAGCCCGTAAACAGGAGTACGCCAGGGATGCGATCCGCCTACATCACCGGGGCCGGCACTTGCCTGCCCGGACCGGCCATCGGCAACGATGCCATGGAAACTTACATTGGTACGCTCAGCCCGGTACACAGCCGGCTGGGCCGGGCTACCTTGCGCCACAATGGCATACAGCAGCGCCACTACGCGCGCACCGCCGAGGGGCAAACCACCCACAGCAATGCGCAACTGGCCACGGCCGCCATTCGCGCGGCGCTGCACTCGGCCCGGTGCCGGGATAACCGGCTCGATCTGCTCTGTACCGGTACCACCCAGGGCGATTTGCTGGTGCCGGGCTTCGCCAGTGCTGTTCAGGCTGAACTGGGCATCAGCAACCTGGAAGTAGCATCGTTTCAATCGGTCTGCGCCAGCAGTCTGATGGCGCTTAAAACCGCCATGATGTCGGTGCAGACCGGTCAGTCAGACGCCGCTGCTGTCAGTGGCAGCGAGTATTCCAGTCGCTGGTTTCAACCCTCGTTTTACGCGGATGACTACCGCAACAACCCGGATCCGGGCATCGAATTCCTGCGCTATACCCTGTCCGATGGCGGTGCGGCCGTCATTGTTGAGCCCGAGACGTTACCCGGTCGTCGCGCATTGCGCATCGACTGGATCGAACAGCGCTCCTTCGCCGACCGTTTCCCCAATTGCATGTACGCCGGAGCAGCCACCAATGGGGCAGAGGCCACGCCCTGGAGTGTGTATGTTTCGCCAAGCGAAGCGCACCAGGCCGGTGCCATCGCCCTGAAGCAGGATTTCAAACTGCTCTATGAACTGTTCCCGGTCTGGATTGGCTATTACCTGGAACTGCTCGACCGGCGCCAGTTGAGCCCAAGCGACATCGACGTCTTTTTACCGCACTATTCGGCCGAATCGCTCGGGCAGGAAATGCAGCGCCTGTTGCAGGCGACTGGCGCCATGATCCCGCCAGAGCGCTGGTTCAACACCCTGAGCGAACGTGGCAATACCGGGTCCGCGTCGTTGTTTGTAATGCTGAACGACTGGCTTGAGCGGAACGAGCCGCAACCCGGACAGCGTCTGCTGTGTTTTGTGCCGGAAAGTGGTCGTGCACTGGCGGCCTTCATGCATCTGACTGTGGTCTGAAACGAGAGCCTACCATGACAGTAACCCAACCGACCGACACACACGCGCCCGCCACCAATCCACAGGTACAGCAGGTAATGCGTCAACTGACGCGTATATGGGGTGACTTTGAAGGTCGCCTGCGCGCTGTCCCCATCATCGCCGATGCTCACGCCGGGCGGATTCGACTGTCGGACTACCGCACCCTGCTCAAGGACCACTACGCCCAGGTCATCGAGGGCAGCGGCTGGATCAGCCGGGCTGCCTCCTCGGTCAGCCGGCCCTATCTGGAGCAGCGTTCATTGTTTCTGCGACACGCGGTCACCGAACACCGGGATTATGAAATGCTGGCCCGGGATTACGCGGCCTGTGACGGAAACCCGGACGAACTCACCGATGCCCGCAAAAACCTCGGCTCAATGGCGCTCTCAGCCTGGATGTATCACCGCGCCAGTCAGCCCAACCCTTTCGACCTGCTCGGTGCCATGTTCATCATTGAAGGGTTGGGCCAGTGGTTTGCCCGCTCCTTTGCGGATGCGGTAACGCAAAGCCTGTCGCTGAGCGACGCCCAGACCGGGTTCTATCGCTACCACGCCGATCACGATCCGGACCACCTGGCCGAACTGGAAGACGTATTGGGCAGTGGCGTGCTCGATCTTCCGGGCATGGCCGACACCCTGGTGGAAACCGCAGCCGTGACCGCACGGCTGTATTTGCTGCAACTGGAAGAAGTGGGGCATTACGGATGAACTGGGACCTCGATTTTGAACATCAGCGCATCGACCCGCACGACCCCAACCCCTGGCTGGCGCTGTATCTGGATCAGAGCCTGGAATTGCATGAACCCGCCAAACGGGCTTTGTTGCGCGGCTATAACTCCAAGTCCCGCCGGTATCTGCTGCCGCTGGTTCGCCCCTTCGCCCGGCTGAGCATTATTCTGGTCAAACTGGTGCGCATGGTGCTGCCCAAGCACTGGGCCTGGCCGCGTGCGCTGCACCGCACCATCTATTGGGGGCTGAAGCACTTTGTGCGGCGCGACAGCAACTATCTGATCCTGCGTCATTTCCACATCGGCACCGAAATTCTGCGTTTTATCGCCGACAACGCCGGGGTCACCATCACCACGACGGATCCGTTGCGCCCGCGCACCCTGGCCGATCTGAAAGAAGACGCCTTTTTGGTGCACGACCTGAACATCTACAATTTTCTCTTGGAATTGAACAGCACACTGAAGGCCGAGGGCCGGGCGCTGACACCACCCGAGCGTCTGAACTTCGACGCCATCACCGACGGCGAGTTCGAGATGGACCCGGGCAAGCAAGGGCGCTTTAACGTGATCGACCTGCAAACCGCCATCGAATCCTACGTGCCCATGTACTCGCTGATGCTGACCGACCACGACTTCTGGCGCGCCGCCAACTCGTTGCAGCTCGATGAAACCATCGCCATCTACCTGAGCCGCCTGCTGAATGACCCCTTGCCGGTCAGCCTGGTCAATAACCGTCACCCTATGGTGCCGGTGATCACCCTGCACTCCGGTTTCCGGTTAATGCTGCATGGTCTGGATGCCGAGCTGATGCACGCCTATCTGCGCCAGATGAAGCGGGCGCAGTCGGCCGCAGAATGAGTCTATCTCATGGCACTAGCCAGCCGGCTCATCGGCCTGCAGTAGCTCAAAGTGGTTCAGACAGGAGCGCACCAGCAACAGGGTGTCGTCGACCTGCTTTGACTCGAGGCCCGATACCCAATCGTTCAGTTGCCATAGATTGGCCCGCTGCTGACACCGGTAATCATACAGCCTGGAATTGATGGACATGGTGGTCGGGTCGATGTTCAGTGCCGATACCATGCCGTACATGCTCTGCAGGCCAATGGCGGTGTTGTGTTGGGGCGATTCGTACAACCGGTAGCTGGCCTCGCTGATGCCGATCAGGCCGGCGGCTTCCGATTGCGACAGACCAATGGCCAGGCGAAAGGGCTTGAGGTTCTCGGCAACCAGGCGATAGTAGTTCGGGGCGTCGGGAAAGAGTGTCAGAGGCCGTTCTTCGGGTGCTGTCAGGTTTGCCGGGAAGTCAGGGTTCTGGTGGCGGACCAGGGTGGTTAGGCTGTGCAGCTGATCCGGGTTGGCGAGGCTGATGTAGCTGACCAGTGGCTGCCATTTCAACGCATGAATCGGGGGGAGTTCGGCCAACTGTCGCGGATTGAGCAGGAGCCACTCTGTGGGCACGCCACAGCTCAGCGACCAGCGAATGGCCGTGTGCAGTTTGGGCAGTGAATGCCCGGTTTCATAGCGCCGGAATGCCGTCAGCGACAACGACATGCAGTGTGCTGTGGCCGATTGTGACAAGCCCAGTGCGGTACGACGGCTGCGCAGGTTCTCACTGAAAACCTGGCCCAGCTGTTGGCTGTCGAGGGTAGGGAAGGCCTTAATAAATGCCTCGGGGGCATCGCCCAGAACGTCACGCGTCTTGCGACGTACCTCCTTCAGTCGACTGGCATCCATGGTTGCGGACTCCTTGGTTACTACGTCCCTGGCTGGATGTAAGCGATTATTGTTCGGAGTCTAGGACCAGATACGCGGGCCGTCCAACACTGGTTGAAACCGCTTAACTGCGGATCAATTAATCGCCAGTAAAGGCAGGGGCCTGTGATGCACCGATCAGTCTGGTCGTCCCACGCCAATCAGGCATGACCCGGGCCAGAGCGATGGGGTAGACTGGCAGCCGACCAGGCCCGGCCCGGGGTCTGTAATCATAAGGAGAACACCATGAGTGCCGCCCTCGTCTGGATTATTGCCGGCATCGTACTGATACTGACAGAATTGATCGCCACCAGCATCGTGGCTGTGTTTATCGGAATCGGTGCAATCGTTACCGGGCTGCTGCTGCAAATGGGGTTGATTTCATCGGTTCCCGTGCAACTGCTGACGTTCAGCCTGGCATCCGTACTGAGTCTGGTTCTGGCGCGCAAGCAACTGAAGCAATGGTTTCACGGCTCGACCGCCGACCGCGGTTCGTCGCAAAACAGCTTTCAACAAGAGCTGGGTGAACGGGTAACTGTTGAACATGATTTCGATCAGGGGGCCGGCCGGGTGATTCTCAATGGCGTTGCCTGGGATGCCCTGTCGGAAGATGACCTGCGCGCCGGTGAGGTAGCCTGGGTGATTGCCAACGAAGGGATCCGCCTGACCGTCTCTCGCAACAAGTCGCACCGCTGAAACAGACTCACGCTACGCTAACGTTTTTTATCACTCAATAAGGAAAGTAAGATGGATCTTTTTGCAGATTTTGGAACCTGGTTTGCGGGCGGTATTGCACTGGCCGTGATCATTGTTATTTTCAAGACGGCTCGGGTTGTGCCCCAAAAAAGCAACTTCGTGGTAGAGCGTCTGGGTAAGTATTCGCGCACACTGGACTCGGGCTTTCACCTGCTGATTCCATTCATCGACAAGGTGGCCTATACCCACACCCTGAAAGAAGAAGTGATCGACGTGGCGCAGCAAGCCTGTATCACCAAAGACAACATTCAGGTGGGCATCGATGGCGTTATGTACATTCAGGTCATCGACGCACACAAGGCCAGTTATGGGGTCGACAATTACCGCAACGCAGCCAGCCAGCTGGCGCAAACGACCATGCGTTCAGTGATCGGCCAGACCGATCTCGACAAAACCTTTGAAGAACGGGCCAAGATCAACGAAGAAGTCGTTCGTGCACTGGATGAAGCCGCTGCGCCCTGGGGCATCAAGGTGCTGCGCTACGAAGTCTCCGACATCGAGCTGCCCAACAGCATCAAAGATGCACTCGAACAGCAAATGCGCGCCGAACGTGAACGTCGGGCCGCCATTGCCAAATCGGAAGGCGAACGTCAGGCGATGATCAACGTCTCCGAAGGTCAGAAACAGGAAGTCATCAACCTGTCTGAAGGTGAGAAACTCAAGCAGATCAACGAAGCGGAAGGTCGCGCCGAAGAAATTCAGTTGATCGCCACCGCCACCGCCGAAGGCCTGCGCAAAATCGCCGAAGCGATTCAGACACCGGGCGGCAAAGACGCCGTCAGCCTGCGCATCGCCGAACAGTACGTCAAAGAATTCGGCAACCTCGCCAAAACCAACAACACCCTGATCCTGCCAGCCGAACTGTCCAACGTCGGCGGCGCCGTCGCCGGCCTCGCCGAAGTCCTCAAACACGGCAAAAGTTGAGTCTGTGCCGAGAGTTCGTGATGGCCACCGGGTAGGTGTATCCGGGGTCGTCGTGAATCCCTCCATGGAGACTAGGCCGCAACATCCCTGTTGCGGACTACCCCGGATACACCTACCCGGCAGCCATCACTTGATTCGGCGGTTGTTTCTACCAGACTCCTATCTTTTGCAGGAGGTCTAGGCAGCTGGAAGGAATAGCGAGGGGTGGCAGGGTTGTTCTTGCGGGGGTATCTGAGGCATGGATGCCGAAGTTAAGCCTACATGGATGTATTCACGGCGCCCCCGCCAGAGCAACCCTGCCACCCCTCGCGGACTCAAGGCGATGCAGCCAACTGGACCTCTAAACAAAATGCGGCTGCGAAGGCCCGCCGATTTGTCTGGCCAGGTAGCTGGCGTAATTGTCTGTCATGCCCGCGATGTGATCGATCAGCCGGTGGTAAATCTCATCCGGAGACCAGGTTGCTGACGGCGCTTCCATGCCCATTAAATCGAAAACCCGTTTGGCGCGGTAACTCAGTTGCTGGTAATCCTGCTTGTTGTGCAATTCGAAACCGGCGGTCATGAAAGCTTGTAACAAAGTGCTTAGCACGGCGTAGGCGCCGATTTCGGTTTCGGTTTTCTGGGTGTCGAGAAACACCTTGGTGTGGGCCAGGGCTTTGGCCTGGGCGATGCCATTGCGGATGTGATCGGGGCACTGGCTGATCAGGTCGCCTTCGAAAATACCGTTCATGATGGCCGACTGATGCCGCACGAAGGTGTCGACCACAGCATCGACCATGATGCCAATGGTTTTGCCGCGCAACGCGGCCAGTTGGCGATTGGGTGAAATGCCGTTGTCACCGTCGTCGAGGTCGAGCCCGGACCCACCCTGAATGTTCATGAACACCTTGCTGACTTCTTCGAAGTCGATGATGTGCAGTTCTACCGCGTCTTCCAGATCGATCAGGGCGTAGCAGATGTCGTCGGCCGCTTCCATCAGGTAGCTGAGCGGGTGCCGCTGGAATCGATTCGGTTCAGGGGTTTGCAGGCCGAGACTGTGAGCGAGTTTTTGCATGATCGCCAGCTCGGGTTCGAACACACTGAACTTGCCTTTTTTTGTCGCGTGTTCGGCGGTCCAGGGGTATTTGATGCTGGCGCCGAGGGTGGGGTGGGTTAAACGCAGGCCACCCCGGTTCAGGTGGTATTCTACCTGGGCGATGATGCGAAAGCCCTGGGCGTTACCTTCAAAGTGCGTCAGGTCGCGCTTGGTTGTCGCCTTGAGCGGTTCGAGCAAGTAGGCGTTTTCCGGTTGCTTGAACCAGTCCTGAATGGCGTATTCGCCGGCGTGGCCAAAGGGTGGGTTGCCGATGTCGTGCGCCAGGCAGGCGCTCTGCACAATCACGCCCAGGTCGTCGGGTTCGATCCAGTCGGGCAGTTGGCTGCGAATGCGCTCGCCGACGCGAATGCCCAGGCTGCGACCGACGCTGCCGACTTCCAGGCTGTGAATCAGACGGTTGTGAACGTGATCGTTCTTGGCCAGCGGGTGCACCTGGGTTTTACCGCCCAGTTTGCGAAAGGCGCTGGAGAAGACGATGCGATCATGGTCTTTGTGAAAGTGGCTGCGCCCCACTTCTTCAGCCCCCAATGCCTGGTGGCCGTAGCGTTCGGTGGTCAGCAGTTGTGCCCATTCCATCTGGTTATCCTGTGCGTGGTCGTTGACGGCAGATAGGGTATCATCGTCAGCCATGCAGCGCCCAACAGCTTCATCATTCATACGCGTTATCATTCATACTGTTAGCAAAGAGGCAAAGGCTTGGCCAAATCGAAAACACAATTTGTATGCTCCGAATGCGGCGCCGATTATTCCAAATGGCAGGGCCAGTGTGGTGAATGCAAGGCCTGGAATACACTGAAGGAGTTTCGTGAAGCCACCGGTGCGGCCGCGCGTCAGCCTAATTTTCAGGACGACAAGCGCACTGGCTTCAGTGGCAGTCGCAGTCAGATTCAGAAGCTCTCGGACGTCAGCCTGGAAGAGCAGGCGCGCATCCCGACTGGCATGGGTGAATTCGACCGGGTGCTGGGTGGCGGTCTGGTCGGCGGCAGTGCGGTGCTGATTGGCGGGCATCCGGGTGCGGGTAAGTCGACCCTGTTGCTACAAACCCTCTGTCATCTGGCGCGCCAGTTGCCGGTGCTATATGTCTCCGGTGAGGAGTCGGTGCAGCAGATTGCCCTACGCGCCCAGCGCTTGAATCTGCCGATGGATGCCTTGTCGATTCTGGCCGAAACCTCGGTGGCCTCCATTACCGAAACCGCTCAGGAAACCCGGCCGCGAATTCTGGTGATCGATTCCATTCAGGTCATGCATGCGCCGGATGTTGAATCGGCCCCGGGCAGTGTGTCTCAGGTGCGTGAATCGGCCGCCTGGCTGACCCGTTTTGCCAAGCAGACCGGTACCGTGCTGATTCTGGTCGGTCATGTCACCAAAGATGGCAGCCTGGCCGGGCCCAAGGTGCTGGAGCATATGATTGACGCATCTGTGATGCTCGAGAGTTCCGGCGACAGCCGTTTTCGTACCTTGCGCGCCATCAAGAACCGCTTCGGCGCCGTCAACGAGTTGGGTGTTTTCGCCATGCTCGACGTAGGTCTGAAAGAGGTGAAAAACCCGAGCTCGATCTTCTTGAATAAAAGCAGCGAGCCATCGCCCGGCTCGGTGGTGACGGTGGTTTGGGAAGGTACCCGGCCGTTGCTGATCGAACTGCAGGCGCTGGTTGATGGCACCAGCATGGGCCACCCACGGCGTATTGCAGTGGGACTCGATACCAACCGCTTGTCGATGATACTCGCCATTCTGAATCGTCACGGCGGAGTGTTTACCGGAGATCAGGATGTGTTTCTGAACGTGGTCGGTGGTGTTCGCGTCACCGAAACCAGTGCGGATCTGGCGACACTGCTGGCGGTGGTATCGAGTCTGCGCGACAAACCCCTGCCCAAAGACTGGGTGGTGTTCGGCGAATTGGGGTTGAACGGTGAATTGCGGCCGGTGCCCAATGGCCTGGAGCGGATTACCGAAGCGGCCAAGCATGGTTTTCGCAAGGCCATTATTCCGAAGGCCAATGCGCCGAAAAAGCCGATCGAGGGCATGACGGTGATCGGCGCGAATCGGCTCGATGAGGTGTTCAGTGCCTGGGCGGATGTGTAACCGCGTTAACCCTTCAGCAGCGCATCCCGGTAGGCTTGTGCCTGGGTGTGGTCTTGCAGAATGTCGGCGAGGGTCTGGCCTTCCAGATTGGTGGCATTCAGGTTGCGGCCCCGCTCCCGGAACAGGGTGACAAAGCGTTCGAAGGTCTCCTCGTTCATGCGAGTATAAGCCCGGTAAAGGCAGTGGAAATCCGGGTCTGTGCCATCATAAGTAGTGAAATTGAGGTAGTCTTCAAGGTGGGCTTCACCCCAGACTTCACCTTCTACCCGTTTTTTATCGCGTTTCATGAAAGGTCCTTGCTGGTTTGGCCAGGGAGCGCGCAGCGGTCGCAGTCTCTGGACTCGAAAACGAGTGTATTTGGCCCGGAACGCCGGTAACCGGTCCGGCTCGTCAGAGTATAAGGCATTGAAGTTTAAGGTTATAAATGATTGGCGTGAAATTACTTTTAAGAATATGGCAAGAGGGAGCCGCTATATCATCCGGCGAGAGCAGGTGCTTCAGCCGGGGTTCAGCACAGTCTGGTAGGCTGGTAGCTGTGTTTCAATGCTCAGAGCGCCGGGCGTTCTGGTTCAGGAGCTGACATTATTTTTCATCGTCGACACAACAGTCGATACCGCAGCATTCGGGCTCTGGGAGTGAGCGCGTTGCTGTCGTTTGCGGCGCTGGTACCGACTCAGGCAGCTGAACTGCCCACGGTCGCGCGCAATGATATCGAGGTGTCACCGGGTAACCGGGGCCTGCGTAACGACCTGCGCGATCAGTTACAGGGCTATCGGGACTCCTTGCGTTCGATTGGCCTGAACCCACGTGCCAGCCGTCTGGCCCAGGGCGAACGCGAGCAGATGCGCCAGGTACTGGAATCCAACGGCTACTATGAAGCCGAGATCATTCATCGGGTCATTGAGGAAGCCGGTGAGACCGAAGGCGAGGTCCAGGAGCGAGTTCAATACCGCGTTGATACCGGTCCGGAGTATCAGGTACTGACCGTTCGGGTTGAGGGCGTCGAGGTGAATTTACCCGACACCTGGCCAGTGTCCGGCGAAGGTGAGCCACTGGTCGCCGAGGCGATTCTGGCCGACCAGTCCGAACTGCAATCCATCATCGATAACGACAGCTGTTACTTCACCCTGAACGTCAGCCATGAGGTGCGCCTGCAGCCAGAGAATGACGGCGGCGAGGTTACCTACCAGGTCAGTGCGGCCGACCCCTCAACTCAGGGCAAGGTAACTTTTACTGGCCAGGAAGGGGTCGATGAGGCGTTTTTGCGTCGGCAGACAGCCCTGCGGGAGGGCGTTTGTTTTAGCCGCGCCAATATCGACCAGGCCATCATCAATCTTTATGAAACCCAGTTATTCGCCTCAGTCCGGCGGAATTTGAACCGCTCTGAGGATGGCTCGGTCGATGTCAGTTTTGAGCTGACCCAGCGCGAGCCCCGAACCCTCAGCGCCGGTATCGGCTGGGATACAGACCAGGGCATTGGCCTGAGAGCCGGCTGGGAGCACCGCAATCTGGCGGGGCGGGCGCAATGGCTTGAACTGGGCGCCGAATGGCAACGGGATCGCCAGAGCGGCAATATTCAGCTGACGCTGCCCGGTTTTCTGGACGCGCGCAACACCCTGGTGTGGAACAACACCCTTACCCACGAAACACCGGACGACGATGAGTTCTACATCGGCGAGAGCCGGGCCACCATCGACCGGCGCGCCTCGCGCAACGATACCTACCGCTACGGCGTGGCCTACCGGCGCAGTGACGAGCGGGTCGGCGATGAATGGAATACCTTCAGCCTGATCCGGATCCCGCTGGCCTATGAATACGATTCAGTCCCCAACGACTTTAACCCCCAGAAAGGGTTGCGCTACAGCGTTGGCCTTGAGCCGGTCTGGAGTCTGAACGGTTCAAGCGACCCGTTTTATGTCGGCAACCTGGGCTGGTCCAGTTTTCGCGACCTGACCGATGAGCTGGTGCTCGCCAACCGGCTGGAGTGGACATCGCTGTGGCCCTTCAACGACTCGGCCGACCTCGACCGCATACCCACCTCAGATCGCCTGCTGGGCGGTGGTGGCGGTTCCGCGCGGGGTTACCCCTACCGTTCTATTGGTCTTGACGGCGGTGATGTGGGCGGTACCCATCAATGGCAGGGCAGCCTGGAGTTGCGCGGTCAGCTGAGCGAGAACTGGGGCGCAGTCCTCTTTGGCGATGCCGTCAGCATCAGTGAAGACTGGAACCCGGCCGAACAGCCCGACTGGTACTACGGCGCCGGCTTTGGCGTGCGTTATTTTACCCGTTTTGCGCCCATTCGCTTTGACCTGGGCTTCCCCATTAACGGGCGCGACAGTGATCCGGCGTTTCAGATCTACATCAGCCTCGGGCAGTCGTTCTGATGGCGATTCGACTGCGCACCGTTGCCCGTCGCGCCTGGCTCATTGCCCTGGGCACGTTTGCTGGCCTGGTTCTGATTCTGGCCCTGAGTCTGGCGTTTCTGCTCGGCACCGAGACCGGCCGGTTAACGCTGCTGGCGCAAGCTGAGCGCTGGTTGCCGGTGTTCGTCGGCCAGACACTGCGGATCGAAAATCCACGCTGGACGACGCTGGATGAACTGAGCTTCGATCTCCTCACCTATCAAGCCGGCGAAGACGGCCTAAGCGTTGATGTCGTGGCCGGTAACCTGCAATGGCAGCCACAATACGGCTGGCAGCGCCGGGTCTGGATCGATGCACTGACGGCAGACCAGGTGCGCGTCGAGGTGCCCGGGGGCGCGGGCGCCGAACCGGAACCGGGTGCTGCGGCACCCGCCGATCCACTCGGTCAGTTACAGGCAGTCTGGAATCGCATTCCGCCGATTCAGCTGGCACAGCTGTCGATTGCCGACTTTGAACTTCAGCTGCCTGGCCGGGAGCCAGTGCGTACCGCCATTGACGCCGATGCGGAGGTCAACTGGGGCAGTTGGCCGGCGCGCCTGTCGCTGGCACTGACGGAAGGCGATAATCAGGCCGTGTCGGCATCGGTCACCGTGGATGCGGTGGATTCGCTCAGCGTCCGGGGCGATCTGAATGCCGCCGCTGACGGCTCCTGGGCAAGCTGGATTGACTGGCCGCTGGACGAACCCCTGGTCGGCGAATGGGATCTGCGCCTGAGCCAGGTCGAATCCCAGTGGCGTGCAGACATCGAAACCCTGACATTACCCTGGCGCGAACACCGCCTGGGCATCACCGGTCAGGTCAGTTACAGCCCGGCCGATTCACGCCTTTATCTGTCGCCACTGAATGCGGATATCGACGGTCAGACAGCGCGGCTCAGTGGCTACGTCGGGCCACGTCGGGCCGATCTCGACATTGAGGCCGATGCGTTGCCGCTGGCGCTGTTGAACGATGTCATCCCGGTATCCGACCTCTCTGGCACGGTGTCCGTTGCCGGCCAATTGACCGGTGGCTGGCAGCAACCCCAGTTCGACGGCAATGCACAGCTGGAGGGACGTCTGCGCGGTGATCCGCTTAGCATTCACACAGAAAGCCGCGCTACGGCCACCGGGGTCGAGATCGATTCCGCCGAAATAAGTTGGGGTGAGGCCAATGTCGAGGCCGATGGACAGGTGCAGTGGGCGTCCCGGGAGCTGGATCTGACACTGGCCTGGGAAAATCTCGATCAAAGCCGCTGGCAGCCCTGGGTAGCTGCCTGGCCGGAGGCTCTGACCCTGAATACCGGGGGCGAGGGCCGCCTGACAGGCACGTTCGACGACCCGCAGTTCAGTGGGCGTATCGAAACCGCGGGGAGCTACCAGCAGGAGCCTTTCGAATTATCAACCGACCTGAGCGCCAGCCGGGAACAGCTTGAACTGAGCGGTACCCGCCTGGCCACCGAGGCGGGCGACATCAACGCTCAGGGCCAGCTGCAGCTGGATACCCTGGCGTTGGATGCGACGACCGAACTGCTCGATATCCGCTCCAGCTGGTTGCAAGTGGCCGGTGTTGATCTGCCCGTTGAACAGGACTGGGGAGTCAGCGGCCAACTGCAATGGAGCGGTACCGCGACCGACCCGGTCGCCAGCGGCGACCTGAACCTGGAAGGCCGGTGGCAAAACCAGACACTGGCAGCCGCGTTGCAGTTAGAGCGCTTCGACCTGACCCGGGTGCAACTCGGTCAGAGCCGGATACAACTGGCCGACACCGATACAGAACTGGCCGGGGAGATTAACTGGCAGCAGCAATCACTGGATTTGAACGCCCGGGTCGGCGCCTTGCGCCTGGCGACCCTTCGCCCCTTTTTGCCGGCCTTGCCCGACCAGCTTGCTGACCTCACCGGCAACACCACTGGTGAGGTTCAGGTATCGGGCGCCTGGCTGGAGCCGGCGGTAACGGCGGATCTGGTGTTCGAGGGTCGCTGGCTCGACCAGCCGGTCCGTGCAGCGGCCGATATATCCGCACAGAACCGTGAGCGCTGGCAGATTCGACAGGCCAGTCTCGACTGGTCGGAACTCGGTGTGTCTTTTACCGGTGAGCTGCAACCCTTTGCCCGCCAGATTGACGGTGACTATGCCATCAGCGATCTAACGCTCGACGATGTTCGCCGCCTGCCTTTTTCCCTGCCTGAAACCCTAGCCCCATTGACCGGCCGTGCCGGGGCAGAAGGCCGCATCGAAGGCGATTTAACCGCACCAAGGGTTACCGCCGAGCTTAACTTCGACGGCGAGTTCGAGGCTACTGCGCTGACGTTAACGGCCTCGGTCACTGAGTTGACGCCCGAGCAGCTGACACTTGCTTCGCTGGGGCTGCAATCGGGTAACAGCGAATTAACGGCCTCCGGTGTGATTGAGCTGTCGCCACTGAGGTTCGATATCGAGACCGAGCTGACCAACCTCGGCTGGGACCAGATAACGCCCTGGCTGCCCGAGAGTGACGGCCTGTCGCTGGAATCCCTGAGCGGCGAGAGCTCTGCTCGCGTCAGCGTACAAGGCAGCTGGCCGAGCCTCGCCATTGAAGGTCAGGTTCAGTCCCGCGGTCAGTATCTGGGTGATGACTACGACCTCGACTGGCAGGGCAGCGGTACCCTGGGCGACCGGCTCATGCATCAGGCCGAGGTAACCTGGGGCGCGGCCTTGCTGCAACTGGACCTGGAAAACCAGGGCGATCAGATTGAAGGCGATGCCCGTTTGTCGAGGGTGTCGTTGCAACGGCTGCGAGTCCTGGGGTTGCCCCTCAACGACGAACTCAATGGTGAAATTAACGGGCAGGCGAGTATTACAGGCGCCATGACCGACCCTGAAGTCGATGTCGAATTGAACGCCGGCGGTGAGTGGGCCGGATTTATGGTGAACGGCAGTGGCAACGATCGCTGGAAGCTAAATCTGGTGGCCGCCGGCAGAATGGATGACTGGCAGATCACCACCGCCTATGCAGACCTTGGCCCGGGCGGTGAGGTTCGGGTGAGTGGCAAGGGCACGCGTCGTTCAGTCGACTTGCAGGCGGAGCTGTCAGTGCCAGAAACCGAGCGTTGGCTGGGCAGCAACAGCACCTGGGCTGGCAGCATCGAGGGCGTCTTGCAGGTGTCGGGAACCCCCGATGAGCCAGCGGTGTCCGCCGTCCTGGAATGGGCATCGAACCGGTGGCCACTGGACGTGCAAGTAGACGTGTCAACCGACTCGGGTCGCCACCACCTGCAGGCACGGGTTCGTGAATCACAAGTGCAGCGCCTACTGCTCGATTTGAGTACTGAGCAAACCGCACTGGCTGACTGGGCAGGCCCTCTTTACCAGAGACCCTTTACCGCCGAAGCCGAGCTGGCCTTGAATGCCACCGTGCTGGAACCGCTGCTGCGCAACCGGCCCGATCAGGATTTCACCGGTAATGTAGATGGCCAGTTGTCGGTCTCGGGCACACTGGAACGTCCGGAATGGGTGGGCAGCATTCAACTCAGCAATGGCCGCTATGAAAACGCAGCGAGTGGCGCCGTGCTGGCCGACATGAGTGCCGAGCTCACGGCCAGTAATCGCACGCTGCAGTTCAATATGAACGCCAACGATACCAACGGCGGCGACGTCACCCTGGGCGGTGATGTGAACTGGCCGGAAAATCGTGACGTCTGGTGGATGCCGGAACTGGATCTGGAATTCGACGCCAACAACGCGCGCCTGGTGCGCCGTGCCGATGTTGATGCCACCATCGACGGTGCCATTACCGTCACCGGCCCCTGGCGTGATTTGCGCATCGAAGGCTTGCTCGATGTCTCTCCGCTGATTATTCAACTCAATTCACTGCTGCAGAGTGGCGCTCCAACGCTGAATGTCATTCGCGATGCCGAACAGGAAGCCGCCGAGGAAGAAGCGCGGCAACGCAGTGCCTTCGCGCCAGACGGGCAATGGGAAGTTCGGCTTCGGGCCCAGCGCCGTGCGCAAATATACGGACAGGGCCTGGCGGCGGAACTGTCGGGTGAACTCGACATTACCGATGACCTGGCAAACCCGCAGATAGGCGGGCGCTTTCAGGTTATTCGCGGTACCTACACCGCATTCGGGAAAAACTTCGAGATTGAGCGTGGCAACATTCAAGTGCAGGGCAGTCAGTTGCTGCTGGATATTCTCGCCGTTTATGAAGGGCCCGACCTCACCGTCAACCTGAACATTCAGGGCACGCAAAGTCAGCTAAGCCTGAACCTGACATCAACCCCGTCGTTGTCGAATGATGAATTACTGGCGCGTTTACTCTTTGGCCGCAGTATTGCTGAAATGTCAGCCTTGCAAGCGGTGCAACTGGCGGCAGCACTGAACAGTCTGCGCAACCCCGGCAGTGGGCTTGATGTCTTTGGCACCACCCGCGATCTGCTCGGCCTCGATGCGCTGACACTCGACAGTGGCACCAACGAGGAAGGTGAATCGGGTGTGAATGTGCAAGCGGGCAAGTATCTTAGCGATCGCATTTATCTGGAAGTGGAATCGGGAGTGGGGGCTGAACAGGGTCTGGAAGGCAGCTTGCAATTTCAACTAACACCTCGCATCAACGCTGAACTCTATACCCGCGGCCAATTTGGTGCCGGTGGCGTTGAATTGAACTGGAAAAACGATTACTGATGGCGAGGTTGTTGTCAGGGTTATTCAGAGGTTCCTGAATAAATTCAGGCATAAAAAAGGCGGCCAATTGGCCGCCGAACTCACACTAGAAACCAGTTAATCTTCAATTTCGTCTTCAGCTTCTTCGATGGAATCGCCGATCGCGTCGCCACCTTCTTCCAGTGCATCGCCTGCATTGTCGGCAGCTTCTTCAACGGCATCGGCTGCCTGTTCACCTTCGCTTGGTTCATCGCAAGCGGCAAGACCCATTGCAAACATCAGGGCCAGTAACGTCGTTAAGATTGGGTTTTTCATAAACACTCCAGTTTTACATTGATGAATCGATAACCTGCTAGCAACTTGAGGGCCCGATTGCAAAACCCAAGGGATGTTCGCTAATACACAGCTACGGATACCCGAGGCTGCGACAGAGTGCACAGTTTTACGCCACGCGATTGAACGGATGGATCTGTTTGACGAAAAATTATCGGCTTTATCATTGTAGGGGTACAAACCGCTGACCCTTGTCCGGCGGGCGTCACAGAATCAGAACGTGAGGGGTGTATTAAATAGTGCTTCCGGCAGTAGCGAAAACCGTTGGTTTTGCCTATTCTGGCCCGCCTGCCTAACCCGGTTATTGAGGTTACTGTGTCGGTTTTCTGGAAATTACGCTGGTTTTTCAAAGTCGAATGGCGCCGTTACTGCATTGCAGTGAGCGCACTGGTCATCGTCGGCTTTGCGGTTTTGATTCCCCCCTGGATCACCGGCCGGGTGGTTGATGGCATTGCCGAAGGGACACTCACACTGAATCAGCTCTGGCTGAATGTCGGTATTGTGCTGGGCGTTGCCGTCGTCAGTTATGTGATGCGTGTCATTTGGCGGGTGTCGTTGTTCGGTGCCAGTTATGCACTCTCGAACCGACTGCGTCGCGATATCTACCGGCACCTGACTCGCCAGTCCTCGTCTTTTTTCCAGAAACACAATACCGGCGATTTAATGGCGCGTGCCACCAATGATATTCAGGCGGTGGAAATGACGGCCGGTGAAGCCGTACTTGCTTTGTTTGATGGCGCATTGACCGGCATATTGGTATTAACCGTGATGACCACTCAAATCAGCTGGCAACTCACGCTCATTGCGCTGGTGCCCTGGCCCATTGTCGGCTTTTTCATGTGGCGTTTCGGTCAGGAATTGCATGCCTCCTTCCGGCTGGCTCAAGCCCGTTTCAGCGACTTGAACGACAAGGTCCAGGAAAGCATTTCCGGCATCCGGCTGATTCGTGCCTTCGGTCGCGAAAACGTCGAAGACGCTCAGTTCAACGCCATTGCCCGCGAAGCCAATGCCGCTAACCTCGCGGTAGCGCGCACTGACAGCAAATACGACCCGGCCATTTCACTGGCTGTTGGCATGTCATTTTTTCTGAGCGTAGCCGGCGGTGCCTGGTTCATTGTGAACGACCAGTTAACCCTGGGGCAGCTGACCAGTTTTACGCTGTATCTGGGCTTTATGATCTGGCCCATGTTCGCCGTCGGCTGGATGCTGAATTTGGTGGAGCGCGGCCAGGCGGCCTATGAACGCATCGATGAACTGATGCACACCGAACCGGACATCAAAGACAACGGCACCTTCACCGGCGATGCCGATGCCGCCATTAACATGACCATTCACGCGTTTCAGCACACACCTGAACAGGCGCCGGTATTACAGGACCTGTCACTATCGGTTCAAGCCGGTGAGCTGATCGGCATTGTCGGCCCAACCGGTGCTGGCAAATCAACGCTGTTGGATTTACTGGCCCGTCTGCAGGAGGGGGAGGGCGCAGATGTACAATTGGGGGGCCGGCCGGTCGCCGACTTCACACTCGACAACTTGCGCCGGCATCTGTCGGTCGTGCCGCAAACGCCGTTTTTGTTTACCGCCACCGTGGCGGAAAACATTGCGCTGGGTCAGCCGGATGCAAACCGCGATGCGATCGAAGCAGCGGCCCGCATTGCCCAGATTCATGAAGACATTCTGCGCTTTAGCGACGGCTATGAAACGCTTGTGGGTGAGCGTGGCGTAACGCTCTCTGGCGGTCAGAAGCAACGCGTTGCCATTGCCCGGGCCCTATTGACCGACGCCCCGGTACTGGTGCTCGACGATGCGCTCTCTGCTGTTGATGTGCGCACCGAGCAGGGCATTCTCTCGCACCTGAAAGCTGCCCGCTCCGGACGCACAACGCTGATCAGCTGCCACCGGTTAACCGCCATCGAAGAAGCCGACCAGATACTAGTGTTGGACCAGGGGCGTTGCATCGAACGCGGTACGCATCAGGAACTGCTGGCACTGGGGGGCTGGTATCAGCGCACCTTTGCCTACCAGCAACTGGAACAAGTCGTGGAGGCCGGCCAATGAGAGGTACCTTTACCCGCTTGTTGCGCTACGGTCTGGCGTACCGGCCCATGCTGATTCAGGCCGTGCTGTTGCTCACCCTGGCAACCGCCGGTAACGTGCTCGGCCCCTACCTGATTAAGGTGTTTATCGACAGCTTCCTGACACCGGGTTACTGGGCGGTAACACCGCTGGTGGGTCTGGTGCTGGCGTACCTGACCGCACAACTGATTTCCGCGGTGTGCTTCTTCCAGCAGGCCATTCGCTTTAACCGCATTGCGCTGAACGTGGTGCAGACCATTCGCGAGCAGGTGTTCGCCAAAGTAATGCGCCTGCCACTCGCGTTTTTTGACCACACCCCGACCGGCAGCCTGATCAGCCGCATCACCAACGACACCGAAGCGATCAAAGACTTGTACGTCAACGTCATTTCCGTGGTGATTCAAAACAGCATCCGCATGACCGGCATTCTGATTGCGATGGCCTTTCTGAACCTGAAATTGATGCTGATTTGTGTGGTTCTGGTGCCAACGGTGATCAGCATCATGCTGATTTACCAGAAGCTCTCTACGCCGGTGTTCCAGCAAGTGCGTACCCTGCTCAGCGACATTAACGCGCGCATGAACGAAGGCATTCAGGGCATGTCGGTGATTCAGCTGATGAATCAGCAAGGCCGTTTCAGCCGCGCCTTTGAAACCACCAGCACCGACCACTACAAGGCCAAGATCCGCAATGTAATGATCGACGGCCTGATGCTGCGCGCCCTGGTCGACCTGGTTTACATGGCCTTGCTCGCTGGCTTGCTGTTCGCCTTCGGCTGGGATTTCCTCAGCCCCGCCGGGGCGATTCAGGTGGGCGTTATCTACGCCTTTTTGAATTACCTGGGCAATCTGACCGAGCCGGTCATCGACATGATCTCGCGGCTGAACATGTTTCAGCAGGCGCTGGTATCGGCCGACCGTGTGTTTAAACTGCTCGACGAATCGACGGTTCCAGTGCCAACCCATCCGGAAAGCCCGCGCGATGCGTCGGTTAAATTCGAGATCGAGGCTTTCAGTTACGATGGCCGCAGCACGGTGCTAACCGATGTTAACCTCACCATCGAACCCGGCCAGTTTGTCGGCATCGTCGGCCACACCGGCTCCGGCAAGAGCACGCTGATGTCGTTGCTGATGGGCTTCTACCCGGTTGAACTCGGCACCGTGCGCGTCGGCGAAATCCCGCTCGACCGTATCGACCCGGCCGAGCGCAGCCGGCGCATGGGCCTGGTGCAGCAAGACCCGTTCATCTTCATGGGCACCATTGCCGACAACATTCGCCTGGAATGGGACCTAACCGATGCGGAAGTAGAGCAGGCTGCCCGTCAGGCTCAATTGCACGACGCCATCCTGCGCATGCCAAAGGGTTACCAGACCGTACTGACCGAACGCGGTGGCAACCTCAGCAACGGCCAGCGCCAACTGCTCAGCCTGGCCAGAACCCTGGCGCGCAAGCCGGACATTCTGATTCTCGATGAAGCCACCGCCAACATCGACAGCCACACCGAAGCGTTGATTCAGCAGTCGCTGATGGCGCTGCGTGGCCACATCACCATCATCGCCATCGCTCACCGCCTGAGCACCGTCATGGAAGCCGACCAGATCGTCGTGCTCCACCAGGGCCACATCCAGCAACAGGGCCACCACAAGGCGCTGATGGCCGAAGAAGGCCTCTATCGCCACATGTATGAGTTACAGCAGCAGAAGGACCCTGTTGTTTCTGCTTAGGTGCCAGGGCCTTTGAATTTGGTTCTATTTGAATCGGCACGGAGAAGCTTCGGGCTGCCGGGTATGCTCATTGGAGGCCGTCAGACCGCAGGACGCGGGCTGTCGAGCCTACATGGATGTATTTACGGCGTGCCTCCAATGAGCATACCCGGCAGCCCCTCTGGCTACCATCGGGCGTGGACAAAGCTGGCCATGGCTAAAGACCCAGCACATCCAGCCACCTTTACGTCCCTGCCCCCTGAAAATTCTTGCATCTTGCACAGATCTTTCTAAACTTTCAGAAAATACTGAAACTTCAATAATTTGATGATCTGCATCATGGGTGTGGGATCGGGGTTCTGATAGAGGGCGCGATGAAGCTGACCACTGAACTGGAAAACATGATTCTGCACTTTGGCGAAATGGGCAGTCGCTGGGGTTTTAACCGCACCGTAGGGCAGATGCTGGCGTTGCTGGTGTTCAGCGACGAACCCCTGTCGGCCGATGATATTGCCGCTTCGCTGAGCATTTCACGCGGTAACGTCAGCATGGCGTTGAAGGAACTGCATTCCTGGCGGCTGATTCGAACGCACCGTGAGCCGGGCGACCGCAAAGACTACTTTTTGGCCAACGGCACCATCTGGGAGCTGTCGCAACAGGTACTGGAAGAACGCAAAAAACGGGAAGTCGACCCAACCCTGTCCATGCTGCGCAGCCAACTGATGGCCAGCGAACAGGATGAAATGCCGCAACACGCCCGCCAGCAGATGCAGGAAATTCATGATCTGCTGGAACTCTTTAACCACTGGTTTGATGACATGCAACACATGAAACCCGAACACCTGCAGGCGCTGATGCGGTTGGGCTCCGGCGTGGGCAAGGTGCTCGAAATGACCGATCGGTTGCGACCGAAAACAAAAAAGAAAGCCATCGGCAATGACTGACTATTCAATGTTTTGTCTGGAGGAATTATGGAGTCACAACTCGCCGATGTATTGATGTTGTCGCGCATTCAGTTCGCCGCCAACATCAGCTTTCACATTCTATTCCCGACCATCACCATCGCACTGGCCTGGTTTCTGGTTTACTTCAAAGTACGGCATGAAATCAGCGGGCATCCGGTGTGGATGCGGATCTATCGGTTCTGGGTGAAGGTGTTTGCGCTGAGCTTTGCACTGGGTGTCGTCAGCGGCATTACCATGAGCTTTCAGTTCGGCACCAACTGGCCGGGTTTTATGGAAACCGTGGGTAACATTGCCGGGCCGTTGCTTGGCTATGAAGTGCTGACCGCGTTTTTTATGGAAGCGACCTTCCTCGGCATCATGTTGTTCGGTAGCCAGCGAGTGCCGAGCTGGGTGCACACACTGTCGACCTTTCTGGTGGCCATTGGCACCTCTCTGTCTGCCTTCTGGATCATCGCGCTGAACAGCTGGATGCACACACCGGATGGGTTTGAGATGATCAACGGCGTGGCCCATCCCGTTAGCTGGTGGGACATCATTTTCAACGCCTCGATGCCTTACCGGCTGACGCATATGATGATCGCCTCTGGCCTGACCGCGGCGTTTCTGATTGCCGGCCTGTCGGCCTACCGTCTGTTGAAAGGCGATACCAAACTGGCACCGCGTAAGGCGATGAGTGCTGGCATCGTTGTGGCGGCTCTGTTGATTCCGGTGCAGATATTTGTCGGTGACTTGCATGGTCTGAACACCTTTGAACACCAGCCGCAAAAAGTGGCTGCCATGGAAGGCGTATGGGAAACCGAGCGCGGTGCTCCGTTGCTGCTGTTTGCCTGGCCCGATGAAGAAACCCGTTCCAACGCCTTTGAAGTCGGTGTGCCCGGGCTGGCCAGTTTTATTCTGACCCACGATATGAACGGCGAAATTCGCGGGCTGAATGAATTTGAAGAAGAAGGTCATCCGCCGGTAAAACCCCTGTTTTTCGGGTTTCGCATCATGGTGGGTCTGGGGCTGTTAATGCTCGCGGTCAGTTGGCTTGGCAGCTGGTTCTTGTGGCGCCGGGGCGCGGTGCCGGTGTGGATGCAACGCACCCTGGTCGGCATGACGTTCTCGGGTTGGCTGGCGACTCTGGCGGGCTGGTACGTGACAGAGATAGGCCGGCAGCCCTGGCTGGTATCCGGTGTATTGCGAACCTCCGAAGCGGTAACGACCGTACCCGGTGCTCAGGTGGGGTTGTCACTGACGCTGTATCTGCTGCTCTACGCCGTCTTGCTGTTTGCCTACCTGCAGACCCTGTTTTACATGGCGCGCAAATCGGTTGAAGTCGAAGAGTTTGAACGCGACGCCGATGTTGATCTCGATGAGCTGCAAGCTCGCGCTGCCGCCGAACCCACTGCCAACCCCCAGGAGGCACGCTGATGAGCATCACCGAGTGGCTACCTGAAATTTTTCTCGTCCTGATGGGCCTGGCGGTGCTGATCTACGCCGTGCTCGATGGCTTCGACCTCGGCGTTGGTCTGCTGCTGCCAATGGATAACGAACCCCAGCGCAGCCAGATGATTGCCTCCATAGGCCCGTTCTGGGATGCCAACGAAACCTGGCTGGTGCTGGCCGTGGGCATTTTATTGATCGCCTTTCCCGAAGCCCACAGCCTGGTGTTGCGTGAACTGTATTTGCCCGCCGCCTTCTTGCTGATTGGGCTTATTCTGCGGGGCGTCTCCTTCGACTTCCGCGCCAAGGCCGTTACCGGCCATCGCCGCCAGTGGGATCACGCCTTCAAGGCGGGCTCGCTGATCACCTCACTAACACTCGGCTACATGCTGGGCCGATATGTGCTGGCGTTTCAGACCGGCTGGGTGGCGCAGGGGTTTGCCGTGCTCAGCGGCATCTGCGTCAGCGCGGCATTCGCTTATATTGGCGGTGCCTGGCTGGTGATGAAAGCGGAAGGGGAGTTGCAGATTCGGGCGGCCTACTGGTCGCGTCGTGCTGGCTGGTTTGCTGCCTTGGGCATAGCCGCCATCAGCGTCATGAACCCTCTGGTCAGCGCCGATGTGGCCGAACGCTGGCTCAGCATGCCGGCCGTATTTTTACTGATACCGATTCCGCTGGTGTGCCTGATTCTGGTGGTGCTGGTCGATCAGTACCTGAAGCAGGTGCCCACGCGAGACGATGTGGGTTGCTGGTTTCCATTTGTTGCCGCAGCGCTGCTGTTTTTGCTGAACTTTCTGGGCCTCGCGTACAGCTTTTTCCCTTACGTGGTACCCGGCAAACTCACGGCGGCAGAAGCGGCCAGTGCGACTGCCTCGCTACAGTTCATTGGCGTAGGCGTTGCCATTGTACTGCCGCTGATTCTGGCCTACACGGCGTTTGCCTATCGGGTGTTCTGGGGTAAGTCGACCGAACTCAAATATTATTGAGGGTCGGCTTACTGACCCAGGTGCCCGGTCTTGACCCAGGCTTCGGCACCCGCCGCCAGTTCCACGGTCGATATAGAGGTCGCCGGCAACCGAATCCAGGTGCCGGCACCCCAGGGGCGCCCTGCGTAGTCGCAGGCACCGCTCAGCAACAGCAACTCGATGCCACCGGGGTGATCTTCTGCGGTCAGTTTCAGGTTGTCTTGCGCACGCAACCAATGCACCTGTTCGTAGTCGTTAAACAGAATGGTGGATTCCGTTGACTGGCTCGGACTGACCACAAGGTGATTCCGATCATCCGGCCGGAACTGCTGCAGCTTCACCAGAATCAGACAGCCAGGCTGGCTGTGTGGTTTGTGCTGTGACCCGGGCGGGTTGCGCACATAGGTACCAGCCGGGTAATCCCCGCTCTCATCAGAGAACACCCCCGCCAATACCAGAAATTCCTCACCCAGCGGGTGCTCATGCCCTGCAAACTGGCTGTCTGGTTCATAGGCTACCAGGCTGGTGGCCCGTGTCGTCTGTTCGCCACCGTTGCGTTCCAGCAATATTCGCTGAACCCCCGGAGCCGGGGAAGGCACCCACTGGGCTTTTTCGGTATTGATGATGGCCGGTTGGGTAAGGTCTGCGTTTAGGGCAGTTACAGGCAGGTCGTCAGCGTTCTGAGTAAGATTGGGGCGGGTTTCATAGAGCCGCCGCCAGAAGGGATCCAAAGCGTTCATTAACCAGTCCGTGCAAGCATGTATACATCAGTATACTCACAGACGCGCTGATTGGATGCCCGGCGTGACAGGAAGGCTCTATGAATATCAACAGGCCGTTAGAACACCGTGACCAAAACCGACGTCAACCCAAGCCCACCACCGAGCAACAGCACAAACAAAACCCCCGCATGAGCCACCGGGCGCCAACCGGCGGTCTTCAGGTCGCACCAGCGCGCCTTGATGCCGAGGGCGACCATAGCCAGTGCCAGGGCCAGTTGAGCCAGCCATTGCAATGCCGTGATAACAGCCGGCGGCAACCAACCCAGGCTGCCAATGCCAGCAGCGAGCATAAAACCGAAAACAAACCAGGGGATTGGCAGTGGGGCCCTGGTAGCGTCAGTCATTTCATGCTGACGCAAACGAATGAAAACCTGAGCCAGCACCAGAACAACCGGGGCAAGCATCATCACGCGCACCAGCTTGGTGACGACCGCAAATTCCATGGTCTCCGCACCCATGGATTGACCAGCGGCGACAGCCTGGGCGACTTCGTGCACGGTACTGCCGATGTAAATGCCAAACCAGGCCGGGTCGAGCCCGGAATAGGCAAACAGCAGCGGGTAGGTGAACATAGCCAGGGTACCGAAGATAACCACCAGCGCCACGGCGAGGGTCACATCCTGGTCTCGTCCTTTAATCACCGGGTTGGCGGCCATAATGGCAGCGGCACCACAGACGGCGCTGCCGACTGAAGCCAGGGAAGCAAGCTCGGGGCTCATTTTCAGGCACCGAATGCCAAACCAGATGCCGAAACTCAGTACCACCACAATCATGATTGCATCGGCCACCAGGGCAGGCCAGCCGACGGCAACGAGTTGGGTAAGACTCAGGTTGAAGCCAAACAGAATGATGCCCAGGCGCAGCAGCTTTTGTTGGGCAAACCCCAGCACGGCTTTGGTTTTGGCGGTCGGTTCGGTCGCCAGCGGTGAGTTGCCATAGAGCGCACCGATCAGCACGGCCAACGGCAGGGCGCTCAGGCCAATGCCCGCCAGCAAAGGCAGTTGAGACAGCAACAAGGCTGCGCCTGCCAAACCTACCAGTATCCACACCATCGCTTAACTCCCATTCAAGTGCGGTTACTGTAGTTCGGCGACTATGATAAGTATAATGGATATAACTTAACTTAAAGATCGGCCTAGCTTATGAATTTCACCTTACGCCAACTGGGCATATTTGAAGCAACGGCTCGCCTGGGGCGCCTCACCCTGGCAGCCGAAGAGCAGGCCATCAGCCAGTCTGCCGCCAGCCAGGCCGTAACGGAGCTGGAGCGACAGATGGGGCTGGCGCTGTTTGAAAGGCGCGGCCGGGAGTTAGTGCTTACGTCGGCTGGGCGCGACCGGTTACCGCAGGTGCGGCTGATACTCAGCGATTGCCAGCGGCTGGCTGAAGGGTCGGGCGATGACCTGGCTGGCCAGCTGCGCATTGCCGCCAGCACCACCATCGCCTGCTATGTGATTCCCGGGGTGCTGGCCCAGCTAACGGAGCAGTACCCGGGCATCCGCCCGGCCATCGATATCCAGAACACCCGGGGGGTGTTACAGCAGCTGGAAACCGGCCAGGCACAGATTGGCCTGATCGAAGGGCCGGCCGTGCATGATTATTTGCAGATTCGGCGCTGGCAGGAAGACCGCTTGGCGCTGTTTGTAACCCGGGGTCACCCACTGGCCGATGAAACACAGGTATCTGTCGAACAGCTGGAAACCCTGGACTGGATCGTCCGCGAACCCGGCTCCGGTACCCGGGAGGTGTTCGATACCGCCATGCAGGCAGCGGGCATTCAGCCGAAAATACGCTTAACCCTGAGTCGTCAGGAGGCCATTAAACAAGCCGTACTAAGCGGACTAGGGGCAGGGTGTTTGTCCCACCTGTCGCTTGATGGTGACGGGTCGGGTCGTTTTGTGCCGCTCAATACGGACCTGACATTGGTGCGGTCTTTCTCTTGGGTGTGTTCGCCCGAGGCGATTAAATCACCGCTGGTGCAGGCGTTTATGAAGGCATTGAACCCAATGCATCAGCCATAAAAAAACCGCCAGGCCCATAAGGCACTGGCGGCAAAGCAGCAATAATTCTTTTCGGGTTCACTCAGCTTTCGGAGTTAACGGCGAAATAAGCAACGGCTGGCTGGGGCACCCTGTGGGGTAGTCCGCAGCATGGACTAAAACGCCAGGAGCGTTTTAGCATGAGCGGAGCGAGCCCGGAGGGTGAATCCCACGGATGGGATTCATATCCTGCGGCCTAGGCCCGAGACGTCGGACCGCCATGGATGGATTCACGCCGACCCCACAGGGGTGCCCCAGGTGGCCGGTGCGGGCCAATACCCCTAGCTGGCCTAAACTCCGAATTTGGTGTTAGTTCAGGTCGCGCTCGTAGCTTTCGTTGATCATGGCATCCGCTTTCTCGGCTTCGCTGCGCAGCAGGTCCAGCCACATTTCGCCGTCTTCAATGTTCTCGACAAACCAGTCAAACGCCGGGGTGGCCGCTTGCAGGAATTGCTCTTTCTCTTCCGGGGTGGGTACATAGACTTCACCACCGGCTGCTGCGAAATCACGATACGCCTGAATCGACTTGCGCTTTGGTGACGTGAAGGTCGCTTGCTGCAGGGCATCGAAACCATCGACAACGACGCGACGCATGTCTTCGGGCATGTCCATGAACACGTCATTGTTCATGTACCACAGGGCCGCCATGTAAGCATGACCGTCGAGCGTCAGGTACTGCAGGCCGGCTTCCGGGAATTTCATCGACATAATGTCGGTGATGCCGTTCTTGGACCCTTCAACCACACCGGTTTGCAGTGAGGTGAACAGCTCTGGCCAGGGGATCGGCGTCGGGCTGGCGCCCAGGCCGCTGGTCAATGCCTGTGGCAGGTCGGCGACCACCGTCCGGATCTTCAAACCTTCCAGATCTTCCGGGGTACGCACGGTTCTCTGGGTGTTGGCAAAGTTGCGCCAGCCGCCAGTGTTACCAATGGTCATCAGACGAACCTGATCGTTGGAATCTTCCAGAATGGCATCGCGCATTTCACGGGTGAAGTCACCGCGCAGCACGGTTTCAGCCATGCGGTCGCTGCTCAGAATGTAGGGCAGATCCAGCACCTGAACGTAGGGGTACATGTTGGCCACACCACCGGAGGTGGAGATGTAGATGTCGACCGACCCGTCTTCCAGGGCTTGCATGCACTCGGTGCCGTTACCGCACAGCTGGGTGCCGAGGAAAATATCGACCTCAATGGCACCGTTGGATTGGGCTTCAACGAAGTCTTTGAACACGACCAGGCCATCGTAGTCTTCGTCGTTTTCATTGGCGTTGGAGACAGCGCGCAGGCGGTAGTCTTCCGCGCTGGCAATGCCCATGCCCAGGGTTAACAGGGTACCGGTCACGGCTCCAACGCATTTTGCGATGAGTTTTTGCTTGCGATTCAAACGCATGGCTCTTACCTCTTGTTGTCGTTGTAGTGTTATTTATTGTTGGTTGTTGTGCTTTCGGTCTTACTTTAAGTGTGCAACAGACGTTGCACCGTTCGTCATGCGGGCCATGGCATCAGGCCCAGCAGACGGGGAACGGTCAGAGAAATCTCCGGTACAAAGGTGATCAGGAAAATCACCGCAATTTCGGCAGCCAGGAACGGCAGGATAGCCTTGGCGATCGATTCCACCCGCTCACCGGAAACGCTTGAGGCCACAAACAGCACCAGCCCCATTGGCGGTGTCGCCAGCCCAACAGTGAGGTTTACGCTCATGATCATCGCAAAGTGCACCGGGTCGACCCCGATCGACGTGAAAATCGGCGCGAGAATTGGGCCGAGAATAATGATGGCCGGGCCGGCATCGAGAAACATACCGACGATGAACAACATGATGTTGATTAGAAACAGCAAGATGTAGGCGTTCTCGCTCAGCGTCAGCATCCACTCGGCCAACATCTGTGCAGATTGAGACAGGCTTACGACAGTCTTGAATGCCATGGCCGAGCCGACCAGCAGCAATACCACCGCTGAGCCCATAGCACTGCGCACAAAGACCTGTGGCAAATCGGTTAACTTGACTGACTTCAAGACCCACACACTGAGAACCAAAGCATAGGCAACGGCGACCGCCGAGGCCTCAGTGGGCGTGAAAATACCACCCAGAATGCCACCGAGAATAATAACCGGCGTCAGCAGGGGCAGAATCGCTTTCTTGGTCGCAACGGCACGCTCGGGCCAGGTGTATTTGTGACCAGAGGTAGGAAAGTCATAGCGCTTGGCCATCAACGCCGTAATGAGCATCAGCGAAGCACCCATCAACACACCCGGCACAATGCCGGCGGCGAACAGGGAGGCGACCGATACCTCCATGGTGTACGCATAAATAATCATAATGCCCGAGGGCGGAATGATCGGCCCGATGACGGATGAGGCCGCGGTAATGGCGGCCGCAAACTTACGTTTATAGCCGTTCTTTTCCATCGCCGGAATCATCATCGAACCGATGGCCGAGGTATCGGCTACGGCCGAGCCGGACAGGCCAGCAAACAACATGCTCGACATGATGTTCACATGGGCCAGTCCCCCACGAACATGGCCGATAAACGCCTGCGAAAAATCCACCAGCCGAAAAGTAATGCCACCCCGGTTCATCAGTTCACCGGCGAGCATGAAAAAGGGAATCGCCATCAGTGGAAAGGAGTCGATGCCGTTGTAGATGTTGCGAAACAGCAACGGCAAATCGCGGTCCATGCCTTCCCACAGCAGCATAAAACCGGGGGCAAACAGAGTGGCAAAAAACACCGGCATACCGATTAGCAGTACGATCAAAAACAGAGGTAAAAATAGAATCAACATACTGCTTACTCCATCGCCAGCTGGGCTCTGCCGTGTTTGGGTTTGATACCGAGCCGCTCGTTGAAATCACGAAACAGCAGCGCGCCGGTTTCTTTCAGCAGCAGTTCAATGTTGACCAGAATCATGGTGCCAAAACAGACAGGCATGGCCAGGTAGATCCAGGCGCGTGGCAGGTTGAAGCTGGCTGCACGGGTGCGAAAACCACGCTGAAAAAACTCCAGCCCCATGGTGAACAGGTAGTACAGAATGATCAGTGCGGCGACGTAGAGCACTATTTTCAGCAGCGCAGCGACAACGCGTGGCAGAAAATCGTGCAGCATTTCGATGGCAACGAATGAGCCTTCCCGGTAAGCCGCAGCAGCCACCAGCGCCATCATCCAGATCATGAAGGCACGGGCCACTTCTTCGGGCCAGGGCTGGGCGTTATTGAACACATAACGCATCACCACCTGAAACAGGATGGACGACACCATCAGGGTCACGCAGATCCACGCGAGGAACTTGCCAACCGAGGCAATAGCGGTGTTCAGGGTCATCAGGGCTTTCAACGGCAATACCAGGGCATTCATAGCGATGCACCATGGTGTGCCGGATGCCGGTTCATTGTTGTCATTGTTGAACCTCACTCATCAGGGCAGTGAAAACGTTAACAGCCCTTTTACTTGATGTAAATCAATAGTAGATGAATTTTTTCACGAATGGTGTTCGGGATAAATTCATTCACTATTGATTTACTTTTTAAATTCAGGTTGCTAGAGTGGTGTTATCACAGGCTCAGAGTGCGGTGCGTGCCGGTTTCAGGCAGCCCGACCGTCCATCCAGGAGGCAGCATGACAATAAAAATCGATCACATACCCGAACAAAAACAGGTAAATGGCCGGGATTTTCCGCTGGTGGTAACACCGCACAACGACGCCGTAGCCAGCGACGTCGGCGCCTTCGATGCCTGGGTCTCTGAACAGCAGGAAGCCCTGAAAGCCCAGTTGATCGAGCACGGTGCCATCCTGTTTCGCGGTTTCCCGGTCACCGATGCCGATGCCTTTGAACGCCACCTGGATCACACCTCCTTCAAGAACATGCCCTACGTCGGCGGTGCGGCTCCCCGCAACCAGGTCACCGCGTCGCGCATCGTAACGGCCAATGAATCACCGGCGTCTGAGACCATTCCTTTTCACCATGAAATGGCCCAGGTACCGAACCCGCCGGGCTACATCTTTTTCTACTGCGAAAAAGCCGCCGAAGAGGGGGGTGCAACGTCGATTCTGCACTCGGGCGAGATCTATCGAGCCTTTAGCGACATAAACCCGGAATTCGCCGATCGCCTGGAAAAAGAAGGCGTGCGCTACAACCGCGTCATGCCGGAAGTCACCGACAAAGGCTCGGCCATTGGCCGCTCCTGGAAAGACACCTTCCAGGTACAGACTCGCGAAGACGCCGAGCGCGTGATGACCGAAGCCGGCATGGACTGGGAATGGCTCGACAATGGCAACTTGCTGACGCGCACCCGCGTGCTGCCAGCCATTCAATTCGACAAGGAAACCCAACAAAAGGTATTCTTCAACGCCGTGCTGGCGGTCTATACCGGCTGGAACGACAGCCGCAACGTAGGCACCAAGGCGGTTACCACCGGTTCCGGCGAGTACATGGACCCCGAAGTCATGGATGCCACCGTTAAAGCCATGGATGAGTTGTGCGTCAACTTCAAATGGCAAGACGGCGACGTGCTCTGGATCAGCAACTACACCGTCCTCCACGCACGCCAGCCCTTTAAAGGCGAGCGCAGTATTCTGGCGTCTATTTCCTACAAATAAGCGTTGGTCGTTAGTAGCGGTGGTTGCTTATGCTTCCCGTGCGGTTGGCTTTGGTGCCAGTCGCGTCGGTCCCCGCCGTTGCTTCCCTTCTCCCGGTCTGAAGGGCCTCCATGCCCCATCATACCTACCGCGGGCGTCCTGCCTGCTGTTCAGTGAAGCAACGCCGGTGACCTTTAAAAAGGGGTTGCTTCGACCACAATTCCTAGCAGATCAATATAGGTATGACCTAATCCGTCTTCATGGGTGTTTCCTGACAAAGCAAGCGGCGGCTGCCGGGTGAGCCCCTGTGGGGTAGTCCGCAGCAGGGATGCTGCGGCCTAGGCTCCATGGACGGATCCACGCCGACCCCACAGGGGCTTGCCCGGTGGCCGGTGCGGACCATGGCCACCTTTCGGAGCTCATGCCAGATAAGGATAAGCAGCCCCCAATAAAAAAGGCGCGAGAAATCGCGCCTTTTTTCGTCCTTAAGAAGTAACCCTCAGGGCACTTCCTGCCCCGCAGCCGCCGTCCAGATTTCGAACCAGGTTTCGCGGTCGATGGTGATGTCCATGGCTTGGGCCAGGCCTTTGATGCGATCAATGTTGTTGGTGCCTACCACGGGCAGAATGCCAGCCGGGTGAGCCAGCAGCCAGGCGAACGCTGCGAGGTCGACGCGGCCCTGGGCTTTGGATTGGGCGACGTCTTCGAGCAATGGGCGTACGCGTTTAGCCGCGTCATCAGAACCGAAGATCTGGCCGCCGGCCAGGGGTGACCAGGCCATGGCCTGTATCTGGTCGAGTTGCATCGCGGCCAGGGTTCCGTCGGTGAAGGCGCTGCGTTCGAGCACGCTCATCTCTATCTGGTTGACGCACAGAGGGTGCTTCATGTTCGCCTGCAGCAAACGCCACTCGTGAACCCCAAAGTTGGAGACGCCGACGGCGCGGGTTTTTCCGCTGTCGATCAGCGCATCAAGGGCGGCACCGGTCTCGGCCGCGTTCATCAGGGGGTCTGGCCGGTGAATCAGCAGCAGGTCGAGGTGGTCGGTGTGCAGGTGGCTCAGGCTGTTCTCGACGCTGGCGTTAATGTACCCGGCGCTGGTGTCGTAGTGTTTGACGCGACGGTTCGGGAACTTGTCGGTGGCCAGGGCGATGTCGCACTTGCTGACCAACTCCATTTTATCGCGCAGCGCGGGGTCGGCCGCCAGAGCCGTGCCGAACAGGATCTCGCATTCGTAGTTGCCATAGATGTCGGCGTGGTCGAACGTGGTGATACCCTCGGCCAGGGCCGTATCGATTTTGGCACGAACATGGTCGACCGAGGTATCCTGATCATCGGCCAGGCGCCAGACGCCATAAACCAGCCGGCTCAGTTCGACGTCGGTGTTGGGAAGGTGAATGCGTTGCATGGTGTTCTCCACTGGGCGATCAGGCCCTTATTGTTGGCAATGAGTCAGAAATGTTGGCATTCGCACCCTAACAAGGTATGCTCAACATGTAAATGAATAGTGAATGAATTTCACTGATCAGGGTAACAACAATGACCACAACAACCCCGAAAATGTCAGGCAATGCATCGTCCGGTAAGAAGCAGACCAAACGCCTGCCATTGTATATTCAGATCAGCGAATTGCTGCACCGCGAAATCGCCGCCGGCCATTACCAGATTGGCGAACGCCTGCCGATTGAGGCCGATCTCGCCACCCAGTTAGGGGTGGCCATTGGAACCCTGCGCAAGGCGCTGTCCAAGCTGGAAGGCGACGGCATGCTTGAGCGTCGTCAGGGCTCGGGCACTTATGTTAAAGCCACACTCAACAACCGGGCCGTGTATCAACTATTCCGGCTCGAACTGCTGGAAGGTGGCGGCATGCCCAATGCCGATACGCTCAGCGTTACAGCGGCCGAGAATCCCTACGTGGCCGGTCAGCTCGGGTTAGAGAGTAACACACCGCTGTGGTGTATCCGCCGGTTGCGTTACCTGAACCAGACCCCGGCGGCGGCCGAGGAAATATGGCTCGATCAGCAGCATGACCCGGCGCTTAGTGCCGAGAAGCTACTGGAAAGTTTGTACAAACATTATCGCGATCACTTCGATTTCTGGATCACCCACATTGAAGACCGCATCAGTTGCACCGGCGCGCCAGACTGGGTGGCCGACCTACTCGGCAAAGCGCCCGATACCATGCTGGGCTTTGTTGAACGGCTGAGCTGGTCGAGCAACGATCGGGTTGAAGAGTTTTCCTATACCTGGTTCGACCCGGCCGTGGTTCGTTACATTTCCCGTTTGTCGTAAGGCGTTTGGTAGCAGGCCGTTCTGTTGAATGGTTTGTGTTGCCTGTGGGCGACGGTTGAACATCACTTGAATGCAGTTATTTGTCTCAGTAAACAGTCACAACAGTGGAGTACGCAATGGCACAGGTTCGATACGGCGTTTTAGGATGCGGCATGATGGGGCAGGAACACCTGCGTAATCTGGCGTTAATAGAAGGCGCTGAGGTTGTCGCAATTTTTGAACCCGACGCAGCCATGCGCGATGCCTGTGCTCAACTGGTGCCCGGTGCCAGCTTTGTCGACTCGGTCGAGGCCCTGTGTGCCCGGTCTGATCTCGATGCCCTGTTGGTTGCCAGCCCGAACCATTGCCACGCCGACCAGTTACTGACCCTACTGGCCCACACCCAACTGCCGATTCTGATCGAAAAGCCGCTGGTCACCCGCATCGACGATGTAGAGCCCGTCCGCGCGGCTGTAGCGGCGCACCCGGCCCCGGTTTGGGTGGCCATGGAATACCGCTACATGCCCCCGGTGACTCGCCTGCGCGAACACGTACAAGCGGGTGATGCCGGGCCCGTATCGATGCTCAGCATTCGCGAACATCGCTTTCCGTTCTTGCCGAAAGTGGGCGACTGGAACCGGTTCAATGCCAACACAGGCGGTACCCTAGTCGAAAAATGCTGCCACTTCTTCGATTTGATGCGGCTGCTGCTCGAAAGCGAAGCGACCTCAGTGATGGCCAGTGCCGGGCAAGATGTGAACCACCTCGATGAAGCCTACAACGGCCAAACGCCCGACATTCTCGACAACGCCTACGTGATCGTGAACTTCGCCAACGGCAAACGCGCCATGTTGGAACTGTGCATGTTCGCCGAAGGCTCGCGCTACCAGGAAGAGATCAGCGCCGTTGGGCCAACCGCCAAGGTCGAATGCCTGGTGCCCGGCCCGGGCCGCTTCTGGCCCGAGCACCTGGGCGAACCTCCCACACCCAAGGTGATTGTGAGCCCACGCGACCCCAAAGGCCCAATGGAATCCGACATCCCGGTCGACCCGGCGCTACTAGAAGCCGGCGACCACAACGGCTCTACTTTCTACCAGCATCTGGGCTTCTTCAAAGCCATCACCGAAGGCGCCCCGGTGGAAGTGACCGTAGAAGACGGACTGAAAGCCGTCGTGCTCGGCCTGGCCGCCCAGGCCTCTGCATTGGAAGGCAAAACCATGCGCATTACCAACAACGGCTTTGGTTTCGAACCTGCTTAAACCACAAGCCTGTCCAAACTCCCACAGGGGTGCGACTCGCGACCCACTAAACGCTCCCTCTCCCATCACATGGGAGAGGGCTGGGGAGAGGGTTCTTTTCAAGGGCCTGAACCCAACCAAACCAGAGCAAAGTGTGGAGAGAGGGCGCAAACGACACCCTCACCACATAACCACTTGCCAACTTCACCACAGAGTGCCATGGTGTCGATACAACCTATTTTGCCTTGGTGTGCCCTGTAACCGGCCGGGCGGTAGCGAATCTAATCGATTTTCACACTTAACGTTATTGTTCCATTCAGTCGCGAGCTAAGACCCGAGATTCCGTTAAACCGACGCTGGCCATTACAAGCTAAAACATGACTGTGTGTCCTTCATCACAACCAAAGACTGAATCGCGACGCATATTCCGGTGAAAAACCGGAATATGCGTCGCAGACGACGCTGATGCCTGGAATCATCGTCTGAAGCGACGGTTTTTCTGGTTTTGATATCACCTAGGTGTGGGAGCATAATGTCGCTCAATGCCCTGTATAGCTGGGCCTTAGCGAATGTACTGTATGGGTTGGCAGAAACTTCCGCCGGAATAAGGGGCGGAGTCGACGATGAATTAGCTGTTAATGCCACTTAGAGTGTGCCATGTCAAAGAAGCAAAAAGTGACTAAAGAAAAGCAAGGATTAGTGGTAGGTACTACTCCTGAAAGGTATCGTCTTGTTGATAACCGATTGATGAAGCCTGTCTGCCACCAATCATATGAAGGTGGAGCACTAAAAGGCAGTATGCTCATTCAGGATATTGATAAGGTATCCCTGAACAAAACGAGCAATATCACTTACTTTGTACCAAATAACATAGCTCTGCTGCTTTCTGTTAGTGATAAGTCACTGCAAGAAGCAAAGAAAATACACTCGAAGTATTTTTCCAATAAAGAAATAGAGCTCGACTTGGAAAAAATGACAGGGGATCGAAAGGAGATGATGAGCAATGCATCTTCTTTAGTTTGCGATTACCTTGAAAGTATCCAGACATCGATTGTATTCGGTTATACCGCATTAGAAGCATTCGTGAATTTGAGCATCCCTGATGATTACGAATACACCGCTGAAAAGAATAGTAAGGGTATATCTGAAGCCTATGACAAAAAAGCGATTGAGCGCTGGTTGCCACTTAGAACCAAAGTAAAGTCAATTCTTACAGGAATCTATAAAACTAAGAAAATTGACTCTCAGAAGTGGTGGGGGAATTTTCTAAATCTAGAATTTTATAGAAATGAGATTATTCATCAAAAGAGTATTTCTCATACGGAGTTCTATAAGGTCTATTTTAAGCAAAGTATCTTCAGCGTATGCAGGTCACCAGTTGAGCTAATTACCTTCTTCCATGATTCGCACGCGGAAGAGAATAAAACAAACCCATTATGGCCGTGGCTAGAGGGTTTAGAAACGCTGCCCATAAATAGAGAGTACGACTCAAGTAAATTTGAAATTATTGGTAATATGTATGAAGGCTTCAAGAAATAGCTTTAACATGCGCATGTTGTCGGACTTGTTTTCCGCTGCGCTCCAAACCATCCGCAAAGGCGGGCGTTAAGCATTCGGAGTGGTCATGGACGCTGAACTCAATACAATTATAATTTACGCGCGAAATATGGATAAAACCGCCGATTTTTATCGGAAATATTTTGGCTTTACAACTACAGGTGAAGTACTAGAAGGTTTGATCGAGCTTACTTCAGAAGGTCGCGGCCTCACTATACTGGTTCACCAAGCAGCCAAGAGTATCAAGCTTGGTCAAGCAGGGGTTAAACTCGTATTTAGCGTTCAGGATATTGAAGGGTTTAAACGCGAATGTGCTGAGCTGGGCTTGGTGTTTGGAGCCACACATCAGGCAAATGGTTATTCATTTTCTAATGCTAAAGACCCTGATAAAAATACCGTGTCAATTTCAAGTAGAGCGTATAGAAAAAATGCTTAACAAGCCGCTCAAATTTGTTCCGGCCACAAAAAGCGTGGCCTCCACCGGACTCGCTAACGCTCGCCGTTTAGCGGAGCGTTAGGTTGCTGAGTAACCCACGATGAATGAAGCAGAGCTAGCCGAAAAAATAGCCAAACAAGTCTTAAACGATACGCAATTTTGGATCGCAATTGTTGGTCTCATCGGCGTTGTGATTGGGTCGCTTATCACTATTGCCGGGAACGTACTACTACATTGGCTACAAACAAAAAAAGAATCCGCTCTAGACAATGCTCGGAAAGAATTGTTATTGAAATTGCTAAACAAAAAACAATGGAGATACTTATCCACCCTCAGCAGAGTTATAGGTGCTGACGAAGACACGACTCGTAGGCTTTTAATAGAGACTGGAGCAAGGGCATCAGAAAAGGAACGAACTGACGGAGAAGAGTCATGGGGTTTGATATCCAAAAATCCTCTAAAAGATATCGAGTAGCGCAACCTAACCAAGCGCTCCACCCGACCAAAAACCGCGATGCGGTTTTCGTCGGGTGAGCTTGGTCGTTATGCATGAAGGTCTAGCACGTGACTGATTTTGAGATCCGCCAAGATGAACATGGTATCGGTGAGGTTCTTATCCTAAAAGGAGATTGGGATCCGTCAGTCGCATCCTATATGCAGCACCACGGAATATGCGCTCTGCGCCTTAGCGATTACTATGGGTTTAAAGGCGAAGACCTCTCATTCCTTGGTTCGCTTGGGTTCCTGAAGAGTCTTGAGATCTACTGTTGGGATGCAAAGGGAGTTCAGGCTGTTGGCGATTTACCGCATC
>NZ_JBDWXV010000009.1:0-212885 GCF_039982735.1 Saccharospirillum sp. | reverse complement strand
ATCCTCTCGGGCGCGCCAGACACAAAAGAACCCGCCGCGAGCGGGTTTTTTTGTGTCTGGCGCGCCCGAGTCGGACGAGACCCTCTGCAGGTACGACAAAACGCCAGGAGCGTTTTGGGCCGCGCCAGCGCCGCGAAGCGGACAAGTGCATGGATGCACTTGGGCCCATCCTCTCGGCCACTGCAGTAAACGCAAGAACCCGCCGCGAGCGGGTTTTTTTGTGTCTGGCGCGCCCGAGTCGGACGAGACCCTCTGCTGGTTACAGCCTCCTTCCCTGGAGGCGGCCCATCGGGCTCGCTTCGCTCGTGCAAAATGGCTCCCGGCCATTTTGTCGACCAAACGCCAGGAGCGTTTGGGGCCGCGCTAGCGCCGCAAAGCGGGCAAGTGCAGGGATGCACGTGGTTCCATCCTGCCGGGCGCACCAGCAGTCCCTTATTCATTCCCCATTAGTGGTTACTTACAACTGTTTGGTAGTGGCTAAATTGTGGCGATTCTGTAACCAAAGCTTTAGTTGCTTACCGGTGATTTTTGAGGCGTATTCAAAAGTTATTGGGTGTGTCGGCTATTAGGGTTATGTTATCCATATGAATCTACGCTCCCTCCAACTTTTCCGGCAAATCGTTCTAACAGGATCGCTGTCTGAAGCGTCACGCAATATGTATTTGTCGACATCCGCAGCCAGCCGTTTGTTGACCATTTTGGAGCACGAGCTCCACCTGACTCTTTTTAGCCGGGAAAAGCGAAGCCTTGTACTGACCGAGGAAGGCGATCTTTTTTACCGCCGCATTGCACACACCTTGGACGGGCTGGAGGAGATCCCGGCCATCTCAAAAGAGATAACCAACCGCAGTTCCAACTGGTTGTCAGTGGTCACGGCTGCGCCATTGGCGAGTACTCTGGTGTCACCTGCACTGGCGAGTATGCGAAAAGAACGACCAGAGTTGCAGTGTACGCTAAACGTTGAAACGCGGTTTGATATTGAAAGCAAAGTATCCGCTCGAGGGTATAACCTTGGGCTTATTTCATTGCCTGTGGAGAATGCGATTCTCGATCTGGATGTCGAGCCATTCCTGAAAAGTCGGGTCGAAGTGATGTTACCGTGGAATCACCCTCTGGCAGCTCGTGAACAGCTATCTATAGCGGATATCGCCACCGAGCGTTTTGTCGCCTTGAGTCCACGTCAGCGATGGCGGCAACGCCTGGATGACATTATGGGACGCAACGGAATGACCGTGAGTGTACCGATCGAAACCAGCTCTACGGTTGTAACCGTACAAATGGTCCGCGATGGGCTGGGCATTACCTTAACAGACCGGGTCACGACCCGCCTCATGTCAGACGATGCGGCGGTGTTGAGGCCTCTGGCAGAGGAGCAGTGGACGACCTATGCATCGCTGCACCCGGAGGGCCAGCGGGCGCCGCTTTCAGCTGCGTTTTTAGAGGCGGTCCGCGCCAACGTGGAGGCCATGCGCAAGGCTGATCCACACGCAGCGGCCAGTCTGGAACTTATCTAGATACATTGGCGATGGCGTTTGCGGTCGCCCGGCTCAGTCGCGCTGCGTCCCGGGCAATAGGTTCGCTGTCTCCCGTGTAGTTGGCAACATTGAGCAGTTCGGAAACCCGCTCCATCGAAAGATGGGGTGCGATCTCCGGATGGCTCGCCAGGTTAGTCGTTATGTTGTCGCCTGGTGCCTCTTCTATGACATGGTGAATGATGTCATGTGCCCGGTTGCGACCTATGTGCGGTGCGAGCGCCATCATCAGATTTTCCGAAGCCATAGCCGGGCCGGAGAGTGTCAGGTTCTTTGCCATTCGCGCTTTGTTTACCGTAATTCTCTCTAGTAAATCTGCAAAACGTGCCGACAAGTTCCAGCCCAGCCGACAGGCGTCATCTATTACGCTGGTTAGCAGGTAGTTGGCCGATGCATCGGCTTCATGGCTGGGTCGGCCCGCTTCCATTGCCGGTGCTGCCAGGGCTCTTAATCGTGTGCAATTCGCTATGACTTTAACCACCCGTTTTGGGTTTACTTTGTGGGGCATGGTTGAGCTGCCCACCACGCCCTTGGCCAATTGTTCCGAGATCTCGCCAATTTCCTCTTCCATCAGCGTATAGAGTTCGAGTGCAATGCGCTCAATGCTCATCGCTAGCATGGACATACCCAGTACGTAATCAACAAAGAGATCGTTGACGACCCGACTTGGTACTAACAGCTCGCCCAGGTTCAATTCTCGTGCCAGCGCGCTGGACAGTTCACGGCCCTGGTTACCGTAAGAATGCATGGCGCCGACTGCGCCACCAAAAGGCAGGCAGAACGTGCGGCGTTCTATTTGTGTCAGCCGCTCATGGGCGCGGCAAAGTTCTTCAATCCAGCCGGCTACCTTGAAACCAAACGTAATGGGCAGTGCATGGCGCCGGTTAGTTCGCCCGGCCATCGGGGTGTCGGCGTGCTCTTCAGCCAACGTGGCGAGACTTTCAAAGACTCTGCCCAGTTGACCTAAAATTTGCTGGTGGGCCTTACGCATGATCAGCAAGTTGCCGGTTTGCATGACGTTCTGGGTAGTCGCACCCCAGTGGACGTAGTCGCCACTCTTTCCGCTACGTTCAACGAGCAATCGGGTGAGCGACAGCACGGGTGCCATGGTCTCTTTGATTGAAGCCTTAAGCGCATCGGTTCCGATGCGATCGAGAAAGGCGTTGGCACTGATGTCTTCAGCCGCCCACGCGGGAATCATGCCGATGTTGGCTTGCGCTCGCGCGAGGGCGGCTTCAACGTCAAGCCAGGATTGCCAGACCGCTTCCTGGGAGAATAAGGTTTCGGGAGTTGGCTTAGCTGTTTGGTTGCTCATGAGGTCGCTTCCATTGTCGGCGTTTCCGTCGGTCGGAACTGAGGTGCTGCGTCGAGTAGCGTGCGGGTGTAGGCATTTTTGGGGTTGGCCAACAGCTCGGCAGCCGGACCTTCCTCAACGATCTTTCCGTCGAGCATGACGGCTACTCGAGAGGCGATCTGATGAACGACGGCCATATCATGGGTGATCAGCAAACACGTCAGGCCGAGTTCGGCTTGCAAGTCGACTAACAGGTTCAGAATTTGTGCCTGGACGGAAACATCCAGTGCCGAGGTGGGCTCGTCACAAACCAGAATTTCAGGCGAAGTTACCAGCGCTCTGGCAATCGCGACCCGCTGCCGTTGGCCACCGGAGAGTTGGGAAGGGTAGGAGTGCATCAGACGTTCCGGCAGGCGCACCCGTTCCATCAGTTCCCGGGCTTTCAACTGACGCTCCCGGGCCGTACCCATACCCCGCAACGCTAACGGCCGGGCGATGATTTCGGCCAGGGTTCGCCGTGGGTTGAGCGAGGAATAAGGGTCCTGAAAGATCGGTTGAACCAGGTCAGCCCGGCGCAGCCCATCCATGGCTTCCACGGGCTGGCCATCCAGCAGAATCTCTCCTGAGGTTGGTGTATCCAGCCCCAGTAGCAGGCGTGAGAGGGTTGTCTTGCCAGAACCGCTTTCGCCAACCAGTGCCAGGGTTTCGCCGCGTTTAAGCGACAGGCTGATATCGTCAACGGCACGGATTTCATGGCGCGGACCAAAGAGGCCACTTCGAGAATGAAACACCCGGCTGACATGACGTGCTTCCAGTACTGCTTCATGAGCCATTTCACGCTTTGGTAGCGGGTCGCTTGGCACGGCCGGAGGTAACTCAGCCAATGTTTTTTCTGTGAGGATGCAGAGTCGGTGGTGGTTGTCACTGCCTTGCCTGGGTGGCCTTTCAGTGGCGCACCGGGGTTCGGCATGGGCACACCGCGCTGCAAATACACAGCCTTTGGGTGGCTGCAGCAATGCAGGCACGGTACCGGGTATGGCACCGAGGCGTTTTGGTTCACCACCCATATGGGGTATGGCCGTCAGTAAGGCGCGGGTGTATGGGTGAGCAGGAGCTGCAAGCACGTCGCCCGAACGACCGGATTCAACAATTTCGCCCCCGTACATGACGGCTACGCGGTCTACGTTCTCGGAGACTACGGCAAGGTCATGGGTGATTAGAATCATGCCCATGTTCATTTCCCGGCGCAGGTCGTTGAGCAACGTCATGATCTGCGTCTGTATGGTGGCATCCAATGCAGTTGTGGGTTCGTCTGCAATCAGTAGCTCGGGCTCCAGCATCAGCGCCATGGCGATCATGACACGTTGGCGCTGTCCGCCACTCAGTTGATGGGGGTATTGGGCCATGCGTGCTTTGGGGTTTGGAATGCCCACCCGGTCGAGCAGCTCCAGTGCTCTGGTGTTGGCTTGAGCGTTTGTCATTCGACCGATACGTACCGACGCTTCGGTCAACTGCCGGCCGATGGTGTAGACCGGGTTGAGTGAGGTCATCGGCTCCTGAAAGATCATGCTGAGGCGAGGGCCCAGATAGTCTCTGGTGAAAGTTGCCTCGGGCACCTCTCCCAGGTCGGTACCATCAAATTTGAGCGTATCGAATTCTACATTTGCTACCTTGGGCAGCAGGCGCATCAGCGCCATGGCCGTCAGTGATTTGCCGGAACCACTTTCGCCAACAATGCCCAGGGCTTCTCCCCGGTTGAGAGTCAGCGAGGCGTTGCGCACGGCGTGTAATACACCCGACGGTACTTTCAGTCGGATAGACAGGTTTTGTATTTCCAGCAGAGGACTCGTCATCTCAATTTCTCCCTTCCGGTGACGTGATATCGCGCAGGCCATCACCGAGCAGGTTGGCACCAATGACAAGAACAAACAGACACAGGCCAGGCAGTACCACCAGCCAGGGCCGGTAGAACATGGCGATCTTTCCTTCGGCAATCATCAGGCCCCAGGACGGGGTCGGAGGCTGAATGCCGACACCGAGAAACGACAGGCTGGCTTCGGCCAGAATGGCAATGCCTACCTCAAAGGTGAAGATAACAATGATCTGTGGCAGCAGGTTGGGCAGGATTTCCTGGCGGATAATCTGACCTGACGTCGCCCCCGCAGCCCGGTCAGCCGCGATAAAATCAAGGCTGCGAATGCGCTGGGTTGCGGCTCGGGTGACGACCAGGTAATACGTCCAGTGCAAGACACCGACGATCCCGATGACGACCCAGACAGATGGCCCAATGATGAACACCAGAGCCATAGCCAGTAGCAAGCCAGGAAGGGCCAGTTGAGCGGTAAGCAGAAAGCTGACGCCGTGGTCGACCCAGCCACCGAAATAGCCTGCGATCACACCGAGCGTGACACCAATGACGAGACCGATGGAGGCGGCACCCAGGCCAATGGTTAATGAAACGCGTGTCCCGTAAATCAGCCGGGAAAGATAGTCGCGGCCGTTTTGGTCGGTACCGAGCAGATGTTCCCAACTGCCGCCTTCCACCCAAACCGGGGGCAACATACGGGTACTCAGCGATTGGGCGAACGGATCGTGCGGAGCGATCAATGGCGCGGCGATGGCTATAATAGCCAACAGTATCAATATAACCCCGCCCGTCATAAACCCTTTGTGATTCAGAGCCCGGGAGAGTGCCAGTTGTCGCGGAGTCGGGGGCAGGCTCTCGGCGACTTCTTCCGCTAGCATGTTGGTGGTCATGATGATGTTTTCCTTACTGTAGTGGCACAGTCAGTCAATGGGTGCTCAGTCATCCGTCGTCGCTCATCCGATGCGAATTCTGGGATCCAGGGCTGCATTCAGAATGTCGGCCAGTAAATTCATGGCGACAAAAATCAACGCGAATACAAAGATCAACATTTGCACGGTAGGAATGTCCGAGCCGAGGATGGATTCCAGTGCGAGTCGTCCCAGGCCATTAATTGCAAAGATGCTTTCGGTAATAACGGAGCCACCAAACTTTTGACCCAGTTGGACCGCCAGTACCGAGATAACCGGTAACAGGGCATTGCGTAATGCGTGCCGGGTGAGCAGTGTGAAACCCCGATACCCTTTGGAACGGGCGGTGCGGATGTAGTCGCTTTGCATCACGTCGATCAGCCCGGTACGGGTCAGTCGCATAACGGCAGGAACTGAACTTGCACCGAGCACAAAGGCCGGCAATACAAAGTGGCGCCAACTGTCATCACCGGAGACCGGAAAAATAGGCAGCATGACGGCAAACAGGATGATCACGATCAGACCCAGCCAGAAGTTGGGCACGGCCTGGGCCGAGACAGCCACGGTAAGAGCAAACCGGTCGACCAGGGTATTGGGTCGCAGGGCTGCCCAGGCGCCCAGCGGAATGGCAATGAGGATGGTGACCATGACAGCGGACAGAGCCAGTGTGATCGTTGCCCCGGCCCGGTCAGAAACCAGTTCGGCGACGGGTTTGTTCCAATAGTAACTGGTGCCAAAATCGCCTTGCAGTACGCTGCCCAGCCAATCCAGATAGCGCACAAAGGCTGGCCGGTCGAGGCCGTAGGTCTCACGAATTTGTGCCAGTACTTCCGGTGTGGCGTCTTCCCCGGCAATGGAATAGGCCGGATCAGACGCAAAATTCAACAGAAAGAACGTTGCGAGCGACACCGTGAATGCCACGGCCAGCGCCAGCATCCCACGTTGCAATATATAACGTAGCATTTACGTCTCCTTCGAGGGGCGGGCTAAATGGAATCGCGTCCGGCAGGTAAAGGGCTGTTACACAGGCTCGTTAGAGAACCTTTACTGGTGCGCGATTCCACAGTGGGGCAGACGTTTGCCCCTGCTTTTTAAGAGTTATTCCCAGCTTGCCTGTGGCAGTCGTGGCAGCCCGTCCGGGCTCAGGGGGAAATTCAGTTCCGGCGACACCAGGTAGTTTGCAGAATAAGAAAACATCGGCGCCCAATAGGCCTGATCCGCAATGCGGTTCAAGGCATTTTCATAGATCTCAGCCCGTTCTGACTGATCGGCTGTCTGCTCGGCCGAAAGCACCATCTCGGTCAGTTCGTCATCACCAGACAAGTTTCGATCGGTCTCGTCGGAAAAGTGAACCCGGGCAATCGCAGCCGTATCAGCGGTGCCGCCAGATCCCCAGGTGCCGAAGTAGGCGGGAATGTCACGTTCAGCGCGAGCCTGGTTCAGGGACGCTAGCTTCACGTAGCGCAAATCGACATCAATACCGACCGCTTCGAGGTCTGATGAAACGGCTTCAGCGGCGGCTTTGTCTCGGTAGGCCCACAGTTCCAGCGGGAAACCATTCGGGTAGCCGGCTTCGGCCAAGAGTTCGCGGGCCCTTTGCGGATTGTAGGGGTAAGCTTGAATGTCGGTTGTACAGCCGAACTGAGCCGGGTGGCAGGGGGTATGAATCCCTTCCGATGAGCCACCAATCAGGTACTCGGCCATCTCGTCCCGGTTAAGCGCATGGTTCACGGCCTGACGGACCCTAACGTCGGTCAGCGGGCCATCCGGATCGGTGTAACCGGCTGCATCAAGCACCAGGAAGCCTACACGCAAGTCCGGGCCGCTGAGGTGTTTCGCCATGGGTGTGGCACCCAAGCTTTCAGCCAGATCGAGCGGTACCTTGAACATCCAGTCGATACCACCGGACATCAACTCGGCTTGCTGAGTACCAATATCGGGCAAGTTGCGAACAACGATGTTTTCAATAGCAGGCTGTTCACCGAAATAGTCGTCGAAACGTTTCAGCACGACTTGTTGGCCCGGCTCGAATGAGACCACCCGATATGGGCCCGCGCCGATCAGATCATCCGCCATGGCGCTCTGGTTAATTTCGCCATTTTCAATATAGGCGCCTTCTTTGCGGAGCATCACGCGCTGCGCCATATCACGCAACACCAGGGGGTAAACGGTTTTCAGATGGAACCTTACAGTGTGTTCGCCCGTTTTTTCGGCATTGTCCAACCAACGACTGATCGTGCCTTTAGCCTGTGCTTCGCTTTCTTCGGCAATGATCCAGTTGTAGGTGTAAACAACGTCGTCTGCGGTCAGAGCGGTACCATCGTGAAACACCACACCTTCACGTAACGTTACATCCAGAGTCAGATCGTCTACGAAGTTGTAGTCGGTTGCGACAGCAGGGTTGTACTCCTGCGTTTCAGGATCGAGATCAAACAAGGTCGCATCGGTTGCCTGCGCCAGAATGATGTATTCGCGCTTGGTGGTATACAGATAGTCCAGATTGAGGATTTCTTCGGCAAGGGCCACACGCAACGTGTCATCGTCTTTGCTGGCCAGTGCCGGTCCACTTGCCATGAGCGTAAAACAGCCTAGCGACGCCAGTGCTGCCGTTTTGAGCATTAAGGTGTTCATGGTCTCTCCATTCTTATAGTTGTTGAATTGAGAATAACACTGAAGCCGGTGCAGTCGTGCGCACACGCTGTTCAGTTGAGATAAACACTACTCGCCAGTAATAATAAAATAAATTCGAAAGATAAGGACAACCATTCGAATAATCGGGATAGTTGAGGCTGTTTCTCTCAAAAATTGACCTTTCAGTGCCCAAATAGCGCACAGGCTGTCTGACATTCAACGGCTTGGCATACCCCACCGCCAGCGTTGGACTCTCTGGAGTGGCGGCATGCAGCGGCCAAGGGCTTACAGTCTTGATTCTCACCCGGGCATTACAGCTTGCGTCCATCCCGGGCCCGCCTACGCTTCAGGGGTTGGAAGTGACCCGTTGTTACCTACCCCGGGGTGAGGATGACACATGAAACAGATCGACCCTGGCATTCGTTTTTCGGATTTGCCGTCGAGCGGCAGACCGCCGGTTAGCGATGTTGCAGTCGTTAGCGTTACCTGGCCACCATGCTGACTAGAATTGAAACGTGGATACGCCGCCAGCGTCGAACTATGAGCCGGAGTGTTTTGCTGGCCCGGCTTTTGAGGCTTCCCGCCTCTGAGGGGGCGCCAACGCGCCCCGGGCTGGTGATGGTTCAAGTAGACGGTTTGAGTCGCCCGGAACTGGAGGCGGCGCTGGCAAAGGGTGAGATGCCGTTTTTGAAACAGTTGCTGCAGCGTGAGCATTACCGTTTGCATACCCATTATTCAGGGCTTCCATCCACCACACCGGCCGTGCAGGCAGAGCTTTTTTATGGCATGCCCTGTGCCGTGCCGTCTTTTTCGTTTCGTGACCCGGCCAGTCAGCGCATCGTGCGCATGTACGAACCGGGTATTGCTGCTGAGGTGGAAAAACGGCTGGAGCGTGATGGCGAAGCCGGTCTGCTAACCGGTGGCAGTGCCTATTCGGATAACTTTACCGGTGGCGCTGAAGAGCCCCATTTCTGCCCCTCTTCCATGGGGTGGGGGCCATCTTTGCGACGGGCTAACCCTCTGGTGCTGCTGGCTTTTCTACTCACCAATCTGTACAGCTTTTTGCGCGTCGGTGCCTTGTTGGTCGTTGAAACCGTGTTGGCACTGGTTGATCTGTTACGCGGTACGGCGAGCGGCTAAGGATTCGTGCAAGAATTGAAATTTGTGCCCACCCGAGTGGCGATTACCCTTTTGCTGCGCGAACTGTGCGTGATCGGCGGAAAAATAGACATCAGTCGTGGGCTGCCGATCATTCACATCAATCTGCTGGGCTACGATGAGCAGTCGCATCGTCGTGGCCCGACCTCTTTATTCGCCCACTGGACACTGAAAGGTATCGATAATGCCATCGCCCGGCTGTGGCGAGCGACTCATCAGGCACACTGGCGGCATTATGAACTCTGGGTCTACTCCGATCACGGGCAGGCGGAGACGACGAGTTACCAGCGAATCAGCGGGTACAGTCTTGAAACGGCGGTGAATACGGCGTTGCAGGCACTCGACAGCCCATTGCCCGCTAGCCAGCCTGTTCCGTTAAGTGGCGACCAGACACAGCGAGTCCGTTACCTGGGTGGGCGTCGCATTCAACGGCTGTTCCCGGTGGAGCGCCACGAGCCCGGAGAAAACCATGACCGGCCGCAAATCACAGCGCTGGGTCCGGTGGCTCACCTCTACTTTTCACGGGCAATGACGAGCGATGAGAACGTCTTCATCGCCCGGGAGTTGGTCGGGAAGCACAATATACCGGTGGTGCTGCTGGTCAGTTCTCCCGGACAGGTGCATGCTTTTACCGAAGACGGCGAACTCCAACTGCCGAATGATGTGAAGCCACTGTTCGGAGAGAACCACCCCTTTATTGAGGAGCTGGCCCCCGACCTGATTCGCCTGTGTGAACATCCCTATTCGGGTGATTTGGTTTTGCTCGGGTGGCGAGACGGCATAGCGGCAATGTCCTTCGCCATCGAGAACGGCAGTCATGCTGGTGCCAGCCCCCGGGAAACCCAGGGGTTCGCTCTGCTTCCTGTGGATGCCCCGATCCCACCGCGGACCCGGCCTTACCTGCGTCCGCTGGACCTGCGTCGCGCTGCCCTGTCGCATCTTGGCCGGCAGGAATACCCTGCCCGGCAGCAGGCGTATCGACCGCGCAAGCGCCCGGACGATACGCTCCGGATTATGACTTACAACGTGCATAGCTGCATCGGTATGGATGGCAAGCTGGACGTTGCCCGTATAGCCCGTGTCATTGCCCGCAGCCGACCCGACGTTGTTGCGTTACAAGAACTGGATGTCGGTCGGGACCGGAGCGAAGGCATCGATCAGGCCCACAGAATTGCCCGGTTACTGGCGATGGATTTTCACTTTCACCCGGCGATCCACCTCGAGGAAGAACGCTATGGCGATGCTATTTTGACCCATCTGCCCCAACGGCTGGTCAAAGCCGATCTGCTTCCGGGTCTTGCGACCAGGCCTAATCTCGAGCCGCGCGGGGCGCTCTGTGTGGAGGTTGACTTGCACGGTAGCAGGGTACAAATCATCAACACCCATTTGGGTCTCAATGGTCAGGAGCGCAAGGCACAGATGGAGGCATTGCTGGGCCTGGACTGGCTGGGACACCCGGATTGCCAGCAACCGGTGATTCTATGTGGGGATTTTAATGCCGTACCGCTCAGCCTGGTATGTCGGGGTTTGAACCGTCGGCTGCGCGACGCCCAGGAGGCCACTGCCGGTCATCGGCCCCAGCCAACGTTTACAACGCGTCTGCCATCGGTTCGAATCGATCACATCTATTTTGGTGCGGGGTTGACGGCCAGCGGAATCGAAATACCGGATTCGGTCCTGGCCCGGGTAGCGTCGGATCATCGGCCGCTGGTTGCTGACTTGAGGCTGAACCCGGCGGACCGTCTTGCACAATAACGCAGTACCGCTCCGCGTTCCTTCTCCATTGAGCAGGGCGCCTGGATACAGAGCCAGACCGCGCTCCGGGATAGCGGCGCGGTCATTGCGAAAATCACCCTGAAAGCGCGCTGAGACGAGATCTCTTTGTCAGTTCACCATCCTGGTTTGGCGACGGCTTTGTTCGCTTTCCAGAAGTACGAGGCCCCTACGCAGTGGAAATGAAGGCATTTGCTAATCTGTCAGTTCTGTTCGTAAAGTGAGGAAGCACGCGTGAAAAGAATGAATGTAGCCATCGCTGGAATGGGCGGCGTGGGAAGAAAAGTGGCCGAACTCCTTTACCGGCGGCAGGAACGTTATGCGCGAGTGCATGGTGTGGATGTCCGCTTGGTCGCCGCCCGTTGCTTTCGGCTAACCGTGTTAGATCGAAAGCAACAGTCATTGCTATGATGCCTGGCTCAATCGGCCATTGAATTCCAGCCAGTATTAGTTTGCATGGTTGATCGGTTCAAACCCAAGCGGTGCTCTGCGCAGATTCAGTAGGTGTAATGCCCTGCCTACTCATAAACGTTGCGCCTAGTGTCATAGTTCATCCCGGTAACTTAACCTGTGTTCGACGTTACCAGCCTCATTGATAAGTCGATAGCGGCTATGTCTTTGGTTAGGGTCCCCATGGAAATAAAGTCGACACCGGTATGCGCGATATCGACCAGTGTCTTTTCGTTTACGCCCCCCGAGGCTTCTATTTTTACCTGGCCGGCGCCAAGTTCGACCGCTGTTCGAGTATCTTCCAGCGAAAAGTTGTCAAGCATGATGACATCGGCACCGGCATCAACAGCCTCCTGGAATTCCGCCAGTGTCTCCGTTTCAACTTCGACGATTTTTTCACTGTCCAGTGCGCGAGCCAGGGCAACGGCCTGATGAATGCCGCCACTGGCAGCGATGTGGTTTTCCTTGATCAGAAAGGCATCATAAAGCCCCATTCTATGGCTCTGAGCACCGCCGCATGTCACTGCGTACTTCTGGGCAAGCCGCAGTCCCGGAAGTGTTTTTCGGGTATCAAGCAGAGTGACGCCTGTATCCGTCACTTTTTCAACAAAATAGGCTGTCTTGGTTGCGATGGCTGAGAGCAGTTGTAGGAAATTGAGCGCAACGCGCTCTCCGGACAACAATGCCCGGGCTTTGCCATTCAGTGTCAGCAGAACATCGTCGGGGTTCACCCGATCGCCATCCCGTACTTGCCAGTTGACCTGAACGGCCGGGTCGATCTGGCGAAATACTTCATCTACCCAGTCAGTGCCACAGACAACAGCGGTTTGGCGCGATAAAACGCTTGCGGTAGCCGTACTTCGTGCGTTAATCAGGGCTGCATTGATATCGCCATCAGCAATATCCTCTGCCAGAGCGGTTGTGACATTGTCTTTGATAGCCGCTTTAAGTGCGGCCGGGTCAATTGAATACATAAAGCCTCATATCGGGTTGATCATCGGACTTGCAATGATCCCTTATTTTGGTAACACTGCCAATAATCTTAGATATATAAGTTTATTTGGAGGTTGCACCCCATGGCCCACCCGCCCCTTGACATAGCGGTCACCCTGTCAGCCAAGGAAGCCGTAGCTGACGGTATTGTTCAGTTTGAGTTTACCAGCGCCAATGACACAGAGCTGCCCGCAGCCGAAGCCGGTGCTCACCTGCGAATTCAAGTGCCTAATGGCGAGGTTCGGCAGTATTCACTGTGCCAGGGACCCGATATCGCAGACCGCTATGTTATCGTGGTGAAATATGAAACAGAGGGCAAAGGTGGCTCGCGCAGCCTGATTGATGACAGCCAGGTTGGCGATCGTTTTATGATTTCGACACCCATCAATGACTTTCCGCTCACCGGGAACCCGAGCCGATACGTCTTCATCGCGGGAGGCATAGGTATCACCCCGCTGTATTCCATGATCCAGACGTTAATGCAAACCAGTACCAAGCCATGGAAACTCTATTATCTAAGCCGCTATGCCAAACAGACTGCCTTTCTGGAGACCCTGAAAGGGCCTGAATTTCGCGGGAAAGTCACGATTCACCACAGCGAAGGTGACCCTGACAATCGCTATGACCTGTGGCCAGTTCTCGAACAGCCCAAGGGGGCTTACTTGTACTGTTGTGGCCCTCGCGCTCTGATGGAGGAGGTCCGTGACATGTCCGGGCACTGGTCGCCCAGCAGTGTTCACTTTGAAGATTTCGGAGCCAGCGACGCCGCGCACCAGCCGGATGACCAGCCCTTTGAAGTGCAGCTCCAGGGGCAGGCTGATGTCATCACAGTCGGGACCGACCAGACCTTGCTGGAAGCCTTGGCGGCACACGGCGTTGACGTACCGTCGTCCTGCGAAAGCGGCACCTGTGGCACCTGCCGCTGTGAACTCTATGAAGGCGAAGCGGATCATCGTGATCTGGTATTAAGTGAGCAGGAGCAGGAACGCTACATCATGCCTTGCGTTTCCCGGGCGATTAGCCCGCGACTGGTTATCGGATTACCGGAATGAGCCGTCTCCCGCCCCTGCGTGTTGGTATAGCGGGTCTTGGCCGGGGCTTCATGTTGCTGCTGCCAACCCTGGCGGCTCACCCGAACATCCGCCTGGTCGCCGCGACTGATCCGAGAGACGACGCGCGCGCCCGGTTTGAATCCGATTTTCAGGGTCAGACTTATCCCAGCTTTGAAGCCATGTGCCAGTCACCCGACGTCGAGGCTGTGTACATCGCCTCGCCACACGCCCTGCACCGCGAGCAAGTGGAATGCGCAGCGCGATGGGGAAAGCATGTTCTGGTTGAAAAACCAATGGCACTCTCGCTGACAGACTGCCAAGCCATGATCGATGCCATGCGTGCTGCGAATCGCTGGCTGCTGGTAGGGCATAGCCACAGTTTCGACACCCCCTATCTTCGTACCGCAGAATTGATTCGCTCCGGCGATGTCGGGGCTGTGCGCATGATCCATGCCATGAATTTTACGGATTTTCTGTATCGCCCGCGTCGCCCGGAGGAGCTGGACACGGCCCGGGGGGGCGGCGTTGTTTACAGTCAGGCGGCGCACCAGGTCGACATTGTACGATTACTCGGCGGTGGCGAAGTAACCCGTGTGATGGCGCAGACCGGACAATGGGACCCGAAGCGTCCTACGGAAGGGGCTTACAGTGCCTTGCTTACCTTTGCCAATGGCGCCTTTGCGTCTCTGACCTACAGTGGCTACGCCCACTACGACAGCGATGTTCTGCAGGACTGGCGAGGTGAGCTGGGTCAGCAGCGCTCGGCGGGAGAATACGGTAAAGCCCGCAAGGCCCTGGCTGAGATAGAGTCTCCACAAGCCGAAGCCGCTCTCAAGAATCAGCGTGCCTATGGTGCTGCCCTTGGTTTGACTGATACATCACTGGAAGGGATTGGTCATAATCATTTTGGGTTTGTACTGGCTTGCTGTGATGAGGCAGATATCAAGCCTGGCCCAAAGGGCATTGAAGTCTATGGTCACACCCTGCATCGTACTTTACCCTTAACAGAACCCGACATCCCGAGGCGCGAAGTGCTTGATGAGTGGGTGGCTGCTGTGCGCAACGACCAGGCCCCCATCCACTCCGGTGACTGGGGGCTAGCCACCATGGAAGTCTGTTTTGCCCTGCTTGAGTCAGCGCGAACCGGGCAGGCCGTTGATGTATTTCACCAATGCCCCGTCGCCTCGCGGAAGGGATAACTCACTGGTAAGGAAGTTGACGAGATGGCACCAAACAGTAATCGGGAAACCCAAAGTGTCTTGCAACACTGGCATCGGGATGTACCCAACGATCGAATGGCCCACCTGGTGCGAGATGCTGGCCGGTTGTTGGCAAAAAGCTTGCAAAGTCGCCTGGCAGAGCACGGTGTAAGCTTTGGGCACTGGTCTTTTCTAAGAATTCTATGGGTAACCGAAGGACTCACACAACGTGAACTCAGTGAAGAAGCGGGCGTAATGGAGCCAACGACCTTTACCGCACTCAAGGCGATGGAAGCTAATCAGTTAATTGAACGGCGCCACCTCAATGGTAACCGGCGCAAACTGCACATTTTTCTCACCGACAAAGGTCGGGCCCTGAAAGACGTTCTCACGCCACTTGCAGAAGACGTTAACCGGGTAGCATTGGAGGGCGTTTCCGAGCAGGACCGAAAGGCCACTCGTAATACGCTGCTGGCAATGATTGACAACCTCGCGGTTGACAACGCCGCCACCGACGACATTGAACCTAAACGCTAGCGGTGGTGTTGCACCCGCTGGTCGGGCCTCGCATCGCAGTCACCGCTTTACCGCAACCCATGCGTACCCGCGGCGGACGGGCCAATGCCAATCTGCCATCGGACGCCCACAGCCACACGAGGCCAACAACAATGAAAAACCTCTCAGCGACGATGCTGGAACTGCTCGATGACCTGGTTGATGCCAACCTGATATTGTTTAACGAAGGCGTCGTTGATGCCTTCGGGCACGTTAGCGTGCGCCACCCAGACAAGCCAGATCACTACTTTCTCGCTCGCAACATGGCCCCCGGTCTGGTTACGCGCGACGACATCATTGAATTTGATCTGGACGGTAATGTCGTCGATGGCGATACCCGAAAAGTCTACCTGGAACGCTATATTCACGGTGAAATATTCCGCGCACGGCCCGATGTCATGGCGGTGGTCCATAGTCACTCTCCATCGGTTGTCCCCTTCAGTGCAGTCAGGTCCAATCCATTACGACCCATGTGTCACATGAGCGGGTTTATTGGTCGTGAGACACCTGTCTTCGAGATTCGTGATGTTGCCGGTGATGCTACCGATTTGCTGATCACCAATCCGACACTGGGCGCAGCACTGTCGACCACTTTGGCTAACAATACCGTCGTACTGATGCGTGGCCACGGCTCGACGGTTGTTGCCCCAACCCTGAAGCAAGCTGTTTATCGGGCCATTTACGTGGAGGTCAATGCACGGCTTCAGGCGGAGGCAAACCGGCTAGGGTCCATAGAGTTTCTCAGTGAAGGTGAAATGGAAACGACGCAAAAGACGATTGAAGGCCAGGTAGAGCGGCCCTGGCAGCTATGGCGAATGAGAGCCCGGCATGCCCAGAAACAGTGGCTGGATAGCGGCTTATCGTGAGTCTGGAAACGTAGCAAAAACACTCAGCGCCTTTTCCTTTCAGGCGCTGGGTGATGTGTTCTGGTTCAAACCCGTCTCAGAAGGCCGTCATAAGGCTTACTCCGATAACGGTAACCACCGTGCCGGTGAGTACGGTTCGGCTAAACAATTCACCCTCCCGCGACAGTAACCAGGTTGCCAGTAACACAAACAATGGTGTTGTCGCAGCCAGTGGCGCCACCACAATCAGCTCACCTTTCTGTAACGCCAGATAAAAAAACACCGGTCCCAAACTCGACAGTAAGCCCGCTGCTGCTAGATACTTCAGCTCAAATGCTGTGCACCGAATATCTTGCCACTGCCAGCGTAGACTCACAAAGACGGTGACGACCAACCAGGATGCGGTGGTGGTCACTGCACTGGCAGTGACGGCATCGGTACCCAAGTCAATTCCGATCTTGCGAAACACGACGGAAATACCGTAGGCGACAGAAGCGGCGACCGGGAACCAGAGGTAGCGCCGTTGCCGTTCTCCCAGCACGGTTGTCAGTGCAGAGGGAGAAAGCCCCTGTGACCCGACTGCCAATGAGCCAACCAACACCAGCACACCACCCAGAAGTTTGGTCAGGGTAACGGGCTCACTCAGCAGGAGCACGGCCACCACGACGGTCACCAGTGGGTGAGTTAGCGTAATCGGTGTTGTGATATTGGCACCCAGTCGGGCCATTCCGATGAACTGAAATAGGCGCCCGAGCAAGGGCGCAAAAAGCCCTGCGAGCACGAAATAGCGCCAGTCCCACCACTGTGAGAACTCTACGGGTTGCAATGCCAGGCTCCAGGGCCACAGGATCGCTACATTAAAAGAGAGAGTAATCCAAAGGGTCGCAAGAGTGGTAACGGTTCGCCGCCCCAACTTTACCAGAATAAAGGTGCCGGCAAACATCATTGCCGACAATAAGGACCACAGAACAGCCATGAGCGTGTCCACCATTGCAATTCAACAACAAAAAAATGGCAGGGGAGCGCCTATCGCTCACCTGCCCTGACTTTAAAATTGCATGGACTGCTAGTGCGACAGTTTAAATCGGAGTCTCAGGTGTGGTGTCATCATGGTTGCCACCAGTGCGAGTACAACGGCGGCTGCAATGGCGATGACGCTGGGAAAGATAAACAACAGGCCGGCTAACCCAAAGCTCAACCTTGCCGGGGTGCCAAGGCGTTCTTTCCAGTACCCTTCAACACCGATGCTGAGCAAGATAACCCCGATCACAGCGGTCACGCAAGAGATCACGATGTTGCTGATGCTGCCACTGAGCAGTAAGCCGTCTCCATAGACAAAGGCAAAGGGTACTACAAAAGCGGTAATCGCCAGTCTCACGGCGCCAACGGCAATCTCAAGCGGTTTGGCATCGGCAATGGCCGCAGCGGCAAACGCGGCAACCGCTACCGGCGGTGTCATCGCCGACAGTACAGCGAAGTACAGGATGAACATGTTGGTTTGCAGCACACCGATGCCGAGCGCCAGCATGGTCGGACCAACCAGCACTGCCGAGAGGATGAAGGCCGATGGGGTGGGCATGCCCATACCCAGGATAATCGCCAGTATCGCTGAAATAGCCAGAACCAGAAAGGTACTGTCGCCAGCCATTACAAAGACTAACTCGGCAAACTTACCACCCAGGCCGGTCATTGAAATACCCCCGATGACCAGGCCGGCCGCCGCACAGGCCGCGACCACAGACACCATGCGCAAGGTTGACTCCCCCAGCGCCAGCCAGATGGAAACCAGCCCCATGCGCGTCGAAGGCCGTACCGCCGCAACCAGCAGGACCACAACCGTCGCAACCGCGGCGACGTAGGTAGGGGAGTAGCCCAGTACCAGCGCCACGGACAGCGCGAGCAGCGGAACAATAAACAACCCGCCGTTTTTCAACGTGGCTTTCAGTTTCGGGGTCTCTTCATCGCTCAGACCCTTTAACCCCATTTTCTGAGAGCGCAGGTGTACCTGGGTGTAAACGCAGAGGTAATACAGTAAAGCGGGCACGATTCCGGCAATGACAATATCGCGATAGCTGATGCCAGTATACTCTGCCATGATGAAGGCTGCAGAGCCCATCACGGGAGGCAGCAGACTGCCCCCGGTTGAAGCGGCAACCTCTACGCTGCCCGACAGGGGTTTGCTGTAGCCCAAACGCTGCATGATGGGAATGGTAATGGAACCTGTCGTGACGACATCGGACGTGGGACTGCCTGACATGGTGCCATACAGTCCGGATGAAATAACGGCAATCTTTGCCGGCCCACCTGCCTTTTTTCCGGCAATGGCAGAGGCAAAGTTATAAAAGAAATCGGCTCCACCGGCGCGCGATAAAAAGGTACCAAACATGACAAACAAAAAGGCGTAGGTCGCTGCAACACGCAACGGTACACCGAACAATCCGTCAGTCGTAAACATCATGATGTCGAGAAAGTGATTGTAGCTGACCTGACGAAAGCCAAAACCCGCTGGCAGGTTGTAACCAAAGAGATTGTAAGCTACGAAGATGGATACGACGCTGGTTAGACCAAGCCCTACGGTACGTCGTGTCGCTTCTATGGTCAGCACCAGCAGCACTGAGGCCATTACTATGTCCATAGTTTCCAGAGGAAACAGCAGGGTAATGCGTTCGGAAATACGTTCACTTTCCATCGCAAAGTAGGCGCCAACCACCAAGCTGGCAGCGGTGAATAGCCAGTCGAGCACACTGGGTCGATCCTGGCGTGCAGCGGGACCTGCGGTATACATTAGAAATAGCAGCGCCAAAATGGCAGACAGAAATACAACCGTCATCACATACAAATCGATGTAAACAATGGTGGTTGTATAAATCACGCCTATAGCGATTAGCGCGGCGCAACTCTGAACTCCGGTTTTCAACGCACCGGTGAGAACGCGTCGGGTTCCCGTCTCTATCAGCGCACTCAGGAGTTGACTCATAGTCCAATACCCTCTTGATGGGTCTAAAAACGTTAATATAAAGCGAATAAAAAGTCGCGGCCGGAACATGACTCCCGGCTAGATCAATGACCTTCAAGTCTGTGAGTCAGGGGCGTTCAGATCGACGATCCGGTTGGCCCCTGTGTTCTAACAGAGGGGCCGACCAGACCCCTCCTGCGGCAGTATTAGCGCAACCCGGCTTCTTCCAGGTAGCGCAAAGCACCCTCATGGAAAGGAACAACATCGATCGATGCCATTACTTCCTGTGTCAGTGCTCGCATTGCCGGATGCACGCCCGCAATCAGTTGGTGGTTTTCAAACAATGCCTTGGTCAGGTTGTAGGCAGTTTGCTCGTCCATATCAGACCTGACAGCAAGTGCCGCGCCCAGTGACACCGTTGGTGCCGCAGCTGGCGACCACTCGTACGAACCTTCCGGAATGACGAAGGCAATGGTACCGCTGACTTCGTTGACGGTGTCGATCGTCGCCTCACTCACGGGCAGCAACTCAAGGTCGACACTGTTTCCTGCCTGCATGATCGAGCTATGACGGACAAAAAGGCTGTTGAGAATCATGTCGGCACGGCGATCCTGAATCAGGCTCATTTGCTCATCGGAAGCTGCATAGATCAACTGTCCGCCCCAGCTTTCGATGTCTTCTTCAGTGACACCGATGGCTGCAAACATCTGTTCGGCAACGCTGGACGCGATGTTTCCACGACGATTAATGGCCACCGTGATGGGTGGTTTGACGCGGGCGATGTCTTCGAAGGTCTCAATACCATGCTCTTCGGCAAAGCTGTCACGCATCAGTGGTTGCATGGGTGCCCAGGTATACATGTAAGCCAGAACCCGGATGCTATCGACGGGCTCACGGAAGGGCGAACCGCCATTTTTTGCCAGTAACAGTTCAGCATCGTGAATCAGCGCCATATCGGCCTGGTCGCGCTGCAGTAATGCGACGTTGGCAATACCACCGCCTGATGTCTGGTAAGTAATGGTAGAACCCGGATAAGATTCGCGCACGCTGGCATCAATGCCAGCACCAAGCAACGTCCAAAGACCACCCGGTGACGCACCGGCGACGTTCATCGTGTAGGGTTCAGCCTGAGCTGGCGAGACACTGATCAATGCGCCGGCGGTTGCCAGTGCAGCAATGGATTTTTGTATGAGTTTTTTCATGTCTGACCTCTTTTTCTTGTTAGTGGTTCGGTTGTTGTCATTGTAAGTCACGGCACTTTGTGCCAAATGTTCTTTGATCTTATTTCAACCCGTTTTCAAAAAACCTCCTGTCCAACGAGTTGGCACCTAGTAACTGAAGCTGTATTGGGCGGTGCCTGCCAAATACCGCCGGGCACTCAGATTTTAAAGCTCTCCATACTGGCAGGGTGAAACATCTCTTCGGGGCTGACCAGACGGCTCGACAAGCCCTCTGCGTGATGTTGTGTCAGAAAGCGCGACAGCGTTTCCCGGTTGGCATCGAATCCGTAAGACCAGAAATCCTCTCCCATTAACTGTCGGGCAGCGCGTAACTGATCTTCAACAAACGGCAGGGTCACTTTGGTGGCTGACGTATCCGTCAGGTGTGTCAGGGCTTTCTGTTTTGAAGCATCAAACGCTTTGTATACCGAAAACGGCAACCATGGGTGCGCTTCGACCAAGGTTTTGCGAATACCAAGCAAGTGCATGATCGGGAAAAGCCCGGTGCGCTGATACCATGCTTTTGCTTCTGTCATCGGGTCATCAAACAGATAGCCCACATTTGGGTTGCCCTGCGTAAAGCAGCTCGGTGCGCGTGGGCCGATGACCGCATCAAGGTCGCCGTTTGCGAGCATATTGGAAATGGTTTCGCCTGCTGGTGCATTGACCACCTCGACCCCATCGGTAAGGTTCAGATTGATTTTCTCTACCCGGCCGGCTTCTTCATAGCCACCCCGAACCCAGGTCATTTCATTCGGCTTTACGCCATAGTCTTCTTCCAGGAACAATCGGACCCAGACGTTGGCGGTCAGCTGGTACTCTGGTACGCCAATGCGCTTGCCGCGCAAATCGGCTGGGGAGCGTATGCCCCGGTCGGTGCGGATATAGATAGACGTGTGGCGAAACGCGCGCGACGGAAACACCGGTACACCAATGTAAGGGCTGTCGCCGTTTGCGGTTTTTACGGTGTAGCTGCTCATTGACAATTCGGTAATGTCAAAGTCGGCGTGGCGAAACGCCCGGAAAAATATTTCCTCCGGGTCGTGCAGCATGAAGACTGGGTCGACACCATCGATTTGAACATCACCATCGATGAGGGGTCTCATCCGGTCGTAGTTTCCGACGGCGACCGACAAGGTTAATTTGCTCATAGGTTATTCTCGCTCGATTTGTCAGGCGTTTGTGGTTTCAGCGTCAACCAGCTCAGATTCTTCCGGAGCACGACCGATAGATCGCCATTCAGTGCCTTTTGGGACGATGCCTTCGAAAGACTTCAGTTTGCTGTGCGAGACCCGAGGCTCGGCGGTACCGATCACCGGGCCACCGTCGGCGACGACCTTGGCCGCCCGAACCATCTGACGACGAAACTCCACGATGGCCAGGTCACTGGCTCCCAGGCGATCTTCCGACCGGTCGGCGATCGGGCCCATGGTTTCCCACATCGCCACATCCTGATTTGGTATTCCCCGAATGCCGGTGAAGCTTTCACCGGTTTTCATGATGATCCGGTCCTGACCGTAGTTTTGCTCATAGCCATTGAACCGGTTGAACGATTCATCCACATCGATGCCTACCTGTAAGGCCAGGAACTTGCGCCAGCTTTCAGTGTCAGGTGTGGTTTCAGGCTTGCCCCAGGCGATGAAATGGAAGGCAGTATGGGTATCGTCGATAGGGACGTGGACAATAGCGATGTTGTACCGGTTGTTGGGTGGAATCTGTACGGTGTGCGGTGCTATAAACAAAGTGGTACGCACATAGTCGTGAGTCTTGGCATCCTTGATCGGTCGGCGAATGGCTGCATAGCGAAAACCGAAGGGTGTTGTTTCGATTTGCAACCGCGGTGCCCGGTCTGTGGAGGGGCGATACCAGAGCGATTCATCGGCTTCTGCGTTGGTTTTTCGGGCTGGCACCATGTCGGTTGAATGCAGTGTGGACGAATGAGCGGAATCAATGGCCCCTTCCAGTATCTGTGCCCAGTTGCAATTGATAATGGCCTTACCGATCGAAATTTTGGTCGTCGGATCAGGTTGAAAGACAGGCGGTTCAAAATCGGGAATCGCAGTCTGATCCCCCATGTAGACCCAAATAAAGCCGGCGGCTTCATGTGTCTTGTAGGCTTTCACCTTTACCTTTTCAGCCAGTTTTGACTCGGCAGGCTCTGAGGGCATTTCCACCACATTGCCATCCACGTCAATTTTCCAGCCGTGATAGAGGCACCTCAGGCCACACTCTTCGTTTCGACCCAGGGCCATTGATGCCTTGCGGTGCGGGCACTTTTCATCAACGACACCAACCCGGCCATCACTGTCTCGAAAGGCCACGAGGTTTTCACCCAGCAGGCGAATACGGATGGGCTTGCCATCAATTTCAGGGACTTCTTCTGACAGACAGGCTGGCATCCAGTGGCTGCGCATGATCTTGCCCATAGGGGTGTCGCCTTCTATACGACACAGCAAATCATTGTCTTCGTGGGATAACATTGGCCCCATACCTCTTCGTCTTGTTATCAGGGTTGTAGATACCTTGATCTGGATCAATCAAATAAAATTAGATATCTAATATTATTGAAAGTTGGGCTAATACGCCTTGTTTGTCAAGGCAATCCCACTCCGATAGCAGGGTCTAAATAGGTAGGCAGCCATGCCTAAGGGGAAATCAAAGACTCTCGATTTGATAGTATTTCCGGGTTTTTGAGTTGATTTAGGGGGTTTTCAGCGCTTTTATCTACATCGTCTTCTCGAGGCTAGACAACTGTCCCGAATTGTAAAAGCCCGGGCCAGCCCTATGGATTCTGCGTTCCAATGCATTGTTAGTGCACACGCCTCTCAGAACGCCTCAGCGTTACTTCGGTTCAATGCTGTGCTCAGATCTTTTGTGCCAGCCCACCCAAGGACAAGTCTATCTCTAGTCGTTTCAGCCCCACCTATCGCACCTTGAGTCTCTGCCCGTAACAGCACTGCGCTCATTCCTGGCGCTAATAATTGACGCGTCAAAGCTTCTAATACATAATAAATTCGACTACCAAAATAAAAGACAACGACTCAAACCGATACCAGGAGGCCACCCATGACGGATTTCTTCCGTGCAATCAACCCGATACGCTTTGAAGGGCCGGGTTCCGATAACCCGCTGGCGTTTCATCATTACGATCCGGAGCGCATCGTGTTGGGTGCGCCACTGAAAGATCACCTGCGGTTCGCCGTCTGTTACTGGCACAACTTCTGTTGGGACGGTGCCGATGTGTTTGGCGAGGGTACTTTTCAGCGCCCCTGGCACAGCGGGGCTGATGCGCTGGCTTTGGCCGAGCAGAAAATGGACGTGGCGTTCGAGTTTTTTCAGAAGCTGGGCGCTCCGTTCTGGACCTTTCACGATTACGACATCGCGCCGGAAGGTCAGACCATCATCGAGAGCCGGGAGAACCTGGCCCGCATGGTCGACCGGGCCGAGCAGAAGCAGGAAGAGACCGGTGTGCAGCTGCTGTGGGGCACCGCGAAGAACTTTGGCCACAAACGCTATATGGCCGGTGCGGCCACCAATCCGGATCCGGAGGTGTTTGCCTATGCCTGTTCGCAGGTGCAGCAGGCGCTGGATGCGACGCATCGGCTGGGGGGTGCAAATTATGTGCTCTGGGGCGGGCGCGAAGGGTATGAAACACTGCTCAACACCGACCTGAAACGAGAGCAGGAACAGCTCGGCCGCTTTCTGCAAATGGTGGTGGCGCACAAGCACAAAATCGGGTTCAAGGGCGCCCTGTTGATTGAACCCAAGCCCCAGGAACCGACCAAACACCAGTATGACTATGACTCGGCAACGGTGTTCGGGTTTCTGCAAAAATTTGGTCTGGAAAAAGAGATCAAGGTCAACATTGAAGTAAACCACGCCACCCTGGCCGGACATACCTTTGAGCATGAATTGGCCACAGCAGCTGCGCTGGGAATTCTGGGATCGGTCGACGCCAACCGTGGCGATCACCAGAACGGCTGGGATACCGATCAGTTTCCGAACAGTGTCGAAGAGATGACGCTGGGCTGTTATGAAATCATCAAGGCGGGCGGTTTCAGCACCGGTGGTTTTAATTTCGACACCAAGCTGCGCCGCACCTCAATAGCGCCTGAGGATTTCTTTCATGCCCATGTAGGCGCTATGGATACCATTGCGCTGTCGTTCATGAAAGCGGCCGAATTGTATGAGCAAAAGGTACTGAGCGATTTTGTCGAGTCACGCTATGCCCGCTGGCAAGGTGAGCTGGGGCAGAACATCCTGAATGGAACCCTGGATTTGGCCGCTGTATCTGATCATGCCGTGTCCCGGAATCTGAATCCGCAACCGGTTTCCAGCGGTCAGGAAATGCTGGAGAACCGAGTCAACCGGGTGATATTCGGGTAAAGCACCTGTGATAGAGTAACCTGATCACTCATTGGTTTTGTGTCATTGCTTCAGGTTACTTACGTTATGTCAGATTTTCCCTTTACCGATCTTTCTCGCCTGGCACATCAGGATGCGTTGCCCGAGGCGTGCGATACGCTGATCATCGGTGGCGGCATCGCGGGTGTGATGACCGCCTATTTTCTGGCGAAGCAGGGTCAGCGGGTTGTGGTGTGTGAGAAAGGCCGCATTGCTGGCGAACAATCCTCCCGCAATTGGGGTTGGATACGTCAGCAGGGTCGCCATCCGGCTGAACTGCCGATCATGGTGGAAGCCAACCGGTTGTGGCATCAGCTGGCGGATGAGGTTGGTGAAGACATCGGCTTTAAAACCACCGGCATCCTGTACATGGCATCCGAGCAGTCCGAGCTCGAAACCTATGAGCGCTGGTTGCCTTTTGCCAGGCACGCCGGGGTGGATAGCCGGGCACTCAGCGCGCAGGAACTGGCCGATTATCTGCCCGGTGCCCGCGCAAATTGGCTAGGCGGCTTGTACACCCCCAGCGATGCCCGGGCCGAACCCTGGCTAGCGGTGCCGGCGCTGGCCCGATTGGCAAAACGGACCGGTGTCTTGTTGCGCGAACACTGTGCGGTGCGCTCGCTGGATATAAACGCCGGTAAGGTGGCTGGCGTATGGACGGAGGCCGGCAGGGTTCGGTGCAATCAGGTTGTTCTGGCCGGGGGTGCCTGGTCATCCCTGTTTGCGCGCGCCCAGGGCATTGTATTACCACAGCTGAGTGTGCTGGCGTCAGCCATGGCGACGAACCCCATGCCAGCTGTGTTTCCAGGCGGTGCCGCAGACCCGGCGCTGGCATTCAGGCCACGTGCCGATGGCGGCTACAGCATTGCCCATGGTTTTTCGCATGATTTTTATCTGGGGCCAGATGCTTTCAGGAATTTCGGTGCCTTTCGCGAACAGGTGAAGTCCGGGCTAAAAACCACCCGGTTGCGTCTGGCGGCTCCCAGCGGGTTTCCCGATGCCTGGGGTACGGCAAGGCGCTGGATTCCCAGCGAAGAAACCCCGTTCGAACGAATGCGAGTACTGAACCCGGCTCCCAACATGCGCACCCTGAATGCCGCTCTGGACCGTTTTGCCGACACCTGGCCCGCGCTCGGCCGACCCACAATAAGGCAGGCATGGGCCGGGATGATCGATACCTTGCCTGATGAGGTTCCCGTTCTTGATCGCGTGCCAGATCTACCGGGCCTGGTGATCGCCACCGGCCTCAGCGGCCATGGCTTTGGCATCGGCCCGGCTATTGGTCGGGTGGTGGCAGACCTGGTTATGGAGCGAGCGATTGGTCACGATTTAACGGCTTTTTCGTTCAATCGCTTCAGCAGCGGGCAGGTCTTGAAGCCGGGGCTGGCGTTTTAGCGGGTCACTGAACAGCGATCCGGGAGGACAAAGAAAATAATAACCAGTTGTAAATAGCAATGGTTATCAATATTATCCTTGTCGAATTTTCCGACAAGGAACCCTTCTGATGAGAGTGTCCCTTTTACCGGTGGCATTGGTTGCCACTTCCCTGGCTTTTTGTACCTCGGCGTTGGCAGAGCAGGGTGCCATTAACGTTCTGGATCAGAACGATCGTCCGGTTGTACTGGACGAACCTGCCCAACGTGTGGCCACCATTCCCATGCCTGCCGCGTCCATGTTCACCTCCGTTGCCGGTGGGGTGGACCGATTGGCCGCCATGCATCCGGCGTCCAAAACAGCACTGGAAGAAGGCATTCTGGGCGAGTTTTACCCCGACGCTTCGACCATTCCCAGTGACATCGTTGGCAATGGCTTTATGCCCAATATTGAAAGCTTGCTCACGGTGAACCCGGACCTGGTATTGCAGTGGGCACACCGCGGAACAGACATTATTGAGCCGCTTGAACAGGCTGGCTTGACGGTCGCAACACTCAATTACGGCACCGAAGAGCTGGCACAGGGCTGGATTCAGTTACTGGGTGAGTTGTTGGGTGAAGAGGAGAAAAGCCAGCGAATGATTCAGTGGCGTGATCAGACACTGGCGGACATTCGCGATCAACTGGCCGATGTGACAGAAGCAGAGAAGCCAAGAACGCTGTACTTCTTGCGTTTTCTGTCGGAGTACCGGGTGGCAGCCGAGGGTACTTACAATGACTTTTATATTGATCTGGCCGGCGGTGCCAACCCGGCAGAAGGCAACAATTGGCTAACGATTGATGCGGAACAAATTTTGAACTGGGATCCTGAAGTCATTTTGCTGAACGGCTTTGAAGCCGGGTTATCGCCGCAGGATGTTTACGACAACCCGTTGTTTGCCGATGTCAGTGCGGTGGTCAATCGGCGCGTTTACCACGTGCCACTGGGTGGTTACCGCTGGGATCCGCCCAATCAGGAAAGCCCGCTGATGTGGATGTGGCTCACAAGCCTGCTGCAACCCGATCAGGTCGACTATGACTTGCGCCATGAAATGCGGGATGCCTACCAGTGGATCTATGGACAGACGCCTTCAGAGAATCAGTTGAATGCGATACTGCGGGTTGAGCATAACCAGAATGCGGCTGGCTACGAACGGTTTCTGAGTCCGGCACTGGCCAGCCAATGACGTCTCAGGTCGCCCCAACATTTTTGCCGTTTCGAGTGCGAGGCGGTGTGTGGTGGCTTCTGGTTGCTTTACTGGTTGCCGTTATGGTGGTGTCGCTGAGCACCGGCAATTATCAGGTTCCGGTCAATCACGTTGTTGGCATTCTGGCGTCGTCCTGGTGGCCGGTCGATGTGACCTGGACGCCCGTTGAGGCGCGTGTTGTTGAGCTGATTCGTCTGCCCCGAGTGCTCATTGCTGCATTGGTCGGTGCCTCTTTGGCACTGGCGGGTGCCGCCTTGCAGGGCGCCCTGCGCAATCCCTTGGTAGGGCCTCAGATTGTGGGTGTTTCGTCTGGGGCCGCACTCGGAGGCGTACTGGCGTTGTTTCTGGCTTTGGGCACAGCGGCTGTTATTGGCAGTGCCTTTGTGTTCGGCGCACTGGCGATGCTGATCGCTTACAGCATGGCCAGAGTCAGTGGCAATTCGTCACCATTAACGCTGGTGCTTGCCGGCATTGTGGTTAGCGCGTTTTGTTCAGCGCTGGTATCGCTCTTAACTTATTTGGCAAATCCGGAAGACAGTTTGCCAACCATTGTGTACTGGTTAATGGGCAGTTTTGCCACGGCAAGTTTTGAGAAAGTCTGGGTCGTTGGCGGCGTCTTGCTGTTGGCGGGTGTACCGCTGTTATTAATGCGCTTTCGCATCAACGTTTTGTCGCTGGGCGACGAAGAGGCGCAGTCTCTTGGTATTCCGGTTGAGCGAACACGCTGGGTGGTTTTGGCACTGTGCACTGCGCTGGTGGCCGCCTCGGTCAGTGTTTCCGGTGTGGTGGACTGGGTTGGCCTGGTTATCCCGCATTTCGCCCGCTTGCTACTTGGGCCGGATCACCGAAAAGTATTGCCAGCCTCGGTATTGATGGGTGCTGCTTATATGGTCGTTATCGACACTCTGGCGCGGTCACTGACGTCTGCGGAAATTCCGCTGGGTGTCCTGACGGCCATTGTTGGCGCGCCCATTTTTGCGTGGCTTCTGCGCCAGTCCAGCCGCCGGGGAGCGTTACATGATTGAAGCGACGGATCTTGGTTTTCGCCACCATGCCCGATCTCCCTGGGTATTTCAGCATCATTCCCTGTCGCTGCTAAAAGGCGAAGTGGGCGCCATTATCGGGCCGAATGGGCGCGGTAAAACGACGCTGCTGAAGGCCATTTTAGGGTTGATAAAACCGCAACAGGGCCGTGTTAGTTTCGCAGGGCTGCCCGCTTACGTGCCGCAGGGAACCGACACCTCTTTTCCTTACCGGGTTCGTGATCTGGTGGTGATGGGACGCGCCCGGACTCTGGGATTGTTTGCGTCTCCCGGCCGGGCAGACTATCAACTGGCGGACGAGGCCATGGCCCGTGTGGGCATCGAAGCACTGGCCAGTCGACGGCTGACAGAGCTCAGCGGTGGTCAGCGCCAGTTGGTGCTGATAGCACGGGCTCTGGCGTCCCAGTGCGATATTCTGGTTCTGGATGAGCCCACCTCGGCCCTCGATTACCACAATCAGAACCGCGTACTTGCGGTGCTCGAGCAAGCCCGTAACGATGGCGTAACCGTGCTGTTTACCACCCATTCGCCGCAACATGCTCTGGCCATTGCCGATCGTGTTCTGCTGATGTTTGGACCAAACGAGTACCAGTTCGGTGCATGCGACGACGTCCTGACTGATCAGCAAATGGCGCGGTTGTACAACATCGATATTCGAACGTTGCCCTTTGAGCACAATGGCCAGTCGCACCGTGCGGTTGTTCCGGTATTCGGGGGGATGGCATGAATCCGTCTTACCTGATGCTTGGGCTCATTCAGGACGGTCCTGTATCCGGCTCGCTGCAACAAGAAGCCTCTGCGGCATTCATAGGCTTCGACGCCCTGCAGCCTGATGACCTGAATTGGGTGAATGTGACCGATTGGCCCGCAGTCATTATCGGATCACACGCCGACCAGATTGCACTGGTACGACAACGGGCCGGACTGGTGCGTTATCTGAACCAGGGTGGGCTGGTTATTTGGAACGGCGCCATCGCCCATTCGCCGTTACCCGAGTTATTACCCTTCGTGCCCATGCCGGTGCGCACCCTGGCGTATTTGACCGTTACTCAGTTGAAAGTGCATCCGCTGTTCTCACAGGTACCGGCTGAGGCACTGACGTATCGCAAAGGTGTCGCAGGATTCTGGGGTCGTGGTCACAATCCGCCCCCGCCGGGTGCCACGCCAGTTAACGGATTGGGGCCGCAGCCAGAAGAGCATCCTGTTGACTGGTATTGGGCGCGGCCTCAGGGCGGAGCCTTTTTTATGCATGCCGGGAACGATTTGTTTACCTTTGCCGACAGTACAGAGCTGCGTCATACAGTATTGGAGAACTTGCGCAATTGGGTTCTGGCGCATCACAACGAAGGGCGTCTTGAGGGGGAAATCAGCTAATGAGTCAACCCTTGTCCTATAGCGGACATATGATTGCGCTGGATGCGGGTGCGGCCTATCACCATTTCACCTTTACCGATCCGGCGCTGTCGCCTTTTTTTGATGAAGTGGTGTATCTCGACGATTTAACCGAAGCACACCTGCAACGGGCCGATGCGGTTCTGGTGCCATGCCGGACACCGGCGCATCGGTTGCTTCCCTGGCGCGACGATTTACTGCGTTTCGCTGAGCAAGGTGGGTTGCTCGTGGTCATGGGGGAGACTCAGCCTGACTCCTGGCTGATGCCGCTGCCTACTGAGCCCGTTGCTACCAACTATTGGTGGTGGTTAACAGCAGAAGACGGACCAGAACTGCAACCGGCCGATGATAACCACGATCTGTTTCAGTACGTGGCGTTTGCCGATTGTCGCTGGCATTTGCACGCCTTGCATACGCTACCCGAGGGCTTTTGTTCCATCCTGAATCATCGCAGCGGGCAATCGGTTTTATTGGAAGGTCCTTTGGGGCGGGAGGGATATCTTATTCTCACCAGCCTGGACCCCATGTATCACCATGGCAGCTTTTTTATGCCTGCAACAACTGCGTTTCTGGGTGGCTTCTTACCCTGGGTACGAAAACGACTTAACCAACAAATTGAGGGAGCGTTGCAGCACGATGACACAGCAACTGACTGTTCTGGAAAATGACACCGCCTTGTCTTTTAACTTTGACGAAGCACTAAACTATCATGGACGCGGCTTCCCGGGAGGCGTTGCGCACGGCTTTAAGATGCTGGAGGCGGCTTTACCCCTGTTGAATGGTGGCCGTCCGGTTGAGCGCCGAAAACTTCATGTACTGACGGCCTTTCCCGGTCCGGGTGCACGCGATGTAGTGGAGTTGGTTACTCGCGCCAATACCGAGGGGCGCTATGAGGTCGATATACAGGCGGGCGACCAGGCAGCAGTAGAGGCTGCAAGGGGGCGGTACTGGTTCAGAGTGACCTATGGCAATACGGTTATTGAACTGGTTGTTCAGCCCGGAATTATTGACCCGGAGTTTATTGCGCTAGGTCGGAAGCCTGACCGGACACCCGAAGATGAGCGCCGGCAGGAAGTTCTGAAACATGAAATGGCGAATCGAATAATGGCGTTGCCTGCCGGGCAAGTCTACCTTGCCCGGCAGGTCTCCGAGTAACCCGTACTGTTGTAGTAATCGGGTCTGGGTTATATAAGCCTACTGCTGATGAAGCGCTTTCAATTCATCGCTGTACCAGATTTTTCGCTTGAATCGCGGGTTTTTTGATGACATGTCGATCTTGTAGGGGTTGAGCTCTTCCGCTTGCGGAAAACCAACAATGCGACACAATTCCTGCGCCAGCCATTTTTCGATTTTCAACACCACCAGCTTTTTGCGCAGCCGGCCCTGTTCGTCGCGGTTCAGAATAGTGGGCAGGGTGTTCAGGGTAAGAATTTCGTCGATGGCCGGGTGGGCCATGCGTTCACGGCCTTCATCGCTGGCGTAAAAGTGTGAAACTGCAAATACCAGGCGTTTCGGGTTGATCTGTTTCAGGAACTGGCAGGATTTAACCACGGTCGACCCGGTGCGCACCATGTCGTCGAACAATATGACGCTGGCTTCTTCAAGTCCGTCGAAGGTGTGTTCGCTTTCTTTGTGCAGGGTGATTTCGACTTTACGTTCATCGGTTCGTTCTTTATCGAGCATGATGAACTTGGCTTTGCTCAGGCCCAGAGTGTCGAACATTTCTTTTACGAAATCGCGCGCGCCTTTGTCGGGTGCACACAACACCAGGCCTTCGCCTCTGTCGCCATAATTCAGAATGTCGGAATTCAACAGATAGTGTGCGTAAATTTCATAGGGGATCAGGTTGTGAAAGTCACCTTCAAACACATTGGAAAAGATTTTCTGAACAGAGCTGGAGTGATTGTGAACGGTGAGTACGGAATCGACCCCGGAGAGTTTCAGTAGCTGTGCGTAGAGTTTTGCGGTGAAGGGCTGGCCGTCGAATTTCTTGATGTCTTTGATGTCGCGTTCGAAGTGGGTTTCACCCAGATCTTTTCTTGGCCCTCTGTCCTGAGCGCTGTAAAACAAGTCTGGTTCAACCAGTACGACTTGTTTGGCGCCGTTTTCCTTGGCGGCCCGGGCGATGATCAGATTCGCCATGGCCAATTCCTGTCGGCTCTTCAGGTGGCTGCTGGTGCTGACGATGACCACAATCTTGCCATCCAGCGTATGGCCAATGTTGTCCATATCCTGTTCATCGGAAATAAACCGTGGGCAGAATTCGGAGTTCATGAACTGTTTCATGCTGATCTTGTCAGCGATGTCTTCCAGTTGTCCGACGGCGTAGGCAATGTCGATGGCGAAGGGGTTATCGGCGACGTTGCTGACAACAACGACATTTCTTGACTGTTCAGTCGAAAAAGTCATGACGAGTCCTGTTTTTGAGCGGCTGGGCAGAGGGGCGCCAGTGTAATATGGGAGGCGGGATTTCGGTAGGGGCAAAGCAGGGTTAAGGTGACATTGACCGGAGTTAGATGCTGCACGCACTAGAGGATACATTGTAACAATACTTCGTAGCGGCCCGCGCTTCCTTGCGCGGCCGGTGCTGTTGCTGGTTACACGATGCCAGACCCACTTTGGTTCGGATCAACCGGTCGCTGTTTGGCGCATTCATTCCGATAGCCGCTGTTGCGGTACGTTCCGACCGGGTCAATGGCGCCGCCGTTCTGGTGCCGGGCCATCTGCAAAATCGGCTCAACGTCTTGGTTGTAAGCGGTCTTCAAGGTCGCTTGTGCCATCAAGGGGTCGTTGTTTTGCTGGTATTCGCTCAGCTTGACCCGGTCGACCAGTAGTGCTTTGACGTATGCGCGCTGAACTTCGGCGGCACTGTACATCAGGCTTTCGATGGGGTCGGTGACGTTGTGGGACTGGTCGAGCATATAGAAGGGTGCAAAGCTGCTGTCCCGTTGTTTGACGTCGACCAGTTCGTTGAACACCAGAAACAGCTGATACGGGTCGATGGAGCCGCTGTCGAGGTCGTCGTCGCCGTATTTGCTGTCGTTGAAATGGAAACCACCGAGCTTGCCAAACTGTGCCAGGCGGCTGACGATCATCTCAATGTTGACGTTGGGTGCGTGGTGGCCCAGATCGACCAGGCACAGGCAACGGTCACCCGTCTCTTTAGCTGCCAGGTAGCTGCTGCCCCAGTCCTGTATGACGGTGGAGTAGAAAGCGGGCTCGAACATCTTGTGTTCCAGCAGCATGTTCCAGTCGCCGGGCAAGGCGTTGTAGATGGTTCGGGCGCTCTCAAGATAGCGGGCAAAGGCGTCGCGGAAATTTTGCTGGCCGGGGAAGTTGGATCCATCGCCTACCCAGACGGTCAGTGCATCGGACCCCAGTTGTTTGCCCAGTTCGATCACATTGATGTTGTGCTCGACGGCCATGGACCGGACTTCGGCATGCGAGTGCGTCAGACTGCCGTATTTATAAGATTTTTCTTGGCCCTTCTGATCCTGAAAGGTGTTCGAGTTCATCGCATCAAAGCCCAGGCCCCGGGCTTCGGCGTAGCCGCGCAGTTCAGCCGGGTCTTTGGGCCGGTCCCAGGGGATGTGCAGAGAGACCTTGGGCGTAACGCGCCCCAGTTGATGAATGACGGAACAGTCATCCAGTTTTTCGAAGATGTTGCGCGGCTCACCGGGACCGGGGAAGCGGGCGAACCGGGTTCCGCCTGTGCCCACGCCCCAGGAGGGCAGCGCAACTGTTAGCTGACTTGCGGTTTCTGTCAGGGCCCGAATGTCGATATTGCGGCGGTTGAGCTTCTCACCCAATGCCTCAAAATCCCGGTTCAAATCGGCTGACTGCCGTTCGTTGTCTTCTGCAATGCGTTCGTTTTTTATCATTGTTGTCATGGTGGCACCTGTTAACAATTCGTTGATGATGTGGCTTAGCGAGTGAACGACGGGGCATGGCCCGCATCAACGTTCAATATGTTTCCGGTGGATTTTGCCGAGGCATCCGAGACGAAAAAGTAGATGGCTTCGGCAATGTCTTCCGGCAAAACGCTCAGCTTTAACAAGCTGCGTTGGCGGTAGTGATCTTCCAGATCATCCGTTGACAGGTTGTAGGCATCGGCACGCTCTTCTTTCCATTTTCCGGTCCAGATTTTGGAGCCTCGCAACACGGCGTCCGGGTTGACCACATTGGCCCGAATACCATGCTGAGCGCCTTCCAGTGCAACACATCGGGCAAGCTGGATTTCAGCCGCTTTTGCTGTGCAATAAGCACTGGCGTTAGCGGAAGCGACCAGGCCGTTTTTGCTGGATACAAACACCACATTGCCGCCCATGTCTTGCTGCTTCAGAACCTTGAAGGTTTCCCGGGTCACCAGGAAATACCCGGTTGAGAGAATGTCCTGGTTGCGATTCCACAGTTCCAGCGACGTTTCTTCCAGTGGCGCTGAGGAGGCAATGCCGGCGTTAGACACCAGAATGTCGACACCACCAAAAGCCACACTGGCGTGCTTCAGTCCGGCGACCACGTCCTCTTCGCGCGTCACATCCATGCGTAAGGCCGTGATACTGTCTTTGCCAAAGGCTTCTGAAAACTCTGCTGCGGTTTTGTCGAGGCTGTCCTGATCAATATCGAGCAAGACCACACAGGCGCCCTCCTGAATCAGTCGTGCCGCGGTAGCTTGTCCGATGCCGCCGGCACCGCCGGTGACAGCCGCGATGCGCCCAGCCAGTGACTTGGGTTTGGGCATGCGCTGCAGCTTCGCTTCTTCAAGCAACCAGTATTCAATGTCAAAGGCTTCCTGTTCCGGCAAGCCCATGTATTCGCTGACTCCCGACGCACCGCGCATGACGTTGATGGCGTTAACGTAAAACTCACCGGCGATGCGGGCGGTCGCTTTGTCTTTGGCAAACGAGAGCATACCGACACCCGGCACCAGGTAGATGACCGGGTTGGAGTCCCGCATGGCCGGGCTGTTCGAGCGCTTGCACCGGTCGTAGTAAGCGGCGTAATCCCGGTTGTAAGCGGCCAGTTGGTCGTCGAGACCAGCCAGAACTTCATCAAGGTTGTCTTGGGTCGGATCATAGTCGACGACCAGCGGCTTGATTTTGGTGCGCAGAAAGTGGTCCGGGCAGGAGGTGCCCATCTCGGCCAGCGACTTGAGGTCTTTGGAGTTCACGAACTCCAGCACTTCAGCTGAATCGTTGAAGTGGCCGATCTGGCGCTGCACTTTGCTGGTTTTACCCCGAATTGAAGGCATTAACTGGCTGGCCACCTCACGGCGCTTGGCGTCATCCAGGCTTTTAAACAGAGCCCCCGAAAAAGCGGGTTTGTCTTTCAATTGCTCGTCCAGCCAGGCCTGTGCCTTGTTGATCATTTCCAGTGAGGTGAGGTAGCACTCCCGGGCTGTTTTTCCCCAGGTGAACAAGCCGTGAGCTTCAAGAATGACGCCTTTCAAGTGCGGTTTGGCGCGAGCAATTTTTTCCAGTTCCAGGCCCAGTTGAAAGCCAGGGCGCAGCCAGGGCAGCCAACCGATGTCCTGGCCATAAATGGTTTCGGTCAGTTCCTGGCTGTTTTTGGACGCAGCGATGGCAATCACTGCATCGGGGTGCAGGTGATCGACGTGGGTAAAGGGAACATAGGCGTGCAGTGGCGTATCAATACTGGCGGCACGAGTGTTCAGGTTAAAGTTGCAATGCGGTAAGTAGCCGACCATTTCATCTTCGTACTCTTTACCACGGTACAGATCCTTCAGTGCGTTCAGTTTATCCAGATACAGCGTTGAAAAGCCGTTCAGGCCCATACTGCCGATATCGCCTCCAGAGCCTTTCACCCACAGGACGGTAGTTTCTTTACCGGTTAAGGGGTCTTTTTCCTGAATCTTGGCAGAGGTGTTGCCACCCCCATAGTTGGTGACGCGCATGTCAGAGCCGAGCAAATTTGATCGATATTGAAGCTTTTCAGCCTCTGATAAGGTGCTGGCGTGCGCTTCGTCCCACAAATCCGGGATAAGTGCTGTGTTAGTGGTCATGTATTGTGTCTCCTGGCTTGCCGGTGATGATTGGCAAGACCGCATAATCGGTCAATATAGTTTAAAATGGTGCAATCAGCGGGTTGGGATGATTGATATTGGAACAAAGTATTGATTCAAGCCCCTAAAATGTCAATACCGATCATTAAGTGTCATTTATAGCTTGATAATGATTGAAAATGAAATATAGTGACGAGTGAGGATTGGAAATGCATGAAGTTGAGCGGCATAGAATCATTCTGGCCGAGGTGGAAGAGAAACCCATCGCCACTCTGGGGTATTTGGTGGAATTGCTGGGGGCATCCGAGGCCACTGTCAGAAGAGACATCAATGAACTGCATCAGCAAAGGAAGCTGAAAAAGGTCCGGGGGGGCGCGGAAGCATTGCACCCACCGAGCAATATGGGGTTGGTTGGCAGGCCTTACTCGGTTAATCAGACGATTAATGCGAAGGCCAAGCGGGAAGTTGCCCGAGCCGCTGTGGAACTGCTGGAAGACGGCATGTCGGTGACCATCAGTGGTGGCACGACAACCTACTTCATGGCTGAGTTCATGCGCACTCGCAAGCTGCACGTGCTGACTAATTCGTTTGTGATGGCCGAGCAGCTGGTAAAGCGCAGCAAGTGCTCGGTGACGTTGCCGGGAGGCAGTGTTTACCGGGAACAGAACATTATTTTGAGTCCGTTTCCGAATGATGTTTCGAGCCGGTTTTACGCATCGATGCTGTTTATCGGTGCTCAGGGAGTCGGTCCTCAGGGGGTGATGGAGGCAGACCCGCAGATTGTGCAAGCGGTTATGAAATTGATGGATCAGGCCGATCAGCGGGTGTTGTTGGTTGATAGCAGCAAATTTCAAAGCCGCAGCAATCTGATTGTGTGTCCGCTGTCCCGGGTGGATATCGTCATAACTGACGATGGTATCGATCCGAAAAGCCGGAAGATGATTGAAGATGCAGGTTGTCAGTTAACGATTGTCAGTACCAAAAACGCAAATAACACGAACGAAAACAGCACGACCGAAACGTCCGTTCACCCTGACTAGCACGCCGCCTGGCCGCAGCAGGGTAACAATAAAAACAATGGAGAATGACATGAGTAAGAAATTGTTTTCAGCCCTGGCTGTTGTAATGTCTATGGTTTTTCTGGCTCCGGCTTACGCCGAAGACAACGTGCGCATAGCGCTGGTGGTCAAAGCCCTGGGTATTGGTTTCTTTGAAGCCGCCAATGAGGGTGCACAGGAAGCGGCTGCAGAGCTGGGCGATGTTGAAGTCATCTATACCGGACCAACGTCCACCACCGCGGAAGGACAAATTGAGGTCATTACCTCGCTGATCGCACAGCGTGTTGACGCCATCGCGGTCTCTGCTAACGACACCCAGGCACTGGTGCCGATTTTGAAACGCGCTCAACAGCGTGGCATCAAAGTGATTTCATGGGACTCCGGTGTTGCTGAAGAGGGCCGCCTGGTGCACCTCAACCCATCGAGCAACGAACTGATCGGCCGAATGAATGTCAGCCTGGCGGCAGATGCACTTGAGCAGAAGGGTGTATCCAGTGGTCAGATGGCTATTCTGAGCGCCACACCAACCTCGACCAATCAGAACATCTGGATCGATGAAATGGAAAAGGCCTTGCCAGAGTTCTCTCAACTGGAGCTGGTCGACACTGTGTACGGCGACGATATGGCTGACAAGAGCTATCGTGAAGCCGTTGCACTGTTACGTAACCACCCAGATCTGGACGTGATTGTTGCCCCTACGACGGTTGGTATTCTGGCTGCCGCTCAAGCTGTTAGCGATCAGGGGCGTGTTGGTGAGGTCTACGTCACAGGCCTGGGTTTACCGTCTGAGCTGGCCGGTCATGTTGCCAGTGGTGCGATTCACAACTTCGCCATCTGGAACCCGATTGACCTTGGCTATTCAGCTACGATGATTGCCTATAATCTGGTCAAAGGGAATAGCAATGATCAGCAGGTGCCAATGGGTCGAATGGGTGTTGCTGAACTGGATGCAGGCGGCAGCGCAGCCATGTCTGATCCGTTCATCTATGACGCCTCTAACGTCGACGAGTTCGCGTCAATCTTCTGATTGGCTGGCACTGCTCGTCACTCCTGGGGTGCTGCCCGTTCAGGCAAACCCCCGACCAATACAGCCGGAACACCTTCCGGCTGCAAGTACCTTGCCGTACATCAGTCATAAACAACGATAAAGATACGACTTATGGAACAACATGACGCTGTATTTTCGCTGCGCGATGTCACCAAGACCTTCCCCGGCGTTAAAGCGCTCGATCGTGTGAAACTGGATCTCTATCCGGGTGAAGTGACCGCGCTCATTGGTGAGAACGGTGCGGGTAAGTCCACGCTGGTCAAGACCATGACCGGGATTTATCAACCGGATGAAGGCAGTATTTATTTTCAAGGTGCGCCTATCGTCGTCAGCAATCCTGAAGACGCCCGTCAATTGGGTATCACCGCAATCCATCAGGAAACGGTATTGTTTGATGATCTGTCGGTTACCGAGAATATCTTTGCCGGTAACTACCTGACCAAAGGGCCTTTGAAGCGCCTGGATTGGTCTGCCATGCAAGCACGCACCCGTGAAATTTTGCTCGAGATCGAAGCACCACTGGATCCGGATGCACTGTTGCGGGGGCTGAGTATTGGTCAAAAACACATGGTAGCCATTGCTAGAGCGCTGTCTTGTGATGCGCGAGTGGTGATTCTGGACGAGCCAACCGCGGCGTTATCGCACCATGAAATTCAGGAGCTGTACGCCATTGTCAATCGACTCAAGGCCGCGGGTAAGGCGATCATGTTCATTACCCATAAGTTCGATGAAATATTTGCCATTGCCGATCGCTATGTCGTGTATCGGGATGGCGCGTTTGTGGGTGAAGGGTTGATCAGCGGCGTGAATGAAGAAACGCTGGTTGAAATGATGGTTGCCCGCAGCATGACGGAACCTTTCCCCAAAGTGGAAGCGGCCATTGGTGAACCGGTGTTGAGCGTGCGGGACTTTAATCACCCCACGGAATTTGCCGATATCAATTTTACCGTTAGGGCCGGAGAGATACTCGGCTTTTATGGTTTGGTTGGGTCTGGCCGGACCGAGATCATGCAGGCGCTATATGGTTTGTCCAAAGCCGCCAGTGGTGATGTGCAGATCATGGGTCAAAGCGTTCAGATCAAGTCACCGGCGGATGCCATTGCCGCTGGCTTGGTGTATGTGCCCGAGGAACGTCAGCAGCAGGGGGCCATTGTCGATCTGCCCATTTACCAGAACATCAGTCTGCCACAGCTGAACAAGCTTAACCCTCTGGGCTTTCTGCGAGAGGCCGGTGAGTATGAGTTGGCCCGTGCCTACGGTGACCGGCTTCAGGTTAAGGCATCCAGCTGGAGTCAGCCGGTTAATAATCTTTCCGGGGGGAATCAACAAAAGGTGGTTATCGGTAAGTGGTTGGCCACGCAACCCAAAGTTATTGTGATGGATGAGCCGACCAAAGGCATCGACATTGGTTCCAAAGCAGCCGTTCATCGCTTCATGTCAGAACTGGTTCAGGAAGGGCTGGCGGTGATTATGGTGTCGTCGGAATTGCCTGAAGTGATGGGTATGGCGGATCGGATCATCGTCATGCATGAAGGTTTGATCGTTGGCGAACTGGATCGTAGAGACGCCAGTGCCGAGCGAATTGTCGGGCTCGCCACAGGAGGTATCGCTGCATGACCATTAACGGACTGCTCAAACACCGCGAGTCAATGCTGGCACTGGTGATCGTGATATTGATTGGCGCCGTTGGTGTCATCACTCCCGACTTCCTGTTGGCGAAGAGTTTGCTCGGAGCCTTTAATGATACCTCCATGCTGATGATTCTGGCGATAGGGCAAATGCTGGTTATTCTGACCCGTTGCATCGATCTATCGGTGGCGGCCAATCTGGCCCTCACGGGTATGGTGGTCGCGATGATCAACTCGGCCATGCCGGGCGTACCCATCCCGTTGCTGATCATTTTGGCCATGGCCATGGGCGCGGTTCTGGGTGCGATCAATGGCTTTTTTGTCTGGAAAGTCGGTGTGCCTGCTATTGTCGTAACGCTGGGAACCATGAGCATCTACCGGGGGATGGTGTTTCTGTTGTCGGACGGTGCCTGGGTTAATGCGCATCAGATGAGCGCGAGCTTTATTGATTTCCCCCGTAACACGCTGATGGGGTTGCCCGTTATGAGCTGGATCGCACTGGGTGTGGTGGTGCTTCTGTTTTTCGTCACCCGGCATTTGCGCTTTGGCCGTGACTTTTATACCGCCGGTGGTAACCCGACCGCAGCCTTCTATACCGGCATTAATGTCGGGCAGGTTCAATTCAAGGCATTTGTTATCTCGGGCATGCTGGCCGGGCTGTGCGGCTACCTTTGGGTATCGCGCTATGCTGTGGCCTACGTCGATGTCGCCAGTGGTTTTGAGTTGCAGGTGGTTGCTGCCTGCGTTATTGGCGGTGTCAGTATCATGGGCGGTCTGGGCACGATTCTGGGTTGCGTGTTGGGTGCACTGTTTCTGGGTGTTATCAACAACGCACTGCCGGTTATTGGTGTCTCCCCATTCTGGCAAATGGCGATTTCAGGCGCGGTTATTATCATTGCGGTTATTGCCAACGCCAAAGCCGAAAGAGCACCTGGTCGTATTATCTTGCGTCGGGCTGTTACCGGTGCCGCCGATGTTAACCCCACTACTGCCACGGCTGTGGCGAAGAGCTGAAGGGGCTGTTATGGAACAGGTAATGACTCGTACAATACCGAATACGCTCTCGACACCATTCAAGCGTTTTGTCTTTCGCTGGGAAACCTTTTTATTGCTGGTTACAGCGCTCGTTTTTTTTGCGAACACACAGATATCTCCGTACTTTCTCGATCCCTGGAGTTTGTCTGACATGACGTTCAATTTCTCGGAAAAGGCGATAATCGCCTTACCCATGGCCATGCTGATTATTTGCCGGGAAATTGATCTTTCTGTCGCCTCGACCATCGCCTTGTCTTCGGTGTGCATGGGTTTGGCTGCTCAGGCCGGGCTCAGCATCGAAGTCATATGTGCCGTTGGTATCCTGGTTGGAATCGGCTGTGGGTTATTTAACGGGTTCATTGTCACCTGGTTCAACATTCCTTCGATTGTTGTGACCATCGGTACCATGAGTCTATTTCGCGGGATTACCTATGTCATTCTTGGCGATACCGTGATGAGTGACTACCCGTCCGAGTTCGCCTTTTTTGGGCAGGGTTATATTGCCTGGGTGATTTCATTCGAATTCACGGTGTTTCTGATATTGGCTCTGGTGTTTTACGTGTTGTTGCATCACACCAATTTCGGACGGCGAACGTATGCCATCGGTAATAACCCAACCGGGGCGCTGTATTCGGGCATTAAAGTCAACAAACATAAGGTAGTGCTGTTCACTCTGGTTGGAGCGATGTCGGGTCTGGCCGCTATTTTTCTGACTTCCCGATTAGGCAGCACCCGCCCGGGCATTGCCTTCGCCTGGGAGTTGCAGATCGTGACCATGGTGGTACTGGGCGGCGTCAGTATTCTGGGTGGCTCCGGCAGTATTCTGGGCGTTGTCATTGCGGTTTTTCTGATGGGTCTGGTGACCTTTGGCTTGGGGCTGATCAATGTGCCGGGCATCGTCATGACCGTCATCATTGGTGCTATGCTAATTACCGTGATCAGTATTCCCGCCGTACTGGCCAAACTGCGTGAAAGAAAAGGCCGCTCGGTATGAGAATTGCGTCGATTATGACGGTGTTTCCAGGTTGTGAAGCAGAGTACCGGCGTCGGCATGATGAGCTGTGGCCCGAGCTTGCCGAGCACCTGAAAAGCGTCGGAATAACCAACTATTCAATTTTTTTGGATCCCGGGTCACGGCAGCTGTTTGCGGTGTTTGATGCGCCCGATACCTTCGATCCGGAGCAGGTCAGTCGTCACCCTGTTATGCAGCGCTGGTGGGATTATATGGCGGATATTATGGAAACTCAGGCAGGGTCCAATGAGCCATTGCAGCATCCACTGACCGAAGTATTCCGGTTTAACTCAACGGGTGAGCACTGATGTCGGTTACCGTAACCGTTGTGTTTGATATCGGTAAAACCAACTTGAAATTGTGTGCACTGGACCTCGCGACGGGCGCTATTGTTGCCAGTTTACGCACCACAAATGATGTTTGTTACGACGGGCTATACCCACATGCCGATGTTAACCGTTGCTGGCGTTGGTTGTGTGAGGGGCTGGTGGAGCTGGGCAAAAGCTGGGCAATCCGCTCGATCGGCATTACCACTCACGGAGCCACAGCAGCCTGTCTTGCCGGTGATGAACTCGTCTTGCCGGTACTCGACTACGAGCATCCGGGTATCGACAGCACAGCGGATACCTACCACAAGGTTCGTCCCGATTTTGCGGAAACTCGAAGCCCGGGGTTGCCTGCGGGATTGAACCTGGGTGCTCAGCTTTACTGGCTGGAAAACACTCACAGGGAAACCTTTTCGCAAGTAACCCGGGTGCTGACTTACCCCCAATATTGGGGCTGGCGATTGTCCGGCGTTGCGGCCTCTGAAGTAACTTCGTTGGGGTGCCATACTGATTTATGGAATCCTGCACGGTCTGATTTCTCAAGTCTGGTTGACAGCCAGAGGTGGCGTTCTCTGTTTCCACCCCTGGTCGCAACGGGTTCCGGGCTCGGAAGTCTGTTGCCTGAACTGGCAAGCGAATTGGGTCTTGATCCTGACTGTGTTGTGTATAACGGCATACACGACAGCAACGCCTCACTGGTACCGCATTTGCTAAAGTTGGACGCACCGTTTGGTGTGGTTTCAAGTGGTACCTGGGCAGTGATCGCCGGAGTCGGTGCGCCGCTGAATTCGCTTGATCAAAACGCCGACATGCTGGCTAACGTGAACGCGTTTGGCGACCCGGTTCCGTGCATTCGTTTCATGGGCGGGCGTGAATGGGAAACCCTGCGAGGCTCTCCCGAGTGCAGCTGGCAAGACGTTGTCGACGTACTGCAATTGCAAGTATATGCCATCCCCTCCTTTGTGGATCAGGGTGGACCTTTTCAGAACCAACAGGGTCGATTTACCGGTCCGGTACAACGATTAAATGAAACCCAGAAAACAGCCTTGGCAACTCTCTACGTTGCTCTGATGACTGACTATTGTCTGGAACGGCTGCAACAACGGGGTGATATCATTGTAGAAGGGGCCTTCGCAGCGAGCGACTGCTTTTTGACTGCGTTGAGTACCTTACGTCCACATCAGGCGGTATTGAAAAGTACAGACGCAACTGGCACGACAATGGGTACCGCTATGTTGTCTAACCCCGAAGCGCACTGGGACATGACCTACGAGAAGCAACCCGGTTCGCCTGATCGGGTAACCGAGTTGCTGGCCTATCGGGATCATTGGGTGCAGTTGTTGCCGTCGGTCTAAACGGCGTCCGCTTGTGCAGCAGGTGCCGCTTTCTCAATCTCGGGCAGTTCCCGGCAACGATCCGCAGTCCGGACCAGGGTGGGGTAGGCGCTCAGGTCGCAGTTGAACCGTTCGGCGTTGAACACCTGGGGAACCAGAAACACATCGGCCAGCGTCGGCTTGTCGCCATGGCAAAAGGTGCCGGTCGCTGCCTCTTGAGTCAGGCGGGCTTCAAACGCGGTAAAGCCTTTGGCGACCCAATGCTGATACCAGGCGAGTTTGGTGGCTTCATCAACGCCCAACTGATCGGTTAGGTAGCCCAGTACCGATACATTGTTCAGCGGGTGCATTTCGCAAGCGACCAACAGGGCCAGCGAGCGAACCCGGGCGCGCGCTTCCAGGCTTTCCGGTAACAGCGGTGGTTCCGGGTACCGCTCTTCGAGGTACTCGCAGATGGCCATTGATTGGGTGAGGGCACTGCCTTGCTCGGTTTCCAGTACCGGTACCAGCCCCTGAGGGTTGCGGCGCCGGTGGGCCTCCAGTCGATGCTCGCCTTTGAGTAGATTGACCGGGATCTGGTCGTAATCGAGCCCTTTCAGGTTCAGGGCAATGCGCACCCGGAAAGCCGCTGAAGACCGGAAGTAACTGTGTAATGTGAGCATGGGGAGCGCCTCATCCTATAGCCTGGGCAGTGTAGTCGATTATTTTACGCCTGATATTGCGTAACTTGCTGGTCGATGGCACCGAAGATGCTCTGGCCATTGGTATCGAACATTTCGATACGAACCCGGTCGCCAAAGCGCATAAATGGTGTTTTGGCAGCGCCGTGCAGAATGGTCTCGACCATGCGTAACTCGGCCAGGCAACTGTAGCCGACGCCGCCGTCACCGATTGGCTTGCCGGGGCCGCCGTTGGCATCGGGGTTGGAGACGGTGCCGGAACCAATAACGGCACCAGCGCCCAGGTACCGGGTTTTTGCCGCATGGGCAATCAGCTCGGGAAAGCCAAAAATCATGTCCGGACCGGCATCGGGTTCGCCGAACTTTTCACCATTGAGGTGAACCGTTAATGGCCGATGTAAGCGTCCGTCTTTCCAGGCGTCGCCGAGTTCATCGGGTGTGACGCAAATCGGGGAAAAGCTGGAGGCGGGTTTGGCCTGAAAAAAGCCAAAGCCCTTGGCCAGTTCACCGGGAATCAGCCCACGCAGGCTGACGTCGTTGACCAGCATGACCAGTTTGATGTGGCTGGCGGCCTGTTCGGGCGTGACAGCCATTGGCACGTCGTCAGTAATGACTGCAATTTCGCCTTCGAAATCAATGCCATGCTCTTCACTGATCGCTTCGATGTCTTCGGTGGGTGATAAAAAGCAATCGCCACCGCCCTGGTACATCAGCGGGTCGGTCCAGAAGGTCTCCGGCATCTCGGCATTGCGCGCCTGGCGCACCAGCTTGACGTGGTTCAGATAGGCAGAGCCATCGGCCCAATGGTAGGTGCGCGGTAAGGGTGAGTGCAGGGCGCTCATATCCAGTGCGAAGGCGTCTTTGGCCGTGCCTGCGTTCAGAGCGGCGTAGCGTTCTTCCAGCTTGGGGGCAACCGCTGCCCAGTTCTCGATGGCCTGTTGCAGGGTGCTGGCAATGTCGGTGGCTGGCGCGGCCTGGGTCAGGTCCCGTGAGACCAGAACTAGGGTGCCGTCGCGGCCGGTGTTCAAAGTGGCGAGTTTCATAATGGTTCAATCCTGTAAGTCGAAAAGCGTGGTCTGCCTGAGAGTGGCTTCCTGTCAGCGTTTGCCGGGGTCGAATTGAGCGGTCAGCGTCGACCAGACGTGCACGTAATCTTGCTGACGGTGTTTGGTAGTCAGGGCCGCTTCGGTCGCTTGAAAAACGTAGCGGCTCTCAAACATAAATGCCAGGGTGTTGCCCTGGTACTGGGGCGTTAATTCGGCAGCGCTGGCTTTGGCAAAGGTGTCGGCATCTGGCCCGTGCGGCGACATGCAGTTGTGCAGGCTGGCACCGCCAGGCACGAAGCCTTCGGCTTTGGCGTCGTATTCGCCGTGAATCAGCCCCATGAATTCACTCATCAGATTGCGGTGAAAATAGGGCGGGCGAAAGGTGTTCTCGGCGACCATCCAGCGCGGCGGGAAGATCACGAAATCGATGTTAGCCATGCCTGGGGTGTCGGAAGCGGAGGTCAACACGGTAAAGATAGACGGGTCAGGGTGGTCGAAACTGACGGTGTTTATGGTGTTGAACCGGGCCAGGTCGTATTTGTAGGGCGTAACATTGCCATGCCAGGCAACGACATCCAGTGGCGAATGGCCCAGGTCTGCGACCCAGAGGTGGCCGGAGAATTTAGCAACCAGCTCAAAGTTACCGGTTTGGTCTTCATAGGCCGCCACCGGCGCTAAAAAGTCTCTCGGGTTGGCCAGGCCGTTGGCGCCAATGGGCCCGAGCCCTGGTAATTCCAGAGGGCTGCCGTAGTTTTCGCAGACATAGCCACGAATGGCCTCACACCCCTCACCCAGACGAACCTGGAATTTGATACCGCGCGGTATTACCGCGATCTCGCCGCTGGCGACTTCCAGTACGCCCAGCTCCGTGCGCAGTATCAGGGTACCCAGTTGCGGCACGATCAACAGTTCACCGTCGGCATTGTAGAAAAACCGCTGGGTCATATCGATGTTAGCGGCATAGAGGTGAACACCGCAACCGGTTTGGGTACCGGCATCACCATTGACCGCCACGGTGAACAAACCGTCGATAAAATCGGTCGGTTCGGTCGGAATGGGTAACGGATCCCAGCGCATTTGGTTCGGGTCAGCCACACCGGCCAGTGGGGCGGTCTCAACCTTGTGACCTGGCAGTGGCCGATAGGCCGATTGCAGCACCGATGGCCGAATCCGATACATCCAGGTTCGCAGGTTTTGGTGGCGCGGCGCGGTAAAGGCCGAACCGGAAAACTGTTCGGCGTACAGACCATAGGGGCAGCGCTGGGGCGAGTTCTGACCGATGGGCAGTGCACCCGGCAAGGCTTCGGTTGAGAACTGGTTGCGAAAGCCGCTTTGGTAGTCGAGTGAAGCCGTCATGATCAGGCCCTCTGAATATTATGGTTGCAAATGAAACTATATACGCCAAGGGTAGCGCCGGTTGGTTTCATTTGCAACTAACTGCCTGGGTGCCGCTATGACGACTGCCAGGAATCCAGCCCCAGCAGTTTGCGCCCGAGCTCCGACAACTCGGCTCTCGGGTAACGCGTCTGCTCCCAGCCTCGTGGGTCGCCGGGGAAGGCATAACCCTGAGGGGGAAGGCGGTCGCGCCATGACGTTATGCGCCAGTCGCACACTTCGGTGTTGTTTTCCTCGGCGGGCACCATGGCGATGTACTGTGCCAGGCGCGCGGCATCCGATTGGTTCGGGCGAATGCCGTGGGCGAGCAGGCTGTTGAAAATCAGCAGGTCTCCGGCTTTCATCGGCACGAATTCAGTAGGGTAGCCGCAATCCTGTCCGGGCGAGAACGGGTCCCGGTCGGCTGGGGCCTGGCCTCGCCATTCTTCAAAGTGTTCGAATAGCTGGGGCACACACTGGAAACCACCGGTTTCCGGCGTGGTGTCGCTCAGCGCCAGCACCCCCTGAACGTTGACTGGCAATGGATCGAGTGTGGTGTTGGCATCCCAGTGAATGAAACCCGAAAAGGCCCGGCCAGAGCGGTTGGGCGGGTTCAGATTGGCCCGGTCGATGGTGACCCAGAGGTCTTCGCGGTCCCAGATATCGACGAAGGCGTTGTACACCCGAGGTGTCTGGCGGTTCGCCCACAACAGCGGGTGGTTGTAGGCCTCCACCATACCGCTGTTGTTCAGTTCTACCATGGCATGGTCACGCCGCTGGGGTGCGTACCAGCTGCCTGGGTCCCGGGGCGACATTTCCTGAAATTCCCAGAGAAAGTCGGCGGTGGCGGTTACCTGTTCAGGTGCGATCGCCTGGCGGATGACGACGTAGCCATAACGCTGCCAGTGAGCCCAGTCAGCCTCGCTGAGCACACGCAATGGTTTCTGTTTAACGAGACTGGCAAGCGGCGGGTGTTCCTGATTGCCAACGCTGTTGTTGCCGGGTTGCTGGTCACCAAAGCCGTAGCGGTTTTTTATCGTGGTCATGGGGTTCTCCTGTGAGTCCATGGACACATCCTAGCGCCATGACAGGGGGCTGGGCGGTGACTTTTGAGCATAAACCAATACAATTCGCTCAATTTGGATGGCATTATCGAATAGATAGTGCAATTAAGGAGGCAGGTGCATGAAAGCCCAATTCGAACGCATTCAGCACCCGGACGATGCCTCCTGGCGGTTCTTTCTGCGTGAGCTCGATACCTTGCCGTTTGAATGGCATTACCACCCGGAGTACGAGCTGACGCTGACGGTGAACAGCCAGGGGGAGCGTTATATTGGTGATCATATCGAAGCCTACCAGAGCGGTGACCTGGTGTTACTTGGCCCCAATTTGCCACACAGCTGGGCCAGCCAGACACCCGGGCAAGCAGGCCCGCATCGGGTCTATGTGCTCTGGTTTCACCAGGCCTGGGTCGATGGCCTGGCCCGGCAATTTCCGGAATTCGCGTCACTCGCCCCCTGGCTGGACAGGTCGCGACGGGGGCTTGCCTGGTCGCATAAGCTGGCCAGTGACCTGGAACCGCTGTTTGAGCAATTACCTGGGGCCAGTGCGGCTCGTCGCCTGACGTTATTGCTCGATATTCTTATCGCCCTTCAGGAAGAAGCCCCGCGTACGCTGGCGTCCGCTCGGTTTCATGGCGAGACGCTGGCCGAACCCGCGCAGCGGGAACTGAGCCCGATACTGGATAGTTTGCACCGCGATTTTCGCGAACCGTTGCGTGTGCCCGATCTGGCGCGAAACCATCATATGAGCGTCAGTACAATGAACCGGGTGTTTCGCCGGCAAATGAACCAGAGCTTGCACCAGTATTTAACCCACATTCGCCTGGGACATGCCTGTGCTGATCTGATTCGGACCGAGCGACCGGTCAGTCTGGTGGCTGAGCAGAGCGGTTTCGCCAATCTGTCCAATTTCAACCGGCTGTTCAAGCAATACAAAGGCGTAACACCGCGCCAGTTCCGCCGGAAGTTTCAGCAGGCGGTGGTTCATGGCAGGCCCTCGATGCTGGCAGGTTCGGTGGACAACTCGTGAAGGTTTACTGGTATTTATCGAGCACGGAATCGAGGCGTTTGATAAAGTTGTCAGTCGCGCGGGAATTTGGGCTGTCGACTGAAAACGTCTGGTGAAACATCAGCGTTAACGTCACTGCACCGTCACTCAGTGAGACAGTATAACCATCAAAACCAGTATCGGCGGTGAGGCCATCAAGCTCATAGCCCTTATCGGTTTTTGTGCCGTTATCGATCACGGTCTGGAAGGCACGCAAGGCGTTACCGGCTTCGATTTTTTCAGACATTCGATCAGCCTGTGAAGGGTGAGTTCAGTCTGAGTCTAGTGTAATTGGCCTTGGCTTCCCAACAGCGTAGGCCTCAACCTGAAAATCGGGGCAAGCGGCTGATCACCATTGCAGCGACAAGCGACAAACCACCGGTGACTACCCAGGTCGATTCCCAGCCTTCGCTGCGACTGGCGACCAGCGCAACCAGAGGCGGGCCAGCAAACTGACCCAGAGATGACCATTGCTGCATCCAGCCGACGGTGGTCGAGACCGTATCCTCACTGGGTGCCAGCCTAACGGCAAGTGAAAACAGAACGCCGGGAATCACACCGCCGACCATGGAGAACAGCAAAACAGCACTGTAGCGAACCATAGGCGCCGTGTCGGTCAAACTGGAAAAGGCGAGCAGAGTGCCAAGGCTCATCACACCAAAACCGGTGTACAACAACTGCCGGGCCTGGATGCCGCGATGCAACAGGTAGCCGGAGGCCAGGTTACCCAGAACGTTAATCAGCGCCACCAGAGCCGTAAGCGGCCCGATCAACAGGGCGCTGAAACCGGCCTGCCGATAGATGGATGGCAAAAACCCGATGACCGAGAGCCACTGGCTGGAATACATGGCGAAGATGATGGCGATCAGCCAGGGGCCCGGCGCCGCCAGTGTATCGGCCGGGCGTTGCCACCAGGGAGCCGATGGCGAAGTGGTATTGGCTGAGGTCGAATGCGGTTGGTCGGCGGGCACTGCGTACCACACCCAAACCAGCATCAGCATCGATACCAGCGCCAGCACTCGCCACCAGCCTTGCCAGCTGGCTGCGTCGATTACCCAGGGTGCGGTTAATAACGCCAGGCTGGTACCGAACCCCATATAGCAGCCCCAAAGGCCGAGTCGCGGGCTCAGTTTCTCGACCGGCACCTGACGCCGAATCAGTCCCGGGGCAGGCAATACGACCAGCAAGAAGCCAACCCCTTCGAGCGCACGCAAGGTGAGCAACGCCGACACCGACGTCGCTTCAGCGCCAAGAAAACTGGCCAGTGCCAGGATAACCAGCCCGGCTATCATGCTGCGCCGCAGACCGACCGTATCGGCTGCCATACCCACCAGTAATCCTACCGTCATGCCCGCCAATTGCACCAGCGACAACATAAAACCCGCTTGCAGCAATGTGATGCCAAGCGCTGATTCAAGAGCCGTAATCGCCGGCGGCAATTTCCCAAGGTGAAGCGCTGCGGAGACACCGGCGATGATCACGACAAACTCAGAAGGAAAGCGACACTGCGACATAATGACGAAAAGCCTGGAAGTTAAGGTCATGGTAAACGAGGTACTTTAACAGGTTAGTGGATGAAAGCGGGAACATAGGGCTATGTCCCGTTAACTGGCTGACTGTGGGGTTAGGCACTAGGCTTGCGCCATCAATTAAACGATACAGCGAGCAACTGTATGGATTCCACAATAGAAACACTTTGGCACCACATCTATGGCGGGGATCATCCTGAAGCGCTGTCGCGACTGTCCAAGCTGCTGGAAACCAGCCGTCAATCGCTGGCGCAACAGCCCACCACGCCGGACCCGGACTGGTACCGCAACGCCATTGTCTATTCACTGTACGTCGATGCCTTTGCCGGTGACTTTAAGGGCCTGACCGAGCAACTCGACTATTTGGCGACGCTGGGTGTCAATACCCTGTGGCTGCTGCCCATTCTGGATTCGCCGATGCGTGACCAGGGCTTTGATATTCGTGACTTCAAAACCATTCGGGCGGAATTGGGTGGCAACGCGGCCTTTTCCGATTTTATTCAGGCCGCGCACCAGCGTGGCATTCGGCTCTTGTTCGACATGGCTGTGAATCACAGTTCCGATCAGCATCCCTGGTTTCAGGCCGCCCGTACCGACCGGAATTCGCCCTATCGGGATTATTACATCTGGCATCCCGACCGCGAGCGTTACCAGGGTGCGCGGCTGATTTTTAAAGGCATGGTCAATTCCAACTGGTCGTATAACGAGGCAACCAATGACTATTATTTTCATCGCTTCTATTCGTTTCAGCCCGATCTGAACTATCGCAACCCCGATGTGCTGATCGCGATGATGGAGAATTTCCTGTACTGGAAAATTCAGGGCGTCGATGGGTTGCGCATGGATGCCATTCCCTTTATCTGGAAGGAGGAGGGCACCAACTGTGAAGACCTGCCCACCACGCATACGCTACTGAAACTGATTCGAGCCGGGCTTGATTATTGCGAGCCGGGCACGCTGTTGATCGCTGAAGCAAACATGAAACCCAAGGATGTCGTCGGCTATTTCGGCAACGACGATGAATGTCAGGCGGCCTATCATTTTCCCCTGATGCCGCAGTTTTATATGGCGCTGGCCGAGGGCAACCGGCGCTACATTGAGGATGCGCTGTCACCTTCAGTCACGCCCGCCATACCGGAGAAGTCCTGCTGGATGTCGTTTCTGCGCTGCCACGACGAGCTGACGCTGGAGTTCGTCTCGCCTGAGGTTCGGGAAAAGATGAACCGCTACTATCTACATGATCCGGAGTGTACTTTTCGCGAAGGGGAAGGTTTGGCCGGCCGGCTGTTCTATCTGGTGAAAGAAGACCCGGCCCAAGCCCTGCTGCTGAACGCCATGCTGTTTGCGACCGAAGGCTCGCCCATTTTGTATTACGGCGATGAAGTCGGCATGGCCAACGATGAGACGTTTTATCGGGAAAACAGTGCCCGCACCGGTTTTAAGGACGCGCGTTTTATGAACCGGGGTGACATGAGCTGGAGCAAGGTCGACGCGGCTCTGAACCAGCCCGGGTCGGTCGAACATCAACTTTTTCACGGCATTCAGCAATTAATTGAATGGCGTCGCCGGTTTGCGGCCTGCTTTCATCGCAGTGCCCGTTTTCTAGCGAACCCGAACCCGGCGGTTTACAGCCTGGAACGAGAGGCCAGCGGTCACCGGCTGGTCATTGTGCACAATCTTTCGGCAACGCCCGTTGAGGTTGAGATCGACCAGCCGATGACCGACCTGGCATCGAACCAGACTGTCATCGGGCCGATTGGGTTGCCGGCCTTCGGCTTCGTCTGGCTGGTCAGCGACACGACCGGTTAAGAGGACACCTCGGTGATCAGTTTCAGGGTGCGTTCCCAGGCTACCTTGGCTGACACCGGCTCATAGGAATCTCGAATGTCGCAGTTGAACCCGTGACCTGCCGGGTAGGTATAGACCGGCAATTTGGGTTGCTTGCTGCGCACGGTGTCGACGTTCGCCATGGGAATGCTCGCGTCCTGTTCGCCGAAGTGAAGGATGGTGGGGCACAGTGGCGACGTGTCGGCGAATTCCGGAATGCGACCGCCGTAATAGCAGACGGCACCGGCGAGCCCGGAATGTTGAGTCGCAACCTTGTAGGCCAATGAACCGCCCATGCAAAAACCGATGACGGAGACCGGACCGCGCGCTTTAAAATGGTCGATCGCAGCGATGACATCAAGTGCGGCTGTGTCGAAACTGAAATTGGCGAGCAAGGCTCGACCGCGTGCGACGTCTTCGGGGGCATAGCCTGTTTCATAGCCGGGTTCCAGTCGATCAAACAACGCCGGTGCCACGGCAATAAACCCTGCGTTAGCCAACCGGTCGCAAACAGAGCGGATGTGACGGTTCACCCCAAAAATCTCCTGCAAGACAATAATGACGCCTCGAGGGGTATGGTCTGGCTCCGCGACGTAGGCCGTAAAACGGTGCTGGTCGCTGGCGGTCAGTTCCTGAGTGTGTGACATGATCAATTTCCTGGTGAAGTTGGGGTGGCCGTCAGTGTAGCCAGCTTTATCTGAACTGGGCAGACTCAGCAGTGAAACTGAGCGTTCAGGAAGGAAACCGGACTGCATTTCAGCGAACCGCTGAGCAAGGGGCAGGCAAAAAAAAGCACGGGACGATCGCTCGGCCCGTGCAAAATAACAACACAACAACAACGACAAAGAGGAGAGCTTGCACCAGCGTGGTGGTTGTCAGGTCACCACGCCGTCATGAAATGAGAGTGTTCAGGCGTTGCTTGGCGTGGCACGCGAGCCCAGAATATTCTGGATACCAGCGCGCAAGGACTTGAAGAAGTCGCCTGCCTGCTTACGCAGGTATTCGTTGCGCAAGCGCATGGCTTCACGCTCGTAGTAGGCAACATCAACGTTGCCGAAACGGTCGGTTACGATTGCAGTTTCAGTGGTCGAGTTGGTCATGTCATGCTCCTGGGCGCTTAGCCGGAATAAGTGGGAGGGGAGACCGGTGTTGGGTGCCCCCTTCAATTGCGGCGCATGATAAGAACTTGACCGCCTGGTCACAAACGATCAAATTTAAGGCTATGAATTAGAAAAAGTATTTTATATTGGCAATGGCCGAGTGGCCCAGTCGGTCGAATGCTGTGCGAGACAGGCATTATTTTTCGTGACGCATCAACCAGGGCAAGGTCAGGCTGGTCAGCAGCACGGTGCCGACGGTTACCACCATCATGGCGGTAAAGGCCCGGGGTTCAGCGCCTGCTTCCAATGCTTTCTGCATAATAACCATGGCAATCTCTGCCCTGGGGATCATACTGACGCCGATCAGCAAGGCGCCATAGCCGCCCAGTCGGCGATAGGCAGGCAGGCAGGAGCCCAGCAACTTGCCTGCGATGGCCGCTGCGAGCAGTATCAAGCCGGGCCAGAGCGCGCTGGAGAAAGCTGTCAGGTCAATGTGCAGGCCCAGACCAATGAAGAAAAACGGGGTAAACACGACGTAGAGGCCGTTAAACACGACGCGTTCTTTGGCGGCGGCGGTATCCCGGCTAAACGCCAGCCCGGCGAGAAAGGCACCCACCGCCAGCGACAGCCCACTGACTTCAGCCAGTGCCGCAATGATAAACCCGATCGACAGCATCAGTACCATGGGTTCATGGCGGGTTTCATAGCGTTCGACAAACTGAGTGAGGCGTTTTTCAATAAAGACTGAAAACACCCAGCAGGCGGTGATGAACAGGGTTAGGGTGGCCAACACTTTGGTCAGCGTCAGCCCCACACTGGTCAGCGCAATGCCCTGACCATTGGCCAATAATGGGGCAAGTGCCACGAGAATGGCCATGAGCACGATGCTGCTGATGTCATCGAGTTCGGCAACATCGACAAACAAATTGCCACGTTCAGTCGTTAGCTGTTTCGCATCCTGCCAGATAGTGACGGTCACCCCCAGGCTGGTTGCGGTGAGGGCCACGCCAATGAAAATACTGGCCAGGAGTGAAAAGCTGGCGAGGTAATAGGCTGCAGCGAACCCGAGCGCGCCGCTGAACAAGACGTTCCACAGCCAGATCCAGGACGCGTTGGGCAGCTGCTTCAGAAGGCCGTTCAGGTCGCTCTCCAGGCCGACCTTGAACACCAGCAACACCAGGCCCGTTTCGGCCAATAACCCAAGGCTGTGTCGGCTGCCCGAATCGAGCAGTGGCACCCTGGTGTTCAGCCAGCCCAGTAAGGTGCCGAGACCAATGTAGATAATCATCAGCGGTATAAAACGTCGAATAAAAACGCCCCGGACCAGCAGGGTGAATATCATCAGCACGCCCACCAGAAACAGTGAGTAGGCTGAGGGGAGCTCTGGCAGTGACACTGAATTCATGGCGCGACTGACGACAGGGAGTGTGATCTCAGTGTAACAGGTTGGTCAGGGACGTCAGGCTGATCTGGGTCAGTAGGCTCCGTTTAAGATGTGGGGCGATGGCGGTGCCTCAGTCGTACATAGAGCGTGCGCGCCACGTGGCAGACCAGATCACCCTGTTGGTCGCGGACGTTGACGGTAAAGACCGGGAAATGTTTTTCACCATTGGCTGTTGCCGCTTTGATGGCATGCAGGTGATCGTCTTCAATATGAAACTCGGCGGTTAATCGCCCTTTGCCGGGAGCAATGTAATCGATGTCCGCCTTTTTATCCCAGATCAGGTAGCGGTCCCAGCCCAGGCAACCGAACAGCATCAAAGCATAGATGGGGTCGGTCATCGCATACAGGCTGCCACCGAATTGGGTATTGTTGATATTGCGGGTCCAGGGGCGCCACTTCAGGTCAACCCGGGCATAGCGGAAATCGGGACTGATGGTCACGATTTTCACCCCGGTAAAGAGAAAGGGTGGCCAGAGGTTCATGACCCAGCGAAACAAGAAAGGATGGCGAAAGAAAAGGTTGCGCATGAAACAGGCCGCTCAGTCGGTGTTTGGCGGCTGAGTATACTGACCTGAACGGGTGGGTATAGCACCCTGCGTTTATCTGTGAAGCGGGGTGCATAAAGCGGGTAGTTGTGCCCGGGTTAATGCTGGTCGGGTGCGGTGAAATTATCAGCGCACCGACCAGCGTACGGTTCATCGCTTAAGCTGGCTCGTGATCAAGAGGCGCTTTGGGCAGGATGCGCTGGGTCAGGTTGCCCAGTCGGTCCATGTAGGTGACCACCACCGGAACGACGACCAGCGTCAGCAAGGTTGAACTCAGCAAGCCACCGATGACCGCGTGTGCCATGGGTGCGTTCTGACCACTGCCTTCGTGCAGGCTCAGCGCCATCGGCAGCATGCCGAACGTCATCGCCAGGGTGGTCATGATGATCGGGCGAAACCGGGTGGTGCCGGCCTGCACCAGGGCATCGTAAAGGCTGAGTCCATCACGTCGCCCCTGGTTCGCATGATCGACCAGCAAAATGGCGTTCTTGACCACCAGCCCCATCAACATGATGAAGCCAATCATCGAATACATGTTCAGCGTGCTGCCACCAACCAGCAGACCGAGCAAGACACCAACCAGGGCCAGCGGCAATGCCGCCATGATCGCAACCGGTTGCAGGAAGCTGCCGAACTGGGAGGCCAGTACCAGATAGATAAAAATGATCGCCAGCAGCAGTGCCGACCCGGCAGCGGCGGCTGTCTCGGCAACCTGTTCGGCATCGCCGCCCATGTTGGCGCGGTAACCGGCTGGCAATGACAGCTGGTCTATCGCTTGCTGCAATTGCGGCGTCACGTCCCCCAGGGTTACACCGGCGATGTTGGCCGACAGGGTAACCTGGCGTGACAGATCCAGCCGGTTGATTTCAGACGGTCCGGTCGATTCGACAATATCGGCAACCTGATCCAGCCGTACGATCGACTGGCTGCCGGTCGCGCCGCTTTGTGAAATTGGCAGGCTCGCCAGCGCATCGCGGTCGTTGCGGTCGGTCTCAGGCAAGCGAACCACCATAGTGAAGCTGTTGCCGAGCGGGTCGGTCCAATCACCCACTTCCTCGCCGCCCAGCATGGGCCTCAGGGTGGCGCCAATTTGTTGCAGGCTAACGCCGAGGTCGCTGGCCGCATCGCGGTTGATCCGGACACCCAGTACCGGCTGTGAAGCGGTCAGGCTCGATTCAATGTCTGTTAACCCATCGATGTCAGCCATGGCTGCGCGAAGCTGATCCGACAGCCGGCGCAAGGTGCCGAAGTCATCCCCGTACAGATTGACCTGCACCGGCGCGGTGACGCCTCCGCCAAAGCTGCCGGCGGCACCGACCTTAACGTCGATACCCGGAATCGTCGCCAGCGCATCGCGAATGGGAATGGTCAGTTCAACCGGGGTCCGGTCGCGTTCCGAGGGCGACACCAGAGACACCATGATGGTGGCTGCGTTGCTTCCCTGTGCATTGGTGCCCGCGTTGACGGTGGTGTAGGTGCCGGTGACCTCAGGCATGCCTTGCAGCAGCGTGCTGACCTGGCGTGCTTTGGTCGCCGTGTATTCCAGACTGGAACCGTCGAGAGTTTCCAGGTCGACCTGCAATTCACTGGTGTCTGTCGCCGGTACAAACTCAACCCCGACCAGGGGGAAGAGTGCGAAGCTGCCGATCAGGGCAGACAACGCCAGCGCCAGCGTCGATTTGCGATGGCGCAGACTCCAGCGGAGTACTTTGCTGTAACCGTTCTGCAATTTGGTGAATAACCGGTCAAAAGCGGCGACCGCCTTGCCGATTGGGCCACGCTTGGCATTGGGTTCTGCCGCCGGGTCATACCAGACGCTCGACAGCATCGGGTCCAGCGTAAAGGCCACGAACATGGAAATCAGTACGGCCACCGAGACGGTTACGCCAAACTGCAGGAAAAAGCGGCCGAGAATGCCGTCCATAAAGGCGACCGGCAGGAAAACCGCAATGATCGACAGGGTGGTTGCCAGAACCGCCAGGCCAATCTCGTTGGTGCCATCAAGCGCTGCCTGGCGATGCCCCTTACCCATATGCAAATGGCGCATGATGTTTTCACGCACCACAATGGCATCGTCGATCAACAAGCCAACGGCCAGTGACAGTGCCATCAGAGACATCATGTTCAGCGTAAAGCCAAAGAAGTGCAGCGCAATCATGGTGCCGATAATGGAAATCGGCAGTGTCAGCCCGGTGATGATGGTCGAGCGCCAGGAGTTTAAAAACAAAAACACAATCAACACCGCCAGGGCCGCACCTTCAACCAGCATGTTCTGCACGGCGTGGAAGGATTGCTCAACCGGTTTGGCATTGTCGCGCACGATCTCCAGGCTAACATTTTCGCTGGCGAGTTCTGCTTCCAAACGACTGACGGCAGCTCGAACGGCCTCGGCAACGCCGACCGTGTTGGCACCCTGCGTCTTGACGATATCAATCGCCAGCGCCTGATTGCCGTTCAGCAACGCCATGCTTTCCCGGTCGGACTGGCCGCTTTCCACCCGGGCCACATCACCCAGTCGAATTGGCTGGCCACCGCGGCGGGCAACAATAACGTCGAGAAAGTCATCGAGACGCTCAATGCGGCCTTCGACTTGAATGGCCTGGACGGCCTGATCGTATTCCAGTGAGCCCGCGGGCAGGTTCTGGTTATCCTGTGACAGGGCGGCGGTAACGTCGCCAATGCCGATGTTAAACGCCGTCAGCTTGTCCGGGTCGATCAGAATACTGACCTGCCGGTTGATGCCGCCGATAACGGTGGCCTCACCAACACCCTGAATGACAGAGATTTGTTGAGCGATGATGTCTTCGGTCAGCGCTGTCAGTTCTCCGGCCGATAAGGAATCGGAACTGACGGCCACTGACATGATCGGCATTTGACCGGGATCAAAGCGCAGGATCATCGGGTCGTTGGCGTTGCTGGGCAGAGAGCCCTCCAGCGTCGCCAGGCGGTCACGGACTTCCTGAGCAGCGGTGCTGGATGCGACATCCATATCAAACATCAGAATGATCAATGCCTGGCCAGAGCGGGCGGTAGACTGCACCGAATCGATGCCGCTGATGGTGTTGACCGATTCCTCAATGGGTTCGATCACATCCTGTTCCACCGCCTCAGGCGAGGCACCCGGGTAACTGACCACCACGGCGACAACCGGAAAGTCGACATCCGGCAATTGCTCGATGGGCAAGCGCTGATAAGAGTAAAAACCAAACACCATAATCGCGACCATGATCATGGTCGCAAATACGGGCTGGTTGACGCTGATACGGGTTAGAAACATCAGTTAACCCCTTCAACAGTAATGCGGTCTCCGGCTTTTAATCCGGGTAAGGGGGCTGAAATCAGGGTGTCACCGACCGAGAGGCCAGAGGCGATTTCCAGGCGTGTGCCCGAGTCCCATTTGCCGGCCACGGTGACGGGCTGGCGCACCAGATGATCGGCTTCAAGGCGCAGGACGAAATCGCCTTCAGCGTCGGACCGCACGGACTCGGCCGGAACGGAGAGGGCGTTATCGCGGGTACTGATGATGATATTCCCGGTGGCAAACAGGCCGCCACGCAGGCGGGCATCCGGTTCCGTTATGCGGATATAAACCGGCAGCGTCCGGGTCGCATCCAGTGCAACCGGATTGATGCGATCGACCGTGCCCTGCAGACTGAACGGTTGGGCACTGTCGACGTCTATGGTGACCAGCTGGCCCGGTTCAACCAGTGTGGCCGCATTGACGGGCAGATTGGCCTGCATTTCCAGCGCAGTCAGGTCAACCAGGGTGACCAGGGGGGTGCCAACCGACACATATTGACCGGGTTCAACCGATCGCGACGACACCTGACCCTTGAACGGCGCCCGCACGACCGCATCAGCCACCGCCTGTTCGGCGGCCCGAATCTGCCATTCCTGAGTGGCCAGAGTCGCACTCTGGGCTTCTACATTGGCACGCAACTCTTCAATGGACGACGCCGGGCTCAGGCCTTGCTCGGCCAGGCGAACCCCCCGGTCGAGGCTGCGTTGCGCCAGCGTCAGTTGTGCCTGTGTCGCCCGAGCGGTGTTGGTCAATTGATTCAATTGGTTGGTCAGGTTGGTGGCGTCCATTTCGACCAGCACGTCGCCCTGTTCAACGGAATCGCCAGGCCTGACCACAATACGGGCCACCGGAGCATTCACCTGAGACGACAGCCGTGCCTTTTCAACCGGGCTTAACGTGCCGGTTACCCGCAAGCGTTGTTCCAGGCGCTGTTGTTCGAGCGTGGTAATTTCTGATGCGCTGATGCGCAAAACGGATTCGGTAGCGGCCGGTTCAGCCTGGGCAGCACTGGCCACATCCGGTTCGCCCTGGGACGCAAATACCACCCCGGCGACGGCGACCGGGATCAGCGCCAGTAACCAGGGCCAGCGGCGACGCTTGTTAGGCGGAAGTCCCTGACGAGCGCGTTCGGCATTCATTAATTCGCGTTTGCTCATGGCCCACTCGGGCTTGGCATTTGAAGATGTTTCTGAAGTCATGTGTGGATCCAGTAAATCGGTAAGTGGGTAAGCGGTGATGTATCGGGCGATTGCTTATTTTGAGGGCGGCAGTCGATCGGACCAGTCGATCGCTGTTTCTGAGGCCAGCCGGTAACATTCGGCTAAATTGGCAATGCGGTCGCGAGCGATAGATTGCTCTGAGGGTATCGCTTCGTGAACCTCGGCAATTTGATTGGAGACTTGCATCATTCGTGCACTGACCTTTAACGCCATCTGTCGATACACATCCGGTACCAACTCGTAAAAATCCTGACGAATGCCGGGTTTGGAGGTCAGGCGTATGACCCCTCTTTCGGCCAGAAACCGGGCATTGGTGCTCGCGCTGGCTTTACTGACCTGCAATCGGGTGGCTATGTCTTGCAAGGCGTATGGCTCATCTTCAACCAACAGCAGTCCAAAAATACGGCCCGCTATCCGAGGTGCACCGTCTACCTGATAAGTCATGCCCATCAGTTCGATGAAGTTTTCAATTGGGTCAGTCATGTCGGTCTCCGGTCAGTTGGTGGTAGTTTGATGTGTTCAGTTCGTTCAGTCAATACTGAACGTTGGGTTAATTGGATTTGAAACGGGACGTCATCCCAGGCTCCGGCCTATAAGGAAAAAGGTGGCTTGTCTGGTAGGTACGAATAAAAACCCATTAAATCAGAGGCTTATTGACTGTGACTATTCATATGGCCTAGTTGAACCACAGGTCTTTTAGGGGGTGGGCTTGATCTGTCTACAGACGCGAGTACTATGAAATTAAGTATGAGAGTGGGGGTGGCGCCGAATTGTCGACGACCCTTGTCGAGTAGGGACCAGTACAGCAACGGTCGATCCATTGCCGGTTGTCGCTGATAGAGCACGGAGCACCTCAATGGAATACTTCCAAGACGCTACGACACAGCGCTTTACGTTTACGTCTTATGCCTCCGGCGTCACCGAAACTACCTTTGCTGTTTTACGTTTCAAGGGAATGGAAGCCATTTCCACTCCTTACGAGTTTGAGATAATGCTGGTCTCAGGCGACCCGGATGTTGACTTGTCGGCTCTGCTTCAATCCCAGGCAGTCTTTACCATACATCGCGACAAAGGTGAGGATATTGCTTATAACGGTATTCTTGCTGAATTCGATCAGCTTCATGCCTACAACGACCACTATTTTTACCGCGCCAAGCTGGTGCCCAAAATCTGGTGGCTGATGCAGACACAGCATAACCAGGTGTTTCTCGACAAATCCGTCCCGGAGATCATTGAAGGGGCGCTGGTCGATGGCGGCATGGATTCCCTCGATTACGACGTTTCTGCACTAGAAGGTACCTACAACCCGGTTGAGTACGTGTGCCAGTACGGTGAGAGCCACTTCAATTTCGTATCGCGTTGGCTTGAACGAGAAGGTGTCTATTATTACTTCTATCACAACATCGATGGCGACAAACTTGTACTGTCAGACAGCAGCTTCAGTCACGAGCCCTTTCGGCAGGGGGCAGATCTTGTCTATTCACCGAAGACCGGAATGGAACAGGGTCACCTCGATGAGCTCATTCTCAATTTCACCTGTCGCCAGAAACAACTGCCCAATCGCATTGTACTGAAGGACCACAACCCGGAGCGACCGTCGCTTGAAATGTCGGTACGTGCCGATGTCGATCCCAATGGTCGGGGTGAAAGTTTCCTGTACGGCGAACACTATGCCACGCCGGAGGAAGGCGAACGTTTGGTGGCTTTCCGAGCAGAAGAGCTGCTGTGTCAGAAACAAGAGTTTCACGGAGACAGCACGGTTCCGTTTCTGTCACCCGGGTTCAAGTTCAACATGAACCGACATTACCGCTCGGCATTTAACCAGGAGTACATGGTCACCAGCGTGACTCACGAGGGCGACCAGACGAATCTGTTGAAAACCTCGGTGATTGGCAGTCTGACCGAAAACGCTGATATCAACATCTACAGCAATTCGTTCACCGCCATACCCGCCGACCGTCAATATCGCCACACTCGCACGGCGGAGAGACCGCGTATTTCCGGTACCTTACACGGGAAGATTGATGGTGAGCAAGAAAGCCCGTATGCACAATTGGATGAGCAAGGTCGCTATAAAGTAAAACTACCCTTCGATATCAACGACGAGCACATCGATGGCAAAGCCAGTGCTCGGGTTCGGATGATGCAACCTTACGCCGGCGAAGGTAAAGGCATGCAGTTTCCGTTAACCAAAGGAACAGAAGTACTGCTAACGTTTATCGATGGTAATCCAGACCGCCCTGTTATTGCAGGTGCAATTTCTTCTGAGGTTGCCCCTAGTCCAGTCAGTGCTGGTAATCAGAGTGAGTCGGTTATCAAGTCGGCAGGAAATAATCGCATCAGGATGGAAGATAAAGCAGGTGCCGAGCGCATAATGTTCGAAAGCCCTTCATCGAATTCCTGGCTCCGTGTTGGCGCTCCCAATGACCCAATCTCTTTGTCGGGAAGTTCCATAGCTTATGTTAAAACCGGTGAAATATGGGGTAGCGATAGCGCACCTGATCAAATGGGACACGGGATTCAAGAAGATGGATCAACATATGATCCAACGCCAATTTCCATCGACTGGATTCGAAAGCAGTCGGAAGTAGATAGCAATTCTGCAACTGATTATCAAGGTAAAGCTCTTGACGATGAAGGAGAGTATATCGTTCAGTATGTTCATACCGGGGCTGAAGAAAACGCTGCCAGTAATACAGCTCGACGACGACTGTTCGTATTTGATACTGATGATTCGGAGCATCCCTATTACAAAAAAGTCACTGACGGGATAAGACTCTTTTCAAACGGATCTGTATGGATCGAGTCTATGGATCGTTATGGTTTGTATACTGATGGGTATCCCGACTATTACAATAAGGCGGGAGGGACTGACCAGGGGCGCGCTTACATTGGCACTTTGTTAAATAAACTCGAAAATGACTACGCACCCTCCGGTCTAAAGAATTATCACGATGGTACTGCACTGGGAGCTGGGAAGTCGATTAAGCAACTGATGCCAACGGCACAGGTCAACGTTTCCAGCTTTGATACCATAACCACTCAGGAAGGCAATATTTATGACTTCGGTGGTTATTGGAATTACAATCTCGGAAACAGCTATGAAGAAGCACATATTAACCAGAGTGCGGAATTAAACTCACTGGATAAAGTGGACATTCTCAATGAGGCGGGACCTAACTGGGCAGGTGTAAGCTGGCCTTCCACAACTGGCGGCACTGGTATAGGTAGCTCGAATATTGCTGCTGAAGATACAACCTTAAGCGGAAATTGGTCTTCCGGCGATGTTTGGACAACCAAGCAGTTTGGAAACAGTTACGACCTTCATGTTGGTGACGCTATATCTATTCACGATGGCGACAGCCTTGATATTTCTTTCAAAGGACATCGAAATATTGAATTGGTGTTGCGGAAAGATGAAAGTGATAATCCATCTAAGCCAGCATACTATTCTCATTCTGAAAGTGGGGTCAATAAAGAGCGAAAGTGGGATAAGCAAGGTCAACTGATCTATGACAGTACTAGTACCGACAGTGGTCACTCTCTTGATACTGTTGAAACCCACTATAATAGAGGGACGTCCGGAGTAAAAAGCTTTAGCGCTGTGTCTACTACTGGTATGGGGACTGCAGAGTTTGAATTTGATTTTTCGAATGTTGCATCTGCCAAGGTTTCAGTAGGAACAAGTTTGAAGTTTACAATGGATGCGGCGGTTTCTGCAGCTGTCGCTGTTAATCTTTCAGCGAGTTTTAGTTTGTCCCTTAACCCAGCAGTAGCCTTGGATATAAAGGCCAATGGACTTGGTGTTGAAATGGACTTGATTGCAAACAAGCAGAAAGTTTCGTTTCCAGGTGGTTCGGTTAAGAATTACACGGGTAGAGTGCTAGATGTTCAAAATAAAGCGTTGGTAGAAATCAAAAATGGTCACATTATTTTGAAGAACGAGCAAGGTGTTAGGATAAAAAAAGGGAACTTTAATCTCGATCTTGTGAATCTTGATATGAAGGGCTAGTTTAATATGAATTAAGGATATCCAGCGACGTAAGTAGCAAAATATGGGTTACAGGTAGAATTTAAGCAGACAAGTTTAGGCAGTATTCTGCAGGCAGCGATTGTATTGCTCGTAAATGAACAATTACAGCAGGATAGTGCTGTGGTTAGGTGTGTTTGCTAGAGCGAATGCTGGTTAGAGTGCCTCTAATTAGAGTAGTAATCGATAAATATGGCGATGTGCATTTATTGTGGCCTGAGCTTGGAGCAACTATGGACTACTTTCAAGACCCTACGACGCAACGCTTTACCTTCGTTTCATACGCATCCGAGGCTAGTGAAAACACCTTTGCTGTGCTTCGTTTTAAGGGGTTGGAGGCCATCTCTACTCCTTATGAATTCGAGATTATGCTGGTATCCTCCGAGCCAGACCTTGATATGTCGGCCATTCTGCAATCCCAGGCGGTGTTCACCATTCGCCGAGAAAGTGGTGACGATGTCGCTTACAACGGCATTTTAGCCAAGTTTGATCAGTTGCATGCCTACGGTAACCACTACTTCTATCGCGCTAAACTGGTTCCCAAAGTCTGGTGGCTGATGCAGACCCAGCATAATCAGGTCTTTCTGGATAAAACCGTGCCGGAGATTGTGGAAGGCGCGTTGGCTGATGGCGGTATGGACTCGCTCGACTATGATCTGAGCGCGCTTGAAGGAAGCTACAACCCCGTCGAGTATGTGTGCCAGTACGGTGAAAGCCACTTCAACTTTGTTTCGCGCTGGCTTGAGCGAGAGGGTGTTTACTACTATTTCTATCACGACATCGATGGCGACAAGCTTGTGCTGTCAGACAGCAGCTTCAGCCATGAGCCCTTCAAGCAAGGTGCCGACTTGGTCTATTCCCCCAAAACTGGTATGGAACAAGGGCATCTGGATGAAATTATTCTGAACTTCAGTTGCAGCCAGAAGCAACTGCCCAACCGTATTGTCATGAAGGATCACAACCCCGAGCGCCCCTCGCTTGAAATGGCGGTTCACGCCGATGTCGACCCGGATGGCCGTGGCGAGACGTTTCTCTATGGCGAACATTACGCGACGCCCGAAGAAGGTGAACGGCTCATAGCTTTCCGGGCTGAAGAGCTGCTGTGTACCAAGCAGCAGTTTCAGGGTGAGAGTACTGTCCCGTTTCTTACCCCGGGGTTTAAATTTAACCTGGGTCAGCATTACCGTTCAGCATTTAACCAGGAGTATATGGTTACCAGCGTGACCCATGAGGGTGATCAGACCAATCTACTGAAGACGTCTGTGATAGGCAGCTTGAGTGACGATGCTGAGATAAACATTTACAGCAACGCTTTTACAGCGATTCCAGCCGACCGACAATACCGGCATCCACGTACGGCAGATCGCCCACGCATATCTGGTACGTTGCATGGCAAAATTGATGGAGAGCAGGAAAGCCCATACGCCCAGTTGGATGAACAAGGTCGTTACAAGGTTAGGTTGCCTTTCGATATAAACGATGAACATCTTGATGGGAAAGCCAGTGCTCGAGTTCGAATGATGCAACCTTATGCCGGGGAAGGGAAAGGCATGCAGTTCCCGCTAACCAAGGGTACCGAGGTATTGCTGACGTTTATTGACGGTAACCCTGATCGCCCGGTGATCGCCGGGGCTGTTTCGTCGGCAACATCGCCCAGCCCGGTGAGTTCGGAGAATCAAAGTGAGTCAGTTATCCGTTCGGCTGGTAATAACCGGATCCGAATGGAAGATAAAGCTGGAAAGGAACGCATGGTATTCCAGTCAGCAATGGCCAGCTCGTGGATTCGTGTAGGCACGCCAAACGATCCGATTAGCCTTTTGGGGGCTTCGCCGCTGGAAGTGACTAACGACGTTGGCTGGACGGATCCGGGTGCAGAAATCTTTGACCCGCAGAGCCCGACAGTGGTTGCAACTGCAAACCAGCCCGCTGATTGGGTACGCCCGGAAAGCTCAATCAACGATCCTGCGACCAATATTAACTCTGGAGATCCGTTGCCCGAGGGCGTTTATATCGCCCACTATTCCAGTGGAACAGACACGGTTAGACGGCGCATATTCTCGTTCGATACAACAGATGTCAATCACCAGTATCACAATCAGGAAGCTGACGGTGTCAGGGTTCGAACTAACGGTGCATTATGGATGGAATCGAAGGATCGCTATGGTCAATATATAAATGGCTACCCACCTAATCCTTCACAACGAAGGGCTGCCGACACCGATCCCTCGCTACTGGGTGACATGCTGTTAAACTTTACGGATCCTTCGGTGCGTTCCTATGCGCCCACTGGGATGAAGGCTTACCTTGATAGTACCGTGGGCATTAATGACTTTATTACGGTACTTCAGGGCGCAGATGTACGAATGTCCAGTTTCGATACCGTTACGACACAAGAAGGCAATATTTACGACTTCGGTGGTTACTGGAATTACAATTTAGGGAACAGTTACGAAGAAGCGCACATCAGTCAAGTTGCCGCGCTAAACCGCGTTAGGGTTCCTAAAAAAGATGATATCGATGAATCCTCCAAGATATGGGGTGATCTGCCTAAGGAAGGCGGACCGGGGTGGACTGAAATAGAGTGGCCAGATGCTGGTAGCGGAAATAGTACAAGCATACCCGGTCAATGGCATTCGGATACCGTCTGGACCACCAAAGAATTTGGTGATTCCTATGACTTTAGGGAAGGCAATGCCATTAGCGTAGCTCGCGGGTCTACGCTGGATGTCAGCTATACGGGCCACACCGCAGTTGAAGTGAAGTTGCGCGATGATGGAAACCCGGCTTCGTATACTCATTCCAAGAGTGGTGTATCAACCGAGAAAAAGTGGAACGCAAATAAAATTCTCTATTACGACAGTACTACAACACTTCACGACGATGGTCGGGTTTCAACAGTAACGACTGAGAAAGATCGTTTAACAGGGGCAGTCAAGACTTTCAATGCAAAGTCGACTACAGGCATGGGCACTGCCGAGTTCGAGTTTGACTACTCAAACACGACATCCGCAAAGATCTCATCTGGAGCTAATTTAAAGTTTTCTATGGATATTTCCGCGACATTGTTCGCTTCCATAAATGTAAGTGCGAATGTCGGATTTACAGCAAATGCACTTGACGTTGACATGAAAGTACACGGTGTTGGCGTGGAAATGAAATTGAATTCAGGAAAGACAGAGGTCTCTGTCATTGGTATGGAAGCAAAGACATATGTTGGGTTTTTCAAATTTGAAGCGGAGCCTCCGACTAAGATTGAGCAAAGCGTTATGAAATTGCAGAATAGTCAAATTAAATTAGCCCAATATACTATGGGTCTTTCACAAGCAACTGCTTTGGAAATGTTTGGATGAGAGTTATTAAGTCCCTACATTCGGGTGTGCTGCACCGAAATCTTGAAATGGATAAAAGGGAGCTTCTTTCTGTTGCTTCTTTATGGGGTTTCCAGTTGTCAACGGGAAAACCGCTGCTTGAAAAAGATCTGTGGCCCTGTGTGCTGGAGGCATTGCCGCAAGGTCAGGCCTTAGATGTGGGGTTGCCTAAATTCAAAGCTGAATTCCTGGTAGCAGGGTCGTTTTTGTCCCCAGAGCCGGTACCCGGTGGTACAGTTCATGTCGAATGCGGTGAGTGTAAAAAGTCGCTTGCTGTATTCGGTGATCGTTATTGGAGTACTACCAGTTTTGAAGGACCAGAACCTATAGCCGAATTACCTTTGACATATGAGCAAGCGTTTGGTGGTGAAAATTTTTTGAGTAATCCGGTTGGTAAAGGGATAGCCGGTGTGACGTACGAAGGTGTCAAACGGTACCCTCTGCCAAACGTTGAATACCTTGATGCACTGGTCAGTTCTAAGAACGATAAGCCCAGGCCGGCTTCATTAGGTAATGTTGATGTGACCTGGCAGCCGCGAAGCCAGTTGGCGGGTACCTACGACGAGGAATACATTAACCGCTATATGCCGGGTTTTCCGCCCGACATGGATCCGACCTACTTTTGCTGTGCCGCACAGGACCAGTGGTTCGAAGATTACCCAAAGGGTGGGGAACGCTTTCGCATCTCTAGCATGAATCTTGAGTATCCGGAACTATCGGGAATATTACCCCAGATTAATGCTCGACTGTTTCTTGCTGACACCTCTGGAAGTGATACTAAACTTGTTGAGCTTGAGAACCAGATCGATACGGTCTGGTTTTTCCCAAACCAGGATTGTGGCGTCATCATACACCGGGGTGTCATGGAATTGTCTACTGAGACACCCTTGCATTTTTCCGATCTATTGATAGCCCATGAAAACCAGGCGGATACACCTCGCGATATAGCTCATTATAAAGACCAATTTATCAAGCGGACCGACCCTGAGAAAGGCGCTATTTACAGCTTCAGCACAGATGCACTGATCCCTGAGGGCGTAATGTGTGGTTTCAAACAAATCATGTCCGAAGCCGAAACAGATAATTCAGTGGCTCGTGATCAGTTTAACACCTATGCCGATAACCAAACTGCGAAACTGGAAGCACAGATCAACGAGCAGAACGAGGCCAGTGGCAGTCCTCTTAGTGAATATGGATTCGATGGGGTGTCGATTAGTGAATTACAGTCTAAACAGTCTGTTGACGATACTGAAATGGGTCGGCAGATACAGTCCATCCTGGATAAAATAGCCCCGAAGGACCCCAATAATCCGAACGCCGTTGACTTGGAGAAAATGGATCTATCGGCAATTGATGAGCTCAATGAGTATATGAAGTCAATGGCCGAGAAAGAAGAACAAAAGGCCATGGAGGGTATTCAGGAGCGAATAGAGCAGCTCAGGGCTGAACCATCAACTGTAGGCATGGCGGAAGACATGGAGCGTGCACTGGCTGAAAGAAAGCTTCCGCCGGTGCTGCCTAGAATACGAGACGAAGTAAATGCTGCCTGGGCTAGTATTGAATCGCAAATGAGCGAAACACGTAAAAACCTAATGGTCACGCAGTCACTTGGGGTAGATCCGGCGCCCATTTTGGCTCAGCTCAACTCTCTGAATGAGACCGCTGAAAAAATCAATGAATCGCTTGAATCTGCCGAGAGTGGGTATTGCAAAAGTGCTCATTTTATTGAAGAGTCGCGCTCTCCTCATGAGGGTAAAGAGCCCGGCCTGGTTGTCGAGTTTCAAAGCCTGGTCGGGAGTAACCGAGAGTTTGAGTTTGTGGAGCTTGCCTTTACTAGCTTGCCTAAACTGATACTCATCGAGAAGTCTTTTAAAGGGGGCTACTTCGAATATGCTGATTTAACCGATTCTGCCTTTGAGAATGTTCGTTTTTCCAGGGCTGTATTTGCGCATGCGAATTTCACCGAGGCACAGATCGTTGGATGTACGTTTAGCGAATGTAACCTGGGCGCTTGCGATTTCACTAACGCCCGGTTTGAGCAATGCGAATTTGATGACACAACGTTAGGTCGTTCCCGCTTTAAGGGAGCAGTATTCATCAACTGTGTCTTTAAATGCGGCATGGATGGTTTTCTTGAAGCTGATCTTAAAGGGAGTTCTTTTTCTGACTGCGAGATGGAGAGCTGCATCTTTAATGAGTTGGACATGACAGGCTGCGTATTCGAACGGTGCAAGCTGGATACTAGTAATTTTGTTTATTGCCAGCTTGCCGGGTCTCGGTTTTCAGGTTCATCACTGAATGGTGCAAACCTTGTGGGAGCGAAAGCCAGTGGGGTTGATTTTAGCGAGTGCAGCATGGAGAACATTCGTTTTGTTGATGGTTGCGTATTGAGTGAGTGTAAGTTTACTCATGCAACCGGGTCGCTGGCTAACTTTCGGGGCAGTCAGCTTGACAAGGCGAATTTGAGCGAGTCTCGGTTCCATAGTTGCGATTTTAGCGATGCCAATCTATTTGCTGCGAACATTAGCCAGGCATCACTACGGTTGTCGATGTTTGACCGCGCCAACATGGAACGAGCCAGCCTTAATCGTTGTGATGCAATGGAGGCTTCCTTCCAGGAAGCGCGGTTGGTATCCGCAAATTTTGGCAGGGCGAACCTCTATGGGGCTAATTTCTACGGCGTTGAAGTCGGCGAGACAGACTTCCGCTCGGCCAATTTGAAGAAAACCCTCTTCAAGGACTGGAGGCCTGAGCGTGGATAAAACTGAATTAGAGCGCTGGGTCCAGGGTCATGGAGATGTCCCAATTGTTACTGAGAAAAATTGTTCGAACGAATCGTTGGTTGGGTTGAATGTCAGTAATGGACAATTTCACCGTGTAAATTTCACCGGCTGTGACTTCTCAGGTGCGATCATAAATGAGTGCCAGTTTATGGAGTGCATTTTTGACCGGTCGGTCATGAACCAGGCGACCATCACCAAATCGAATTTTATTCAGTGTTCACTGGCGGAGTTGACGGCTAGTGAATTGTCGATGGCTGAATCCAGTGCTATTGAGTGCTCTTTTGATGGAGCTCAATGGATTTCTCCAACATTGGCTTTGTGCAATTTCCTTAAAACCTCATTTGTTGATGCTTCGTTGGCTGGTTTAAAAGCCGAGTCAACCACCTGGCTAGAGGGGGATCTGACCAATATCAGGCTTTCGGAAGGAGAGTTTTTCAGGCCCAATTTCATACAAGTTACCTTGGCCGGCTTAAACCTTAAAAACTCTACATTGGATACGCCTTTTTTCAGAGAAGTTAATCTTCATGAATTCGATTTCTCGGATGTTGTGTTGTCAAAACCCCAGTTCAGTATGTCTGTCGTTTCGCAAGCGATCTTTAAGGGACTTTCGCTCAGTCAGGCGGGCTTTTCGGATGCTGATCTTTCGGGAGCGGATTTTGGCGGAGCTAATCTCGACAATGCGCTATTTATTAAGGCAATTGCAAAAGGGGTTAACTTCGAGCGAGCAACGGCCAAGCAGGCCCTGTTTATTGAAGCAGATGTTAGTCTGTCTAATTTCACTGAAGCTCAGCTAGAGCAGGCTCAGTTTACAAACGGCGTGTGTATATCCACCATCTTTAACAAATCTGATCTGACTTATGTTGATTTCTCCCATGCCGATTTGACTGAAGCAGTCCTTATGGACTGCGAGCTATACCGGTGTAATCTACATAGAATTATCGAAGAGAAGACACAGTGGCCGGGGTCTAACCGGAAGGTTGCGCTAGAAACGGACCCCGATCGAGAAGAAGCGGAAAGGGGTGGCCCCGCGGCCTGATGATTTTCATTCACACCAAAATTAGTGATAACCAGGAGTAGGCTATGGATCGTTCTGTTCGAAGTATACGTCAACCGGCAGCGGTGCAGGGGCTGGAGGAAGCCATCGTCGAAAGCGTGTCTGAATCCGGGGTGTTGATTACCTCCCCTAACGGCATTGAACGAGCCAGCCAGGCTGTTTCCTGTTTGATTAAGCCCTGCCAGGGTGACACCGTATTATTGTTGAGAGTCGCTCCCTCAAGACTGTATATCCTGGCGATTCTGGAAAGAACGGCAGCGTCTGGTAGAGATGTTGCACTTGAGTTTACGGGGTCTGTATCAATTAGCAGTGCTGAGGAGGTGACCATAGCCTCCAAGCATACTAAGTTAGCCGGACAGCAGCTTGACCTGGTAGGGCGCGACCTGTCATTAACGTCCAACACCTTGAAATCATATAGTGACACGACGGTACTAAGCAGCAAGACGATGAAAATCGCCTCTCAAACACTGAATGTGGTTGGACAGCACATGAGTCGCCATCTCAAGTCATTTGTCAGCATGGTCGCGGGTAATGAGGTACGAAAGGCAGGTAATGTGACGAGTCAGGTAAGCGACTTTAAGCTGGATCAATCAAGGCACAGTATTATTGATGTTCGTAAAGATCTTAAGATTGATGCCGAACGAATTCACATGGGCTAAGGGGGACAGTCATGGTTTTTGTGAAAACTCAGATGGCGGGCCTCGATATGGCGATGCCCGATGTGTGTCTGACCCCGGTGCCTTCACCAGCGGGTCCGATCCCGACACCCATACCTTACCCCAACATTGCTTTACCAATGTCGGCAATTCCGTCGCAAGTTAAGTATTTAATATTGGCAATGCCAGCACACAATATGATGACCATTACGCCCATGAGCAACGGCGATAATGCGGGTGTTATGATGAACCCAATGTCGGGAATGGTCATGGGGCCTTCGAGGAATTTGATGGGCAGTACAAACCTGATGATAGGTGGGTTGCCAGCCACAAAAATGCTATCTCCAACCGGGCAAAATGGTGCAAGCCCGGGTGCGTTTGGTATGTCGATGGTTCCAAGCCAGGTTAAAGTGATGTCGTTAAGGTAGCGCTTCGGTGTTACTTGGTTTTCGGTTAAGCCACATATATAGGGTATTTAACAGAGTATGTCAGAAGATAAAAAACAAAACGAAGCAGCAACAAGCGACAATACAGTCCAGAAAGTGACGGTTAACTACGCTGACGACTGTGATTATAAGTATCGTGACGTTCTGAATATTTTTGTCGGGCGGGGTGATGTGATATTGGAGCTGGGAAATATTCATCGCAGTGTCGTGGGCCAGGCGACAATCAGTGACCGGATCGCTGTTTCCATGGCGACAGCCTACGACTTTCACGCGCGTTTGGGTCAGGCGCTTAAGGAAGCTCAGGAAGCATTGCAAAAAGAAATGGCTCGGTCACAGTAACCGGCCATTTCCATCATGATCTGGTTAGCTCAGGGTGTAGGAGAACTCCTGACTTTGGGCTAGCCCAATGTGCACTGCGTTTATCGAATCTCCATTCGCCATTCTGGATAGACTCTGTGTCGCCAGTTCCGGCAATATACTCCGCGAAATGACATTCTCTACATTCCGCGCTCCGGTATCCGGGTCCTGACACTGATCGACAATGCGCTGTACGACGGTTTCATCGAAACTGAATGAAGCGCCGTAATGTTCTTTTACGCGCCGCTCGATACGCTTCATGTTGATGCCAACAATGGTTGCGAGTACTTCTTTAGTCAGTGGGAAGTATGGAATGATTCGAGTCCGACCCAAAAAGGCCGGGCGGAAGTGGGTGAGCAGTTCTGGTCGTACCGCTTCCAGCAAGGCTTTGTCATCCGGGGTCGGGTTTGCTTCGCAGTAGTCGGCAATCGAACCTGAGCAGGCGTTAGAGGTCATGATGACCACGGTGTTGCGAAAGTCAATGTCGAGTCCGGCACCATCCTTAATGGTGCCCTTGTCGAACAGGTTGTAGAAAATGTCCTGTATGCCCGGGTGTGCCTTTTCCATTTCGTCTAGCAAGACAACACTGTAGGGCTTTCGGCGTACCGCTTCTGTCAGTACGCCTCCCTCACCAAAGCCGACGTAACCGGCTGGAGCGCCGAGCAACATAGATACCTTATGCTCTTCCTTAAACTCGCTCATGTTGATGGTGATGACGTTTTGTTCGCCGCCATACAATGATTCGGCCAGTGCCAGGGCTGTTTCGGTCTTGCCTGCACCCGAGGTACCAATCATCAGGAACACGCCTATGGGCTTTCTGGGGTCCATCAGGCCTGCTCTTGAGGTGCGGATAGCCTCGGCCACCTCTTTCAGTGCGTGGTCCTGGCCGACGACCCGCTCTTTGAGGTGATCGGCCAGTTGCAGCACAGAATTCAATTCGTCGCTGACCATGCGCCCGACTGGAATGCCAGTCCAGTTGGCGACGACGACCGCGATCGCACTTTGGTCAACACTGAGGTATACCATAGGCGTCTCGCCTTGGAGGGTCGCCAGCTCCACGCGTTCGTGGTTGAGCTTTTCCGTCAATTCCGGGTTCTCCGGGTCACTCGCGCGTTGTTCAAACAGCTGTTTGATCTCAGCCACTTTATCGAGCTCTTTTTTCCACTGTGCATCCAGTTCAGTCAACTGTTCCCGGGTCTCTGCCAGTAATGTGTTGTACTCAGCGATCTTGTCTTCCAGTCCGCCGTGGCTCAGCTGCTCACGCTTCAGTAGTGTCAGGTTAATTTCATACTGGTAAACTGACTTTTGCGCGTCTTCTATCACTGCAGGCGTAGAACCCTGGCTCAGCGCGACGCGAGCACAGGCCGTATCCAGCAGGCTAACGGCCTTATCCGGCAAATGCCTTGCAGGGATGTACCGGCTGCTCAGCTTAACGGCTGCTTCAATGGCGCTATCGAGAATGATCACCTCGTGATGTTGCTCTAGTGACTTGGCAATGCCCCGCATCATATTAATGGCACGGGCTTCATCAGGTTCTGCGACGTTCACTACCTGGAACCGCCGGGTCAGTGCCGGGTCTTTTTCGAAGTATTTCTTGTATTCGGCATAGGTTGTAGCGGCAATGGTTCGAAATTCACCACGGGCCAGTGCTGGTTTCATCAGATTGGCGGCATCACCCTGGCCTTCACGGCCGCCTGCCCCGATCATGGTGTGGGCTTCGTCGATGAACATGATGATCGGTTCGGGCGACTCTTTCACTTCCTGAATAACGGCTTTGAGTCGGTTTTCAAACTCGCCTTTTACACTGGCACCGGCTTCAAGCAAGCCCATATCCAGTGACAGTAGCTGCACGCCTTTTAACGGCGGTGGTACGTCATCATTCACGATGCGTTGAGCCAGGCCTTCTACAACCGCTGTCTTACCCACTCCCGGTTCACCCGTAAGAATTGGGTTGTTCTGCCGTCGGCGCATCAGTACGTCGATGAGTTGGCGGATTTCTTCATCCCGGCCCAGTACCGGATCCATGTCCCCTTCTAAGGCTTTGGCAGTCAGGTTGATGGTGAACCGGGACAAAGCTGACCCGGCCATTGGGTCTGCTTGTGAAGCAGCAGAGCCTCCGGTTGCCGTTCCTTGTCCGGCCTGCTGTATCAGCGCTGATTCCGAGGTGGATCCAATCACGCTGGGTGCGTAGGTTTTCAGTGCTTCGCCGGACAGTGGTGACAATAGGGGGAGAGCGCTTTTCAACTGACTCGAAAGGGCTGCGTCTAGCATGGCAGCGGCGATGATGTGCCCTGTAGTTACCTGAGCATGGCCATACTCGGCTGAGGCCAGTAGCCATCCCTGGGTCACAAGGTCTACCAGTGTCTGTGACAATGCAGGTGGTCGTGTATTGCCTTTTTTGAAGTTCTCTATGCTACGAGTCAGCTGAGTAAGCAATGCCTCCGTCTCAATGTCGTAGGCATCCAGTATTTTGATCAGGTCAGTATCGGGGTGTTCCAGAATCTTGGCCAGCCAATGCTCAATTTCAACGTTGTATTGGCTATTGGCCATTGCCAGGCCAGCGGCACCTTCAAGCGTTGTTTTAAGTGTAGGGTTGAGCTTGGCCACTAAGCCTTTGATATTTATAGGAATCATGCTTACATCCTGTATTGGTCAGGCATTCCATTGCAGAACAGACACGAATGGTAGTGTACCGAACAGAGCCGTCTGTTGTGACAGTGGCTTTTAAGTTGGCTCGTGGCTATGGATTAACCTTCAATGACGTCAGCTACAGATTTGCATATAACAGATGAAGTGAAAAGGACTAAATACAGGCGGCAAGCACCCATCATTCGGGTTCATCCTGAACAATATAGCCTGTAAGTCGATTGGCTGAACCGACAGTTAGCCGTTAACTGTCGTATAAGTTATTGATTTTTAATGGCCTTATGGGAAAGAAATTGGAATCATGCGTTTGGCTGGTCTTCGTTTGTGAATTAGTTCATAGTGAGCAGTCCTAGTACGATTTATCTAGTCAGTTTTCGGCGAATCCAGGTGTGTTTTGGCATCTTGTTGCCTTTATGTGCGCTCTTCCGGGGTCAATCTGACTGGTTGAATGTGGGAAGTGCTGCAGTAATGCAAGGACTGTTATTGGACAAGGGATTTTCGATGTACAAGTTGTTGTCGCACTGGATTTTAATCACGCTGATAATCTCTGTTTCGCCGGCTGCTTTGCCTGAAACACCGGACTATTTCCAGAACGATACCCCTGCCCGTTTCGACAATAATCAGAATCCTCAATTACCGCCCGCAAACAGGTCAGAAGAATCCCAGCCTTTCATTACCATTCGGTCATTTGAGCCGATTGATTTTCTCGATGTACCGGAGAGTGATGTCAGGCTCTCAGACATCGAGTCTGTTCTGGCTCGTTATCTGGAGGAGCAGAATGGCGAATTCACAGTAGCGGAGCTTGATGCACTAACCAAAGAGCTTACGCAGTATTATCGCAGCAGGGGGTTCATACTTGCTCGAGTCATTATCCCGGAACAATCGGTTGTATCTGGTGTTGTTCAGCTTCGCCTGGTTATTGGCAGGTTGCATTCAGTTGCTGTGACAGGTGAGTCGGCTTATGGCCAGGAAACCCTGAAAGTACCCTTTCGCAGGCAAGTTGGCGAACCGGTTCAGCAGGACGCACTGGAGCGTGCCTTGATTCAGTTATCGGCATACCCGGGTATCGACCTGACTACAGCTCTGGCTCCGGGCGACGAACCGGGAACTACTCAGATGAATCTGAGGGTTTTGGAAGAAAAGCCTTTGGCCGCTTCAGTGGTCGTTGATAATCAGGGCACTGAGGATACGGGCATTTACCGGCTTACCATGGCGGGTCAATATCGGAACCCGACCGATCATGCCGATATGCTCAGTGGCAGTCTCAGGGTATCGGCTTTTGCAGCGAATTCGATAGCAGGGCAGATAGATTATACGGCACCCTTGCCTCATTTCACTCCGCCGGGGCCTTATTACCTATGGGAAGATACAGACCTGGGTATCGGCTACAGCCTGACCCGATATCAGGTTATGGGTGATTTCGAAGCTCTCGACCTGAGTGGTGGGAGTGATCAGTTCTATGTGAAAGCGACCAGGGGGCTGGACTACAGCCGCAGACACCGGTTATCGGCAGATATTACGCTGTCCAAGATATTGTCTCGAACACAACAAAGCAATGCGACGTTGAGCGATGATAACCTGACGGCACTGTCAGCTGGTGTGCAGTGGGAAAACACGGATCTGGTTCTGGGCGGGGGGCGAAATACCCTGGATGCCAGAGTAACTCAGGGACTTGGCGGGTTCCTCGGCGGTCTGTCGGGTTCAGGGGATGCAGCGTCCAGCCGGGATGGCGCCAGCGGTGAGTTTGCCGGTGGTGTATATACAGTACTGAGCACCCGCGCTGAGCGGCTTCAATCCTACGGTGATCAGTTCCTATCTCTGGCCGGAACTGTGCAGTTAAGTAATGATTTGTTGACGTCGAGTGAGCAAATAGGGTTCGGCGGGCAGAATACGGTTCGTGGTTATCCTGAATCCTCTTACTCGGCTGACTCCGCTGTGATCGTCAATGTGGAGTATTTTGGTATTTCCGGGTCTCCCGGAGCCGCTTTGCCCATCAGTAATATTAAGCTCGCCGCCTTCTGGGACATGGCCTGGGGTTGGCGCAATGATGCCTTCCCCAGTGAAGATGAAACTCCCAGTGCTATGAGTATAGGCGGTTATATGGCGTTGTCTGTCCTGAGGGATTATCAGGCACGTGTTGACCTTGGTATTCCGGTTGGTAGTAGCTTGCCTGATGACGGCAGTCGATTCAGAGTGACATTCAGCCTGAGTCGACTGTTCTGATTGTTTAACGTAACTGATTGCCAGGAAATGTATCCCGGCGGAGGTCTACATGGATAAGTTTGCCGTTAATAAAACTTGGGCAGCTCTTGGCCTGTGCTCTCCGCTACTCGCCATAGCGGCCCCCGTAGGTGGCACTGTCGAGTCAGGCAGCGCAACAATTTCGCAGTCCGGTCAGCATACTCAGATTGATCAGTCCAGCCAGAGCGCTATTGTGGGATGGGAGCAATTCGATGTGGGTATCAGTGAAACGGTAACGTTCGCGGTACCCAACGCCAGTTCGATTACGCTTAATCAGATTTACGATCAGAACCCCAGTCAGATTCTAGGGCAAGTCTCCTCTAATGGCCGCCTGATTCTGGCAAACCCGAACGGTTTGTATTTTGGCTCCGGCTCGAACCTTAACGTTGGTGCATTGATAGCAACTACCAGCGATGTAGAGCTTGTTGATGACACACTGTTGATGCATGGTGCCAGCACAAGCGCAGGTATTAATCACCAGGGTGCTGTCAATGCCAGTGGCAGCGTTGCTTATTACTCTCCCAGACTAGACTTGAGTGGGTCCATCATCGCGGCTGGTGACATTCACCTGAGTAACCATACGTCGGGAACCATTACCCTGTCCGAGACCGGTATTGGCTTTGAGGTCTCGGATTCAGGCGAGCGCGCCCTGGATCAGCAAGGAATCAACGTCACTGGCAGCGTGAGAAGTGACGGTGGATACATAGGTATTGAAACTGCAGCGGTCAATGGGTTGTACGACGCCGCATTGAATGTCGAAGGCATGATTTCAGCGGACAGTCTGGTAACCGATGGCGGTAAAGTTGAACTGACGGCAAGCGCCGGCACGGCGCTGGTCACCGGCGATGTTAGTGCCAGTTCAGCAACGGGTACAGGTGGTGACATAAGAGTGGCGGGCGATCTCGTCCAATTGACAGAAGACTCGACCGTATCAGCCAATGGGGCGAGCGGAGGCGGTGTCGTTTATATCGGTGGCGGTTGGGACTATACATCAGGCCCGGACATAGCGCGCCGGACCGTGTTGAATGCGAATACCGACGTGTCAGCCGACGCGACGGAGAATGGTGATGGCGGTGATGTATGGATCTGGAGTGAAGAGCAAACTGTTGTGCAGGGCGAGTTGAGTGTCCGAGGTGTGGGTCCCGATGGGGATGGAGGGTTTGTGGAGACCTCAAGCCTCGGACAGTTGGTGGTTGAGAACGCCCCAGACCTGGGCTCAGACACAGGTAGCCATGGTGAATGGCTCCTGGATCCCCAGCGAGTTTACATAACCCCGAATGCACTGCCCACCAATGTCGAGTGCGTAGTAATTGCTTGCAATGCAGATGTTGATTCTGCATCAGACAATGTTGTCTTTACGCCTGCTAATGATGCTGCGGATATTACGACGACCATCTGGGTCGGATTTATTCAGGGTGTTCTGGAAGATGGTGGGGATGTAACAATCCAAACGACGACAACGGACACCGGCAACTTTATTGCCTGGTATGACTCCCCGTTGGTTTTGGGTGCCTTGGGTGCGGGTGGCTCTGCAACCTTGACGCTTAAAACCAGTGGCGGAATATATATTAATAGTGAAATAACCTCCGCGACCGACCCCCTGACACTGAATCTGGAGGCGGGGCAAATTGTTTATCCTTTTGGTGATGCAGCATTTACGGTTGACACTTTGAGGCTTGATACACCGTTGATGTATCACCCTTCCGATATATCCATTAATGCCAGCTCAGTGATTACGCAAAACGATATGAATTGGGACATCGCTAGTGGGGCTGATTTGACGTTTTCCGGTCAGGCAGTTATCAGCAGTGATCAGGAGGGCGGCCTTCTTGACTTCAATGTCTTTAGTGCTGATTCAGTCATACGATTTGGTGATATTGGGCTTGAGAATCTTGGATTGGGTACACTCGATCTGAGGAATGTATCCGGTAGTATCGTTTTTGGCGGGTCTCAAATTACACTTGATTCTCTGCTATTACCCAGTGGTGCACGTATCTTCTCTGATGATGCCCTGACTGTGTCGGCTGATTCGATCAGCGTCAATGGCGTTAGCCGGTGGAATGCCAGTGATGACCTGAACATTAACAATACTAACAATAATTCAGTCTTTAACAATAATGGTCAGTTTACCTTCAATATGTCCGGCAATAGCCTAAACCTGGACAGTGTGAACACAAGTACGATCAGCAGTCTTAGTATCGTAGATGCATTTTCAGTGGGTATTTACGGTGAACAATTGAAGCAGGGTTCAGTGATGTTTGATGCTAACAACCTGACTTCATACAACGGACTCACTCTTGACGTAGATGATATCAGGCTTGCCACCGGCTTGGTCTGGTCGGCAGAGTCTGACCTCACCTTTAGCACTGTGAGTCGATTGGATAGCCTGACTGCAGCAGGTAGTATGAGCTTTGATTTAAATGACAACGATTTAACACTGGGCGGAGTTGGGCTTGGTTCGACTGGCGTGGGGGCGTTTAACCTGACAAACGTCAATCTACTGAGTCTGAATGATTCTATTCAACTGAGCGGCAACTCAGCTTTGAATCTCGGTTCTGCCAACATTTCCAGTATTGACTTGAGAGGAGATGCAGCACTGACCACAGGCGGCGGGACAATTACCCTGGCTCCAGTTACTTCCTCTGACAATGACCCTGTTTCCGGTTCGGCTCCCGTTCTAACTGTTTCCAGTGGCTCGGGCAATATTAGCGTGGGGGATTTATTGAACATTGGAAATGTTGCAATGAGCAGTACGGGCGTTATTACGGTTTCTGGAAATGTAACATCGTTGGGCGACAGTATTGTGATTGATGCAGGTCAGTTTCGTGTGAACAGTGATGGCACTTCTGTGTCGTTATCTACCGGTGGTGTGATAGACCTTAACGCACCCATTGACAGCGTAGCCGGAACCACCTCGGGTTTGACGCTTCAGGCTGGAAATCGGGTCGATATCGGCTCTGTCGGTGCAAGCAATGCACTGGGCGACTTTCAATTGATAACCGGTGGTACAGCATCGCTTAACGGTGCCGTTCTGGCGGCTGATACGGTGAATATAGATGCTGAGAACCTGAGCCTGACCACAGACACTGTGATCAGTGTCCTGGGTGATTCAGGTACGTTTAATGATACGGATATTACCAGTCTTGTTAGTCAGACGCTTTCTTTCGAAGCAGCCGGGGCCGATCTGGTGCTTGGAGGTGACATCAATGCCGGAGCATTGTCAGTAGAAGCCAGCTCGTTAACGGTCGGGGGTACTCTTGCTTCAACACTAGGTGATATCGATCTAAGGCAGGTAAATGCCATGGCATTGTCCGGTGATACCACGCTTAACTCCGGTGTTACAGGTAGCCTGTATCTGGCGGATGATATTTCCGGACCATATGCGCTGACATTGTCAATAGGCGAGGGAAATCTGGAACTTGGCAGCCAGAACAGCAGCGATGCGCTGTCCAGTCTTGCGCTTGAAGATTCTGCTTTGCAATTTGGTACTAATACCTCAAGCGATGGCATTGTTGTAACCGGCCTTCTGGATTTATCCAATACCGGATCGCTTACCGTCGCAGAGAATGCGTTGTTTCAGTCACAGTCAGGCGATGTCTTGCTTAATGGGACAACCATTGAGGCCGGTGACAAGACGATAACCGTCTCAGCCTATGATCAGGCACAGTTGAGTGACGTCAATGCGGGTGGGTTTACGCTGGCCATTACCGGAAGTGCTGACCTTCCAAACGCGAAAGCCTCCCTTGATGGTGACATCACCGCTTTGTCCCGACTGGATCTGAGTCAGGCGGGCAGCATTGAGTTGCTTGATGATATTCAGCTGACGGGCCCCTTGTTGCTCAGCACCGGAACCGGCACCACCTCAGTGAATGGAAACTACGCCCTCACAATCGATGCAAACAACCAGAACCTTACGTTGTTCGATATGGGCAATAGGGTTGAGCTTGATTCATTGTCCGTGGTGAACGCGTCCACTGTACAACTGGCAGGTGGGATTACGACACAAGGTCTCGATGGCATTTCGCTATCGGGCAATCGCCTGGACCTCGCCATCGATACTGATCTGAATACCAGCAGCTCCAGCGGAACCATCGACTTGTCCGGTATTGGCGTGAATGGTGAGTTTACGCTAACGCTGAATGCGGGTAGCGGCAATATCTCACTGGGCGATGTCGGGCAGAATCTGGCACTGGCCAGTCTGGTCGTCCAGGAGGCATCAACGCTGGCATTGTCTGGCAACATCCGCACAGCAGATACCCTGCTGGATCTCAGCAAGGTTCAGTCTGTTGTGCTGTCGGATGACGTCAGTATCGATACGACAGCCTCGGATGGTGGCATAACCCTTGGTGACACAGCAATCGACGGTACATTCTCCCTGTCACTGGCGACGGGAGCCGGAGCGGTTCAACTGGCAGCGGTTGGTCAGTCGGTAGCCCTTCAGTCGTTCAGTTTGAACACTGAGGCGGATATCAGTCTGGATCACGACATCAGTGTCATTGACAGGTTAGCGTTGTCCGGTAATGTGCTGGAACTGAATAGTGACCTGAACAGTTTTGGTGGCGGTGTGTCACTCGCAGCCACTTCTGATCTGAATATGTCGGCTTCAGGGACCGTCACTGCGCTGGACGATGCTGGCTTATCCAGTGAGTCGGGTTCAATTAGGCTGGGCAAAGTAACGTCCGAAACGGGCGCTATAGAACTCAACGCTGGCTCTGGCAGTATCTACAATACCCTTGGTGATTTTGTGAGTGTCGAGGATACCTCTGTTAACCTCACTGCAAACAGGGTCAGTCTGATCGCGGGGCAGGATATTGGGTCGGGTTCCGCTGATCCGATTGTCCTGGACGTACCTCAGTCAGGATCAATCAATTTGTCGTTTACGGCGCCGCTTGCGTACATTGTGAACATTAATCAGGCCGCTATAACGTCCAGCGGCAAAGTGTTTGATGTGTTAAGTGATAGCCAGCGAGCGGCCTTGTCTGCTTCTAACAGCGCTGAACTGGCGGGAGAGACTCAGTTCTGGGGCAGTGTGCTGTCAGCGCCTGAGCCGTATAGTGAGCTTTTTGCCATTACCCAGCCAGGCTATGCTCTGGCGTCGAATGCCAGGGTCGAAGGAAGCCTGAGTGCTGAGCAACCGGCTGTTCCTGCCATTCGGCTGCAAGGTGATGAGTGGTGGTTGTTGCACTCAAGAGGTGTCAGTCAATAATCCGGTGACCACTACACTGCCGGAAGTGCAGTGGGTCGCCGAATAATAACTGTCCGGATTGTGGTGGTAGACCTGCAGCGTTCAGGGTGTTTTAACTACGAAAGTCTGCATTTCCACTGGCGTAGGATCGCCACTGGGCGGGGCAGATCGCGTGATCATCTGTGATTCATCCGCCAGGTTCAGCGTCCAGATCTCACCGCTTGCATTGTTAACTGGCGACGAGGACATCAGAGGCAGCATGGTGCCACCCGGCAAGCTCGGAAGAAAGTAATGAGGTAGGTTGGTATCGACTGTTAGACCCGTTGAGTCGCAGTCAATTGCAACCAGTGATAGTAATTCCTTGATGGTTGGTGCCCGCCAACCGGTTGCATCCGCGGTTTCTCCGTCATACGTGTCTGCTTGTTCAAGCGCGGTGGCCCAGGTTGGGGTGCTGTTGGAATCACTGGTTAACAGAGACCGGGAAGCCCAGGTAAGTCCCGTCAGATTGTCAGTCACTTCACCTGCATTCACATTCAGGGTATACCGGAAGTCAGATGTGATGCTCGCGTCCAGTGAAGCCGTATCTTCAGCGCAGGCGTAGTTGGGTGTCGGACGGATGGGTACCAAGGGTGATTGTGAATCAGAAACCAGCATTAGATAGCCGGACGTATCGGTGGTAATTTGCCCCTGATTGAATGACATCAACAACGGCGTTGAGCTTGCCTTGCTCTCAACAAACCAGTACTTATCGGCACTGCTGGCTACTTGTACGCCGGGGAATACAGACGTATCCAGCAAGCCCGTTTCACCGGTAAACACCATTAAATTAGCCAATTCATTGAAGGTAGGGCGCCGCCAGTCAGTCACTCCGCAAACGCCAACCATTTCAGTGATCTTCTGGTCTACCTGACTGTTTTGATAACTCTGGGGTAAAGCCGAGTCTTCAAATGCCCAGGTTAATTGAGTGACCGAGTCAGTTCGGCAAAGCCAGTCAAGAGGCGTTGAAGCACTGTCTGAGCCTGATTGTGGAGGCGGCGAAGCCGTAAAGGCGGCAGTACCCACTTTGCCATCCTGTGATTGCAATGCCGCTTCCGTAACGTTGTCGCAATCGGCATCGATAGTACCTGCCACGTCCGCGCAGTAGTTAATGCCGGAACCGTTGACCAGCACACTGGTGTCATCATTGAGCAACAGCCAACTGGCCTCAGTGAGCGTCAGTAAATCAATGGGTTCACCGGTCTCGGCCCCTGTTTTGATTCGGATAGCCATCTCTTCGTTAAATTCGGTGATGCTGTCACTGCTTGCGGCGGCTGGAAATGCAAAGGTGCTTCCGGATACATGCGAAGGTTCAACGGTTATCGTAGCTATGTCTGCATCAACACCTTCGGTCGCCGGGTAGGCTTCTCCCCCGGTTCTTTCAAACTCCAGAGTGACCTCAATCTCAGTTGTGCCATTTACAACAACGGCGGCACCGGGTTCCTGGTCGTTCTCGTAGGATTCAAAATGTGATGCTTGAAAGCCAACGCTGAGCGTGTCGACGCTTATAATTGTTAGCGTCACTTGAGCGGAATCGTCTGTGTAACTTAAAACGGAGTTCAGTTCATTGGCGATCGGTTCGAGCCCGAACGTAATGCTTTGAAGTTCTTCCACAATGTCATCTGATTCTATGGTCAATACTCCATCAAGCCAGTCGGACTTGGATGAGCCCGTGCTGTAGTCGGTTCCGCCAGGAACGGTGAGCAGTCCGTTCCCGTAAGTGTAATCCGATGGAGAGCTCGCCGTGGCCGAAACAATGGCCAGTTCAAAGGTCAGGTCGGGGGAGTCAGCATCCAGGCGGTCGCCTGAGATCTGGATGAGTATGTTCGCAGTCGCCCCCTCGTCGACTGACACGGGTGTTGTGTCCAGAGTCAGGGTGACTGAGTCGTCGCTGATAATCGTGTAAGTGAATCGATCCCTGCTGGCATCCACGGACGTCAGTGAGCTTTCGGCTGCTGTAAGGAACAGTGTTGCATCTTCCGTATTCTCGACCAGGTCATCATCGGCCAGCGTAGGCAGTGTGGATGTGATCGCCTCGCCGGTGTTAATGGGAAATCCGGTAATACTCAGCTGGACAGGCAGGGTGGGCGTAAAGTCAGCCCTCTCCGCCTGCCCGGCTGTACCAGGATTGGCTATGTCCAGCGTAACGGCCAGTGCCTGGCCACCGGGGCCTGACGGATCATAGTCTGACGCCACATCTGTCATGGCCACGAGGCTGGGGATTGCGACTGGGCTGTCTTCGTTCCCGGATAGGTCAGCCGTGCTGTTAAAGCCAACTACCAGACTATCGTCATTTTCAATGGTGATAGCGAGTGCGCTATTGGTGCCGATACCCAGGCCGGGTGAGCTTGTGTTGGAAAGACTCAGTGTTAACGTCTCGTCATTTTCCAGGACGTTGTCGGAGATAATGAAGAAATCCGGGATAGGCAGTGACTGTGCAGTCGTGTAATCACCGCTCGGGATGGTAATAGTCACCAGGCCTCCGGCTGGCAGAGCGAAGTCATCAGCTTCTGCAGACCCCTGATTGATGACCGTCATGGTGACTGTGGTGGTTTCGCTAATGATACCGTTATAGACCCGAATGCCAGGGGCCGCTTCAGTGGCAACGAGACTCTCCAGATCCAGTTGAGCACCATTCACATTGCCTTCCTGGCCGCGAAAGGTTGCTTTTGAAAAATCGACCAGAACGGTGTCGTTGTCAATAACTGATATTCGTGATTGATACAATGCGGCTCGTGCGTTGGTCGCATCAGCTTGTGAACCGTAAAAAGAGACCGAGAAGCTTTCAGTGTCTTCAACCAGAGCGTCGTCATTGATGGTTACCAGGACGGGCATCCCTGAAGATCCAGTGCTTCCTTCCGGGTATACGGCGCTACCCGTCAAGCTGGTTGTGGTAATATCGGTATTGGCTACACCGGTTGTTCCTGCAGTAGCGGAGCCTCCGTCTACGACCCAGAAAAGCGTCGTTTCCTGGGTTACCGGCTGAGCGAATCGAGCAAAGAAAGACACTGTGCCAGTGTTTTCGGCGAATTGGTCGCCATCTGTGGGCGTTACGATTAGCTGAGGGGCATCGTCATTCTGTATCAATCCACTTGCCGAGGTGACTGGTACACCCGACACTGTGCTGATCTGCAGCAAAAACGCTTCGTTGGGTTCGTAGTTTGCGTCTCCACGAATCGGGATGTCTATGAATTTAGTGGTATCCCCCGGGGAAAACGTCAGGGAGTCGCTCTTGTAGCTATAGTCGACACCACTGGTTGCGGCTGAGATATCCACTGATACGCTATCCAGCGTTCGATATTTCAATGTAATGGCTTCTGCAACTGGCTCGGGCTCATCCCAGGTTAGCGTAAATCGCATCTGGCTTTCACCGGAATTCCCCTCAAGAGCGGTAACGTCACTCATGGCAAAACGGGGGGTATCGTCGTTCAGGATGTATCCACGGGCTCTGTCCAGTTCATACCCCGTTTCCGTCGTCAGTACCAGCTCAAAATAGTCATTCAATTCGTACTGGTCATCACCAGTTAGGGGGATTAGAAGCACACTGCTTTCTGAAATCTCTCCACCAGATCCATCTATATCCATGTACTTCCCGCTTAAAGCTGGCAGGTCGTTGCTGTCGGCAGGGGTAAAACCACTGGTTGCACTATCGGGGTAGATGACTTCATAGAAAATGGAGAAGCTGACTTCATTGGGTCCGGATAAGTTGAGTGGGAAACTGAGTGCATTACCGGCTCCAGCCGGACCTTCCTGCCCCTGACTGTTATTCAGCGTCACCTCCGGCATATTAAACCCGGGCCCATCATCATTTGTAATGATTCCCAGTGCGCTGTCCAGTGGAACATTTGTCTGGGGGTCTGCAGTGCTTTCAAACACCTTTACTGAAAATGCTTCGTCTGGCTCAATGTTTGTATCTCCCAGAATCAGGACATTGAACGTGACTGAGTTGGCCCCCGACTGGATCACCAGTTGCTGATCGATGGTTTGATAGTCAACGCCCGCGTCAGCGGGCTGAAAGGTAACGCCTGCGTCTGTCGTAAGCGCCGACGGTGAGGCATCTTCCACCAGGACCCGGACCGGGAACGGTGTTAAAGTGGTTTGAGACAGCGCAATAGTGAATCGCATGATCGTCGAGCCTTCAAAGCCCTCCGACACTCGTTGGTTTGCGATACGTAGAGTTGGCCGGTCATCATTGAATATCGTTCCTGTATGCCGTGATGTAGACCCGTCGCTATAGGTGAGCAACAGCCCAGTTTGTTCATCAGCTTCAACTTGGAGGTCGCCAAGCACAGGTACGTCTATTGTCTGCTCAACACCCGGACGCATCAACAACTCGCCAGAGGTACTGAGATAGTCGCTATTGGATGCCGCAGTAATATTAGTTGTCTGGTATCGAATGCGTTGCTCGATATCACTTAACACACGGAATGACAGGTTACTCTGCCCCGAATTGCCTTCGAGTTTGCCGGAAGTGGTAACGGTTGCTATTTGTATCTTAGGTTGATTACTGTCGGCAGGGGCGCATGAAACGGTTAGTAACGCGGCTAGAACAACCAGACACAAAGAAAAACGATGGCGTTTGATCATCTACAACTTCCTCTGTCCCTGAGTATTCCGGTTATACCTATATCCCTCGGCACCACTGGCGGCGGCAATTAACAATGCCGGACTCTACAGCAGTTAGCAGTGGCTTGGTCACGAACACCCTCGTCCTCCTGCTCATAGGCATGGTTTCCGACTGGCACTAAGGTAACCTGGTAATATCTCACCGGTTAACATAGCTCATTACCGGGAAAGAGAGTAACAAACTCTACCTAAAATGGCACTGCTTTGCGTAGTCGGGGATTGTTGGTCGTAATAAGGGTTGGCTGTGAACATCACAGTGCGATGTAATGTGAATGCTTTTAGCAACTCACTGACTGGTAGCGGGCTATGCCTGCTTGCTTTGGAAACTCTATATATTACACGGGCTTATCATTTGCTTTTAATCCTATTTCAAATATAAACAGGAGTAATTGCTTTGGTTGCACCGGTGTTCGTTGTGAAAAAAACAGCGGAAACCTTGTGGGAAAGTAGACATGGCATATGTAACGGGATAAGTTATTCAGCCTACTACAGCGGTGAGCCTAGTGCGGTGAGCATAGTAGCGGCATCTTCTGTCGTTGCGCTAAGGTACGCTATAGTCTCTGGTTGATGCGTTGTAATCGCTGTATTACGAAGCCATAAGGATGTGTCGTTGTATGGAACTGGACCCTAAGCTCGTTTCTCTTGCGCAGGAGCCAATTCAGGGCGAGGCGCCTGCTGGCATCTCCGTTAAGTATGAAGAATCTTTTCAGAAACTTGAGTCAGAGCTTGCCAAGCAAGAGTCGCTAACAGCGGCGACAGTAGATTGGCGACTGGTTGAGGCTTTGGGCCGAACCATTCTGGCAGAGCAGTCCAAAGATATTCTTGTAGCCAGCTATCTCGCAATGGCCCTGATCCAAAACAACGGCTACGCTGGGATGTATCAGGGTTTTTCATTGCTTCAAGAGTTGAGCGAGCGCTGGTGGGAGGACATGTTTCCGCCGCTGAAGCGCATTCGGGGGAGAGCTGCCGCAGTTTCCTGGTTGATAGAGAAAGTCAGCCGGTATGTTGAATCGACGCCCCCCTCAGGTCCTGACCTATCTGTTATTCCGGATCTCTATGAGGCAATTTCGTCGCTGGATCAGTTTCTGGCAGACAAAATGGCCGATAAAGCTCCGGATATGACCGGGTTGATACGCCCTTTGCGTCAATTGAAGAAAGCAGCTGACGCCCTAGAAAAACAGGCTAGAGTTGCGGCAGCGAAAACTGCACCGGCCGAGCCCACGCCAGCGGAGGCCGGGGCCGGCGAAACTGAAGCCAGTGGTAACGCGGCAACGTCCGAAGCACCCGCGGTCACACCGGCCGTTGCACCCGCTGTACCGCCCGCAGCGCCCTCCGCGACCGGTCCAAAAACACCCGACATCCAAGCCGATGTGTCTTCCGATGCCGACGCGAACAAGGCTATTCGGCAAATTCAGGATGCCCTGCGCAAACTGTCCTCATATTATGCGGAAGCCAAACCCGCTGATGGCCGGCGATATCGCCTGGCTAGGTATGCTTTGTGGCTGAACGTCGACTCACTCCCCCCGAACAAAGACGGTAAAACCCAGGTACCACCACCGGCAAAAGATCTGGGTAGCCGCTTGCAACAGACACTGGAACAGGCCGACTTCACCGGGGTTGTTGAGCAGGTGGAGAAGCAACTGGTCAAATCGCCTTACTGGTTTGAAGGTCAGCGCATACTGCTTACCGCCATGGATCAGCTGGGTGGAAGCCATCAGGCCGCTGCGCAGGTCGTGCGTTCTGAGCTACAGGGGTTGCTTCAACGTCTGCCCGGGCTGCTTGACTTAAGTTACAGCGACGGAACACCTTTTGCCGATGATGCAACCCGATTCTGGCTGAAACAGACAATATTGTCATTTCAGGAAGCTTCCGGGAGTGGTGGAGGGCAGGACGATGCATTAGGCGAGGCACATCAGGCGGCCGTGAAACTGGCCGCTTCCGGCAAGGTAGCTGATGCGATCACCGAGTTACAGAAATTTGCTCAACATTGTGGAAGCCGTCGCGAGGAATACCACGCGAGGCTGGCGCTGGCTGAGGTGTTGATGGACAGCGGCCAGGCATCGGCAGCGCTCCCCATTCTTGATCGGCTTGCCAGGCACATAGAAGAGTACCAGCTAGCCGACTGGGAACCCGTTTTTGCAAAACGATGCTATCAGCTGTTGCACCTCGCCTGCCAGCGCGAGGCGAACAATGAGGCGAATGATGTAGAGTCACTTAAACTGAGGCAGGCTGCGGCGTATTCCGAGCTTTGCTGGTTCGATCCCGGGTCTGCAGTGACCTGAAAACAGAACAATTTGCCAGGAGGATCCTGCGATGGCCGATGGAAGTGTTGCACCTAAAGAACGTATCAATATTGCCTATAAATCTAACACTGGTGGTGTCTCTGAAGACGTCGAGTTGCCCCTTAAAATGCTGGTTTTGGATGACTTTACCGGCCGACCCAATGAAGACGTGCTTGAAGATATAGAGCCGTTAAACGTTAATAAGGAAAACTTCGACGACGTCATCAAAAGTCATAACATCGGCATGTCTTTTTCGGTTCCCAATAAGCTACAGGAAGATTCGACGGACACGGTCAATGTTGATTTGAAAATCAATTCGATCAAAGACTTTAATCCGGAAAATGTTGCCCGTCAGATCCCCGAGCTGAACAGCCTGCTTGAGTTGCGTCGGGCGCTGCTGGCGCTAAAAGGCCCTCTGGGCAATACCCCGGCATTTCGCAAGACCATTCAGGCGATTCTCGACAACGACGATACTCGTGCCCAAATCATGCGCGAGCTCGGAATAGAAGAATAAGGGGTAACCATTATGGCCGAATTAGAAAAAGGCAGTGCAGAGAAGACTACAACGGACACCGTATCGTTGCTCGATCAGGTTATGCAAGAGACCCGAATGAAACCTGGCGATGACGGTTTCGATACAGCACGCCAGGGTGTTCAGGCATTTATTGCCGACTTGGTGGCTCCGAACCACCGGACGGGTAAGGTTGAGCAAAAGCTGGTTGATGACATGATCTCCGAGGTTGATCAGAAAATCAGTGCCCAGCTAGATGAAGTGCTGCATTCCGAAGCGTTCAAGAAACTCGAATCCTCCTGGCGGGGACTTAAGTTTCTGGTCGATCGCACTGACTTTCGCGAAAACATTCGAATTGAACTGATTAGCCTGTCGAAAGATGAATTGCTTGAAGACTTTGAAGATGCACCGGATACCACTAAATCCGGTTTGTACAAGCATGTGTACTCGGCCGAGTATGGTCAGTTTGGCGGCAAACCAATCGCATCAATTATCACCGGGTATGACTTTGGCCCCAACTCTCAGGATGTTAAGTTGCTGAGTGATCTGGCCTCGGTATCGGCGATGTCCCATGCACCGGTGGTGGCGAATGCCGGGCCAGAATTTTTTGGTCTGGATGAATTCTCCGGCCTGCCCAACCTGAAAGATCTTGAATCGATTTTCGAGGGGCCTCAGTACGCCAAATGGCATGGCTTTCGGGAATCGGATGACTCAAGAAACATCGGCCTGACAGTACCGCGTTTCATGTTGCGATCAGCCTACGGTGAAGATAACAAGGTCAAAGCCTTCAATTATCAGGAAAACGTAGGAAAAGACTTCAGTAAGTTGTGCTGGGGCGCGGCTTCTTATGCCTTTGCCGGAAACCTGACACGCAGTTTCGCCAAGTACCGCTGGTGCCCGAACATTATTGGCCCGCAAAGCGGTGGTGAGGTTCTGGACCTCCCTGTTTACAAGTATCAGGAAAGCGGTGATACGCGTGCCTATACACCCACCGAAGTCACTATTACCGATCGTCAGGAATTTGAACTGGCAGAGCAGGGTTTTATGGGTCTAGTGGCTCGCAAGGGAGCTGATAACGCGACGTTCTTCTCTGCCAACTCATGCCAGAAACCCAAGTTCTTCGGCAATACACCGGAAGGCAAGCAGGCAGAGACCAACTTCAAGCTCGGTACAGAGCTGCCTTACCTGTTTATGGTTGACCGACTGGCGCACTACATCAAGGTGTTGCAGCGTGAGCATATTGGTAGCTGGAAAACCAAGAATGATCTCGACCGTGAACTCAATGGCTGGATTCGTCAGTACGTGGCCGACCAGGACAATCCACCGCCGGAAGTTCGCAGCCGAAAGCCTTTGCGCGAAGCGCAAATTATCGTCACGGACGATGAAGGTAACCCCGGTTTCTATCGGGTCGAAATGAACGTCAGACCTCATTTCAAATACATGGGATCCAGCTTTACCTTGTCCCTGGCTGGCAAGCTCGACAAAGAGTAAGCCTGAAACGCAATTTAATTTTTGTTAGGAGATAGACCATGGCAATACCTGCATATATGACCATTGAAGGCTCCAACCAGGGTGACATCAGTTCCGGTGCATTGAGTATGGACAGCGTTGGCACCGCCAGCCAGGAAGGTCACGAAGATGAAATCATGATCCAGGCATTTGAGCACAGTGTGCCACGTGCGACTAACGTTCAGAGCGGTCAGATCACCGGCTTGCCTGAAATGAAGGCCATGAAGATCGTCAAAATGATCGATAAGGCTTCGCCTTTGCTTTACAACGCCCTAACCGGCGGTGAACAGCTGAGTATCGTGGTGAACTGGTACCGCGTGTCAGCCAGTGGTGAGGAAGAGCTGTACTATGTGATGACGCTTGAAAACGCCGTTTTGGTAGATATCAAAACGGTTATGGAAAACGTTACCGATCCGCAAAAAGCGCACTTCTCTCATATGGAGGAGCTGTACATCACCGCTGGTAACATTACTTGGACACATGAAGCTGCAGGCACGGAAGGTTCCTATCAATTCGGTGCATCGAACGGGTGATGTTTATTGTCGACTGGTCGAGGCATCCCGATTCATGAAATGGTTCCCGTTTGTGGCGGCGCTACGTCGCCTGGCAACCTTGTTGTGTGTCTGCTCACTCGCACTGTTTATGATTGGTTGCGCGGGCACGCCCGTTCTAGAAGTGGCTCCGGAAGACTGGAAGTATCAGGACCGGGCAATCACTTTGCAGGTAGAGAGTGTTTCCGATCTGAACGTCTTGAGTGGCCGGCCGCACTCACTGGTAATCGGGTTGTTTCAAATGTCCGATCCCGGCACCTTTCAAGGGCTGGCAACGACTCAGGAAGGTGCCATCCAGTTGCTGAACGAGGGTAGGATCGACGGCACCATTGCGAGTTTTGATCGCATCATCGTTCAACCAGGTCAAACCAAAACCGAAGTGTTACCCCGTGCTCAGGGAGCCCAGTTTGTCGGTGTGGTCGTGGGTTATTTTGGCTTGAGTACAGAGCTGGATATCCGCATCGTCGAGATTCCGGTTCAACCGGCGCGGCGAGGGGCGGTTGATCTGGTGCTGGCGAACATGGGGCTGGTTGCGAACGAAGCCAAGGCGGTACCGGACGTACTGTACTTGTCGTTGTCGCTGGGACGGAACAACACCAATAAAGTTGAAATCATACGGTCGACGACCGTAGAGACCATATAGCGCTGGCTGGAGAATGACCTTGAGAGTAAGCAAACCCATCTTTTGGCACCAGGGCATGTTCATGCAGCCCCAGCATTTTCAGTACAGTGAAGCATACTGGCAGTCACTGCTCGGCCCGATGCAGCAAATGATGCAGCCTCACTTCTGGGGAGTCATAGACCTGAACCTGTCGCGCAGCGCCTTGCCGAATCGTAGCTGCGAGCTCGTGTCCGGCCGGTTTATCTTCCCTGACGGTAGTCAGGTCAGCGTGCCCGACAATGGCCAGCTACCCAACCGGACCTTCGATGAGGATGCCGTCGAACCGGACCGGCCGTTTACCATCTATATTGGCGTGCGCACTCTGCAGCCCGGCGAACCCAATGTCACAGTGGTGAACAGCGGCGGTGACGTGCAGTCAGTCAAAACCCGATATTTCACCCGGGTAGACCCGCGCAGCGCACAGGACCTGTACCAGGATGGACCAGACGCCTCCATTCAGGAGCTCGAGTATAAACTGGAGTTTCTATTCGAGAACGAAATTGAGTTGCGCAGTGAATTTCAGGTGATTCCGGTTGCGCAGGTGGTGCGTGATGGCGACCAGTTACGCTATGCCTCTGAATACATTCCGCCACTTGTACAACTGGCGGGTAATGCATCTCTGCTGTCTATGATTCGGGAGATCCGGGATGAAATCACCGGACGTGCCATCCAGCTTGACTACAGTGATGCGTCGAGCAGTGGAATCAGTGAGTTCGACCCGAATGTTCTGCGTTACCGAATTGGCCTGCAGGCGTTGAGCCAGTATGTGCCGCGCCTGGTGCATCTGTGCGAGCAAGACAGCATTCATCCCTGGCAAATTTATGGTGTGTTGCGTGAGCTGATTGGTGAGCTGAGCACTTTTTCCGGGTTGGTTAACATGGTCGGTGAAAAATCGGACGGTGAACGTCTGGTACCTGCTTATGATCATGGCAAATTGACACACTGTTTTCAGGCGGTCAGAGGCCTGGTAACGGCACTGTTGAATGAAATTTCCATCGGGCCTCGCTATCTGGTGGATATGGACTTTGAAGACGATGTTTTTCATGCAGATGTTCCTGAGCATTTCTTTGAGGAGCAGGTTGAATATTATCTGGTTCTAAATACCCAGATGCTTGCCAACGAGTGGCGGGAGACCTTTGAGACTACCGCCAAGCTGGCCTCATTCGATACCGTTAAACAGCTGGCGCAGCGCTCCTTGCCGGGCGTGCCTATGGTGCTGCTGGGCAGCGCCCCCATTGGTCTGCCACGCAAAGCCTTTGCAAACTACATTCGGCTCGATGCCAATAACGAGCAATGGGACAAGGTACGCCGGCAGAAGAACGCGGCCCTGCACTGGGCTGAGGCGCCGGAAGATCTGAAATGCGAGCTGGTCATTCTGAGAAAGTAAGTTTTACCCGCTCGCGTGACTGAAGGGCACAATTGACCTGCAGGTGCATTGCACCTGACCAAGAGAACAGGGACCGTTATGACACACAAGCCATACAGGGATGGGTACTCCGCCGAACCCGGACAAGGTGCGCTATGAGACTGGTCGACTTTTACGTTCCCGCGTTGCTTTTCACGCGTCAGACAGCCAGAACACTGCATGCCAGTGAGTTGCCGGCCGATCAGTTGCGAGAACATTTCGATCGCTTGTATCAAAGCCTGACCGAGCGCGCCGAAGCGGCGGGATTCAGTCTCGAGAGCGTACGTGAAGGCTGGTTTGCCGTGTGCGCCTACATCGATGAAGTGTTGTTGACCAGTCAGTGGCCCAACCGTAATGCCTGGCAACAAGCATCCCTGCAGCGCGAGCATTTTAACACCACCAATGCAGGCGCAGAATTCTACGATCGACTCAACCTGCTGAGTAAACACGGTGACGATCGCAGTGTTCGGGAAATATTTTTGCTGTGCCTCGGCCTGGGTTTCAAAGGTCGCTACTTTGATCCTGAAGATCGCCCTCAGCTAGAAAACGCGCGCGGCTTCAACCTGTCGCTGCTTTTGCCTGAGGAAGCGCAGCATAACCTGGACCAGTCGGTTCTGTTCCGTACGGCCTTCAGTGAACAGGAACTGGCGGCAAAAGAGCGTAAACGCCGCGCGAATCTTATTCCCTATGTTGTTGCGGTTCCCGCGTTGTTTATTCTGGGGGTGTTCTTGTGGTACGCCAGCCAGATTCACGGGCTGATCGTTGATTTACTGAACCTGGTGTCCTGACGATGAAAGCATTTTTTGTATTCCTGTGGCGCCTGTTGCTGATTTTGCTGGTTATCGGCGTAGTGCTCAGCCTGTTTTATTTGCTCGAATGGCCCATGGAACTGGCGTACTGGGTACTGGGCGTTGGATTCGGTGTATTCTTTTTGTTGGTTCTGGGGCGGCGACTCTATGTTCGATATCGCGCCAGGGCTCAGGTCAAGCGGGTCATCCGCCAGGGAAAGCCCAGCGCGGTGTCTGCCGGTCAAGACGTAGGTATGTCCAGTAGCCAGCTAAATCGGGCCCTGAGCAAACGCTGGCGGCAAACCATAAAGGCATTGAAAAAGTCGCAACTCAAACTTCGGGGCGATCCGCTGTATGTGCTGCCCTGGTATATGATCATCGGCCGCCCGACCACCGGTAAAAGCACCTCCTTGCGCAGCGCGCAGTTGCTCAAGCCCGGTATCGAAAACCTGTCCATTCATGAAGATGGCTCGACCCTGAATCTGGAATGGTGGCTGTACGAAGAGGCCATCGTTATCGATACAGCCGGGCGCTACGCAGTACCTGAACAGCAGGAACGAGATCGCAAGGAATGGGATAAGCTGCTGGGTCTATTGGCCGGTCACAAACAACGAGAGCCGCTTAATGGGCTGGTGGTAGCTGTGTCAGCCGAACGATTGTTAACCTGCGACGAAGAAACCATTCTGGAAGAGGGGCGCCAGGTTCGCTCCTCGATCAACAACCTGATGGACCGTTTGGAAATTCAGGTGCCGGTCTATTTGCTGGTGACAAAGTGCGACAAGATTGAAGGATTCTCAGAATGGGTTTCCTACCTGCCCGATGAAAGCCTGTTGCAGCCCATGGGGTACCTGAATACGGCGGATACCGTTGACTTTAATTCAGTGCTAGATAAGGCACTGGACAGTATTCTTGATCGCATGAAAGAGCTGCGATTGCTGATGATGGAGCGCACCGATACACCCGATGACAGTCTGTTGGTATTGCCTTCGGAAGTAGAACGTTTACGCGATAACCTGCATGCTTTTATCAACACCGCACTGGTGGGGAATATTTATCAGGAAGCTCCAAAATTCCGTGGCTTGTATTTCGGGTCGAGCATTCAAAGCGTTAACGGCAAGGAAACTCATCGGGGTGTTTTTCTTCATGAATTTTTCACCCGGGTGTTGCCCTCTGATCGGGGCTTGTATGAAAGCCTGCCAAGCATAGACCGGATACGCCGCGCGGTGCGTCGGTATGCACTCGGTATCGGCGGTGCCGTCACGCTGATCAGCTTTGCGGTTTTAACGCTGGCCTATGAAGCCAATCGCAGTACTCTTGAGACCATTCGAGATACGTTTTCGGAAGTTGAACTCAGTGATCAGGGTAGCTCGGCGGACCAGCTCTTTTCGGCCGCTGAATTGCTTGATTTTGCCCTGGCCATGGAGCAGTACCAGCAATCAGAAGTGATACCCTGGTGGCTGCCATACGGTGGAGCGGGTGATATCAGCGAATTGAGGGCCCGTTACGTCAACTATTTCCGCACCTCGATTTTGCAACCCATTGATGAACCCATTATTCAAACCATTGATGATCTGGCAAATGCAGAGACCAGTGTCGTGGCCGGTGGTCTGATACGTCGTATTAATGCCTTGCAAACGCAGTTGGACGGTGAAGATCCAAATCTGGTACCTGCGGTGAGCAGCACCTATTACGGCTTGCTGGAAGAAGGCGTCAGCCTCGAGCAATCGGCCATCTTCAATGAGTTGTATCTGGCGTACCTTGATTGGAATCCGGTTACCAGCTCACTGGTCGAAGAACGCCTTAATCTGCAGAGTGCTTTATTGCACCTGGTTAATCGCAACAGCGGTGATTACTCCTGGATCGTAGACTGGGCCAACGCCCAGGGTTTTCCGAGCGTTCGGCTTGAAGATTTCTGGGGTGGCAGTCAGCGCATTGCAGATGCGCCCCAGGTAGACCCCGCCTTTACCCTAACCGGTTACGACTTTGTTACCCAGTTTATGGAAGAGTTTTCCACGGCCAACGAAGGGGACGATGCGTTAACGGAGATTCAGGCTGATTTCGAGCAGTTTTACCAGCGTGAGTACCAAATGGCCTGGGAATCTTTTGCTGAGCGCTTTGACGAAGGGGTTCAACGTTACCGGGACCGCCGGGAATGGGTGAGAGCACTGGAGCGCATGCCCGGAAACGACAACCCTTATTTCGCGTTTATCGAACGCATGTACGCTGAGCTGACTCCGTTCGAAGAGCTGCAGTATGCCTCAGCTGACCATTTTGCTTACTTTGTGGAATTGCAGGAATACACAGTACCGGACGCGTCCGGCGGACAGGGACCCGGCGCCTCACGAGCCATTAAAAAAGTACTGGGTAAGGCCGGTAGAGTGGGCAAGTTGGCACAACGCGCTATCAAACTTCAGCGCCGGACCGGTGTCGGATCGACGGAAGAGGAGGTCAACCCTCTCGACTCGCTGCTGGAACAGGGGGTAACGGCCGTTGATGATTACAAGGCCGCTTTGTCTCAGGTGGCCTTTAATTCGAACTTGCGCAGTCAATCGCTGGCTGCCCTGAACGATTACTTTCTGCAGCCGGACGCATTGGAATCTGGCAGCGGACCTATGGCGAATGCCTGGACTGCCGTATATGCCTTGCAAGAAATTTTTGGCCGGCCAGATTCCGAATCGGCCTTATTCTGGGAACTGTATACCGGGCCGCTTGATGTGGCCTATGACTATATGATGAAAGAGGGATCCTGTGAATTGCAGGAACGGTGGGAAAACAACGTTCTGGCCTCGCTCGAAGGTGTTGAGCAAAACCGCCTGGGGAATTTGATCGTCGGTGAGCAGGGCGTGTTATGGGAGTTCCTGAACGGTGATGCCCAGGCCTTTGTATCGCGGCAGTTGAACCGCGGGTATGTACCGGCTGCTGTCAGTGGGCGAACCATGACGTTGGACGACGACTTTTATGACGTTCTCAACAACGCCAGCAACGGCGGTATTGTTGTGGGCAATGAGTTTGATGTCAGCGTGCGAACTCTGCCCTCCGGTACCAATGCCGGAGCAACAGCGTCACCCTATGCCACCTTCCTGAATTTGCATTGCAGTGATGGTGTTCAGACTTTGGCGAACTACAACTACCCTTCAGAGCGAACCTTTAACTGGTCGTTGGAGCAATGCGGTGATACCTCGCTAACCATCGAGATCGGTCAGATGAGACTGACAAAGGATTATCCGGGTGTTAAGGGCTTTGCCCGCTTCCTCGATGATTTCAGAGATGGCAGGTTCATTTTCAGTGTCAGCGATTTCCCGGGTTCAGAGGCACAATTGCGTCAGCAGAATATCAGCCAGATCGATATCAACTATGAAATAGTCGGTCAGCGGCCGGTTATTCAGTCGCTGAGCACCGTGCCCCTGGGGTTGCCGCCGCAGATCGCCAGCTGCTGGCCCAACCCCCAAATGGAGGTCGAACCGCTGATGGTGGTTGAAGAGGCTCCAACGTCCGCAGCCAGGGTGTCGTTCTGATGGTGGCGGGCTATTGGCTTGAACCAATCAAACCGGAGCACGGGTTATGACCGAGGGCGTGTCGGAAAAGATCAATTTGGTGTACCGCGCCCATGGTGCGGATCAGGATGAGGAACTGCCCTTTCGGATTCTGGTGCTCTCGGCACTGAATCCTACTGCTGATCTGGATCCCTATGATGCCTTTGAGAAAGTACAACTGACCAGCAATGACCTCAGTGGTGCCTTCGCCAGCTTTCAGCCGGAACTGACACTTTCGATTGAAGACGAAATGCTCGGTAATGGCGAGGCCATCTCCATTACCCTGTCGTTCTTGTCGCTGTCCGATTTTGAGCCTGAATCGCTCTTTCCACACATACCCGGCTTTACCACACTGATTGAAGCACGCGATAACCTGTCTCTGTGTCTGGACAGTGAAACGGTGAGCCTGAACGATACTACCCGGGCTTTGCTTGACCGAGCCGGCTTGCTGCAGGAGGCGCAAACACCTGACTCAGCCGATGTCTCCCGCTGGATGGCCGAACTGGACACTCGTCTGAACTCGCAGATGAACGTATTGTTGCACCACCCCGATTTTCAGCGGTTGGAGTCTGCCTGGCGCTCACTCGACTATCTGGTAGGAGGGATCGATTTTCACGAAAATGCTCTGGTCGATGTGGTTAATCTGGATAAGGAAACCCTGCGTGAAAGTTTCGAAGACACGCCGGAAATCACCCAGTCTCCGTTGTACCAGCTGGTTTATTCCAGCGAATTTGGTCAGTTCGGGGGTAAGCCCTACAGTTTGATGGTGGGTGATTACCTGTTCGACCCCAACGCACCGGATATTCAACTGCTGCAGAATCTGGCTAGAGTAGCCGCCATTGCGCATGCTCCTTATCTCGGTGCGGTCAGTGCCCGTTTCTTCGGACTGGATGACTTTCGGGAATTTAGCCGGATGCGTGACTTGAACGCACACTTCCAGCAACCCGGGTTTGAGAAATGGCAGTCTTTTCGACAAGAGCCCGATGCGCGCTACATGGCATTGTGTATGCCGCGTTTTTTGCTGCGTGAAGCCTACGCAGAAGACAACAGCATGGGCTTTAGTTTTTATGAGACCTATCGCAAACAGGATACGCAAGGTGTTTGGGGTAACGCTGCCTTTGCATTGGCTGAACGGGTTGCAACGGCCTTTTCCCGCTATCGCTGGTTCGTCAATATGGTGGGGGAAGACTTTGGTGTTCTGCCCGAGTTGACTGTATCCAGCGGACGCGGCGCCCAGCGCGGTCAGATACCAACCGAAGTGCTGGTTTCCGATCGACGTGAGAACGATCTGGTGCACCAGGGGTTTGTGCCGCTGACCTTGCGTAAGGGGAAATCACAGGCGGGATTCTATTCAGCCGCCAGTGTTCGCTTTCATGACATTGAAGGTACACCCGAAGAAACCATTGCGGCGCAACTGGATGGACAGATGCCCTACATCCTGATTGCCTGCCGCTTCGCCCAGTATCTGAAGGTGATGCAGCGTGAACACATTGGCTCCTGGAAGACCCGTGCGCAAATCGATCAGGAGCTGACGCAGTGGCTTCGCCAATACGTGTCGGACATGGATAACCCGGCACCCGGAGTTAGGGCCCGTCGGCCGTTGCGTAGCGCAAACCTGTCGATACGGGAAGTCGAAGGCAAAGCTGGGTGGTACATGATCTCGATGGAACTGACCCCACACTTTAAATTTTTAGGTCAGCCGGTCACCTTGCGTGAAAGCGGTCGGTTGGAAAAAAGCTGATAACAGGAGGTGATTTTCATGGCACTACCCGGCTATATGCAAATAACCGCAGAAAACCAGGGTGCGATCGAAGGCGATGTAGACCTGGCCGGTCGCGAAGGCAGCATCGAGATACTGAATTTTCAGCACACCGTGAAGATACCGTCAGACACCTTTGGCATTCCAACCGGACGGCGGGTGCATTTGCCGATGACACTGGGCAAGATTGTCGATCGCAGCAGCCCGATGCTGTTTCAGGCATTGTGCGACAGCGAATTGCTGACCGAAGTACTGATCGACTGGTACCGGACCGACGGCTCGGGCATGGAAGAGTTGTATTACCGGCTGCGCCTGAAAAATGCCCAGATCACCAACATTGAATTCTACGTGCCTGATACCGAAACCGCTGAACACCAGGTAGCGGGGCATCGCGAGAAGATCTCGCTGGTGTACGACCATATTATCTGGAGCCATGAAGTCGATGGTGTGGAATATGAAGACGCCTGGAGTGCTGAGCGCTGAGTATGGGTCAACTGCGTTTGCTCAAAAGGCTGCAACAGTGGCAGCACCTCGAAGGTGAGCCGCTGGAGGTCGACGACGTCAGCCTTATAGATTCAATACTGACGGATATTAGCAACCTGCTGAATACCATTCAGGGGACGGCGCTGATTCACGACAAACTCGGCTTGTCTGATGTTAAAAAGCTGTTTGTCAGCCACGGCAATGTTGCTCAGGATGTGATCAGCGAGGAGATACGAATCAACATTCAACTGTTTGAACCCCGGCTCCGCCGCTGCTCGCTGGAGCGGGATGAAACGGTGAAGGCGGGTGCGCTGCGCTGGCAATTGCGCGGTGAGGTAGCGGTTCGTGACCGGGTACTGCCGGTGCGAGCCATGATTTCCCTGACTGCTGATGGACGCATCAGCCTGAGTATGCGGGGCTGATGAATGATCAGTGAACTATACCAACGCGAACTGAATGCGCTGCGCGAAAAAGCCGTTGAGTTCTCCCGAAAATACCCGGCCTATGCGCCACATCTGGGCGGTGCCAGCTCCGACCCCGATGTTGAGCGCATTCTCGAAGGCGTAGCTTATCTGGGTGCTGGTATCCAGGAGCGACTTGATTCCGGTTTTCCGCAACTGGCGCAGTCGCTGCTCAACCTGGTCGCACCGCAGTATATAGAAGAAATTCCGGCCACAACCATCATGGCGTTTGAGCCAAAAAGCATTCTCAAAGAGCCTCTGCTGGTGCCCAAGGGCACTTTTATCGACTCCCGCGAGGTTCAGGGTGTCAAGTGCCGTTTTACCACGGCCTACGATCTGAATGTGTTACCAATGACGATAAAGGGTGTAACGCTGGAAACCCTCGGCGATCGCTCGGGTACGCTCAGTGTTCAGATCAACATGCTCGCCGGCTACGGTCGACGCTTCAGCCTGAGTGACCTGAGCTTCCTGGCTGCCGATGACTACTTGCAGGCCAGTTCCCTGTTTTACCTGCTAAAGACTTGTGTGCAGTCGGTGTCTGTGGTTCAGGGCGGGCAACGACGTACCCTGCCTGGCTGTAGGCTGGACTCTTTGGGTACGGATGATCGCTACCCGTTGTTGTCCCGCCCCAGTCAGTCGCTGCCTACTTATCAGCGGCTAACTGAATATTACGTGAACAAGTATAACTATCTCTACTTCCGGCTGGCATCACCCAGCCCTCAGACGCTGATGGTCGATGGCGGTAACCTGACGATCGAGTTCCACTTGAAAAACCTGCGCAGCAAAATGCCCCGGGTTGGCAACGACAGCCTGAAACTGTTCACCGTACCGGCGGTTAATCTGTTCCCTCATGACAGTGAACCGGTTCAGGTGGATCAGCGAGAAGCCGACTTGTTATTGCAGCCAGCGCGCAATGTGGACAATCGGTATCAGATTCATTCAGTGCAAAAAGTGACCGGTCACAATCGCCAGACGGCTACGCGAAGCAGCTATCAGCCGCTGTCATTGCTTAGTCAGAGTGAGGCCGACGGCGGTGTTTACGAACTGATTCGGCAGTTTGATGCCGATGCTGGAAGCACCGCCACGCGCCTGAACCTGAGTTATCCGGACAGCGAGCGTATCCCGCAGCGCGAAACCCTGACCGCTTCTCTGACCTGTTCCAACGGCAGTCTTGCCAGTGAATTGAAGCAGGGTGAAGTGAGCAAAGGTACTCAGAATACCTCCGAGTTGGTCGACTTTTCCAACCTGTTGGCGCCAACCGGTTATGTACCTCCCCGATCCGGTAATGATTTGTGGAGCTTGTTGTCTCACCTGACCATTAATTATTTGCCGATGGCGACTCTCGATAATCTGAAAGGGCTGTTGCGACTGTACCTGCCACAACACAGCGCAGGAAAGAGCGATGAAAACGCCAATCTAAAGCGACTGGATTCCATTCAGGCCATGACCGTTACTCCGGCAACCCGATTGTTACGTGGCAGTCTTATTCGTGGCCAACACGTCACTTTGAGTGTCGACGGAACCGGGTTTGCGGGCCTGGGTGATATCTATTTGTTCGGCGAGGTTTTGCATCGGTTACTGACTGATTTTGCCACGGTCAATGCCTATGTTGAGTTGACCATTACAGATTTGAATTCTGCAGAGGAACTGGTATGGACCAGCCAGACGGGACATCGATCGCTGATCTGAAACAGGACCTGCTGGACAACAGCCAGGACTTCGATTTCTTTCAGGCTTACCGGTTGCTGCAGCGCTTGAATACGCTGAGTACGCGCAGTCGGTTTGATCAGCGTGACATCCGGGTAAGACCCAATCTTGAACTGGGCTATGGTGATACCGACATTCATGAAGTGTTGGAATTGCCTGGCAACAAAGGCTATGAACTAGTCACCAATCTTGCCGGGCTCTACGGCATCTCCTCACCCCTGCCAGATTTTTATACCGAAGAGTTACTGGATTACGAATGGGAAGGTTACGAAGGGCCAAGGGCCTTTCTCGATATTCTGAACAACCATTTACTGACCAAACTGTTCGATGCCTGGCGCCTGAACCGCCTGACCCAGAATACCATCGAGAACCGCCTGCAGGATTATCGTCGGCTGATCGCCAGTGTTAGTAATAATCCGACACTGGAGCAAAACCCGGATGATGAACTGGCGCAGTTGAAATTACGCTTCAGCGGGCTATTCAGTTTGTACAGTAAATCGGCGACGGGCCTCAAAACGCTGTTGCAGGGGTACCTGGAAACTGACGAGGTTGAAGTGGTTGAACATTATCGCCTGGTGGCACCGGTGCCGGAGCGAGATCGGTTGCGGTTAGGACAGCAGGCCACCGTGCTCGGACAGGATGCACACCTGGGCAGTCGAGTGACCGATTACAGCAGTGGAATTTGTGTGCGTATCGGCCCCATGCCCGAAGCCATGTACCGGGAGCAGTTTGTGAATGCCGGGCGCTGGGCGTTGCTCAATCATCTTGTTCGTGACTATCTGGTCGAACCGTTGGCCGTTCAACTGGAGTTGCTGGTGCGCCGGACCGGCCAACCTGCAAGACTGGGGCAAGACTGGAATCATCTGGGGCAAACCAGTTATCTCGGGCACATCAGTGACAGTGGCGTCGTCCCCTTCTTTGCATCACTCGACTGATCCCTCCGTTCGGCTATGGATGAGGTAAATTCACCTATGGCATGAAAACCCATCGTTTGTTACCGATCGTAAGCCTCCCTATCATGGGTGTCATTGAAGGCCTCAGCGCCTAACCGTACACGCACATGACATTGTCTGGAGGCAAACATGGCACACTCAAACGAGATCGAATTCAAAGCTGTTACCGATTCCTGGGGCAACCCGGATGTGGCTTACTACGAAGCCGAAGCCATGAGAATGCGCAATGAATACCTGCGCTCGGCTGCCCTGAAAGGCCTGGCATCTGCCAAAGAGACTCTGGTCTCCTGGTTCAGCGCCCCGTCTCGCACGCACAGCGCCTGATCGTCCTTTTTTACTTTATCGTTGTTAGTTTCCAGCACGTGCTCCTTCGGGGCCGTGCTTTTTTGTTTTGTACTGCCTGCGCATGACATTTCGCCGCCTTACCCCCTATAATCCCGTCTCTTCAAGCCCTTCCTGTTTATTGCATCGCTGATTTCCGAGGTGTTATGTACCCGATCGACCTGAATGATCTGCGCCAGTCCATCGTGGCTAATGTGGCGGCTTCACTTGCCGAAGACGTTGCCAGCGGCGACATCAATGCCGCTTTGATTGCTGAGCAAAGCGAAGCCCATGCGCGGGTGATTACTCGTGAAACGGCTGTCATCTGCGGTGTCGACTGGGTGAATGAGGTGTTTCATCAGTTGGACCCCGATGTCAGGCTGGAATGGCATGTTCAGGACGGCGACCGGGTTGCGGCCAATGACACCCTGGTAGAGATCAACGGCAAAGCCCGGTCACTGCTGACCGGTGAACGAGCGGCTCTGAATTTCCTGCAGTTGTTGTCGGCCACGGCGACGCGCGCGGCGCATTTCGTGGCCATGCTCGAAGGCACCGGCGTAAATCTGCTCGATACCCGCAAGACACTGCCCGGGCTGCGCCTGGCGCAGAAATATGCAGTGACTTGCGGCGGTGGCCAAAGCCATCGGATGGGCCTCTACGATGCGTTTCTGATCAAGGAAAACCACATCCTGGCCTGTGGTGGTATTGGTGCGGCGGTGAGAGCGGCCCGAGACCTGGCCCCGGGCAAGGCGGTTGAGGTGGAAACCGAAAACCTGTCTGAACTGGCCGAAGCGCTGGAGGCCGGCGCGGATGTCATCATGCTCGATAATTTCAGCCTGGAGGATACCCGCACCGCGGTAGCAACCACGAGCGGCCGGGCTCGTCTGGAAGCCTCGGGTAATGTGAACGCCGATACACTGCGTGGCATTGCTGAAACCGGGGTGGACTATATTTCGATGGGCACTCTGACCAAGGATGTCACCGCAATCGATCTGTCGATGCGCTTGTTCATTCAAGACTAAGCGCCGTTGTTCGATTAGGAAGGCTGGTACCAGAGTCGGCTGTCGTCAAGCGGAGTGTCGGGTGGCAGCAGCGGGTTGCTAAGTTCGATGACCCGGCGCTCCTGCAAGCGGGCGCGTTCGATGGCTTCACCGTGAAAGCGCCAGAAAATAGCATCAAAGCTGCCATCGTCGATCATTCTCAGCAACCCGGTTTCCAGCCGTTCAGCCAGGGCGGCGTTGTCTTTCTTGACGAAGAAGTAATAGGGCCAGGGGTAGTACAAGAGCAGGTTGGGCTCGATGGTCAGGTTGGGCAATACCTCCCGCCGCATTTCCCATTCGTCGAACACCTCGCCGATACCGCGCGGAAAAATATCCACCCGGCCAGCATCGATCATGCGAAACAGGCTTTCGTATTCGCTGGTCGATACCCGCAACCCGTTGGCTTCAAATACCAGTATGTCTCCCCATCCAATGCCCTGCGCCAGTGAAAGTTGCGCGAGGTCTTCCAGCTCTTGTACCTGGTCAATTTTGGGCTGATTTTCGGCCCGGGTCAGTGCGATACGATACGACAACAAGCCTTTGCGCAGGGGAATGCGAATGGGAAGAAGCAGGGTTTCGCGTTCAATGGAGGTTGAGGTCCAAATCACGTTCGGGGTGCGCCCGGCCATCAGCTCCTGTGAATAGCGCATGGACGTCATGGGAGCCGGCGCGGCGTGCATTTCGAAGGGGCCAAAGTCGGTTTCGGTTTTTTCCAGGGCGGTGCGCAATATGAGGGTGAGGTCGTCAAAACGACGATCCAGTTCAGATTCACTGGCGGGGTAAACCACAGCGAGTTCAGCGCGAACACTGGTCACGATGGTCACAAACCATAACATCACCAGAGTTCGCACCATTCGGGTCACCCTACAACGACAAGCCTTACCGCAGACTAGTTGAACGGCTGGGGTTGTCAAAGGAGTGTTGAGGCGCGTCAAGAGGTAGAGCTCTGGTTTCGGAGGCTGAACTGGCTACCATGCCTTGAGCCCGCGACGGATGGCAGGGTTGCTCTTGCGGGGGCGCCGTGAATACCTCCGTGTAGGCTTAACTTGGGCATCCATGCCTCAGATACCCCCGCAAAAACAACCCTGCCACCCGCCGCTTTCAGTGTGCAAACTCAAAAGTTTGACTACTAAATCATGACGTCGTCGATCAGATTTAACCAACGATCCCTTGCTCACGCCAAAGCGCTAATTGCTCTGCATCGCAGCCCAGCAGGTCTATTAGAACCCGGTCGGTATCGGCACCCAGTGACGGCGGCGCTTTGTCGTACTGAACCGCTGATTCGCTGAAGCGGATGGGGTTGGCGACTGAGGGCACCTTGCCCAGTTCTGTCTGGTCCAGCTCCCGCTGCAGCTCACGGCTCTGAACCTGGGGGTCGGCGAATACCTGCTCCAGAGTGTTGATCGGGCCGCAAGGTACGGAGACTTCTTCCAGTCGGGCCAGCCACCAGTCGCGAGACTGGGTTTTCATCAGCTCGATAACTACCGGTAACAGGGTTTCGCGGTTGGCAACCCTGGCCTGGTTGGTGGCAAAGCGTTCGTCGGCTGCCAGGTCCGGGCGGCCGGCGACGTCGCAGAACCGCTGGAATTGCCCATCGTTGCCGACAGCGAGAATAAGGTAATCGTCTGCTGTCGCAAACGCCTGGTAGGGCACGATATTGGGGTGGGCGTTGCCTAGGCGCCCCGGCGAGTTGCCGGTGGCCAGGTAGTTCATGGCCTGGTTGGCCATGGCCGCGACCTGAACATCCAGCAGGGAGAGATCGATGTGCTGACCGAGGCCGGTGCAAGCGCGAAAGTGTAGGGCAGCCTGAATGGCGTTGGCGGCGTAGAGGCCGGTTAAAATGTCGGACAGTGCTACGCCGGCTTTCATTGGAGTGCCATCGGGTTCGCCGGTTACACTCATCAGGCCGCTCATGCCCTGTATCATGAAGTCGTATCCGGCGCGGTGTTTGTATGGCCCGGTTTGGCCGAAGCCGGTGATCGAGCAGTACACCAGACGCGGGTTGATGGTCTTCAGACTGTCGTAGTCGAGCCCGTATTTTTTCAGGCCGTCAACTTTGTAGTTTTCGACCAGTACGTCGGCGTCGCGAATCAGGTCGCGCAACAGTTGTTGGCCTTCCGGTTTGGTGAAGTCGATGGTGATGGACGCTTTGCCCCGGTTGGCGCTGTGAAAGTAGGCGGCGACGCGGTGCTCGCCCTCGCCCAGAAACGGCGGGCCCCAGCCCCGGGTGTCGTCACCCTGGCCGGGCCGCTCTACTTTAATCACTTCGGCGCCGAAGTCGGCCAGCATCTGGGTGGCCCAGGGGCCAGCCAGAATGCGGCTCAGGTCGATGACCCGAATGCCGCTCAGGGCGCCTTGAACGGCTGTATCGTTCATTAGCCGAACGCCTGAATGCCGGTTTGTGCACGGCCGAGAATCAGGGCGTGAATGTCGTGCGTGCCTTCATAGGTATTAACGGCTTCGAGGTTCATGACGTGGCGGATAACACCGTATTCGTCGCTGATGCCGTTACCGCCGTGCATGTCGCGGGCAACGCGGGCGATGTCGAGTGCCTTGCCGGCGTTGTTGCGTTTCATCAGAGATATCAGCTCAACCGGGCAGGCGTCGTTATCCATCAGTTGACCCATGCGCAGGCAGCCCTGCAAGCCGAGGCTGATTTCGGTCTGCATGTCGGCCAGTTTTTTCTGGATCAGCTGGTTGGCGGCCAGCGGCCGGTTGAACTGAACCCGGTCCATCACGTAGCTGTGTGCGGCCAGCCAGCAGGCTTCGGCCGCACCCATGGCGCCCCAGGCAATGCCGTAGCGGGCTTTATTCAGGCAACCGAAGGGGCCTTTGAGGCCTTTGACGTTGGGCAGAATGTTGGCTTCAGGCACATACACATCTTCCATCACGATCTCACCGGTGATCGAGGCGCGCAGGCTGAATTTGCCTTCGATTTTGGGAGCGCTCAGGCCTTTCATGTCGCGTTCGAGGATAAAGCCGCGGATCTCACCGTCGAGTTTGGCCCAAACTACGAATACATCGGCGATGGGGGAGTTGGTGATCCACATTTTGGCGCCGTTGAGAACGTAGCCATTGTTGGTTTTGACGGCCTTGCTTTGCATGCTTCCGGGGTCAGAACCGGCATCCGGTTCGGTTAGGCCGAAGCAGCCGATCAACTCACCGGTAGCCAGTTTGGGCAGGTATTTTTTGCGCTGTTCTTCGCTTCCATATGCGTAAATCGGGTGCATGACCAGGGAGGACTGTACGCTCATGGCCGAGCGGTAGCCGCTGTCGACGCGTTCAACCTCGCGGGCGATCAGGCCATAGGCGACATGGCTGGCATTCACGCAGCCGTATTCTTCCGGCAAGGTCACCCCGAGCATCCCCAATTCGCCGAGTTCCAGCATGATGGCGGGGTCAAAGCTTTCGTTGCGGTTGGCCATTTGCACACGACTGGCCAGTTTGTCCTGGCAGTAGGCGTGGGCGGTGTCGAGAATCATGCGTTCGTCGTCGTTCAACTGCTCGGTCAGCTTGAAGGGGTCTTTCCAGTCAAAATGTGCGGTAGCCATAGTGGTGCCTCTTGTTTTGGTGGCTGGAGTTCGTGTCAGTCACCGGGTGTGCCTAACCGGGGTCGGCGTATATCCATCCATGGAGCCTAGACCGCAGCATCCTTGCTGCGGACTCCCCCGGTTAGGCACACCCGGCACCTGACACTGAGCTGGCCGTTAACTCCAGATCGGTGTTTTTAGTGGGCTTAAAGATAGCTTAAGTTTCTGAATATCCATATTATATTGTTTTTATATTTTCCATATATTTAGGATATAGCTGAGAGCTGAGAGCTGAGAGCTGAGAGCTGAGAGCTGTGTGCTAGGGGTAACTTTATGCGGTTAGACAGCATCAGCCGGTTGCGGTACTTCAACGACATCGCCATTACCGGCAGTTTCTCCCGGTCGGCGCGGCGGTTGGGTATTGCGCAGCCGGCGTTGAGTATTGCCATTAAAAAGCTGGAGGAAGAAACCGGCCTCAAGCTGATTAACCGGGCCGACCGGCGCATGACGCTGACGTCGGACGGTGAGGTATTGCTTACTCACGTGCGCCGCATTCTGGAAGGGCTGACCGATGCCACCCGCGAACTGACCGAGCTGCAGGGGTTGGAGCAGGGGGAGGTGAAGCTGGGCGCGTCGGCGATGCTGTCGACCTATTACTTACCGGCCTACCTGTTTGCGTTCAAGAAAGCCTACCCCGGGATTCGGATTCGTCTGTATGAAGCCGGTACCGATACGCTGGAGCAGATGGTGATCAATGGCGAGCTCGATCTGGCGCTGATTCGCTCTGAAAGACCCCACGACCAGATTCGATATGCCTCGCAATTGTCGGAGCAGGTTGTGGCCTGTATGCCGAAGCATCACCATTTGGCGGAGCGCGAGTCGATCACAATCGAATCGTTTTGCAAACAATCAACGGTGATGTTTCGCAGTGGTTATTACCTGCGCGACTCGGTTGAGCAACGCGCCCGGGCGCAGGGGCTCAGTCTGAATGTGCAGTTTGAGACCAACCTGGTGGATTTGTTGAAGAGCCTGGTGAAAAACGAGATGGGGCTGGCGACCTGTCTGTCGATGATTGTCGAGAACGAGCCGCTGCTCTGCACCCGGCCCTTCGACCCGCCCATTCCGCTCGAACTGGCCTGGGGCTGGAAGAAAAATCACTATCTGTCGAAGGCGAGCCAGGCGTTCCTGAGCTTTTTTGAGAAGTGAGAAAAGAGAGCTGCGAGCTGCGAGTTCTGAGTTATTAGCTAACAGCTCGTAGCTCTCAGCTCACAAGGCCATCCCTTCCGGCACACCAAATAACGGACCGTAACGCAGGCCAATATAGGCGTGTTCGCGCATCAGCATTTCTGCGCGGGTGCTTTCGCCCATGACCAGAGCTTGCACAACGAGCTGGTGTTGCAGTTGCGCGACCTGGAGTTTGCGTTGCTCCTGGGCCAGGTGATCGGTATCGATGGTGATCGAAGCCGATGAGGCGAACGGCAGGTGATTGTTGCGGGTGATGGCGTCGCTGATGGCGCGGCTGCCGGCGTTGTTGACGATCAGGGCGTGGAAGCGGGCGTTGATGTCGCCCCAGCGTTCAATGTCTTCCTGGCTCAGCTGAGGCTGGTTTATGAGCGCATCCCCTTCCTGAACACAGCGTTCCAGTTGGTCTTTCAACTCTGCAGATAAACCCTTCTCGGCCAGCCGACGCGCGGCCAGCCCTTCCAGTACGCCACGTATCTCAACACCGCACAAGACGTCGTCGGCCGACACTTCACGTACGACATAGCCTTGCTTGCCGGTACGTTCCAGCAGGCCTTCCTGTTCCAGGGTGCGAAAGGCGAGTCTGACCGGTGTACGTGAGACGCCCAGTAGCTCGGCTACCTGTACTTCACGCAGTTTTTCACCCGGTTGGTAGCGACCATCGCGGATGTGTTTGCGCAGTGCGGTAATGGCGGTGTGGCTGATCTGGGTCATGATGAAAACGGGATCCAGTGAGTCATTTGTGCTGGGCATTCTCGGCCCAATGGGGGCTTTGCGCAAGCCTTTCAGGTACATCCTGGATCCAAAAATATACATAAGTGGATCCAAAACTGATATTTCTATTGACAAGCGGGGGTGTGAAACCTATTTTTGGATCCATAACTGATGTCGACGGATAAAAACAAGTGAGTCGACCGACCCAATCACACGACCCGATGCAGTGGAGAACCGCCATGACCGTGCAAGCCTCCTGGCCGACCAATACCTGGTACGTTGCCTTTTCGTCTGATGAAATAACCGACAAGCCACAGGGCCGCCAGATTTGTGGCCAGCGTATGGTGTTTTACCGCACCCAAAACGAGAAAATCGTGGCCCTGGCCGATTTCTGCCCACACCGGGGTGCGCCCTTGTCGTTGGGTTATGTGAATGACGAAGGTGACCTGGTCTGCGGTTACCACGGCATGGTGATGAATTGCGACGGCAACTGTAAGTCGATGCCAGGCCAGCGCGTCAATGCGTTTCCGGGCATTACGGCTTACCCGGTTGAAGAGCGGTATGGCTTTATCTGGGTATGGCCGGGCGATGCTGAAAAAGCCGATACCGATCTGATTCCCAAGTTCGACTTCTTTGATGACCCGGACTGGGCCTACGGCGGCGGCGTTTATCACATCAACTGCAACTACAAGTTGATGGTCGATAACCTGATGGACCTGACGCACGAGACCTATGTGCACGCGACCAGCATTGGTCAGCCCGAGATCGAAGACGAAGCACCCGACTCCTTTAAGGATGGCGATACCGTGGTCACCAAGCGCACCATGGAAAGCATTAAGGCACCGCCTTTCTGGCAAAACGCCCTGAAATTCAACGACCTTGAACCGACGGCCGATGTCGACCGCTGGCAGATCAGCCGCTTCACACCCCCCAGCCACATTATGATCAACGTTGGCGTGGCCATTGCCGGCCAGGGTGGATTCGATGCCCCGGCCGACCAGAAAGCGTCGAGCGTTGTGGTCGACTTCATTACCCCCGAAACCGAAACCTCAATCTGGTACTACTGGGGCATGGCCCGTAACTTCAAGCCGCACGATCAGGAACTGACCAAGACCATTCGCGAAGGTCAGGGCCAGATTTTCTCGGAAGATCTGGAAATGCTGGAAGCCCAGCAACGCAATCTGATCGACAACCCTGACCGTCAGTTGCTGAAACTGAACATCGACGGCGGTGGTGTACTGGCGCGCCGCATGATCGACAAGATCCTCAAGCAGGAAGCATCGGCGTCTTAAATCTTCGAGATTTGAAGTTCGCAACGTGCGAGCGAAGGGTGCCACCGGTAGCCTTCGCGGAATGTAGCCACTTAGTGAACTCCAGGCTTGAACTAATCCGAACAGTGCCCGGCCACTTTGGCCGGGCGCACTGTCTACCGGAGTTGGTATGAGTAAAAAAACCACCCTGTCGATGATCGTCAAGGTTAACAAAAAAGTCGCCGAAGCCGATGGCATTGTGCGAGTGGAACTGGTCGATCCGCACGGTCGTGAATTGCCGGTGTTTACCGCAGGAAGCCACATTGATATTCAGGTTGCGCTGGATACCATTCGTCAGTATTCGCTGAGCAATGCCCCCTGGGACAACAAACGGTATCAGTTGGGTGTGCTGCGCGAACCGAAGTCACGCGGCGGGTCTATGGCGGTGCACGATGCACTCAATGAAGGTGATTTGGTGCAAATCAGTGCGCCGCGCAATCACTTTGAATTGCGCCCGGCTGCCAAAAAATCCTTGTTGTTGGCCGGTGGCATTGGCATCACGCCGATTTACTCCATGGCCCAGCAACTGAATCGTGAAGGCAAGGAATTCGAGTTTCATTATGCCGCCAAGTCACGCGGGTGCATGGCGTTTCTGGATGAGCTGGAAGATGCCCCGTTCAGCGACCGCTGTCATTTTTATTTCAGCGACGAGCCGGATACTGGTCGGGTAGACATGGCCGCTCTGGCGAAAAACGTTGAGCCCGATACGCATCTCTATGTGTGCGGACCAGAGCGCTTTACCGACAGTGCCTTGCAGACATTCAAGGACGCTGGCTGGCCGGTCGATCATCTGCACACCGAATACTTTGTTGCCGAAGACATCGACACCTCGGCCGATGGCAGTTTCAAGGTTCGAATCGCGAGTACGGGAGAGGAGTTTGACATTCCGGCTGACGAGACCATCGCTAACGTGCTGATCGACAACGATGTCGATGTGCTGACCTCGTGCGAGCAGGGCATTTGCGGTACCTGCCTGACCAAGGTCATCGAAGGCACTCCCGAGCATCGTGACCGGTATCTGGATGACGCCGAACACGCCGCCAATGATCAGATGACGGTGTGCTGTTCACGCTCCAAATCACCCTTGCTGGTGCTGGATCTGTAAGCTCGCAAGCGACCTCAGTCCGCTTCTTCTGTTAGCATGGTGCCTCGGCAAAAACGAGGCACCAGCGCATGCGCCCCCTGTTCGAACAAATTGATACCCGCCCCACGCCCATTGGCCAGATCACCCTGCGCCGCCGGCGAATTCCCGGCCTGACAGACGACGACATCTACGAAGTAAAGCTCGGCGAAGAGTTCCTGATGTCCAGCCTGTTTGTTAAAGCCGAAGAAGCGCTGTCTGATTTGGGGTTAGCCGCATTGGATGATCGACCAGCCGATGTTGTCGTCGGCGGTCTTGGCCTCGGCTATACCGCCGTTGCTGCATTGAAGCACGAAAAAGTACGTTCCATGGTGGTGGTCGAGCTACTGGAGCCGGTGATCGAATGGCACCAGGCCGAAGACGTGCCGCTGGGCGCCATATTAAATGCCGACCCGCGAAACCGCTACGTACAGGGCAGCTTCTTTGACCTGGCCAAAGGCGAGCCAACCGGCTTCGACCCGGAGCAGCCTGGCCGTGTCTTCGATGCCATTCTGCTCGACATTGACCATTCCCCAAGCTTTCTGCTAAACGCCTCCAATGCGTCGTTTTACCAGACTGACACCCTGGCCACCATGGCCCGGCAACTGCGACCGGAAGGCGTGTTTGCGCTCTGGTCCAACGAACCGCCGGCACCGGATTTTATCGCCGTGCTGGAAACGGTGTTCAGCCAGGTCGAGTCCCACATCATTCGCTTTTACAACCCATTCCAAAACAACGAAGCAACGGCAACGGTTTATGTCGCCATTAAATAGGCTTGAGCGTCACGTTTCGCCGTTCGGTTTCGGTGTATCGCCATAAGCTCGCGCCGATTTCAGTAGTAGATTAAGCAATGATGCTCTTAAAACCGTGTGCTGCCTTTTTAAAATATAGACTCAATTTATTCAGAATAATTTCAACACCCAGTTTGGCGACTCTTTAGTGTGTGAATACTGAAATCTCAGTCAGTTAGATGCAGCAATCCCTCAGTGTTCACCTTGACTGGAACTGGATCGGATACTTGGCCAATGAAGGTTCCATCCGGGGTGTCATGCCAGAACCCCATGAACGAGAGTTCGTCATTTTGCCGGATGATCTTGCCGGCATAACGGGGCACCGGGTTGCCGCCATCCAGGAAAGGCCCCGGAGCTAACCGCCATGGGCCAAGATGATGGTCGGCCATCAGGTAATGGGTGCCGCCTACGGGGTCCGTGGGTGAGTCGGCCGCATAGCCTTTCGACCAATGCTCCCCAGCGGTGCAGAACAGGCAGTACCAGTGCTTGCCATGTTTGAATACTTGCGGAACCTCTAACTGGCCAAACAGGCCGGCATAGACCGGCTTCTCCAGAGTCCAGTGAGCAAGGTCCGCAGATCGTGCCAGACCGATGGCGCCTCCGTCATTCGGTTCGTCCCGGCCCGATACGCGAGCGGTGAAATACATCAGCCAGCCATCACCATCGGGGTCTTTCATTACCCAGGGGTCGCGCATGGCACGGTCATGCCATTGGCCCTGTTCGTATTCTTCATACAGTTCAGGATCCAGATCAAGCGCCAGGCCATTGCCTACGCGCTCCCAATGGTGGCCATCCGTACTGGTGGCGTGACCGATACGCTGCTTCATACCTCGCTCGGCTTCACAGGTTCCGGTGTAAAACAGGTGCCAAAGCCCGTTGTCGTCTTTAATGACCGAACCGGTCCAGGTGGTCTTGTCGTCCCAGGCCGGGCCTTCAGCGGGTGCCAGGCAAGTGCCTTGGTTGTCCCAATGGTGCAGATCGGTGGAGATGGCATGACCTTGGCTGACATTCCAGTGCCGCAACTGCGGATCCTCCAGGCTCTTGTCGGCCTGAAGGTAATAGAGGTGCCATTGGCCGCCGTCCTGGTAGAGCCAGAAATCCCAGATCCATTTATCGTTTAGTGCGAACATGTCATGCTTCCTGTGGAAAAAGAGAGGCAAGCGCCTCTCACGGATATTTGATGGGGGTGTCAGATGTGGCTAACGGTGTCACGCCGAATCAATTCACTTTCGATTCGCCGGGGCTGATCGGCATTGGCGTCATGCTTGCCCTGAAGGATGCCATCGAGGCATCGATAGGCTTCCAGGCCGATTTCCCGATAGGGCAGAGTGACCGTGGTTAATGCATGTTCCATATGTCGAATAAGCATTTCATCGTTGTCATAGCCTATGACTGAGATGTCATCGGGTATGCGAACGCCTTTTTCCTTAAAATACGCCATGGCGCGCATGGCCATTAAATCATTGCCGAAACAAAAAGCGGTCGGTGGCTCCGCCCGCGTCAGTAACTCGTCCAGAATGGCCTGCAAGTCAGCGAACGGTGTCCACGGCTCGAACTCTTTTGTCTGACGCCAGATGATGGCGCGATCATCCAGACCACCTTCCCGGCAACCTTTCAGAAAACCGTTCAGTCGCAACCTGGAAGCCACCATGTTATCCGGCAGACCGATGTAGGCCAGACGTCGGTGGCCCTGCTCGATTAAATAGCGCGTGGCGATCTCCTGACCCTGAGCGTCGTCGGGGACAACGGCCGGGGTTTGCATGGCATCAAAACAGTTGGCCAACACTAGCGGGAAGTTCTCTGAATGGGGGAATAAGACCTGCTGATGATAGTCCGCTGCATAAATGACACCCTCAACCCGATGCGATTGAAACTTGCGCAGCAGCTCTGCGACTTCTTCGGATGAGCCTGGGCTGTCGGCGATCATCAGGATTCGGCCATCGCGTCGACACCCTTCCTGAACGGCTCGCACCAGGTGCATGGCCGATAGGCCGGATTCCAGCGGGTCGTGAGTCGCAGCGGACAAGACACCTGTGATCATGCCGATGATGCCGGACTTACTGGAACGCATGGCTCGCGCACCAGCGTGCGGCCGGTAATCCAGTTTTTTAATCGCGGCTTCTACTTTGGCCCGGGTGGTGTCCTTAATGGACGGCTCGTTATTGATGACTCGCGATACCGTTTTGATGGAGACACCGGCCAACTGGGCGACATCATGAATGTTGGCCATATAACTCTCTGATGACAACGTTAGACATTGCCATGTTTATGCAAAGCCAGCAGATTGTCAACAGACCTGCATAACTTAGCTCGTATAGGCTAACTGCCCTATGATACCTATCCCAAGTAATCGAGTTGTCGGAATTACAAACTGAAACATTTTCCAATTGACAACAATGTCATTGGAGGGGTAAAAATAGCCCCACAAATTGACAACATTGTCATTTGAGACGATCAAACTGCAATTACAACAACAATCTAAGGTGTAATGCCATGACAAACACGTTCAGCAAGCAGCAGAGTGCTTCAGCCATGAAGCGCATCGCACTGGCAGCAATGGCTGCGTCCGTATCCTGTTCCGCAGTCGCTACCGAAACACTGAGCCTGTGGTACCACGGCGCCGGGAACCCGGCCGAAATGGAAGTTCTCGGCTCCATTATCAGCGACTTCAATGCTAGCCAGAATGACTGGGCAGTTGAAATTCAGTCTTTCCCTCAGAACTCTTACAACTCGTCCATCGTCGCAGCCGGTCTATCGGATAATCTGCCGGATATCCTCGATGTGGATGCTCCAGTCATGCCGAACTGGGCCTGGTCCGGATACCTGGCACCGTTGGATATACAGGAAGACCAGTTGGCAGGGTTTCTGCCTGGTACGATCGGCCGGTATGAGGGCGAGCTTTACTCCATCGGCTTTTGGGACGCCGCGGTTGCCATGTTTGCGCGTCGTTCGGTCCTGGAGAAGCACAACATCCGAATTCCAACGCTCGAAAGCCCCTGGACCAAGGATGAATTCAATAGCGCGCTGGCAAATCTCGATGCCAGCGGTGACTTCAAATACCCGCTGGATCTGGGAATGGCTTCGACAGGGGAGTGGTATTCATACGCCTTTGGTCCTTTCCTGCACAGTTTTGGCGGCGACCTGATGGACCCCTCAGTGCCAACAGCCGAAGGCGTATTGAATGGCAGCGCCGGTATTGAATTCGGCGAGTGGTGGCAAATGCTGTTTGAGCAGGAGTGGACGCCAGGCACGTCACAGGATGGCGGTGACCGAGAGACCGGTTTCCTGAATGGTGATTACGCCTTGCAGTGGAATGGTAACTGGGCGGCACCAGCCGCGTTAGCGCAATTTGGCGACGATCTACTGCTTCTACCCGCACCGGATATGGGCGAAGGGTCCTTTATCGGCTCTGGTTCCTGGCAGTTTGCGGTGACCAAATCGTCCGACAAGCAGGAAGGCGCCAACGCGTTTATCCAGTTTGCACTGAAAGACAAATACGTGGCAGCTTTCTCCAATACCACCGGTCTGATTCCAGCCACTGAAAGTGCGGCAACAATGACCAGCGACTACGCAGCAGGCGGTGATCTTGAGGTCTTTTACGAACTGAGCAATGAACAGGCACGCAATCGCGTTATCACACCGGGATACGGCGTGGCCTCTCTCGAATTCGAGAAGGCGCTGCGTGACCTTGCCAATGGTGCCGACGTTGCCGATACGCTGGATGCAGCAACCGACGCCATCAATGACGACCTGGAAAAGAACAATGGATACCGTTAAGTCTACATTCACCGACACGACAGCTGCCCCTGAGGGGGCGGCGTTGTCCGGGGAAAGGACAGTTAAGGTCAATAAATCCGGTTTTAACAAGCAAAACCTTGCCGGTTGGTTGATGGCGTTTCCTGCGTTTAGTTTGATCACGTTGTTCCTGGTCATTCCTTTCCTTTTGGCGTTCATTCTGTCGTTTACCAACCAGCGGTTGATGTCGCCTAATGAAACCGAATGGGTGGGCCTGGACAACTTTCAGGACATGCTCGGGCTGAGCACTTTCGTACTGGAGCCCGAACGGGATGTCAGTGGTGCCGTTGTGGTAGAAGATGGTGAAACTCAATTTCCCCGCTTGCGTCAATTCACACGCAACAACCCGGATTATCCCAACCTGGATGGCAAGCGTCGCTGGCTAACCCTGCCCTGGTTTAACGACAGTCAATTCGTGGTATTAGCTTCCGATGTCGTGTTTATGAAAGCCCTGGTGAACACCGTTCTGTTTGTCAGCATTGTGGCACCGACCCAGGCGTTTATTGCATTGCTGCTGGCGCTGATGATCAACCAAAAATTGAGAGGGGTGAACGTATTTCGAGCGATCTATTTCATGCCAGTGGTCATTTCCATCGTTGTGATCTCTTTTCTATGGCGCTTTATCTACGATGGTGAAAACGGACTGCTTAACAGCCTGTTGCAATTTGTCACCTTCGGGGCTTTTAAGCCGGTGGACTGGCTGGGCAACCCCGATACCGCGCTGGGGTCCATTATGGCGATGTCGATCTGGCAGGCCGTAGGGTTTCACATGGTGATTTGGTTATCAGGTCTGCAAACCATACCCAAAGAGCTGTATGAGGCGGCAACGCAGCTCGGCGCCAATGGCTGGCAGACGTTCCGTTATGTGACTTGGCCCGGCCTGCGTAACACGGCCATTCTGGTCATGGTGGTAATCACCATGCAAGCCTTTGCGCTCTTTGCTCAGGTAGATGTTATGACCCGGGGCGGCCCGCTCGACAGCACCCAAACGTTGGTCTATCAGGCTGTGCAGCGAGGCTACGGCAAACAGGATATCGCTGGTGGTTCAGCGCTGTCAGTAGTGCTGTTTGTATTTGTGCTAGCGATTTCGCTGTTCCAACGTTACCTGACCCGGGAGAAGAACTAATGGATCGTTACTCCAAGCTCTCATTGGCCGTGCGTTACTTACTGCTTATCTGGGTGGCATTGATTTTTATCTTCCCGGTCGTGTTCATGGTGGTGTCCTCGTTAAAACCGGACTTGCAGTTACTGCAGGACAGTACCTCCATTCGCGCTTTTTTACCGGTAGGTGATATCTCGCTGGACAACTACCGCGAAGCGTGGGAGCGGGTACCAATAGTCCGGTTTGTCTTCAATTCGTTGTTTGTTACGGCCAGTACTTTGGTGTTGTCGCTGTTTCTCTGTTCGATGGCTGCTTTTGCCTTTGTGTTTCTAAATTTCTGGGGAAAGTCGGTGTTGTTTTCCATCATTCTTGCGACGTTTATTGTTCCTTTCGAAACGATTGCCATTCCGATGTTAATGCTGGTTAACAATTTACCCTGGATTGGGCTGGACGGCTTCGAGATTGGTTGGATGAACAGTTATCAAGTACAGATCATTCCCTTTTTGGCGGATGCACTGACGATCTTTTTGTTTGTCCAGTATTTCAAGGATTTACCGGGCGAGATTGTTGAAGCGGCACGCGTCGACGGCGCTACCTGGTTCCAGATATACGCGCGAATTATATTGCCTTTGTCGGGGCCGATTATCGCTACCGCAGCCATCCTGAAGTTCCTGGTGATGTACAATCAATACCTCTGGCCATTGATGACGACCCAATCCGATCAGTACCGACCGGTCATGGTGGGACTGCAGTATTTTTTCCAAATGAATACAGCCTGGGGAGAAATCATGGCCTATCTGTCATTGATTACTTTGCCTGTACTGGCATTTTACCTGGCGTTGCAAAAAGCATTTATCTCCAGCATTGCTTCGACCGGGGTCAAGGGTTAGTGGCAATCCATGGAAATTCACGAATCGTTGCACTTCGTCTTTGACTCTGTGAAGGGTCATACCGATGAAACCCAGGTAAAGTGCTATTCAAGAGATAACCTGTTGGTTGTTCATTGAGATTTTTTCAGCGGGCTCAGCTTTTCGTTCCATTGCTCAAGATTAGGTTGAAAGCGACAACCTCTCCAGACACACCGGGCATCCAGTAACCCGTTGTGAGTACCCGAGGCCTGGATTCAGAGGGTGGAACGATTACTGGTAATGCCCATGGTCGTTGCAATAATGCGAACGTACTGTCTGAGTTTAACACCGCCCAGTTATTGATCAGGATCAATTTTTTGAGCCCGGTAAGCGCTACCTTTGGCCAACAACGTCAGGCAGCCAGAGGATACCCCCATGAATGCCGCCAGGAACCCGCTGGATACCGTCACCTTTGATGGTCCCAAAGCCACTCAGGGCTATAACCTGAACAAGATGTGTTACTCCTTCAATGAGGCCAGTTCCCGTGAAGCCTTTAAAGCGGACGAAGCCGCTTATTGTGATCGGTTTGGGCTGACCAACGAACAGAAAGCAGCCATTCTCAAACGCGATATTCTGCGCCTGCTGGAACTCGGCGGCAGTATTTATTATCTGGCGAAATTCGCGGGCTTGCTGGGCTTGTCGGTTCAGGACGTCGGTGGTTTGCAAACGGGGATGAGCACAGAAGCATTCAAAGAAAAGCTGGTACGGGCGGGAGACTGACTATGGCTAAGATCATCGGTGCCGTCGGCACATCACACATCCCGGCCATTGGCAAAGCCATGGACCAGGGGCTGGAACAAACGCCTTACTGGAAAGACTTTTTCGATGCCTATCCGCCGGTTCGGAACTGGCTGAACGAGCAGCAACCGGATATCGCTGTGGTGTTTTACAACGATCATGGTTTGTCGTTCTTTCTCGACAAGAAGCCGACCTTTGCCATTGGAGCGGCACCGGAATATACCAATGCCGACGAAGGCTGGGGCATTCAACCCATAGCCCCCATCACCGGTGAAACCGAGCTTGCCTGGCACATCATCAACAACCTGATAGAAGACGAATTCGATGTCACCGTCTGCCAGGAATTGCGGGTTGACCATGGACTCACCGTGCCCATGACGCTGCTGTGGCCGAACGAGGAATACCGCAAGATCAAGGTGATTCCCGTTGCCATTAACTGCGAACGGCACCCCATGCCCAAGCCGTCCCGGTCTTACAAGCTGGGTCAGTCGATCGGGCGGGCGATTCAGTCGTGGGACAGCGATGAGAAGGTGGTTGTTCTGGGTACCGGTGGACTGTCACACCAGCTAGATGGTGCCCGCGCCGGCTTCATCAACAGGGAGTTTGACCTGTACTGCATGGACAAGCTGGTGACGAGCCCGGAGGCGTTGCTGGGTTATACCAACGCCGATCTGACCGAAACGGCCGGTGCCCAGGGCGTTGAGCTGGCCATGTGGCTGGCGATGCGGGGTGCGCTGGAAGGTGACGTCAAGTTGTTGCACCAGAACTATCACATTCCGGTCTCCAACACCGGAGCCGGGCTGATGTTGCTTGAGCCGTCTTAACCACCGCGCTTTATCACCGCATCCACATAGCTGCAGGAGGCGTGAATGTCGTAGCCCTGCTCCCTGGCCCAGGCAAGCCCGGTATCGACCAGTTGACGCGCCAGGCCATGGTGACGCAGTGCGGGTGGCACGAACGTATGGTCGAAATCGACCTGGCTAGAGCCCTGGGGGTGGTGATACGTCAGTGACGACGTTTCACCGTCCATCTCGATTACAAAACGGTGGTGTTCGGGCTGATGCTGAACATCAGGCATAGCGAGCTCCTGCAAAACGGGTTACGAATTCTTGTGCAGCAGGGATTCCATGGTATCGACCAGCTCAGCCCATTCGGCGTCGTCATCGCGCATCCGGGTCAGCGTCAGACGTTGTTCGAAGCTTAGAAAGTCCGCCTCGGAAACATCTTCATCCTGCCCGAGATGATGGTGCCGGAAGAAGGCTTCTATGGCGTCCTGGCTGCTGTCGAGCCCCAGTTGGTCGAATAGCGTGGTCATATCCGGTAAGGGTGTCAGCATACGATGTACCCCCCACGTGCAGTTAGCGTGAGCACTAAGCATAGCTGTTTCATATGACACTACCATTGCCGGGCGCCAAACGGATGCCCAGCCCCCGTAAAACCGTCAATCTGGATGAACAGCGGCTCAGATGGCCCGTCCCTCTATCTCCTGGCGCAAACGCTCGAGGTTGCGCTGGCTTTGGGTAGATTGTGGGTAGATATCCAGCACCTGTTCGTAGGCCCGTATCGCTGCGGCCGGTTGCTGCAGACGCGCGAAAATCGACCCTAGCCCGGCCAGGGCACCAAAATGTCGGGGTTCAAGCGTCAGTGTCTGTTCAATATCGGCCATCGACTGACTGATGTCGCCGCGCAGGTAGTGCAGGGTGGCCCGTTTGTTCCAGGCTTCGGCGAACTCGGGTTCTTCGTCAATCAGCTGGTCGAACATCCCGAGGGCATCATCAAATTCACCGCGCTGCATGGCGCGAACGCCCCGGCGCAACTGCCGGGTTGCTTCATCTGTTGGCCCCCGGCTCCACAGCACCCAGATTTGCTGTTCAATCACCGAGGAGACGTTAACCCCGGGTGAGGATTGCAGTTCATCGAAAAGGGGGTCGAGTCGTTCGTCATTCTGGTCGGCATTTACGCCGGTTGTGAGCCACAATATCGCGGCCATCAGCCAGGTCCAGTGGGTGTGTCGGACGCAGTGCATCACAGGTACCTCCATCCGGGTGTAGCGAGTTATTCGCTACACGAACCAGAATAGACCATTAAAAACGGCGGTGGAGGTTTGGGTGATTTAGAAATTGGCGGGTGTAGTCGCCGAAACGATCTGGCAGGGTTCATCAAACGGGTTTCGAAAGCGGTGCGGCCGGGTCGAGTCGAAATAATAGGCATCGCCAGTTTTCAGCTCGTACACCTCGGTGCCCACGGTCAACTCAAAGCGGCCGCTGATGACCAGGCCCGCTTCTTCGCCTTCATGCACGTAGAGGTCGGCTCCGGTATCGGAACCGGGTTCGTAGGTTTCGATCATAAAGGCCAGGGCGCGGCGGCCATAGGCCTTGCCCACCAGCTTCATGCTGACATCGTTGACCGACAGATCCATGAATTCATCCGGGCTGTACACCACTGGTTGGCTGGCATCGGCCTCCGCCTCTTCGGCAAAGAACTCGACCAGTGACATCGGAATGCCTTGCAGCACTTTCTTCAGCGAGCCGACACTGGGGCTAACACTGTTCTTTTCGATCATCGAAATGGTGCTGTTGGTAACACCGGCGCGCTTGGCCAGCTCGCGCTGCGACAGGCCTTTCTGTTTGCGTATAACTTTGAGTCGTTCACCCACATCCAAGGGTTGCTTCCTCCGGTAACGAGCATTATTCAATCGAAAGCGGCATGATAAGACACCTGACGCCGGGCATTCATTATTTTTTACAGAGTGTAGCAAATACTGGCAACCGTGCGGTATGCCTATTTAAAACTCACGTTTTGGCGTTTGGGTTGGCTTGGAGGCACTGGTCCGTGTCAGGCACCGGGTAGGCCTATACGGGGGCGGCGTAAACCCGTCCATGGGGCCTAGACCGCATGATATGAATCCCTTCCATGGGATTCACCCGTCGGGCTCGCTTCGCTCATGCTAAAACGCTCCTGGCGTTTTAGTTCATGTTGCGGACTACCCCGGATAGGCCTACCCGGCCCCTGGCACTCGGTAAGTTGCCAGCTTTGAAACGGGAGTTGTAAAAACGCTCGAAGTGTGTCAAAAATACCGAACATTCGACGATTATAATTGACGGCCATCCCTTTATGCACGCCACTCGCAGTACCTACCTGAACCCCCAAACCCACACCGATGATCACCCGGCGTCCTACTACGCCGCCACGGCGAACCCAGACGCTCAGGTTCGTTATCCGACGCTCACCGAGTCCGTCGAGGCCGATGTCTGCGTTGTTGGTGGCGGGTTTAGTGGGGTTAATACCGCGTTGGAACTGGCTGACCGGGGCTACAAGGTGGTGTTACTGGAAGGAAGACGCATTGGCTGGGGCGCCAGTGGCCGCAACGGTGGGCAATTGATTCGCGGTGTTGGCCATGGGCTCGAACCGTTTCGCAAGGCGCTAGGGCAGGAGGGCATCGACGCCGTTACCCAAATGGGCTATGAATCGGTCGACATCATTCGTCAGCGAGTCGCCCGGTTTAACATTCAGTGCGATCTGAAGTGGGGCTATTGCGATTTGGCTCTGCGCCCACGGCATCTCAAAGACCTGGACGCCGATTATGAGGAGCTGAAAGCCACCGGTTACGCCCATAAAATTGAACGCATCGGCAAAGACCGCATGCACGAAGTGGTTGGGTCCGACCGCTACATTGGTGGCCTTGTCGACTATGGCGCCGGTCACTTGCACCCGCTGAACCTGATCACCGGCGAAGCCGCTGCAGCCGCGGGACTGGGTGTGCGTATTTTTGAGAACAGCCTGGTTACCGGGGTGCAATACGGAACGCAGGTGCGTGTAACAACCGAGCAGGGCGAAGTCCGCGCCGAGCGACTGGTGCTGTGCGGCAACGCCTATGTGGCGGGCCTGAACGACACTCTGGCCGGGAAGGTACTGCCGGCGGGAAGCTACGTAATGGCCACCGAGCCCCTCACCGAAGCTCAGGCCAAACAGGTGCTGCCGCAGGATATGGCAGTCTGCGATTTGAACGTCGCGCTCGACTACTACCGCCTAAGCGCCGACCGCCGCCTGCTGTTCGGTGGCCTGTGTAACTACTCGGGCCGCGACCCGGCCTCTATAGAAGCAGCACTGAAACCCCACATGGATAAAGTATTCCCCTACCTCAAAGATCTGCGCATCGACTACCAGTGGGGCGGCATGATCGGCATCGGCGCCAACCGCTTCCCGCAGGTGGGCCGACTGCAACCCAATGTCTACTACGCCCAGGCCTATTCCGGCCACGGCCTCAACGTCACCCACCTGGCCGGCCGACTGATTGCCGAGAGCATTCACCAGGAAAGCAAACGACTGGATATCTTCGAAAAGGTAAAGCACATCACCTTCCCCGGCGGCCCAAAATTCCGCTCACCCATCCTCGCACTGGGCATGCTGTACCATCGATTACGGGATGTGATTTGACGAAAGATAGAACAGTCATCGCTTTCCGCGATAGCCCCCTTACCCCGTAGGGGGCCAGCCACCCGGGCGACAGGAAGCAAACCTACCCCAGTACCCAAACCCCAACCAACCCCACCAAAAAAAACTTGCCAACCCGGACACGGAGTGACATGGTGAAAACACAACTTATTTTGCCTTGGTGTGCCCTGTAACCGGCCGGGTGGTAGCTAGTTTAAAGGGTTTTAGCGGGAACTTTACTCCCTCAACCTATTCCGATTGAAACCGAGGATAGCCTGCGGAATGAAGCTTATGCACCTTCTGATCGATTCGTCTGTTTGCGCTCCATCCAATTGCTAGTGATTTTATGAAAGATGGTGCGACAAGGATGAATGGAGTAAAAGATTGTGCGACGAATCAGGGATATCACCGTGGATATGTAACAAATATGATTATGTATCCTGGTTGGCCATTAGATTTGCTAGTTTTTACGGGTAATTATTTGTTTGATGGAAAGAGTTGGAAAGTAGGTTTATGGCTCTGGGGTGGGGTATACAAGGGATAGGTTTGTGGTCCGAGGGTTTTGATGGGCTTGGATCTTGTGCATTATTTGATATGAAGAAACTGTTATGCCTCAGGAGAATTCAGTGCCCGATGAAAAGTCTGTAGAGCATGAAATAGCCACGCTTAAATGGATAGTTGAAATTCACGAATCACAGGGTGCCACTAAGTCATGTGGATTTTGCAGAATGGTCTGGCTTGGAGTCTTGGTCGCCAGTACTGCTTTTGTCGTAGTTTCATACAACTACCACTTTGTGCAGGTCGGCTTTTTACTTTTTGGGGCAGCCATTGCTGGTGGAGCATTCATGGCTGTGGGGCTATTCTCACAAAGTACCGCTAGCCTGGGCATTATGAGCCGGTATGTTGATATTGAATCGGTGAAAAAGCGCCTTAATGAACTACAAGCATAACCAGTCGCAGCAGTTCGCGGCCGATGGCCGCCGGACGTCCCTGACAGGCCGCCGCTGTGCTCAACGTTATATTTATAGGAGAAGTTCCAGTTGAACTGGATTGTTGAGGTCTTTTCAGATAAATCCGATCAGGCCAGACTGGTTGCAATACTGATATCAGCGGTAGTAGCGATTTTTGTCGTATTACTTAATCAATGGTTTATGTCAAAGCGTTCCAAGCGTGAATTGCTAATCGAAAAAATTGAAGAATTGTTTTCAGCATCTAATGAATATGTCTCTGCATGCAGGGAATTGATGGACGCTCTCGCTCAACAGGATATTGATCGCCCAGGAAAGTACTACGAGTACCCTAGCGAGTCAGTGAACAAACTGAATGACTCCATAACCAAGATGCAAATGATCTGTGGCCTGTATTTTAAAGCAGTAGAGTTCTCTCCAGATGACTTCTACATATGGCGTATGCCAATCTTGGAAATTGCGCATAAAGGAAAGTCGCTTCCTGAGGGCGAGGGCCAAATGGCTTATGAGGACTCGAAGGCTCATATTAGAAAAAGCAGAGAGCAGCTAGATAACCTATGTAAAAGGCTGATGCACAAGCATGGGCACTAAAAACATAACAAGCAAAGGCAGCATCGCCCAGCGGGCTGGAAGTGCTAAAGCGCGCCGCTCCTTTGGGCGTTATAGCTATGAGTGAATCACACCTGAGGAGTATCGGGTTCAAGGAGGCTGGAACGTTCAGCAAGCCTGCTGTGGCAAAAACCCAGCTTAACCGCGCCATAGACTTATTTCTACAGCAGGATTTTATCTGCAGCCTTACCTTGGCGGGGGCGGCAGACGCAGTTCTGGCGGGTATTCTGATTAGCCAAGGAGAAGAGCCGGCACACGAAGCGTCTTACTATCTTCTTAAAACCTTTCGGAAAGTTCTGGACCTTGATCCTGTCATCGACCAGAAGTCTAAAGCGGCAATTTTCAGAGAATGGAATAGCGGTCGTAATCGGCTAAAACATCATGATGAAAAGGATGATTTGGAATTTCAAATGAACGACTGTGATGAAGCGTACTGGATGATTCGTCGCGCGCTGAGGAATGCGGCAAAGCTTGGTCTAGAAATTGTTCAAAAGGAAATTTTTGATGCATGGGCTGAAGCCAATGTCAGGCTATAACAATTCGCTGTGATAATTGTTGAGACATCCACTTTAAGTGGCTATTAAGAAGTGGTTAGTAATAGTTTTAATCTATGAAAACGGTCATGCGTCTTGTTATTTAAGCCATCAACTCAGCCAACCAATCCATAAACACCCGCACTCTCCGGGCCATTGCCCGGCGGTGCGGGTACAACAATGACATGGTCATGGGCTCGGCCGGGTAACCCGGCATGATTTCCACCAGCTCCCCCCGTTCAAGGTAGTCCTGAATTCCGAGTTTAGGCACCTGGATGATCCCCAAGCCAGACAAGCAGGCATGGAGGTACGCTTCGGTACCGTTCACGGTCAAGGCGGCCTCCATGGGAATATTCCGTGATTCCCTGCCATCCCAATACTCCCAGCCCGGCTCTCCACTTCCCAGGGTTTGGGTATAGTGAATCAGTTTATGCTCGGCTAAATCGTCCAGCGATTCAGGCGTACGATATTGAGCTAAATAAGCCGGGCTCGCGCAGCTCGCCACTGGCAAGCGCCCCAATGGCCTGGCAATAAGGTTGGAGTTACTCAAAGGCCCAACCCGCAGCACGCAGTCAAACCCGTCCCGAACCAGGTCCACCCGGTAATCGGTTGTGCTTAATTCCACGTCGATGCCCGGGTAGCGCTGTTTAAAGTCTGACAAATGTGGCAACACCAACCGGCAGGCGGTCCCGGTCGGCATATCAACGCGAACGCGACCGGTCAGCACTGTCTCGGCGCGACGGAATAGGGTGGTCGCGTCTTCTACATCGGCCAACAGATCGCGGCAGCGCTCATAGAAGACTTCGCCATCGGGGGTCAGGTGCACTCGGCGGGTGGTGCGGTTGAATAAACGTGTGCCCAGCCAGCTTTCCAGTTGCTTGACGGCCTCTGAAACACTGGCCTTGGGTAGCCCCAGGCTGTCAGCCGCTTGGGTAAAGCTGGCCAACTCAGCCACTCGGGCAAACACCTCCATACGCTCCAATCGGTCCATTTCTCACCTATTGTTCGTGATATACAGACAGTGTAATCAAATAGAGGCTATTTATTAATATTTTTCGGTCAATAAACTGATTCATGCCCAATCACTCAATGAGGAGCATGAACAATGATGACACCAATCGCTTTGATCACCGGTGGTAGCCGCGGCCTGGGCCGCAGCATGGTACTTAACCTGGCTCGAAAGGGGGTGGATGTTGTGTTCACCTATCGGGAACGTGAAGCGGAGGCCGCGGCGCTGGTCCAGGCGGTAAATGACCTGGGTCAACAGGCCGCTGCGTTGCAGCTGGATGTGGCAAAGGGTTCCGGATTTGAAGCCTTCGCTACTCAACTGCAACAGACATTGGACCAACAGTGGCAGCGCTGCCGCTTCAACTACCTGGTCAATAATGCCGGGGTCGGTGTGCACAAAACGTTCGAGGAAACTACAGAGGACGAGTTCGACCAACTGATGAACATTCATCTGAAGGCCCCTTTCTTCCTCACTCAGCAACTGGTGCCTCTATTGGAAGATGGCGGTGCCATACTGAATGTCTCCAGCGGTCTGACTCGTTTTGCCATACCCGGGTACGCCGCTTATGCCACCATGAAGGGTGGCATTGAGGTACTCACGCACTATTTGGCAAAAGAGCTGGGCGAGAGGGGGATACGCGTAAACACACTCGCACCGGGTGCGATTGAAACGGACTTCGGAGGCGGGGCTGTGCGAGATAACCAGGAACTCAATCAGTTTCTGGCCAGCCAGACGGCCTTGGGGCGGGTAGGCGTGCCGGAAGACATCGGGCCGGTCGTAGCCTACCTCCTGCAGGACGAAAACCGCTGGGTTACCGCACAACGGATTGAAGCGTCAGGCGGGATGTTCCTGTAATTCACCCGGAGACTACCCCTTGGCAGGCTGCTGAAATTCCTGGAACTTCGGCAGCCTGCTGAATGTTAGCTGCTTCGATTTCAGGAGACGCTTGTTCCTCTCTGATTGAGCCCTTCATCAGGCCTTGGCGAGCAAATCTAACCGCTGAAACCCATTACGGGCAAACACGCGCTCAACCGGCAAAAATTTGTTAGCCTTAGGTCCTATTCGGTCGAATGCTATATTGGTGTCTGAACCTATGATGACCTCGTAGCGTTCTGCTAATCACAAACCAGGGGGTGTTTAATCTATGGAAATGGACGATCCAGTCAACGTATTCGGTGAAAAACTGGAAATTTGCGGTCAGGATCCTGTCACCGGGTTTTACCGGGACGGTCATTGCAATACCTGCGAACAGGATGTCGGTTCCCATACCGTCTGCATTGAAGCGTCGAAGTCGTTCCTGGACTATTCGAAGTCCAAGGGGAATGACCTGTCAACGCCCCGGCCAGAGTTTGGTTTCAACGGGTTAAAGCCGGGCGACAGCTGGTGTGTCTGTGCGGCACGCTGGTTGGAAGCGGTTGAGGGCAATGCGGCACCGAGGCTCAACCTGAAGAGTACCCATATTAAAGCACTGGACATTATTCCAATGGACCTGCTGAAGAAGTACGCGGCGGATTTGAATTAACCCAAGCCCGGTTCAGAGGCTCCCTAGGTACTCAAACGCCAAAAAATCGGTACTCGTGTATTAGGTGTTAGTCACATTTCAATTCGGAGTTAATCTAAAAGGACGTAGCTATGTATCATGGGTCTTGCCTATGCGGTGCCATAAAAGTCGAACTCAATGGAGCTATTGAAGACATTATTCATTGTCATTGTTCGCTGTGTAGAAAAAACAGTGGAACCGCTTATGCGACAAATGGCTTTATCAATACCAGTGAGTTTCGCGTCATCGACCCGGAAAATAATCTTGGTGCTTACTCGTTTAAGCCGGGTAAAAATAGACACTTCTGCAAAGTGTGCGCATCCCCTATCTACAGTTCAAACGCAGATGACCCAAGCAGGCTAAGAATCCGCCTGGGTATTCTGGATTCGGATATAACAGAAAGGCCGGTTTCCCATAATTTTGTGTCTTCAAAAGCAAACTGGGATAACCTGAATGCAGAATTACCCGAATATGACGGTTTTGAACCATCAAGATAGAGAAAGCAACTAGTCCGTCTTGTCGGAGAAAGAATTCCCTCCGGTCACACAGACGAAAATGCATGGGTGACTCGCAATCCTAGGCTTAAAAGCCGGGCGTTATGTGTATTTTACCAACTGTCTATAGATTGGCTGAAGAAAAGGTTGCTATTGCTGATTTTGTCGGTTCCTGCCTTTGTGGCACGGTAAGGTTTGCAGTAAAGGGCGATTTTGACAGCTTTTACCAGTGTCATTGTCAGCACTGCCAAAAAGATACAGGAACGGCTCATGCGGCAAACCTGTTCTCACAGTCAGCTGTATTGACCTGGCAGTCGGGTGCAGAGGCGGTGACTTCCTTTACGCTTCCTGGCACTCGTCATAGAAAGAGCTTCTGTAAGGTGTGTGGTTCAGCATTGCCGGGTACTCAGATTGCCGGTTTGCTCGTCGTCCCAGCAGGGTGTTTGGACACTGAAACCAGCGTGGTGCCAACAGCTCACATCTTTTTATCCAGCAAGGCGGCCTGGGAGGGGCATTTAGGTGAAGTACCAACGTTCGAGGGGGCGCCAACCTAAGCATTCATCACATCCCAGGTGTTGCTGGCGAGCGTGCCAGGGCGGCTTAACTCATAGCCGGGTTTAAGGCCACCCAAGCCTAGTGAGCCCATTGAGTGGTCAGCTCTTTCCCGACTGACGGACAATACTCTATTCTGGTGTCGAATCTGTTGTCCTTCGTTCTACTGTAATGTGCCTACTGGCGGACATTACCCTGGGAGTAACCCTATGAAGATTCCGATCGAAACGGTTGTAAAAGCCATTTCGGCTATACTCGGCAACCAGAGCATTGGCGATGATGGCTGTACGCGGCTCTACCCTATTGACTGATCATTATTACAAGGAGGCAACGCCATGGCGAATATCATCGTATGCGCGGACGGAACCTGGAACCGTCCCGAGGAAGACCTCGAAGAAGATCACCCCAGCAATGTGTTAAGGCTTGCCCGAGCCATTACTCCCGAACAGGGTGGCCAGCGCCAGCATGTCTTCTATGACTGGGGGCTGGGGTCTTATCACAGCAAATTGTCCGCCGGAGCCACCGGTCGTGGTATTCACAAAAACATTGTCGATGGCTATCGGTACATTGTTCAGAACTATCATCCCGGTGATCGTATCTATCTGTTCGGATTCAGTCGCGGCGCTTATACGGTGCGCGCACTGAGTGGGCTGATCAATAACTGCGGCATTCTGAAACGAGTGGATGCCCCGTTAATCGCCGAAGCCTGGAAGATTTACAAAAGCCCTGTGGCCAGGAACAGCCCGAGCGGTGCAAACGCCGTTGCGTTTCGGCAGCGCCATGCACACTCAACGCGCAACGTCCATTTTGTTGGCGTCTGGGATACGGTTGGATCCCTGGGTATTCCCTTCAGTTTAATGGGGCTGCTAGACAGTCACGACGAATTTTACGATACCAAAATGGGGGCTAACGTGGCCATTGCCCGCCATGCTATTGCCATCGACGAGCAGCGGGAAGATTTTGAGCCAACCGTTTGGCTTCCCAGGCCCGGTGTGGATTTGAAACAAGTCTGGTTTGCGGGCGTGCATTCAGATGTCGGCGGCTCTTACCCACCTGACAAAGGCACCGGGTTATTGGCTTCCGACGTGCCGTTGAGTTGGATGATAAAAGAAGCCAAAGCGGCTGGGCTGAGTGTGGAGTCACATTTGGAGAGTGGCCTCACCGACGGTGTGCGGGCAAGGCTGCACAAAACCCGAAAACACGTATACCGCTTAAAGCGGCCTCTGCACCGGGAGCTGCAGCCAAAGGACAGGCCCATTCGAATTCACCCGAGTGTTAAGGCCCGCTATTTGGCTGATTCACAGTATCGGCCAAAGCAGTTGACGGCGCTCGTCGAACAAGTCGGGTGGGACAATCTGGATGTCGGCGATTAACCTCTAGTCCGGCCTGACATGCGTGGCCAGAATGCGTTGCTGTTCGGCCTGCACGCCCGGTGCGTTGCGCTGTTGCCATAAACGGTCTCGAGCATGACGGCCAGTGAGGGTGATATCGACGATAGGCTCCGGATAATCGCGCCCCAGCTGAAAACCGATCATGACAGCCTCCAGAGGGGGCAAGTCCCAGGGCGTGTGAAGATCAGGGTCAGACAGATCAGATAACTCTGGCACCCACTGGCGAATGAACTGACCGTCTGGATCGTGCTCCTGAGATTGCTTGACCGGGTTGTAGATCCGTACCGTATTGGTGCCAGTATGGCCCGCCTGCATTTGAAACTGGGCGTAGTGAATGCCCGGCTCGAAGTCCAGAAACTGTTTGGCCAGATGGTGCACCCCCCATCGCCAGTCTAGCCAGAGATGGTGCGTTAAAAAGCTGACCAGCATGGCGCGCATTCTGAAATTCAAATAGCCGGTGGCGATGACTGCACGCATGCAGGCATCCACAAGGGGGTAGCCTGTGTTACCGGTTTGCCAGGCGATCAGATCCGCCTCGGCTTTAGGCCCTTGCCGATATTCAATGGTGTTATAGCCCCGGTTTACCGGTTCAAATTCCATTCGTGATTCGCTCTCGAACTTCTGAATGAAATGGCCCTGCCAATGCAAACGGGAGGAGAACCCCTGTAATGCACGATGCCACCCCGGGCGATGCCAGTCTTCCTGTAATCGCTGATAAACCTGTCGAATGCTCAGGTTTCCCCAGGCAAGATAGGGTGACAGACGGGAGCAGCTATCGCGGCTCAGAAGAGGCTTGGAGATGTGTCTCGCGTAGTTCTGGCCGCGCGCCTCAAAGAACGACTGCAGCGTATGCCAGGCTGCGGTTTCCCCACCGGTCTGAAACTGGTCTGCTTGTTGTGGCCAGTCGGCCGGCCATGGCCAGTCATCCGCTACGCCGTTCACCGGAACGAGTCGCGCCAGGTCCGGATTAACCGGTTCAGCTTGCATGATGGATTGCCAGTGCTTGTCCCAGTGGTGGCGGTGAGTGAGGCCACGCTGAACGGCACCGTTGGGTGTTTCCTGCCAGTTTATGCCGTGGTCTCTACACCAGTTGGCGACGGCCTTGTCCCGCTCAAAGGTAAGGGCAAGGCCAGTTTCCTCGTGGCTGTGCAGGCTGATGATGTGATGGTCTTTGTGCAGTTGAGCCAGTATCTTCAAGGTATCGCCACTGCGCTTTACTACCCGGTTACCATAGGGTTTCAGGCGCCGGTTCATGTCCTGAATAGACTGGCGGATGAAGCGCCAGTGCCGCGCATCGTAATGCGGGTCGGTCAGTAAGTCTGGCTCGGCAATGTAGATCAACAGAACCGGGTATCCGGATTCGATGGCCTGTTGCAGCGGCGTGTGGTCGTGCAAACGCAGGTCACGCTTGAACCACACAACGCTGATGCCGTTACCCGGTTCGCTGCTGGAGTTGCTCAGTGTCATCGGTGCTTGTATTGGGTAGGGCAGTGGCTGCGTAACACCTGGCCATTGCGCAGGGCAATGTGCTTGGTGGCACGCTGGCTCACACGAGCGCGCCAGTTGCGGAAACTGGTTGGTTTGAGCAGCCGTTGCATCAGTCGAATAACATCGGCTTCAGACAGGCCGAACTGTGTCTCGATGGCATCGAAGGGCGTTCTGTCTTCCCAGGCCATTTCGATCAGGCGTGACTGTTCATCGACAGGCCATTGTTGAAAGCGACTCCAGAGTATAGACCGGCGCTGGCTCATGGCGTTGTGCTCTGTGCAAGGGGCGTGGTAAAAGCGGGTTTAAACATGCCACCTATACGCAATGGCATCTTGCTCGGATCAGAATCAGAGGGCCGTGAGAGAAGCGTGCTTAGGGTGAGCAACCTGAGGCGTGACGTAGTTGGATTTGTTGTCGAGTACTAAAACAGAGTCAGGCTGATGACGAATGGGGTTCGGTCAGCCTGACGGTCGGTCATTAAAGGTTGGATGTCCGAGCAAGAACAGCTCAGGCATGGCGCACGTAAGATGGCGCGTGGAAAACTTTTTGTGCGCTGCTTCGTACCCACTGACCAAAGCGCTGACTGGCGGCGCGAAACGCTTCGGAACGCATGCGTTCGGCGTTACGGATATGGTAGGCCACATCTGCGTCGTAGACGTTGAGCCTGCGGTCACCCTCCAGCAGTTCAGAGTGGTGGGTTGAATTGGTCAAAATAGCCGGGTCGATAAACATTTGAGTTTCTCCTCTGTGGCTTAACACGTCAGGGGTTTGGGAATGCCGTCTGCATCCCCGTCCTGTTGCGACCACAATAGGGTGAGCCCGGATACATCACAAACGATCAATATTTGAGCCATAAGTGAGCTAAATTCATCTACGTCCCGTTCGTCTGGTCAGCAAGCGGTTACGTTACACTCAGCGCTAGCCCGGAAAGTGCAATAAACCCACCCGCCCAACGATGCAAGCCGGGCAAAACCCGGGCCGCCAGGCCTGAAAGAATGCCAACGCCATGCAAGGCACCCGTTGCCAGTACAAAGCCAAAGGCATAGGCCATGGCCGAGCTGCCTAACGGCATTTCGTTGCCATGCGCCAGGCCATGGAACACGGCGAAGCCAGCGCAGAGCATTGCCGCAGCGGTTGCATTCAATTTGCCGTTTACGGCCAGCACCAGGCCAATAACAACAGACGAGGCCATTATCATCGGCTCCGTCGACAGCGTCAGCAACGGTGCGACCAACCCGGTCATGGCCAGGGTGCCGCCCAGGACCATGGCTACCACAAACACCAGAGGTAACTGCCAGCGAGCGTTGCCGCCCAGGTGCGCTGCCCAGAACCCGACGGCCACCATGGCTAAAAGGTGATCGAGCCCGCCAATTGGGTGGGCGAGGCCGGCGGTAAAGCCTGAGGCATGGGTATGGCCTTCATGGGCCAGGGCCAGCCCGGGCAGTAACGTGGTTGCCAAAACGCTGGCTGTAGCGATGGATTTATTGAGTGGGGGCATGATGAATCTCCTGGGTTAAGCGTGAGGTTTGGCCTTAAACAACGGCCTTGGCGGGTGGCAGTGTTTTCGCTTCAAGCATGCCTTCCCGCACGATAAAGGCGATGATGTCATCGAGACCCTGGGCTGCTTTAAGATTGCTGAATACAAAAGGACGGTCGCCGCGCATGGTTTTGGCATCGCGGTCCATCACAGCGAGGTCAGCGCCGACCAGCGGGGCAAGATCGGTTTTATTGATGATCAGCAAATCAGATTTGGTAATGCCCGGCCCACCCTTGCGCGGTATCTTGTCACCCGCCGAGACGTCAATGACATAGATCGTCAGATCTGAGAGTTCCGGGCTGAAGGTGGCACTCAGGTTGTCGCCGCCGCTCTCCACAAACACCAGGTCCAGGTCGCCGTGTCGTGCGGTCAGTTCATCGATGGCGGCCAGGTTCATCGAGGCGTCTTCGCGAATGGCGGTGTGGGGGCAGCCGCCGGTTTCAACACCGATGATGCGATCGGCACTGAGCGCCTGGTGCTGGGTCAGGAATTTCGCGTCCTCCTGGGTGTAGATGTCGTTAGTGACCACCGCGATGTCATAGTGCTCGCGCATGGCGGAACACAGCGAACGCAGCAAAGCCGTTTTACCGGAGCCAACCGGCCCGCCGACACCGATGCGCAAGGTTTGTTTGGGTTGTGTTGTTGTGGTTTGAGTGTGATTGATCATGGTTGGTTCTCCCCTCAGGATCGGAACAAGCGGCTGTATTGGGTTTCGTGATAACAACTGGCGATGGCGAGCGCAGGAAGACACGCGCCGATGTCATCGTCTTCCAAGGTGGTGGCCAGGGCGATGGCCTCAGGTATCAGTGGCTGCAATTCACCCAGTAAACGCTGGGCATCGGTTTGGCCGAGTGGCACCAGTTTGGTTGCAGCGGCAATCTGGTTTTCCAGCCAGGCCCAACTAAAGCCCAAAGCTGCCGTGTGAAACGCAATGCCCCAGTGCGAAGCGGCCATGGCATAGCCAGTGACAAAGCTCAGCGGTTCGGCGGGTGAGAAGGGCAGTTCGATGCCGAGGCTGCGCAGTAACCGAGCCAGGGCTTTACCCATGGCGGTATCAGTGAGTCGCAATTCCTGCGTTTCACGACAAGCCAAAGCCAGGTCGTTCCACTGGGTGAGCGCCTTTACATCGGTATGGCCGAAACTGTGCATGGCTCGCTGCAGCAGCGGCAGATCGAGACGGCCCAGGCCTTCAATCAATTGCAGGCTTAGCGCCTCGAAGGTATCGAACTTGGTGCGCACCCAGCCGAGGTCAATACTGCTTTCCAGGCCCTGTGAAAAGGCAAAGCCTCCAACGGGCAAACTGACACTGCTCAGTTGTAACAAACGCAGCTGATGGATATCAGTCAGCATGGGCATGGCCTTTGATGTGACTGTGAGAATGTCCAGCATCATGGTTGTGTGAAGAGCTGTGTGAATGGTTGTGCGCGTGCCCATGAGAAGTGCCCGGTGCATAAGCGCCAGATTCCGGGTTGAAGACGGCATTGTCAGAGACAACGGTTAGCCCCTGCTGAATCAGCATGGCTTCAAGCACATGATCCGGTTTAATACGCAACCAGCGATCACCCACTTCGATTTTTACGTGCCGGTTACCCAGGTGGTAACAGGCACGGGCAAAGGTTTGCCAATCGTGGCAATGGGCTTCGGATATGGGCTCAATGGCACCCGCAACCTGAATGTGTTTACCACAGTCGCTCTTCAGAAACTCACCGACCTGTAACGCTTTGCCTCGCTCGAGAAATACCTGAACTTCCTCGCCGGCATCACTGACTGCGCGCAGTCGGCCTTTTTCACGCTGGTCGTGAGTCAGGGTTAGGCGGGCGTCTATTGAAACCGGTGAAATTGTGCCCAGCCTTTGGTGAATGATTAGCATGGTGTATTCCTCTTAAATCCAATTGTGGTATCCGCCGCGGGCCATCGCCACAAGGCAAGCCCGACACTGGGCCATTAAAACAAACAGTAGCGTTGTGCCAGTGGCAGCTCTGCTGCTGGCTCGCAGGTCAGGAGTTTGCCGTCGGCTCGCACCTCATAGGTTTGCGGGTCGACGGTGATGTCCGGTTGCCAGTCATTTAGAATCATGTCGGCTTTGGTGATGGTTCGGGTGTTCTTGCAAGCGACCAGCGTGCGCTGCAAGCCGAGTTGTTCGCCGATGTTGGCATCCAGTGCCGCCTGGCTGGTGAAGGTGACGCTCAACTGAGCGGGTGCCTGGCCGAAGCTGCCGAACATGGGGCGGTAGTGCATGGGTTGCGGCGTTGGGATGGATGCATTGGGGTCGCCCATTGGGGCTGCTGCAATCATGCCGCCTTTGATGATTAATGACGGTTTGATGCCAAAGAAGGCTGGTTTCCATAACACCAGATCGGCCAGTTTACCGGCTTCGATGGAACCCACTTCGTGTGCGATACCATGGGTAATAGCCGGGTTGATGGTGTATTTGGCAATGTAGCGTCGGGCGCGAAAATTGTCGGTACCCCGGTCAAGGTCTTCGGCGAGTAGGCCGCGTTGCTTTTTCATCTTGTTGGCGGTTTGCCAGGTGCGTGTAATCACTTCGCCTACCCGGCCCATGGCCTGCGAATCCGAAGCGATCATGCTGAAGGCACCCAGGTCGTGAAACAAATCTTCGGCCGCGATGGTCTCCTTGCGAATCCGCGAGTCAGCGAAGGCCACGTCTTCGGGTATTTTCGAATCGAGGTGATGGCAGACCATCAGCATGTCGAGGTGCTCATCGACCGTGTTGACGGTGTAAGGCCGGGTTGGGTTGGTCGATGAAGGCAATACGTTGGAATACGCACAGGCTTTGATGATGTCGGGTGCGTGTCCACCGCCTGCGCCTTCGGTGTGGTAGGTATGTATGACCCGGCCTTTGAAGGCGTTGATGGTATCGTCGACAAAGCCGCTTTCGTTCAGGGTGTCGGTGTGAATCGCGATCTGAACGTCGTAGCGGTCAGCGACGCTCAGACAGGTGTCGATGGCCGCTGGTGTGGTACCCCAGTCTTCGTGCAGTTTTAATCCGCACGCGCCGGCGAGTAACTGTTCTTCAAGCGCCACGGGCTGGCTCGCGTTACCTTTACCCATAAAGCCCAGGTTCATGGGCATGGCGTCGGTGGCTTGCAGCATTTTACCGATGTACCAGGGGCCCGGCGTGCACGTGGTGGCGTTGGTGCCGGTCGCTGGGCCAGTGCCGCCACCGAGCATGGTAGTGACGCCAGACATCAGTGCTTCTTCGATTTGTTGCGGGCAAATAAAATGAATGTGCGCGTCGATGCCACCGGCCGTCAGTATTGAGCCTTCACCGGCAATGATTTCGGTACCGGGTCCGATGATGATATCGACGTTGTCTTGAATATCCGGGTTGCCGGCTTTGCCGAGTATGGCGATGCGGCCGTTCTTGATGCCAACGTCGGTTTTAACGATGCCCCAGTGGTCGAGCACCACGGCGTTGGTGATCACCAGGTCCATCGCGACATCGCAACTGACCTGGCTTTGTCCCATGCCGTCGCGAATGACTTTACCACCACCGAATTTAACTTCGTCGCCATAGGTGGCACTGTCAGACTCGACTTCGATCCAGAGGTCGGTATCGCCGAGGCGAATGCGGTCGCCGGTGGTCGGTCCGAACATCTGGGCGTACGTGGTGCGATCCATTGTAGTCATTGTTGGGCTCCCTGATCCAATGCGCCCATGACATCACCCCGGAAACCGTAAACGTTCCGGAGCCCGGCGTAGGCGACTAGTTCGACAGTGCGACTTTGCCCGGGTTCAAAGCGTACGGCCGTGCCAGCGGCGATGTTGAGGCGAAAGCCGCGCGCGGCTATACGGTCGAATGAGAGGGCGGCGTTGGTTTCAGCGAAGTGATAGTGAGACCCAACCTGCACCGGCCGGTCACCGGTGTTCTCTACGGTCAGCTGTAAGGTGGCGCGCCCGGTATTGAGGGTAATGGACCCTTCGCCGACCTGAATTTCCCCTGGTATCATCATTAGGAGCTCCTGTGTACGTTGCGCTTTGCGGTCAACTAAATAATCGGGTTATGAACAGTGACCAGTTTGGTCCCATCCGGAAAGGTAGCTTCGACCTGTACTTCGGTAATCAGATCAGCAATGCCGTCCATCACCTGGTCGGCGTTTAGCCAGGTCTTCCCCTCACCCATCAGTTGCGCCACGGTTTTTCCATCCCGGGCGCCTTCCAGAATATTCATGCTGAGATAGGCAACCGCCTCGGGATAATTCAGTTTGACGCCACGGTTGAGTCGGCGCTCGGCCAACAGTGCAGCGGTAAAAACCAGCAGCTTGTCTTTCTCTCTCGGCAGTAATTCCATCTTTGTCTCCTGGTTGCTATTTGTTCTGTGGCGTTGGTTCGTACCGGTAACTCGGGATGCCCGGGCGGGGCCGCCGTGAATACTTCCGTGTAGGCTTAGCCTCGACATCCATGTCTCGGATATCCCCGCCCGGGCACCCCGAGCCACCGTCACTTGCTTGGTTGCCTTAATTCAATAGCCTTATCGTTAAGTTGCCCAGATTCTCGGTTCGCAAACGGAACGATTGCATATCGCTTGCCGCACTGGCGCCCAGCACTGGGTGAACAGTTTTTTAACCGGCTCTGCACGATTGGCCAGGGCTCGAATAACAATGTATCGGTCGACCTGTGTTACACCTGCCAGGCCTGAAAACTCAGAACATAGGTGTTGCAGTTGTTTTATTGCTTCGGGTGCCAGCGGCTCGTTGAATGGTCCGGCAATCATGATGGCGTTGACGCTGTGGTCGCGAAAACCGAGGCGGCCGTTGAGTGCTTTTCGGTTGGCGTTGGTAAGGTGCAGGTGTTCGCGCAGAGCGACCCGGCCGTTTTCAATGACCTGCAAGCGTTGGCTTAATTCTCCCGACTGAAACGGTTTTTTGCTGGCCGGTAGCCCCAGGCAGGTAATGTCCCATCCGATGAACCGGGCACCGTCGTTCAGGTGAATGTCGGTATCCAGGCGAGCGCGGGCATCGGGGTAGAGCAGGGTTTCCTGGGGCAGCCATTCAAGTGTTGCGTTTTCATGGGCATTGAGTGATATGTGTTGGTGTTGCAGTGTTCTGTCGGGACGTGCCCGGTATGCACGGCCTGCGCCGGGCGTAGTTAGCAGGGCGTGGGCGTTTTGGTCAACGTTGACAGCAATCTGTAAGTGATCGCCGGAAACCAGGCCGCCAGGCGGGTGTAATAAATACGCATGGGCGCAGTCCGACCCTTCCGGGTAGAAAGGTTTCTGCACATAGAGTGGGCCCTGGTGGTTGCAGCGCGATAATTGCGTGCCTCGAGGGCCGTGGGTAAAACCCAGGTTTAACCAGGCGGCCCATTCGGAGGCTTGTATCGTTGGTGGTAACGGTGCCCGACTGTTCATGGTACTGCGTCTCCTAAACGGCCAGGTGTTGTCGGATGAGTTGGTCGTTGAGATTGGCCATCTGGTCGCTGGCGACGACGCGGCCTTTCTCCATCAATCGGAATTCCTGGCCGACGCGGCGGGCGAAGCCGAGTTTTTGTTCAACCAGCACAACGGTCAGCCCGTCTTCCTGATTCAGCTTTTGAATCACATCGCCGATCTGGGTAACGATGTTGGGTTGAATGCCTTCGTTGGGCTCATCGAGAATCAGAACCCTGGGGTCGATGACCAGAGCACGGCCGATGGCGAGTTGTTGCTGCTGGCCACCGGATAGGTCACCGCCGCGTCGGTGCAGCATGTCGTGCAACACGGGGAACAGCTCAAATATTTTGTCGGGGATGGTTTTGGCTTTGTCAGCGCGTGCACCGAGGCCAATGCGCAGGTTTTCTTCGACACTGAGCATCGGGAAGATGTCGCGACCTTGAGGCACATAACCGATGCCAAGCCGGGCTCGGGCATCGGCGGGTTTCTTGTGCAGGGCTTCGCCGGCGAGGGTGATTTCGCCGCTGCTGATCGGCAGCAAGCCCATCAGGCATTTGAGCAGGGTGGTTTTGCCGACGCCATTGCGGCCCATGATGCAGGTGCAGCGACCTTCGGGAATGTCGAGATCGAGATCCCAAAGAATGTGAGTGCCGCCGTAACGCTGGTTAACGCCGTTTACGCTGATCATGGCGCTTCTCCCAAATAGACTTCGATGACATCGGGGTGGTTTTGAACGTGATCCATGCTGCCCTCGGCCAATACCGAACCCTGGTGCAATACGGTGACGGTGCGTGCGATGCTGCGTACAAATTCCATGTCGTGCTCCACCACCACCACGGTGTGTTTACCGGCCAGTGACGTCAGCAACTCAGCGGTGCGCTCGGTTTCCTCGGCGGTCATGCCGGCGACGGGTTCGTCGATGAGCAGCAACCTGGGTTCGGAGACCAGCAGCATGCCGATTTCCAGCCATTGTTTTTGACCGTGAGATAAGGCGCCTGCCTGTTGGAAGCGATGCTCGGTTAAGCCAATGGTGGCAAGTACGGTGTCGATCCGGTCAATCTCGGAGGGGCTAAGCCGGGCCAGTAGGGTGGGTAGCAACCGCTTGTTGCTTTTCAGAGCCAGTTCCAAATTGTCGAATACGCTCTGGGCTTCAAATACGGTCGGCTTCTGGAACTTTCGGCCAATGCCGAGTTCGGCGATGTCCGCTTCGCTGTACCTGAGCAGGTTGATGGTCTGGCCAAAGAACACGCTGCCTGAGTCGCATTGGGTTTTGCCGGTAATCACATCCATCAGGGTGGTTTTACCGGCGCCGTTGGCGCCGATCAGACATCTCAGCTCGCCATCGTTGATGTAGAGGTTCAGGTTGTTCAGCGCCTTGAAGCCATCGAAGCTGAGGTTCAGGTCTTCGATATACAGCAGGATGTCTTTATCGACATTGATGCTGGCCGCAGGCGGTTGTAAAAACGGCCAGACCTGGTCGCGTCGCATCAGTTCGGCGGTATTGGACAATGCCGTCATGAGGTGGCCTCCTGGTTGTGTTGCGGGGGCTCATCACTGCTCCGGCTGCGTTTCCATGAAGTGGCTAACTGGCCGTAGACACCGGCCAGGCCTTTGGGCAGAAACAGGGTAACCAGAACAAAAAGTGCACCGAGCATGAACAGCCAGCCATCTGGCATGAGGGCGGTAAAGCGGGTTTTGGCGTAGTTAACCAGAAGAGCGCCGATGACGGCACCGTACAAAGTACCCCGGCCACCCACGGCTACCCAGACGACGATTTCGATGGAGTTCAGTGGCGCAAACTCACCCGGGTTGATGATGCCGACCTGAGGCACATAGAGGGCACCGGCGATACCAGCGATCATGGCGGAATAGACGAACAGCGCGACCTTGTAGCGGTCGGTCCGGTAACCCAGAAAACGAACACGGGGCTCGCCATCGCGAATCGCTTCGATCACCTTGCCAAATCGAGACTTCAGCACCCAGTGGCTGAGCATAAAAATGGCGGCCAGAAGCCCGGCTGTGCACAGCAACAGCGCAACCCGGGTGGTGTCGGCCTGCAAACTGAAGCCAAGCAGGTCTTTAAAGTCCGTAAGTCCGTTGTTGCCGCCAAAGCCCATTTCGTTGCGAAAGAAAGCCAGCATCAGTGCGTAAGTAAGCGCCTGGGTGATGATCGACAGGTATACACCGGTAACTCGGGAATGGAAGGCGAGCCAGCCAAACACAAAGGCGAGCATGCCCGGTACCAGTAAGACCATTAGCATGGCAAACCAGAACTGGTCCATGCCGAGCCAGTACCAGGGCAAAACATCCCAGTCCAGAAACACCATAAAGTCAGGCAGGATTGGGTCGCCATAAACACCGCGACTGCCAATCTGGCGCATCAGGTACATGCCCATGGCGTAACCGCCCAGTGCAAAGAAGGCGCCATGACCAAGACTTAGAATGCCGCAATAGCCCCAAACAATATCGACCGCCAATGCAAGCATCGCGAAGCTCAGGTATTTGCCGAGTAGGGTGATGGTGTAAGTTGACACGTGAAATACAGAGTCGGCCGGTATCCACAAGTTGCCAATTGTTGCTAATACTGTCAGCGACATGAGTACGGTGACAAAGGGCAGTACTGGGCTACCGAGGCTGTTCCGGCGCGACAGAAATGTAGTCAGCAAGCTCATTCAGCAGCCCTCCCGCGTTGCGGGAACAGCCCCTTGGGGCGCTTCTGAATAAACAGGATGATGAACACCAGCACCAGAATACTGGCCAGTACCGTACCGGTAACCGGTTCCAGAAACTTGTTGGCGATGCCAAGCGTAAAGGCAGCGACTAACGTACCCAGTAAATTGCCGACTCCGCCGAATACCACAACCATAAACGAATCAATGATGTAAGCCTGGCCGAGGTTGGGCCCTACGTTAGTTAGTTGGCTCAGCGCAACGCCACCGATGCCCGCAATGCCCGAGCCCAAACCAAAGGTCAGGGCATCGACCCGGTCGGTTTTAATGCCCATGGCCTTGGCCATGTCCCGATTCTGCGATACAGCGCGCACGTATAAACCGAGGGCGGTTTTCTTCATGATCACCAGCAGGGCGATAAACACAATCAGCGCAAAAATCAGAATGGTTAACCGGTTATAGGTCAGTGACAACACCGGGTTGATTTCCAGTGAACCACTCATCCAGTCCGGTGCAGCGACGCGACGATTCAGTGGCGAAAACACGGTGCGGACTAGTTGCTGCAGAATCAGGCTGATACCAAAGGTGGCGAGCAGCGTTTCCAGAGGCCGGCCGTGCAAGAAACGAATAACGCAGCGTTCGATCAGAATGCCGAACAGCCCCGCGACGATAAAGGCGGCCGGTATGGCGACCCAGAGTGAGTAGTTGATGAAGCCCGGCATCAGAAGCTGAACCACGTAGGTGGTGTAAGCACCGAGCATCAGCATTTCACCATGGGCCATATTGATGACACCCATCACACCGAAGGTGATGGCCAGCCCAATGGCGGCGAGCAGCAGTACTGAGCCCAGGCTAAGCCCGAAGAACAGCTGGTCGACGTAGCCATAGAACGTCACCTTACCGTCTATTTTTTTCAGGGCGGCGGTAGCGGCTTCGCGCACGGCGGGGTTGTCGGCATTGCGTTCCAGATCGAACAGCAGGTTGCGCGCTTCCGGTTGCAGGCGATCCGACAGCGTATCGATGGCGGTGATTTGAGCCGCGACTGTGTTGGCTGATCGTGCACTGTACATCGCCAGTGCCAGGTCAATGGATGACAGCACGGTACGGTTGGATTCTTCGCGGCGCAGCTCGGCCAGGTCGTCAGCGGTTGCAGCATCCAGTTTTGTCAGCAAAGATAAAACAGCCGCGCTGCGCAAGTCGGGCTCTGAACTGCGAAGTTGCAGTCGGCCTATCGCGCTGCTTAGGAAGTTTCGCAGATTATTGTTTACGCGTATCTTGCTGACATCGCGCCGCCCCAAGGGCTCAATCGCGGTGCCGCTTTGAAATTCGGTGTACTGGTCGGTGCCGTTGACATCGACAATGGAGAGTAATACCTGGTCGGCTTTGCGAAAGTGCAGATTGCCATCCAGTAAGGTTTGAAAGAGTGACAGAACCTGCGGGTGACCGGTCGCCTCTATTTTTTCCAGTATGGGTTGGGTGGTGTTGAGGTCGGCCTCGGTCAGCGCTATCAACAAATCGTCATACGACGAGGTGGTATCGGTTTCGGCCATCGTCGGGGTCGACCACAACGCCAGCCAGCACCCGAACATCAGCAAGGCTTGTTTCACGGCATCCTCCGCAGGCAATCAATAAAGTGCAATAAAAGAAGGGCGGCAGAACCGCCCCAAGGGAGAGTTGGTCTAAGCCTCAGTACACGGTGCCGGAGCAGGTGCCGGTTTCGGTGTTGTAATTGCCACACTTCAACGGAGCGGACCAGTCAGCCAGTAGCATTTTCGACCCGGGCAGGTAATCGGACCAGGCATCACCCGGTACGACGCCAGCGGTCTGCCAGACAATCTCGAACTGACCGTCATCCTGAATTTCACCGATCAGAACCGGCTTGCTCAGGTGGTGGTTCCTGTTCATGACTGCCGTGCCGCCAGACAGGTTGGCAACGGTTTGGCCAATCATCGCTTGTTCAACGGCGTCGACATCGGTAGTGCCTGCCTGTTCGACCGCTTGAACCCACATTTTGAAGCCGATGTAAGTCGCTTCCATCGGGTCATTGGTGACACGGTCTTCATCGCCAATGTAGGCGTGCCACATGTCGATAAAGTCGTAGTTCACATCGGCATCCACACTCTGGAAGTAGTTCCAGGCTGCCAGGTGTCCAACCAATGGGCTGGTGTCGAAACCGGAGAGTTCCTCCTCACCTACGGAGAAGGCGATCACCGGGATGTCGGCAGACGACACACCCTGGTTGCCCAGTTCCTTGTAGAACGGGACGTTGGCATCACCGTTGATGGTGGAAACCACGGCGGTCTTTTTACCGGCACTGCCGAAGGTTTTAATGTCGGAGACAATCGACTGCCAGTCTGAGTGCGAAAACGGCGTGTAGTTGATCATGATGTCTTCTTCGGCCACACCCAGATCCATCAGGTAGGCTTCCAGAATCTTGTTGGTCGTGCGCGGGTACACGTAGTCGGTTCCCGCCAGTACCCAGCGCTCTACACCCAGCTCGTTGCGCAGGTAGTCAACCGCAGGAATCGCCTGCTGGTTGGGTGCAGCGCCGGTGTAGAAAACGTTTTTGGACGACTCTTCGCCTTCATACTGAACCGGGTAAAACATCAGGCCGTTCAGCTCTTCGAGCACGGGCAATACGGATTTGCGCGATACCGACGTCCAGCTGCCGAAAATTACATCGACTTCTTCTTGCGTCAGCAGTTCCCGGGCTTTTTCAGCGAACAGAGGCCAGTTGGAGGCCGGGTCTACAACAACGGCTTCCAGCGGACGGCCGAGCAGGCCACCGGCTTCGTTCTGTTGTTCCACCATCATCAAAACGGTGTCTTTCAACGTGGTTTCACTGATCGCCATGGTGCCGGACAGTGAATGCAGTACGCCGACTTTAATCGGGTCTTCCGCGATGGCGGCAGTGCTCAATACGGTGGACGCCACAGCAAAGCTGAGGCCCTGAAGTATGGGTTTGAGTGTCATGCTGTCTTCCCCCTGGTGTGTGTTCGAATCAGATCGATGACGGTGTGTCAGCACGATCGATTGTTGAACAGCGGGGTGCCAGGCGGTATGGGGAGGATGGCGGTGGCCCCTACGTCATTTAACGTATGGACAGTGAGAGATTACTTTTTCTGTGGTGCCAGTCGTAGGTTCTGTGGTCGACCGTTGAACTCAGTTTCAGCCGCGTGTCGGCTCCGGCCGCGTTCGCCTTCCACCCGGTCTTGCAGGCACATACCTGTGCCCAAGACCTACCGCGAGCTTCCATGCTCGCTGTTGAAGACGAACCCGGCCGGAACCTTGGTAGGTTGGTTTCTATTTTAAGGTTTGGGGTAAGCACATTGCGAGCGTCGAGTGCCGGTAGTCCCTCTGCGGGGGAGTCCGCAACATGGATGTTGCGGTCTAGGCTCCATGGATGGATTTACGCCGACCCCGCAGAGGGACTACCGGTAGTCGTCGCGGGCTCATGGCAATAGCGTCTATTTTACCTCCGAGGCCAGGGTCTCCAGGTGGTCCGCTATGGCGGCGGCAATTTGGTATTTGCCTTCGACTGGGGTGACGCCTGCTTTGGTGACCATTAGGGCGCGTTGCTCCTTGCCTTGGGTGTCTTCACCGCGTGTGGCGACGACCAGGCTGGCGTGATTCAGGCGTTTGGAGGCGACGTTGATGAGCTCTTCTTCGGTCACCTGTTCCAGATACTTGAACGCAATGCAGCGCATTGACTGGGCCGCTTCGCAGGCCAGGTCGATGACTTTTTCAGTCGGTACCAGGTTGAGTGGCAGGCTGGCCTGGCCAGAGGTGATTTTTCCCTGCACCGCTTCGGCGGGCCGATAGTCGGCCACACCGGCTGAAAATACACCGGCAAAGAGGCCCGACCGGGCACGGTCTACGACGGTGTCGCGGTACTCATCGAAGGTGCGGGTGATGGTCAGTGGCAGGGTTGTCTTTGGTCGCCAGGCACCGTCGCCGAGGATGAGTTCGGCATCGGCACCGCGCCAGATGAGCTCTTCGGCAATGGCAGCGCCGAGGCGGCCACGGAAGCGGTTGACGATTCTGCGAACGCCGTCGATCGGTACCGGGGTAGGGCCAGCGGTAACCATGATGGACTTATTTCGCAACGGAGATTCGCTCAGAATGCGGCCGACGCTGGTGCAAAGCACATCGGTATCCGGCAGGTTGTGTTTGCCGTAACCGTCGCGCGGGGCAACAAAATGCACACCAAGGTTGCTGAGTTTACGGGCGTTCTCAACCAGTACACTGTTGTGCAGGGTGCCGTGCATGGTCGGGGCGATCAGGATCTTGGTGTGGCCCTGTTCCATTCGGCCCAGTGCCGATGCCAGTGCCGACGTAATGACGGTATCGGCGATGCCGTTGGCCATTTTGGCAATGGTGTTGTGGGTGGCCGGAGCCACCAGGTAAGCATCGAAAGGGGCGTTGTCGGATAAATGTTCCGCCGCCCAGGTCAGGGTGCTGACCACGGGTGAGCAGGTGGCCCATTCCAGGGCCTCCCGGGCCACATAGCGCAGAGCGTCGTCCGATGCGAAGGCGACGACCTCGGCGCCATGCCGGCGCAAACCACGCGCAATTTGCGGGGTTTTCATGGCGGCAATGCCGCCGGTAACCAGCAGGGCGACGCGCTTGCCGGCAAGGCGATTGGAGATCACCGGCACATCGTGGTCGCCCATGTCGCTCGGCGTTGGAGCCTGGAAATTCCAGTCAAACAGGCCAGCGGCGGTGGGTCTTGAGGTCATGCCACCAACTCCTCGCGGCGGGCAGTCTGAACCGGCTGGAACTGCTGCTGTGCCTGGTTAACCAACGGCATGTAAACCGACTGAATGCGGTCGAGGCTGGTGTTCAGGGCTTCGAAATGTTGCATAGAAAATCGGCTTTTTTTGCTCATTTCTTCTTCGAGATTCGTCAGCACTTCTTCGTCTCTCAGGAAGGGGTCGGTCTGGTTCATCAAGGCTGAGGGGCTGTACGGGAAGCCGTCAGCAAAGGTAACCGGCACCAGTTGGGCGAACTCCGGGTTGGCTTCTACAAAGGCATCGCAGACGTCGTCGTTGAAGGTCGCATCGGCAGAATGCCAGCGGCCGTTTATCTTCATCGCGGCGTAATAATGTTTGAACGACGAGCGCATCAGCAAGCGCCAGCTCGGCGGCATAATGATGCCCAGCACACTCAGCTCCAGCGGTGCTTCGATGAAGCCGGCTTCAATGTTGCTGGCGCGGCACAGGGCCACTTGCAAGTTGGCTTTGGTGGTACACATGCCCACGCCTTTGGCCAGGGTCGTAGACGCGGTTTCCTGCCAGGTGCCGAAGCGGTAGGGAATGGCCTGAACAAAATAAAAAATGTTGCGAGCCGTTTCGGCGGGTGTGCGACCTTTGAGTTCCCGGGCGCACTTTTGAATGGCAGGGTGCTGGTAATCGCACAGCGTCGTCTTATCTGGCAATTGCGCATCGGGTACCGGCGCAACGGATTTGTAGGCGGCATCGGCGGCCAGCATGGCCAGCGTCATTGCACGTCGCAGTGGCATGGCCGCCGGTGCCTGCCAGGCATCGCTGGCCAGATCCAGGTGCCACAAAATAACCGTGTCACCCAGGGCCGTCAGGGGTGGCTGACCGTCGGACAGTGCAGCCATAAAATGATTGCCGGGACCGTGCCAGGCCGCCGCGTGACCCAAGCGACCCTGAAGGACCGTATAGAGGCGATAAGGCGAAGGGTTTTCCAGAGGGGCGTCGGCTTCAAGGTGAGTCACAGTACCAAGGTGGAAGATCGGGTCGGCTTTGTCATCGAGGTAAAAGCCGAGGGTTGTATCACGAAACAGGGCGTCGTGTTCCATACTGAGAGCGGGTGCGGCGTTCATTTTTTTCTACTCCGTTTAACGGTTAGTCAGCGTCGGAGTGGGCGGTTCGGCGAACATCACTCCAGCAGTCAGTCAATTGACGTGGCACCTTCGGTACCGTGCTGGCGCTCTATGCGATTGCTGTGCCAAACTCTGTTTATGCTTAAAACACAGCAACTTAGCTGCGTTGGTTGAATCTGTGGCCGCCAGTATTTTGTTGCTTACGGCGTGTATTGTCAGAAAAATGACGGCGCAGATCGGCCGACATGAACCCATCATTCGGCCAATTGTCGCAGGGCAATTCCGGCCGCCGCGGTCCGGTTATCGACTGCGAGTTTTTGAAAAATAGTCTCCAGATGTTTGTTTACCGTGCGCGGGCTCATCGTCAATATTTGTGCTGCCTCCCGGTTCGATTTTCCGTTGGCCACCCAGTAGAGCACCTCGGATTCACGTTCGGTCAACCCCAGACCGTTTTTTAATAGAGCCGGGCCTGCGGCTCGCTCTTCGTCGACGAGTTTGAGCAGGGTTTCCTGATGGGTGTGCTGTGCAATCAAGCGAATACTCAACGCATGATCAAGGCCCGTCAGAGTGAGTTGGTGGCCGGGTTCGGGCCCATGGCCCAGCCAGTGTCTTAATTGCGAAGCGAGCTCATTTTGCTGCCAGCGTTCGACCGCTCGTGCACGGGCCAGCAGGGCATGGGTTTGCGGTGTGGCCCATTGAATGGCGCCATCAGCATTCACGGTGAACAGCGTCTGGCCGGTGCTGTCGAGTGCGGTTTGAGCGCTTGAGGTCAGGCGTGCATTGTTCAGATGTACGCGCATGCGAGCCAGCAGTTCGCCGGGTTGAATGGGCTTGGTCAGGTAATCGACACCCCCGCATTCGAGGCCGCGCACCACATCGTTGGTGTCGCTCAGGCCGGTCATGAAAATAACCGGAATGGACGAGAGATTGGGGTCGGCTTTCAGCGCGGTGCAGGTATCGAAACCATCGAGTACCGGCATCACGGCATCCAGCAGAATAATGTCGGGCCGGATGCGTCGCGCTATGGTAAGCGCCTGCTTGCCTTCCAGTGCAACCAGCACATCCATGCCTTCGGCTTCGAGAGCGTCGTTAATCATACTCAGGGCATCGGGCGAATCATCGACCACCAGCACCACGTCGGGAGTGTCGGGGCGATGAACCTGGGACGGCGCTGAAGAGGCATTAGCGTTCATGGTGTATCGAGCTCCAGGCAGTGCACCAGCGTTTCAAACTGGAGTTTGCGGGTAAGGTGTTCAAGGTAGGTGAGGGTATCGTTCTGAATAATATCCGACTCGCGAAGCTGTTTGAGTGTGGCACGAACCCCTTTGGTGTAGCCGATTTCGGCAAAGGCTTTCAACTCGCGCACCACCGGGTGATCGGGTATTACCAGGGGGTTTGGGCGTTGCGGGGTGTGCTTTGTTGTACGCCCGGCTGAGGCGGTCACCGTGTCTGGCGGCTCCTGCAGCTGATAAGTCCAGGTCAGTGCGAGGTGGTGCGCCAGTTTGTCGAGCAGGTTTTGGTTAGTGACGGGCTTAACCAGATAATCGTTGTACGCTGGTGTGGCATGGCCGGTGCTCTGGTATTCCTTGGCATCAGCCGAGAGCATGATGATCGGCGCGGTAATATCCCGGTCACGCAAGGTAGCCGCCAGGTCGAGCCCGTTCATGCCGGGCATTGAGATATCGAGTAAAAACAGATCCGGTGAAATCTGGTTCAGCATTCCGAGGCAAGCGTTGGCGTCCTGGGCTTCCAGGGTGGTGAAGCCGAGGGGGATCAGCAGATCGGACAGCAAGCCGCGCAGAACCGGGTCGTCGTCGACCAGCATCAGCGTGCGCTGGCGGCCTTCATAACCGGCAATGCGCCGGGGTTGCGAGGCATCGGCATCCGACAGTGTAACCCAGGGCAGCATCAGGTTGACGGTAAAGCGACTGCCATGCCCGAGCTTTGATTCCACCCCCAACTGCCCCCCCATTATTTCTGTCAGCAGTTTCACAATGGTAAGGCCAAGACCGGTGCCCGGCAGGTTGGGTGATTCAGCCGTACGCACGCGTTCAAACGGTGCAAAGATGCGCTCCAGATCGGCCTCGGGAATACCGGAGCCGGTATCGCTGATCACAAACTCTGCAACCTGGTTGCGGTAGTGAATGTCGAGCAAAACGCCGCCAGCCTGGGTGTACTTTATGGCGTTGGAAAGCAAGTTGATCAGAATTTGCCGTAGCCGTTTCTCATCGGTGATAACGGTTTTGGGCAGGGGGTCGTGCAAGCGAAAATCGAAATCAATGCCTTTGTCGCGGGCTTGCATGGCAAACATCTGGGCCAGTTGTTCGATCAGTTCTGGCAGGGCAACCCGGTTGCGATACAGCTCGAGCCGGCCGGCTTCGATTTTCGAGACATCGAGCAAGCCTTCGATCAGGTCCGTCAGGTACTGACCGCTGCGGCCGATAATGGCCAAACCATCCTGGTGCCGATCCGGCGTGTCGGGCCGGTCGGCCAGCAGTTGGGCGTAGCCCAGAATGGATTGCAATGGTGTGCGCAGTTCATGGCTGAGCCCGGTAAGGTAACGGCTCTTCGCGGCATTGGCCCGTTCTGCCAATTCCTTAGCTTGTTGCAATGCCAGGTCAGTCGCCTGGTGCGCATCGATCTCACGCATCAGCTTGTGTGTTTGCCGGTTGGATTCGCGCTGCGCAACCAGCCGGCTTTCATGGGCCAGCAAAAACAACCAGGCGATGACTCCGGAGACAATAAACAGCGTAAAAAACAGTGACCACAGCGTCTGTTCCAACAGGGCTGTTTCAGCCAGTGTCGCGGGCTGCATTTGCCGGTATACCAGGGCAAGCAACGCCGACAGCAGCACGGTGATTACCAGCAGTAAGGCGGTAAACCGCCCAAGCCGGGAATTCACCCAGCGCACGGCGCGTACCGGCAATACCAGCCGTAAACTGTCGATTAATTGTTGTGACAGCCGGGCCTTGGGTTTGCAATGGTCCAGGCAGCGGACATCAAGCGAACAACAGAGTGAACAGATCGGCAGATCGTAGGCGGAGCAGAAACTCATGTCCTCTTGTTCGAACCGGTTTTCGCACACGCCGCAGGTGAGCACGGCCACCGGATGATCCGCATCAGCCGGTTGCAATAAGGGAATCAGCTCGGGTGACTGGCGTGCCAGATAATATTTGCCACCGGTCAGCCAGGCAATGGCGGGAACGGCAATGAAACAGGTGCCGAGGCTGATAAAGTGCGCCATGTTGGCTGCCACTTCACCAAAAGCGCCAAGATAGCTGACCATGCCAATGGCCGTTGCCAGACACATGGAACCGACACCAACGGGATTGATGTCGTACAGATGAGCCCGCTTGAATTCAACATAAGAAGGGCTGAGCCCGAGTGGTTTGTTGATCAGTAAATCGGCCGACAAAGACCCCAGCCAACTGACGGCCACAATGGCAAAAATACTCAATATCGCTTCAAGGGATTGATAAATGCCCAGCTCCATCAGAATCAGGGCAATGGTGACATTGAACACCAGCCAGACTACCCGTCCCGGATGACTGTGGGTGAGTCGCGAGAAGAAGTTCGACCAGGCGATCGAGCCCGCGTAGGCATTAGTCACGTTGATTTTCATTTGCGAAATAATCACCATCAGCGCCGCGAGTATGAGCGCGATGGCGGGGGTGTTGGTTAAATACAGAAAGACGGTCTGGTACATATGGGTCGGGTCAGATGCAACCTCAGCAGGTATACCGGCACTGATGGCGAGGTATGCCAGAAAGGAGCCCAGCAACATCTTAATCAGCCCAAACAATACCCAGCCCGGTCCTGCGAGGATCAGCCAGAACCACCAGCGGCGTGCGTTTTCCGGTGTCTTGGTGGGCAGAAACCGCAGGTAGTCAACCTGTTCGCCAATCTGCGCGACCAGTGCAAAAAACACCGATGCCGCGGCCCCGAACAATACCCAGCTGAACGCATCGCTGCCCGGGATTTTGGCGGGCGCATACTGAGTCCAGTCTGGTATCGACTGGTAGTCGTGAACGATGACTACCAGCAACGCCGAGCATTGCAGCAGTAGCCAAATAGACTGGGTACCCACCTGGAACTTACTGATCGCTTTAATACCGTGAGTCACAATGGGAATGACCGCAACGGAACACAGAAAATACCCAATGGGCAGGGGGATGCCTAGCAGCGCTTTCAGTGCCGAGGCCAGAATCGCCGCTTCGATGGCAAAGAAAATAAAGGTAAAAGAGGCATAGATCAGTGAGGTCAGCGTTGAGCCCAGATACCCGAAACCCGCCCCTCGGGTCAGCAGGTCGATATCCAGCCCGTGTTTGGCCGAATAGTAGGTAATGGGAAAGCCGGTAATAAAGAACAACACACACACCACCACCATGGCAGTTACGGTGTTGATAAAACCGTAATTCAGCGTGACTGCCGCCGCAATGCCTTCCAGCGCCAAAAACGCGGTAGCGCCGAGGGCGGTATTTCCAACCCGCTGGATACTCATGGTACGACCCGCCCGCGCGGTGAAGCGCAGCGCATAGTCTTCCAGTGTCTGGTTGGCGACCCATTTGTTGTAGTGCCGGCGGACCTTGAATATTTTTTGTGAGGCGGCCATGCCCGCGAACCCGCTATTATGATCAATGCTGGTGCGCCAAGCGCCTCAATAACGCGCGCAAAAGCCCAAAAAAGCAGCCTGATCGTGAGTAGAAGCCCTGTTTTGGGGCTGAATGGGTAATCTATAGCAGGAAACATGCCCTATTTTGCCCTCATGCTCACCCCAGTTGGCCTGAGTGCATCGAAGGCCGCTGGGAGCCAACCCTAAGTTCCAAACCCAGCACCCGCCAGAACCCAGCCCAAACCGCCATCGCCTTTCACCAGGCCTTGCAGGGGCGACCATGGTCCACCAAGCCTGACCGAAGGCTTGACCGGATCTGCACTTCCGCATAGGTTGGGGCGCATTCAAGGTAATGAGGACTCCCGCAATTGGAGCGTAAGGGTATATTCTCAAGGTTATTCAGATGGCAAAAAGGGCGTCAGAATACCGGGTACGACAAAATGCTGATTGGTGGCGGGCTATGGCCCTATCCGTTTGATATCTATATCTTGAGGTTCAGTGAGGGCCAGGAAATCCCTCCCCATGTAGACAAAGTGGAACGGGGCGAGCACTACCGGCTGAATATCATTCTGAAGGCGCCCACATCAGGAGGCGAGTTTACTTGCAGTTCGCCACTGTATGAAAGTAAGCGCATAAAGTACTTCAGATCTGATATTTCAGAGCACTCTGTCGGCAAGGTTTTAAAGGGAAGGCGTTATGTTCTCAGTATTGGTTGGGTGAAAAACTCCTAGCCAAGGGCCACACTCCACTGTGGCGAGAGCCTGTGGGTCTGAGGGATGTGCCCGTAGAGAGAACGCGAAGACATGTCGAGATCATTAAATTATTAGGGAAGGTTTATGGTGGCATCAAGCGCCAAGGAGGCGTATCCGCTTCTCCTGTATCCGTGTGTTATAACTCGCGCCAAGTATGAGAGATAGTTCTATGGACCTAGAACTGAGAACCACGGAACAATCTGATTACGATGCCATTGCAACCTGGATAGAAGATGCGACCTCATGTTCCCGTTGGGCGGGCCCACTGGTGCCGTTCCCATTTTCAGCCAGAGAATTGCCTGAGCTGCTGTCAGTAAAAGGTGGCTCAAGCTATTCTTTATATGATAGTAACAATAACTGCATAGGCTTTGGTCAATTCTGGGTCGTTAAACAAGGGGCTGTTCACCTTGGCAGAATTATTATTTCACCGGAAGCGAGAGGCTTTGGTGCAGGCCGGTTGTTGTGTAATAAGCTCATGGCGAAAGCCATGCAGGAGGCTGGTGCAGCAAGGGTCACCTTGCGTGTTTATCGGGATAATGCACCTGCGCTATCATTGTACTCAAGTCTGGGGTTCTCCATTATAGAGTCCGAGTCTACCGATAACCTGTTGTTAATGAGTGCCTCTAACGCCGAGTAATGAGTTATATCGGCTGATTGAAACGTTGTGACACCTACTGAATCGGGCGTTATGCAAAGGGGGTCGGAGAAGACGATGAGTATTCGCGCAGCAATTAATGTGGATGTGCCGGCAGTTTCCATCCTGGTAAAGTCACTGGCGCACTACTATCTGGACGGATCAGGTGAAACACTGCCGTCATGGCTGGAGGATACGTTAACTCACGAAGCATTTTTGGCGAGACTAACAGATGCTGATTGTTTGAATCTCGTTTTTGACGTATCTGGTGCTATCGTTGGCTATATATCTGTTAAGAAGCCTGGGCATCTGTATCATTTGTTTGTAGCTGAAGGGTTCCAGGGAAAGGGTATATCTCGCTTACTATGGGAGCAAGTCAAACGGCAATGTCGTTGCAATAGTTTCACAGTCAGGTCATCGATCCACGCTATACCAGTTTATAGCCGGTTTGGGTTTACAGAGTCAGGCCCTGTAGGAACTAGGGACGGTGTGTCTTTTCAACATATGGAGTGTGAACTTGGGGCGGGATGATTTCAAAAAGAAGGGATTGTTTGCGCTTATCAGTTCACTAGTTCTCTGGCTAGCGCTATTCAACTTGTCATTTGATACGCCACTATCTAAAGAATCCCAAGCCCTGTTTGACGAATACTTCCTTCAGATGGGCGATTCCCCTGCAGTTTCCGAGCTGGCTAAGCTTAAGTCACTGGTTGTAGAGACCCCAAGGCTTTGCGACACCAGTACCCAGGATTGTCTGGCCTGGTTGGCTGAGCAGTCTTTGCAGAGCGCACAGGCTGAAGATCTGGCTCGAATGATCATTGCTGGAAGGAATTTCAGGGTTAGCAAGGTACCAGGCATAGAAGATCCACTGCTGCCATACGGTGATCTCTACAAAGCGATACAAAGTTACCAGTCCCGGGTGCTTAATGACGCCACGCTCTGGGGGCCTCTGGTGGTTGATCTGCAGCACTGGTGTAACCAGCAAATGGACCTGGTAGGCTATATTTCCTGTATTGCTATGATTGAAGACACTCTGGATGTTGGCGAGTACCTTGTTAAAAAAGGTAGGTTGACAGTGATACCAGAGGTGATTTTGACTGATGATGCGATACGGTTGCCGCTAATCGGTGAATGGATTCAAGTGAACGCTTACATCAGTGGCTCTTTCGAAAAGGAAACCTTTGGTTGGAAGTATTGGGTCATGCCAAAGTTGGCACGACGCTACTTCGTGGATGTAAACGCTATGGTGAATGCCAGTGCAGATGAGTTTCATCAGTTACTTGGTTATCTGGAAGGCGATGAGGTTGTTGTCAGTAAAGTAGATTGCGATTCATGCGGTACGGTTGGCTCTGTAATTCACCAGGTTTCAGGCCCGGATCTAACAGAGTATATTGATCGGCACCATGCGCTCATCACCCGTATAGAAAGCTTTGGGATATAATGGTTAACGCTGCTTTTCTTGCTATTTAAGGTGGTCTTTTTTGTCGATATCGCTAGTGCATGCAGAACATTGCCAGTATGTTGAAAACCTGTTTCAGTACTATCTGTACGATATGTCTGAGTATACGGGGTGGCCACCAGACAAAGACGGTAGCTACAAGATAGATAAGTCGCTCACCAATCTGGCCGAGTACTGGTCCAAGCCAGAGCACTATCCTTATTTGATCATGTTTGATAACGAAGTAGCGGGTTTTTCTTTGATCAGAAGATACCCTGGCAGCAGAGACACTTTTGATATTGGCCAGTTCTTTGTGCTGAGAAAGTTTAAGGGTGCTGGGGTTGGCCGCTCTGCATTTAACATGACAGTTGCCATGCAGCCTGGAAAGTGGGTTACCAGAGTGCTTGCTGGAAATCAGGGTGCTTATACATTCTGGGAAAAGGTGATATCGGAAGTGGCGGTGGAAGAGCCGACTGTCAAACGGAAACTTTACCGTGCGACAGATATGCACTTTTTCTACTATGAAGTACAGCCCTGTTAATCATGAATAGCGGTGGTCTACGAAATAAATTAGAACGCTATAGTGGAGTTGGGTTTTATGGACATACCGGTCATCGAAACTGAACGACTACGTCTTAGGGGTATATCTGCTGAAGATCTGGACGATTTCGCAGAAATGAACGCGAGTCCCGACTTTGCAAAATACTTTGGTACGGGTAAGCCTCTATCGCGCTGGGAGAGCTGGAACGTTTTAACGATGCTGGCTGGACACTGGATGGTACGGCAATTCGGGTTTTGGTTTGTGGAGGAAAAGGAAACCAGGCGTTTCGTCGGCAGGGTAGGTATCTGGTATCCGGATGGTTGGCCAGGCATTGAGATCGGCTGGGGCATCTCTCCCAAGTTCTGGGGGAAGGGTTATGCGACTGAAGCAGCCCGGGCCTCAAGAGATTGGGCCTTTGAGACCCTTGATCTGGACGATTTGATTAGCGTGATTCATCCGGAGAATGAGGCGTCCAAGAGAGTGGCTATGCGGATTGGTGAGTCCTTCAGGGAAACATTAACGGTGAATGGGAAAAGATCCGATATTTACTCGATGTCCCGTTCCTAGCAGGGCTGTCGATACTCCGAAGGCCGGTGATCGTTTTAAGACATTTCCGCAGTAGAATAATTGATCTGTTTGGTCAATATTGCTAAAACAAATAGTGTTTTTGCTTAATTGTATGCTTGTCATGCGGCCTATGAACACATCCGGGCCCCACGGTGCCTGGCTTGCAGCGCCGAATGCCTGGTTGGCACATCTCTCGCTATGGCAACGCCACCAATCACAATAGTAAGGAAATCGATATGCTGGTCAGGAATAGCCGGTGGGCCCTCTGGGCCGCCTTTGCAAGCTTTGTGCTGGTGGGCTGCGCCTACAACAATACAGTACGGGGAGAGGGGGAGGTGGTTGTCACGGAAATAGCCCTGGGTGATGTGTTGCATGTCGACATCGGTGGCCGGTCGACTGTTACCTTGCACCAGTCTGAGCGCAATGAACTGGTGGTTCATGCTCAGCAGAACGTGCTTGATGAGCTGTACATTAATCTGGCCGGTGACAGGCTGGAAATACGACCACGCCGGGGTGTGACGATCTCTTCTCGCACACCGCTCAGTTACGATCTCTACCTCAGTCAGCTGGAAAGACTGGACCTGAGTGGCAGCTCTTACCTGGTTTCCGATGGCTTTCAGACGCCCAGGCTGAGGCTTGATATCGCCGGCAGTGCAGACATCGACATGGTACTGACGGTCGATGAACTGGACCTCGATACGGCGGGCAGTGTGGATGCTCTTCTGGCTGGTCGGGCCGATCGGTTCTCGATCGATTCTTCAGGGTCGGCCGATATTGACGCCCAGGCATTAGTTGCCCGGGAAGTTGCTATCGATTCGGCCGGCAGTGCCTCGGTTCGGGTCTGGGCAGAGGATGCCCTGCGGGTGGATGCCGCCGGAGCCGCCAGTATCCGATACCGGGGCCGGCCCGTTATCCATCAGGATCTGGCCGGGTCGGCGTCTGTTAACCCCCTTTAGAATTGCTTGGAGACTGGTCGTTCTGCAACAGTATGCGATGGGTCTCCTGGGTTATTTTTCCCTGCTTGAGCAGGCGCCCAATGGCTTTCTTGAAATTGCCCTTGCTGACCTGAAAAGCCGAGTAGATGGCTTCCGGGGTGGAGCGATCCGACAGTTCCAGAACGCCGCCGTTATCGATCAGCTTTTTCAGAATCCGGTCGGCAATGTCTACCCGCGCTTCGTGGCCTTGCAGTTGTAGCATCAGGTCTATCTTGTGGTCGTCGCGGACGGTTTTCACATAGCCTTTTATGCGCTGGCCAATGCTCAGTGGCTGCAGTACATCTTCGTTAAACACCATGCCGAGATAGCGCTGATCGACCACGGCGCGGTAACCCAGATCTGTGCGTCCGGCGATCAGCAGGTCGACGGGGTCGTTGACCCGGTACGCATCGGTTTCTTCGGCCAGAAAATTGCTAAGCTTGGCACTGCCGGTAATGCGTTGCGTGAGGTTGTCGACAAACAAATAGACTACGTGTTTCTGGCCCGCTTCCATCGGTTTGCGTTGTTCGCCAAACGGCACCAGCAGATCCTTGGGTAAACCCCAGTCGAGAAAGGCACCAAAGGTCGTGAGTTCCTTGACTTCAAGCAGTGCGCACTGGCCAACTTCAGCTTTTGGTCTGATGCGCGTGGCGATCAACCGGTCTTCAGAATCGAGATAGATAAAGGCGTTGATGAAGTCGCCTTCGTGAATGGGCTCGGGGCATTGTTTTTTAGGCAGCAAAATGGTGCCAAGATTCTCGCCATCGAGAAAGGCGCCAAAGTCGGTAAGGGAAACGACTTCCATCGAGTTGAAGGTGCCAATTTGTGCCATAGTCGGGGTGCCTTGCGTGAAGCGTTTGGAGGGAAGTGTAGCGGGATGTTGTGCCGACACGCTACCGCGCGTCAGCAGCAACATCCTGAAAAGTCAGCCAGGCAACCGTTCGTATTCGTGGGCGCCAAAGAAGTTGCGCTGGCCCTGAATCAGGTTGGCGGGCAAACGCTGGCTGCGTACGCCGTCGTAGTAAGCCAGTGCATTGGACAACGCCGGTACCGGAACGCCGCCTTCGATCGCACGAACCAGCAAGCGTCGCAACGCGGCTTCGCAGCCTTTGAGTTCATCGACGAAGAAATCACTGAGCATCAGGTTGTCGAGGTCGGGTTCAGCCTGAAAGACCGACTGAATCGGGTCGAGTGCTTTCGCGCGAATGATACACCCGGCTTTCCAGACCTGGGCGATGTTAGCCATGTTCAGTTTCCAGTCGTACTCGCGGGCGGCTTCGGTGAGCAGGGTAAAGCCCTGAGCGTAGGCGAGCAGTTTGGCGGCATAGAGGGCTGCTTCGGCATCGTCTTCCAGGCCCTGGTAACCGGCAACTGAGGTCGTCTTTGCGTATTTCTCATGTACTGCCTGGCGTTCGTCCCAGCGCGAGGAAAGCGCCCGTGCGAACACGGCTTCGGTGACGATGGAACCCGGTACGCCCAGTTCCAGCGTTTGAATGGCGGTCCATTTGCCGGTGCCTTTCTGCCCGGCTTTGTCCCAGATGTTATCGACCCAGTCACTGCCGTCGTCGTCTTTGATGCGCAGCACGTCGGACGTAATTTCGACCAGATAGGACGCAAGGCGGCCCTGATTCCAGGTATCGAACAGGCTGGCGATGGCGTCGTTGCTGCGGCCACTGTGGCGCAGCAGGTCATAGATCTCGGCAATCATCTGCATGTCGCCGTATTCGATGCCGTTGTGCACCATTTTGACAAAGTGACCGGAGCCACCGTTGCCCATCCACTCGCAACAGGGTTCACCGGCCTCTGTCTTGGCGCTGATGCCCTGCAAAATGGGTTTCAGCGCAGGCCAGGCTGATTCATCGCCACCGGGCATCATCGACGGGCCAAAGCGGGCGCCGTCCTGCCCACCTGAAATGCCGCAACCAACAAAGTGGATGCCTTGCGGCGTCAGGTCGTCGCTGCGGCGTTGCGAATCGGTAAACAGGGAGTTGCCACCGTCGATCAGAATATCGCCATCTTCGAGTAGGGGTTTGAGGTCATTGATAACGGCGTCGACCGGGTCACCGGCCTTGACCATCAGGATGATCTTGCGTGGCTTGGCCAGTGATTGAACGAACTGTTCCAGTGAATGGCTGCCTACCAGGTTGGGGTGGTTGGCTTCTCCAACAAAGTCGTCAGTGACTTGTGCAGTGCGGTTATAGACCGCTACTTTGTTGTCGTGGTCGAGCAGGTTCAACACCAGGTTTTGGCCCATGACAGCCAGGCCGATCAGGCCAATTGAACAATCACCCTTCATCAGGTCACTCCTTGTCGGCGGACACTTCCGCAGTAATGTGAGTCTGTAGGGTAATAAGGGCAATTCTCAATAATGCAATCAGGAAGGGCTACCCCGTCAACCTGAGAAGCGCTTCAGAAGAGCGCGGTATTGGCGGCCAGAACCAGCCAGGCGGGCATCACGAGAAAGGCCATCAGCGTCTGCAGGGTAATGATGTTGGCCATCAGGTTGGCATTGCCGCCCATCTGTCGCGCCAGAATGAAGGCGGAACTGGCCGTGGGTAAGGTGCCCAGAATCAGCAGGACTGACACGCCCAGTGCATTCACGCCTAACAGGGTCGCCAAGGCAACCAGTGTCAGTGGCAGCAGGGCGAATTTTATCAGACTGGCCAGCAACACGGGTTTTACATCGGCACTGATCGTGCGCAGGTTCAGCGCCGCGCCGACGGCCAGCAGGCCCAGAGGCAAGGCCGTAGAGCCGAGCAGGCGAGCGGTGTCGGCGGTCCAGCCCGGCAGGCCAATGCCACTCAGGTTCAGCGTAACGCCAGCCAGGCATCCGAGAATGAGTGGGTTGCTGAGCAGTGCACGCACGATGCCCCGGGCCGATACCTGCGAGCCGGTGCCGGTCAGCGCGAAGGTGAGCACACACAGTACGTTGACAAAGGGAATCATCACCGCCATGGCCATGGCGGCAATTACCAGGCCGGGTTCGCCATGCAGGGCACTGACGACAGCCAGGCCGATGTAGGTATTGAATCGGACCGCGCCCTGATACACCGATGTCAGGTCTGGCCCGTTTTTGGCCAGCCAGCGTTGCAGCAGGGAAAAGAGCAAGCTGATCAGTAGCAGGGCCGAACAGATGGTGAGCGCCAGTTGACCGAAAGCGCGCAGGTCAAAATCGGCCAGTGCCAGCCGGTGAACCAGCAGCGCTGGGAACAGAACGGTATACGTCAGGCGTTCAATGCCAGGCCAGGTGGCGGCCGGCGGCAGATCCCAGTGGCGCAACGCAACGCCCAGCAGGATCAGCAAAAAGACGGGCCCGAGCGCATTGGCAATCATTCCGTGTTCCAGTCGGTAAAGCCCGCATTTAACCCCTTGGAGCACCCGGCTGTAAAGGGACGACAAAAGCACTGTTCGAACGCACGAAATCTGGATACACTGTATTAATTCCGGGTAAAAATAAAGAGAACCCCATGAAAGTCATCGCATTCAATGGAAACCTCAAGGTAGCCGAAGGCGAGCCAGAACAGGCACTGCCGGTCATTCGAGCCTTTCTTGAGACCGAACAGGACGCATCATTGCTGGTGCTGAATCATCAAACCTCCAGAGTGCTGGAGATCGACTGGACCCAGCCAGACGACCTGATTACCCGCAGCCTGGCCTACCAGGCAGGCGAGGCCCCGGTGCAGCAACGTCAGGGGCGCGGGCGGCCCAAGCTGGGTGTGCAGTCGCGTGAAGTGTCGCTGTTACCACGTCACTGGGAATGGCTGAACCGCCAGCAAGGCGGTGCATCGGCGGCCTTGCGGCGCATGGTGGAAGCGGCGCGCAAGTCACCGGTGGTGCAACTGGAAGAGGCTTCTCTGGCAGTGGACCGCTTTATGCAAACTCTGGCCGGTGACCTGCCCCGCTATGAAGAAGCGTTGCGCCAGTTTTATCGCCATCAGTACGGCGCCATGTTTACCGAAATGGCCGACTGGCCCGAAGATGTGCAGCGCCACATCAGAGCCCTGGTAGGCGAAGTGCAACACTGGCGGGAAGCCAGTGAACCGGATCGCCGGCATGAACATTCAATGCGGTCGTTTTAATCAAATAGGGTGAAGATGTTGCACAACTTATTTTGATGGTTGCCGCCCGGCTCGCAGGGCTATGCTTGGCGCCATAATGATGAGGAGCCAACCATGAATACGCCAACCATCCAAAGGGCACCCGCGGTCTTTATTCCACACGGCGGCGGCCCGATGCCGCTGCTGAACGAACCCAGCCAGCAGGCAATTGCCGACTTCCTGCGGCAATTGCCGCAACACTATGAGCGCCCAAAAGCGATATTGGTGATCAGCGCGCACTGGGAAGCGCCGCGCCCAACGTTGCTCGGTGCCGACACACCGCCTTTGCTGTTCGATTACTACGGATTCCCGGCTGAGACCTATGATTATCGCTACCCGGCAACCAACCCGGCTGATATCCGCGCCCGGGTGACGGAATGCCTTACCAACGCAGGGTTGCCGGTTGATACCGATGCAACGCGTGGCTATGACCACGGTGTCTTCGTGCCATTGATACTGATGCACCCGCAGGCGGACATTCCGGTACTGCAGTTGTCACTGATCGAAGGGCTGGACCCTGCATCGCACATCGCGCTGGGTCAGGCATTGTCTGCGTTGCGCGATGACGGCGTGATGATTCTCGGGTCCGGGTTTTCGTTTCACAACATGAGTGTGATGCGCAACGGCAACGACCAGGCCAGGGCCATTAACAGCGAGTTTCATGACTGGCTGGCCCAGACCCTAACTAATCCGGAGCTGACGCCGGAGCAGCGTATCGCCAAAATGATCGACTGGGATCAGGCTCCAGGAGCCCGGTTCAGCCACCCGCGTGAAGAGCACCTGTTGCCCTTGCCTGTGTGCCTGGCGGCAGCCGGAGGGCATGCCGGTGAGATTTTGTTTGATGACACCGTTCTGGGTTATCGGACGTTCTGTGTGATCTGGCGGGATTGACTCTGGCGGCTGCTTAACTCTCTGAGGGGGTTCGTCAGGTTCGCCCAGAACGGAATGGGGCGTGTGGCTAACATCACACTCCGCCCCCGTTGAGCCTGTCGACGAGGTTTCAGCCCGGTTTTCTCAAGACAATGCGCCGGTAGGTTTTGTATCGCTCAAACACCGCCTGGCTGCGATGGCCGCTGAGGTACTTGAACTTCAGTTTGGCCAGCTTCTTGCGAAACAACCACTTGACCGACTTCAAAATGAAACCGTGACGTTCACCCAGATACTGATCGAGCGTGCCCATTGCTGGCCCGATGCGTTCGCGCAACAGCAGGTCGAGCAGATGAATGTTCGGGCTGGTGTTGGCCGTGATGTCGCTGTTTTCAAGCACTTCCCAATCCGAGGCCTCCAGGTCTTTCACGAATTTGGTGTAGGGGTGACCACCGCCGAAACTCTTGTCGCCGGGCTGGCCATCACCGGTGTGGTCGGTTTTGAAAAAGTCACAGATGACAACGTGGCCACCGGGCTTGAGCAGGCTGTTCGCGGCGGAAAGTGCTTTCTGGTAAGGAATGTACTGGAAACTCTCGCTGAACAGAACCGTATCGTACTGGCCCGTCAGCGTATCGACCGGCACATCCTGCAGGGTGCAACCCCAGACGGTGCTCTCAAGATGACCAGCGGCGACTTTCTCGCGAACCCGGGCTTCCAGGTGCGGCGCGGGAATCACGCCATCGACATGATGGTCGCGCTCACTCAGCGCTACCAGCACCTGGCCGGTGCCACACCCCACATCTATGATCCGCTGCGGTCCAGCGCCGTGGGCTTCAATGGTTTCTATTATCTGTTCGGTGTAGCGCAGCTGCGCCTGTTTCATATATAGCACGGAGATCTCGGGAATGGTTTCGTCCCAGAACCCGTAGTGCAAATCTTCCATTCCCGTTAACTGCTGGCCGAAAACCAGCCCAAATTCTTTAGAGTCCATGGCTTTGCCGTTTGTTATTAGAGTCGGGTTACCTTATCACGGTCTTAGGAGGCGGTGAATCAGTGTTAAAGGGCTCGACTTACTGAATTGGCAACAGGCCAAGTATCAGTTGCCGGGTGTGTCTATCCGGGGTAGTCCGCAGCATGGACTAAAACGCCGGGAGCGTTTTAGCACGAGCATAGCGAGCCCGAAGGGTGAATCCCATGGAGGGGATTCATATCATGCGGACTAGGCCCCATGGACGGGTTTACGCCGACCCCGGATAGACACACCCGGTGACTGATGCGAACTCCTGGCAGTGGCATTAGACTAACCCTCGAAGTACCGAGCTCAAGAGGTCAAAAAAGTACAGAAACTTTCTGTTGAAGTATTGGTGAGTTGTTCGCCTTACTCGTTTAATGGTGTCGTCCGTAACGGGATTCCCGAAATCGCAGACATACAAAAACAACGATAGGTGAATGACAATGAACGCTTCCCCAACGACCTGGCTGCGCCTGAGTGCGCTCGCCATTGGTGTTTCCTGCACCACCGCCGCACTGGCAGAAACCATCACTATTGGCACCGTCAACAACGGTGACATGATCCGTATGCAAGCCCTGTCTTCCGAGTTTGAAGCCGCCAACCCGGGTATTGAACTGGAATGGGTCATACTGGAAGAAAACGTCCTGCGTCAGCGTCTGACGACTGACATCGCGGCCAACAGTGGCCAGTTCGACGTTATGACCATTGGCATGTATGAAACCCCCATTTGGGGTGCCAACGGCTGGCTCGAGCCCATGGACAACCTGCCAGCAAGCTACGACGAAGCCGATCTGTTCCCGTCGGTAAAAGCCGGCCTGTCGTCTGATGGTCAGCTGTATGCACTGCCGTTCTATGGCGAAAGCTCCATGACCTATTACCGCACCGACCTGTTTGAAGACGCAGGCCTGAGCATGCCAGCGTCACCCACCTGGGATCAGGTGCGTGAGTTTGCCGTCGCGCTGCACGACCCATCGAACGAACAGTACGGCATCTGCTTGCGCGGTAAAGCTGGCTGGGGTGAGAACATGGCGCTGGTAAGCACCATGGTCAACGCCTTCGGTGGCAGCTGGTTCGATATGGACTGGAACGCCCAACTGGAAACCGACGAATGGAAGAGCGCCGTTAATTTCTACGTCGACCTGCTTGGCAATTATGGCCCTCCAGGTGCCAGCAGCAACGGTTTCAATGAAAACCTGGCGCTGTTCAACACCGGCAAATGCGGCATGTGGATTGATGCAACGGTAGCCGGTAGCTTCGTTACCGATGAAAGCCAATCCAACGTAGCGGACTCCGTCGGCTTCGCTGCCGCACCTAGCCAGGTAACCGAAAAAGGCAGCGGCTGGTTGTGGGCCTGGGCTCTGGCGATTCCGGTCAGTTCAGACGAGAAAGACGCGGCTCAGAAATTCGTTACCTGGGCCACTTCGAAAGAGTACTCGGCACTGGTTGCAGACCGCCACGGCATTGCCGCCATTCCTCCTGGCACGCGTGTCTCTACTTACGAAAACCAGGAGTACCTGGACGCCGCTGAATTCGCCAGCATGACGCTGACGCAAATGCGCAAAGCCAACCCGGATGATTCAACCCTCGAACCGTCGCCCTACACCGGCGTTCAGTTTGTCGCCATCCCCGGCTTCAGCGGCTTTGGCACCACGGTAGGGCAGCAGATCTCCGGTGCCCTGGCGGGAAGTTCAACGGTTGATCGCGCATTGGCCAATGCCAATACGGTCGTGAACCGTGAAATGCGCCGCGCTGGATACCAAGACTGATCCGGTAGTAGCGACTAAATTGCCGGTATTCGAATTGTTGTACAGAGCGAGCGGCGGGTGCCGGTGACGCTTCTGCAGGGAAGTCCGCAACATGGATGTTGCGGCCTAGGCCCCATGGAAGGGTTCACGCCGACCCTGCAGAAGCGTCACCGGTAGCCGCTGCGGACCAAAGCCAACTAAGTGAACTCCGGCTCTTGATTGATGAGTGCCGCCCGAAAAGGCGGCCAGGCCTTAACGTGGACGTACCCTAGTCATGTCTCAGCTCTCTAGAAATGCCCGAGCGGCACGCTTTCTGGTTGCACCCTCGGTACTGCTCTTGCTGGCATGGATGACTGTGCCACTGGCAATGACGCTCTATTACTCGACGGTCAATTTTAATTTAACGATCCCGGGTTTGCGCAATTTCGTCGGTTTCGAGAACTACATCTTTTTCTTTACCGACCCCAGTTTCTTCGCCGGCATGTCCAATACTCTGGTGCTGGTAGGTTCTACTCTGTTGATTACCGTCGTGCTTGGCACGCTCATCGCGGTGCTGATCGACAGCCCCTTTCCGGGCCGAAGCCTGGTGCGCATCTTACTGATTTCACCTTTTTTTATTATGCCAACGGTGAATGCCCTGATCTGGAAAAACCTGCTGATGAATCCGGTCAGCGGTTTCTTTGCTTTCCTGTCAAAAACCTTTGGCATGACTCCGATCGACTGGTTCACCGACGTGCCCATGCTGGCGATTATTCTGATCGTTTCCTGGCAATGGCTGCCTTTTGCCATTCTGATTCTGATGACGGCCATGCAATCGCTCGACCAGGAGCAGCTTGAAGCCGCACGCATGGACGGTGCCGGACCCGTGGCTATTTTCCGGCACATTACCTTGCCACACCTGGCACGACCGCTGGCGGTAGTGGTGATGATTGAAACCATTTTCCTGCTGTCCATATTCGCCGAAATTTTCACTACGACAGGTGGTGGCCCGGGAACTCAGACCACCAATCTGGCGTATCTGATTTATTCCCAGGCGCTGCTGCAATACGACGTCGGCATGGCCTCGGCAGGCGGCATCGTCGCCGTGGTACTGGCCAATATTGTGGCGATTTTTCTGATTCGCATTGTCGGCAAATCGCTGGCCGGGGAATAGGAGTTCGAGATGAAGTTACATACTGAAAAAGTCGTCAAACTGACGCTGGTTACCATCGTCTCCTGGCTGGTCGCGGCGCTGATCTTCTTCCCGATTTTCTGGATGATACTGACTAGCTTCAAAACCGAATTGAATGCCTTCTCCTCACCGCCAAGTCTGTTTTTCTGGCCAACACTGGAGAATTACTCAGTGGTGTTTGAGCGCAGCGATTATCTGCGTTATGCCTTCAATTCGGTGGTTATCAGTGTTGTCTCGTCCATTCTGGCGATGGTGATCGGTATTCCGGCGGCCTATTCCATGGCGTTTTTCCCCACCAAACGAACCCAGGGTGTCTTGCTGTGGATGCTGTCGACCAAGATGCTGCCTCCGGTGGGTGTGCTGGTGCCGATCTATTTGCTGGCACGGGATACCTCGTTGCTCGATACCCGCACCGGTCTGGTCATTATTTACACCCTGATCAACCTGCCCATTGTTATCTGGATGATTTACACCTACTTCAAGGATGTGCCCAAAGACATTCTCGAAGCTTGCCGGATGGATGGCGCCAGCCTGTGGCAGGAGATTCGCCATGTGCTGGTTCCCATCACCATGGGTGGTTTGTCATCCACCTTTTTACTGTCGCTGATTCTTAGCTGGAACGAGGCGTTCTGGTCATTGAATCTGACCGCGTCGAAAGCGGCGCCGCTGACGGCCCTGATCGCCTCCTACTCCAGCCCTGAAGGGTTGTTCTGGGCTAAATTGTCTGCGGCGTCAACACTGGCGGTCGCGCCCATTCTGGTGTTCGGTTGGATCAGTCAGAAACAACTTGTTCGTGGCTTGACCTTTGGTGCTGTTAAGTAGTGTGGGTCCTCGTTAACGGAGCCTTCGGGCTCCGTCTTTTTCCAGATTTGTTGCAACCCGCCGGTTCAATGGCGGGTGATTAAGGAGTTTTTTGTGTCGCAATCGAATGTCCTGGCTATCGCGGAGTTGACGGCAGATACCTGCCCACCGGCGTTGCACTGGCCCGCCTATAATCGCTCTGACGTGGTGCCGGGTATTGCCCATATTGGTGTTGGCGGGTTTCATCGAGCGCATCAGGCGCTCTACCTGGATGACTACATGGCCCGTACGGGCGAGTTAAACTGGGGCATCTGCGGCATTGGCATTCGCCCGGCCGATAAAGGCTTTCTGGATACTCTGGCCCGTCAGCACGGGCTGTATACGCTGACCGAGAAAGATGATGACGTCATTCGCGACCGGGTGATCGGCTCGCTGACCGACGTATTGTTCGCACCGGACGACCCGCAGCGGGTTGTCGACACTCTGGCGCAGCCAGGCATCCGCATCATCAGCACCACCATCACCGAAGGCGGATATTTGTACGACTTCGAACAGCAGCGGTTCTTTCACGATCACCCCGATGTTCAACACGACCTGAGCAACCGGGAACAGCCGAAAACCATCTACGGGTACCTGTGGCAGGCGCTCGAAGCGCGTTCAAAGCTGGGTGCCGGCGGTGCGGTAACACTGCTGTCGTGCGATAACGTGCCGCACAATGGCGATGTGTTTCGCAAAGCATTGCTGAGCTTTCTTGAACAGGCTGACGCAACCCTCTGCGACTGGGTCAGCTCGCAGGTGTCGTTTCCGAACTCGATGGTCGATCGTATTACGCCAGCGCCCGGCGTGGCTGACCAGCAGGCCGTGCTTAAACGCCATGGCGTGGTCGACCCCTGTGCTGTCGGCGCCGAAACCTTTATTCAGTGGGTGATTGAAGATAACTTCAAAGCCGGTCGCCCGGCCCTGGAACAGGTTGGTGTGCAGTTTACGTCCGACGTATCGCCCTATGAAACGGCCAAATTGCGGCTGTTGAATGGCAGCCATCTGATGATGGGCTTTATTGGCTATCTGGCGGGCTACACCCGGGTGGACAACGCCATTAAAGACCCGGTCATCCTGCAGTTGGTCGAAGATTACATGACGCTGGATGCGGCCCCAACCCTGACCCCCATCGCTGACATGCCGCTGGATGCCTATCAGCGGCAATTGATCGAACGATTTGGTAATTCGAAAATTGCCGACCAGCAGCAGCGTATCTGTTCCGATGGCTATGCCAAGCTGAAGAATTATCTGATGCCCGTGCTCGCTGATGTCATGGCCGCTGGCGGTGACACCAGCCGTCTCAGTTTGCTGTTCGCCAGCTTTTTGAAGTATCTGGACGGCGTTAACGATGCAGGCGAACCGATGCCGATCATCGAATTTAATCTCAGTGAGGCGCAACGCGAAGCCAGCTCGGCAGATCGTCTGTCGTTGCTGAAAGTGGATGCCCTTTTCGGCGAGCGCCCCGACGATAACCGCACTCGCTTTCTGGAAGATGTAGCCAGCCACCTGGCCGGCATTCGTTCCCGCGGTGCTTACGTCTACTTGCAACGGATGATGCAGGGCGGATGATGCAGGGGTAAAGCAGTAACAGCACAGCAGGGTGGCTATTTGTCGGTCGGAGGGTATCCTGTGTAAGCGACTGGAGGAACTGTATGAGCGCAATCAAACCGGAATACGAAGCCGTTTATGAAGCCCAGAACAGCTTTCGGTATCTGGCGCACGGTGCCGACAGTTCTCTGGTGCGCTGGCATTACCACAACGAATACGAACTGCACCTCATTCTGACCACCCACGGCAATGCCTTTATTGGCGATTACGTCGGCCCCTTTACGCCCGGCTCGGTGTTCTTATGCGGCCCCTACCTGCCGCATAACTGGGTCTCGCTGGGTGACTTTCAAACCGGTATTCGCGACCGGGTGATCAACTTCTCCGATGAGCGCATTCAATCGCTGATTCAGATCCTGCCGGAAATGAAATCGCTGCAAACCATGCTGGCCGACTCGCGCTACGGCATTGAATTCTCCAAGGAAGCCAGTGCCCGGGTGATGGATGAGTTTGCCACCATCGCTGGACTGAAAGGCCCGGCCCGGGTGTTGTCTTTCCTCAACATAATGTCGGAACTGGCGCAGTCGCAGGATTATTGGCCGCTGTCGAGCCGCTCGTTCGAGGAGGAGTCAGATTCATTGATGGAAGGCCGGGTCAATACCGTGGTTAATTACATCATCCACAATTGCACCCGGGAACTGAGCCTCGAAGAAGTGGCCGGTGTGCTCGGTCTGGCGCCGACCTTCTTTTCACGCTGGTTCAAAAAGGCCACCGGATACCGCTATATCGACTTTCTGACCCGCTTGCGCATCAGCCGCGCTTGCGAGCATCTGGAAGTGACCGATCGCCCCATCACCGAAATATGCTTCGACGCCGGCTTTGCCAACGTCGCCAACTTCAACCGGCACTTCCTGAAGATAAAAGGTATGACACCCCGCCAGTACCGGGAGTCGATCGAGATTCGCGGCCGAACCATGCAAAAGGTGGTCTTACAGCGTTAGCCTTGATCCTGCACCCACTTAGTGGGTATAAAGGGTGTCAGCGGGGAGCAAACCCCTACCGACCCACCCGGATGTGAAGGATCATAACGCCATGTCGATCATCGCCATTGGCGGCGGTGAACTGAAGGATCAGGAAACCCTCTTGCTCGATCAGTTCATCGTCAAACAAACCCAGAAAGCCCAGCCCCGTGCCCTGTTTATACCCACTGCCAGCGGCGATGCACCTGGCTACATTGAAGCCTTCGATCAAATTTACGGTCTCTTGCTCGGGTGCGACACCCGGGCTCTGTGCCTGAGCCGGGCGCTTTCTCCGTCGGCCATTGCCGACCTGGTTGGCTGGGCCGATCTGATTTATGTGGGTGGCGGAGATACCCGTTCCATGATGGACCAGTGGCGGGCGCACGGGCTTGACCGCCTGCTGATCGAAGCCGAGGCCAGCGGCAAGGTGCTGTGTGGCCTCAGTGCTGGCGCGATATGCTGGTTCGACCTCGGGTTCAGTGATTCCAATCGCTTCGACTCGCGCGGCGACTGGGCTTATACGCGGGTTGAGGGGCTGGGGCTGTTGCCCGGCATGCTCTGCCCGCATCTCGACAGCGAGCAACGCGCCTTGCCATTGATGCAGGATTTACTGGCCAACCCGGTGCAGACGCTGGCGCTGACAGACGGTGCCGCCGTCGTGGTCAGTGACGGGCAACTGTCGATACTGGAGGGGAAGGACCGCGCCGCGGTCTATCGCATTACGCCCGCTACCGACGGGTTGAACTGGAGCCAGCTTCGCTGACGGTCGCGAACCCGGCCACAGGCTGGCCATCACTGTAAAAAAACACCGGAAACCCGCTGTTTGAGTCGCCAAACCGTGACCGGGTCGACTATAGTGAAGGGCCATGGTAATTAAATGGCTGTGCATCATGCAGTGTGTTTCCCAATTGCGACGTTGGTGCCACCGGCAACGCCGGTTCTTCACGCAAAATCCGTTTGAAGCGTTGCGTTCTGTTCGTCACGCCCGCGGTTCGGGCAGTCGGCTTATAACTGGACTTCCTTTACTGGTCTTCAGTCTGGGCGCGACGGCCTCCGCTACCGCCACCACCTTACCTCCGCTGCAGTTAGTTGATCAGGCGGGGCAACCCGTCAGCGACGCCGTGGCACGCATTGAGCAGTCACAAACCTCCGCCGCCCAGGAAGGCCCGGCGGTCGCGGTGATGGATCAGGTTGAGCTGAGCTTCAGCCCCAAGGTCATTGCCATCAGCACCGGAACCCGGGTGCAGTTTCCCAACAGCGATGACACCCGCCACCATGTCTATTCATTTTCGCCCGCTAAGACCTTCGAGCTGCGGTTGTTTCGCGGTAACGAAGCGCCACCGGTCGAGTTTGACCAGGCCGGTCTGGTGGTCATCGGTTGCAACATTCACGATGCCATGGTCGGCTACATCTATGTGACCAATGGCCAGGTGTATGGCGTGACCGATGCCGACGGTGGCCTGATGCTGCCCACCTTCACAGCGCCCGAGTCAGCTGAACTGCTCATCTGGCACCCAGATATGGACGACCCGCTGGCAGTGCCGCTGGCCGGGCTTGATACGTCCGGAGACCTTCTGCGAATTGAACTGCCCATGACCCAGCGCCAGCCAGAGCCAGCATCAGGTGCTGCCGGCGGGTTGCGCAACCGACTGCAACAATACAAGACCAATGACGATTAGCTTTCGAACCCGGCTGCTGCTGATTTTTACCGCTGTACTGGCTGTCACCCTCACCGCGACTACGCTGTCTGCTTTGCGGGCAACGGATGCCAATACCCGCGCGAACGCCACGCGAGAGCTGGCGGTGGCCGAGCGTGTGTTTCAGACCCTGCTCGATGAAAACAGCCGAGAACTGACCGACAGAACCACCTTGCTGGCCGAGGATTTCGGCTTTCGCGAGGCCATTGCCACCAACGAAGAAGACACCATCATCAGCGTGCTGGCCAACCACGGTGATCGCATTGGTGCCGATCTGATCATGCTGATGTCGCCGCAGGGCGAGGTGTTGATCAGCACCCACGACATTGGCGCCGACCTTGGCCGGGTGCGTGCAGGCCTTGGCAACCAGGCATCGGCGTTTTCACTGTTAACCCTGAGCGAGCATCAGCCCTATCAGATGGTGATGGTGCCGGTGGATGCGCCCCAGCGGGTCGCCTGGGTCGGCATGGGGTTCCTGCTGGACAACGATCTGCTGAGCCGGTTTCGGGACATTACCAGCGCCAATGTCACCCTCATTTACCGCGAACGGGAAACGGGCAGCAACTCGGACATACAAACGCTGAGCACGCTGCCTACTCAGCCTCTGGCTAATGTTGACTTGCTCGGCCCTTACGACGAGGTCCTCAGTCAGGCATCCCGGGAGTTGCGTGAACAGGGCCTGCTAAGTCGCTACACGACTCTGCTCGATCAACCGCCCGTGCACCTGGGGGCCTTACTGACGGTGTCGCTGGCCGACGCGGTAGCAGCGAATACCCGGCTGCGTACTCAAATGCTGTTAATCGCCCTGGCGGCGCTGGTGGCCGCTGCCGTTGTCACTCTGTTCATAGCTCGTGGTATTACCCGGCCGATTGACACCCTGGTGGCCGCCGCCAGACGCATTGCCAGCGGTGATTACCAGCACAGCGTGTCACTGCAAAACACCAATGAGTTCGGCGTGCTTGGGCAAACCCTCAACACCATGCAGAACGATATCCAGCAACGCGAGCGACATATTTTTTACCAGGCCCGGCACGACCTGAAAACAGGCCTGCCCAATCTGGAACAAATGGCGCAGCGCTTTGCCGACTTGACGCCGGACGAGCAGCACCCGCTGGTGGTTGTGCTGGTGCGCCTGGAAAACGTCAGCGCGCTCAGCGATGTCTATGGCCTCGCCTTTACCGACGAGATCGTGCGACTGGCCGCCGAGCGCCTGGTGCACCGTTTACGGTCCGGCGACATTGTGGGCCGGGTGGGCACCAATGAGTTTCTGGTGTTGGCCGATGCGCAGCTTGCCGGGGAGTGTGATCAGGCATTGGCGGGGTATCTGGCGGTGTTTGACCAGGCCATTGAACACCAGGACATCGATGTGTTGCTCGATGTTCGCATGGGCCAGGTGATGTGCCCCGAACAGGCCGGCAGTTTTGAAGATGCCCTGCGTCGTGCCAACATCGCCGTCAGTGATGCCAGAGTGCATGGTCAGGCGCTAGAGCGTTACCAAATCGGGCGCGATGAATCGCACCTGCGGCAATTAACCGTCACCAACCGCTTGCAGCACGCCATCGAACATGGTGGTTTCGAGCTGTTGTTTCAGCCGCAATACGACCTGCGCAACCGCCGCATTCATTCGGCCGAGGCGCTGTTGCGCTGGCACGACGATCAGTTGGGCCGAATGTTTCCGGATGAGTTCATTCCGCTGGCGGAGCAGTCGGGTGACATCACCCAGATTACTGAATGGGTTGTCACCGAGGCCATTGCCCGGATGACCGCCTGGCGAGAGGAGGGGTATGACCTTGGCGTCAGTATTAACCTCTCGGCCCGGGATATTCTCAACAGCCACTTTATCGACCGGGTGATCGAGCGAACCGCCCATGCGGGCTTTGAGCGCAAACAGCTGATGCTGGAAATTACCGAGAGTGCCATGGTTACAGATACAGAGCTCGCCCTGGCTCACCTTAAACGCCTCTATGATGCGGGTTTTGACCTGGCGATGGACGACTTCGGCACTGGCTATTCGTCGCTGGCGCAACTGAAAACCATGCCAATACACGAACTCAAGATCGACAAGTCCTTTGTGTTGAAGCTCGATGAAGATCAGGATGACCAGAACATCGTGCGCTCAACCATTGAGATGGCACATCACCTGGGGCTGACCGTTATTGCCGAAGGCGTCGAAAACCAGGCCGCACTCAAATTGCTGGAACAGATGGGGTGCGATGCCATTCAGGGCTATTACCTGAGCAAGCCGATCGCGATTGCCGATCTGAAACCCTGGCTCGCCGCTTTTAATGAAACCACACTGGAGTCTAGTTATGGTTAACCGGTACCTGAATCGGGCTTTGCTGGCCGGTGCAGTGCTGTCGCTGCTGGCACTGGCTCCGGCCTGGGCTGGCAGTAAGATTCTGGCCACCTCAGCCGCCACTCAGATTGAAGGTGCCGCCGGCGGTGGTCTGGTGCCCTGGGCCGTAATCGGCGGCTATGGCAGCGACGGTGAGTGGGGCGGTGCCGCCAGCCTGACCCGCGTTGGCCTGCCGGACTTTCAGCTGGGCACGGCAGCGGTGCATGCCGGGATTAACAACCGTTTTGAGTTCAGCTTCGCGCAGCAGACATTGCAGGTGGAAAACCTGGATCGTGTCATAGAGCAGCATGTTTACGGTGCAAAGGCCCGAATTTTTGGGGATTTGATTTATGAGCCCTGGCCACAGCTATCTGTTGGGTTTCAACACAAAGTGAATTTGAATCAATTTGTGATCCCAGGTGCTGAATCTGAAGGAACCGACTTTTACTTTGCAGCCTCTAAGCTTTATCTGCATGCGATATTTGAAAGGAATTTGCTGTTGAACGGCACCTTTCGCTATACCGACGCTAATGAAACCGGTTTTCTCGGGTTTGGCGATGGCACGGGCGCTGACCCACAACTCATGGCCGAAGCCAGCGCAGGCCTTTTTCTGAATGCGAACTGGGCATTGGGGGTTGAATATCGCCAAAAGCCAGACCGGCTGAACCTGGGCGAATCGGACTGGCGCGATGCCTTTGTCGCCTGGTTTCCCAACAAGCAGGTAACCGTGGTCGGAGCCTATACCGACCTAGGCAAGGTCGCCCTCTGGGATGACCAGGCGGGCTGGTATCTGTCGGTTCAAATCAATAACTGAAGGTGACTGAATTCATGCGACTGATGACCTCCATCGTTCTGGTGGCCCTGGTGGCGGCCTGCAGCACTACGCCCACCCAGCCGACTTTGTATGAGCGCCTGGGTGAGCAGGATGGCATTACCACCATTGTCGATAACCTGTTGTACGAAATTGGTGGCAACGACACTCTGCTGCCTTTTTTTGCCAAGACCGACATCGGCCGGTTTCGCGAAAAGCTGATCGAACAGCTGTGCCAGGTCAGCGACGGCCCCTGCGAGTACACCGGCGATAGCATGGCGCAGGTGCATGCGGGTATGGGCTTGGATGACCGTCATTTCAACGCCCTGGTAACCGACCTGGTGGTGGCCATGGACGAAGCCGGCGTGGCGACCGGCGCGCAGAACGATCTGTTGTCGCGGCTGGTGCCAATGTATGACGAAGTCATGAACCCGGACGCTTATCTGGAGTCTGGTACCACACCGGAAGCGCCATAATCCGGCTATACTGATGATTCAAGACTGTGTTCCCGGGTCGTTGGAACAACCAACCCCGGGGCCGGGCAGGGATACCCGCTTAACGTTTGCCGCCATTGGCAGGCAGACACCCAGCCATATCCACTGCAACGGGGCCCGCCATGACTGACGTACGAGGCCTTAAAGCCTGGCTGAAAGTGATCGCCAAGCTCGATTTGCCGTCATTAAACTCGGTGGTGAAGGCCATCTGTGAACTCAGTGACGACGACGACAGCAGCGCCGATGAATTCACCCAGATCGTGCTGCGCGACGCCGACCTCACCTCTCAGGTGCTCAAAGTCGCCAACTCGGTGCATTACAACCGCAGCTTCAGCCCGATCAAGACCGTCTCCCGCGCCATTGTTCAGATCGGTTATCTGGATCTGAAGAACATTGCCCTGGCCACAACGCTGATTGATGGCTTTCTAGACGGCAAGCCCCGGGACCGGCTGATCAATAACCTGGCCCGTTCTTTCCATGCCGCCGTGCAAGCGCGCGCCATCGCGCAGCAGTTGAACAGCGACGATCATGAAGAAGTCTTTATAGCCGCCCTGTTGCTGCGTCTCGGTGATCTGGCCTTGCTGGCCACGGGTCGGCCTGAAGTTGAAACCTTTATGGCTGCACGCGATCTGAGTCCGGCCGAGGCACACAGCCTTGCGCTGGAGCATCTGGGTGTCGGAGTCAAAACCCTGAACCGGGCGTTGATTCAGGAGTGGGGGCTGGGGGATCTGGTACTGAAAGCCAGTGATGACACTCACAGTGCCGACCCCTGGGTGCGCTCGGTTCAGTTTGGCGATGAAATCAGCCAGACCATTCATCTGGGCATCGACCATCCTGAGATGCGCAAGGTTATTCAGCGCATCAGCCAGTTTCAGGGCCGGAGCAGTGTCGATGTGCGCGAGCATATTTTGCTGATGGCAGAAGAGGCCTCGTCGGTAGCCACCACTTACGGCGCCGAGCGACTGCTGCAAGCCTTACCACAACGCGAAGCCATAGAGGGCGACGCTCCCGACGTTAAAGCGACCGACTACGATATGCAGCGCTTTCTGAATCGCATCAGCCGCTGCATCATGGATGTCGAACCCTTGCCCCGCCTGCTGCAACTGGCGGTTCATGCCTTGCATCGGGGCGCCGGTTTTGGGCGGGTGGCCCTGTGGTTGAGCTCCGCACGGGATCACCGGCTTGAACCGGTCATCGTTGCCGGCGACGATGTCGCCCGCTGGCGCGATGTGTTGAAGCTCGATCTGAGCACCCTGCAGCAGGATGAATCACTGACTTTGTTCCTGAAAGCGCCGGAACCCCGGTGGTACCGCCGCAAAACACCCACCGACGGCGTCATGCGGCGGTTGCTTGGTCCTGTTGACGGGATGATGGTGCCGGTGCAATCACCGGAACGGCTGGTGGGGGTGATCTACGCGGATAACGATGGTGCGTCACTTACCGAACGCCAGTTCGAGGAATTGCAGCTGGTGGCGAACCAGATCAATCTGTATTTGCAGTTTAATATGCCTGCACAACCAAAAAGCGGCTGACGAGTCAGCCGCTTTTATCAGATATATCCGGTTAAAACACCGCCCATACTTTGCACGGATTAAAGCGTCGGTGTCCGGTCACTTTGCAGGGCATCGAGCACCGGGCTGGCTTCAATGCTGGTCAGGCCATTGGCATCAGTGATGTTTTCAAACGCCAGTTGCTGCTGCACGGCGGTGGTCACCGAATCGGCTTCTTCTGCTGAGCCGATCGCCGGGTTCCCCGGTGTCAGCCGTTCATCCTGAATGGCATTGAACGATTGCTGGAGTTGATCGATCTGTGTTGATTCCGCTTCCGAGAAGCGTTCCAGAGCAGAGATGGTGCCATTCAACGTGGTCAGGGTGTCGCCCCGGTCACGCACGAAAAAGCTGCTATCGGGCAGCGGGCCCAAATCTTCAATGCCCTGGCCAAAGGGGTCGCTCAGCGCCCGTTCACGCAGCGCCTGCAAGGCTTCTGCAGCCTGGGCGCTTAACTGCTCACGGCCTTCTGTAAGCTCGGTGCTGCCGCCTTCAGCGATCTGATCGCGTTCGCTGCGTAGCTGGTCGACCACTTCGCCCCGGCTTTGCTGGGAAATGGCCAGACTCGAGGCTTCCTGAACCAGAGAGCGCTCGGCGCTGGTGCGCCGGTCGATTCGGGTATCGACCTGAACATCGGGAGCGGGTGTCTGGCGCTCCTGGGGTGAGGGTTCCTGCCGGGCAGGCGTCGGCGCCTGGGGCGCACGTGGCTCCGGCCGATTGATCGAACCCAGGGTGGCATTGCTACCCGTTACGTCCGTCAACATCTGCTAACCTCCCAAGCGTTTGTTGAATGTCTTATACAAAGTTTAGGGGTGTTTGGTTATTTTTCAACCAGCCTTCTGCATCCGAATGCGGTTTAGCCGAGTATTTACCCTAACTCGACACTTTATCAATTAGCAACGGTGACCCTCTGCAATGACCGAGTCCGATTCCCTAAGGCTACTGATGCGAACGGCTGAAGGCGACGCCCAGGCCTTTCGCCAACTCTACGACCACACCTCCGGCAAGCTGTTTGCCGTCAGTCTGGGCATGATGAAACGCCGCGATCTGGCCGAAGACGCCGTTCAGGATGCGTTTGTCCGGATCTGGCATAACGCCGGTGAATACCGGGCCGAAAAAGGTGTGGTGCTGACCTGGATGATCAGCATTGTGCGCTACCGGTGCCTGGATCTGCTGCGGTCTGCAAAAGCGCGACGCGAGCATTTGACCGATGGCGATCTGGATCTGGCCGATGAGCCGGAAGACCATGCCACCCCGGAAGGCGCCTTGCATGCCGGTCGTGACCGGGTACGCATTGACGAGTGTCTGGATGAACTGGAAGACCAGCAACGCCATGCCATTCAACTGGCCTACTTTCGCGGCATGACCCACCAGGAAGTCTGCGGTCAGCTGGACTTGCCGCTGGGGTCGGTAAAAAGCTGGATTCGGCGTGGCCTGCAACAACTGAAACGGTGCCTGGAATGACCCAACAACTGTCCGACAGACGGCTCGATACCCTGGCCGCCGAATACGTACTCGGAACACTCGATGCCGATACCCGGGTCAAACTGCAACGCCTGATGATGACCAGCGACCGGGCCCGCCAGGCGGTCTGGCGCTGGGAGCGGGAGCTGAATGCACTGGGCGCCAGCCTGAACGATGTTCAGCCAGGCCCGGTCGTCTGGCAGCGGATTGAGGCAAGCCTGGGCCTGGCTGGCCAGGCGAGGGCCGACTCAGCCAAGGCGGAGCCGCGACCCTCCCGGGTCGGTTCAAGCCGAGGCTGGAATCCGTTCCAGCACTGGGTCTGGCCCGCCATTGCGGCAGCACTGGTACTGGTCATGGTGAGCTGGAATACCTGGCAGGTTCCGCAACCGGCCCCGACGCAGGTCGCGGTTATTCAGGATGCCAGCGCCCGGGCACTCTGGTCGGTTAGCCTGACTGAACAGGATCTGGTGGTTACCAGTACCCGCGAGGTAACGGCCAGCTCCGATCGCGACTACCAACTCTGGTTGGTAGCGGCCGACGGTCGAGCCCCTGTCTCTCTGGGTCTGTTGCCGGAAACGGGCCAGCGCCAGCTAGCGCGCAGTGCGCTGTTTGATACGGCTACGGTTGACGTGCTGGCGGTCAGCCGTGAGCCGGAAGGTGGCTCGCCCACCGGCCAGCCGACCGAGGTGCTGTACTCAGCGCAACTGGTCAGGCAATGAAACAAGGGGGCGGTTCAGGGGCAGTGAATTGTTCTTAACCGGCCCCTTTAAAATACAGGTTTCGGCATAATCACGGAACAATGCCATACTCATGGCGAACAGGGCCTACATATTGCCCCCGGGAGCGCCATTATGCCGATACTCAGAGACGACCATACCGCTGCGCTGGCAGGAATTCATGCCCAGGGCGGCGAGCTGCTGGAGCGAATTCAGGATGTGCTCGACCAAAGCACCCTCTCGGCTCCGATTGAACGTTTGTTAAGAACCACAGCGGTGCGCCGCGAAACCCTGCTGCTGGATGTCGAAGTGCTCGAGCGCGAGCGTGGCGACCTGCCCAAGGCCGCCAACACCGAACGTGCTCTGCTTGAGGCCATTGCGGACTGGGTGCATACCCAGCTGACCGACGAGAGCAGCCTGATCCGCCGCCTGACCGAAGCCGAGACCCAATGGCGCCAGGTTATTCTGGAGGCACTGGAACAGGATTGGACTGACCAGGAACAGGATGTACTGCAGGCACTGGTAGAACACAGCGACGAGTTCATCGACGAACTGGCCGTGTTGCAAACGACGCTGTAGCCAGGTTTCTGCGCCCAGCTGTGACCCGCTGGGCATTTTAGCGGCCCAGAGTTAGGTTTTTGCGCCACTTAAGGTAAGCTGGCCGACCTTGGATTAAGGGATTAGGGATTGGAACATGAAACAGTCGATGGAAACGCGCTCGTTTCTGGTGTTTTTACTGATCGTTACGGTGCTGTTCGGGCTGGTGCTCGAACCGTTTTGGGGGGCCATCTTCTGGGCCGCCGCTGTCTCTGTCATTTTTTATCCGTTGCAGCAGCGCCTGGTGCGTCGCTTTAACGGGCGGCGCAATCTGGCGGCGATTACCACCTTGTTGTGCTGTATGTTGATCGTAGTGATTCCGGTGCTGTTGATTCTGGCACAGGTCGTTCGCGAAGCCATTGGGGTGTATCAGGGCATTCAGGATGGAGAAATGTCACCCGGTGCTTACCTCGACCAGATTCGCACCGCTTTTCCGATCATTCCGGAAACGCTCGAGCGACTGGGCATCGACACCAACAACCTGCGCGAGCAGATCTCCAGCTTCAGTGTTGCTGCGAGCCGCTATTTGGCTCAGGAGACACTGACCTTTGGCCAAAGCACCCTTTCTTTTGTATTGCACCTGGGCATGATGCTCTATCTGACGTTCTTCCTGTTGCGCGACGGCGATACCCTGATCGAACTGATGGTCAAAGCCCTGCCTTTGGGCGATGAGCGCGAACGCCGCTTGTTCGATAAGTTCGCTGAAGTCACTCGGGCGACGGTCAAGGGCAACCTGGTTGTGGCCATGGTGCAGGGTGCGCTGGGGGGCTTCATCTTCTGGGTGCTGGGCATTCCCGCCGCTATACTCTGGGGCGTGATGATGATGGTGCTGTCGCTGATTCCCGCCGTCGGTGCAGCCCTGGTGTGGGGGCCGGCGGCCATCTACCTGTTTGCTGTGGGCGATGTTGTGGCGGGCATTGTGCTGGTGCTTTATGGCGTCATCATCATTGGCCTGGCCGATAATATTCTGCGCCCCATTCTGGTCGGACGGGACACCAAGCTGCCGGATTACCTGGTGTTGTTCTCGACCCTGGGCGGTATTGCACTGATGGGCATCAATGGCTTTGTCATCGGGCCGCTGATCGCCGCTGTCTTCCTGACCTTCTGGGATATTTTCATGGAAGAATTCAATACCGATGTGAACCAGCCAGTGCCAGACAATCAGACCGCAGAGGCTGGCACCGCCGAACAAGGCCCCTAACGCGGTGGGCGGGCTGGTTGCTTTGCCCGTCCCGTCAGGAACACTCCAATGCCGCCCAGTAACAGCCCGGTGGCGATCAGTAGTTGCGTCGTCAGAGGTTCCAGTACGATGATGGCGCCACCCACCGCCGCCAGAATCGGCACACTCAACTGCAGCACGCTGGCCTGAATGCCACTGAGTACAGGCAGCACGCTGTACCAGAGCGCGTAACCGATGCCGGAGGCCAGTGCACCCGAGGCAACGGCCAGCCAAAAGCCGTGCGATGAAATCAGAATCGAATCGGTAAAGGGTAGATACAACAGCAGGGCGAACGGCGCCGCCCGAACGAAGTTACCGGCCGTATCGGCCAGCGGCTGGCTTGAACCGCGCCCGTTCAGGGTGTAGAACCCCCAGGCAATGCCACTGATGACCATTAGCATAAACCCGAGCCGGGTTGGAGCTGTCAGCCCCGGCACGATCAGGTACAGAAAGCCGCCCACCGCCATCCATAGCCCCAGCCACTCCAACCCGGTCAGGCGTTCACCCCGCAGCAGGCTGGTGATGATCATCGTCAGTTGCACCGTACCGAACAACAGTAAGGCGCCGGTGGCGGTATCGAGCTGCACGTAGGCGAAACTGAAACTCGCCGCGTACAGCCAAAGAAAACCCGCCCCACGCCACGAACCGGCGAGCACCAGAGCCGACATACGCTTATGGCGATGCCGCAACGCTAGAATGACCACCAGCGTCAGCGCACCGGACACCAGCCGCACGGCGGTAAACGACGCTGCATCAATACTCAGGGTGCCCAGTGCCAGCCGGCACAACACTGAATTGGCGGCGAATGCGAGCAGTGCGAGCAAGGTCAGAGAGGCGTGGCGGGGTGGCAGCATGGCGGAACCGTATCAGAACTGTGGGGCGCCTACTGTACGGGTTTTTACGCCAAAGCTCATGCCTTGAAACAAACTAACGAATCACGCCTTCCAGGTAGCTGTGACCGCCCAGATAGGACATGGCCGTGCGAATCGTCCGGCTGCGCTGTGATACATAGACCGATGGCTGTCCGACGTTCAGGCGCTTGGGGTTTGGCAGCACAGCCGCGAGCAGAGAGGCTTCGTAGGGCGTCAACTGCGCCGGTGTCTTGTTGAAAAAATGCTCGCTGGCGTCGGTCACCCCATAAATGCCCGGCCCGAACTCAACGACGTTCAGGTAGATCTCGAGCAGACGGCCCTTGCTCCAGAGCAGCTCCATCCACAACGTTAGCCAGGCTTCGATGCCTTTGCGCACTAAGCTGCGACCGGTCCAGAGATAGAGGTTTTTGGCCAGTTGCTGGCTGATGGTGCTGCCGCCGCGCAACCGGTCACGGTCTTCATTCAGGGCCTTGCGAATGGCCGCGACGTCAATGCCGAAATGGTCGGGGAAGCGCTGGTCTTCAGAGGCAACGACGGCCAGGGGCAGATGCGGGGAAATGTCTTCCAGTGGGGTCCACCGGGTTAGCCAGGGCGACCGGTCGCCCGAATCTTGCAGGATGTACGCTGTGGTGGGTGGGTTAAACACGGCCAGCGGCAAGGTCAGGCCAACACTCAGCAGGCACAGGGCGCCTGTCAGCCAGAGGAAACGGCGCAACAAGCGCCTGGGAGTGAAGTTGAAACGCACACGCATCCATGATGATCAGAGAAAAATAAGTAGCCAGTTTACCCCAAAAGCAGGCCTTGCAACTGTCATGAAAGAGTATGGTGCCATTGCCTGTCGCGCACACGGAAAGTGCGGTTACCATCTGCAAAGCTGGCGAGTAAGAGACAACCGCCCGGCAGGGCGGTTGCGGGAAAGCGGCTTAGCCGAAAATGCCCTTGAACATAAAGAAGAAAATGATCGCCAGGAAGGCACCGGCGGGCAGTGTGACGATCCAGCTGGCGAAGATAGTGCCCACGACTCTGAGGTTCAGCGCTGAGATGCCGCGTGCCATGCCCACGCCGAGCACGGCGCCCACCAGGGTGTGGGTCGTGGAAATCGGCAGGCCGGTGCCCGAGGCCAGCACGACCGTGGTGGCAGCCGCCAGTTCGGCGGCGAACCCCCGGCTTGGGGTCAGTTCGGTGATTTTCCGGCCGATGGTGCCCATCACCTTGTAACCAAAGGTGGCCAGACCGACCACAATGCCGCCGCCGCCAAGCAGCAGGACCCAGGCGGGCATGGCTGATTCAGCCAGAATATTGCCCTGATTGGCCACCACATTGATGATGGCCGCCAGCGGGCCAACCGCATTGGCCACATCGTTGGAGCCGTGGGCAAACGCCATGGCGCAAGCAGTGAAGATCATTAGAATGGCGAACACTTTTTCGACCGAGGCAAAGCGAAAATGACGGTCTGCCTCTTCGTCGATGGTCACACGTTTGAGTAAGGCGACCCCGAGCAACATCACGGCGAAACTGACGGCGAGACTGATCAGTACGCTTTCCCCAAATGAGAGGCCAACGCCGACGTGTTTCAGGCCTTTGGTGAACGTCACCATGGTGATCATGAAAGCGGTCAGAAACATATAGCCGGGTACGTAGCGTTTGGCATTGCCAAAAGGGTCGTCGGTATTGAGGATGAGCTTGTGAACGCTGCGGAAAATGAAGAAGGCCAGGGTTCCGGCCAATACCGGAGACACCACCCAACTCATCACAATGGACGTGACCTTGCCCCATTGCACGTACTCAACGCCGATGCCGACGGCCGCAAAACCAACAATGGCGCCGACGATGGTATGAGTGGTGGAGACCGGCCAACCCATCATCGAGGCGATGACCAGCCAGATGGCCGCCGCCAGTAGCGACGACATCATCCCGTAGACCAGTAATTCCGGCGATCCGGCCATCACATTGGCATCGATGATGCCTTTTCGAATGGTACCGGTGACCTCGCCACCGGCCAGGTAAGCGCCGGCGAACTCGAACACCATGGCGATAATAATCGCCTGTTTAACGGTCAGGGCGCGAGAGCCGACGGATGTACCCATGGCGTTGGCAACATCGTTGGCGCCAACGCCCCAGGCCATGAAAAAACCAAACAGGCAGGCAAGCAGGACGAACCATTGGCCGTATTCTGCAATGACGGTCATGGGGTATTCCTCTTATCGGTGAGCATGGGGTGACACAAGCCGATTGGGGCGCGTATCAGCGAGCTAACAGAATTTGCAAACGAGAGCCGACGCGTTGTGCCACGTCTGCCAGGTCACCGATCAGCTCGATTACCCGGTACAGGAACATCACGTCGATGGGGGGGTAGTCCTTTTCCACGGCACGCAGGGCGCGGCGTACGCGGATTTCCAGTTCATCGGCCCGGTGCTCCTGATCGTCCAGATCGTTGAGCAGGCCGCTCACCAGTTTGATTTCGCGGCTGCTGAAGCCGGTTTCAAACAGTTCATCCAGTTCGGCAAGTGCATCAGCCGCTTTTTGGCTGGTGTTGATCGATGATTCCAGGTACTCGCGCATCAGCGGCTGTATGGGGTTCGGGATGGTCATTTCCCGTCCCAGCATCACCCCGGCAATGTCCTTGGCGCGGTTGGCGAGTTTGTCCTGGTGGGTCAGCAATTCGAGCAGGTCGGAGCGGGGGACCGGCATGAACAGGCTGTTGGGCAGGTGCATGCGGATGTCTTTTTTCATCCGGTCCGCTTCGCCTTCGAGTTTGGCGATGTCCTGACGGATGGCTTCGGCCGCCTGGTAGTCACCAGTAGCGGCCACATCATAAAAGTCGATCAGTCGAACCACACAGGCGTGTGCCTTCTGCATGTGCTCCTGCATGGGCTTGACCGGGGAACGGCCAAAGAGGGCCATCAATGGGCTATCAGCCGCCATGTCGCTTTCCTCTGTTGCATCGTCGAATGAAGTGGGGGCGCATTATAGAGACCCGGCGCAGTAATAAAAACGTCACATGCGGGCTAATTCACATTTTTTTGACCAGCGGGTGTTTTGGCGTGGAGACGAGGTTGCAAGGCCGGGGGTTGTATGGAGAGTGATTACTTACCCGGCAGGCCGCCGGGCAGGTTTGAACAACGCGTTGGTCAGTTAAGTGGTTCGCCCTCGCTGGGCTGGGGCAGAGCCCGGATGCGTCGCTTGTCGTCAATGGCGACGTACACGAACTCCGATTCCGTGACCTTTTGCCGTTCTTCGTCTTCGGGCATCCGGCACCAGACTTCAACGCCGATGCGAATTGAACTGCGGCCCATGCCCAGAATGCGGGTATAGCAGCAGATGACGGAGCCAACCCGGACCGGCCGCACAAACGACATGTCACCAATGGCCATGGTGGTGGTACGGCCATGCGCCAGTCGGCTGGCGGCGATGCTGGCGGCCATGTCCATATGCGTGACCAGCCAGCCACCGGAGATATCGCCATTGGTGTTGGTGTCTTTGGGCTGGGCGACGACCCGCAGTTGTAGCTCACCGCGGGGCGTCGGGTCTTTTTCATCCAGTTTTTTCATGGGGTCCCTAGCGTCGTTCTGGCCTGGAAAGTCAGGCCGGGCGGGGCTGTCCGGCCGGTAGCGGCAATACATCACTGGCTTGGAGTATACGGGAAAACCACCGCTTTTGACTATGCTGATGGGCCGCTGATCGGTCCGTATGCGATATTTATGACAGTTGTAACAATACTGTCATATCAAAGACATATCCTTGTCATATCCGAGCTCTAGCATGCCTCTCGAGCTTCGAGGTTGTGACCCAGTTGCCAATTCGCAGTTGGGCAGGCCGAGAAAAACCAAAGACTGACTGGAGGTTTACCAGTGAACAAGAAAATGATTGGCGCCCTGGCACTTGCCGCCGCCGCTACCAGCTTCGCAACGGTATCGGCCGAAGGCCGTAGCCAGATTAGCATTGTAGGGTCTTCTACTGTGTTCCCATTCGCGTCGGTGGTTGCCGAGCGTTTCGGTCAGACTACTTCATTCCCAACGCCGACCATTGAATCTACCGGTTCAGGCGGCGGTTTGAGCCTGTTTTGCCAGGGTGTCGGCGAAAGCACGCCAGACATTACCAACGCTTCTCGTCGCATCAAGCAATCTGAAATCGACCTGTGTGCCAGCAACGGTGTGGAAGACGTCGTTGAAGTATTGATCGGCTACGACGGCATTGCCATCGCGAACAGCGTTGACGGTGCTGAGCTTGAGCTGAGCAAGGGCCAGTTGTTCCTGGCGTTGGCTGAAACTGTGCCGAGCCCGAATGGCTCCGGTCTGGTGACCAACCCATACGAAACCTGGAACGACATCGACAGCAGCCTGCCGAACATCGCCATTCGCGTGTTTGGCCCGCCGCCATCATCCGGTACCCGTGATGCGTTCGTTGAACTGGTCATGGAAGAAGGTTGCATGGAATTTGACGCGATAGCGTCTTTGGAAGACACGGATGAAGACAAGATGGAAGAAGTCTGCGCTACCATGCGTGAAGACGGTGCTTTCGTTGAAGCCGGTGAAAACGACAGCCTGATCGTGTCGCGTCTGGAGAATGATCCAAACGCACTGGGTATCTTCGGATACTCGTTCCTGGATCAGAACTCTGACAAGGTCAAGTCAGTCGCGGTTGAAGGCGTTCAAGCCACGTTTGATACCATCGCTGACGGCTCTTACTCAGTGTCCCGCCCGTTGTTCTTCTACGTTAAGAAGGCACACGTGGGTGTGATTCCGGGTATCGAAGAGTACCTGGCTGAATTCACCAGCCGCCGGTCCATTGGCGCCAACGGTTACCTGATCGACCGTGGTCTGATTCCGCTGTCCAATACCGAATTCGCTCGCATGAAAGACAACGCAGAGAACCTGCGCGACGTCTCACTGTAAGCGATAGTCGTAAGGGGCCGGACAAGCGTCAGGCCCGATCGGAGGAGGTCCAGTTGGCTGGCCCTCCTCTTGGTGTTTTAACGGTACGGGTTCTTCTGGCGGTATTTTCTGAGAGAATGCGCAACCTAGGCCCGGTACTGTTAACACCGATAATGGAATGTCCCGGTCAACGCTCTGCACGGTGTATTTCAACCGGGCAACAGAGCAGTGACCGAGACGTTTTTTCATGTTCTGAGGAGTGGTTGGATGCAAACATCGACCCTGATTTTGTTCGTACTGGCGTTGACGGTCGCCGCCTACGTGCTCGGCCGTCAACGCTCGGTGCAGCTGGCCCAGCCACTTGGCGGGATTAAGCGGCTGCATTCCCTGCCCAATTACTACGGACTGATGGCCGCCGTCTGGACAAGTATTCCAGCCCTTATCATCGTGGCTGTCTGGTCGGGGATGGAAACAACCGTCATCACCGGTACCGTCCTGTCGACGTTGCCGGACGCCTACACCAGCGTCTCGGAATCTCAAATAAGCCTGACCTTTAGCCGCATTCGCAACATTCAGCTCGGCACTATTGATGGGAGTCAGTACCCCGACCTGGTTCAGGCGGGTGAGTTGCTGCAACGCTTAACCGAGAGCAGTCAGTTTGGCAAGGTGGCGCTGACCCTGGTCATCTCGGTTCTGGGGGGCGCCTATGCCTGGCTGCGCACCAGCCCGAGGCTGAGAGCCCGCCCGCAGTTTGAGGTCGTGCTTAAAGGCTTTTTCCTGCTTTGTTCTACCATCGCCATCTTCACCACGATCGGCATCATTTTGTCGGTTCTGTTTGAAAGCATCCGTTTTTTCCAGTCGATTCCATTTCTCGATTTTGTGTTCGGTACCAAGTGGAGCCCTCAGATTGCGATTCGCGCCGATCAGGTCGGTTCGTCTGGCGCCTTTGGGGCCATACCGTTGTTTGTCGGCACACTGTTGATCGCTGCCATTGCTTTGCTGGTGGCCGTACCACTCGGGCTGATGTCGGCCATTTATCTATCGGAATACGCCAATTCGAAAGTGCGCGGTGTCGTTAAGCCGCTACTGGAAGTGCTGGCCGGTATTCCCACGGTGGTGTATGGCTTTTTCGCCGCCCTGACCATGGCGCCGCTGGTCCGTGACTTTTTCCAGGGCATCGGGTTCGATGGCGTTTCCGCCGAATCGGCGTTAGCCGCGGGCCTGGTTATGGGCATCATGATTATTCCCTTTGTGTCGTCGTTGTCTGATGACGTGATCAATGCCGTCCCGAACAGTTTGCGCGATGGCTCTTACGGCCTCGGTGCCACCAAGAGCGAGACCATTCGCCAGGTCGTCTTTCCGGCCGCTCTGCCGGGCATTATGGGCGGGGTACTGCTGGCGGCGTCACGGGCCATTGGGGAAACCATGATTGTGGTGATGGCGGCCGGTCTGGCCGCCAACTTGACGGTCAACCCGCTGGAAGCCGTGACCACGGTGACGGTGCAAATCGCTACCTTGCTGGTCGGTGACCAGGAGTTTGACAGCCCTAAAACGCTGGCCGCTTTTGCGCTCGGTTTGATGCTGTTTATTACTACCCTTTTGCTGAACATTGTGGCCATGTCGATCGTGAAGAGGTTCCGTGAACAATATGACTGATCAATCGTTGAATGCCATCGAGCGGATGGCGACCGTCAAGCAGGAACGTCTGAACGCCCGACTGAAGCAGCGTTACAACCGTGAGCGCCGCTTCAAGGCCTATGGCATCGCGTCCATCACCGGAGGCCTGGCCTTTCTGGCTATATTGCTGGTTACCATTTTCAGCCAGGGTATACCGGCCTTTCAGAGCTCCTTTATCAAGCTCGACATCACCTATGATCCGGATGCCCTGTACATCGACGACGCCTCCGATCCAGAGCAGCTGCGTTTTGCCGACTTTGACAACGCGGTGCGTCAGTCGATGCTGGAACGCTTCCCCGAGGTGTCTGGCCGGAACGACACCCGCGAACTGATGTCGCTGGTCAGCACCGCCGCCGGATACACCGTGCGGGATCGGCTGATAGCCAACCCGGATCTGTTGGGTCAAACCGAAACACTGTGGCTCATGGCCGATGATGACCTGGACCTGGTACTGAACGGCACCATTGATCGTAATTTGCCATCCGATGAGCGCCGGGTATCCGATCTGGAGCTGGAGTGGATCGACGACTTGCTGGCCAATGACGATATCGAGCGCCGTTTTAATACCACCTTTTTTACCCGTGGCGACTCGCGTGACCCTGAGACCGCCGGTGTCTGGGGGGCTGTGGTCGGCTCTTTCTACACCCTGGTGGTGACGCTGGCGCTGTCGTTCCCGATAGGGGTGGCCGCGGCCATTTATCTGGAAGAATTCGCGCCCAAGAACCGGTTGACCGACATCATTGAGGTAAACATCAACAACCTGGCGGCGGTGCCGTCCATTGTGTTTGGCCTGCTTGGTTTGGCCGTGTTTATCAACTTCTTCGGATTGCCGCGCTCGGCCCCGGTGGTCGGTGGCCTGGTGCTGACGCTGATGACCTTGCCGACCATTATTATTTCAGCCCGTGCATCGATAAAGGCGGTGCCACCGTCGATTCGGGATGCAGCCATGGGGCTTGGAGCCTCAAAAATGCAGGTGACGCTGCACCATGTATTGCCCCTGGCGATGCCCGGCATGCTGACCGGCACCATCATTGGCATGGCTCAGGCCCTGGGTGAAACAGCCCCATTGCTGATGATTGGCATGGTGGCCTTTATTGTGGATATTCCGCAGGGGTTCACTGATGCCGCCACGGTTCTGCCGGTTCAGGTGTATATCTGGTCGGACAGCCCGGAACGGGCCTTTATTGCCAAGACATCCGCAGCCATTATGGTGCTGCTGGGCTTCCTGGCGCTGATGAATTTGTTGGCCGTCCTGCTGCGCCGTAAATTTGAGCGTCGCTGGTAGGCGATTTCGGGGAGACCGTAGACGATGACCATTTCCAATCAGTACACAGAACATAAGGCCGACACCGTGACCGTAGCCAAGACCGAACCCGATCAGTTTGACATCGGCGACTGGACCCAGACCGTGGGCGACCCGTTGCTGGACGACCCACGCCTCAGCGCCCGCAATGTCGATGTATTCTACGCAGATAATCAGGCGATTCACAATGTGAGTCTCGATGTCGGCAAGAACGAAGTCATTGCGATGATTGGGCCGTCCGGGTGCGGCAAGTCGACCTTTTTGCGCACCCTGAACCGAATGAATGATTCAATCGACATTTGCCGGGTCAAAGGCGAGATCATTCTCGACGGCCGCAATATTTACGATAAAAGCATGGACGTTGTAGAGCTTCGGGCCAAGGTCGGGATGGTGTTCCAGAAGCCGAACCCCTTCCCCAAATCCATTTACGACAACGTTGCTTATGGTCCACGCATTCATGGCCTGGTGTCGCGTCGTGCGGAACTGGACGAGGTGGTGGAAACCGCTCTGCGCAAAGCGGGCCTGTGGGATGAAGCGAAAGACCGGCTCGACAAGCCAGCCACCGGTCTGTCGGGTGGTCAGCAGCAGCGTCTGTGCATCGCCCGCACCATCGCGGTGTCGCCCGAGGTGATTTTAATGGACGAGCCCTGTTCAGCCCTGGACCCGATCGCCACCGCGCGCATTGAGGAGCTGATCGCCGAGCTGTCAGAGAACTACACCATTGCGATCGTGACCCACAGCATGCAGCAAGCGGCTCGGGTTTCGCAGCGTACGGCCTATTTTCACCTGGGCAAGCTGATTGAAGTGGGTGACACCGACAAGATTTTCACCTCGCCGGATCACAAACTGACTGAAGATTACATCACCGGTCGCTTCGGCTGACCGGAGAGGGAGACACCATGGATAAATCACATTTCGACCGCCACACCTCCGCTCAGTACAACGCCGAGCTGGAAGAAGCGCGCAAGAACCTGATGCAAATGGGCGGCCTGGTTGAGCAACAGGTCGAAGACGCGCTCAAAGCGCTGATGGAAATGGACACCGCCCTGGCCCAGCGCGTGATCGAGACCGATAAAACGGTAAACGACATGGAGCTGGAGATCGACGAGGAATGCACCCGCATTCTGGCGTTGCGCCACCCGGCAGCGTCAGACCTGCGCTTTGTGATCGCGGTCACCAAGGCCGTAAACGATCTGGAACGCATGGGTGACGAGGCTTCAAAAGTCGCCAAGCACACGCTGGAACTGGCCGACACCGGCTCGGGCCCGCAGGGTTACGTTGAGTTGCGCCACATTGGCGAGAAAGTCCGTCAGATGGTCTCCCAGTCGCTGGATTCCTTTGCCCGCCTGAATACCGACAGCGCCTTTGATGTGCTGCAACAAGACCAGGCGGTCGACCTGGAATACGGCACAGCCATTCGCACCCTGGTCACCACCATGATGGAAGACCCGCGCACCATTACCCGGGCACTGAACGTGATGTGGTCGCTGCGCTCGCTGGAGCGGATCGGCGATCATGCCCGCAACGTGGCCGAGTCGGTCATCTATCTGGTGAAGGGCAAAGACGTGCGCCACATCAAGCTCGATCAGGTGGAAGCCCAGATCAAGAAAAAATAATGGCGAAAAAACTTGTTGCGAATCAAAAGGTTGTTGACGAGCACAGGGGTTTTCCTTATATTACGCACCCGTTGCCGGCATAGCTCAGTTGGTAGAGCAACTGACTTGTAATCAGTAGGTCCCGAGTTCGACTCTTGGTGCCGGCACCATATTCAAAGAAACCCGCTTCGTGCGGGTTTTTTCGTATCTGGGGTTTGGTGGTTGCTGTCACTGGGTGCCATGAGTCCGCTTCGGCACCTGTTTGCCATCGATCATGCAAAAATCTGCCTCGACTGATCCTTTCAGTTCCCTTCACTGGCGGCTTGCCCGGATATTCAGTAGAGTCAGCGGTTCGTCCGTTGTACTGCTTTGGAATCTGGCATGAACTTCATTACCGACCTGCTGTTGTCGCTTTCGGGGCTGATCCGCCCGCACCTTACCTTTGTGTCTTCGGCCCTGGTGGCCACTTTGCTGGTTATATATGGCAATGACGTTAACCGTGCCGTCTGGGCGCTGATTCGCCGGGCTCATTTTATCGTTCGGACACTGGTGTTTATTCTGCTGTGTGCCATCGGGTATGGCCTGATCGCGGTCTATCTGGTGCCGCTGGTTTCCCGGCTGTTGTTAATGGCGGGTTCGGTCTGGTTTGGGTTGATTGTGGTGCTGGTGTTTATACTGGTCGGCTGGCTGGCTGAAAAGCACAGTCGGCGGGGGTGATGAGGGTGGCTGGCACCTGGCTCAAACTGTTGCGCCGACTGGGGCTCAGCGTTGCGCTCTCTTTGTCGCTTCTGCCGCTGCAACGGGCCTGGGCCCTGAATGAGACGGCGCACCAGGCGGTGCTTCAGCTAGCGATCATGCAGCTGGAGGAGGGCGCCCGTGAGCAGTTGGCACAGTGGTATGGCCCCGAGTGGCAGCGCGATCTGATCGCCCTGGCGAACTGGGCCGATGAGGCCCGGCCCGAGCCGCGGTTCAGCAAGGTACTGTTTGCCGAGGGCGCGATGGGTTTTGACCTGGTTGAGAATTGCCCGGGGAATCTGTGTGCCGTGGCGGCCATTCTGGAAAGCCGTCGGGTGCTTGAAGATGAATCGTACAGCGTGATCCGCAAGCGCGAGGCTTTGCAGTATCTGATGCATTTCGTCACCGAGTTGCATGTGCCAGTCAATGCCGGGCGTCTTTCGGATGAGGGCGGGCAAACGCTGACCCTCACGGCGAGTGACCTGCGCGATGTCTCACTGGATTGGGTGTGGAATCAGGATCTGTACAGCCGGGTGAGTGATTCCTGGTTTGTGCAGGCCCAGCGCTATCGGCGTCGGCTGTCAGAGCTGCCTGTATCGCAGTGGCAGCAGTCTACGACTCCAGTCGACTGGGCGCTGGAAACGCATCAGCTGTCGCTGGAGACAGCCTATGCCTTTGCTGAGCGCGGTAAGTATGATGCCGCCTACCGCCAGGCAGCGATGCCGGTGCTTGAGACGCAGATGATCAAGGCCAGTGTGCGGCTGGCTGGGGTACTGAACGCGGTTTTTTGAAGGGGCCGGGTTTCCGGCAGGCATAAAAACCAGGCATAAAAAAAGGCCCCATCCGAGGGCCTTTCTTTATTACGATCATTTTAACCATCCGTGTCGACCACTGAACTGCTGAGAGCTTCCGTTGCCGCACCATTGGCTCCGTCCTGGCGCCTTTGGTGTGTCTATTCTGCTATCAGGCTACTTGCGTATTCTGACGTCAGCATCCGTGCTGTGTCGCGTGATGCGATGCTCCTGTTGCCATCCTATGGCTGGCCAGCCTGGCCCCTGTTTTGTCCGTTGGCGTTCTTCCTGAACACGAGAGAAGTATAGCGAATGCCAGTTTTCTTTGTGACGCAGTTAGCGCTTTGAGGGCCGGGTTTGGGCAGTTTTTCCCCGTGGGCAGACGGTTAGAAGCGGCTTGGCGGGTGCTTTTAGTGAACTTCGTCACAAAAGAAGTGGAAACATCGCACGCGTCGTGTAGGAAATGTCTTACACGGAGATGAGGAAAACGGGAAATTGAACGTCAGTGGCGAGGTATGAAACGGTCAGGTAAACGTCAGCCAAGGCGCTTGTAGAGCCTGTGTCGGTGGGTGGCTGCCCGTGTACTGTGTAAGAAAGGGTATCTGCTCTGGTGTTTGCCCGGGCAAATCTGACGGTTAACTCATCATTATTGCTACGGTGAAAGTGGAAGGGCAGATGACTCTGCCCTTCCGGGTCTTGCCAGTGTGATGCTATTGGCTTGCTGCTGTGAACCATCCCGGCTCTTGCATGCTCTTCCGTGTGACCGTCCCCGGTCGGCCGTTCCTTGCGGCGCTTCTGTCCCTGTCGGTTCGTCCTTGCGCATCCCTGTGACGGCTGCTGCCGAGCCGTGCGTTGTCCCTGGTGTGACCGTCCTGGTCGGCGTCCCTGTTACTGGCCATCCTTAGAGCTGACTGTCCGTAGCCTCCGGTTTCCTGTTGGTTCAGGCCAAGTCTTGGCCCTGCTCCCTGAACGCAGGCTATGATACGGGTAAGACCCCCTGGTTTGGGCGTCAATTTGTTGTCATATTGAATTGTAAAAAGTGTGACAGAGTGCAAAGCCAGCCATGCTGGGGGTGGGCTCTTCTTGTGGGACGACTCTTAGTGCAAGTCGCTCTTATTCTCACATCGAATGTAGGAAATCTCGTACAAATCATGTCAGAAAAAAAGACATTACCCTCCGGAACCTTACATTTTTTTGGCGGAAAACCGATGGTTTTTTGGCTTAAACAGGGGGTAATACCCTTGAGCCCGGGTTTGCCGCTGGCGCAGCCCTTTGTTCAGCCGGTGCCAGAACAGGCGCGAACGCTGCAGCCGGTCAGTGCCGAAGCAATGGAGCGCGAATGGCAACGCCAGTATGAGGCGCTGCCATTGGCTGTTAAGGGGCTGTTGAGTTTCGAGCACTTTCGCGCCCAGTCGGGCGAGCTGGCCAGCTCCATACAAACGGCGGCCCGGGAGCGTGAACACGGACGCTTGCCCGGTTATGACCTGAACCGGCTGGCGAAAGCCCGGGTGGCCCGGTTGTTTCCATCGGCGCTGAGCTATCTGGCCTGGCGAGACCTGGCAGGCGGGTTCAGTGGCCTGGCGGTGGCGGTGCAGAGTCGGCACGCGTCTCTGGCCAGTCGGGAAGGGCGGCCCGCACTGCTGGCGCCGGTTCAGTATGGAGGCGAGCACCGCTACCAGGTCACCGCAACCAACCCCTTTCCAGGCTTGTTGGTCGATCACCCTGCCTGTACAGATAACAATGAATGGCGCTTGCTGATGCCGGAGACTACGGTGCCGGTGAAACCCGGGCCCGACCGGGAGCCGCAGCCGGTGCTGCCGATTCAGCGGGGGCTGGTCACGGCCATCTACTGGTCGGTCAATACTCCGGAAACAACGATTGCCGAGGTTCGCCAGCTGGTTGCCCGCGACATGCGCTTTCGGTCGGTGGCCCTTGGCCAGGTAATACCGGACCCGGGGCGCTGGCAGTTGCAGTTGCACCCGGTCAGCGAGTAAAGGCAGGAATTGACTGCTAGAATAAAAACCGATTTGTTTCGACATCCACCCGCAGGCCCGTTACAGGATTAACGACATGCAGAAACTCTCTTTTCTGGTGGCCGATGATGCCGGTTTTATCCGGGATCTGGTCAAGCGTGCGCTTAAAAGCCAGTTTGCCCAGTGCCAGATCGATGAAGCCCCCAATGGGCGCAAGGCCCAGGGGCTGTTGAATCGGAACCGCTACGATCTGGTGCTCTGCGACTGGGAAATGCCAGAAATGTCGGGGCTGGAATTACTGGGCTGGCTGCGTGCGACCGAGACCGAGCGCGAACAAAGCAAGACGCCGTTCATCATGGTGACCAGTCGTGGCGACAAGTCCCATGTGGTTAAGGCGGTGGAGGCCGGCGTCAGTGATTACATCGGCAAGCCGTTCAGCAACGAGCAGATTCTTAAGAAGGTGCTCAAGGCGTTGTCGGTGAACCACCGGGATCTGATCCGCAGTATTTTGAAGGGCCAGGCGACCATGTCGAAGCCGGAGGGTGGGCTGGGTGAATCGGCCAGCTTGCTGACGTCTTCTCAGGCGACACCCCGGCCGGCCCCGGCACAGAACCTCAGCGACAGTGCCAGCTTGCTTACCGGCGGCAAACCCGCAACGCCCAAACAAGCCCCCGCCGCAGCCAACAGCAAGGCGCTCACCAAGGTGCTGGTCCGGTCATCGAAAGGGCAGTGGAAGGGCGCGGTGCGTGATTTGAACCTGATTGAGATTTCCGTCGACATTCTGCTGGAAGAAGCGCCGCCGCCCATCCTGTTTGAGCAGGTGGTGATTGACTTGCAGGTTCCGGATCAGCCCAGTTCCCTGGCGCGCATCAACGGTTTTGTCACCCAACTTGCGCTACGCGAAGCCTCAATGGATGCTCGCAGCGTGCGCCTGGGCGTGAAGTTCGTGGATGATGACCCGCAGAAGATGGAAGTCTTAAGCCGGCTTGTGGCGTCGATCCGTCGCTGAATCTGGCGTGACCGGTGCGTTGGCGGGCGGTAGCAGTCGTTCGGCGGGCAGGCAGCAGGTGAATACGGAGCCGCGCCCCGGCACGCTGGCGACATCGAGCCGGCCCTGGTGGTGATGCAAAATGTGCTTGACGATGGCCAGGCCGAGGCCAGTGCCACCGCGTTCGCTACTGCGGCCTGGATCTACCCGGTAGAAGCGTTCGGTCAGCCGCGGAATGTGGCGCGGGTCGATACCGATGCCGTTGTCCCTGATCGAGATATAGCCGCCCTGTGGTGATTCGTGCCAGTGCAGTTCAATATCGCTGCCATCGGGGCTGTAGTTGACGGCGTTGTAGACCAGGTTGCTGATGGCCGAGCGCAGTTCCGAGGGGTCTCCCTGAAGGTCTTTATCGCTGTCGAGGCGAACGCTGATGTGGTGGTTGCGTTCACTCGACAGCGCGCGGGCATCGTCGGCAATGCTGTTCAGCAAGGTACTCACCTCGATGCGCTGGCGTACCGACTCCCTCACTTCCACATCCAGGCGCGTCAGCACCAGTAAGTCGTTTACCAGGTTTTCCATGCGCTGGGTCTGGCCATTCATGCTGCCCAGCGCCCGACGCAGTGGGGCAGGCAGATCGTCGCTGAAGTCGAGAATCGATTCCAAATAACCCTTAAGCACGGTCAGCGGGGTCTTGAGCTCGTGGCTGGCGTTGGCCACGAAGTCCTGACGCATTTGTTCCAGCTGGGTCATCCGGGTGGTGTCGCGAATCAGCAGCAGACGTTCGCCTTTGCCGTAAATGGTCATCGAGACATCGAGGGTTCTGTCGGGGAGGGCTGGGTTATCGATGCGGATACTCTCGCGCACTTCCCGGTTCTGGTAGAACTTCTGAAAGGCGGGCTCGCGCACCAGGTTGATCAGCAGTTGGCCTTCATCGCGCGGTTGCAGCTTGAGCAGGTCGGCTGCCGACTGGTTCCACCATTGCAGGGCGCCGTGATGGTCGAGCAGGATAACGCCATCGCGCAGGGCCTCGGTGGAATTCTGCACCCGGTTGATCACGTTCTGGTAATGGCGGACTTGCTTCTTGCGCCGGCGTTGTTCGCTGTAGAGGTGATCGAACACCATGCCCCAGAGGCCTTTGGAGTCCGGCGGTTCCGACTTGGCACCCTGCTCCAGCCACTTGATCAGCCGGCTTTGCTGGAACAGTTGCCAGGCCAGATAACCGCTGACGGCAATCAGTAACAACAGGATCGGCTGGCCTATATAGACGCCGAAAGCGAATACGCCGGTCAGTGCCAGCAGCAGGTTTCGGAAATAGGGGCGTCGTATGTCTCGAATCATGAAGCCGATTGTGCCGAAACTTTGGTCGAGAAGCGATATCCCGTGCCTCTAACGGTCTGAACCATGGCCTGGAAGGGCTCGCCCAGGGCTTTGCGCAGACGCCGGATGTGAACATCCACGGTGCGCTCGTCCACATACACGTTGCCCCCCCAAACCTGGTCGAGCAGTTGCGAACGGGTGTAGGCGCGCTCTGGGTGGCTCATGAAAAATTGCAGTAACCGGAACTCGGTCGGCCCCATGGTCAGTTCGCCTTCGCCGGTGCTGACGCGGTGGCTATTCGGGTCGAGCCGCAGGCCCTGAATGTCGATGGGCTCTTCAATGCCCGCTGGCGTAGTGCGACGCAATACGGCTTTCAGTCGGGCAACGAGTTCGCGCGGTGAGAAGGGCTTGGTGATGTAATCATCGGCCCCGGCTTCCAGGCCGGTGATTTTATGGTCTTCCTCGCCTTTGGCCGTGAGCATGATGATGGGGATTTCTGCTGTCATCGGATCCCGCTTCAGGCGGCGTGCCAGTTCAACACCACTGACATTGGGCATCATCCAGTCGAGCAGGATCAGGTCGGGCTTTTGGTCGACGACCAGGCTGTGCGCTTCGGTGGCATCGCCCGCTTCCAGAGTGTGGTAGCCGGCCATTTCCAGAGCGGCGGCGATCACTTCACGAATGGCCGATTCGTCGTCAACGATCAGAATGCTGCGAGAGTTCATGGTTCACCTTAATGTCACCTTTGTGATCATTTAACGCCGCTTCCATGACAGAAGTGTTACAGCCGTCATTGAATTGTCAAAATTCACCCTGGTGCCGCATCCCGTGCCCGGCACCGGGTGCGCCTCTCCGGGGTCGGCGTGAACCCCTCCATGGGGCCTAGGCCGCAACATCCATGTTGCGGACTTCCCCGGAGAGGCACACCCGGTACCAGACACTCAATTGGTCGCAATATTCATGATTCCCGTTAAAACTGTATCGCCAGGTCCAGAACGGCGCCGATGAATAAAGCCAGGCCGGCCCAGTGGTTGTTTAGAAAGGCCTTGAAGCAAGGGTCGCGCTCGCGGTGGCGAATCAGCCATTGCTGATAGAGGAAGCAGCCGGTGGCGACGGCCAGGCCCAGCCACCAGAATAGCTTCAATTCAGCCTGAATGCCCAGCATGAACCAGGCGAGCCAGGTGAGCAGTTGCAGCAGGCCGACCATGAGTTTGTCGGCATCGCCAAAGAGGATGGCGGTGGATTTAATGCCGATTTTTAGGTCGTCGTCGCGATCGACCATGGCATACAGGGTATCGTAGTGGACCGTCCAGAGAATGTTGGCGGTGTAAAGCAACCAGGTGATTTCTGTGAGCGGCGCGCCAACAGCGGTATAGGCCATGGGAATCGCCCAGGAGAAGGCAGCACCGAGAAAGACCTGGGGCAGGTAGGTGTAACGCTTCATGAACGGATAAAGCGCCGCCAGAAACAGCCCGACGAACGACATATAAACCGTAGTGGTATTGGTGAACAGCACCAGGCCAAAGGCGGCCAGTGCCAGAAGGGCGGCCAGCAGCAGCGCTTCGCGTTCGGTGACCAGGCCCCGGGCCAGTGGTCGTTGATTGGTGCGTTTTACGTGGCCGTCGAGGTGGCGATCGGCGTAGTCGTTGATTACGCAGCCGGCGCTGCGCATCAGAGTGGTGCCGAGTATGAAGATAACCACCAGGTGCAGCGGCGGCCAGCCCTCGGCTGCTAGCCACAGGGCCGTTAACGTAGGCCACAGCAGCAGGTAAATACCGATAGGCCGGTCGAGACGGGTCAGTTTAAGGTAGTGCGGTAAGGCGTTGATGTTCATGGCTGAGTAAGGCTTCCATAAAAAATTCAGCGACCAGAATCGGGGCACCATGCAGCCAGTAACGGGTGCGTCGGCCCCAACCGTCTTGGGTCCGGGTGAACTGTTGCTGGTCTTTGCGAACCCCGGGCGTGGTGAAGAGCAACTCGCCCAATGGCCGCGTTTGCAATTGCGGCAGGGCCGCCAGAGAGCTGTTTAGGCTGGCCCGGGTAACCAGGGTATGTGCCAGCACCCAGGGTGTATTGCCATGGCACAAGGCCACCTGGCGAGACCAGCAGTGGCAGGCATCGGCTTGTTCCGTAAAGGCTGCCAGCGGTGTCGCGAGTGTCAGTTCGCCTTCGGCCAGAACCCTTACCGAAAAAGCCGGGGTCCGGTCGCGCAGCGCCTGCGTTAGGCTACCTGGCAACTGCAGCCAGTAGCGCCAGGCTCTGGACGGCTGGTCTGGTACGGTCGATAGGTCGTACCAGTTGTACTGACGCATGTCAGCCGGTTCGGGCGCGGCGCTGGATGCTGTGGCGGGTTGGGGGTGTGCAAGGGTCACAACCGTGCAATCCGTCTGCTGTAAAAGGCGCAGTGTAAAGTGGCGCACCCGCGAATACCAGAGGCGTTCCGGCCTCGCTGACGGCGACTTTCTTGCAATTGGCGGGCAGTGTCAGTAGTTTCAGCAGCCCCGGGTTTATCGGCCCGGGCCGGTAAAGCAGATCGCTATCTGAGAGGATCGACATGAGAAAGTGGCAATGCATTGTCTGTGGTTTTATTTATGACGAGGCCGAAGGTATTCCGGAAGAGGGCATCGAGCCTGGTACCGCCTGGGAAGACGTACCCGACACCTGGGCCTGCCCCGATTGCGGCGCCACCAAAGACGATTTTGAGATGATTGTGCTTTGAAGGCGTCGCCTGCTCCTACTCCACCGCTGATTGTTGTTGGCTCTGGCCTGGCGGCCTACACCCTGGTCCGCGAATGGCGCAAGGCCGACCCCGATACCCCCCTGGTGCTGATCACCGCTGATGATGGTGCTGGCTATTCCAAGCCGATGCTGTCCAACGCGCACAGTAAGGGGCAATCGGCTGATGATCTGGTTCAGTTGACGGCCGATGAAGTGGCACAGCGTTACCAGGCCGAGTTGCTGACCCGAACTGAAGTGCTGCACATTGACCCGACTACCCGAACACTGCATCTCGATAATGGCTCTACGCTGGTGTGGGGCCAGCTGGTGTTGGCTGTGGGTGCTGAACCGATCCGCGCGCCGCTGGAAGGCGATGCCCTGAAGCGGGTGTTCAGCGTCAACGACCGGCTCGATTTTGCCCGCTTCCAGTCTGAACTGGATGGTGCACGGCAGGTGGTTATTATGGGCGGCGGCCTGATTGGCTGCGAGTTTGCCAACGACCTGGTCAGTGCGGGTTTCGAGGTCGACCTGGTAGCCCCCAGCGAGACACTGCTGTCGGGCCTGGTACCCGCTGAAGTAGGCGAGGCGCTCAAGCAGGCGCTTGGTGAGGCGGGCGTTCGCTTTCATCTTGGGCCCCTGGTAAGCCGGGTAGACCGGGCGGATGATAAAAAATTGCAGGTCAGTCTGACCAATGGTCAAAAACTGCCGACCGACCTGGTGCTCTCGGCCGTGGGCCTCCAGCCGCGGCTCGATCTGGCTCGCAAGGCTGGGTTGGCGGTTAATCGGGGCATTGTTGTTAATAAGTACTTACAAACCTCGGACCCTTCGATTTATGCGCTGGGAGACTGTGCAGAAGTGGAAGGCCAGGTACTGATGTATGTGATGCCTCTGATGAATGCAGCCCGCGCCCTGGCGAAGACGCTGGCCGGAGAAACGACGGCCGTACAGTGGCCGGCGATGCCGGTTACGGTAAAAACCCCGGCCTGTCCTGTGATCGCGTACCCACCCCGGAGCACTGGGGCATGGCAAATTGACGGCAGTGGCGCTAATCTAGCGGCTGTGTGCCGTCAGGGTGAGTTGATTGTGGGCTTTGCTTTGTCCGGTGAGCGCATCAAAGAGCGCAATACCTGGTTAAAGGCCGTACCACCTTTGCTGGCTAGCTAACCTGGGGTTGCCATGGGCCTGTGCGGCGCTTGGCAATCCAAATACCGTCGCGTATGCTGATTCAGTCATGCGGAACCCGAAATAAACAGAAGGAAAGTCTTATGCGTAAACCAGAACTGGCCGCTGCCATCGCTGAAAAAGCGGATATTTCAAAAGAAAAAGCCAACGAAGTGCTGAATGCCATGTTGGACCAGATCACCAACACCGTTGCCAAGAAAGAATCCGTAACTCTGGTAGGTTTCGGTACTTTTGAAGCACGCGCTCGCGCCGCTCGTACTGGCAAGAATCCGCAAACCGGTGCCAGCATCCAGATTCCGGCCAGCAACACCGTTGCTTTCAAGCCTGGTAAAGCGCTGAAAGACGCGGTTAACTGAGAAAGAGACGCAAGCCGCCTTCAATCCGGTTAATCACCAATGAAGGGGTTTTCGTCACGAAACGGGGCCCTCTGGCCCCGTTTTTCGTTCTAATTGCATGAATCCCCGCTTAGGCTTGGCAATCTGCCTGTGGCCCTGCATGATGCGCCTCCCCTGCATTGTGAGGCTAATGTCATGAAATATCGGTTATTACTTTGGTTGATGGCAGTGCGATTCAAGCGCGCCCTTCGACGTCAGCCTGCGTTTCGCGAAGCTCTGCAAGACATCGACCGAACGATCCAGTTCACCACCGACGAGCGCAAGGTCTCACGCTATCTGGCGTTTCGCGACCAGCGGCTCAAGTCCCGTCGCGGTCAGGCCGAGCACGCCGACATCACCCTGCGTTTCACCACCGCTTCAGAGGGCTTTAGCACGCTCTGGGCCATGGCCACCGGCAAAGATCGCAACGCCGTTATGAAAGCCATTCAGGACAAACGCCTGGCCGTAGAAGGCGACCCCATGCTGCTGATGTGGTTCCAGAAGACGGTCAAGTTCCTGCGGTAGGGTTTTCTGTTGTGCCAGGGGGTCGCTCTGGCTACCGGGTAGACCTATCCGGGGTCGGGCGGAATGCCGCCCACTCAACCCATCCATGGGGCCTAGACTTCGGGATATGAATCACTTCCATGGGATTCACCCTCCGGGCTCGCTACGCTCATGCTAAAACGCTCCTGGCGTTTTAGTCCATGCCTCAGACTTCCCCGGATAGCTCTACCCAGCAGCCAGTGCTTAGTGCAATGGTTGAAGTTACTGTTTTAAAGATCTTTTATATAACCTAGCGGCAAATCCGTTTTATCCACTACACGCCTCAGCACAAAACTTGAATGAACGCCGGAAACACCGGGGATTCGGGTTATTCGGTTCAATAGCAGCTCCTGAAATACATCCATATCTGGTACCACGGCTTTGAGCATATAATCCGCATCGTGGCCTGTGATCAGATAGCATTCCTGGATTTCCGGGCAGGCTTCGATCTGGCGCTGGAACTCGTCGAACCGTTCGGGAATGTGTCTGTCCATGCTGATCATGATTACGGCCGTCAGTGACAGCCCCAGAGCTTTGCGCTCCAGCAGGGTCACCCGTTTAAGTATTACGCCCGCGTCTTCCAGAGCCCGCACCCGGCGCAAACACGGCGAGGGTGATAGCCCGACGCGTTCGGCCAGTTCCTGATTGGTGAGGCCGCCGTCCTGTTGCAGGCAATCCAGAATGCGGCGGTCTGTTTTATCAATTCTGACCAGCTTTTCGCTCATGGTGGCTTAATCTCGCTCGAAAAATAGATTATTGGCAATTAACTGCTCAAAAATAACGATATCGAGTCAAATTAGCAAACACATTGCCCAATGGCCCGGGTATCATAAGGTTATTGCTCGGGTGAGTAGCGGTTACCGCTGTTGCAGACCCCGACTGCCTGGCTCACAAGGCCAGCCAGTGCCAGCGACGACCCCGTTGCCGGCTCAGCAGGTGCCAGACCCATCATCATTGGGCTGAGTCCCTGACCAGGCGGTGCAGGCCGCCTGTCAGCTTTCTTGCAGAAACGAGCAAGAAAGTTGCTGAATCCAGCACTACTGATCAATGAGCACGGCCTTTTCAGGACAGTCTAAAACAGGAAACCATCATGAGCTTCGACCATCGCAAATACCCGGCCTTTGCCCCCATTCGCAAAACCGACCGCCGCTGGCCCGATCGAGTCATCGAGCAGGCCCCGGTCTGGTGTGCGGTGGACCTACGGGACGGGAACCAGGCGCTGGTCAAGCCGATGAACCTGGTACAAAAGCAACAGATGTTTGATCTGCTGGTTGATTGTGGCTTTAAAGAGATCGAGATTGGCTTTCCCTCGGCCAGCCAGCCCGATTTTGACTTCTGTCGCCAGTTGATTGAACAGAACCGCATTCCGGACGATGTCACCATTCAGGTGCTCACCCAGGCGCGCCCGGAACTGATTGCCCGCACCTATGAGGCCCTGGCCGGTGCACCGCGTGCCATCGTGCATGTGTACAACTCCACCTCGACCGTACAGCGCGAGCAGGTGTTCGGGCTTGACCGCGAAGGCATTAAGGCCATCGCGGTCAACGGTGCAAAAGAAGTACAACGCCACGCTGCCCTGCACCCGGAAACCGACTGGACCTTCCAGTATTCGCCAGAGAGCTTTACCGGCACCGAGCTGGATTTCTCAGTAGAGGTGATCGACGCCGTATCCGACGTTTGGCACCCGGAGCAGGGCCAAAAAATGATCATTAACCTGCCTGCCACCGTTGAAATGTCGACCCCCAATATTTTTGCCGACCAGATCGAATGGGTCTGCGACAACATTCAGCACCGTGAACACATCGTGATCAGCCTGCACACTCACAATGACCGGGGCTGTGGCGTGGCCGCAGCAGAGCTGGGGTTGATGGCTGGTGCCGACCGCATTGAAGGCACACTGCTGGGCAACGGCGAACGCACTGGTAATATGGATCTGGTGACCGCCGCGATGAACCTCTATTCACAAGGCGTTGATCCGAAACTCGATTTATCCGACATGGCGCGCATTATTCGCACCGTTGAGTACTGCACCGAAATTCAGGTTCACCCGCGCCACCCCTACGCCGGTGAGCTGGTATTCACAGCTTTCTCGGGCAGCCATCAGGATGCGATTCGCAAGTGCCTGAACCGCCGCACGGCTGACGACGACATGTGGCACGTCGCCTACTTGCCGATCGACCCTTCCGATCTCGGCCGTCGTTACGAAGAAGTGGTACGCATCAACAGCCAGTCTGGCAAGGGCGGCGTCGCCTATGTGCTGGAGCGGGATTACGACATCACCCTGCCACGCTGGTTGCAGATTGATTTTGCCAAGGTCGTGCAACGTGCAGCTGAAGTCAGCGGCGACGAAATCAATTCCGATACCATTCATCAGTTGTTTGACCGCCACTATCTGGCCACGCCAGAAGGCTGGCGTCTGCACACCTACGATCTGCACCGCACCGACGAAGGCGTGGAAGCCCAGGTTGATTTCGGTGACGACGGCGACCGGGCGTTGTTGCAAGGCTATGGCCAGGGCGCAGTTGAAGCGCTGGCACAGGCACTGGAAAAACGCTACGAGATCACCCTGCAAGTCGATGCCTATGACGAATTCGCGTTGTCAGAAGGCACGCGGGCCAATGCACTGGCGTGTTTGAAAGTGAGTGTGAGCGGAACGCCGGTGACAGCAGCTTCGCTGGCCGGTGATACGACTACCGCTACCTTGCAGGCATTGTTGAATGCGGTTGGCCGGTATCAGTTGGCCAGTGCAGATGATAAACGCCAGGCGGGGAGTGAAGCGGCGGCGTTGTAAGTAATAGAGACAGATCCTTCTGTGGCTGTTCTGTGTCAAACGCGGTAATCAAGCCAGCCCTAAAAGGGCTGGCACGACATGTTAAGCTTCTGTTGTGTGGTCTAAAGCTTTTGGTCCTCTCTAATTCTGGTTGAGCAAAAACGCTAAGGCGCGACCTAGTGGAGCCATTGCAAAGATCGGTTTCTGTTAGCGCAACGACACTTCAATATATGGTCGTATAGTTTTCAGCATCGATTTCTCTTCCTTGTCTATTTTCGACCCAAACCCGAAAATCCCCCCCCCAGATTCTGATGCTACTTTATCGGCAAGACCAAGCAAGGTTTGTTTAAACAGACCACTCGTATCGCCGGGTATCTTTTCAGCTATGGCGCGGGTTGCTATGGCTAAACACGCTTCGGGCCAATACATGAATTTTGATTGCGGGAGGTTGACAATATAGCTAGAGAAAGTTTGTGCCGTAGGTTGATATATTTCTGCAAAGAAAGGGGCGTCTACACTTTCCGGCTATTCCAGTATTTCTTTGTCATCAATGCTCTCATCAGACCCTGAAGCAAGTATAAAAATGAATTCAGGAAGTATATTGGGCGGGCGGAGTATTTAACAGCACTATGAATGCTCACTATTAATATTTCCATAGTGTGAGTTGCGTCACATTTATTGCTGAGTCGACTTAAATAATTTGTGAGATTTTGTTGCCGCCAGTCAGAAAGATCGAGCGCGCCGTTAGTAAAGTGGCGTTATCTGGGTGTCTTTGTGCCAATTTAATGTTCGATCCTTCAAACTCAAACTGTCTGACACTATGCACTAGGGTTCCAGGGTATTGTTAAAAAACATTACGGTTTCAACCATGTTCCGACGTCTATTAGCCTCTGAAGTGGAACTTTTTGCGTCAACGAGCCAGATAAACGGAAAGTTGCCGGACTAGTGTAGTGAGGGCTGAAAGCGTTAGGATGGGTGTCCACCGATACACTGAAGGCTCCATTTATCTGTTGCTCACCATTTCCTTTTTGCACAAATGCGCGCTTCAGCTTTTTGATCTGCTTTGCTAAAGTCCGGGAGGGTCTTTACTCAAAGTAGGGATAAGTTAGGACCCAAATAATACTAAATTAGGGATATTAGATATGAAGAGTAGTTTTAAGCTGGCTCATATTGTTATCGGGCTTACCGCAGGCGTGACTCTCTCGCCTGCTTGGGCCGGAAATATGATCTCTGAAGAGTCCTTTAGCGCGTCATTCGGTAACCAGTGGTTTAATAATACTGCTGATGACTCCCATGATTGGCGATTCAATACCTACGGAACTCCTTCCTCCAATACCGGGCCGTCATCCGGTGCAAGCCGAGGGGCTGATGGTTATGTGTATTTGGAAACCTCATCTGGCGCAGCATATAGTGACGGGAGTACTGCCATCCTTGAGGGCCCTGAACTAGAAGAAGGACACTATCGTTTGGACTTTAAGGTCCATCGGTACGGGTCAGATATTGGCACCCTTGAAGTGCAAGCGCGGACGTATGAAGCCGCCACTGGTACTTGGGAGTGGGTTACCCGCATATCAGATACAGGCCAGTTTCAAACGAGTAGTTCAGAACCATGGCTAGAACACTCCGTGTCTTTTGAGACTTATGAGATCGACCAAATTCGATTTAAAGCATCTGCAGCTGGTGGGTGGCAAGGTGACGTTGCAATAGATGATATTGTTATTTACACCTCAGGTCCGGATGCCCGCCCACCGAGTCTGTCACAAGACGTCGTCAACGAGACCGTTTACCAGGATACCAGCGTTTATATTGATCTGGACGACTACATTACCAGTGGAAGCGAATATTACGTATCATGGCCAGATATCCCGGCATGGCTTTCCCTGGAAGCAGATAATGTGTTGTCTGGCAGTGGTGTGGATGCGATACCGGGGCTGCTCCAGGACGAGATAGAAATACAGAATGAATACGGCACTATAGCTTTGCCTATTACGATAGATGTAGTGGATAGAGTAGCGCCCACGTTGGTCAGCAGCGAGTCCTTTGGCGAAGGAGTAGATCCAGTTTGGACGCTTAATTCAGACGGTGATACAAATGCTTGGCTGTATAAAATCGGTAACACGTCGAGTTCCAATACAGGGCCAGAAACATCTCCTGCAGATGATCAATATGTATACTTCGAAACATCGAGCGGGTATGCCTACACTATTGGTAATTCTTCATCCTTAAAGAGCAACAGCTTTCTGATTGAAGAAGCGCTGATCGAATTTCAGTACCACATGTATGGCTCTAACACTGGCTCGTTGATTCTGGAAGCAAAAGTCGACAACGAATGGGCGCAGGTCTGGACAAAAGAAGGTCAGCAGCATGCGTCATCACAAGACCCATTCAGCACGGAAACAGTTGAGCTGGGCAATTTGGGTCAGATTCAGCAATTGAGATTCCTTGCCATTGCTCAAGGCGGTTTCATGGGTGATATCGCCATTGATGAAATCAGCATTGCAGGCTACCCGGTAGCCCAGCCCGATACTGACGGCGATGGCTACCACGACGAGATCGACGCATTTCCCAACGATCCAAATGAATGGGTGGATTCAGATGGCGATGGCACGGGTGACAACTCGGACGTCTTCCCGACGGACCCCACTGAGATAGCAGACTCTGACTACGACGGCACAGGCGACAATGCCGACGTGTTCCCCGGCAATCCGAATGAATGGCAGGATTCAGACTCCGATGGCGTTGGCGACAACGGTGACGTGTTCCCTACCGATCCCACAGAATGGGCTGATAGTGATTTCGATGGCTATGGCGACAACGGGGACGCATTTCCGAACGACCCCGGCGAATGGTTAGATACTGACAGTGATGGTATTGGCAACAATACCGATGAAGACGATGACAATGACGGCATTCCGGATGTCGATGATACGAACCCGCTGACGCCGGATACTGGCGCTTATATCCCACCGTATGAGATGGTCAACCTTCAGGTAACGTTTATTGATGCGACTGGCCCGTTTCACACTGAGGTATCTGACCATATCGGGCTGTTTGGTTACAACAACCCCGCCCTTGATGGGGTTGACTACAACAGCCTGACGGTTGAGTGGAGTGGTCAGCTGGTCGTGAACCGTCCCGGGACCTATGTTGCAGGGCCGTATGGCAATATTGCAAATGTGGTTGAATTCGACCTCGACGGACCCGCATTAGTTTACTCTCCACTTCAATTGGCTGCTGGAACTTACGAGTTCACTTTGGCAATTGATGGGCTGGAGGGTGACAGCAATTTCCAATTCCAGTTATTTGATACCAGTGAAAATCCGCCAGGAGATCAGGAGCTTGCTGCAGAGTTGCAACAATTGATGACTGACCAAACGGCCGTGATTTACGCAAGCGCAAATCATCCACAGGATAAATACGGCAATATAAACGTTACCTTTGAGGCTACACAATACCCGGTGATATTGTTCCTAAGCACTTTTGAAGGGATGGGCTGGGACATCGATATCCCCGACAACGTTGAGGTTGCTGCAATTGTTTCGAACGCCAATATGGCCCCCCCTAAAGTGACGGTGAATCAGGATGTGCCAATATATCAATACAGCTTTCTAACCGCTGAGAGTCGTGAACTGATTGATGATGCTATACACATTGAGAACATGATTGGTACTGAGCCACACTTATACTATGGCAATGAAGCAATACTGGGGTGGAATCCAGAGATCAACCAGCTGTTGATGATTGAAAGGTGTGAATACTATTGCGGCTTGGATCCCAACGAACCATTGGACAGTGATCGGGATGGGATATTCAACGACGTCGATACCGATGATGATAATGATGGATATCCCGACACCAATGACGACTTTCCGTTGGACAGCAAGGAGTGGGTCGACACAGATGGCGATTCAATTGGCAATAACGCCGATCAGGATGATGACAATGACGGCGTAACGGACCGCAACGACGAATACCCTCTGGACTCGTCAGAAGCGTTCGACAGTGACAATGATGGGTTAGGTAATTCAATTGACACCGATGATGACAACGATGGTGTACTGGACTGGGCTGATGACTTCTCCCTGGATCCCAATGCGAACTCTGATTCAGACTTCGATGGCACCGATGACTCAGTGGATACCGTAGACAATGGTAGCCCCATCCGCATAAACAACGCGTATGACCTTCATCCTTTTCAATGGGAGATTTACGCCGGTAAGCACCTGATGACCACTGAGTATCGTCGTGTTATTGACCTGTACTATTCGTGGGACGATTTATTTGGTATTGACTCCCCTGAATACTCGGCAGTCTGGAAAACGAAATTAGAGACTACAAATGTAGATCAACCAGTACATCTTGACGTTCTTTTGAGTTGGGCAAGTGCTGAAGTATCCGTTAATGGGGATGTTATCGATTCATGGAGTAATGGTAGTTCTGTGCATACCACCAGTTTTGTTATTCAACCCGGTGTGACCGATGTTGAGATACGACATGTTAACAATTGGCATACGACTAGATTTCAGGCGACCTTCCGTTAGGTAGCTGCTTATCTGGCCAAGGGAGTGCTGTTGGTGCTCCCTGTTTTCGGTTATTATTTGGTGCAATACGGGTTCGAATAATATAGGTCCGTTGTTTTAGTATCGAGGATGGGTGTTTGCATCAGCTGCAGTAAAGGTCAGTGACTAAGGTGCATTGTTAGTTGGTCTAAGTTTTCTAATCATTTCTATCCTAAATAGAGAGATATATGATAGGCATTGGTAAATTATTAGACGGGTATGAAGAAAATATTCAGGCTTTGTTGTCTGAACCTTATGGTAGCGATACTTTCAAAGAGGCAGAAGAAAATGTAATTGAAGTATTAAAGGAAGTTCGAGGTCATATAAGTGATAAGGATCTAGAGCGATTAACTACAGTTCTTGATGAGTATGGTGGTCAGGAGATTCTGGTAGAGCTTGCTTATACCCTTGGATATATTGGTACCAGTAAGTCATTTGACTACTTGCTGCTAATGTTCAACCAGTCTTTTGCAGATGGATGCGAAGAGTACGGTACAGCAATGGCATGTTTGGAAGAAATGAGTGTGATTGATAAAGAAAGAGCAAAAAGAGAAGGCGTATTCGACCATCCTATGTTATTGGAATAGAAACAATTAATGGCTCAAAAAGTAGATCAAACAGGGGGCTTAGGCTAATAATTTCTAGAGTCGCCCAGTGCAGCCGTCTTCCACATTGGTCTGTCGGGCAATGTCTTTATTCAGGGCCTGCATGAACCAACTGATCGACATTAGGCGTTCGCGCCATTCAGTCGCGAGCTCTGTTATGGCTTTGAGTTGCTCTTCGTACAGATCTTTCCCGGCCATATACTGTTGGGTCAGGAAATTACCGGTATACAACCTATGCCAACGCTCAATAACTTGTCTATCCGTCCAGGCTTTGGCCTTTTCGGCATTGATGTGCAGAACGATATGATAATGGTTGGACATGACCGCATAAGCGCAGATATCGAGGGCATATACCTCGGCTAGCAATAGCATGCGGTGTTCAATCCAGCCACGGCGGTGTTCATAGTCGTTGCCGGAATGTTCGTCGCGACCGCACAAGAATGCCCGACGCACGCATCGGGAGGTGCAGTGGTAATAAGGAGTCGCCTCTATGGCGATCTGGGATTTCCTCGGACGTGCCATAGCGTCTAACCCTGATGGCCCGTTGTAAGCGTGCTGTATAAACTACTGTATGTCTTTTCCCAAGTCAAGTGTTAGGATGGGAGTGCAGCTTCGTGCTGCTATTGAAGCAATTGAAGAATTGCCAGAAATAAATGGAGGCTGATAGGTGATTGTAATCGATAAACCAGATTTGAGTTTTACTGAAGATCCGAAGTGGATTGCAGAGAGGGAGGTATTGTGGGACCAATACTGTGAAAATCAATATTCAGAGTTAAGGAAGGAAAAGCTTAGAGTTCGTAAGGTTTATTTCTTTACAGGTGTCTTTGAAAGGCCCCAGGATAATGGCAGAGGTCAGTCAATATTTTTGAAGGCTAGAGTAAATGATTTTCCTTTAAGACGTGCCGAAGGGTGGGATTATGTTGTTTATATGCTTGGTGGTTTCAGTAATGTAGAGATGACAAAGCTGCTTGTGCATCAGATACTTGGAAGTTTGATTTCTTTAGGTTGGAGCTTAGAAGAAGAGCTGGCACTTTGGGATCATTTTTTACCTGAGACGTATGAGTCAATAGTAAGGACTCCTGGTCCAGCCAAAAAACATGGCCTTCCCCTTGAAGGCGTACTGCCAATTGATAGTGTTATCAGGCAATACTTGGTGAATCTAAAGGGATTGCTTTCAGGATATTCCGATGTTTCAAGTAAGTATTTATATAGATCTAAGTTGTTATTGTCTGCACTTCAATCAGTTGATGACATTTACCTATCTCAGGAGAACAGTTTAAATAGTCTTATTAAATCTCTGTTTTCTGTACTCTATATGAATAGTGATAATATTTCAGACGAGTACAAGATCGCTTTTCGAAAGTTCACAAAAAACTTAGCTGGTAGTATTGAAAGTACCGAGTTTCATGCTGGGGTGCTAAATATTTGGGAGGAAGTAAAGAAAGAAAATGATGGATAACTCGAGCGGGATGCTCATATAGGGTTGTAATAATCGGTATTTGGTGAGCGCCTTTTGCGTTTATATTGTGACACAACTGGACACCCCAAACTAGCTATAATTTAAGCTATTTTGATCCCGGTGGAGAAAAATCACTTAACGGTGAATAGTAAAAATGGCCGTGCGTGGGTTGTTGGCGTGGAAGGCATTGGAATCATGATTATCGGAATGACTGTGACAGAGTTAGAAAAACCGGATATGAGCTTCACTGAAGACCTAGGTGGCAGAAACGGAGGGAAGCATTGTGGCATCAGTATTGTGAATTCCAGTACGATGGAATGAGGGAAGGTAAGCTTAAAGTCCTTGAAAAGTATTTTTTCACGGGGGATCTAGATTCACCTAAAGATCATGGGAGGAGTAGCTCTCGTTTTTTTAGGTAGCCGAATGGATACCTTTCCATTACGTACACCTGAGGGCTGGGATTACGTTGTCTATACCTTTGGCTGCTATGACCGATCGAATTTAGAGATGAAGCAGCTGCTAGTAAATAAGGTTTTGGCGAGCCTAACGAATAGGGGCTGGACCCTAGAGGAGGAGCTTGCACTATGGGATCACTTCTTACCAGAGAGGTATCAGGCGATAATCAAGTCGCCTGTACCAACAAAGCGACAGCAAGGCGTACTAGAGGGTGCTTTGCATATTGATGTAGTTGTAATGCATTTCTCAGTTAGAGTCGAAAGTGTTTTTGATGGATTGGCGGGATCTTCACCAAAGTATATATATCGGCCTAGATTGTTGCTTTCGGCGATTGAGGAAGTAACTCTCGAGGATATTAGCAGTATTAAATACTTAGATGGAAATCTACAGAACTTGATGAGATTGTGCTTTAGGAGTCACGACAATGCTTTACCAGAGTTTAAAGATCCCTTAAATAACTTCATACGAGAGTTCAAACAAGAAATGGAAAAATTGCAGTTAGACCCGACCATTAGGCTATGTGGGAAAATGTGAAACGGGAGAACAGTTGATGGAAATTTACATAACGATCAAAGGTAAGGTTGAGCCTGAGAAAGCGTCCGGCTTTAACGGCCTGTTTGACTTGCCGAATTCATATACTAAGTGCGACAGTTTCGACAAATAAGCGGGTGAGCTGCCAAAATGGCCGTTTTTCTTTCCGACCAAAGAGAGATAAACGATGACCACTTATAGACAACTCACCCTGGAAGACAGGGTACTGATGT
>NZ_JBDWXV010000008.1:0-303280 GCF_039982735.1 Saccharospirillum sp. | reverse complement strand
GGCCCAGTTCCACCTCACCCAGGCCGCCGAAGGCGACTTCAGCCTCTGGGTACAAGAGCGCCGCCTCACCCGACGCATCCGCAGCGGCGACCGCACCACCGAGATCCAGCACGGCGATTACCAGATACAGGTCAGCGACGGTGCCCTGGTGCACCAGGTAAACGGCGACATCACCATCGAGGGCAACGGCGGTGGAGACCTCGTACTGATCAAAGGCGACACCGGCGTCAGGATCGACCCCCAAGGCAACATCAAGCTGTTCGGTAAAAAGATTACCCTGCACGGCACCCAGAGTGGTGTGACCTTCAATGGCGAGGTGAGTTATGACATTGGGGGTGGGAATGAGGCGGAGGAGGTCGAAATTCTGGATCTTCCATCACTACCTGAGACCGAGCGGCTGGAATCAGATCTGTTACCCGTCGTTATTGCTGTTACCTGCGTCGACAGACCTTGCAAGGTGGGCCAGGAAACACTCTTGCAGGTTGCGCACCGGGCTTTGCCCGACAATGCCAAGCTGGTGCTCAATATCGAGCAAATCAACCCCGACGGTTCTATCCAGACAATCGATGAAATTAGTCACACAGTAACGGAGCCGGACGATCAAATTCTGATTCCCTGGACAGCGCCCAAGGCATTGGCAGAGAGCCCGGAACAAAACCAGGCCGCCAACCCGCAACCCTTTCATTATCGGTTTAAAGCGAGCTACGAGGGTCGCCACTCCCCCTGGTCTGAGCCCGTGCAGATTAACCTGGATTTAACCGTAAACGTGACATCCGCTTCAGGCGCACCCGCAAAAGAGGGCACAGGAATAATCGCGCTGGCAGCAGACGGTGTGCACCATAGAAACCGCGTTCGTGAAGGCTCTGTTACGTTCACCAACATCGCCAGTGGCGCGGCGCGTATCCGTCTTGATACCACCAGCCAGAGTATGAAAGGAAAAACGCCATGGACTTGACCACTCAGGGTTCAACCAGTGCCGATGCCGGTTCAACTGCGAAAGCGGTACACACCTATTTACTAACGCCTGGTAACGGTACCGTTGAAATCGACATTGCGTGCGAAGCACCGAAGCTGAAAACCCTGATGTTTTCACCCGAGCATCAGGCGCTGGTTGCATTGGATCAATGTGATTGCGAAATCATCGATACAGAGACCGCCGAACTGGATGCGTTGGTCGAAGCTCTGAACGACGCTCAACAACACAAGCTACGCGCTCAAGAAGAAGGCCGAGGCATCAACAGAGCAAAAATAACCGTCAGAGCCGCCAAGGCGGCTTTAAGGGATAGACTGGAGGCGCTATCCAGCGGCTCTGGCGCCGGTGCTAACACCTGGTATGAACTGCATTCCATAGAAACCGCAGGCCAGGTGCGGTTTGTGCCCGGTAATATTCTGGATGCGGCAGACAGGAACAGGTTCTTCCGGCTGGTTGACGAACCCGATGCGGAAAACGCCTTTAAATCTTTCCGTGATGCCGATGGCAATATCGATGCATCGAAGTTCAAGAATGCGTTTACCGAAACCAGCGCAAGCATTAAAGCCGAATGGAAGCTGGTCGATGAAACAGGGCAGGTCCCCACGCGCGTTCTGGCCAACGCCGTCAGCCCGGCCATTGCCAGCTTACTGAATGACGAGCTGGAAGCCCTGGATAGCGTGATTGCTGAATGGAACAAAACCTTGAACTGGCAAACACAGCAGTATCAAAGCCAGCATGAACGAGCAGTGAAATATTTGAAAGAAGATCCCTTTTCGCATGAACTATTTGGTCGTGCAAAAGTGCTTTGCCAGCAGATATGGCAAGATGACAGTCCGATAAACGGCGTGAATTATGACGCAGTTAGTGATGACGATAACATCGCTGCTCGCCAGCGACTGGCCGACATTGTAGCCGAAAAGCCCTTGCCACCTGCACGTTGGACCGCCAGTGCAGAAGCTAATCTGATGCGATATTCCAAAGGGGTTACGGTAAGCGCTAACTTTGATCCCTTGAAAGGCGTTCTTGCCGGAGAAGCCAAGGCAGAATTCGAATTTGCCCTGGCGGAAGCACGTTTGGAGGGCTCGGTTTATTACCCTCATGAAGAAGGGCTGCCCGTTGGGCCCAGAGTCAGGGTAAAAACACGCTCACACCGTTGGGCTGTATTCGACCGCTGTTTGCCCGACAACGTACATTTTGATACTAATTCCGAGTTCATGCGGTTGTATCAAGTCGGTGAACTGGTGTCAGCTTTTGGGCACTGGGGGCTACTGAAAAGAACACTGAACGATCGATACAAACTCATGATTCTCGGCCATACCGACTTGGTGGGTGAAAATGACTACAACCAGGCATTGAGCCTTCGCCGGGCGCAGGTCGCCTACGGACTGCTGACTCGCAACCCTACCCCCTGGGTCGGGATGTTTGAGCTGGGCTATTGGGGCGAGACTGAACGCCAATACATGATCGAACATTCCAGCGGTCAGGAAAGTGACCCGCCTCATAATCTGATTCAACGCTACTTTGAAGGGTGTGAAAATCGCTTTGCTTTGCTAGGTAATCACTTGCTACCACAGCTGACGGATCAGGCCTTTGCAATGACCTATCTGATACCCAGAGGCGAGTTGGAGCCCGTTATTAACGTTGAAACCCAAGAACGTATGAATCGGCGGGTAGAGTTTGTTGTTCTGGAAGCAGTGGAAGAGACGGTAGAGACTGTTGATCGAAAGCTAGACTTGGGTCATATGCGGGCCAAATTTGAAGGTCAGGTCAGCGGCTTTGCTGGGGTCAATTTGAGTCTGGCTGCTGAAGTCTCGGTCGATGTGAGTGGCGGTGAGCTCACTCTGGCGAATAAAGACGACGTGCAAGAAGGTAACCGCGAGCAAGCGTCTACTTCAGTTGGCGGCGCTCAGGCAGAGGCTTTTATCGGCGCTAAAATTGAAGCGGGCCTGGCGGCAGAATTGGACTGGAAGCAACCCCAGGGCGATGAGCAGTCGCAACAGGGTGAAGGTCAGGACTTCCTCGCCCTGGGAACGGTAGGCTATTTGGTTAGTGGACATGTCGGTTTAGCCTTGAATGGGAAATTCAAAGTGGGCTTTGATCGAGAAATAAAACGATTTGTCATCAAACTGGAAGCTTCGCTGTGTTTAGGCCCTGGTGTTGGTGGTAAGTTCGAAGCAACTGTAGATGCAAAGCAGGTCTGGAACTTTATTAGCCTCGTCCATCATCAACTTCTGAGTCAGGATTTTAATTGGGTGGATATGTTTGAAGACGGCGTATATGACCGTTTTGTAGCCTGGTCATATGAATTGATAAATAAAGGGTACTGGTTTCCGGGGCTGCAATTGCGAGCAGGTGCTGAGATTGCATATCAGGCCATTTCACTGTTGGATCGCGTTCAGTCTTTTGGTGATGATTTTTATGCCTATGAAGAAAATTCGGAGTCATTGCACGCGCTCATTCAATACATTAGCCAATATTCTGTTGAGCTTAAGTATGCTCCACCGGAGGTGAAGGGTAGGATTCTTTATCGCCTGATCAATGAGCCCAGGCACATCTGGCGAGATTGGAGTTTTGGAGTCGGCATCGATATGGACCAGCCTCGCGAGCGCGCCGTGTTGCACTTGCTGAGACAAGGTGTTGAAACAAAACGCGAGTACCTTGAAGTGCTGGAGCATACGCTGGGGGAGTCGAGGAGTGGACGAAGCCTTAGTCAGCGATGCCAGGATGCTTCAGACGCGCAACAAGCACTCATGAGATACATGAGCGATCGAGAAGACCTTGAGGGTTTGGCTAATTGGTGGGACTCTTTACCGGATGTCAGTCAATGTACCTGCTCACTCAATGATTTAACGGTTAATCCCTTCAACCGGTAGGTCCGACAGCGTAGGTAAGTCTAAGTTACTATGAATGGCGCACCGAAAGCCTTCGCCACCGCCATCATTCTCAGGGTCTGTTGGCAGGCGTCGAAACACTAGATTGGCATTCCAGTCAGAATTGGCCAAGCCAAAGCCACGAGATACTTTAAGGGTTGAGTATAGGTTGTCGTATTCAGGCCCTTGCGGATCCACCTCAGGTGATTGCTCATAATATCGAATATGATACCAGTCTCGAACCCACTCATTGACATTGCCGGTCATGTCATAGAGACCCAGAGGGTTGGGTGGATGGGTTCCAGGTGGGTCGGGATCAAAGGTTCTTCCAAGGCCATGCGCTCGATAGTTGCGACCGGGCTCCATCTCTCCGTTGTCGGTCGCAAATCGCACTGGTTTCCCGCGGCTACGAGCTGCATACTCCCATTGGGCTTCTGTAGGTAGATCTATTTCCAGGCCTGTTAACTCGCCTAGCCATTGGCAGTAGTTTTGTGCGCTGTACCAGTCGACACCAATATAAACGGGTTTCTCGGGCTGAATCGCTGGAGATCTCCCTCGTCTTTCTTCATGAACCAACGGCAGTCCATTCGCCTCTGTATAAACATCATATTCGCCATAGGTCGTTTCGAACTTATTAATGTAATACCCGGTCAATGTCACCTTATGCACCGGGTAACAACTGGCCGAGCATCCAAAGGGTTTTCGATAGCTTTCACGGCCATCTTCCATGGTTACCCAGGTGCCGCCAGGCTCGTCCTCCGGGATTTCGTAGCCTATGTCTCCCATCATAAAGCTGCCGCCTTCCACATAGACCATGTTGTCGAGCGTCTTTTCTATCAGTTCTTCAACCTCGGGTGGGTAGTCCGTTTGCTGGCAGGAAGCCAGTAAGGGGAGGGTGATCAGTGCTGGCAACAGCGCTGGGATAGCGGGCTTCATTAATAAAAATCCTTTTTACGATGTGGCGCCAGTGTAACAAATACCAGTATTCGAGGTGTGACCCTGGTCTCGAAAGGGTTTCGTCGAATCTGTAGATGAGTTTTTAACGGCAGGTAAGAGTAAATTGGCAGAATCGCCCGTTAAAAGATCAACGGTTTTTTGCCTCAATCCAACGGCTCATATACTCGGTTGCCCGGTGTTGTGAATGCCAGAGTACGCGCCCCCAGAGGTTGCGATGGCGTATATTGGTGAGGTTGGTTTGCAGCTGGTGTAATGCCTCGATAAACCCCGGTGCGTGGTCGTCTCTCAGAAAGCCGTTTTCCAGTGCCTGTAACCCACAGCTTTGCACCGATTTCCAGTTATCTGCATTGCGATACAACTGAACCAGGGTGTCGGCGATGCGTTCGGGGTCATCGCTGAGCGGGTAGCCGAACGCATCCTCTGCGGCCATCGATTCTGCCCCGATATGGGTGGTGACGGTGGGGGTACCGGTTAACCAGCCTTCCAGAATTTTGCCTTTCTGGCCGGCGCCAAAGCGCAGTGGGGCCACATTCAGGCGGTATCGAGCCAGCGTCTCAAGTGCATCGTCGCACCGGCCTTTGATAACGAACCCCTGCTTGGGAGCATGCCACTGCTGAACGGTGTGGTCAGCGTAGGCGCCGTAGACATGGCATTCAACATCGGGCAGTTGGCGTCTGACGAGTGGCCAGATGGCTTGCTTGAACCAGAGCGCAGCGTCTTTGTTGGGGGCGTGCTTGAACCCGCCGATCATCATCAGGTGTTGGCGGTCTTTGTAGCCGCGCCATTCACCGGCGTCAGGCAACTCGGAGATAAGAAAGGGAAGGTACAACAAGCGCTCTGCAGGAAGAGCAAACACCGACTGCAGAAGCTCAATTTCAACCTGAGAGATCATCAATACCCGGTCACAGCGGGCCATGGCAGCCAGTTCACGCTCTGCTGTGGCGGTAAACAGGTCAAGTGGCGGGTAGGGAGGACGAGTATCCTCCCGGTCACGCTGGCGTATGGCCTGCTGCCGGGCCTCGCGCAAGGTGTGAAAGTCGCTGGTGTCGAGCAGGGTGGCGGCATTGGGGCACTGCTCCCGCACACGCCAGCCAAACTGTTCTTCCATCACAAACCGGTCGTAGATCACCAGTTGGGGGTCTAGCGAGGCTACCCAGGTATCGAAATGGCTGTCGTTGACGGCGATGGAGTGTGCCTGGTACCCGAGATCCGAGAGGCTCTGTTGAAATGGGGAGGGCTCGGCCGGGCTGGCAATGTGCACCTGGTAACCGGCTTCCCGGCACAGGTCCAGAACGTCCAGCGTGCGTCGCCCGGCCGCGGTTGACGCGGGCTCTGGCCAGTTTTTGGCAATGAGCAGGGCGGTCTTACTTGAGAAACTACTTGAAGTACTGGTCATCTGTTGTGACAAACGCTCACCAACAAAAACGGAATCGCGAGGGTAAACGCGGTACAACCTTACGTCCAGCTCCGCGTTAGGATGGAGGTCGTTATGAAACGTCTCTATTACCTCACGGATGACATCGAGCACGCCGAACACATTGCCATGGAATTGGCCCACTACCCGTTGCACCACACCTATGTTCAGGTACTCAGCCAGGACGAAGTAGGTCTGTCTGTGCATCAGTTGAAGAGTGCTTCCTATCTGGCACGGCAGGACATTCTGCACCGCGGTAGCCAGGGGCTTGTGTTGGGTCTGGTGCTTGGCCTGTTAACGCTGATGTTTACCAGCAGCCTTGGGCTGGCACCGGCCGATATGAGCGGCCAGTTGGCACTGGTGCTGTTATTTGGTCTGTTGCTGGGCTGGGCCGGCTGTCTGATCGGGTTGAACCAGGAAAACCATCATTTGGCGGGCTTTCACGACGATATTGAATGCGGCCGCACCCTAATGATGATCGATGTGGCTCCCGCAGAAGTCAGCGAGGTGAAGGCCATCATCGGCCATGTGGCACAGCGTGATCACACGGGCAAGTCAGCCTTGCCCGTTTATGCGGGAGAATCGAGGAGCCTTGCACTGTAGGAATGTGATGCCCGGTTTGGCGGTGTACCTGTTGCCAGGGCCTCCTCTACCGGGCACCGGACCATCAACCCGCGATGGGGCCAATGCCCACTTTCTTGCGCACATCGGCCATCAGGGGGGCTGAATAGTCGCGTGCTTTTTCCGCACCCCGGGCCAGAATGGCATCCAGTTGAGCCGGGTCGTCCATCAACTGGTTGTAGGTGTCGCGCTTGTCTTTGAGTTCTTCGTTAAGCAGTTCAAACAGCACTTTCTTCATCTCGCCCCAGGCAATGCCGTTGGCATACTGAGTACGCATGTCGGCGACCTGGTCTGGCGAAGCAAAGGCTGAATAGATATCGAACAGGGCTGAATCGTTCGGGTCTTTGGGTTCGCCCGGTTCCAGCAGGTTGGTCTTGATCTTGTTGATCAGCTTGCGGAACTTCTTTTCGCCTTCGAACAACGGGATGGTGTTGTTGTAGCTCTTGGACATCTTGCGACCGTCGAGGCCCGGCAGAATCATGCCGGATTCTTCAATGACCGCTTCCGGCAATGAAAAGGTATCGCCATAGAGGTAGTTAAAGCGCTGGGCGATGTCGCGGGCCATTTCAATGTGCTGGGTCTGGTCTTTGCCGACGGGGATTTTTTCGCCGTTGAACATCAGAATGTCGGCCGCCATCAGAATCGGGTAGCTGAACAGCCCCATGGTGATGCCCCGGTCCGGATCAGCGTTATCGTCGTTGATGTTATCCTGCACCGCCGCCTTGTAAGCGTGTGCCCGGTTCATCAGGCCTTTGGCGGTAACGGTGGTCAGCACCCAGGTCAGTTCGGTAACTTCGGGCACATCAGTTTGGCGATAGAAGGTCACCCGGTCCGGGTCGAGGCCGCAGGCCAGCCAGGTGGCGGCAATGGCCCGCACGGATTCTCTTACCCGCTCGGGTTCCTGGCACTTGATCAGGGCGTGGTAATCCGCCAGAAACAGGAAGGATTCGGTGTTGGCATCGCGGCTGGCTTCAATGGCGGGGCGAATGGCGCCCGCGTAGTTGCCCAGATGCGGAATGCCTGTGGTGGTAATGCCGGTCAGTACGCGCGTCTTGCTCATGGGTGTCTTCAGTCGCCTTTGGGTGGCCGTTATCGGTGGTTATGGGAGAAAACGATAAGACTGGGAACCTTACCGAAACCGGTGGGGAAAATCGAGTTGGTGCGTTGAAAGCGCCCTCCTGGAACGAGGGCGCCGCAGACCTCAGCTTTTTTCTGAGCTGGTTTCGTCGTCGTCGACATCGGTCAGCCAGGCAGGAATGTCTTCCTCTTCCGGGTCGTCCGATTTTTCCGGTGGCATCAGATCCTGTTTGGTCAGATCCAGAGCCATCAGTACGTTGGCGGACACATAAACCGAAGAATAGGTACCAACCAGAACACCGACAGATAGTGCCATGGCGAAGCCGAAAATCAGCTCTCCACCGAAGATGCCCAGAGCAACCAGTACCAGCAAGGTCGTTAATGACGTGATCAGGGTACGGCCCAGGGTCTGGGTCAGCGACAGGTTGATCAGGTAGTCGGTTTCATCGCGCCTTACCATGCGGAAGTTTTCCCGAATACGGTCGGCCACAACAATGGTGTCGTTCAGAGAATAACCGATGACCGCAAGAATCGCCGCCAGCACGGTAAGGTCGAACGCCATCTGTGTGATGGAGAAGAAACCGAGCACAATCACAACGTCGTGAACCAGGGCTGCCACCGCGCCGACCGCAAACTTGAACTGAAAGCGCAGTGCGATGTAAACCATCACCACACCCAGCGCGACCAGCATGCCAATGCCGCCGTTTTCACGCAGTTCTTCACCCACCTGGGGGCCGACAAACTCGTTCCGGCGCAGTTCTACGTCACTACGGGTTTCCGACAGCAGGGCGAGCACTTCGTCACCCAGGCGCGGGTTGTTGTCTTCCTGCATGCGGATCAGCACATCGGTGTTGTTGCCGAAATACTGCACCACCACGTCCCGATAACCGGCACCGTTCAAGGTGTTGCGAATGACTTCGACATCGGCAGGTTCTTCATAACCGACTTCGATCTGGGCGCCGCCGGTAAAGTCGAGACCGAAATTCAGCCCCCGAACGGCCAGTGACCCCAGTGAAACAAGTATCAGCACCAGTGAAGCAACCGCCAGTGTCTTGCGGTAGCCCATAAAATTAAGCACTTTCAAATCAGACATAACGGGCTCCTTAAATGGGCAGCTTCTTCACCACCCGACCACCGAAGGTCAGGTTGGCCAGAGCACGCGTCAGCATGATGGCAGTGAACATAGAGGTAACAATGCCGACCGAGAGCGTGATCGCAAAGCCCTTAACCGGACCCGTACCGATGGCAAACAAGATGACCGCCACAATCAGGGTGGTCAGGTTGGCATCGAAAATGGTCGAGAAAGCACTTTTGTAACCGCCGTCTATTGCCGCCTGCGGGGAGCGCCCGTCGGCAATTTCTTCACGTATTCGGCTGAAAATCAGCACGTTGGCATCCACCGCCATACCGACCGTCAGTACGATGCCGGCAATACCGGGCAGAGTCAGGGTCGCTCCCATCATCGACATGACCGCAACAATCAGCACCAGGTTGGCACTCAGTGCTACAGCGGCAAAAATGCCGAACACCTTGTAGAAACCGAGCATGAACAAGATCACCAGCGCAAACCCGATGATGACCGACTGGGTGCCCATGCGAATGTTCTCGGCACCGAGGCTTGGGCCTACCGTCCGCTCTTCCACAAACTGCATGGGAGCGGCCAGTGCGCCTGCTCTTAGCAGCAGGGCCAGGTCTGAGGCTTCCTGGGCGTTATCGAGCCCGGTAATCACAAAGCTGTTGGAAAAAGCACCGCGAATGGTGGCCAGTGAAATGATTTCACGCTCTTCGACCGAGTCGTAAATCGGCACAGGTTCGCCGTCGACTTCTTCGTAACCTTCGAGGATGGACTTCTGCTCAATAAAGAGCACACCCATGGGTACACCGATGGAGCGACGGGTTGTCTGACCCATACGGGAGCCGCCGTCGCCATCGAGGTTCACCGAGACCTGGGGCAAGCCGTTCTCATCATAGGAGGTGCGAGCATCGGTCACGTTATCGCCGGTGACGATGACATCGGTCTCCAGCATGGCGGTACGGTTGCTGTCGCGGAACGGGTACACCTCGCCCTGGCCATCGCGTGACTCGAGGCGAAACTCAAGGTTGGCGGCCTTGCCGATGATGTTCTTGGCCTGGGCAGTGTCCTGAACGCCGGGTAGCTCCACCACAATGCGGTTGCGGCCCTGGCGCTGAACCAGCGGTTCGGCCACACCCAGTTCGTTCACCCGGTTATTCAGGGTGGTCTGGTTCTGGCTGACGGCATAGTCTTCCAGTTCAGCGATGCGTTCGTCTGTCAGCGTCAGGATCAGGCCTGGCAGCCCGCGTGATTCGATGTCCGAGCGCTGGAACTCAGGCAGGTTGCGGCGTAGCCAGGTGTCGGCTTCGCTTCTGAAGTCCTCATCGGCCAGCAGCACCTGGATGGAGCCGTCATCGAGCACATCGACGCCGCGGTAGCGGATGTTTTCATCGCGGAAGGTGGTGCGAATGTTAGCAGCGTAGCTGGCGAGCCGGCTCTCCAGGAAACGATCCATATCGACTTCCAGCAGGAAATGCACACCGCCGGAGAGATCGAGGCCCAGCGACATGGGCTGAGCGCCAAGAGCCAGCAGCCAGTTGGGCGTCGTTGGTGCCAGGTTGAGCGCCACAATATAGTTGCCACCCAAGCCACGCTGAATAGCGGCCTTGGCAGCGAGCTGGTCTTCGTTGCTGTTCAGGCGAATCAGTAGTGACTGACCATTAATTTCAGCGCCAAAGTGATCGATATTGGCGTCATCGAGCAGGCGTTCGGTGCGTTGTACGGTGGTATCGTTCATCTGCACGCCGGCTTCGGCGCCCTGAATCTGGATGGCCGGGTCGGCCGGAAACAGGTTGGGCAGGCTGTAGAGCACGCCTAGCACCAGTACTGACAGGATAATGGCGTATTTCCACAGGGGGTATTTGTTCAGCATGAGGCCTTCCTGAGCTGGGTAGACCCGGCCATCAGGACTGAATGCCTGAGCCGGGGCTACAAGTCGGTCGCGTCCGGGACGCAACCTGACGATGGGTCGATCAGATCGCTTTCAGCGTTCCCTTGGGCAGGGTTGCTGAAATAGCCGTTTTCTGGAAGGTCAGTTCAACATTGTTGGCGACTTCGACCGTGATGTAGTCGTCAGTTACCTTGGTGACCTTGCCGGTAATGCCAGCTGCCGTTACGACTTCGTCGCCCTTGCTCAGTGAGGAGATCAGGTTTTTATGCTCTTTGGCGCGCTTGCTTTGCGGGCGCCATACCATCAACCAGAAAATCAGGAAGAAGATGCCGAGCATGATCGGCAATTGCCAGGGGCTGGGCTGACCAGCCGCCGGGGCCGCCAGTGAAAGTGCCGGGGTCATGGCCAGCAGAGCGGCGGACAGTTTTTTCATGGTAATACTCCAAATGGTTTATAAGTGTTGTAACGGTATTCGAATGACCAAAGGCGCCTTCGGATAGCCAGATTCAGTTCTGAGTGACGTTATGGGGGCACCTGAGACGGCCACAAGGCCTGTGCAGTGCCATTCCCATCAAACGCACCGGGTCATTCAGTCTGCCAGTGCCGGTGTTTCCAGGCCACGGCGCTGGTAGAAGTCATCCACAAAGGCCGACAATTTACCCGCTTCAATGGCCGCACGCAAACCAGCCATTAGCCGCTGGTAATAGCGCAGGTTGTGCAGGGTATTGAGCTGCGCACCCAGCATCTCGCCGCACTTGTCGAGATGGTGCAGGTACCCCCGGCTGAAATTCAGACAGGTGTAGCAATCGCAGTCGGCATCCAGCGGGCTGGTATCGTGCCGGTGCCGGGCGTTGCGGATCTTGATGACCCCATCGGTGGTGAACAGGTGACCATTACGGCCATTGCGGGTCGGCATCACGCAGTCGAACATATCGACGCCCCGGCGCACGCCTTCCACCAGGTCTTCCGGCGTACCAACACCCATTAAATAGCGCGGCTTGTGTTCCGGCATTGATGGGGTGACGTGCTCCAGAATGCGCATCATGTCTTCTTTGGATTCGCCAACGCTGAGGCCGCCAATGGCATAGCCGTCGAAATCGATCTCCGTCAGCCCACGGAGGCTGACATCACGCAGATCTTCGAACATACCGCCCTGAATAATGCCAAACAGCGCCGATGGGCTGTCGCCATGGGCCTGTTTGGAGCGCTTTGCCCAGCGCAGGCTAAGTTCCATCGATTTTTTGGCTTCGGCATGGGTGGCCGGGTGCGGAGTGCATTCGTCAAAAATCATTACTACGTCAGACCCCAGGGCGCGCTGAACCTCCATGCTGCGTTCCGGTGTCAGCTCGACCTTGGCACCATCGACTGGCGATCGGAAAGTAACGCCTGCTTCAGTGATCTTGCGCATCTTGCCCAGTGAAAATACCTGAAAGCCGCCGGAGTCGGTCAGCATCGGCTTTTTCCAGCCGGTAAAGTCGTGCAAATCCCCGTGTTCTTCAATGACCTGGGTGCCAGGGCGCAGCATTAAATGGAAGGTGTTGCCCAGAATGATGTGCGCGCCGGTTTCTTCTACCTGCTGGGGCGTCATGCCTTTCACGGTGCCGTAGGTACCAACCGGCATGAAAGCGGGGGTTTGCACCTCGCCCCGGGGAAAGGTCAGGGTGCCGCGCCGTGCTTTACCGTCGGTTTTGGCAAGGTCGAATGTCATAAAACAGGTGCGGCTCATGCGTCGGTCTCTTGGTTGGTGGGTGCAGACAGGGGTTTGCGGGTAATGAACATGGCATCGCCATAACTGAAGAAGCGGTAGCGTTCATCGATGGCGGCCTGATAAGCCGCCAGTACCGCCTCTTTACCGGCAAAGGCGCTGATCAGCATGATCAGGGTCGACTGCGGCAGGTGAAAGTTGGTGATCATGGCATCGACCACCCGGAAGTCGTACCCCGGGTAAATGAAGATATTGGTGTCGCCGGTAAAGGGTTGCAGGGTGCCAGACCGGGCGGCGGTTTCCAGCGAGCGCACGCTGGTGGTACCGACGGCGATCACCCGGTTACCCCGTGATTTGGTGGCCGCGGCCGCCTCTACGACGTCGGGCGGTACTTCGATCCATTCGGCGTGCATGACGTGGTCTTCTATGCGCTCGGCTTTAACCGGCTGGAAGGTACCCGCGCCCACATGCAAGGTGACGAAGGCGGTCTGCACGCCCTTTGTATGCAAGGCATCCAGCAGGGCCGCATCGAAGTGCAGGCCAGCGGTCGGGGCTGCCACCGCACCCTTGCGCTCAGCGTAAACGGTCTGGTAACGCTCGCGGTCGCTCTCGGCATCTTCGCGTTCCAGGTAGGGCGGAAGGGGCATGTGACCGTGCAATTCAAGCAAGTCCACCAGGGGCTCGGGGTTCTGGCAGCGTACCCTGAACAGGTTTTCCTCGCGGCCGGTGACCTCCAGTTCGATGTCGCCTTCCATGGTCAGCCGGGTGCCAGGCTTACAGCTTTTGTTCGCCCGCACGTGTGCCAGCGCCGAGCTGTCACCGGTCATGCGCTCGATCAGCACTTCAACCTTGCCGCCGCTGTCTTTCTGGCCAAACAGCCGGGCCGGTATGACCCGGGTGTTGTTGAATACCAGCAGGTCACCGGGTTCGATCAGCCCGAGAATGTCCGGGAACTGGCGGTGGGAGACCTGGCCTGTGGGGCCATCGAGTTGCAGCAACCGGCTGCCCGTGCGCTGTTCGGCCGGGTAGCGGGCAATTAAGTCATCTGGCAGGGTAAAATCGAAATCGCTGACGTTCATGGCCGGATGCGGGGCACCTGTTGATAAAAGGGCCGCTATTCTAGCTGAAAGGGCGGTCGGGCTCTATGGTCGGCGTCGGTTGTGTAAGACGGGATGTTAGCCTGTTAGACTATGGCCTCCGCATTTCCAGGCTCAGGATTCAGCATGAACGACTTATTACTGCGCACGCCCGACGACTGGCACCTGCATTTTCGCGACGGCGACATGCTGATTGAAACCGTTCCGGCTACTGCCCGGTGTTTTCAGCGGGCTATTGTCATGCCGAACCTCACCCCGCCGGTCACCACGGCCGAACAGGCGCTAGCCTACAGAGAGCGCATTCTGGCCGCACGGCCCGCCGGTAACCGTTTTGAACCACTGATGACGCTGTATCTAACCGACACCACCAGTGCTGACGACATTCGGGCCGCCAGGGCCGCTGGTGTGGTTGCCGCGAAACTGTACCCGGCCGGGGCCACCACCAATTCCAGTGCCGCGGTTAGCGCGCTCAGCCGCCTCGACCCGGTGTTTGAAGCCCTGGCGGAGCAGGGCCTGCTGTTGCTGGTGCACGGCGAAGTAACCCACCCGGATATCGACATCTTCGACCGGGAAAAGGCCTTTATCGACCAGCACCTGGCCGGCATCGTAGAGCGCCACCCCTCATTGAAAGTGGTGTTCGAGCACATCACTACTGCTGACGCGGCTGAGTTTGTCAGCCAGGGTCCGGATACCGTGGCAGCCACCGTCACGCCCCAGCATTTGTTGCTGAATCGCAACGATCTGCTGGTCGGCGGCATACGGCCCCACAACTATTGTCTGCCGGTGCTGAAGCGTCGCAGTCACCAGGAGGCCCTGCGCGCCGCCGTTGCCAGCGGTTCGCCCAAGTTCTTTTTGGGAACCGACTCGGCCCCGCACGAACAGCACAGGAAAGAATCGGCCTGTGGCTGTGCCGGCTGCTACAGCGCCTGGTCGGCCCTGGAGCTCTATGCTCAGGTGTTTGAGGAAATGGGCGTACTGGAGCGTCTGGAAGGCTTCGCCAGCGAGCACGGGCCCGACTTTTATGGCCTGCCGCGCAACGAAGGCACGGTGCGCCTGGTTCGTGAAAGTTGGACGGTGCCGGAGCGAATTACCCTGGGACATGGCGAAGCCATTGTGCCGTTTTACGCTGGCGAAACCATCAACTGGCGCCTGCGCCCAGCCTGAATACCAACTCGGAAAGCGGTAGAGACGGGTGAATAGCGCAGAAACATCGCCTCAAACCATTGACGCGAAAGGAATTTTCGCTAGAATGCCTCCCACTCAGCCAGAGTGGCGAAATTGGTAGACGCAGGGGATTCAAAATCCCCCGGTGGCAACACTGTGCCGGTTCGAGTCCGGCCTCTGGTACCAAATCAACGTCTACGGAGTTCCGTAGACGTCCTTAAAGCCCCGTCATACGGGGTTTTTTTGTATCTACACTGTCCACAATGATCCACAGAGATCTATTCACTTCCCCTCAATAGTGGTGCTACAGTTGGTGCTATCCTCGGTTCGATAATGGGTTGGTAGCACCAGATGCCCCTGACAGACAAGCAAATCAAAGCTTTCAAGCCTGCTGATAAAGATCAGTGGGTCAGTGACGAGCATGGCCTGAGATTGCTGATCAAGCCCAATGGGGCTAAATACTGGCGCTTGAAGTACCGTTTCGCCGGTAAGCAAAAAACACTGGCCGTGGGTGTTTACCCTAAAGTGACGCTGAAACAGGCCAGGCTGCAAGTGCTAGAAGCCAAACGGAAGATCGCCACCGGCATTGATCCCTCGCAGGAGCGCATTCAGGCCAAGCTGGGCATTGGCCAGGCTAACGAAAACACCCTGGAGCGAGTAGCCCGCGAGTGGTGGCACCATCAGAAAGGCACCTGGACAGAGCACCACGCCGCCAGAATCTGGAAGCGACTTGACGACAATGTGCTTTCGAAGATTGGCAGTATGCCGATTTCAGAGGTAAACCCGGACCAGATCATTGCCACCATCCGCAAAGTGGAAGAGCGTAACGCCCTGGATGTATCTGAACGGGTACTCCAGGACGTACGCCGCGTATGCCGCTATGCAGTCCAGGTAGGCATTTTACAGGTTAACCCGGCCTCAGAGCTTAGTGGTGTGCTTAAGGCCAGGAAACGCAGCCACAGGCCCTCCATGCCACTCAAGGAAATGCCTAGGTTCCTTAACGAGCTCGATGAGTATCCTCGTCATGGCAGAAAGCTGACCAAATATGCCCTGGAGTTGCTGGTGCTTACATTCGTAAGACCAGGGGAGTTAAGGGGTGCTGAGTGGGAAGAATTTGATCTAGAGACCCGCCTATGGCGAATTCCCGGTGAGAGAATGAAAATGGGGACAGAACATATCGTGCCTCTATCACACCAGGCGATGGCCGTTCTCGAACAGCTAAAGCCGATCTCTGGGCAGTATAAACTTGTGTTCCCGTCTGAACGTGAACGGGCTAAGACTATGTCTGAGAATACCCTAGGCAAGGCACTGCGGGTGCTGGGCTATGACGGCAAAGTACCAGGTAAATCCAAGGCAACGCCCCATGGTTTCAGGGCTACAGCGTCATCGGCTCTTAATGAAGCAGGCTTCAATCCTGATGCCATTGAGCGCCAGCTCTCACATATGGAGCGCAATGGTGTTCGTGCAGCATATACCCATCACGCGCAATATCTTGATGAAAGAAAGGATATGATGCAAAAGTGGGCTGATTACATGGAAATATTGAAAGTTAAGAGAGGCCTCGTGCCATTTACTTAATTGATGATCATTAATATTTAGAAAAATGACTTACTAGCCGCTCATTCCTGTCATTCACGCGTTTGCTTTTAAAGGTAATAGTCACTTAATGACCAGGAATCTAATCGTATGTCTCTATTGATTATAGTGATGCCCTAATGCTTGGCAGCGTTTCTAAATATCCACTAGCATGGATGGTGGATATTTAGTGCAAATCGTCTGCGGTATTGAGCATTACTGGGGTTTGAGGAGTCGTTATGTCATTAGAATATTTATCACTTCAAGCAATGCATGGCTCTGACCTCACTTTAATTTACATATTCACTTTTAAATGTATTTCCTTCGAGACGATACCTTTTCTTTGAGATACCTTCCAACGAAATTACTAACTACACCGCGAGAGCCATAGGCAAAAAGTATAGCTCTATCCACTGATCAAGTTGAAAGACAATATAATAAACAGTTAACTCTTGTTTGATTAAGCGAGTCAAACCGAGCAGCGATTCACTACGTAAAGCTCTGATGAGAGAAAGGAGACTCCCAAATGCTGTGACCTTGCAGAAACTGCAGAGATCTAAAGTTGTTGCAAAGAACGGTGCCTTCCTCTAAAGCGGTCACCTAGGACACCTATTTAAGGTCATGCCTTGACCTTAATCATGTTTCGCGTTATGAGTGGGCATATATGATACCCATTTAGCTTTATTTAGTCATTTGGATAAAGGAAGTATGAATGACACAATTGCAACGATACCCTATCCAAACACAGTGTTTTGGACAAATTGAGTACTGTCCGAATCCTCAGCATAGAAATAGCAATCCAAATAAATCCCAATGGACAATTGATATTCCATCTGAACTTGAGTCATTTCAGACTATGGATCAACAAGAATGGAATGAGAATCAAACTGGGTGGGGGCTGTATTTTAATGAGTATGGAAGTATTTCGTATTTAGGGACGCTTCCGAGGAATAGGGCAGAAGTATTCATTGCGAAGTTTGTTTGCGATGTGGCCCATGGGCTATGGCATGGTTACCCTGCGGATTACCAGTCGAATATTCAGGATGTACCTCATAAGGAAGTGATATTTGAATGGGTGCAAGATGAAATACTCTCCCGTGCGAAAGCAAGAAAGATACTTAAAGGTCAGCCATGCAAAATATAACTTTGACATTAAATGGTGAATACTGGGACACCCAATTATATTCTAGAAAGCTATATCTTTTTGGTGCTGAAGGGCAACTCATAATAGTTAATTGGGATGAGGTTATTGGTGGTATTGTTGCTAAAATTCCCCAGCACAACGTTACAATGCATGCGGCTTTTCTTGAGAGTGATATTCTATACTCTAGAAGCGCGAAGTTGATGTTGAAGGATCCTGCAATTAATACATATGTATTAAATAGCTTTTCAATGTTGGCAAGTCAGGATCTGGAAATATCGTTGAATAGATATAACAAGACGCAATATGTAGAATTTGATAGCGGACTTCCATTTCCCCATTCAGACTCTGAAATTTATTATAATAATTTATATGTATCGTTAAGAGATGGTATATATTCTAAGCCAAGCTCAACTCGTAAGAAAAATCAAACTGTAAGGTTGAGTGATATTCCTTCATCATCAATAAAAGCTTCAAATCAATATTCATCACTGGCATTTGCTGCAGGACAAGAAGGGCTATATGAATTGAGGGTAGGTAACGAGAAAGTAGATGCAAAAATAGTCTCCAAGAATCATTGTTCAGAATGTAATTGGTCATATTTCAATATTAGTGGTACGTCCCATGTATCTGATTCTTTTTTTGTGGCTTTTAAGAAAGAGAGTGTCAATAAAAGCTCTCAGAAGAAGATGCGTATCTTTGATAGGGTGATTTCGGCAGAGGAGATATTTGGCGCACGAGGCTATTCGTGGGGAGTACACGATAAAGTGTATATGGATGTTGGTGGTAAGATCGAAGCTGCGCAATACTACCAGAGTAAGGATAAGTCTCCAAAATTTAAGAGATTGCCCCCTCTTGAGCTGCAAGATTGGAAAGGTGAAGTGGTTTCAGCGGGAGTAGCTCCATTTGGAACCATTATCGAGTGTGAAAATGCAATTGTTGTAGTTTGTAGTGATGGAGTGGTGAAAACCTTTCCTGGAGAACCAGTGAATTGGCGAGTTTTCAACAATACACAGTACTACAGGAATCAATTGCACATTATTTATGATGACAAGATAGAGATACATAGTTTTTATCACGACTATTTTGTAGATCAAAAGGTTAAAAACTCAGGTATTGATGTCGAAAGGTAAGGGTGGATATTTGATGTGCGCTTTATAATAAATTAGCAAATAATTTGATTATTTAAACTGGTCAGTAATTTTTGATTTAACTGCATATCCAGATCGTGTTTATTGATTACTGAAATCAAACGGCCGGCAACGGGATAGCGTATTGAGATACGTTATTCTCGTGAATTCTAGGTTTGAAACCAATTTCTTATCGGTCGCGCGGCTGGTTGTCAATTCCCCAATACTCCTCTATTCTCTCAGTAATGATAAATCCGGGTATGAACATGGCTGATCAAATTCTGACCTTGAAAGAGGTCGCTGAGTATTTAAAGCTCGCTGACAAGACGGCATATCGCCTTGCTGCGGAGGATAAACTTCCCGGCTTCAAGGTTGGCGGAAGCTGGCGCTTCAAACAGGAAGATATTGAGAAATGGATCGAAGATCAAAAGGCAGGCAAGAAGTAAATGGCGATTAAAAAGACAGAACTCTACTCCTCTCTCTGGGCAAGTTGTGATGAGTTACGCGGAGGAATGGATGCTTCTCAGTACAAAAACTACATTTTGACGCTGCTCTTCGTCAAGTATGTATCTGACAAGTATGCTGGTAAGAAGCTCGGCGCGATTGTCGTGCCGGATGGCGGCTCCTTTGCGGATATGGTAGCGCAAAAGGGTAAGGCTGATATTGGCGATAAGCTCAACACGATTATCGGCAAGCTTGCAACTGAAAATGATATGGCCTGGTTGTCCAACCCGGACAACGACTTTAACAATGAAGATCGACTGGGCAAAGGCAAGGCCATGGTGGACACGCTGTCTTCTTTGGTCGGTATCTTTGAGAATTTAAGCCTGGGGAAAAATCGCGCAGATGGTGATGATCTTCTGGGCGATGCCTATGAATTCCTTATGCGTCACTTTGCCACCGAGTCCGGTAAGAGTAAGGGGCAGTTTTATACTCCATCCGAGGTTTCCCGTATTCTCGCCAGCGTTCTTGGGATCAAGAAGGATACCCGACAGGACGAAACCGCTTATGACCCGACTTGCGGGTCAGGCTCTTTGCTCTTAAAGGTCAATGATGAAGCACCGAATGGTTTGACGCTCTATGGGCAGGAAAAGGACAACGCGACTGCGGCCCTGGCGAAGATGAACATGATTTTGCATGACAGCCCCTCAGCGGATATTTGGCAGGACGACACTCTTGCCGAGCCTCATTGGCTCAAAGATGACGGTAGTCTCAAGACTTTTGATTACGCCGTGGCCAACCCGCCTTTTTCCTATAAGTCATGGAGCAGCGGGATAAACGTCTCAGAAGATCGGTTTGGCCGCTTTGATTATGGTGAGCCTCCTGAAAAGAACGGTGACTATGCATTCTTGCTACACATCATCAAATCGCTGAAAAGCACGGGTAAGGGCGCAGTGATCCTACCCCATGGCGTGCTTTTCCGTGGTAATGCAGAAGCCGATATCCGCCGGAATATCATCCGCCAGGGTTATATTCAGGGTATTATCGGCCTGCCTGCTAACCTGTTTTACGGCACGGGCATTCCCGCCTGCATCATCGTTATCGACAAGGCCGGTGCTAAGGCCGAGTGTCCCATCTTCATGATTGATGCCTCAAAAGGATTTATGAAAGACGGAAATAAAAATCGTCTTCGTTCTCAAGACATCCATAAGATCATTGATGTTTTTAATAAGGGGCTGGTCATTGATCGTTATTCCCGCTTGGTTCCTTACGAGGAGATAGCTGGGAAGAATGATTTTAACCTCAATATCCCGCGATATATTGATTCCAGTGAGCCTGAAGATATCCAGGACTTGGACGCGCATTTGAATGGCGGCATACCTTACCGCGACATTGAAGCACTGCAGGAATACTGGGATGTGTTCCCGACCCTACGCCGCACTCTGTTCAAAGACGGGACACGTAAAGGCTATTCAGAGCCGTTAATCGATGAGCGCGAAGTGAAGGCCACCATTCTCGGTCATAGCGAATTTGAGAGCTTTAAGTCTGGATGCTTGAAGTTGCTAGAAGGTTGGAGGGCAGTCCATCGAGACAATCTGATGGCGATTGATGTTGGTGCGAGTCCGAAAGAGCATATCTTCATGATTTCCGAAGATATGCTGGCCCGCTTTGCTGAAACCCGTTTACTTTCAAAATACAACGTCTATCAAATCCTGATGGATTACTGGTCCGAAACCATGCAGGACGATGTCTTTATGCTGTCTCAGGATGGCTGGAAAGCCGCTAATGTCGTACGCCAGCTCATGCCAGTGAAGGATAAGAAAGGCAAGTCTGTATACAAAGAAGATCATGATTTTGAGTATGGTACTTCCAAGACCAAAAAACGCTATCGCAGTGATATTATCAGGCCGAACCTGGTGATCGAGCGCTATTTTTCGGAACAGCAGACAGTACTGAGCGATCTAGAAGCCGCTTATAATGAGGCCACTCAGAAACTGGAGACCTTTATCGAAGAAAACAGCGGCGAAGACGGCCTGGTTGAGGACGCCAAAAATGATAAAGGAAAGGTCACGCAGAAAGGAATAAATAGCCGCTTGAAAGAAAGCACCGATGATGAAGAAATTGCGGTACTCAAAGAGTGCCTTGCACTCGTCACAGCCGAATCCAAAGCCAAGTCGGCGGCAAAATCCGCAAAAGAGGCATTGAGTGATCTGGTCTTCAGAAAAATCCCAGTCATTCCCGAAGCTGAGCTTAAAGATATTGTTGTTAATGCAAAATGGTTTGCGAGTGTTGAGGAAGAGGTCATCAAAGAAATCGAACGAGTCACACAGAGCCTTGCTAACCGAGTTAAAACGTTGGAACAGCGATACTCTAAAACCTTGCCGTCTATCAGTGAGGATGTCGCTAAATATACTAACCTTGTCGAAGACCACCTGAGAAAAATGGGGCTGTCATGGTAAAGGCAGGCTATAAGCAAACAGAAATTGGTGAGATTCCAGTAGATTGGGAGGTGAAGACCGTAATTGAGTTTTCTTCAATCACGACTGGCGATAAAAATACACAAGACCGCGTTGAAGATGGAGTTTATCCATTTTTTGTACGTTCGCAAAATGTTGAATCCATAAATTCTTATTCTTTTGATGGTGAGGCAGTACTCACAGCCGGGGACGGGGTGGGTACAGGTAGGATTTTTCACTATATAAACGGTAAATTTGATTACCATCAGCGTGTATATAATATTCACAACTTCTCACCTGAGGTAGATGGGTTTTATTTCTATAATTTTTTTAGCAGTTATTTTTATGATCGGATAATGTCGATGACTGCTAAGTCATCGGTTGACTCTGTTCGGCGTGAAATGATTTCGGATATGAAAATTGCTTTGCCTGACCGAACGGAGCAAGAAGCAATCTCTAGAGCGTTGTTCGATATAGATGAATTGATCATATGTCTCGAAAAACTCATCGCCAAAAAGCGCTACATTAAAACCGCGACTATGCAGCAGCTTCTAACCGGGAGGAAACGATTGCCTGGTTTTGGAAAAGAAAAAGGATACAAGAAAAGCGAGCTTGGTGAAATTCCTGAAGACTGGGAAATTTCTAGTCTTGGTGATGTCTGTAGCTTTGAAAATGGAGATAGAAGTTCAAATTACCCTTCGGCAAATGAATATGCGGACTACGGCATTCCGTTCATTAATGCTGGCCACGTTTCGGGGGGGGTGATTGATCTTGAAGAAATGGATTACGTGCCATTGCATGTGTATGAACGATTAGGCGGTGGCAAAGTTAGATCGGGAGATTTAGTTTACTGCTTGCGAGGATCACTTGGTAAATTTGGGGTAGTTTCCAACGATTTTGGACTTGGTGTTATTGCCAGTTCATTAGTTATTGTACGGCCAAAGAAAGAAAAGACATCAACACCTTATCTTTCGGAATACTTCAAGTCTGAAATTTCAAGAAATATGATATCTCTTTGGGCTGGCGGCGCAGCGCAGCCCAATTTAGGAGCTAAAGAATTGGCGAACTTTCTTATACCTTTGCCAGCAAAAGATGAACAAGTCGCGATTGCAAATGTACTTTTTGATATCGATTCAGAAATTATTAGTGCGGAATCTAAGTTACAAAAAACAAAGGCTTTAAAGCAAGGCATGATGCAGGAGTTATTGACGGGACGGACGCGTCTTGTTGATGTGCCTGTGGAAATGAAAGAAGAACGAATGCACGGGACGTAAGTTATGAGTGATGTGGGGCAAAGGGAAAGAGAAACTCAAAAACGAATTGTGAAACTGTTTCATGATCAGCTTGGTTACGAGTATCTTGGTGATTGGCGCGACCGCGATGATCTGAATAGCAATATTGAGAAAGTTTTTCTGGAGGGCTGGCTTAAAGGGCGCGGCGTCAATGATACATTGATTAAGCGCGCGTTGCGAGAGCTTGAACACGCAGCAGCGCTCGGTGATGGGCGGCATCTTTATGATGCAAATAAGGACGTTTACTCACTCTTGCGCTATGGCGTGAAGGTGAAGGAAGGTGCCGGAGAGCAAAACCAGACCGTCTGGCTTATAGATTGGAATAACCCTCTTGCCAATAATTTTGCCATCGCGGAAGAGGTCTCGATTAAGGGAGAAAACAAAAAGCGCCCTGATGTTGTGCTTTACGTGAATGGTATCGCTCTTGGTGTGATTGAGCTCAAACGCTCTTCCGTATCAGTTGGTGAAGGAATTCGCCAGAGCCTGGACAATCAGAAAAAAGCCTTTATCCGTAATTTTTTTACCACTATGCAGCTTGTAATGGCAGGTAATGACACGGAAGGGCTGCGATATGGGACGATAGAAACCCCAGAGAAGCACTATTACCGGTGGAAGGATGGTGCAGAGAACTACTTTGATCATTCACTTGACTTCCATCTTACCCGTATGTGCTCTAAAGAGCGTTTCCTGGAAATTATTCACGATTTCATTGTGTTTGACTCAGGCGTCAAAAAGACGTCTCGCCATAATCAGTTCTTCGGAACAAAGGCTGCGCAAGAGTATATGCGTAATCGCAAGGGCGGTATTATCTGGCATACGCAAGGTTCCGGAAAGAGTCTGACCATGGTCTGGCTTGCAAAGTGGATACGTGAAAATATCGCTGATGCGCGGGTATTGGTTATCACTGACCGCACGGAACTTGATGATCAGATTGAAAAAGTCTTCACCGGCGTTCAGGAAAAAATCTATCGTACCAAGGATGGCGCTGACCTTATCAGCGTGCTGAATGCCACAACCCCCTGGCTGGTTTGTTCCCTGATTCACAAGTTTGGACGTCATTCCGAAGATAGCGATACGCAGGCCACAGAAGACTATATTGAGGAGTTACAGGAAAATCTGCCGTCTGATTTCAGTGCCAAAGGTAATATTTTTGTCTTTGTCGATGAGTGCCACCGCACACAATCCGGGAAGCTGCACGAGGCAATGAAGTCGATTCTGCCCAATTCCATATTTGTTGGTTTCACCGGCACACCGCTCTTGAATGAAGATAAAAAGCATAGCATTGAAACCTTCGGACCGTTCATCCACACCTATAAATTTGATGAAGCGGTTGATGACGGCGTTGTGCTTGACCTGCGTTACGAGGCGCGGGATATCGACCAGTATGTTAGCTCTCAAAAGAAAATTGACCAGTGGTTTGAGTTAAAGACTAAAGGGCTTTCGGATATGGCCCGTGCCCAGCTCAAGCTGAAGTGGGGCACGATGAAAAAAGTGCTGTCTTCTCAGGACAGACTTGAGCAAATAGTCAACGATATCCTGATGGATATGGAGACCAAGCCCAGGCTAATGGACGGACGCGGCAATGCCATGCTGGTTTGCGCCAGTATTTATCAGGCCTGCAAGGTCTATGAGCTATTTCAGAAGACTGATCTTGCCGGAAAGTGCGCGATTGTGACCAGCTATCATCCTTCGCCTTCAGACATAAAAGGAGAGGAAAGCGGGGCAGGGCTGACCGAGCGCATTCACCAATATGAAATTTACCGCAAGATGCTGGCGGACTTCTTTGAGAAGTCCGAAGACGAGGCCATGGGTCAAGTCGAAGAATTTGAAAAGAAAGTGAAGAAGACGTTCATAGATGAACCGGGGCAAATGCGCCTTCTCATCGTGGTCGATAAGCTGCTCACCGGCTTTGATGCGCCGTCCGCCACTTACCTTTATATCGACAAGCAGATGAAGGATCACGGCCTGTTTCAGGCGATCTGCCGAGTTAACAGGATTGATGGTGATGATAAGGACTACGGCTATATTATCGACTATAAAGATCTTTTTCACCGTCTTGAGGGCGCCATTGGTGATTACACCAATGGCGCTTTTGATGCTTATGAAGCCAAGGACGTGGCAGGCCTACTCTCTGATCGTCTGCAAAAAGGCAAGGAAAAGCTTGATGAGTGCCTAGAGAGCGTAAAAGCCTTGTGCGAGCCGGTGCTTGAACCAAGGGGTCAAAAAGAGTACCGAAACTATTTCTGCGGTGATGTTGCCAAGCCCGATGAACTGCGCGCCAACGAGCCTAAGCGCTTATCCCTGTATAAAGGGGTTGCTAAACTGGTGCGGGCTTACGCCAATCTTGCCAATGAGCTTGAAGATGCAGGGTACACTGCAGATCAGGCAAAAGTGATGAAGGCTGAGGTCGCGTACTTCAATAAGGTCCGAGAAGAAATAAAGCTGGTAAGCGGCGATTATATTGACATGAAGAAGTATGAGCCTGCCATGCGACATCTTCTTGATACTTATATTCGCGCTGAAGGAAGTGAAGTGGTTGCGGACTTTGAGGAGCTGGGCCTCATAGATCTTATCGTTAAAAAAGGCTTGTCAGCACTTGATAGTATGCCTGCTTCTATGAAGGCCGATGAGGAAAACATGGCGGAGACCATCGAAAACAATATGCGCAAAGTCATCATTGATGAGCAGGCAGTAAACCCTGCCTATTACGAGCGCATGTCTGAGCTTCTCGATGCTCTTATTGAAGAGCGCCGTCAGCAAGCAATTGATTATAAAGGGTATCTGGAAAAGGTCAAAAAGCTTTCTTTGCAAGTGGTTAATGCGGGTGGTATTGATCCGAACGAATACCCTAGATCTATTAACAGCCCTGCCAAAAAATCACTTTATGATAACCTTGGACATGACGAAGGGCTTGTACTGCGCATCGACACAGCAGTGCGTCATACTAAGAAAGCCGACTGGATTGGCTCCCGCATTAAAGAGCGTGAAGTTGCCGGAGCGATTAGTCAGGAACTTGTTGACAATAGCCGCCTGGATGAAGTTCTTGAATTGGTGAAAAATCAATATGAGTATCGATAGACACTACATAATTGTTTCGGATATTCCTGTGGAGGTTGTTCGTAAGAACATCAAGAACCTCCACTTGGGCGTTTATCCGCCTGGAGGTGTGGTTCGTATTTCTGTTCCGGTTCATCTGTCAGATGACAATGCGCGCTTGGCTGTCATATCCCGCTTGCCCTGGATCAAGAGAAAGCAGGAAGAGTTCAAAAAGCAGCCAAGGCAGAGCGAGCGCCACTATGTAAGCGGCGAGAGTCACTATTTCAAGGGAAGACGCTACATTCTTGACGTGGTTGAGCGAAAAGGGGCCCATGCCGTCAAGCTTCGCAATAACGCGAAGATGACGATGCTTGTTAATCCGGGAACTTCTGAAAAGGGCAGGCGGTTAACCATGGATCGGTGGTATCGCAAAAATATGAAGGAAGATGTTTCCACGCTATTGGAAAACTGGCTACCTGCAATAGATAAGCCCTTATCAGATTGGGGCATCAAGCGCATGAAAACCAAGTGGGGAAGCTGTAACACTATTGCAGGACGTATCTGGCTAAATCTAGAACTGGTGAAAAAGTCCCCAGAATGCCTTGAATATATCCTTGTTCACGAGCTTATTCATCTTTATGAGCGTAATCACAACGAGCGCTTTATACAGCTTATGGACCAATTCTTGCCTAATTGGCGAAGAAGCAGAGATGTACTAAAGAGTGAGCCTTTGGCATTTGAAAGCTGGACATATTAACGAAAAGGTTTAATAACGAAAGGGAACTAACGGCTTTTCAATGATGTTGGATAATTTAGACGTCACTTGAGAACATTATGTGTAAGCTTCCGGCGAACCCACCTTGAGTACCCGCTTTGCCTCGATCGATAGTGTCCACTTGTTATTAATTTTACACCTCTATCACCTTATTAAGCCCGAGACCAGAACCCAAGAAATGGCGAGTTCTGTTATTTGTCTGCTTTCCAGTCGACTTTTTGGACAGACGTAGTTGTTTCGCTCTTTGCCGCGGTTTATTCAGTTTTCGAATTCATTATGTCTGATAACGGAATACAGATAGAAGACTCATTTCTTTCAGTATCATTTTTAGTCATAATTGACTTAATGGTCGGTGATATGGATTTGACAAAATTATTTAGTTCTGTTCTTTTTACTGGCATTTGATCATAAATTTTATGTTTAAAAACAATCCTTATTTCTTCAATTTCATCATCTTTTGATTTAAATTCCTTCACTATTTTTTCAGGGCCTGTCCAGTAAAGCCCTTTAGAGCTAACACCACCCCTCGGACCGCAATAAATATCGATAAGATAAGCGTCATTCGGCAGGTCAGTCCAACCCTCATAGAAGTCTAAATTCGTGGTTTGTGAAAATCCTTTATCTTTCTTGAATACCTCGAACGCTTCATTTGCTTCATCGCTTGAAAACTCAGTGTACGCTGCTATATACAAAGGACGGTCTAGCGCAAAATCAGGTCGGTCAAGTATATGTGCGAAGAGCCCCGTGTGGGGGCGCGATCGAGTACCAGTTGGTCTTGAAAATCTACGCTGTTTCCAACGATGTTCAGCTGCAAGGATATCCTCGTCTTCGATATTGTGAGCTTTACCCCATATCTCAGAAAACCAGGACTTGGTAGCGTCAACTGTTGAGGGCTCGGTGGAGAAAATTCCAGCTTCATACCAACGTGCAACCTCTGCGTTCTCCAATCCAAGACCGTTTGCTGAAATATTAGCAGACCCGCATAGAACGCTGGCTCGTGATAGAATGACCTTAGCGTGCAGACTTGCCAGAGATCTTATTTCTATATCCGAATTGGTAAGGAGATATTTCACGACAGACGGATTGGTAGCACCGCTCTCTAAGTTACATATCAACCTTCCACTGGCTGTGTGTTGGAATAGTGATTCTGCGCCTGCTCCAAGGAATGCTACAGCAATATCTACATGTTCTGAGATTGATACCAACTCAGTTACTAGCTCAGAGTACTCATTGCCACTTACGAATTTCATTCTGTCCCTCGCGTGTACTTTCCTTTATGCGAATACAAAACATACCGATTCAAGAGAATCTCGAACATATATCACTGCTATGAATCCGGCATTCATTTGTCGGTATATTAACTGGAAATTGCAGAGGTATGAAAATGGCACAGGAATGTCCACGTTGCCAATCCACGCACATTGGCACAAACGACTATGGCAGAAAGTCGGCAGGAGTCATCGGCACAATAGCAGGTACCATCGGTGGCTTCACAGCTGTTGCTGTAGGCGCTCGCACTGGTGCACAAATAGGATTAATCGTAGGGCCGCTTGGAGGCGCTTTAGGTGGGCTTTCTGGTGCAGTCATCGGCGGACTAATCGGGGGTGTTACCGGAGCTTCCGCAGGCTCAGCCTTGGGCAAGGTAGTCGACGACAGAATCCTTGATAACTACAGATGCCTGAGCTGCAACTATCACTTCCGGGGTCCCGAGTCGGAGCAACTTACCTACCCGCATTAATCCTATCCCTTTACTTACTATCTAACTAGATGACATCGCTGGCTTGGGGGCTTACTTAGCCTCTGAGCTGGCGATGCCTATTTATCGAGGTATTTCAATATGGCGCACTTAGTTGAAACCATGGCCTACACAGGCAAAACGCCCTGGCATGGCCTGGGCAATTCACTGTCACCCAATCAACCGCTGGAGGTCTGGGCTGACCAAGCGGGCATGAACTGGCAGATCAAGGAATCCGATGTCTGCTTCATTGCTGGCAACAGCGGGTATCTGGGTGAAATCCACCCTTTCTCCGATAACAAAGTGCTCTACCGGTCCGACAGCAAGGAGCCACTCTCCGTTGTCAGCCAGCGCTATAAGGTGGTTCAGCCTGGTGAGATTCTAGAGTTCTATCGGGATCTTACCGAAAAATCCGGGTTTGAGTTGGAAACAGCGGGTGTGCTCAAAGGTGGTCGAAAGCTTTGGGCACTGGCCAAGACTGGGCAATCCGGCAACCTCAGAGGCGTGGACCAAACCGATGGCTACGTTTTGCTTGCCACTGCGTGCGACGGTTCCATGGCCACAACCGCGCAGTTCACGAGTGTTCGAGTTGTCTGCAACAACACTCTGGCTATCGCCCTTAACGGCAAAGTCGTCTCGGTGAAGGTGCGCCACAACACCCACTTTGACGCCAAGCAGGTCAAGCAACAGTTGGGGATCTCAGTGTCTGCCTGGGACGATTACATGTATCAGTTGAAGGCGCTCAGTGAGCGGAAGGTGAATGCACGGGATGTCACTGCCTTTCTGGTGGCTGTCTACAGCGACGTAACCGAAGGCAACCGCACAACCGTCAGCGAACGGGCGCTCTCACGTTCTCTAGAGCTCTTTGAGGGCCGGGGCATGGGTGCTGAGCTAGTCACATCCAAGAACACCGCCTACGGGCTCTTGAACGCCGTTACGGAGTACGTTGACCACGAGCAACGGGCCAGGAACTCGGACTACCGGCTGGATTCAGCCTGGTTTGGTAAGGGGGCATCGACCAAGCAGAAAGCCCTGGACCAAGCCCTGAAACTGGTCGCGTGATCACCAACAACACCCGCTCACTGACCCAAAAACCATCATAAGCCCGCCGAGACGCTGTCCGGCAGGTTTTATTTTGTCTGGAGTTTACTGCTATGACGACATCAACCTCAAAAGTCCGTCAGTACCGACCACAATCCCGGCGCGCTGCCGTGCGCCTGGTCTCGACCAAGAACATGAGCCGGAACGCCTGGCTATTGGTTCGTAAACAGGGCATTGGCGGCAGTGACGCGGCAGCGGCCATGGGTCTTAGCCCCTACCAGTCTGCCCTGGAGCTGTGGATGAACAAGACTGGCCGGACACCCAATGGGGAGTGCGAGCGCGTTCTCGGTCGACGAGCCCCCATGTACTGGGGAAATGTGCTGGAGCCCATTATTGCCGAGCAGTACAGCAAGCTCACAGGACGCAAGGTGCGCCGCGTGAATTCAGTACTGCAACACCCGGATGAAGATAAGCACTGGATGCTGGCCAACCTCGATTTTGCCATTGTCGGCAGTGAAGACACTCATATCCTGGAGTGCAAGACAGCTGGAGAATTCGGGGCCAAGCACTGGCGTGACGGCGTACCGGACTACGTGCAATGTCAGATGCAGCACCAGCTTGCCGTCACCGGCAAACAAGCAGCGGATGTGTGCGTGTTGATCTGCGGTCAGGAGCTGCAAATTCACCGCATTGAGCGGGATGACGAGTTGATCGCCGCCATCATCGTAATGGAACGGGACTTCTGGCAACACGTTCTGGACGACACACCGCCGGAGCCGGACGGTTCTGAATCTGCCGCTGAAGCACTGCAGCGTCTCTACCCCTACGACAATGGCTCTACCCTCGACTGGCGTGATAATCCGGAAACTAACGGTCAGTTCACCCGCCTGGTTGAAACACGCTCCAAGCTGGAGACGCTCAACCACTATGAGGCCATGCTCAAGCAAGCCCTGCAGATGCAACTGGGGGAAGCTACCAAGGCAAAGCTCGATGATGGGCACATTACCTGGCGGCGTAGCAAGGACAGCACCAGCTTGAACACCAGCAAGTTGCTGGAGAAGCAACCGGAACTGCTTAAGCAGTACCCGAAAACCCGCAAGGGTTCACGCCGGTTCCTGATTCACCCGAAAGACATCACCCACTAAGCAGGAGGCCGTCATGATTAAAGGTCTGGCAATAACACCGCCCACCATCGGGCGGATATCCATTGGTAGGATGGTTGAGCAGAATGGCAATCGACTGCCCCAAAAGGACGATCAGTTCACCATCACTACCCAGATTCAGGGTAAGGACGGCTGGCTGATTCACCCGGTAGATGCTGAGTTGCGTGAGCAGGGTAAAAAACTGCGCACCATCCCGGTCCGGTTGCTGTTCAATGACCCTGCTTTGAACCTTCGAGCTGATTACACCTTCTTTGACCGCAAGACGGGTCGGCCAGTGTGTATTGGTGATGGTCAGCAGTGTCGAAGGCTGACTAATGAGGGGATGGAGTCAATGCCCTGCCCAGGGCCGATGCAGTGTGAGTTCGGGAAGGGCGGGCTCTGCAAGCCCTATGGCCGGTTGAATGTTCGGATCGGTGACGATGATGAAACAGGTACTTACATCTTCCGAACCACGGGCTTTAATAGCATCCGGACGTTGGCAGCTCGCCTGCAATACTTCAGCGCCGTCTCAGGGAATCTCTTGGCTTGTATGCCATTAGCCATGAAGCTCAGGGGTAAGAGCACGACTCAGAGCTACAGAACGCCCATCTACTATGCTGACCTCACTACCCGAGAAGGCATGAGGCTCAGTGAAGCGATAAAGGAGGCCCATGAACTGGAGGCTCAGCGCCAGGCTATCGGGTTTGACCAGCAGGCACTGGACGACTCTGCTCAGCAAGGCTTTGCCAATGCTGTTTACGAAGATGACGAGGAGGATCTGGTGGACATCATTGAAGAATACTTCAACGTACTACCCAAGGATGATGTGAAGAGCAAGCCGGTCAGTGTATCTAAACTTAAGGAAACCTTGGCGGCTTCGAGTAAGGCGTCCTGATTGAATGATAGTGGCCCAATCGGGCCACTGATTACATTAGCTATAAAGCAACTTTTTTTGAGAAGCGAAGAGGTAGTAGCCAGGTTCAAGAAATAGTTCACTTCAGTGTATTTTCATTCGATTGCTTAGTTCTTCATAAGGGCTCTTGCTGAAAGCCAGGTGCTAGCACAAGGTTTTCAACCCCATACAGAGCCTGTCTATTTTTTAACCACAAATGGTATTCAGCCCCTTCGAGAGTGCCCTTGATTGTACAATCCACATTCCACCGGCGTAGCAAATAGCCTGCTACAGCTGCGCGAATGTTTAGTTCTAAAACGCCATTCTCCATCCCGTAATCTGCTTCTATGGTTTCTTTAAAGCTCAATCTGGGGTGCGCAACAATTTTAAGCTCTACTATTCGATTCCATTGATTGTCATTCGAAGACAGCTCGTGGTCTCCTACTTGACTGTTCGGCAGTAGCTTGGGATTTGTTATTCGTGTGATAACAAAATCTGTAAAACGACTTCTTTTACGATCATAGGCTCTTATGTGCCAACGGAGCCCATTATCCACCAAAGAAAATGGAATGATTTCTCGGGTTGTGAATCCGCTCGACAACGAACGGTATTCGATTTGGGCCACCTGCTTGTTATAAATGGCCCGGGTTAACACTGAGAGCACATCTAGTGCTGGTTTACTTAGTTGAGAGGGAGTTTCACAAGGAACGAAAGGTTTTTGGCCAGATACCGTGTCACCTATACCCCTAGAAAGCGCCGCGAGTACTCGTTCTGGCTGATAGCTGAACAGTGGTTCAAATACTTCAGTTACTTTATAGAGCTTCGCCTGGGTGTCGTATTTAAGGTTTGAAGGTGCAGATTCACGATACTGAGCCAAATCCCGAGTAGCAGCCGCTTCTTTGATCCCAAACCTCCTGACCAGGTCATTCCTGCCCACCGAACCGAGAAAATAGAGCCTGAAATCAATATGGGCTAGTCGTTCTGCTTGTGCCTGAGTTATCTCTTCCACGTATGCATCATCACCATGTGAACATTATTAAGTCCATACTACACAACCTAGGGAGCCCTAGTCAATTTAATCTATTGACATGATCATTTTGATTAGCATACAATGTCTTAAATATCATGAACCATGGTGGTCAACATTGAAGTCTCCTCACGATGTTAGCGTGTTGTTAGTTAAGCTGCTCCTAAGGCCAATCACTGGAAGGGCTGCTTATTTAATTGTTGTTTTTGGGCTTTGCCTGATTTCGCCTTCACTTACCGTTGATCTACTCAACCTCTTGCTAGCAAAAATCAACGCTGGTCAGCTTCCCGAGTATGAGTCCATGCCTATTCTTGGATTCATCATATTCTTGGTCGGAGCTTCCCTGATTATCATCAATCACATTTGGGTGCCCGGGCACAATCGTAAAGAAGTCATCGGTATCCGCCACAACTCCCTAGGGGCTTTTCCTCAAGAAGATGTTCGCAAAGACCTGCCACTCTTACACAGACTTGAACCCTATCGCGAGATTGATGTTGACCACAGTGACTCTTATACCCATGGAATTCTAACTGATCATCAATCTGTCATTCGGAAGCTGGAGCGTGTACCCCAACAACTCAGTGGATTCTTGGATTCATCCCCTGATTCATCGATAGCTTATTATGGACTCCCGCACATTCCATTGGCGTTTTATCTCGGCTACCTGCTTTCTGATAGTAAGTACAGGGTCGATCTGTACGATTTCAATAATGAGTCCGGCCGCTGGAATCAGCTGTCTGGAGTTGCTGGCTCCATAGAGATCGATAGTGCCCTGGACCAGATACCTAGCTCCGATGATTCGGGCGACATTATCGTAGCTATAGGCATTAGTTACCCAGTACACGCATCGGAGGTAAACGAGCTGGGGTTGTCCTATATCCTTGCTACGGTAGAAATAAACGCACTCCACCCCATGCGCCAGCTTATTGTCAACCGCCACCAAGTTGATCAAGTCTGCAATGAATTTAGACTATCGCTGGAAAAGATTAAGAACAACTTCCCAAATAGGCAGCGCATCCATGTTTTTTATGCAGGGCCGGTGTCACTCTGTTTCGCCCTAGGACGATGCATCAACGAGCGTATAGACCCCGAGATTATTGTTTATAACTACTCATCGAAGTCTAAGCCTCGGTATTCTTGGTCGCTATCCATGAATAGCTCAAACCACGCCACAGCTGCGTTTAATTTAGCCGGACTTACAGGACGCGAACATGCCCCAATACAACATGCATAACGAACTCAACGTATTCTATCAAGACCATGTTCGCCTGAAGGATGAGATCGAACGTCTACGCGAGCTACGGAATACAAACCTGACGCGCCTTACCGATGGCTTGAATGAGATGGGACACGCTACATTCGTGAAAAACCTGCTGCAAGGCAGTATCGCCATGCACACTGCTAACAAATCCACCAATAATGACTACGACATTGATATTGCCGTCATATTTGAAGAAAGCGACTTGCCAGCCACACCGCTAGAAGCACGTAAGCGCGTTGCTGAGGCAATTAGCCGCAAAGCAAGTGGATTCTCTAAGGACCCTGAAGCAAGAACGAATGCGGTCACCGTTTGGTATGCCGCAGGTTATCACGTAGACATCGCAATCTATCGGCGCCGTGAAGATTGGCTTGGTAACGAGATACTAGAGCATGCTGGTGCCAGTTGGACAAAAAGGGACCCTAAAGAGGTTACTCGTTGGTTTACACGTGAAGTGGAGCGGCAAAGCCCCTCAAAGAATATTTTCAGCACTCCCCTGGTTAGTTCAGGACAGATGCGCCGTATTGTTAGATGGATTAAGGCTTTCACAAAGGGACGTGAAGGGTGGAACCTTCCGGGAGGATTTATCATTTCTGCATTGGTAGCTGAATGTTACCAAGCGGACAATGATCGCGACGATATAGCCTTGCACAAGACCTTGACGCAAATAAAATCACGACTTGACGGGGATTGCGATGTCTACAACCCTGCCGATTCATCCCAACTGTTAACACAAAAGTCTAAGTTCTCTACTCAGGTGAAAAACCTAAAAAAGCGGCTAGGCTCGGTGCTGTCAAAATTAGATGTCCTTTTTGACGATAGCTGCACCGACCAAAAAGCGAGGAAGGCATGGAACTATATGTTCCAGCACTCCTATTGGGAGCAAGTCGAAAGTGCGAGAGCTAGCAACAAACAAGGGTATAATTTACAGCTCACTGTCGACGTATCTCAGTCAGAAGGTGGTTTTGTCCTAAGTAAAAATGTACTTAGCGGAAGATTTCTTCCTAAGCGTGTACACCTAAAATTTGAGGCGCGCACGAATGTCCCGTCTCCATATACCATTCAATGGCGAGTTGTAAACTCTGGCGATGAGGCAGAGGCAGCAAACGATATGGGCCATGTGGCCGCATCTCAGAGTTTAACCCACTGGGAACGAACTGCCTATCGAGGGCAGCATGAAATGATCTGTGAGATCCTGAAGTCCGGAGAGGTTCAGGCATCAACGAAGCACTTGGTCAATATAAGGTAATAGACTGTAACACTGAAAGACCGTTGTCTCTTATCACGACCTGCATTCACTTTCTGGTTTGGGCGTACCTATCTGTTTGCACTCACTCAACCAAGGTGTGTAAATCCTTTGGTTTTTACTTCGGTGGTGCCTCTCCCACTCAAGTTCACTCAACCATGGATCACATTTTGAACAAAGGGCCATCACTTTCACACCTAGGACCTAGCTTCATTCATTAAGTCCACTCCGATGTTACCATTTTTGACGCGCCGGTACCTCCACATATGTCTTCGTATCTATCAACGATTGAGCACGAGCGTGCTTGCATGGCCTTGCTATACTGAAAATTGACGAGATTACCTTTCGGAGCAATTGGAGTGAAAGAAGATGTGCGGCGCAATCTACAACGTTAACGACCACCCTGCATTACCCGGAATCCTTTCTGAGGCGGGCTACACTCGGGCAGAGATAGAAAACATTCTGGGCACGGTCGTTAATCCGAAGCGCGAGTTGCGACCTACTGACCGGGTTCTAAGCATAGTGCTTACGAAGGAAGGCCGTCAGGTTATGTCCGCTGTGTGGTGGCTGAAGCTCGACAAGAACACGCTGCAGCCCGATACCAAATGGGCTTCATTCAATTGCCAGTCGCGCCGAATTTTGACATCAAAGATGCATTCAATCCCGCCGCGTAGTTATCGAGCGGTCGTATTTGCACGCGGCTTCTTCGAATGGCAGCCGATATACCCTGGGGGCCGACTCTACACGGCGCTGACTCCAGATGAACAGAAAAAGCCTCCACGCCCCATTGCCAAACACCGATACCTGATTCACGACCCGGGCAAGATTATGATGCTCGGGGCCATGTGCAAGCACTGGATAGAGCCTGATGGGCAGCCGTTGGTGTCCACCGGGGTCATTACCTTGCCACCCCACCCTGATTTCCTAGACATCCACTACAAGTCGTTTCCCCTGGAGTTGCAACAGAACGAACTCAGCAGCTGGTTGGACAAGAGTATTCCACATGAAGAATTCGAACCGCTGTTCAATACCACTGATTACAGACGATCGCTGGAGGCGGTACCGGTAAACGAACCAGCTTTCGAACCTATTGGAGATCCAGTTTCGTTAGTACCAGGATCAAAGACAGGCAACGGTTAATCCAATCGCGCCCTCGGTACTTCAGTGAAACGTGTGGTGAACCGGGGTGATAGTCGATCCTGGCGCATAGTAGTAGGGCCGTTCTTTGTACCTTCACTGGCGAAAGTTACCGCCCCCCGACATTCACTATTCAGTCGGTCGAGCAGACTCAGTAGTTCTTGCCGCCTGGGTTGGTTACCTGATTCCTGAAACAGATCCGGTTGCCGGGCCGTCAGTGGGTAAAGGTCCGTCAGCAGAACACCCGCTTTGGCGTACCTGAACCCATCTCTCCATATGTGGTCTAGTAATCTATTGGCCCGGTTTAGCAGTACGCTGGTATCGTCCGTTGGCCAGGGCAGCTTTTCGCTGATGCTATTGGAGTAGTAAGGATCACCTGAAAAAGGGCTGGTTCGAATAAAGAAACTGTACTGGCCAGCCACCATCGATTGGGAACGGAGCCGCTGACATGCATTGGCGGTATGTCGAACCAAGGCCTCCCGCAAAGCGTTGCGGTCGGTAACCCGCTGACCAAAGGAACGGGAGCACATAATTAGCTGTTGCTCTGGCTGGGCGGTCTCCAGCTCTATACAGGATTCCCCGTTGAGTTCGCGGACCGTTCTGGCCAATACCACCGAGAATTGGGAGTGGATCTGGGCTGGGTCGGACTGCGCCAGGTCCAGCGCCGTCTGTATGCCCATCGCCCTCAGTCGCTTTACCAGTCGGGGTCCGACACCCCAGACATCGCTCACATCCGTTAACGCCAACAGTTTCTTTTGCCGCTGGGGGTCGGTTAGATCGACCACGCCGTGGGCACCCCGATATTTTTTGGCAGCTCGATTGGCCAATTTTGCCAGTGTCTTGGTTGAACTGACCCCTACACAGACGGGAAGCCCGACATCCCGGTATATAGTCTCCCTGATCTGTCGGCATACCGGCTCGACAGAGTCGATACCCGTTAGGTCCGCAAAGGCTTCATCAATGCTGTAGACCTCAACCCGGGGTACCAGCGATTCAATCGTCTCCATGACCCGAGCCGACATATTGCCGTTTATGTGGAATGGAAAGTCAAACAGTATTTTAGACGGCTAGCTATTAGGGTGCTAGGGTCAATTTGCTCGGCACCCAGAGCAGGTAAGCCACCATCCTGAGTAACATCATCATCGACTGGAGGACAATGACTACCACGGCGGTACGCCAGGTCTCCGGCCCTTGAACTGCGCTCGGCCAGGAGTTCGGTTACCCAAACCCGGACCAGGAGTGTAAGAATTAACCTCCCGAAAGCGCCGAGCAGGTGGCTGCTGATAGCCGTTTCAAACCATTCCGTACCCAAGAATAGCCAGAGGCAAAAGGGTAAGGCAAAAACTGAACCAGCAGAAGTATTGGCGTTCCAGCGATGGCTCGCCCGGCCTCACCCCTGCCCAGGTGCGCAAAGCTGATAAACCACTCAGAACAGGGAACCAGCAAAACCAGGAGAACTCCCGCCTGTACCGCAAGTGATTACGGCAACAATTCAACCAAGCCACCCACTACTAGAAGAATAATTAAAAAATTACCGAGCAACACTGCTCACAGTAGGTTATGTTTTGTACATTCGTGCCGATATACGAAGCAAACCAGTAGCGATACATGGACGATAGCAGTTACTTTTAGCACAAAGCATTAAATGCAAGTAAGTCTCATTTTTATTGATTTACTGATGAAGGCTTCGAGCCAAAAGTAGTAGGACCGGCAAAAGTGAAGTAATGGTTAATCACTGAAGCCGACTTTGACTTGGATTTAAGCTTACGAGGATGTGCTCAGTGAGAAACAATCAACCGGTTACTGATCGTGAAGTTACCTTTTCGCCCGATGAGAAGCTTATTTCAGCCACCGATCGCAGTGGACGTATTAAACACTGCAATGATGCCTTTGTGCGGGTAAGTGGCTTTAATCGAGAAGAACTTATTGGTCAGCCCCATAACATTATTCGCCATCCGGACATGCCATCAGAAGCCTATGAGGTGATGTGGTCTCATCTCAAAGCCAACCAGCCCTGGATGGGGCTTGTCAAAAACCGATGCAAAAATGGCGACTACTACTGGGTAAACGCCTATGTAACGCCAGTGACTGAAGACGGGGAGGTGGTTGGCTATGAATCCGTTCGCCGGGTACCCGAGCGGTCTGATGTACAGCGAGCTGCAAAGCTATACCGGAAGATCAAAAAATCCGGCTTTAAATCAGGTGCGTCATTGCCTCCCAGCCAGGTTTTGGTGACGGCGCTGGCTACTATCGGTACTGTAGCACTATTGATAGTTGGTCAGCTTATCTGGGCAAATGTACTGTCATTGCTTGCGCTGCTGGGACTTTCAGCTTGGTGGCTAACATCTCGCAAAAACCTGATGTCGGGTCTGAACGGTTTACTTGGAAAAGCGTTCAAACATGATTTAGCCGTTAAAAGCTATACAGATGACACCAGGGATCTGGGGCGACTGAAAGTCGCTATCATGAGCGAACAGGCACATCTCGATACTGTCCTGACTCGCATCCAGGATGCGTCCGTTCGCGCAAGCGGCGATGCCTCCAACGCACTGGCTATGGCAACGGAAGCACAGTCTGAAATGCTCAAGCAGCAGGCGGAGTCAGATCAGGTAGCGGCGGCCATGAACGAGATGACAGCGACTATCAACGAAGTATCCAGCCATGTTCAGCAAACCGCTCATAAAGCGGAAGAAGCCAGTGGCCTCGCCAAAGACGGTGCTTCTGTCTCGCGAAAAACCCAGCAAGCCATTGAACAGTTGAAAACCAAGGTCGACGACATCAGCAAAGCTGTCGGCGATTTATCAAAGCAAACCGAGACCATCATGGGCGCCGCCCAGATCATTGAGCAAATTGCCGAACAGACCAATCTTTTGGCACTGAATGCGGCCATCGAAGCAGCGCGGGCTGGCGAATCTGGCCGGGGTTTTGCGGTAGTGGCTGATGAAGTACGTCAATTAGCACAACGCACCCAGGGGTCGACGCAGGAAATCCACTCCATCATTGCTGAACTGAAGAATCGAGCCAAACAAGCAATGACAGTGGCCGACGAAGGTCAAAAGGATGCAGAAGAGGGGTTGAAACAAGTACGCATTTCATCTGAAAAGCTCTCTGGTATTGCTGAGTCGGTTAATGGGATCGCCGATATGTCGCAGGAAATGGCGGCTGCTGTTGAAGAACAGGCACAGGTGTCAGAGCAAATAAATCAACAGATCGTAACGATCTCTACCTTGGCCACCAATAACGCCGAGCTGTCGACTCATGCGGCCGAGCGAATAGGGTTGGTTACAAAGGTTGCTGCTGAACTTGAGGAACTGGTAACGAGTTTTAAACGGTAGGAATCTTGGCGTAACAGGTTCGGTTAAACAATGCAGGGATGGGGTTCACTACGAGGTAATGGCAGTCGCTACAATGCTGCCATTACTTCGAGATCAGTGGCCGATTATCATTGGCCAATACATCAATGTCTGAAGCGGCCAAGGGCCGACTGAAATAGTACCCCTGAAACTGGTCACATTTACCTTCTATCAGAAAATTAAATTGCTCAATGCTCTCCACCCCTTCAGCGACCACATCCAGATCCATGGCTTTCGCCAGAGACAAAATCGAGTTGACTATTTTCACATCATCAACACCGCCAGGAAGGTCGTTGACAAAGCTTTTGTCTATTTTCAATTCCTTAATCGGCAATTGTTTCAAATAAGCCAAGGAGGAATAGCCGGTCCCAAAGTCGTCTAGCGAAAAGGTTACTCCCAGCTCCTTAAGGGCATTCATGTGTAGAATACTGATGTCTATTTGTTCAGCCAGTGCGCTTTCAGTCACTTCCAACATCAGCGAGGCCGGGTTGACATTAATCTCTTGGAGTAACATGTCGACCTGATGCTGAAAGAGCTCTGAAGAAAGTTGGTATTGGCTGATGTTTACAGCGAGTGTCCAGTTTAGCTCAGGGTTAATAACAAGCCATCGTTCTAAGTCCTTAAGGGCCTGACGCAAGACAAAGTTACCCAATGGAATTATAAGTTGGTGGTCTTCAGCTATCGGAATAAACTCTTCCGGGCTTATCCAACCATCAGTTGGATGAAACCACCGAACCAGAGCTTCCAATCCAACAATGTTTGAATTTTGGTCAACTTTTGGCTGGTAATGGACTAGCAGTGCATCCTCCGCTATGGCTTGACGAAGGTCTTGCTGCCGCTCCAAACGCAGCAATATCCGTTGTTCCATCTCCCTATTGAAAAAACAAACCCGGTTTTTGCCTTGCTTTTTAGCTTCATACATTGCTATGTCGGCTTGCCTCATCAAGTCACTTTGCTCAACAGACTCCCCCTTGAAAATTGAAATACCGATGCTTGCCGAGGTTTTCAGACGACGTTCGTCGATGAAGTAAGGCTTCCTCATCTCTTCAAGAACCCGATCTGCAACAACACTCGCACGCTCCATCGCCTGGATTTCATTATCACCTAATGATGTCAATAACAAACAGAATTCATCGCCACCTAACCTAGCAGCGGTATCCCCGTGCCAGACATTGTTACTGATGCGATGGCCCAGCTCAATCAACAACCGGTCACCAAACCGATGACCCAGGGAATCGTTGATATTTTTAAAATCATCAAGGTCAAAAAGTAGCATCGCAGAATAGCTATTGGATCGCGTGCTTAACGCCATCACCTGTTGAATCCTGTCATCCAGCAATCGTCGATTCGCCAAGTCAGTTAATGGGTCAAAATAGGCCAGTTTTTCAATCGCCATTTGTTGGTTTTTTGACTCAGTGATATCGCGAATAACCGCTACATAAAGTGTTGACCCTTCATGTTGTGTTTCTGAAACAGCGATTTCCAGTGGGAAATATGTACCGTCACTCCTTTTTCCAGTGAGATCACGGGTACGACCCATAATACTGAACTTACTCTCATTGGACTTATAGCTTTCCATGTATTTATCGTGGTGTTTTGAGTAAATCTCGGGCATAAAAACTTTGATGCTTTTACCAATCAGTTCTTCCGAGGCATATCCAAAAATCCTTTCCGTAGCACGGTTACACGTCTGTATAATGCCTTTACTGTCAGTGGTAACAAGGCCATCGGTCATCGTGTTTAAAATGGCTTGTTGCAATCGCAAGCTGTCTTTGGTTGCTATCTCATTTCTTTTCTGGTCATCGATGTTGTTTTGAATAGCCAGAAAACCGGTCACTTTGCCAGATTTATCCTTTAAAGTAGAGCAGCTGACGTCAATCCAGTATGGCCTGTGTGTTTTAGTATAATTAATCAATTCAACACTAAAACCCTGTTGAGCCCTGATACAGGACCCCATGTACTCAACGACCTCGGGGTCGGTTTCTGGCCCTTGCAGAAAACTCCCCGGTATTTTTCCAACCACCTCGTCAAACTCATAACCCGTTATTGATTGAAAGGCATCGTTTACCCACTCAATACGTCCCTCCAAGTCTGAAATAATAATGCCATTTGAGGTTTGGCGGCTTACTTCTGACAGCAGATGAATCTGTCGATTCGACCAGTCTGCTTTGCTGCGTCGGTCAATCGCATCAAATAGCTGCCCAATGGTGTTGATTAACGGTTTTAAGGCCTGGTAATCGTCGTCGTGGTAACCTCCCTGCCGATTCGCAAGGCCAAGCATTGCAATCAGTTTGCCATCGGAGCGCATGGGAATGCCGATAAAAGACGCCAGAGTTGGGTGTCCGTCCGGCACGCCACCTCGCCGGTCGTCGGTATGTGGGGAATTGGAAATCAGGTAGTCTGACGAATTCAGTGTAGCTGCCAATAAGGTATCGCTTCGTCGGAACTCAAGCTCACCTTCCGCTTCCTGTAGATTTTTTTCGAAGAATCTATTGTCATCTAAAACCTCACTGATCGCTTTTGCTACGATGTAAGGCTGCTCGTTCTCGAATCGGACTTCACCCACGAACCCGTATTCACTTTCAGTCACTTTTAGCAAGTCATCCAACAGCATCTGAAAGATTTGTTCCGATACCTCCTCGTGGATGAATTGGGACTGAGCGTTAACGATCGCGTTGACCAGCGCCCGACTCTTGGTGAGTTCGGCCTCGGCAATGACCTCGCTGGTAATATCCCGAATAACAAAAATCACCTGATCATTGTTTAAAGACTTAACCCGTGCTTCGTAATACGAGGGCCCCTCGATATCCATCTGATATTCATAGGTAACCTGATCGCCCGATGCAATCGCCTGATCAATTGCGACCATTCCCTTGTCAGCCAGATCTACTGGCAAAATGTCGTGAAGTGTCTTTCCAAGCAGATCATCATTTTTCACTGCTTGCTTGGCGTGATCGTTAGATTGCAGGAAAACCCCCTTGTTATCGACAACGAAGATCATGTCCGGCATCGCCGTCAAAACCGCTTTGGAGTAGGCTTGTTGCTGGAGGTCATGTTGGTTCAACGCCATCTGGTCGGTCAGGCTCACCTGGCCCTCAGTGATGTCTGCCAGTAGTCGGAGGTGTAGTCTGTCCTGCTCGGAGAAAGCGCGGGGGGAGGAATCAATCAGGCACAGGGTGCCGATTTTTTGACCATCGACTAAAAAAAGCGGAGCACCGGCATAGAATCGTATTCCGGGGGCATCTGTGACAAGTTGGTTGTTGCTAAACAACGAAGTAGACAAAGTGTCTTCTATGACATATACACCGTCCTGCTTTATGGCGTGCACACAGAATGACTGCTCTATGGGTGTTTCGTGAAGATCCAGCCCCGGATGGGATTTAAACCATTGGCGCTTTTCGTCGACCAGGGAGATCATTGCCGCATCACAGACAAATACACCTCTCGCCAGTTCAGTGATGTGATCAAATCGCTTCTCGGGCGATGTATCCAGTAAATTCAGGCGATAAAGACTGTTCAGTCGTTCTGTCTCGCCCTGTGTGTCATCCCGATCAGTCATAAGAACCAATACCTGAAACTGCGACGTTTAAAGAGTTGATATATAGTAGAATGTACAGTTTATAGCAATATTCATGGTTTTGCTTGAGGCTAATGGCTTGCCAAGCCGCTGATGTGGCTTGTCTATGGCAGGGCTATTACCATTGGCCAAAAGGATCAAACATGTCGATAGATGGAATATATTGTAGTTAAAATACCAATAAAATATATTAATCGAGGTCCAGTATGCTCAACTGTACGCATCCGGATGTTTCACCTTTCTAGGTTCAAGGTGGTACCAATACAAGCAGAGAGACGTTGGTCGAAACCCCCTCAGACTTTATCTAGCCTTTCGATCGCTTTCTATGATCGCCTTTTCAGCATCAATTTCACTTGGGGTTCTACCGTCCAGGGTCGGCACACTGTCCAGCTTTCGAATGAGTCCGTCTAATTTCGCCAGATCGCCTTCCACTATTTCCCGCTCATCCGCAGTCAGCGGAACTGCTTCCAAATACCGTTTGATGGACGTTCTGCTTTCTAATGCCTGGGCCCTTGCGCTAGCTTTCGGCAAGTTGAAGTCGCACCCAGCACAGGCCATGCGATGTGGGCAACTGCTCCAAAAAGGATTTGAACAGTACGAGTCGCCCAAGTCATAAAAGGTGTAGGGTTCACCTGTATGGCGAGCAATTACGTCATGGTCGACCAAAACGGAGACCATGTGAGCCATTTGATCTGCTTTAACGAAGGATGCTGCCAGCTTTGTAGGCCGAATTCGAATGTAATGCAAAGTCGAATTCGGCGAGCTATGCCCGGACCACTGCATCAGCTCGATAAGCGACATGCCTTGAGGGACGCTGGCAAGTGCCGTCACTGCGGAGGCCCGCCCCCTGTGACTGGTGATTCGCCCGCGACTGTCCTCCAGTGGCACACCCGCCTTGGCGCACAGCATTGGAATGATGGTTCTGTTGATGACACTTGAACCTATACGCTTGCCTCGAAACTGAAATAAGTAGCTAACGTTCTCCCCGGTTCGCTCATCGAGCAATACGGCCTGGTTGGCCGGCCTTTCCTGCAGCCAGGCGTCAATGCGCTCCTTTATAACTACCCCTACAGGTTTGACGAATGCTTTGAACGTCTTACTCGCAGGAATGTCGAGGTAGCATAGGGTTCCTGCCGGGACGATTGTTCCGTCCTCGTTAACCACATCATGAGTCTGTGGATGTGCACAACTTTTCTCCAGCCGTATAATCTCATTACTTCGCAGGCCCGCATGCGTCCACAGCACGGCCATGGCTTTTACCATCGACAGGGGATAGTGAATTTCTGAAAGCAAATCTTTACGTTCGATATTAAGACTCGCCCAAATTAACTTGAGCCAGGTCGAGTCATCAATAATGCGGGGGTTTATACCCGAGTTAAAAGCCACGGATCGCGGCGCAGCCAAGTGATGTCGAGGACTGAACTTCAAACGTCCCCAACCCCAGAGTTCGAAGTCTATGAAAAAACGTCGCATAGCATGCAAAAAGCTTCGCTTTGAGTTGGCAGCGATAGGCTGGCCAAGTCCTTTGAGCTGTGTTCCCTTCGCTGATTGCAAAGCCCATTCACCGACGGTCATCCGGTCCACAGCGGCAATAAACGCAGCGCAAGTGGACATGCTCCAATCGGTGGGCGCTGCAATTTCTGGGCGCTCACGAGCTAGCCAGATTCCGGTTCTCAAAATGAAGCTGTAATTACTTTCACGTGTGCGAGGGCGCAAGGTGGAGGTGTCTCGCCATCGACGGCACCACGTTGCCCAAATAGGATCGATACCGTCAACGCTTTTATCCCGCCAACTGGCATAGCCTCGCATACGCAGAGGCTTCTCTATAATCCCCATAGCAGCGAGGCCGTGAGACACTTTTCCGACCGATCTGGCGATACCTTTGCTTCGATGCTGCTGGCCCCTCAATAACAGCTCCTCGGTAAAAGTCTCCAACCGCGGATCGCCGTTTTCCAACATCAAGGCGCCCAGAACACAGGATAAGAGCTGCTCAAGGTTGCGCGCAGCATAGCCTAGCGAACTCAGCACTTCGCTCAAGCGAGCATGCTCTTGTGCGAACACTACAGGACCGAAGATAGAAGAAGCATATAACGCCGGCTGTCGAAACTTGGTGATACGCTGCGGGGTTTGAAAGCCGCCGAGGTGGTAGGCGACGGAAGCAAGGTATGGTCGTGACCCTGCTCGACCATGAAGCAAGGTCAACCACTGCGACTCTGACCAACACCAGTAGGATTGACCAAGCTTGCTGACATTCCAGAGGATGGCTGCCACTGAATCGATTGCTAATCGCTTGGAAACGCCGCTGTGAGTCGCCACATCAACCAGCGGCTTCATGAGCCCAGGCATCTCTGATTGGAGGTAGTGCCAGTCTGAGCGGTAAAGGCGATTCGAAAGTTTGGTCAGCTCTATATTCGATAGTTCATTCTGACGTTCGTATTGGCTCGCATCGAACGGAACATAGGAGGTTACGGAGGGTGCGCTCATTGCAATGCCTCAGATCCAAAGAGTTCACAAAACATCCGGGCATCGAGACTGCCAATGGAATGAGCCATCTTTGCAGTTAGATCTGTGCCCGATAAGTGCAAGTAAACCAAAGTGGTTTTGGGATCTCGATGGCCAGCATATGCAGTCAATTCATGGAGCTTCCAACCAGCACGGGCCAGGTGGGTAAGCCGAAGGTGTCGAAAAGTGTGAGTGCTCAGGTGCGACAGCTTTGCCTCATTGGCCCACCCTTTAACCGTTTTACTCCACGTCCAACGGGTCAGTGACGAGCCTCGATTGCGATCTGATTCTGATCGAAATAACGAGCCTCGTTTCCAGCCCGCGCCCCGAAGAGCATGTAGATGCTCGACTAATACAGGTGCAATTTCAGGGCTGTAACAGACGATGCGGCTTCGTTTGCCTTTGGTCGTTTCCGCTCGCACTGAGACTAGTCGATGTGCAACGTCTAGATCCTCAATCCGTAAGGCCACCAACTCGGCACGGCGTAGTGCCCCAAAATACGCCAACGACAACATGAGTCGGTCGCGGATAGAAGACCTGGCTGCAATACTGAGAAAGTGTCGCCACTGCTCATCGGTCGGAATATTTGGCAACTTCATCAATCGTGGGAGCATGCCTCTGACAAACCCGCCATGTTCAGGCACTTGGCACAGTCGACCGTGCTGTCCCCGAGGTATAGGGTTCTGCTTGCAAAGTCCCTGAAAAACCAGATGATCGTACCACAACCGGATAGCGGTAAGCCGTTGATGCAAAGTTGAATTTGCCACCGCGCTTTTGGCACCGGGTAACAGCTCACGGATGTATAGCGTTACTTGTTCGAATGTCGCAAATTCGGGCTTCTGCCCAATCTCTTCGCAATACAATAAGTAATGCGTAAGGGCGCGGCCATAGGCGTCTAGGGTGGCCTGCGCACGCCCCAGATTACACAGTAGCTCCAACCATGCTTGAACACTGGGATAACGACTTAACACTTGTTTGTGCAATGGGGTGGTGGCCATAGGCGCCTCCTGAGCGTCAACGGATACAGATTAGCTCAAAAGCATTCCACCTAACTTAATACAGGGCATAGTTCGAGCTGAACACCGTTACCTGGTTACGCCTTACCAGATCACCAATCTTGAACATCGGCGCTCCCATGGGGATACCCATTGCCTTAGCCTCGGCCGACCGGGCAATGACACAGCCATCATTATTGGACAGAACCACCACAGGCCGGCCTCTAAAGCGAGGCTGGAACAGCTGTTCGCAGGAGGCATACATTGAATTCACGTCAATGAGCGCGATCACCGTCGGTTTCAGACATCACCTCCCAGCATGGGTTTGACCACAAAGGTGACGACGCCGAAGATTTCGAGCTGCTGGTCACCGGTCAGCTCGATGTCCGGGTGATCATCGCTCATGGCAATCAGTTTCATACAGGGACTGGTTTGAAGTCGCTTCACCAGGAAGTCGCCATCCACGGCAGCGACAACTATGTGCCCATGCATAGCCTCAACGGCCCGATCCACCACCAGGTAGTCGCCGGGCGCAATACCACCCTTCACCATAGACTGCCCCTCGGCCCGGAGCACATAGGTGGCGGCTGGGCGCCTGATCATCAGTTCGTTGAAGTCCAGCTGACTGTCCAGGTGATCCCGAGCCGGGCTCGGGAAGCCCGCATGAACTGGGTCCGCATAGAGGGGGACGGTGCTGGGAAGGGGGTTATCAGTAAGGTCAAAGAGTACTGCTTTCATAACGCTCTACTGTATAAATAAACAGTATTCTAAGCAAGGCCAGCCAGAGAGCAAGCCTGAGTGTGCTTTCGATGCTGATAACGTCGACTCCTCTAGGACTCCATTGAGTTTCGGAGGGCTCTATAGTAAGCGTTTGTACAGTGTTATATGTACTCCAAAAATATTGTGAACCTTTGTAGATGAGGTTCAATCGGAGCGCTGGGCATGGGCATGGGCGTATGGCGTACTTGCATGAATATCTATCATAACCACTTCTTTGATAGGTTAGGTTGATGAGTCTGTATGGAAGTCCCGATGAGAGCGATTTCTCTGGTATGACAGTTTGGATGTGTCATTTAGGGGCTGCCTCTCCGGAAGAATACGGCTCGGTCTAGCATTCGAAGAACCTCACGCCGCCCATGTTATTCCTCTGCTGCATTCCGTTACTCGGCATCTGCCTATAGCTCGGACGGCTTACACCCTAAAGTCTTGGCTATCTTCCAGACAGATTCAATCGAAGCTTTTACTCTGCCTCTCTCTATCCCTTATACGAATGAGCGAGCCAAGTGGGCATTGTTAGTGAGGGTTTCTTGTCTCATAACCAGGCTACTACAGCTGCTAAACCTGCTACTAGTAGCAATTGTAGCTACCATCATGATCCTGCTGACCCGGTTTACACCCCCAGTGCGATTAGTTGCCCATTTCAATAGTAATGGCGAAGAGTAGTTTTCAGGTGCAAAAAGTATTGTTCCAACACAGGTGTGAATTACTGTAGGTGGTGCTTCCTTCAAAAGTAACGTTAGTTGAAGTTATGCTAACGCAGTATGACATCTTGACTTGGCAGTCTAGTATGGATTTCAGACATCAACAGAGGAGTTAAGAATGTCTAGTTATCATCATAATACTGGTTTATACATCCTAAGATTGAGGCAGGTAATGGAGCGCACAGGATTGTGTCGATCAACCATTTACGCCAAGCTTGATAAAACTTCTAAGCTACATGATCCTACATTTCCAAGACAAATACGCCTGGGAAGAGGGGCCGTTGGATGGATTGAGTCAGAGATAAATGCTTGGCTTGCAGAGTGTGTATCCTCATCAAGGGCAGCATCATGACCTTCAACAAAAATTACGGACTTAACCCACAATTATGGGGCTGGAGTGTGCCGTTGATTCCTCCTTATTATGGGAATGATAAGCCGTTCCCCTCTACGAATAGTTTACCGCTGTTCAATTCGTTTGTTGACGAAGTAGAGAGGAATATCCAAGCACCAAGGCCGATAATTACCAGTTGTGTTCTCGGTGCTCTTTCTTTGAGCCAGCAAGGAGTGATGGATGTACAAAAACCGAATGGGCAGCAGGCACCAGTATCATTAATGTTACTGACTTTTGCAGCTTCCGGGGAGCGAAAGTCCTCTGTTGAAAATGTTTCATTTGAAGCGATTCGGACCTTCGAAAAGATACAGAGGGATAGATATCATGAAAAGTATTCTGTGTGGAAGGCAAAGCATGATGCTTGGAAGGCTCGACGAAGAGCTCTTTTGAGGGCTATAGAAAAAAGAGTTGCCAGCGGCCTTCCTTCTGCACAAGAAGAGTTTATTTTGGTAGAAATAGAAAACGATGAGCCGAGAAAGCCAAAGCGGTTCAAGCTGATTTACGAAAACTCTACTACCGAAGCATTGTACAGTGGGCTTAATGAGAACTCGTCAACTGCAGGCTTGATCTCAAGTGAAGGAGGGGGGGTATTAAATAGTACCGCATTTAACGACTTCACTAAGCAGAATGCAATCTGGAGTGGTGATCCAATTACTGTTGATCTTAAGACGAGGCCGAGTTTTGACCTTACAGGGGGCCGCTTAACAGTAGATTTAATGGTACAAAGAGAGGTATTCGATAAACACCAAGATAAAAGGGGAGGCGCTACCCGAGGCTCAGGGTTGTGGGCACGCTATCTGGTAGCTGAACCGATAACTACCCAGGGTACACGCTTTATCTCAAATTCCACACAATCATGGGAGCACCGAGAGAACTACAATGCACGTATAAAAGAAATACTAGAGGAGAACGATTCAACCCAGGAAACTCCAGGGGCAGAAAGACAGCTTGTCAAATTGAATTCTGAAGCGTGTGAACGATGGCTGGAGATGACAAATGCGATAGAGGCAGAAATAAGACCAGGTGGGAGGTTCGAGCATGCCGGAGATCATGCGGCAAAGCTTGCCGACAATATCGTTCGAGTCGCTGCTAACTTACACAAATTTGAGAATTTTGAAGGAGACATTTCCAGAGAAACACTTGAAGTGGCAATCAACATTGGTTTTTGGCATTCGGATCAGTTTCTTGACATATTCTTAGCGCCACCTCAGGAGGTATTGGATACAAATGAATTGTACATTTGGCTGAATAATAGTCGATCACGTGGTCACCGGTACATTCGGAAAAACCATATTCGTCAATACGGTCCGAACCGCATTCGGGAGAAGCATCGACTTCAAGTAGCGCTAAACTTTCTACAATGCAATGGCGAAATTAATACCCTTGTGGTAGGGAAGGTCGCCATCGTAGATTTAATGCCATGGTATCCAAATGATGACGGAGCAATGCAGATTGCAATATTCGGACAGGTAAGGGGTCCAATTCTCTCAGGCTAAATGTCACTAACTATTATTGGAAAAAATATCGTAACTCGTATATATGCTAAAGGTTTACCTGCATTAAATTGGCTTCAAAGGAAAAAGTCGATCTGTAGTATTATACAATTAAAATTAAATTAATTATCAATAGGCAATATAAATTAACCCTAATCAATCTCAGTATGTGATCACAAAGCATCGAGCTAAGTCCAACACTATAAGTCATCGGTTAAATACAGAGAATTATGGAAAGGTCTGTATATCTGGAATAAGTAAACCTCAATCTGTTGATTCTAAAGGTGCTTTAACATTATGAATGTGAAACTGTGTAACTATTTTGATTATTATGAACCTACGTGAGAAGTTATTATGTGCAGCCCTGATGTTGGTGACGTCTTTCTGGATGATATAAAGCAGTTTCCATTAACAGTAGAGAGTGACCTCTTAAATCAACTTAAAATGATAAGTGCGCTGGTGCAGGATATTGCCGCTGGGAATGACCGGCTATTCAAATCGATCGACAATATGAATGGTCAATCATGCTTCAAAGCGAATAAATTGGGTAAGAAGTTAATTTCAGTCCTTCGTACTGGTGAAGCAGAGTTTGAGTATCACTTTCCAATCCATACCCTGAACCCCTACGCAGAATTACTTTTTCGATGTGCAGCAAGAGCTGTGGACCCATATCTACCCACTTATTTGCATTCCATTCTACCTCATGAGACGCAATTGGCTGTAATAGCTCTGAATCAATTGGTTGAGGATATAAGAAATGAAGCGCGATCAGTCGATTTCCAAAAACTAATCAGGAGATTTTCAAGGGCAGAGAAAAAAAGAACCACTAGTCTTGATCTCTACATTGACGCATTGTTTGAGAAGTACTCTAGATTGGTTGTCATACGCGTCGATTTAGCCTATAAGGCAGGCTCTTTCTCGGGGTTGGGTCTGAATGAGAGCCTAAAGCAGGTAAAAGGCAACTGGGCGAGCATGCAATCTAGCCTCCATAACAACAAGCCTGTCAGAAACCTTGTTGGTTTTGCATGCACCCTAGAGTATGGATACATCAAGGGCTTTCATTTCCACCTTCTAGCTTTCTATGATGGTTCGATCTATCGAAAGGATATAGTATTGGCTAGGATGATTGGTATGTATTGGGTAGAAGAGGTGACCGACGGGAGGGGTATATATTACAACTGCAATAAGTATAAGCATCGGTATAGGCGACTTGGAATTGGGGTGTTGAATCATCATGATTTCGAGCTAATAGATAACCTTAAACATCATGTTTCTAGTTACCTGGTAAAAGTGGACTACTGGGTGAGACTGCTTCCGAGGAGCGGCAGGTCATTTTTCAGGGGAAACATGCCTAGGTTGGATGCAGTAAAAAAAGGGCGGCCAAGAAAAACGTAATCTCAGCCCTTTCGTTCTGAATCATAGAAATACCAATTGATCACCTACTTGCATCAGGGCGGATGATGGTCGATGCAGCCCCTGCAAGCTTCCTTGTCAGCCCCTTTTCCACAAACTCAGAAATCATAGTGTCCCGCTTAGCAAGACGATTTCTGGTGGTATTCGATTCCATATCTTTCCAATGCCGTTTGGCCTCTTCATTGATATGTATCAATGCGCTTGAGGCATAGTCGTTGTACTGGCTTAGTATTTCTTGTCCGATATGCTCTAGTGAATCAGAATGGCTGTATAAGTCGTCAGGTAAAATTGCGTTAACTGCTTGCTCTATTACGTCCCTCCCTACCTTCTTGTTATTCCACTTTTTTTGAAACCAATCCTTGACTATAGCTTTATCTGATCTTTGATTATTCGAGAAAAACAATGTCGAAGCCTCATTGAGGTCGATAAGCATCGTTGAGGTCCAGGGTTCCACTTTAAACCGCCCATAATCTTTACCAGTTTCACGCGACCTATCTGCAATCTTTCCATAATCCTCAGAAGTGAGAAATAGGTCTTCAATTTTAATGGAGACAGACGCTTCAGCAGTTGGTTGATGGTGCTTACCAGGACGGTTTTGACCTTTCAGGGCAGGCTGATACGTTAGAAAGGAGCCGAACCAGTTAAATCCTTTGAGATTCTGGTCCGGATATCGATTGCTGTAACTGTGTGTATTTAACAACTCTAATGTACCATCCACATGCATAGTCCCTACGGCTATGAAAAGTTTACTGCGGATTTTCTCACGGTGTATCAAGGGCATACACTCAGACGGACGAATGCATAGAAATTTGATATCTTGATGAATAGGAAACAGTTCACCCTTTTCTTGCACTCCGCCTAATTGACGGCCTCTATAAGTTTTAGTCGATCCGAGAATGTCTCGGTCACTAATATACACTTCGACAGTATCAGGTATATCGATAAGGAAGAGGCTCTCCTCCTGTTTGGCCAAGTCGAAAAGGGTCTCAATAGTAATGGACAGATCCTGCATGACTTGAACTGCGGGTATGATGTTGTAGCTGCTGTTTGATTTAGCCTGCATGTGAATGGACTGTCTCCCAGCAATGTGCTGAAATTGTGAACTGAAGAAACACAACCTATCACACTTGGCAGCCCGTCGTAAGTCGAGTATGAGTGTCCCAACGGGCTTGAATTTTAAACCAATGCTAATCATTTAGCGCGCCGTGGGTTAGTGGAGCGCTTGTATGCGGTGTATCCTAAGTGATTATCATCGTGGTTTTTGCGGTCGATCTTCAAAATCGAAGGTAGATAACACTGGTGCTATCAATGGTGCTATAAAACCTTAATTTGTTGATTTTATGGCGCTATTTATGAGTTTAATGCATATTTATGAGTCCGGCCTCTGGTACCAAACATTGAAAAAGCCCTGATCATTGACGTGGTCGGGGCTTTTTTGTGCCCCATGGGTCTGTAGCGACAGAGAAGGTTCGGTTGAACCTGTTGTGCTGTTGATGCTAAGACGGCCAGTTTACTGAGCGTCATCGCTAAGGTACCAACTCGGGTGCGAGTCAAAAAGTGATGTCGCTGTTGGCGCGTAGGTCATTGACCATTAAATAAGGTGCATGCGAATATTTAATGTTGTTTTATAGGAAGCTTGGTTAAATGAATCACAGGGAAATCGTAATGAAGTGCAGGCAACTCGTTGGCATGGCTCCTATGTTATTGGCGTTGGTGTGTTCGGCAGATTCAAGTAATCCCGACGCTGTTGCCAGAGCGTTTATGAATCACGTTCAGAAAAGCGAGTTTGATATGGCTGTTCTGCATGTGTTGCCCGAAGACAGAAGTGAGTTTGAGAGTTTAGAAGAAGAACTGTCCAGAATGCCTGCCTTACCGAAAAAAATAGAGGTTGTGGTTGAGGTTAGTGGTAACCGGGGGCAGTTTACGATCCCTAACTGGAGTGATCAGGCGAGGGTCGATCTGGTGTTCAGCGATGATCGGTGGTGGATATCCGAGTAACGTCTTAACCGATTGTGAAAACCGGTTGCTCTGAACTGGCTCCGCTCAGCTTTTCAGTCTCTCGGCCACCAGGTGGTCCGGCAGTTCCGGTAGCATTTCCTTAAGCAATCCGATCAACCGGTTATTGGCCCAGTTCTGTTTGTAAACCAAACCAAAACGGTAATGAAAGGCCGGTTTGAAGGGTTTGATCAGTAGGTCATCGCGCGTCGCCTGGTGGTCGTAGGCCGTGATGGGGTTGATCAGTGTGATGCCCACGCCATTGGCAACCAGAGAGCAAATGGAGGCTATATTGGCTTCTGTTTTACCTGCGATTCGAATGTTTTTTTCCGAAAGGTGCAACAGAAGCTGGTCGGCAGCGAGATTAGGCTGGTTGGGAATGACCAGGTGCTGACCTTTTAAATCTTCAGTCGTGATGATGCTTGCCTTGGCCAGGCTGTGGTTTTTCGGCATCAGGCAGACGGCTTCAGTTGAGATCAATTCGTCGACCACCAGTGCCTGGCTGGTGACTGGCAGGGTAACAAACCCAACATCGAAATAACCCGCTTCAACCGCCCGAACCACTTCCGGACTGGGCATAATGTCCAGGTAGACGCTGTATTTCGGGTTGTCACTCAGAATACGGGCAATGGTTTTAGGTACATACGCGAAACCAAGGGCCGGTGCACAGGCAATGCGTATCCGTGAAGCACCAAACTCACGTAACGCCACAATGCTGTGCTTCATATTCTCCAGATTACTTAGTAACCCCAGTATCTCTCCATAAAGCTCATCGGCTTCGGGCAGTGCGACCAGCCGCTTCTTGTGGCGCATGAATAGCGCGATGCCAATGTTTTCTTCCAGCTGCGCGAGAGATCGGCTGACGCCAGACTGGGTAATGCCCAGGTCTCGAGCCGTTCTCGTGGCCGTGCCGGTTTCATAAAGGGTTTTGAAAATCAGCAAAGATTTCAAAGAGTTAAGGTTTATATCACTCATAACGCCAGCACTCAGTCGCTGTTTTTTAGACAATAACATGACTATAAGTCATCAAATAATGAAAAAACATTATGCGTTGAAATAAATTTTTAGCTGTTCCTATAATGCGGAATCGTTCAAAAAAACACCGCTTTGTGCATAAGGAACATCGACTCAATGTCCAGCAACGCTTTGTTTTACCTGACCAGCAATGACATGCCGCTGGTCAGCCACGCCGACGGCATTTATATCTGGGATACCACAGGGCGTCGTTACATTGATGGCTGCTCCGGCGCCATCACTTGCAATATTGGTCACAACCACCCCACCGTAAAACGCGCCATGGCTGCCCAACTCGATAAGGTCGCCTTCAGTTACCGCACTCAATTTGAAAGCCAGGTTGCATTGGATCTGGCCAGCTCGATGGTGGAGCTGACAGCGGGTGATTTGCAGAAAGTCTTCTTCGTCGGCAGTGGCTCAGAGGCCGTTGAAAGCGCGATCAAACTCGCGATTCAGTATTTCGTAGCCGAGGGTCAGCCTGAACGCAGCAAGTTCGTATCGCTGCGACCGTCATATCATGGCAGTACTCTGGGCGCTCTGGGGCTCACCGGCTATGAACCCCTGGAAGCGCCTTATCGTTCCATCACCATTGGCTCAGTCAAGGTGCCATCGCCGGATCTCTATCGTTACCGGGAAGCCAGTGTGGAAGAACACATTGCAGCGGTGCTTGATCAAACTGAAAGCGCCATGCTCGCCGCCGGGCCAGGCACCATCGCTGCCATTGCTGTAGAGCCGGTGGGTGGCGCGAGCACGGGCGGTCGCATGCTTACCCGGTCGTATATGGAAGGGTTGCGCACTCTGTGCGACCGGTATGGTTGTCTGTTGATCATGGATGAAGTGCTCAGTGGCATGGGCCGCACCGGTGCCTGGTTTGCCTACCAGCATTACGGCGTGACACCGGATATTCTGGCACTGGCCAAAGGCCTCGGGTCTGGCTATTACCCCATCGCCGGGATGATGGCGCGACAGGAGCTGGTCGACTCGGTCGGCCGCAGTGGTGGCTTTATGCATGGCCATACCTATGCCGGAAACCCGCTGGCCTGTGCCACCGGTCAGGCAGTGATCGAGGTGATGAAATCGGAAAACCTGGTCAGCAATGCCGCTGAACAGGGCACCTATTTACGACAGCAACTCGAACAACTGGCCAGCAAATACTCCTGCATTGGCAATGTACGCGGTATCGGCTTATTGCAGGGTGTAGAGCTGGTGCAAGACCCTGCGACCCAACAACCTTTCCCGGCTTCGTTTAATGCCTTTGACAAACTCACGGCGGTGGCAAAGGCGCGCGGCCTGCTGATTTATCCGCGACGCTGTCTCAATGGCGTGGAAGGAGACCATGTATTAATTACCCCGCCTTTAACGGTAACCGCATCGGATATCGACGACATCATTGAGTTGTTCGACCAGAGCCTGGCTGACTTTGAACGGCTGGTACGCGAGCAGGCGGCCTGAATATGAAAAAGAACCGGACTCTGGAAAATGCCATTGCGGCCATTCCTTCGGGTGCCGTGATTATGGTCGGTGGTTTTGGCAACCCGGGCACCCCCTTCACTCTGATACGAGAGTTAGTGAGGCAGGGGCAAACTGACCTCACGTTAATCAAGAACGATGCCAATGAGGCCGCGCATGGCGTGAGCCGGTTGATCGAAAATGGCCAGGTAAAAAAGCTGATTACCACGCACATTGGATTGAACAAGGGCGTGATTGACCGGATGAACCAGGGCGACGTTGAAGTGCAGTTTCACCCCCAGGGTATGCTGGCGGAAAAAATCCGCACCGCCGGTGCCGGTAGCTTTGGTTTTCTGACGGACATCGGCATCGATTCAGAGATTACCCGACCGGATGACCTGCTAGATTGGCAGGGCAAAACCTACAAGGTCGAAATGGCGCTGTCGGCTGATTTTGCATTGCTTCATGCTGCGCATGCCGACTGGCTGGGTAACTTGGTGTACCAGGGCTCGGCTATTAACTTCAGCCCGCTGATGGCCATGGCGGCGAACCATGTCATCGTCGAGACGCCGGATCTGGGTGCGCCGGGCTGTTTTAAACCGGAGCAGGTGCACACACCGGGTGCTTTTGTCGACAGCGTGGTACCGCTGGCATCACTCACCTCAGACTATGGGATTCTGGAACATCATGTCCGTCGTTGAACGCATTCTACGCCGGGCGGTGATGGAGATCGCACCCGGCAGCATTGTTAATCTCGGTATTGGTTTGCCGACGCAAGTCATGCATTACCTGCCGGATGACTTCGATGTTCAGATTCATTCTGAAAATGGCATTCTCGGTGCCTGGAAGCAAGCGGCGCCGGAACACATGGACCCTTTTCTAATTGATGCCGCGGGGGCTTACGTTTCCCTGCGCGAAGGCGCGAGTCTGTTCGACAGCGCTGTGTCCTTCGCGATGATTCGCCGTGCCCGGCTGGACCTTACCATGATTGGTGCCTTCGAAGTTGATGCGCACGGTAACCTCGCCAACTGGAAAATTCCGGGCAAGTTTTCGCCGGGTATTGGCGGCGCTATGGAGTTGGCCCAGAAGACCCAGCGCATCGTCGTGCTCACCACCCACACAGACAAGCACGGCAATCCGAAAATTCTGAAAACCTGCCGTTTGCCGCTGACCGCCAAGGCCTGCGTCAGCCGGATCATTTCAGACCTGGCCGTGATAGACGTGACCGACCAGGGGCTGGTGGTACGCGAAAAACTGATTGAGATCAGCGATGCCGACTTGCAGGCACTGACTGAGGCCGAGCTGACTTTTGCTAACGAAGGAGGCACGGCATGAGCCTGACAGAGCGCGAAAGCGACCTGCTGACCAGTGCCGATGCCGTCTTTCCGGATGCCCTGGCCTTTGTTGAAGACATGGTAAAAACCTATGCCGTGCTGGGTCAGGAGCAGGCGGTGCTGAATTGTGTTGAAAGCCAGATGGCCGACCTCGGCCTGCCCGTCACCCGGGTTGGCATGCACAAGGCTGAGCTAGCGGAACATCCGCTTTATGCACCGGTGCCCTGGGATCACGACAGCAAATACAATCTGGTTGCCTGTTTAAACCCTCAAGCAGTTGGTAAAACCCTGGTGTTTAACGGCCACCTGGATGTCGTTCCTGCCGACCCCTTTGATATGTGGACCTCTGCGCCCAACGAACCCTGGCGACACGATGGCTGGCTGTACGGACGTGGCGCTGGCGACATGCAAGCCGGTGTGGCAGCGATGATTTATGCCGTCCACGCCATTAAACAGGCGGGCTTCCAGGTGACGTCTCCGCTCACCGTGCAAGCTGTGGTTGAAGAAGAGTGTTCAGGTAACGGCGCTCTGGCCTGTTTACACCAGGGATTCGGTGGCGATTTTGTATTGATTCCCGAACCGTTCGGTCCAACCCTCTATTCCGGCCAGATCGGTGTACTTTGGTTCAAGCTCGGTGTGCGTGGTAAGCCGGTTCACGTGCAGGCTGCCGGGACGGGCATAAACGCCATCGAGAAACTCCAGCGATTGATTCCCTGGCTGCAAGACCTGGAAGCAGAGCTTAACGAACAGCATCGAGTAGGCCCGTACCGGGAAATCGACCATCCCTTTAACCTGAATATTGGCGCCATTGCTGGCGGTAACTGGCCATCCAGTGTGCCGGCGTTTGCCGAAATGGAAGGCCGCATTGGTTTTCCCCCGGGCATGACCGCCAATGACATCATGCAACGCGTCAGCCACTGCATTGACCAGGCCTGCCTGAGAGACCCGGCGTTCGCTGAAGAACGACCGGTGTTGAGATTTCATGGTTTTCGCTCTGAGGGGCACCTGGTCGATACCGGCAATCCGGGTATTGAGCTGTTATCGCAATGCCACCACAGCCTGACCGGTGCCGACCCCGAACCCTACTGGTCTACCGCCACCACCGATTTGCGCGCCTTTCATTTCTACAACCGAACCGGCGGCACCTGCTATGGACCGGTCGCCAAAAACATTCACGGCGTCGATGAGTGCGTCAACATCGAATCCATCCGTCACGTACTGCGAGCCTATGTGCTGTTTATCAGCCGCTGGTGCCAACTGGAGCCGTTATGAAGCCGGTTTATTTAACGCATTACCAGCGCACTGCATTCAGCCGGGCGCACCCGAAAAAAGCCGGTGTCGATGCCTTTGAAAACTGGTCGGCAGACTGGCTGATGGCCCAACTGATTAATCACAGCCTGGCGGAAACCGGCATTTCGCCCGAACGCATCGATGACCTGAGTCTGGGCTGTGCACTGGCGGTAAAAGAACAATGGAGCTTTGGCGGGCGGTATCCGTTGATGCAAAGCCGGCTCGGTGATCAGGCGGCCACACGCATGATCGATCAGCAATGCGGTTCCAGCCTGGCCGCACTGCGTTTTGGCATGATGTCCGTCGGATGTGGAGCCATAGAGGTTGCATTGGCGGGTGGCTTTGAACACATGACGCGCGTCCCTATGGGCCCTGCCTTGTTCAAGGAAGGGGTATTGGGTGTGCCAGCCATGCCGGGTGATAACGGCAAAAACTATGACATGGCGGTTGCGCTGAACATGGGCCTGACCGCCGAGCAGTTGGCGACGGCCTCGGGCATCAGCAGAGAGCAGATGGACGCCTTTGCGTGTCGCTCGCACCAGCGAGCGCACGCCGCCCAGCAAGCCGGTTTTTTTAAAGATGAAATATTGCCGATTAACGTCGCAGCGTCGGAACCCTTCGCACAGGATGCCTGCATCCGGCCCGATACCCGGCCAGAAGCCCTGGCGCAATTGTCGCCAGCTTTCAGTGACAGCGGAAACATCACGGCGGGTAACAGTTCACCTCTAACCAGTGGGGCGTCGCTGGCCATGCTGATGTCGGAAGCGGCGGTTAATGATACCGGTGCGATTCCACTAGCCCGGGTGCACGCTTGCGTGGATCGGGGCACCAAACCGGAATTGATGGGGCAGGGGGTTGTGCCAGCGGTTGAGCGCTTGCTGACGCAAACCCATCTGACCGTCGACGACATTGATCTTTGGGAAATCAACGAAGCCTTCAGTGTTGTGCCGCTGTATGCCCGGGAAACTCTGGGTATTGATGACGAAAAACTGAACATACACGGAGGCGCACTGGCCCTTGGCCACCCACTGGGTGCCACTGGGGTTCGACTGGCCGGTACGCTGGCGCGCTCGCTCCAGCTTACCAGTGGCCGTTATGGAATAGCCGCTGCCTGTATTGGCGGCGGCCAGGGTATTGCCTTATTGATTGAACGAGTCTGAACGGCATGGCGTTGCCATGGGTTCACATTACAAACCATTAACAACGTTTCGACAGGAGGTGACTGCAGCATTAGCCGGAATCAACACAATAACTAATCTGGATGGGTTACAACGATCGATCCTGGCTCAACAGGTACGGTCATTGACCAGTGTGAAGAGGGGCAATGCATCGAAGAATGCATTGTTTTAATAAAGTCTGAACAGGAATAAGAACATGAAGACACTGACTAAAACATTCTCACAAACTCTGGCGGCCGCAGCCGTGATTATAGGGGCAACCGCGATGGTGGCCATGCCAACCCAGGCGCGTGACCTGCCTGAAATTCGAGACGACGTTTTTCAGGTCGCCAACTCCGGTGCCTACCCTCCGTTCAGCTTTGTGAATACGCAGGGTGAACTGGTGGGCTTCGATGTTGATATCGCCAAAGCTCTGGCCGAAAAAATGGGCGTTGAAGTTGAAGTGCAGTCGTCACCCTGGAATGGCATCATCGCCGCACTGGCTGGTGGCCGGTTCGATGCCTGCATCTGCAGCATGAGCGTAACCGAAGAACGCCAGAAAGCGGTTGATTTTACCGATTCCTACTACAGTGCCGGCCTGTCGGTATGGGTACAGGAAAGCACTGATGACATCAGCAGCATCGGTGATTTTTCCGGCAAACGCGTGGGTTCCACCCTGGGTGAAACCGGTAATCAATGGGCCGTCGAAAATGGGGAAGGCGAATGGCGCAACCAGACCTTCCAGGGCCTGCCCGACATGATGAACGCCCTGACCACTGGCCGCATTGATGTGATGATCGCCGACGACGTACCCGTGCTGGTCGCGATGCAGGAAAATGCACCTGCAATTAAGATGGTCGATGTCGGTGAACTCCCTCGCTGGCCTGCAGCCATCTCCATCCAGAAGAACAAACCTGAGCTGATGGAAGCTCTGAACGTTGCCCTGGCCGAAATTAAGGAAGACGGGACCTACCAGGACATCGTAGACAAGTGGATTGGCGAAGGTGCCAATATTGAGTAAGGGCTGATCAAGAGAGCCAGTACATAACGATTGGATTGCTGGCCCTCAAAGCTTCAAAACTCGACTTTGACATGGCGCTGTGGATAAGCGCTGGGTGCAGGGCTTGCTTACTAGGGGGAGTCCGCAGCATGGGTCGGTCCGACACCTCGGCTGCGGTCTAGGCCCGGGATGTCGAACCGCCATGGACGGATTGAGTGGGCGGCATCCCGCCCGACTCCTAAGAAGCAAACCCTGCATCCAGCGCGGACGACTGTCGATGTTGTGGCCAAGTCGAGAACTTGAACAACAACAGCAAAAAGGTATGACCATGGACTTTGACTTGATGGTCGAGGTGACGCCCCTGTTGATCAGGGCGGCCTGGGTTACGATCGATATCTCTTCCCGCGCCATTTTCTTCGGCTTCTTTGTGGCGTGTGGGCTGGTGTTTTTACAGACCTTCCGCTTTGCCCCCATCCGCTGGTTTGCCCGCGGTTATATCAGTGTGATTCGAGGAACACCCTATTTCGTTCAGTTGTTGCTGGTGTTCTATGGCGGGCCTAGCCTTGGCTTGCGACTCGACCCCATCACCTGCGGTGTCGTCGTTGGTGCGTTCAATATTGGCGCATACATGAGTGAGGCTATTCGCGGCTCGATTGAATCTGTCGACAAAGGGCAGAGTGAAGCGGCCCGGTCACTGGGTTTCGGCAAGGTACAAACCATGGTGTCGATTGTGCTACCGCAAGCGGCCAGCCTGATGATTCGCTCCGTGGGTGTGCTAGCCATCGTGCTGATCAAGAACTCCTCGCTGGTGTCTATTATTTCGGTGGTTGAGCTGACCTATCAGGCACAGCGTTTGATTGGTTCCACCTATAAACCGCTGGAAATTTTCACCATCAGTGCGCTGATGTACATCATCATTATTTACGCGGTGATGGGCATCATTGAACTGGCCTATCGCCGGGCAACCCGGTACACCACTCAATAGGAGGTCGTTCAGATGGAATTTGATTTTACGCCCGTTGTTACCTACTTCCCGACTCTGTTGAAAGGTGTTGGTGTAGGGTCACTGGTGGCCATCGCTGTTGCGCTGATGTCGGTTGTCGGTGGGCTGGTGGTTGCCGTGATTTCGATCTATACAAAAAAAGTCGTGAGCTGGCCTTTGCGGTTTTTTATCTGGTTGTTCATGACCACACCGCTGCTGTTGCAGCTCTACTTCCTGTACTTTGGGCTGGGTGAGTGGATTCTGATTCCAGCCATTGTTGTCGGTATTCTTGGCCTTGGCTTCCACTACATGGCGTACAACGCCGATATTTTCATTGCCACCATCAAGTCGGTATCCGACGGGCAATATGAGGCCTCCCGGTCGCTGGGCTTTGGTCACTGGAACACCATTTTATACATCATTGTGCCCCAGGCGTTTATTCGCTCCATCCCCCAGTTGGGCAACAACATGATTTTAATGGTGAAGGATACTTCGGTGCTCTCTGCCATCGGTGTGGCTGAGCTGGTGTATGCCTCCCAGTATGCGATCAGCGTGTCGTTTAGGCCGTTCGAATTCTTTATTGTCATTGCTCTGATGTACTACGTAATCAATATTCTGATGGAACTGGGCCAGGCTTGGCTGGAGCGGCAGACTGCCTACCGTCGCTGAGTTGTCCTGATAAACAATTAAGATACTGGAGCTTTTTATGAGCACAGAACAATCGACAGATACACCCATGGTAGAAGTGCGCAACGTTCATAAGCGCTTTGGTGACCTGGAAGTATTGAAAGGCATTAACCTGACGGTTAACCGTGGCAAGATCATTTCCATCATCGGGCCTTCCGGTTCCGGCAAGAGCACCCTGTTACGATCGGTCAATCACCTTGAAGTGATAGATGAGGGGGCGATTCTGCTCGACGGCGTTCAGGTAAACCGGCCGGATATGAAGGGCCTGGCGTTTGAGCGACACATCAACACCATTCGCCAGAACATGGGCATGGTGTTTCAGCACTTTAATCTGTTCCCGCACCTGTCGACCATCGATAACGTGACCCTGGCACCGCGCAAGCTCAAGGGAATGGATAAAAAAGCCGCCCGCGAACTTGGTATGGAGCAGCTGGAGCGGGTGGGGCTTGCGGAAAAAGCCGATGTATTTCCGAACTGGTTGTCCGGCGGGCAAAAGCAGCGTGTTGCCATTGCCCGGGCACTGGCGATGAAACCCAAGGTGATGCTGTTCGACGAAGCCACCTCAGCGCTCGACCCTGAACTGGTCGAGGAAGTAAACCGGGTAATGCGCAGCCTGGCCGATGAACACATGACCATGCTGATCGTGACTCACGAAATGAGTTTCGCGCGCGATGTCTCCGACTGGGCCCTGTTTATGGATGGCGGTGTGGTGGTCGAGGAGTGCACCCCGGATAAACTGTTCAGTAACCCGGACCAGGAACGTACGCGTAACTTCCTGCAAAAACACCTCGGCAATAACCATTAGGCGGTGCATCGTGAAATGCTTTTACCATGAGGCGCAAAGCGCACACGCGCCCAAACACTTTTTTCTGCGCGGGCAACCCGCACCGTCACCGGAGCAGCCGGTTCGTGCTGATCGATTGAAAGAGGCGGTCGAAACGGCGGGCGCAAGCCTGGTGTTGTTACCTGCACTGGTCACACACGACACTGCGTTGATTGATCGGCTAAAGCGCATTCACAGCGCCCGTTATCTGGATTTTCTGGAAACCGTGGTAGAGCGTTGGCGAACCCTGCCGGCTGCTTCAGACGTGGTGGCTCCCAATGTGCACCCTTGTGGCCATGCCAGCGTTTATCCAAGGCACATTATTGGCCAGGCAGGCTGGCATATGCACGATATGGCCTGCCCGATGGATGAAGGCAGTTATACCGGCATCATCGCCAGCGCGACCACGGCACAGGCGGCGGCCGTAGCCGTGGTGCAAGGCGAGACCGTCAGCTATGCTCTGTGCCGGCCACCGGGCCACCATGCCGGCCCAGAGCGGGCAGGCGGGTTTTGCTTTCTGAATAACACGGCGCTGGCGGCAACCGTTCTGCGTGAACACTACGACCGTGTGGCCATTATTGATGTCGACCTTCACCATGGAAATGGCACCCAGGATATTTTCTGGGAGCGAAGCGATGTGTGGACCGGGTCGGTTCATGTTGACCCGGCCGATTTCTACCCGTTTTTCTGGGGCGCAGCGACGGAAGTGGGCGAAGGTGACGGCAAGGGGTTTAATTGCAATGTGCCGCTGCCACTGGGCGCCAATGGCATTGCATTTTTGCAGGCACTGTCACGCTTGCTGTCTGCATTGGCAGAGTTCAAACCCCAGGCCATTGTGATCGCGCTGGGGCTCGATGCCCACAAGGACGACCCCCTGGCGGGCATGACCCTGGAAACCGAAGATTTTTACCGCATTGGCCAGCGCCTTGCCCAGGTGAAAGGACCCAAAGTCATTGTTCAGGAAGGCGGCTACCCAACCGACAGCCTCGGTGATAATCTCGCAGCCTTCCTGCAAGGTTTTCGGCGGGGCTGAACCCCGAACAATCTCTAATTTCCCAACCAACAGAGTGCATTTTATGAGCGATCGTTACATCGACAGCAACCACCGTATGAGCCAGGCCGTCATCCACGGCAACACCGTTTACCTGGCAGGCCAGGTCGCCCCGGATGCCAGCGCCGGCATGCGCGGTCAGACCGAACAGATTCTGCAAGGCATCGACCAGTTGCTGGCCCAGGCCGGTACCGATAAATCTCACCTTCTGTCAGCCACCATCTGGGTCACGGACATGGCCGAGTTCAGTGAAATGAATGAAGCCTGGGATGCCTGGGTGGTGCCTGGTCGCACTCCGGCACGCGCTTGTGTCACCGGTAACCTGGCCAAGCCGGAATGGAAAGTGGAAGTGATGGTGATAGCCGCTATCCCAGCCTGATCTGCTGCTACAGGTTGCTAGTCACATTGCTGCCGCTACGCCGGATCCGTTCGGCGTATTCGTCATTCCAGCACCGCAGGCTTCAGTACCTGCGGGACACCGGTGACTTAGCCTGCAGGGCGATCGCGTTAACCTTTCCGGTTTCTGAGTGCGGCTCTGGATATCAGCCTGGTATTAAGCGTAGAGTATCTACTCAACCAGGCGCTGTACCACTGGAGCGATCCATCGCCTTTAGGAGAATGGACTATGGGCACCCAACTACCTTTTGAGTTCAACCCCGAACTGGACCTGCTGCTGGAACGCACGGTGGATATTCCCGCCGAGTGGATCTGGCAGGCCTGGACTCAGCCTGAGCTGCTGATGCCCTGGTTCTGCCCCAAGCCCTGGTCGGTGACCGAGTGCGATATCGACCTGCGCCCGGGCGGTATGTTCCGCACCGTGATGCAATCGCCCGAGGGCGAAGCGATGCCCGCCGGAGAAGGCTGTTATCTGGAGTTGGTCGAGAACCGGCGCCTGGTCTGGACATCGGCCATGTTGCCCGGTTTTCGGCCGGCGCCTAGCCCAGCCGAGGGCGAGTTTGTGTTTACGGCCTATTTGCTGCTGGAACCAGAAGGCACTGGCACGCGCTATACGGCAGCCGTGGTTCACCAGACGGCGGCAGCTAAAGCCCAGCACGAGGCTATGGGCTTTCACGAAGGCTGGGGCATCGCACTCGACCAGTTGGTGGCGTTCATGAAAGCACGCCATCACTAAAGCCCAGGCTCTGACAACGCGGTTTGCACACAATCATCCGCAGCCTGCAAGACTGTCGCTCCCGGCAGTGAGTGGTTACTATCGCCCGCTCACTGAACGGAGGTGTGTATGCAAAACTGGGTGTTCCTGAGTATCGCTATTGTGGCGGAAGTGATCGCCACTTCTGCATTGAAATCCAGCGAGGGGTTTTCAAGGCTTTGGCCCTCGCTGATTGTCGTAGCCGGTTATCTGCTGGCGTTCTACTTTCTGTCGCTGACGCTCAGAACCATACCCGTTGGCATTGCCTACGCGATCTGGGCGGGGCTTGGCATCGTGCTGATCGCGGTGTCTTCCTGGTTGTTGTATGGTCAGAAACTGGATTTCCCGGCCATACTGGGGATGGGGCTTATCATTGCAGGGGTAGTGACCATTAACGTCTTTTCCAAAGCCGGTCATTAGCAATTGTAAAACTCGCTACTAACGCAGGAAAGGGAGCCTGAGTATGAAAACCATTGGCCTGTTGGGCGGCATGAGTTGGGAATCGACCCAGACCTATTACCGGTTGTTGAACGAAAACGTCAAGACCGCCCTGGGTGGCCTGCACTCGGCCAAAGTGGTGCTGTACAGCGTCGATTTTGCCGAGATCGAGGCCCTTCAACACCAGGGCAACTGGGATGAAACCGCGCGGATCTTGTCGGCTGCTGCCCAGTCAGTTGAATCTGCCGGGGCCGAAGTGCTGCTGATAGGCACCAACACCATGCACAAGGTCGCCCCACAAATCGAAGCCGCCATTGGTATTCCCCTGCTGCACATCGCCGATGCCACGGCTCAGGTGCTGCTGAATGCAGGCATCGACCGCATTGGTTTGCTTGGCACCCGTTTTACCATGGAGCAGGCGTTTTACCGGGAACGGCTGGAAGCCAAAGGCATTGAAGTGCTGACACCCAATGCAAAGCAACGGGAGCGCATTCATCAGGTTATCTACGAAGAACTGTGCCAGGGCGTCATCAGTGAGCCTTCCCGGGCCGAATATCTGGCGGTTGTGGACGATTTGGCGGCGAGCGGTGCCCAGGGGGTGATTCTAGGGTGTACCGAGATCGGTCTGTTGATTCAGCAGGCCCATACACCGGTTCCGCTTTACGACACCACGCGTATCCACGCCGAGCAGGCAGTAGAGCACGCGCTTGGTTAACAGGTTATGAGGCCAGGGTTACCTGGTCTCTACCCGTGTGTTTCGACTGATACAGGGCTTTATCGGCCTCATCCAGTAGGGTTGAGATGCTGGCCTCATCGGTCACCGTGCCGGAGGCCACCCCGATGCTCAGGGTGACATGGCCGACCTCACTGGCCGGGTGCGGAATGGCCCGGCTGCGAATGTTGCGCAGAATACGCCGGGCTACCTGGGTGGCGGACTGCAGGTCGGCATCGACCATCAGAATCAGAAACTCCTCGCCGCCAATACGCAGCGGATACGCCTCTTCAGAGCGAAATCCCGATCGAATAACGTCGGCAATGGTGCGCAGGCACTCATCGCCCTGCAAATGACCCAGGCTGTCGTTGTAGGGCTTGAACCAGTCGATATCGATCATAAGGGCAGAAATGACCCGGTTCTGGCCATTCAGCGTGAGCAGTCGACGCAAGCGGTCGAGCGCGCGCCGGTTACCCATTCGGGTCAGTGCATCTGTTTCGGCTTCTACCAGGGCCTGTTGATACTCATGTTGAAGGAGAGTGGTGGTGTGTTTGGCCCGCGTGATATCGACACCAATGCCCAAAACCCCCACCTTTGGGATCACGGTTTCTGACATCAGAATCCAGCGGCCATCGACGGTATCGATCTCAAACTGGCGATAGGGAACGCTTCTGCGCCGTTGCTCGGCACGGGCCAGCCAGTCTTCGATGTCGTCTGTCTCGATCAGCAGGCCTTTGTTTGAGCGGTGGCTTTCCCGAATCATGTCGCGCCAGGTAGGGAGTGAACCAGCAGGCAGAGTGGTCACTTCATAAAAGATGTTATTGGCATAGACAAGGGTATCTGCCTCGTCGTAGAGGCACACCATGCTGCCACTGCCTTCAAAGAGCTGCTTCAGCGTGGGGATCAGCGCAGCGAGTGACGTTGAGCCGTTGTCGGACTTCATGACGATTTGCTGTACCTTTGGTGGGTATAGGGAGCCTTGGTAGCAAGGATAGCAACCACACTACTGACTAAAGGATAGCCCTGTAAACGCAGACTGGCTAACCCGAGGTGGTATCCGAGCTCCCGGGAGTCTACCGGAATTGGATGTCAGGCGGATTTATCCTGACGACCGGTTCGCTTTTTACGAGGTTTGGCATGGCTGGGGTGCCACTATTGGATTATTCTAAGGGTATTGCCTTGTGGGAGTAGGGATGTGCGTAGCAGTGTGAAAGCGGTTGTGGTTGGGCTGGTGTTGATTGGGGCTGCTAATGTGGCTTGGGCGGAGGATGTTCAGCCAAGGATTATCAATGGCGATCCTGTGGCCGACGGGAGCTACCCATTTTTTACTGCATTGATGAAAGAGTATTCATGGTCTGGTGGAATTGCAGATGAGCACTGGAATCCGGTCTGTGGTGCGTCATATATTGGCAATGGTCTGGTGTTGACAGCAGCCCATTGCGTTGACGACATTTCCAACTCGACGGATTTCTCGGTGTTGATCGGGAATAACTCAGATGACATGAGGTATGAATACTGCAAGTTACTGTTCGCCGGTAGCGTCTCGTGTGCAACATCGAATGATTTGGATACCCCGCCTGCAGGCTTCGATGATCAAGACTTTACGGGATTTCTTGCGTATGACGCCAATAATGAAATTCAGTTGGCATCCCCTCGAAGCAAGATCTACATTCATCCCGCTTATGTTTCAGGTAGTTTTAACAATGATGTGGCACTTATTTATGTTGGGGCTGACACCAGCGATACTTTTACAGGCATAGAGATCACCAACACGACTGATGACTGGAATACAAATATTGGCGATTTGGTGCGAGTAATTGGTCATGGCAATACAGACACACTGCAGAATGCCATCGATCAGCAAGTTGAAACCATTCCCAGTGCTGAGTTACTACAGGTTGATGTTCCCGCCAAACTAGATTCTGCATGCGATGACTATGGCTCAAGTTACGTTGATAACACAATGTTGTGTGCTGGTGTACCGAATGAATTCTCGCCGATAGATGGGAAAGACTCCTGCCAGGGTGATAGTGGTGGCCCACTCTTTTTTGATGGTGGTCCTCAGGTGGGGATTGTCAGCTGGGGCGCCGCTTGTGCCTCTGCAAATGGTGTTTATACCGATGTAGCTGCCATGCGCCCCTGGATCAACGCTGCGGCACGAAACATCCTGGACGAATTGGATTTTCCCTTATCTGTAAATTTTGGTTCGGCCTCTGAAACCCTGTCTTCAACTAGAAGCTGGACCTTTACCAATACATCGGGCGGGCCAGTCGATGTTAGCAATTTTAATTTTTCTCAATTGCCCAATGGGCTGAACATGATCGGCAACGGATGTATCGGCACGTTGGCCAATGGGAGTAGTTGCACGATTCAATTTGAAGCGAATTTGTCCAGTGTGGGTACCTACAGAAGACCTTTCCAATTTCAGGTAGAAAGCGAATTACTGGAGGTAACGCTTCTGGCTTCAGTTTCTAAGGCAACGGGTGGGCAACGATTCAGCGGAGGAGGAGGCGCGATGTCACCCTGGTGGCTCCTGCTTGCCGCACCATTGGTATTGTTTCGCAGAACTCGTAAAGGCCCTCTGGCCTTGCTACTGCTTTCAACGTTGGGCCTCACCGCCTGCTCTTCCAACCCCTTTTCATCCGAACCCCCGGAAGTGGTCTTCAACCCCACCATCTCGGAGCAAGGCCTCGAATTCTCAGTCATGTCGAATGGCTGCACGCAAGAGAACCATCTGCTGTTGAGGGTGAAAGGAGATGAAGTCGAGGTGGTTCGCACTCAGCCCGATATTTGCCGCGCGACCCCTCAGTTGAAGCGATTTGTGATGCCACTTCCGGAGCAGGAGTCTGTCTGGCAGTTGGAAAACCCGGTTCGGTACTCAAACCGGGTCAGTCGCGACGGTTAGCAAGGGCTCGCGCTCACCCGAGGCACTGACCATCGTTTGCGGTATTACAATGCCAGGTGCCTGAACTCTGGCGACTCTTCGCTGTAGCGCCAGTATTGATCGAATACATCGAGCTGCTGGCGCACGGTGGCTCTATCGTCGTAATGGGCAAAACCGATGTAGCCGGTTTCTGAATTCCGGTACACCAGGCCGCTGCGATCACTGAGCACAAAGGTGCCTTTCATGGGTTCGGTGTCGAGAATTTCGGGCTTGATCACCCGGATTTCGATGCGCGACAGCCGTTTTATCAAGTCGAGCCAGGCATGGCGCCCTTTCACAACCGGATCGGTCTCGGTAACCAGAATGCGAACCTTGCTGCGCCGGTTACGTATGGCAAATTGGCGCAGGGCGTCGGTGACGGCATCGCTGCCCAGCCAGTCGCGGTCGAGGTCGGTGCTCAGTACGGTCAGTTCACGGCCTGTCTGGTTGATCAGTTCGCGGCTGTGTTCGATGAAGTCGTCCAGAGTGTTCAGTCGAATCACACCGGTGTCATTGCGTTCGGTCATGGGCGATTCCCTCCCAAGTCAGTGAAAGCTCAGTTTCGCATCGATACTTCGTTCAGTGAGTCCCGTATCGACAGAAAGCTGTGGTAGCGTCTGGGTAGCAGTTTACCGGATTCCACTGCGGCCCGTACCGCGCAACCTGGTTCGGTTTCGTGCGCGCAGTCACGGAATTTGCATCGTCCGGCCGCGTCGTCGAGCTCTGGAAAGCCCTGGAACAGGCTGTCGGTTTCAACGTGCCAGAGCCCGAACTCGCGAATGCCGGGGCTGTCGATCAGGTTACCTGCGCCGGGGATGTGGTACAGCGCCGCCGTTGTGGTGGTGTGCTTGCCCTTGCCGGTGGCTTCGGAGATGGCGCCCACGCGAATGACTTCATCGGGCAGCAGGGCGGCGATGATGGACGATTTGCCCACACCAGACTGACCCACGAAAACCGAGTTGCCCTCGGCCACCAGGGCGCGAATGGCCTGCATGCCTTCTTCGGTCTGGGCTGAGACGGCGTGGGTCTCGTAACCGAGTTCCCGGTATTCTTCCATTTCCCGCACCATGTCCGGTGCCTGATCGAGCTGGTCGGATTTGTTCAGCAGGATGATGGGGTGAATCTCATCGTGGGCGGCGGCGACCAGATAGCGGTCGATCAGGTTGGCCGGTGTACGTGGCGTGGGCGCCGCGACGATGATGATTCGATCGATGTTGGAAGCGACTGGCCGCAGCTGGCCGCGTGAATCGGGTCGGCTAAGCAGGGTGCGGCGTTCTTCGGTGGCGACGATAACGCCGCCTTCCTGCGGGTCTGGCTGCCAAATGACCTGATCGCCGGTCACCAGCGGGGGCAGGTTGCTGCGTTTGTGGCAGCGTACTGTGGTGCCATCTTCGGCTTCCACCTCGGTGGTTATGCCGTAGTGCGCGATTATGAGCCCGCGCCGTGCTTCGCCCAGCTCACCGCCTTCCAGTTGGGATTCGATTTTGTCGGCCTTTTTCTGGGCACGAGCCAGTCGTTCGTCCTGTACTTTCTGTATTCGGTGTTGTTGCTGACGGGTCAGCTTGCGTTTACTCATGAATCGACGGTGCTTCTCTTAAGTTATACTCTAGCCACATTCTACTCCCTAAACCCCTTTCGGGGGGCACAAAAGGCTATTTGAGATGGATAAAAAATCGAACCTGATCTGGGTCGACCTGGAAATGACCGGCCTGAATCCGGATACCGACCGCATTATCGAGATCGCTACCGTCGTGACCGATAAAGACCTGAATGTCATCGCCGAAGGCCCGAACCTGGTGGTTCACCAGAGCGATGAAGCGCTCGATGCGATGGACGAGTGGTGCACGACACACCACGGCGAATCCGGCCTGACTCAGCGAGTGAAAGACAGCACGCTGTCCGATGCGATGGCCGAAGCGGAAACCCTGGCGTTTCTGAAAGAGTGGGTGGAGCCGGGAGCGTCGCCACTGTGCGGTAACTCAATCTGGCAGGACCGGCGGTTTCTGGTGCGTTACATGCCGCACCTCGATGCGTTTTGCCACTACCGAAATATCGATGTTTCCACGCTGAAAGAACTGGCCCGCCGCTGGCGCCCCGAGGTGTTGGATGGTTTTCAGAAGAAAGGTAGCCACCGGGCGCTGGATGATATTCTGGAATCCATCGGTGAATTGAAGCACTACCGTGAGCATTTCATTCGGTTGGACTGACCGGTTCAAACAGCGCCTGTTGTTTATGCCTGGTCCGGGCCCATGTCTGTTCATCAGGGCTAGTTATGGGCAGGGGGTGGATACAAGGCGTTATGAATAAAGTCACCATCATTGGAAATGGCGGTGCCGGGAAGTCGACCCTGGCTCTGGCGCTTGGCAGGCGCACTGGCCTGCCCGTCCATCATCTGGACCAGGTGATCTGGCAGCCCGATTGGCAGGCTGTTTCTGAAGAGGCTTTTCAGCAAGCTCACGATGATTTGGTGGCCAGGGAGTCCTGGATCATCGAGGGGGTTGGCTATGACTCAACCATAGCCGACCGGTTTGCACGCTCCGATGCCATCGTTTACCTCGATTTTCCAATCGCCGTGCATTATTGGTGGGCCATCAAACGCGGTGTGAAATCGGTGTTTGTGAGGCCAGCCGGGTGGGCAGAGGGTTGTCAGCCGCTGGCAAAACTGATCCCCATGCTCAGGATTATTTGGCATATCCACCGTACGACGCGCCCTTATTTACGCTCGTTACTGGCCAGGCAGAAGCCCGGCGTTTCGGTACATCATTTGCGTAGCCCCCGCGAATTGAAGCAGTTCTATCAGTTTTATTGTCAGGGGCGTTCCGAGTAAGCCTTGTTAATTTTTAACACCTCCGGCGTTGCCAGTACCCCGCCTCTCACCCTGCCTTCTTCAATGTTCTTAACGATTTTTATGCTGATTGCGTTTCTCCGGTCGCCTGGCCTGTGATGTTCAGCAACAAGTCGATTGAAATCATCCTGGCATGGCTCTGACCCAATCCGCTTACCTTAGTAAGGGTCTAGATTGGTATTATTTTTAGAACGAAACGTTTCTGCTGGGTGATGGTTGGCTTAAATTCCGATTTTATCGGCCTAAAGTGTGAATTGGCTAACAAAATTCAGTGGTTTGTTTTTCGAACCACCCCAATTGGTGTCTATATTTTGATCATCCAGTCTCTAAAGGTATTAGATTGGTTATATTGATTGAGCGAGCTGAGATCACTTGGCCAAACGAACAATAACAAAAGGAAGGTTCATATTATGAAGCATCAACGAGTCTTATTGGGTTTTGCCACAACCCTGTTGAGTACCGGCCTGATGGCTGCACCTGCACAACCCAACCTGGGTTGGTTACCCGCCAGCGTTGACGATGGCAGCAATACCAACATCGTCTGGAATCTCTGGTGGGGTGAAAACGGTTCTTCCTGGACCCTGTCGGATAACGGTAATCCAATTTGCCAAAGCAGTCTTACCCGCAATGACCCGAACCCGCAGAACGCCAGCTGTACGGTCGATCTGGCCGCTGGCAGTCACGAGCTAGTGGTGGAGTTGTGCAATGACAGTGGGTGCATTGCCAGTGGTGCAACCACGGTTACCGTCGCCGGCAGCGGCGATGACGATGATGACTCCGGCAGCTGGGACCCGGCCGACCTCGACATGACTGGCTGGCCGCACCCGCTGGAGCAAAACAACCAGCCCTATGACACCGGCGAAAGTGGCAAACAGGTGGGCGCTTATTTCGTCGAATGGGGCATTTACGGTCGCGATTATCAGCCAGCGGATATACCGGCTGAAAACATCACGCATCTTTATTACGGCTTTATTCCGATTTGCGGGCCGAACCAGTCGCTGGCCGACGCCAATCCGAGTGGTTACAGCGCGCTGCAGAGCCAGTGCAGTGGCAAGCAGGATTACGAAGTGGTGGTGCACGACAAGTTTGCCGCACTGGAAAAATCCTATCCGAATGACCGCTGGGACCAGCCGGTCCGCGGTACCTTTGCTCAGTTGTACCGTCTGAAACAGGCGCACCCCGATATTACCATCCTGCCCTCCGTTGGCGGCTGGACGCTGTCGGATCCGCTTTATGATATTGGAACAGACCCGGCCGCACGCGCCATCTTTATTGAGTCGATGATCGGCTTCATTCGCCAGTATGACTTCTTCGATGGCATCGACATCGACTGGGAATTTCCCGGTGGTGGTGGCGCCAACCCCGCTCTTGGCAGCGCTGCCGACGGCCAGGGTTTCGTGACCCTGATGCAGGAATTGCGCGTCGCACTGGATGAGCTGGAGGCCGAAACGGGCCGTCAATATCAGCTGACCGCAGCCATGAGCGGTGGTGTTGAGAAATTACAGGCCATCGGCGACGGCTGGGCAGATGCCGCCCAGGTGATGGATCACATCAACCTGATGACCTACGACTACTACGGCGCCTGGAATAACGTGCTGGGCCACCAGACCGGCCTGTACCCGGCACCCGATGCCGCCATGCAAGGCTTCAGCGCCCACGAAGCCGTGCAGTACATGCTCAGTGAAAATGTGCCGCCGCAGAAGCTGAGCCTGGGGGTTGCCATGTACGGTCGTGGCTGGAAAGGCGTCAGCGGTGGCCAGCCCGATTACCCCTTCACAGGCACCGGTGGCGGAGCCATTGAAGGCAGCTGGGAAGCGGGCATTCAGGATTACAAGGAGATTGAAGCCGAGGTGATGGGCGGCCCATCTGGTTCCGGTATCAACGGCTATCAGGTCTTCTGGGATGACATTGCCCAGGGCAGTTACGCCTGGAACTATGCCGACGGAAAACTGCTGACTTTCGATACCCAGCGCTCCGTTGAAGCCAAGGGCAACTACGTCCTGCAAAACAACCTGGGTGGTCTCTTTGCCTGGGAAATTGATGCGGACAACGGCCACATTCTGAATTCCATGAATTCAGGGCTGGGGCATCCGCGCCAGTAACACCCTGTGCTTCTTCATGAGCCCTCTTCAGCAGGAAGAGGGCTCCCTGCCTTTTTCACGACAGAATAAGAATGGATCAATCATGAAAACTCATATTGCTCTGAGCGCGTTGCTGGGCGGCCTGGTGCTGGCTGGCTCGGCAGCGGCCTACGATTGCAGCGGCCTGCCCGACTGGGACGCCGGCACAGCCTTCAATGGCGGAGACCAGGTGCACTACGATGACATCGCCTATGAAGCCAACTGGTGGACGCAAAACCAGAACCCGGCCGACCACAGCGATCAGTACCAGGAGTGGACGGCGCTGGGCAGCTGTGAAACCACCGATCAGAATCAGCCACCCAGCGTCAGCCTGACGAGCCCTTCTGCGGGTGACAATATTCAGCCTGGCGATACCGTCAGTTTCATCGCAGAGGCGAGCGACAGTGACGGTGTTGTCACCGGCGTGGAGTTTTTTGTCGACGGGACCCCTATCGGTATTGATAACAGTGACCCTTATCGGTTCGACTGGATAGCCGAAGCGGGCAACGTTAGTGTTTTTGCCCGTGCTACCGACGATGCTGGCGCCACAACCGACAGCACAGCGATCAGGCTCAGCATCGGTGAAGACCCGATAGCCCGTGGTTGCCGGCCTGAAGGGCTGTACCAGACGGCGGGCGTCGAAGTGCCTTATTGCACGGTCTATGATGACAACGGCCGCGAAGCGCTGGGCGACACTCACCAGCGTCGGATAATCGGTTACTTCACCTCCTGGCGCACGGGCAAGAACGGTCAGCCAGCCTATCTTGCCAATGATATTCCCTGGCAGAAGCTTACCCACATCAATTACGCCTTCGCACACATCAACGATCAGAACGAACTGTCGGTTGGCGACACCAGCGACCCGAGCAACCCGGCCACCGGCCTGACCTGGCCCGAAGTGTCCGGCGCGGAGATGGACCCGAGCCTGGACTACCAGGGTCACTTCAACCTGTTGAACCAATACAAGGCGCAGTACCCGCACGTTAAAACGCTGATATCGGTCGGCGGCTGGGCCGAAACCGGTGGGTATTTCGACAGCACCGGTCAACGCGTCGACAACGGCGGTTTCTACACCATGACCACCAATGCCGACGGCAGTGTCAACTACGCAGGCATTGAAACCTTCGCCAACTCAGCGGTCGATTTTATCCGTACCTATGGTTTCGACGGTGTCGACATCGACTACGAATACCCAACCTCCATGACTGGTGCCGGCAATCCGCTGGATTTTGATTACGCCGACAGTCTGCGTGGTGATTTGTGGCGCTCCTATCGGGTGCTGATGAAAACACTGCGGGAAAAACTGGACCAGGCCAGCGCCGTAGACGGCCAGCATTACCTGCTGACCATTGCCGCCCCCAGCTCAGGCTATCTGCTGCGCGGCATGGAAGACTTCGATGTCACGCCGTACCTGGATTACGTCAACATCATGACCTACGACCTGCATGGCGCCTGGAATGAATACGTCGGCCATAACGCTGCACTGTACGACACCGGTGAAGACGCAGAGCTCGCCGCAGCCAACGTGTATGGGACCTCGCAGTATGGCGGCATAGGCTACCTCAACACCGACTGGGCGGTGGCGTATTTCCGGGGTGCCATGAGTGCCGGGCGCATTAATATTGGCGTTCCCTATTACACCCGTGGTTTTCAGAACGTTCAGGGTGGAACCAATGGATTGTGGGGCACGGCCGAACTGCCTGACCAGACCGGCTGCCCGACCGGCACGGGCGTCAACAGCCCCTGTGGTTACGGTGCGACCGGCATCGACAACCTCTGGCACGACAAAGACGAACAAGGCAACGAGCTGGGGGCGGGCTCCAACCCCATGTGGCACGCCAAGAACCTGGAGGCGGGCATCGTTGGTCGTTACGTCAGCGATTACGGGTTTGATCCGCAAATGTCTCTGAGCGGTACCTATGAGCGTCATTACGATAGCCTGGCCGAAGCTCCCTGGTTATGGAATCCCCAGACTCGGGTTTTCCTCAGTACCGAAGATGACCAGTCAATGAATGCCAAGGTGCAGTACGTCATTGATCAGGGCGTTGGCGGTATCATGTTCTGGGAGCTGGCGGGCGACTACGGCTGGCACCCGCAGCGGGGCGATAATGGCGAGTACTACATGGGTACGACCCTGACAGACATCGCCTACAACGCCTTCGCCGGTGCCGGAGGCTACGACACCGAACTGGCTGGCAACCTGGCACCCCCGAGCGAGGTCATTAACGTTACCGTTGAGATCAGTGGCTTTAAAGTGGGCGATAACAACTACCCGATCAACCCGACGCTGACGCTGACCAACCAAACGGATGTCGAGATCCCGGGCGGCACCGACGTCAGCTTCAACATGCCGACCTCCACATCCAGCACCATCTCAGACCAGAGTGGCGCCGGTCTGACGGTGCTTGAAGATGGCAGTAACGCAGCCGGCAATAACATCGGCGGGTTGGACGCAACCTTCCACCGCGTCGGCTTCAGCTTGCCGGCCTGGCAAGCGTTGGCCCCGGGTGAATCCGTCGACATTACGCTGAACTACTACCTGCCGGTAGCCGGGCCTTCAGGGTACCGCTTGCATCTGGGCGGCAACACTTACGGCCTGGTGCAAGAACACCCGGAACTGCCGGTTGTTACCCCCGTTTCGGATTAGCGGGCCAAGCTTGCTACGCCTCTGGCCAGACAGGGATGGTCATCCCTGTCTGGCCCTTCCGGATTCAATGAAATTCGTTGATACTGATTTCGTTTGTTGACGTGCTCATTGCACTGGTGATGAGGGATATTTTAATTGAAGGCAGGGAAAAATACGGCTTATGCAAGGTCTCGAGTATCGGCAGCTAGACCCTGACGCTCAGGCAGATGTCGCCGAGGTGGCACGCCTGCATTGTGCCGCACCATTGGAGTGGGACTCCGCTCACCATTACTCTGAGCAGATGCTGCAAAAGGTCGCCAGCCGACTGAACGGCAGCGATGGCAGCATCAACTTTGTCGGATTGATGTGCAACGAAGCCGACGACATCGTCGCCTTTCACTGGGTTCAGGCCAAACCCAAAGAGGATAAGCCGCACGCTCAGTTAGTCGGGCTATGGGTTCACCCTGAACACCGCAAACAGAGTGTAGCGTCCGGGCTTAAAAAGCGGGGCGAGGACTGGTGCCTGGCTCGGGGCATCACCGAGCTCAGAACCAATGTATTCACCGCCAATCAAACCATGGTTGAGCTCAATCTGCGACTGGGTTACGAGGTTGTGATGGTTGGTATGGTTAAAACGCTGGGCGAGACAGCGGATGCCCCGACCTGACACTACCTTCGCCACTCTGGCTAGTGAAAACCCTCAAATACGACTAGAATCGCCGTCCATCGATTAACCAACCCGGTATTATCCCATGGGCAGAGCCTACCAGAACCGCAAAGAATCCATGGCCAAGACGTCGGACATGAAAGCCAAAGTCTACAGCCGTTACAGCCGTGAGATTTACATGTGTGCCAAATCCGGTGGCACCGAGCCGACCGGTAACCTGGCGCTCGCGTCCCTGCTGGAGCGCGCCAAGAAAGACCAGGTGCCAGCACACGTGATCGATAAAGCCATTACCAAGGCCGCCGGCGGCGGCGGTGAAGACTTCGCGGTGGCCCGTTACGAGGGTTTTGGGCCGGGCAACACCATGATCATTGTCGATTGCCTGACCGATAACCCGAACCGGACCTATGGCGATGTACGCACCTGTTTCAACAAAGTAAAAGCCAAACTCGGTGCTTCGGGCGCCGTCAGCCATTTGTTCGACCACGATGCGATTTTCAGTTTCTCCGGACCGGACGAGGATGCCGTACTGGAAGCCCTGGCCGAGGCGGATGTCGATGTCTCTGACATTGAAGCCGAAGACGGCGTGATCACGGTATTCGCCCCCCACACCGAATACGCCAAAACCCGCGATGCGCTTAAGAGTGCGTTCGACGGCATCGAATTCGAGGTCGATGAGGTTCAGTTTGTGCCGCAAATGACCACAGCGATTGAAGGGGCCGACATCGAGCAATTCGAAAAAATGCTGGATATGCTTAACTTTCTGGACGATGTGCAGCACCTGTTTCACAACGCAGAATATTGACAGACCCCTCGATTTCCGGGAGTGTCCTGTCACTCTCTCTTACCAACAGGACACTCACACCACCATGACCTCTGTAATTATCGGCCCTTTCAGTTTGCCCATTGGCTACATCATGCTGATGCTGGCGTTTGGCATCGCGATTCTGGTCGGTAGCCTGGTGGGTCGGCGCACCCGCAGTTCGGTGATCTCGAAGTTGGGCGATATTTTCCTGGTCACGGTCGTTGTGGCGCGCCTGGGCTTTATCATCCGTTATTTCGAATTCTACCGGGACGACTGGCTGGGCATGGTCGACATTCGTGACGGCGGCTTTGACCCCTGGTTTGGTCTGGCGGGTACGGTGCTGATGGCCCTGTTCTGGTATTGGCGCCATGCCGATGTGCGTAAGCCTCTAGCCATTGCCGTCAGCGCCGGCGTGGTCGCCTGGCTCGGCATCTGGGGTGGCGTGCAGATGGTGGGTTACCCCAATGTGGATGTGCCGGAGCTTGAACTGGTGGACTTGCAAGGAGAGCCGCATAACCTGGCAGTCGTGGGTGCCGGCGGCCCGAGAGTGGTTAACCTCTGGGCCACCTGGTGCGGCCCCTGTGTCCGGGAAATGCCGGTGCTGGAAGCCGCGCAGCAAGAGTACCCGGACATCACCTTTATCTTCGTCAACCAGGCCGAGAGCCCGGCCCGGGGGCTGGAATTCCTGAGCGAGCAGGGCCTGAACCTGCGCCACAGCTATTACGACCTGCGCGCCGAGCTACCGGCCATCATTCAAAGCAGAGGCCTGCCAACCACCTTGTTTTACGATGCCGACGGCACCCTGCAAGACACCCACGCCGGTGAGCTTTCCCGTGCGACCCTGGCCCAGGGTTTGAGTAAGATTCTGCCAGATAATTAACTCAAGTTTCGGAGTTCGCTAGCTAAGGGTGAGCACCGGGTGCCAGGTAGGGCTATCGAGGGTGGTCCGCAGCAAGGATGCTGCGGTCCAGGCCCCATGGATGGGTTGAGTGGGCGGCATCCCGCCCGACCCTCTATAGCCCTACTTGGTGGCCGGTGCGGACGACTGGCAGCAAAGCCTACCGCGAACTCCGAAACTTGAGTTAATTATGTTCCCGCCTGAGTCCGAAACCCTTTTGGTGTTACACCAGTGAGTCGTTTAAAGAATCTGGAAAAATACGCCGGATCAGAAAAGCCAAGCTCATCGGCAATCTGGTTGATGGTCAGAGCGCTGTAGACCAGCCTCCGTTTGGCTTCCAGAATCTGGCGTTCGTGAATCAGCGCCAGGGCCGGCTTGTTGACCGCCTGGCGGCAGATCGCGTTTAAATGGTTGGCGGTGATGCCGATGTCGTTTGCATAGTCGGCCACGCCCCGGGGCTCCCTGAAATTCGCTTCGATCAGGTCGGTGAAACGTCCGAAATGATCCTGGGTTGCCGGGGTGTCGTGTGTGTCTCGGGGTCGGGCCTGACGCAGTAGCCAGACGAACAGGCTGCTGAGCAGGGATTCCAGCAACACCTGCCGGCCCAGGCCATCGCGCTGGTATTCCTGATTGATGATTTCGAACAAGCGCTCAATGTCGCTGCGCCGTTGCGAAACCGAAATGCGGTGGCGCACGAACTCGCTGAAAAAGGCGTTCAGCTCGGGTAGCGATTGCGCCAGCTTGTGCACCAGCGGGTGTGCCAGGGTCAGTACATAGCCCGCGGCCTTGGGCCCGAACGCAAAGCCGTGAATCGACATCTCGGGCACGATTACCAGGCTGCCAGCTTCCAGGTGGTATTGCTGGGCGTCCTGTTGCAGCACCGCATCACCCGCATTCAGATACAACAGTTGGTACAGGCCCCGGTGCCGATGCGGTTTGATCACCCAGTCGTGCAGCCGGCTGCGGTCCGCAATGGCCTCGCAATGCAGCAGATCCGGTGTCAGCCAGGCGGTTTGTTCGCCATAGAGCTTGAAGACGGGAATGGGCTTCGGTTCGGCCATGAGCGGTGGCTTCCGGTAAATTGACGGTTAATTGTGCTGCTATCCATCAAAAGTACAAGAAAAACCCGGTTTTGTTCCTTCTTTTGCCCCCTGTATCGACTAAAAATACCAGCACAAGAAAAGGCAGCCACTAAGGCAACCGGGCTGCAGTGCCCGCATGCCTGCTATGCATCTCATCGACAGGAGTACAGAACATGAAGACCCAAGTCGCGATTATTGGCGCTGGCCCCTCGGGCCTGTTGCTCGGCCAGTTGCTGCACCGCAAGGGCATCGACAACGTGATCATCGAGCAGCGCAGTGAAGAATATGTTCTGGGCCGCATTCGTGCCGGTGTTCTGGAGCAGGGCATGGTCGATTTGCTGCGCGAAGCCGGCGTTGATGAGCGGATGGATCGTGAAGGCCAGGTGCATGAGGGCTTTCACCTGTCGTTCGACAACCGACTGGCCCGGGTTGATCTGAAACAATACTCCGGTGGCAAAACCGTGATGGTGTACGGCCAGACCGAAGTCACCAAAGACCTGATGGACGCGCGCAAAGCAGCGGGTGCCCAGTCTGTATACGAAGCCGAAGACGTTGCTCTTCATGGCATCGATACCGATACCCCCACGGTCACTTTCGTCAAAAACGGTGAGAAAGTCACCCTCGAATGTGACTACATAGCCGGGTGCGATGGCTACCATGGCATCTCCCGCAAAACCGCTCCGAAAGATGTGCTGAAAACGCACGAGCGTATTTATCCGTTCGGTTGGCTGGGTGTGTTGTCCGATACACCGCCGGTCGATGAAGAACTGATTTACGCCAACCACGAACGTGGTTTCGCCCTATGTTCCATGCGCTCCAGCACCCGCAGCCGTTATTACATCCAGGTAGAGTTGGATGAGAAGGTGGAAGACTGGTCTGACGAGCGGTTCTGGGAAGAGTTGAAACGTCGCCTGCCCGAAGATGTAGCTGCCCGTTTGGTTACCGGCCCATCCATCGAAAAAAGCATCGCACCACTGCGCAGTTTTGTGGCCGAGCCGATGAAATTCGGTCGCATGTTCCTGGTCGGCGATGCGGCGCACATTGTGCCTCCCACAGGCGCCAAAGGGCTGAACCTCGCCGCCAGCGATGTGTATACCCTGTACCATGCCATGATTGCCGCCTATCACGATGGCAAGCCAGAATTGCTCGACAAATACTCCGACATCGCCTTGCGCCGCATCTGGAAAGCCGAGCGTTTTTCCTGGTGGATGACGTCGATGATGCACAAGTTTGATGAGAACACGTTCAATCAGAAAATGCAGTTGGCTGAGCTGGATTACTTTACCGGGTCGGAAGCAGGGCTGACGGTGATTGCGGAGAATTACGTAGGTTTGCCGTACGAAAAAGTAGAGTGAACTAGCGATAAATAGTTAAACCCAGGATGACCAGCGAAAGGTGTCGGGTGCTCTTTGGGTGGGCGTGGGTCCGCATGGATGCGGACCGCCGAGCTTACACGGACGTACTTGCAGCGTCCCTCCCAAAGAGCACCCGGCGCCTGTCGCGGCCCACAGCCGCCAAATCCAATTCAACGGGCAGTAAAGGCAACCTCCCAGTCACCTTTACTCTTTGTCCACCATCTCTTCCCCGCAAAACCGACAAAATTCCGCATCGGCTTCGTGGCCGGTTTTTCCGCAGCCCGGGCAACTGCGATTGTCGCGTTGAATGCGCAGTTGCGAGGCTAGTTCTGCTGTGTAGATGCCTGTGGGTACGGCGATGATGGCGTAGCCGGTAATCATAACGGCAGTAGATAGAAATTGGCCGATCGGCGTGACTGGGGTTATGTCGCCATAGCCGACGGTGGTGAGGGTTACAATCGCCCAGTAGATGCTTTTGGGAATGGATGTAAACCCGGCTTCCGGCCCTTCGATCAGGTACATGAACGCACCGAACACAACGACCATGGTGACGACACTGTAGAGAAACACCAGGATCTTGCGTTTCCCTGCCCGTAAGGCTTGCATCAGCATTTCAGCTTCGCTGACGTAATGAATCAGTTTGAGCACCCTGAACACTCGCAGTATTCGCAGAATGCGAATCACCAGCAAGGTATTGGCGCCTGGTATCAGCAAGCTCAGATAGGTTGGAATGATCGACAGCAAATCGACTATGCCGTAGAAGCTGGTCGCGTATTTCATCGGGTGGCGCACGCTGACCAGTCGCAGCCCGTACTCGATCGTGAACAACAGCGTGAAAACCCACTCGATGCCGATGAGCAGGGGTCGGTAGTGGACTACCACAGCACTCACGGTTTCGAGCATCACTGCCACAACGCTGATTATAATCGCCAGAATCAGCACCACATCGAACAGCTTGCCGGCCTTCGATTCGGCGCCAAAAATAATGTCATTCAGCGCCAGCCGCCAGTTTGCCAGTGGCTCCGGTGGTGCTTCTTCGGGTAACCGGTCCCGGGGCTCCGTGGCACGTGGAATATGGAACCGGTCGGTACGTGGGTTGGGCATTAAAACGCTTCACCCACGCTGATCGCAAACCCAAAGCTTTCCATGTCGACCAGACCAAAATCGGCGCGAATGTTAAAGCGGGAATCGGCGATGGTGGAATAACGAATGCCGCCGCCGATGCTGGTGTGGAAACGGTCCGCGCCGAACTCGCTTAATTCACTGGCCACCTGGGCGGTATCGAGAAAACCGGTCACCGCCCAGCGCTGGGTGAGTGTCATCCGGTATTCCGATTGCAGACCGAGCAAGTGGTGATCGACCCAGAGGTTGCCATCGGCACCGCGCAGGGTGCGGGCACCGGCCGGGCGAGGTAGGCGGCTGAAGGGGGTGGTCTCGCAACCAAAATCGTAGTTGGCACCGAGTGCGATGACGTCATCGCCCAGGGCAATGTAGTGGCCGACATCGGTTTCTATGGTGCCGAAATTATCGTCGCTGCCAAGGAATTCGAAATACTGGCGGCCGGTGAAGCTCGCCTGTGAGCCTGCCGTCGGCCAGTCTCTGTCGTTACGGGTATCCCAGCGCGCCGTCAGCCCGAGGCCACTGTAAAAGCCGCCTTCAAATCCGCGCTGGTCGCTGCTCAGTAGCGGGTCGCTGGCATCGTCTTCTATTGATTCATTGTCGGCGAACACAAGGCCCCCGACTCGCAGGGTGGGTGTCACCCGATAGGCTGCGCCGAACTCGGTTTCAATGGTCGTGAGGTCATAGATCTCCTCGTCATCGTCGAAACCGGTATCGTTACCTTGCTCGTAATAGGGCGTTGGCCAGTATTTGCCGCCCAGGGTGCCATAAAGGTTCCAGTCACCACCGGATACATAAAAATCGGGCCAGATATAAGCCTGGAACTGGCCTTTGGCGGTGCCTTGCAGCAACAGTTCCAGACGGTCCTGAGGCTGGTTCAGGCTGATTTGTTCAAACTGGCGCATCACATAAGCGCCGTATTGAAAGCCGGTTTCGGGGCTTGAGCCAATGGCAGGCAGCAGCACCCAGTTAGCGGGTTTCAGATTTTCAGCTTGAACCGAGCCAATAGCAGCAGTGAGGGTAAGCAGGGATAACGTTTTTATTTTCATGGCGCACTCGAGTCTGGATAGCCGGAGACAGCCAACACTATAACCAGCCAGATCAGCGGCGAAAAGGTGAAAGCAGGAATTGGCGCTGCCTGAACCGGCTAATGTGACGCAGGTGACTGGAGAAGACCGAGTCGTTTGCCGATATACTGGCTGAACGATCACCGCAGTAGAGATGGTATGAGCTCCGTATTGCTGACAGACCTTAATATTTGTGTGCTTGGCGATGGCATCGCCAGCGGCGAGGGTGACCCTGGACACCGGGGCTGGGCTGGCCCGCTGATCGACAGCGTTCGCGCAGGCCATGGGCCATTGAATTACTACAACCTGGGTATCGTTGGCCAGAATAGCGAGGCTGTAATTGGGCGGCTGAGTGAGCTGGAGCCAAGGATGCCCCTCGGTGCTGATAACCGGCTGATTCTGGCGTTTGGGCTGATGGATGCTGTGGGGGTGGGGGGCGCAGACCCGCTGCCAGCCAAAACCTCATGGCAGAATCTGAGCACGCTGCTGAAGCAGGTGCATGGGCATTACAAGCCGCTCCTGGTAGGGCCGCCCGCGGTTTACGATCCGGCGCAAAATGCCCGGATAAAGCGCATTAATGGTGGCTTTCGTGAACTCTGCGCCCGGGCCCGGGTCCCCTATGTTGACCTGTTTACCTCGCTTCAGGACGACGTCCAATACCGGCGCGAACTGAATCAGGGCGACCGCCTGCATCCTGGGTCTTTTGGTCACCGGAAAATATTCGATCTGGTCAGCAATGATCGCAGTTGGTGGTTTGGTTGAATTGCACGTTAAAAGCGCCTGTTTTTGCGGAACTTGAAGTCCGAAAGAGCCGGTTTCTGGCCTGGGTGGAGCCGGTGACCGACCGGGCTGCCGTGCAGGCCCGTCTGGCAGAGTTGCGTAGCCAGTATTCCGATGCCCGGCATATCTGCTTTGCGTTCTATGTTGATGGCGACAGCGGTATGAGTGACGACGGTGAACCCTCGGGCACGGCTGGCAAACCCATCTTCAATGTGATCAGCCACAAGCGGCTGGTGAACGTGCTAGCGGTGGTGGTGCGCTATTTCGGAGGCGTCAAACTGGGGGCGGGTGGCCTGGTTCGCGCCTACGGTGGCGCCATTTCCCAGGCGTTGGACCAGGCCGAGTGGGTGCCGGTTGAAACCCAGCACCCCTGGGTGTTTGCCTGCCCATTCGCACTGGAAAGTGAACTGCGCCGGTTACTGGAGCGCTACCAGCTACTTCCCGGGGGAATCGAATACACCACTGGAGTGACGATGGAGGTGACGGTGCCCGAGAGCCAGCTCGCAGACCTTCGTCGTGATTTCTGCGCCCTGGCGCCGCACCGGAATGATCTGATGGAACACCGGTTAGGGGCATCGCCGGAGGCTAACTAGTGTCAGGTAAACCCCCTAGACCGTTCCGACCCGACCATGTTGCTCCAGTGCCCAGCGAATATGCTCTTGAACCAGCGGGCTGGCGTCCGGGTAGCGACGTTGCAGGGCCCCGATAATGGCCTCGCTGGTCGGCGCATTGCCAAGGGCAACGGCCAGGTTGCGCTGCCACTGCTCAAAGCCGATGCGGCGAATGGCAGAGCCCTCGGTGTTGCTCAGAAAGGTGGCTTCGTCCCAGGTGAACAGAGTTAGAAGGCTGATGTTGTCCAGTGAGTGGCGAGGCTGAAAATCGGCTTCCCGGGTCGGTTCGCTGAAACTGTTGAACGGGCAGACGATCTGGCAATCGTCACAGCCATAAATGCGGTTGCCCATTTTGCTGCGCAGTTCAACCGGGATCAGGCCGCTGTGTTCGATGGTCAGGTAACTGATGCATTTACGGGCATCCAGTACGCCCGGCCCCACAAAGGCATCGGTCGGGCAGTCGGTCAGGCAGCGATTGCAGCTGCCGCAGTGCTGGCTTTCAAAGGGGGCGTCCAGTGGTAATGGCAGGTTGGTAAACAGCTCGCCCAGAAAGAAATAGCTGCCAGCCTGCTGGTTCAGCAATAGGGTGTTTTTACCCAGCCAGCCCATGCCACTTTGTTGCGCCAGCTGGCGCTCCAGAACCGGTGCGCTGTCTACAAAGGCTCTGAAGCCGTGTTCTCCGACCCAGGTTTCAATGGTTTTGCCCAGTTGGGTCAGGCGCTTGCGCATCAGTTTGTGATAGTCGCGGCCGAGTGCATAGCGCGAGATGTAGGCCTGGTTTGGGTCATCAAGCACAGCTTGCATGTCGCCCTCGGGCCGGTAGTCCATGCGCACGGAAATGGAACGCAGTGAACCGGAGTGAAGCTCAGCCGCGTTGAAACGCTTATCCAGATTGCGGGTCATCCACTCCATAGTGCCGTGATAGCCCGCCTCCAGCCAGGCCAGATAGCTCGCCCGGTGCGCTTCGGTATTGCCGGTGCCAATGTGGGCCGCCTGAAACCCCAGGGCGGCTGCTTCAGACTTGATCCGTTGTGTCAGATGAACCAGATCGAGGCTGGGAATGGCTTGAGTATCAGCGGGCATGCAGCAAGGGCCAGTTTGGAAGCAGGGTGTAAAGTGTGCGGCCATCCAGGGCGTTAGACAACCCATGGGCTCCGCACCGGTGGCAGCTTGATGTTACACTTTGTGTGTTTAGGTGTGATTTGGCCAGCCGGGGAGAAGCAGAACATCGTGTTATCAATCACTGTCAGTGAAGTTGCCATGGATGCAGTAGGTCGCAGCCTGGCAAACGCAGTGCGTACCGCAAAAGGGGGCATCGTTTATCTTGATGGTACCCTGGGTATGGGCAAAACCACCCTGAGCCGCGCGGTGATTCAGGCTTGTGGTTGGCCGGGTAGGGTCAAGAGCCCGACCTACACGCTGCTTGAGCCCTACGACTGCGACGGTATAACCGTGGTTCACTTCGATCTCTACCGCCTGGCCGACGCTGAAGAGCTGGAATTTATGGGCCTGCGTGACTACCTGCTGCCAGACACCCTGTGGCTGGTGGAATGGCCGGAGCGCGGGGCTGGCGTGTTGCCAGACGCCGATGTCGTGGTACATTTCAGCGATGCCGGGGCCGCTGATGGCAGCGGCGGTCGATTGCTCAGATTTGACGGGGCTACAACAGCCGGTCAGCAAATCGTCGATCAACTGAGTCAGCAACTGGCCGGACAGGCGTTGTAATGGGGTTGCGGCGAGCACGATGTACTTATTGATGGGACGGTTAATGAAACAATGGTTTGTAAGCTTTGCGGCACCTTTGCTGGTGCTTGTGGGGCTGGTCAGTGCTGCTGGCGGGGTCCGGGCCACAGAAATTGAAGACGCTCGTATCTGGCCCGCGCCGGATAATACTCGCCTGGTCTTTGACCTCAGCGGTCCGGTCGAACACCGGGTATTCGTGTTGTCCAATCCGAGCCGGGTGGTCGTTGATATCAGTGATGTGTCTCTTGATACCAACCTGGAAAGTCTGTCGCTGGAAAACAGCGGCGTGTCCCGCATTCGCAGTGCCCAGCGAGAGGGCGGAGAGTTGCGCGTGGTGCTCGACTTATCCACCCAACTGAGCCCGCGCAGCTTTGTTTTACGGCCGAACGAGCAGTACGGGCATCGCCTGGTGCTCGATCTGGAGCGGCCACCGGGCCTGTCCATGGAGCCGAGCGAACGCCAGGTCAGTCGCAGTGCCGATGATCTGTCGAACCAGCAGCGCAACATCGTCGTGGCGATTGATGCCGGTCACGGCGGTGAAGACCCGGGCGCCATTGGCCCGAGCGGCACGCGGGAAAAAGACGTGGTGCTCGCCATTGCCCGGGAACTTTACGATCAACTGGACGAGCTGCGGGGTTATGAACCGGTGCTGATGCGTACCGGTGATTACTATTTATCGCTGCAACGCCGGCGCGAGCTAGCTCGCGAAAAACGCGCGGACCTCTTTATATCCATTCATGCCGACGCCTTCACCAGCCCGCAGGCCTCGGGAGCATCGGTTTTTGCGTTGTCGTCGAGTGGCGCCACCTCGGCCATGGCCGGGTATCTGGCCAACCAGGAGAATGCGGCCGATGTGATTGGCGGTGTGAACGGCATTAGCCTGGAAGACAAAGACGAAATACTGCGCTCAGTGCTGGTTGACTTGTCGATGACAGCAACACTGAGGTCGAGTCTGGATGTGGGCAGCGACATTCTGGGGCGCATGAAACAAGTGGCCCGAATGCATAAGAGCAGCGTTGAACAAGCCGGTTTTGCGGTTCTGAAATCGCCGGATGTACCGTCGGTGCTGGTTGAAACCGGCTTTATTTCCAACCCGACCGAAGAGGCGAATCTTGGCTCAGCAAATTATCGCCGGCAACTGGCAACGGCCATTCGCCAGGGAGTGACCCAATGGTTCGAAAGTAACCCGCCTCCGGGTACCTGGGTGGCCTGGCAAAAGCGTGAAGCGGGCACCTTGCGTCGCTATGTGGTGGTCAGTGGCGATACCCTGTCGGGCATTGCCTCGCGCAATAACACCTCGGTGAGCCGATTGCGTGAAGTGAACCAACTGAACGGTTCTTCCATTCGCATTGGTCAGGTGATTCTGATTCCACAGGGTTAGGGGTGGCATTGGAAATTGAACGATTAGCGCTGGCACGGAACATCCGGCAATCGTGCAAAACAGAGCCCCGGAACTTGAGTAATTGAAGGTTATGGCATGCGTCGAATATTAACACTCTCTCCCCGGCTGGCGAACCAGATAGCGGCGGGGGAGGTAGTGGAACGGCCCGCTTCGGTGGTGAAAGAATTGGTTGAGAACAGCCTGGATGCTGGTGCTACCCGCGTGGATGTCGAAATCGAGCAGGGTGGCGTGAAGCTGATGCGCATCCGCGATAACGGCTCGGGTATTGTCCGGGACGACCTGGCCATGGCGCTGAATCGACACGCCACCTCGAAGATTCACAATCTCGATGAACTGGAAGCCGTCGCCTCACTGGGCTTTCGTGGCGAGGCACTGGCGAGTATTGCCTCGGTATCGCGCCTGATGCTGACGTCGAAGCCAGCCGAGCAAGCCGAAGCCTGGCAAGTGAACACGCACGGCCAGGATATGAACACCGAGATTCTCCCCGCGGCCCATACCGATGGCACAACCGTCGAAGTGCGCGATCTGTTTTTCAATACCCCGGCCCGGCGCAAGTTCATGCGCACGGAGAAAACCGAATACAACCACCTCGAAGAAGTGGTGAAGCGTCAGGCGCTGGCCCGTTTTGATGTGGGTTTTAGCCTGCGTCACAACAACCGGACCATTCACGCCTTGCGCCCGGCCACGACCCAGGCCGAGCAGGAACGCCGGGTCGCGCAACTGCTCAGCCCCGACTTTATGAACAATGCCCTGGTGATCGATGCCGAAGCGGCGGGTTTGCACCTGACGGGCTGGGTCGGTTTGCCGACGTATTCCCGATCGATGGCCGACATGCAGTACTTCTTTGTGAACGGCCGGGTGGTGCGCGACAAGGTGATATCGCATGCGGTAAAGCAAGCTTACCGGGATGTGCTCTACCACGGCCGACAGCCCTGTTTCGTGTTGTATTTGCAGCTCGACCCGAGCGGGGTGGACGTCAACGTGCACCCCACCAAACACGAAGTCCGCTTTCGCGATCAGCGGCTGGTGCATGATTTTCTGTTTCGGCAACTGCACCGGGCGCTGGCGCAGGTTCGGCCCGATGCCGAATCCGATCCGTCCCGGGCGCAGTCAGCATCGCCCCAGGCGTTGCGGCCTCAGGCCACCGGCGCTATGGCGGGCGAGTTTGGCGCCCAGCAGCGTATGGACATGTCACCCCCCACCTCAGCACCCGGCGGAGGTTATGAGCGAACTTACCCGGGAGGGGAACAGCCGGTTTCTGTGGCCGATCAGGTCGGCTTTTACCAGGCGTTATACCCCTCGTCGGAGGTGGCGACTGAGCGCCCCGAAACCCAGGGTTGGGACCGGCCTACCCAGTCCCTGCCCGAGGCTGACGGCGATATGCCGCCGCTGGGGTTCGCGGTTGCCCAGTTGCACGGCATCTTCATCCTGTCGCAAAGCCAGCATGGGCTGATTGTGGTGGACATGCATGCCGCTCATGAACGCATTACCTATGAACGCATGAAACGCCAGTACGACCAGCAAGGCCTGCAGGCGCAGCCGGTGCTGGTGCCTCAGAAACTCTCTGTTAGTGAGCGCGAGGCCGATGCCGCCGAAGAATTTGCGCATTTACTGGTAAACTTCGGGCTGGTGATTGAGCGTCTGGGGCCAGATGCGCTGATTGTTCGGCAGACGCCTGTTTATCTGCAGCAGGCGGATGTGGAACCGCTGGTTCGGTCGGTTCTGGCCGATTTTATCGAGCACGAAACCTCCGATGCCATTGTTGCCCGGCGCGACGAAATTCTCTCCAGCATGGCGTGCCATGGCTCGGTACGCGCCAATCGCAAGCTGACCATTCCCGAAATGAACGCCCTGTTGCGTGATATGGAACGTACCGAGCGCAGTGGTCAGTGCAACCATGGCCGCCCGACCTGGACTCAGTTGTCGCTCGACGAGCTGGACAAGTTGTTTATGAGAGGGCGTTAGGTGAGCCCGCAAGCACTGGCTGAAAAGCCAACGGCGATTTTCCTGATGGGCCCAACGGCGGCGGGCAAGACCGACCTGGCGTTGTCGCTGGTGGAAGCCGGACAATGCGAAATCATCAGCGTCGACTCGGCCCAGGTGTTTCGCGGCATGGACATCGGCACCGCCAAGCCCGATGCGGCCACCCTGCAGCGGGCGCCCCATCACCTGATCGATATCTGCGACCCGGCCGACAGCTATAGCGCGGCCCGGTTTCGAACCGACGCTCTGGCTGCCATGAGTGACATTCAGCAGCGCGGCCGGATTCCCCTGCTGACCGGTGGCACCATGCTCTACTTCAAAGCCCTGGTGGAGCCGCTGGCTGACATGCCGCCGGCCGATGATGCGGTACGGCAGGCACTGCAGGTGCAGTTGGAAACCGAGGGGCTGGCATCGCTGCTGCGCGAGCTGGAAACCGTCGATCCGGTTGCGTTTGCGCGCATCGATCGGCAAAACCCGCAACGTGTGACGCGGGCTCTGGAAGTGTATCGGGTCAGCGGCCGGCCAATTTCAGCCTACTGGGCTGAATCGGTGAACGACGGCAAGGGTCGTCTGGCGCACGACGCGACCGGGGCTTTCCCCTGGCACCTGATTCAACTGGCGGTGGTTCCTGCAGACCGGGCCGTGTTGCATGAACGGATAGCCCGGCGGTTTCAACTGATGCTCGATCAGGGTTTTGAGCAGGAAGTGAGGGCCCTGATGGCGAGAGGGGATTTGCACCCGGATCTACCCAGCATTCGGGCCGTGGGTTATCGCCAGATGTGGCACTACCTTGACGGACAGATCGACTACCCGACCATGATCGAAACCGGCGTTGCCGCCACCCGACAACTGGCCAAACGACAATTGACCTGGTTGCGCAAGTGGCCTGAACTGGCCGTGCTCGACCCTGCCGGGGCCGATGGGGATCGACGCATTATTGACCAGGCGTGGCAAATCTTGCGTAAATCGGGACTTTAGTAAACGAATTGCATCCACATCAGCTTGAAATTCGCCTACAATTCCACATTATCTTGCGGATTGTGAAGTGATCTGGCGGGCTCTGGCCGGCCAATTCGCGACAACCCAGACTTTTTGTCGACCCAGGATACGCTTACCTGCGTAGTAAGACAGTAGTCTGCCCGTTTTCTTAATCGGGTAGGCGGACTATCCTGTCAGGTAGCCGTATCGATGGTGACGCTGGAGCAATCCATCAACGGCAGGCCGGGTGCCCGAATGTCCAATGACGTTCGGCACTGTCGGAATGCCCATAAACGATTACTATAATCCTTCGTTAAAAGGAGTTCGACATGTCAAAGGGGCATTCGTTACAAGACCCTTTCCTCAATGCGCTGCGGAAAGAACGTATTCCAGTTTCCATCTTTCTGGTAAATGGCATCAAGCTGCAAGGGCAGATTGAGAGCTTCGACCAGTTTGTCATCCTGCTGAAAAACACTGTGAGCCAGATGGTCTACAAGCACGCCATCTCCACCGTGGTGCCAGCACGCAATGTTAAAATTCCTCACGAAAGCGAAGAAGTCACCATCGAGTGATGGCGCTGTTCTGCAGGTCAGCCCGGTCTATGATCGGGTATCGGAGAGTCTGATTGTTTTTTGAACGTGTCGAAGGCGGGGACCGGGCCGTATTGGTCCACGTCGATTTTCCCGAATCTGCCAACCGGGAAGACCCCCAGGAATTTGAAGAACTGGTGACCTCTGCCGGTGCCACTGCTGTGGCCAGTCTGGGCGGTTCCCGTTCGGCGCCACACCCGAAATATTTTGTCGGGTCGGGCAAGCTGGAAGAAATAAAAGCCGCGGTAAAGGCCAGCGATGCGGACGTGGTGCTGTTTAATCACAGCCTGTCGCCCTCGCAAGAGCGTAACGTTGAGCGCGCGGTGGAATGCCGGGTGCTCGACCGCACCGGCCTCATCCTCGATATTTTCGCCCAGCGGGCGCGTACCCACGAGGGCAAACTTCAGGTTGAACTGGCTCAGCTCCAGTACCAGAGTACCCGCCTGGTGCGAGGATGGACCCACCTCGAACGTCAGAAGGGCGGTATCGGGCTGCGTGGGCCGGGTGAAACCCAGCTAGAAACCGACCGCCGTCTGCTGCAAGTGCGCATCAGCACCATTCATCGCCGACTTGAAAAGGTTGAGAAACAACGCGACCAGGGTCGCCGCGCGCGAACCCGGTCGGACACCCCGACCATCTCGCTGGTGGGTTACACCAATGCTGGCAAGTCGACGCTGTTTAACGCCCTGACTCAGGCAGAGGTTTACGCCGCAGATCAGCTGTTCGCGACGCTCGACCCCACACTGCGCCGGTTAAGCATCCCCGATATGGGCGAAGTCGTTCTGGCCGATACGGTGGGTTTTATCCGGCACCTGCCGCACAAGCTGGTTCAGGCGTTCAAGGCAACCTTGCAGGAAACGGCAGACGCTGATTTGCTGTTGCATGTGGTCGATTGTGCCGATGAAGACCGTATAGAGAATATGGAGCAGGTTGAACTGGTGCTCGAAGAAATTGGCTCGCTGGGCCTGCCCCGACTGGAAATATTCAATAAAATTGACCTGCTCGACGACTTTGAACCCGCCATTGAACGCAATGACCAGGGGCGTCCGGTGCGAGTCTGGGTATCAGCGCAGACCGGACAGGGCCTGGCGTTGATTCAACAGGCGATCGCCGAATGTTTAGGTGACGAGGTCATTGCACGTAAAATCAGCCTGAAACCGGACGAATCGGCTTTAAGGGCTGCACTCTATCAGTACAATGCGGTACTGTCTGAGGATTACGATGCCGAGGGGCTGTCGATTCTGGATATACGCATCCAGAAGAAAGACTTGCGGCAGCTGCTGAAGAAAAACGGGCTTGATGCGGAGCGGTTCGGAGTCAGCGAACCCCGGGAATTTTTTGAGTTGTGACGGCCATCGGCGCTGAGCCGATGCCATCAACCCAATCCTTTATCATTTGAAAACGGAGACGACCATGGCGTGGAATGAACCACCAAATGGCAACAACAATAACGATCAGGATCCCTGGGGGAACCGGCGCCGTAAAGGCAATGATGGCCCTCCGGATCTCGATGAAATCTTCAAGCAGGTCAACGAGAAACTGAACAAGTGGCTCGGTGGCGGCAAGAACAAGGGCGGCGGCAGTTCCGGCGGCTCTGGTGGTTCTGGTGCCAGCTTTGGAGCCATATTGGGCATTTTGCTGGTCGTGGTACTGGCCTATGCGGCTTATGACTCCATCTACACCGTCGATGAATCCGAGCGGGCCGTTATTTTGCGTCTCGGTGAGTTCAGCACCATCGAGTTGCCTGGTCTGCACTTTAAGGTGCCATTCATCGATCAGATTGATCAGAAAGTGAACGTTACCGAAGTGCGCAGCTATCGGCTCCAGGAAAGTATGTTGACCGGCGATGAGAACATTGTATCGGTCACCATGACGGTGGAATACCGGGCTGCCGATGCGGAGAAATTTGCGCTGAACGTGCAGCAGCCGGAAACCAGCTTGGCCAACGCTGCTGAGTCTGCTTTGCGTCACGTTATTGGGTCTGCCACTCTGGAGCAGGCACTGACGGTGGGTCGTGACCAGATTCAAGTGTCGGTTCGCCAGCGTTTGCAGAATTACCTGAATCTCTATGATGTGGGCATCGAGCTGGCTCAGTTGAACATTAACGATACCTCGCCACCACAACAGGTGCAGGCAGCGTTTGATGACGTGATTACCGCGCGGGAAGATCAACAGCGCTTGATCAACGAAGCCCAGGCCTATGCCAACCAGATTTTACCAGTGGCTCAGGGTCGTGCGCGTCGGCAGTTGGAAGAAGCTCAGGCCTATCGCGAGCAGGTCGTCGCGAATGCTACCGGTGAAGCCGACCGTTTCACCAACATTCTGGGTGCCTACAGCGAAGCGCCGGAGGTGACGCGCGAACGTCTCTATCTGGAGTCGATCTCACGCATCTACGCAAACACCAATAAAGTATTGGTGGATGTCGAAGGTGGCAACAACATGATGTATTTGCCGCTGGATCAACTGCGCAATAATGCCAGTGGTTCCTTGGGCAGCACCAGCAGCGGGTCAGGCCAGCAGGTATTGAATCCAGGTGGGTCAAATATGAACAACTTGTCGAGCAGCGAAGTGCGCAATCTGACCGATCAGATTCTGCGTGAAATCGACCGCCGGCGCACAAACTGAGGAGCCTGAAACATGAGTACTCGTAATCTAGTTCTACTCGCCGCGCTCGCTCTGGTTGTCTTTGTAGGCCTGCAAAGCGTCTACGTGGTGTCTGAGAAAGAACGCGCCATCAAACTCCGGTTTGGTGAAGTCGTAGCCGCAGACGTTGCACCTGGCTTAAATTTCAAGGTGCCGTTCATTGAGGTGGTTCGCAAATTTGAGCGTCGGATTATCACGCTCGACAGTGATTCCGAACGGTTCATCACCAGTGAGCAAAAGGGCCTGGAAGTCGACGCTTACGTTCAATGGCAAATTGACGACGTGCGCGAATTTTACACCGCCACCAGTGGTGGCGATTTCTTCCGCGCCAACACCATTCTGGCCAACCGCATCAACTCTGCCCTGCGTGACGCCTTTGGCCGACGCACCCTGCGCGAGGTGGTATCCGGACGGGCAGAAGATGAACCGCTGTCGACCGGCACTGAAATTGAAGATGAAGGTGAGCGCGATCGGCTGCTGCGGGAAGTGACGGCCGATGTCGACAGCTTTGCTCGCAGTGGATTGGGTATCCGGGTTATTGATATTCGGGTTAAGGCCATCGACCTGCCGCAGGAAGTATCGGCCGACGTTTTCAGCCGGATGCGCTCGGATCGAGAGCAGGAAGCCCGTTTGTTCCGTTCTAACGGTGAGCGGGAGGCTGAAGAAATACGGGCCTCTGCAGACCGCCAGGAAACAGTAATCACCGCCAATGCGTTCCGTGAAGCTGAACAGATTCGGGGTGAAGGCGATGCTGAAGCATCACGCATCTACTCAACCGCCTATTCAGCCAATTCGGAATTCTACGGTTTTTACCGTAGCCTGCGCGCTTATGAAGATAGCTTTGGCAGTGGTGGCGACATTCTTTTGCTGGAGCCGGACAACGATTTCTTCCGCTACCTGCAATCGAAGGGCGGCGTTCCGACCACGGATGAGTAATTGCGAGGCTAACGGCGCCCACTCTTTGAAATAGTTCAAAAAAGGGTTGGGGGCCAGCCATTGCAAGTGTAGAATCCGTTAACCGGGCCATGTGCCCGGTTTTTTTGTGCCTGGCGTTGGCAAATGGTCACCCGGTCCGACAAAAGTTGGGCCCTGGATGTGATAGCAGCGCCCGGTAAAACCCTGATTGACTGAATGGGAACGTGTTCCGGCATGACCATAGCAGAACGCTGGCTGTTGCCCGACGGTATTGAAGAAGTCTTGCCGCCGGAAGCCGCACGAATTGAGGCCTTGCGCCGACTTTTACTCGATGAGTACCGTACCTGGGGCTATGATCTGGTTATTCCGCCGAGCGCCGAATACCTGGAGTCGCTGCTCACCGGGGTGGGCCATGACCTGGACTTGCTGACCTACAAGATCACCGACCAGACCAGTGGCCGGCTGATGGGGCTGAGTGCCGACAATACCCAGCAGGTGGCGCGTATGGATGCCCACAGTCTGCCGCGTGCTGGTGTGGCCCGTTACTGTTATTCGAGCAATGTGTTGCACACTAAGGCCACTCACCTGTTGTCATCGCGCAGCCCCATTCAAATTGGCGCTGAGCTTTATGGGTATTCCGGCATCGACAGTGACATTGAGATTGTTTCGCTGATGCTCACCTCGCTGGCCCGGGCCGGCCTGGTCAATGTAACGCTTGACCTGGGTCACATCGGTATTTACCAGGCGCTGATCGAGGCGTCTGGGCTGGAGGGCGACAACGCCACCCAGCTGTTCCGGCTGTTGCGCCACCGTTCGCTGCCAGAACTGAATACCTGGCTCGAAACCGCACCGCTGAACGATGATTTCAAACGCTGGTTTGCCCTGCTGCCGAAATGCGCCGGTTCAATGGACAAACTGGCAGGCTGGCCGGAGCGCTTTGCCGGTGCGCCCGAAGGCGTGCTAACAGCGCTGGACACGCTGACCCGCATCGCCGAGGCCTTGAAAGCCCGCTTTCCTGAGCAGCAAATTCACCTGGATCTGGCCGAGCTGCGGGATTTCAATTACCACACCGGCCTGGTGTTTTCGGCTTTTGTTCCCGGTTTTGGCCAGGCTGTTGCGAAGGGTGGTCGCTACGACTCGACCGGCAAGGTATTCGGCCGGGCGCGTCCGGCGACGGGCTTCTCCAGCGATTTAAAAATTCTGGCCAGCCAGACGCGCGGCCGCTGGAAAGAAGCCGCGGGGATTCGGGCACCAGCCGTCTCCGACCCGGTACTGATTGAACGGATCAGCCAGTTGCGTGCCTCAGGCGAGCGAGTGATTCAGGTTTTTACCGATCAGGTCGTCCCGGAAGAGCTGGGCTGTGACCGGGAGCTCGTGCTGGAACAGGGCGAGTGGCAGATAAAGCCGTTAGTCTGAGTCAGCTAACCGATTAACCAACCATTTTATCAACTACAGGCAAAAAACGATGGGTAAGAATGTTGTCGTACTCGGCACCCAGTGGGGTGACGAAGGCAAAGGTAAGATCGTCGACCTGCTGACGGAAAAAGCGTCGGCTGTGGTGCGCTTTCAGGGCGGGCACAATGCTGGCCATACCCTGGTGATCGACGGTGTTAAAACCGCCTTGCACCTGATTCCGTCGGGCATTTTGCGCCAGGGCGTCAACTGCATCATCGGCAATGGTGTGGTGCTCTCCATTGAGGCGCTGCTGAAGGAAATGGCCATGCTCGAAGAGCGCGGCGTTCCGGTACGCGAGCGACTGCGCGTCAGTCACGGCTGCCCATTAATTTTGCCGGTACACATTGCCCTGGACCAGGCTCGTGAAAGCCGTCGTGGTGAAGCGAAAATCGGCACTACGGGCCGTGGCATCGGCCCAGCCTATGAAGACAAGGTCAGCCGTCGTGGCGTTCGCCTGGGTGACGTATTCCAGCCCGGCTTTGCCGACAAGGTGCGTGAGTTGATGGATTATCACAACTTTGTGCTGGCCAACTACTATGGTGTAGAAGCCATCGACGTCGACCAAACCCTGGCCGAAGTGATTGAACAGGCACAGAGCATTCGCGACATCACCGTCAATTCGGTCGGCCTGATTCACAGCATTCGTGAGCAGGGTGGCGACATCATGTTCGAAGGCGCTCAGGGTTCACTGCTGGATATCGACCACGGCACCTATCCATACGTGACGTCCTCCAACACCACGGCGGGCGGCGTTGCCACTGGCTCGGGCGTGGGTCCCCTGTATCTCGACCAGATCATGGGTATCACCAAAGCTTACACCACCCGTGTTGGCTCGGGCCCGTTCCCGACGGAACTGTTCGACGACGATGGCAAATACCTGGCCAAGAAAGGCAATGAATTCGGTACGACCACAGGCCGTGCACGGCGCTGCGGCTGGTTCGATGCCGTGTTGGTCAAGCACAGCATTCGCATCAACAGCATCAACGCCATCTGCCTGACCAAGCTGGATGTCCTGGACGGCTTGAAAACCGTCAAGGTATGCGTGGGCTACCGTGACGAAGCTGGCAACGATGTGGAATGGCCGGAGTCTGCAGAAGCCTTTGCCCGGGTAACCCCGGTCTACGAAGAGCTGCCAGGCTGGGACGAATCCACCGTAGGCGCCAGTGACCTGAGTCAGCTGCCACAGCGTGCCCGGGATTACATCGCCTACCTGGAAAAAGCCATCGGCGCGCCCATCGATATCGTTTCAACCGGCCCGGACCGAATTGAAACCATCGTACTTCGCCACTCGTTCGATATTCAGTAAACCCAACTGCGGGCTGGTTCAATGGCTTTGGTCCGCAGCGGTTACCGGTGATGCCTCTGCGGGGTCGGCGTGAATCCGTCCATGGAGCCTAGGCCGCAGCATCCATGCTGCGGACTCCCCCGAAGAGGCATCACCGACATCTGCTGCTTACACAGTGCAATCTTGAAGTCTAAATCCAGATGCCTCCCCCAGTCAGGCAATTAGGTCTCGCACCTCCCCAATTTTGGCTATACCCATGCCTTGAAACAGCCAGCCACGCACCGTTTCGTTGGTCCGCCGAAACTTTATTCAGTCAGTTGAGCTTCGGATTTTGCACATAGCGAGCGGTGGGTGCCGGTGTTGCCTACGCGGGGTAGTCCGCAGCAGGGATGCTGCGGTCTAGGCTCCACGGAAGGATTCACGCCGACCCCGCGTAGGCATCACCGGTATCTACCGCGGACGATTGCCACAGAACCCAAGTCAACCTCTCTTAATTGCCCGTAGCCATGCCGTTACAGCCGTCTGCAGACAAACTTATTCAGATACCCAACAATGCGTTATACTGTGCGCGCATTAGTCAACCATAGCCTATTGGCCTATTAAACGGCCCCATAAACCCGAGGTTGACACAGGCATTATATGATCAAATTTTAATCAACAAGGATTACGACCTATCAGCCGACGGAAACCCGCTGACCCGAATCTTGAACGGGAAGCTGAGAAATACGAAAACCCCATTCCCAGTCGGGAATTTATTCTGGAGCACCTGGAAAATCGCCAGGGCCCCGCGACACACCCCGAACTGTGCGATGAGCTGGGACTGGCCGACGACGAACGCGATATTGAAGCACTGCGTCGTCGTCTGATTGCCATGGTCCGCGATGGCCAGTTGCTGTGCTCGCGCAAAGGCGCCTTTGGCCTGATCGACAAGATGGATCTGGTGAAAGGGCGCGTCCAGGGCCACCCCGATGGCTTTGGCTTTCTGATCCACGACCAGGGTGGCAAAGACTACGTACTGAACCACCGCCAGATGCGTTGCTGCTTCGATGGCGACGTCGTGCTCGTCCGCAAGGGCGGTACCGACCACCGTGGTCGTGTTGAAGCCATTATTACCGAAGTGCTTGAGCACAATACCCGGGAAATCGTGGGCCGGTATTTCAACGACGGTGGCATAGGCCGGGTTGAACCGGAGAACCGCCGCGTCAGCATTGATGTGCTGATCCCGGCCGGCAATGAAGGTGATGCCCAGCCCGGCGACATCGTTGTGGTCGACGTGCTCGAACAGCCCCAGTTCCGGCGTCAGCCGGTCGGCCGTGTTTCACAGGTTCTGGGCGAGCACATGGCACCGGGCATGGAAATCGATATTGCCCTGCGTACCCACGATATACCGCACGAATGGCCACGTGAAGTGCTGGACCACATAGAGGGCATGAGCGATCAGGTTGATGAAGCGCACAAGAGCAATCGAATCGACCTGCGCGACAAGGCGTTCGTCACCATCGATGACGAAACCGCCCGTGATTTTGACGACGCGGTACTTGCCGAGTCGGTGCGTGGTGGTGGCTGGCGCTTATTCGTTGCCATTGCCGATGTCTCCAACTACGTCGCCATTCGCTCGCCACTGGATGACGAAGCTCGCAAACGCTCGACCTCGGTGTATTTCCCTGAACGTGTGATCCCGATGCTGCCGGAGATTTTGTCGAACGGTTTGTGTTCACTGAACCCCAATGTTGATCGTCTGACGCTGGTCTGTGAAATCACCGTGTCGGCTACCGGGAACATCGACAGCTACCGCTTCATGGAAGGCCTCATCAATTCCCATGCCCGCCTGACTTACAACAAGGTCGCGCCACTGCTGGAGCCGGAAACCGCCGCCGAGGCGCGTGAAACCATGCTGCAGGAATACGGTGAGGCGGTGTTGAAAAACCTCACTACTTTGCGCGAGCTGTACAAGATTTTTCGCTTCCAGCGCCGCAAGCGCGGTGCGATCGACTTTGAAACGGTCGAAACCAAAATAGTGTTCGATGCCGATCGCAAGATCGAACGCATTGTGCCGAGTGAGCGTAATGACGCACACCGTCTGATCGAAGAGTGCATGCTGATCGCCAACGTATGTGCGGCGGATTTCATGCAGGAACTCGAGATTCCGGCGTTGTATCGGGTGCACGACACGCCGTCGCCGGAGCGTCTGGAAAACCTGCGCAAGTATCTGGGTCAACTGGGGTTGGACCTGAAAGGCGGGGAGAAACCCCACGCCAAAGATTACCAGATGTTGTTGAACCAGTTGAAAGGCCGGGAAGATTTCCAGCTCATTCAGACCATGTTGTTGCGGTCGATGAATCAGGCGGTGTATCAGCCGGATAACCTGGGCCACTTCGGCCTTGCGTTTGATGCCTATACTCACTTTACCTCGCCGATTCGCCGCTATCCGGACCTGCTCACGCATCGGGCGATTCGCAGTGTTATCCGGTCCGGGAAGCGTACCCCTCTGGTGCGCCGGGTAAAGGGTGCGTCCAAACTGAACCAGAAAGACATTTATCCCTACGATTTGCAGGCCATGGTCGAGTTGGGTGAACACTGCTCACTGACCGAACGCCGTGCCGACGAGGCAACCTGGGATGTGGTGGCCTGGCTCAAGTGCGAATACATGAAAGACCATGTGGGCGACGAGTTTATGGGGACGGTATCGTCCGTCACCAACTTTGGCTTGTTTGTTCAGCTGGATGAAGTCTATGTCGATGGCTTGGTGCACATCAGTTCACTGGCCAGCGATTACTACCAGTTTAACGAAGTGGCGCATTGCCTGGTGGGCGAACGCACCCGGGTCAGTTACGGCCTGGGCGACCGGTTGCAGGTTAAAGTCATGCGGGTTGATCTCGATGACCGCAAGATCGACTTTGAATTGTCGGGCGACTGGGTCCAGAAACCGTCCCGTCCCGGTTCTGCCAAAGGCTCGAAAGCCAAGGCACGGCCGGATCAGAAAACCGGAGCCGGTGACGACGCCAAAAAAGGTAAGAAGTCGGCCAAGTCGGGCGGTAAGCGCAAGTCGCGTCCGCGTCGTCGCAAAAGCAGCGAGTAACACGGTTGTTTGGTCTGGAAAGCCTGGCGATTCGCCGGGCTTTCCTGTTTCTGGGTTAGTTTGATTTTCGGGAAGAATAACCATGAGTGACGCAACGTCCTGGGTATATGGCATTCATGCCTGCCAGAGTGCCCTGGAGCAACACCCGGACCGGGTGCGGGAAATCGTGTTTCTGAAAGGTCGCCAAGACCAGCGTATTCAACGCCTGCTGGATCTGGCCAAGGGCCAGGGTGCTCGCTTTCGCTGGCTAGCGAGAGAGGAATTCGACCGCCTGCTTAACCGTAACGAGATGCAGGACGCTCGCCATCAAGGTGTTCTGGTGCAAACGCTGGCTGCGCCGGTGCTGGATGAAGGTGATCTGGAATCACTGGTAGCCAGTCTGGACCGCCCAGCCTTACTACTGGTACTCGACGGCGTGACCGACCCGCACAACATCGGCGCTTGCTTGCGCAGCTGCGATGCCGCCGGGGCTGATGCCATCATCGTACCAAAGGATAAATCCGCTAGCCTCACACCCACAGCCGTCAAGATCGCCAGCGGCGCAGCGGATACCGTGCCGTTCGTCGTTGTGACCAACCTGGCGCGAACGCTGGAGGCTCTTAAGCAGCAGGGAGTTTGGGTTTATGGCACGGCAGGAGAAGCTGAAGCATCGATTTATCAAACGGACCTAACCGGATCAGTGGCCATAGTGATGGGGGCTGAAAGCGCCGGGTTACGTCGTCTGACCCGCGATACATGCGATGGACTGTTCAAGCTGCCCATGGCTGGCCAGGTGAGTAGCCTGAACGTCAGTGTCGCCGCTGGCGTTTGTCTGTTTGAAGCTGTTCGTCAGAGGTTGGGCTAGTCGCTCAAGTTTTGGAATTCGTATAAAGCTAAGTATCAGGTGCCGGTCATACCCCTCCGGGGTAGTTCGCAGCATGGATGCTGCGATCTAGGCCCCATAGATGGGTTCACGCCGACCCCGGAGGGGTGTGACCGGTGGCTGATACGGACTCCTGGCAATACAACAAGATCAAACTCCGTAGCCGGAGTAATGAAATCGACCGCCGTCAGGCAGCCTGCCCAGTCAACGATTTCAGAAAACTGGTGCCGTAATCCATCCGTCCTACCTTGAAAAACTCCGCCAACGTCTGGCCAATGTCGGCAAAGGTTTCCCGCTCGCCCAGATTGACGGGTTTCAGGGTTTTTCCGTACACCAGCACCGGGATGTGCTCGCGAGTGTGGTCAGTGCCTGGCCAGGTCGGGTCGCAGCCGTGATCAGCGGTCATGATCAGGATGTCATCGTCCTGCATCTGGTCGAGAATTTCGGGCAGGCGCGAGTCGAAGTATTCCAGGGCGGCGGCGTAGCCGGCAACATCCCGGCGGTGGCCGTAGGATGAATCGAAATCCACCAGGTTGGTGAATATCAGACTGCGATCGTCGGCTTTGCTCATTTGCGTCAGCGTTTCATCGACCAGGGCCGGTAGGCCGGTGGCTTTGAATTTCTGGGTGATACCTACATTGGCGTAAATGTCAGCGATCTTGCCGATGGAAATTACTTCGCCGCCTTCTTCCGCCAGTTTTTTCAGCACGGTCGGTGCCGGTGGCTCGACCGCCAGGTCATGTCGGTTGCCGGTGCGCTGGAAGGTGTCGGCGCTGTCGCCGATGAAGGGGCGGGCGATGACCCGGCCAATGTTGTATTCGTCGACCAGTTCGCGGGCGACTTCACACACCTCGTACAAACGATCCAGACCAAAGGTCTCTTCGTGACAGGCAATCTGAAACACACTGTCGGCGGAGGTGTAAACAATGGGCTTACCGGTTTTGCAGTGTTCTTCGCCCAGTTTTTTCAGAATCTCGGTTCCAGAGGCGTGGCAATTGCCAAGTACGCCGGGCAGGTCGCAGCGTTCGATCAGAGTATCCAGTAACGACTGTGGGAAGGAATTTTCCAGCTCGCTGAAATAGCCCCAGTCATAGAGCACCGGCACGCCAGCAATTTCCCAGTGGCCGCTGGGTGTGTCTTTGCCGCTCGACAGTTCGCGGGCGTAGCCGTAGCTGCCGACTGTTTCGGCTGCAAGCGTCATGCCTTCAGGCACGGCGCCCTGGCTGCTTTCGGTGGCGGCGTTGACCAGGCCCAGTCGGGTCAGGTTGGGCAGGGTCAGCTTGCCGGAGCGGCCCTTGTCAGCCTTGCCTTGCGCGCACCACTGGGCGATGTGGCCCAGGGTGTTGGCTCCGGTGTCGCCGAAGCGGTCGGCGTCGGCGCTGGCGCCAATGCCGAATGAATCCAGTACCAGTACGATAGCGCGTCCCATGTCTTCCTCCCGGGCTTTGTGCGACAAAGCCCTGTGATGGTCTGTCAGGTCGGTTTGCTGCGTGAAACCGGCCCTGTTAATCCAAATCTTCCGGGCCTATCCGGTCGTGTACCACCGGTTGAGCCGCTACGGCCTGCTCGGCGATTGGTATGGCCTGGGTTAACCGTTGCCGGGTGTCGGCCAGTTGCGCTTCGCTGCGAACATGAGCCATGGCCAGCACATCACCGGCGCGAACCGTCACGCCTGGCCGAACAATGTCGGTCAGACCAACGGCGGCGTCGATCTTCTGATCGGCGCGGGTTCGTCCGCCACCCATCGCAACCACCGCCAGGCCAATATCGCGCACCTGCAAGGGTTGTACGATGCCATCCCTTGTGGCGATGACTGGTTGAATAATGGGGGCTTTGGGTAAAAAGTCATCGGGCCGGTCGGTAAAGTCGGACGGACCGCCGAGCAGCGTTACCATCCGTTGAAATGCTTCAAGCGCTGCACCGGAGTCCAGCACCAACTGCAACTGACGGCGAGCGGCCTCGATGCTGTCAGCCAGTTGGCCGGATACCAGCATCTCTGCACACAGGGCCATGGTGACCTCGTGGACTACCGGATCGCGATGGTCACCGCGAAGGTACGCCACTGCCTCTGACATTTCCACCGCATTACCGGCCGACAGCGCCAGAACCTGGTTCATATCGGTCAGCAAGGCCGTCGTTTTCACACCTGCGCCGTTTGCCACACGTACGATGCTTTCAGCCAGAGCCCGGCTTTTTTCCGGAGTAGGCATAAAGGCACCACTGCCAACTTTAACGTCCATCACCAGCGCATCCAGCCCTTCGGCGAGCTTTTTCGACAGGATGGAAGCGGTGATCAGATCTATGCTTTCCACCGTGCCGGTGACGTCCCGAATGCCATAGAAGCGCTTGTCAGCGGGTGCCAGGTTGCCGGTTTGGCCGATAATGGCGACGCCGGCTTCACGCACGGCGCGATCAAAGAGGTCGTTGTCGGGGTAGGTGTTGTAGCCGGGTATGGATTCGAATTTGTCGAGCGTGCCGCCGGTGTGGCCGAGGCCCCGGCCGGAAATCATCGGTACATAGCCACCGCAGGCAGAGACCATGGGACCAAGCATCAGGCTGACCAGGTCACCGACGCCACCGGTGCTGTGTTTGTCGAGTACCGGGCCGTTCAGGTCTGGCCAGTGCATGACATCGCCGGAATCGCGCATGGCGAGCGTCAGCGCGACGCGTTCATCGAGCGTCAGTCCATTGAAGTAGACCGCCATCGCAAAGGCACTGACCTGGCCTTCGCTGATGCTTGAATCCTTGATGCCGCTCACGAACCAGCGAATCTCATCGTCATTGAGCGCGCCACCATCGCGTTTGCGGCGAATCAGTTCCTGAGGCAGATACATCTTAGTACCCACCCGGTTCGGTTGAACCCGAACTCGCCTGGTCGAGTGTTTCCAGCAGATTGTTCAGCAGGCTGCTGGCACCAAAACGGAAGGTGGCAGGGCTTACCCAGCCCGGCCCCATGATGCGTGCCGCCAGAGCCAGATAGGCCTGGGCATCTTCAGTGGTTTTGATTCCGCCGGCGGCCTTGAAACCGACCTGGCGGCCGCTGTCGCGGATGGCCTGCAGCATGATGTCGGCTGCTTCCAGCGTGGCATTCACAGCCACTTTCCCGGTGCTGGTTTTAATAAAGTCAGCCCCGGCTGCAATGGCGATGTCACTGGCCTGGCGAATGAGGTGCGGTTCTTTCAACTCGCCACTCTCGATGATGACTTTAAGCAGAGAACCGGCGCCGCAAGCCGCCTTGCAGGCGGCGACCAAATCGTGAGCAACCTCGCTGTTGCCAGCCATTAGCGAGCGGTAAGGCAGTACCACATCGACTTCGTGAGCCCCCGCTGCCACGGCAGCACGGGTTTCTGAGACGGCGCGCTCGATGTCGTCGCTGCCATCCGGAAAGTTGGTAACGGTGGCAATCAGAACGTCTTTCAGCCCTTCTGCGGCCAGGGTTTTACGCGCTGTGGCTATAAAAGCCGGGTACACGCACACAGCCGCTGGCGAACCCACGGGGGTATTGGCTTGCTTGCAAAGGGCTTCGATGCGGGCATCGGTATCGTCGTCGTTCAGGCTGGTGAGGTCCATCAACCCGAGCGCAGTTTTAGCGTCACGCTGTAACGGATTCATTTTATTGTCCAAGTGGTCAGTTTTTAATAAGTTTATGCCCAATATCCGTCAAAAACAACGTCAGGGAGGTTGATAATCAGGCACCTGATTCGGGCTATTGGCAATTTATACGGCCAGGCCTGTAAACCGCGAGCCATTAAGAAACCTGCCAAACCCGGAATTTAATGGCAAACTGCGTGCAACTGATGGCTGTCCCCGACTTGGTTTGGCGAGGATGGCACTTAAAATGGTTATGGTTTGGGAGAAGGCAGTGAATAAAACGTCACAGGTGGCGACCCTCTGGGTCATCAGCGGAGTGTTGTGGCTGGGCAGTTTGGCGGCTCTGGTGTATTTCGCGATGCCGGTACTGGAGTTGCCGGTTTTAGCTGTGCCTGTGGGGTTGCTCTTGGCGGCAGCGGGCCTGTCGCTGCTGGCCCTGAATCGTAGCCAGCGTCACGCTGATGACGCCTTTCGGGAGGTTAGCCGGGTTAAGCGGACGCTTCAGGAAAGCCATCTGCGGATCGAACGATTCGAATATGAAGGCAAGCAAAGCGCCGAACTGAGGCGTCTGGTACTGTCATCAGCGCAGGAGAAAGATCTGGCGTTAAAGAACATGGCCAACGCCCTGAATACGGCCATGGCCGAGGTTCAGTCATTATGTACCTCTAGTCAGGCCGATGCGCTGGAGCGTATTCGCGAAAAATCCGAGCTGATGCAGCGCTATGCGGATGATTTGAAGGTGCTGGCTCGTCTGGAGTTGAAATCGGAATTGCCACGCGCCGAGAACATCAACTTGCTCACCGTACTGGAAGGGTTTTGCGAAGAATGGCAGCGGTACGGGAAAAACTACAAGACCCGGGTCAAATTTGAACATCAGGAAGATCAGTTACCGCTGGTGTCTGACGTAAACTGGCTGCACTCATTGTTAACCCGGGTCGTGTATTCGCTGATGCGAATGAACGAAGGGGGCCTGGTTCAGGTTCATCTGATCGGGTACATCGATGCAGAGATTGGCGAGGCCTTGCGCATTCGGGTCAGCGCTGAAGGTCGCCATCTTGGAGCGGAACAGCTCAGCAATGTGCTTACCCATTACACCAGCGTCATTGATGAGGGGCGCGACGTCGGGCCTGGTTTGTCGCTGGTCGTGGCGCGCCGGCTGGCACAAATGCTGGGTGGCAATCTGGATGTGCTGGATGGTGAAAAAGGGACCGAAGTGTTGGTGGTGTTGCCGCGCAGACAGAATAGCTGGCAAGAGACTGATCTGGTCAGTTAAGGCCAGCTTTGCGTCCTGCCCGGATACCGGGCAGATTTGATTAAGAAACCGGGTGGCCAACCCTGGCCCCCCGGCACAAAACCAGGCCAGCCACTCGTTATTGGACAGGATCCAAACGCTCGGGCAGGTTATTAAAAGTTGGTGTAATCCAGCGGCTGGCTTCCTGAATGGTTTGTACATTGTCGGCCGTGTAAAAACCCACCAGGTTAGTCCCGTTTTCTGTGTAGGCTTCTTCCATGCCCCGGCCGACCTGATGCAAAACCAGGCGTTTTGCGTCGTCTCTGAGCATCTGGTTTTCAAAGAAACGGGTAAAGCCATCGAGACTGATTGCTTCAACAGCCGACGCGAGACGCCGGCGCGTATTGAAGTTCGGATTCCCGTCCATAATGGCCTGCCAGTAAGTCTGGCTAAGCTCATAGAGGTTCTGCTCCGGTGTGGTCAGATCGTTGATCAGGCCTGCCTTGTAACGGTTGAACTCATCGCTGTCGAGGCTGCGCAGTTGTTGCAGATACCGGTTCATGAAACGGTCTGAAAACAGCTGCAACAAGGCCGGGTCGGTGTCGGGTGATTGAATGTAGACGATCAGGCCAGGCAGATCTTCGGCCATGAAATTCTGGCTGAAAACGATGTAGCCCAGCTGTTCCTCGGTGCGCATTTCTGCAAAATAGGAAGCGCTCATGGTGCGGCCCAGCAAGGTAAAAAGAGCGCGCTCGCGCAGGCTGCTGTCCTGACCCTGGTAGTAGCCGAGCAGGGCACTGTCGTTGTGATCGATGGACATTTCGTGGCGGTAACGCCGGCTGGGCAGGGCGGCAACGTCGACTCTTACCGGGTCGTTACCGGCACTGGGCGGGATCATCGCGCTGATGCGATTGGCCAGTTGCAGGGCACCGTCTTCGGTCTGGTTGCCGTGAATCAGCATCGTCATGGCCTGATTGTTCAGCAGCGTATCGCGGTGCGCGAGCACGTCGTCGAGCGTCAGGTCTTCAAGCGCTTCAAGCAGGGCTTCGGGTGTTCTGGAATCACGGATCAGCGCCGTGTTCAGGCGTCGCACCATCTGGTTCAGGACCGGATCTTCGCGAGTATTGCGCAGTCGGCGCTGGAGATCGGATTTTAGCTGTTCAAACCGGGGCTGACTGACGCCAGGATCAGTCAGTTCCACCAGCAGGGTGTCGAGCAATACGTGCAACCGGTCGCTGTAGCCATAGAGCCGAATCTGCAGACCACGCTTCGACGATGACAGGCCATAACCGGAGCCTGCCCGGCCCGCGTCATAGCGGAAATCGGTCATCCCGTCGTCAACCAGGTCGATGAGTAACTGCGTTGCAATGGCGCTGCGGGCGCTGGCATTGGCTTCGGGTGATTCCATCATGACCGTGATATCAAGCTTCGGCGTTCTGAAGGATTCATCCTGTTCAAACCAAACGGATAAGCCCGGCGCCTGTTCAATGATCAGGGGCGTGTTGTGGATCAGGTCGCTCTGGCGTCCGGCAAATGGCAGCACGGTCAGGTCTTCCGGTATGAACAGATTTTCCTCAGGCAGCGTCAGGTTGTTGTCTTGCTCGGGCGCACGCCATCCGGCGACCACCGAGCCCGACAGCGGAGTTGCTTTGTAGGGGGTTTCGTACCATTCGCTGACGGTGTCTGTCTCCACGTCCGGTGCCATCAATACGACCAGGGCGTTGTCCGGTTGCAGATAGGACAACCAGCGCTGAATGGCTTCGGCATCGAATTGTGCCAGCCGATACGGGCCTACCAGTAACTGATCGGCCGGGTAGTGCATCAGCCGGGTTGCCAGATGCTGCGCGGTGGCGGTGGGGGATACCTGCTCCGCGAATTCGAAGTTGATCTCGTTGATGGTCTGCAGTTCTTCATAGCGCCACTCGTTCAAGCCCTCCTGCTCAATGGTTTGCAGGTAGCTGAACATCATTGTCGCCACGCTTTGCCAGTTGGTCATGCCTTCAGGGGTCAGTTGCAAGGCGATGCTGAATGTATCCGAATTGCGGCTGGTGCCGGGTGCACGGGCCGAAATTCCGTCTGCCCAACCTCGCTCCTTCAGCGCTTCAAACAGGGTGCCAGGCCCCTGGTGGTCGAGCAGACTCGCCAGGTAGGTGTAAGGCTTGGTGTCGAGCTCGGCCACGGTTGCAGGGACCGGGAAGCGGAACTGGAGCAGTCTGCTTTCACGACGCGGCTCTACCTCGATCAGCATGGGCAGCTGGCTGGTGCTGAACTGGGGGACTTCTAGCTGCAGCGGCTCGGAGGAGACCGAGCGTATCTGATTGAAGCGAGAATCGACCCACTCTTTCAGTGTCTCTATATCCTGAGGGCCAACCACGGCCAGCGACAGGCGGTTTGCAACATAATGCTCACGATAGAATGCCTGCATCCGTTCGCGCAGTTGGTCGTTATCGAGGGTTTGGGCATTGCCGATGGCGAGGTTGGCGGCCGGATGCTCGGGGTTGATCAGTTCGCGCACGGCGTCTTCACGGCGCCGGTTATCGTCTTGCAAGCTGGCGGTAAACTCAGATTGCACCGCGTTGATTTCGCGTTCAATGTAGCTGGCATCGAACAGGGGAGCGATGAAAAACTGCGCCAGCCGGTCCAGTGCCGGTTCAAGGTGCTCGGCGTCGATATCAAAGTAGTAGAGGGTGTTCTCATCGGCGGTATAGGCATTGTTGTTGCCGCCGTTTTGTTCGATAAACTGATGGTACTCATCGGCATTCGGGTACTTTTCGGTACCCAGAAACAACATGTGTTCGAGAAAATGCGCCAGACCTGGCAAGTCGGCCGGGTTGCTCCAGGAGCCAACGCTGACGTTCAGTGCGGCTGCGGCAACCTCGGCGTCTTCATCGGATACCAGTACCACCTTGAGTCCGTTTTCGAGCTCATACTGATGGAATACCCGGTCTTCCCGTTCACTGACGATGATATTTGACGGATTCTCCGCCCCGGGGTTCGAGGCACTGGTTACAACCAGACCTGCGCTGGCCAGGGCAACGATGACCCCGGTGGTGATGGCGATGAGAACACCACGTTTCATACTGCGCTCCTGATACGATGCATAGTGAACCGGCTATGGGATAGCATGGCGATACCGGCCCGGACTCAAATGAGGCTCAGATTCCACGGTAAACCGGTCAGCGCCGGCAGCGGAGTCTGTGAAGACAGGGATTGTAACGGTCGGTCGCGCCGCTGTCATGGCATCCCGGGTGGTCTCGTGGCTACCCCGGTATTGCGAAATGCGGTGATGTCCCAATAATGGGGTGATAAAGCCAGATTTGAACACGAGGGTGTTATGAACGAAGTATACGGGCAAGATGCCGGCAACGTGGTGGTCGTTACCGAACAGAACTTCCAGCATGTCATGGTGGAGGAGTCCCAGCGCCGCCTGGTGGTCATGGATTTCTGGGCTGAATGGTGTGCGCCGTGCAAGGCACTGATGCCGATTCTTGAAAAACTCGCGGCTGAATACCAGGGGCAGTTTCTGTTAGCCAAGGTTAATGCTGATGAACAACCCAATATTGTGGCCCAGTTCGGGGTTCGCAGCCTGCCTACGGTGGCGCTGATCGTGAATGGTCAGCCGGTCGATGCGTTTATGGGTGCGGAGCCGGAATCCGCCATTCGGGAGCGCCTTGAGAAATACCTGCCCAAGCCCTGGGACAGTCTGCTGGATCAGGCCCAGGCGCTGCACGCTCAAGGCAAGCTCGATGAGGCGCTGCCTCTGCTGCGCGAAGCCTACACCCTGAGCGATGGCGAAACCGCCATTGCGTTCGCTCTGGCCGATGTTTATGTCGCTTTGCACCGTGCCGAAGACGCCGAAGCCATTCTCGATAAAATGACCATGACGGAGCAAACCGAGCCGGAATACGCGGCGCTGAAATCCCGACTGACGTTGTTACATCAAGCCGCTGAGTCCCCGGAGATTCAGGAGTTGCAAAGTAAGCGGGACGCCGACCCGGATAACCTGGAACTGGCCTATGAACTGGCGGTTCAGTACAGCCAGATCAACCGCCACGCTGACGCGTTGGATACCCTGCTGAGCATTCTGCGCAAAGACAAAACCTTTAAAGACGGTGAAGCCCGCAAAACCTTCCTCGACATCGTCAATAGCCTGGGCAAAGGCGACCCAACGGCCGTCAAATACCAGCGACAGTTGTTTACGTTGCTCTACTGAGGAAAAGTTCGCTGGCTGGGTTGGCTCTAGTGGCTTAGGTTCGTGCCAGCCACCGGGTAGGCCTTGCCGGGGTCGGCGTGAACCCGTCCATGGGGCCTAGACCACAGCATCCATGCAGTGGACTCCCCCGTCCAGCCCTACCCGGCAGCCGGCACTTAGGCTGTTGCCAAATTAAAACCTTAAGACCAAGCAACTAGATCTGAGCTTACCTTACCCGGTAATGTACTATTTCTATGTTGCCAAACTCATCGCTTGCGCAAAGCAAGGCTACCAATCGAATACCCCGCCCCAAACGAGCAAATCACCCCCAGATCACCGGATTTGAGATCCTGATGATGAAGGTTAAAGGCAATGATCGAACCGGCTGAGGCGGTGTTTGCATACTCGTCGAGCACGATCGGTGCTTCGTCCTGTGTGCCCACATGGCCCAGCAGACGCTTGGTGATCAGCTGGTTCATGTTGATATTGGCCTGATGCAACCACCAGCGCCGAACCTGACCGATGTCGGCACCCACGGCTTCAATTTGCGCTGCCAGGTGATCAGCGGCCATCGGGCAGACTTCCTTGAAGACCTTGCGGCCTTCCTGGTGGAAGAGTTTGTCGGGGCCAAATGGGTCGGAATCGAAAGCGTGTGAAACGAAACCAAAATTGGAGCGGATATTGTTCGAATAGACCGTTTTCGCCTTGATGCCCAGTATGTCGTAAACATGCTCGGCATCGGCCGTGTCACCCCGTTCGACCACCATGGCGGTGGCAACATCGCCGAAGATGAAGTGGCTGTCGCGATCGCGGTAGTTCACCTGAGGTGAGGTCAGTTCCGGATTGATGACCAGTACCGCTCTGGCCGTTCCTGCTTTGACCATCTCGTAGGCGCGGTGCAGGGCGAAGGTGGCGGCGGAGCAGGCTACCAGCATGTCGAAGCCGAAGCCCTCGATGCCGAGTTCGGCCTGCACTTCAATCGCAATGGCCGGGTAGGAGCGTTGGGTGTAGGCACAGCTGACAATCACGGCATCAATATCAGCGGCGCTCTTATTGGCGGCGGCAAGTGCCTTCCTGGCGGCGGCAACGGCCATTTCACCCTGGTGACTCAGTTGGTCATCGGGGCGCTCCTGAATACGTGGACGCATGCGATCGACTTCCATGATGCCATCTTTGACATAGACGTAACGCTGGCGTATGCCACTGGCTTTGGTAATGAAATCCGGGTCGGACTTGGCGACTGGTTCCAGGGTTCCCGCCTCTATTTCGCTGGCATGCTCCTCGTTGAACTTGTCGGCGTATTCGTTCAGTACCTGCACCAACTCTGTGTTAGTGAGTACATTTTCGGGGTTCCAGAGACCGGCGCCGCTGATGACAACAGTGTCGTTGGCAGACATGGTGTGATCCTTATTTCGAGCAATGCTGTTGTGGGTTTTGAATGATGCGTGTGCTTAGTGGCTGAGTGCGGGCTGCCCGGCCTACCTTTCCGGGGTAGCCCGTAGCAGGGATGCTACGGTCTAGGCCCCATGGATGGGTTCATGCCGACCCCGGAAAGGTAGGCCGGGTAGCCCGCACGGCTTCTTGTTCCGGTAATTGATGACCCCGGGACCGTGTCGAAGCGACCTGATGCCTCAAATATCATGGCATTGTAGCAGGCCGCCTGATTTTGGTCAGCGTTGGTGGGCGTGAACGCTCTGTGCTCGCTGTTTTAGACGATTGGAAAGGGCCATCCGTGAAAGTTTTTCAAAGCCCGGTGAGTTTGGGTATGCTTTAGGGATGCTCACGATAATAAGAAGGCTGACATGCTGCACCATTTTACACTGACATTTCAGTTGCCGGACTCGGCGGCGGTAGATGCGGCCGCCGTTGCCGGGCAGATGCCAGGGTCGGATTTTACCATTGAGGGACTGGGGTCGAACCCAAGTGGTGAGTTCTCTATTCACTTCAGCCGGGAAGGCGCCAGTGTGACCCATGTGCTGGAGTACGCCAAATCGCAGGTGCAACAGGCCATACCGGATGCGCAGTTGGTCGGGATGGAATTGTCGGAAGAACCGCCCGCACAAAGCATGGTGGATGACATCAGCAAGCTGGTGTTGCATGCCTGTAACGCACTTGGCAGTGTCGATGGTGCTCAGGCCTGGCTGGCAACACCAAATCCCGACCTGGAAGGGCTGACGCCCAAGGCGCTGATGATCAACGCCGAAGGGCGCACCCAGGTGTCCCGGGTGCTGACCAAACTGCTGGCTCGCAAACAGGGTGCGGCCTGAGCCCGGAGCCTACCGGCTCCGGTTAGGGACTTTTACAACTTGCTGACCAGAGCTTGCACGCTTTCTTTGGCATCGCCAAACAGCATGCTGCTGTTGTCGCGGTAGAACAGCGGGTTGCTGACGCCGGCATAACCGGTTGCCATCGACCGCTTCAATATTACTACCTGGTGCGCGTGCCAGACCTCCAGCACTGGCATGCCAGCGATGGGTGATCCTGGTTTTTCCTGAGCGTCCGGGTTGCATATGTCATTGGCACCTATGACCAGTACGACGTCGGTTTTCGGCAGGTCATCGTTGATCTCATCCATCTCCAGCACAATGTCATAGGGCACGTTGGCTTCCGCCAGCAGCACATTCATGTGCCCCGGCAAACGGCCTGCGACCGGGTGGATTGCAAAGCGGACTGTTTTGCCCTGTTTGCGCAGGGTGGACGTGAGCTCAGCGACGGCCTGCTGGGCGTGAGCGACCGCCATGCCGAAGCCCGGGGCGATGACCACGGAATCGGCATCGCGCAGCCAGCTCGCCACCTCATCGGCCGATGAGCTGCGCGCTTCACCATACTCCTCATCATCAGCGCTTGAGCCGGAGTCGGTACCAAAGCCACCCAGAATGACACTGATGAACGACCGGTTCATCGCCTTGCACATGATGTAACTGAGAATCGCACCGGAAGAACCGACCAGTGCACCGGTGATGATCAGCAGATCGTTACCCAGCATGAAGCCGGTGGCCGCCGCGGCCCAGCCGGAATAGCTGTTCAGCATCGAGATGACCACCGGCATGTCTGCCCCGCCGATGGCGGCAACCAGGTGGGCACCAAGCAGCAACGCGATCAGCGTCATCAGCAGGAGCATGGTGGCATCGCCTGAGCCATGACCATCGGGTGCAAATAGTATCAGCATGGCCAGCGACACAATGATCGCAGCGGCATTCATCACATGACGACCCGGCAACGCCAGCGGTTTGCTCGACAGAATGCCTTGCAGCTTGCCGTAGGCTGCCCAGGAGCCTGTGAGGGTAATGGCGCCGATAAAGATGCCGAGGTAGATCTCGGTATTGTGAATGACCTTTTCAGCGCCCGCCAACTGCGATCTGGGGTCCAGATAAGCCGCCCAGCCAATCAGTACCGCGGCCAGGCCAACAAAGCTGTGCAGCAGGGCGACCAGTTGCGGCATGGCCGTCATTTCCACTCTTGAGGCCAGCCAGAGCCCTATGGCAGCACCAATGGCGACGGCAATCGCCAGTACAAAGTAAGCCCCAACGGCCGCAGAAGCCACCGTGGCAACAATGGCGATCACCATACCGGCGATGCCGTAGTTGTTGCCGCGTCGAGCGGTCTCCTGGGAGCTCAGCCCGCCCAGTGACAAAATGAAGAATACCCCGGCCAGCAAATAGGCCATCGATAACAGGCCGTTCATGACGGGTCTCCTTTGCGGAACATGTTCAGCATGCGTCGGGTGACATAGAACCCGCCCGCTATGTTAATGCTGGCAACCAGCACGCTGATGGTCGCCAGCACGCTGACCAGCCAGGAGCCACTGCCACTGATTTGCAGCAGCGCGCCCAGAATGATGATGCCGGAGATCGCATTGGTCACACTCATGAGCGGCGTATGCAGTGAATGGCTGACGTTCCAGATGACTTGCCAGCCAATGAAAATCGCCAGCACAAACACCGTGAAGTGGCTGACAAAATCGGCCGGAGCAACGGCGCCAAGGCTCAATATAAGAGCCCCGGCAATCAGCCAGTAGAGAGCTATGGGCCGGGCTTTGCGGGGAGCCGGTGGCGATGTCTCCGGAATCTTTTGGGCCGATGGGGCCGCCGGTTTGGGCGCCGCAGAAAGCTTGGGCGGTGGGGGTGGCCAGGTGATATCGCCACCATGCACGACGGTGCAACTGCGGGTGATCTCATCGGTCAGATCAATGACCAGCTGGCCGTCCTTGTTCGGACACAAATGTTCGAGCAGACGCCACAGGTTGTTCGCCAGCAGTTGGCTGGCCTGGGTGGCGGCCCGGGCGGCCAGGTTAGTAAAGCCGATGACGGTGACATCGTGTGCCTTTACCACCTCGTCTTTCACCGTGCACTCACAATTGCCACCGTTGGGCGCCGCCAGATCAACCACCACGCTGCCGGGCTGCATGGCCTTGACCATGGCCTCGGTGATCAGCTTGGGTGCCGGCTTGCCCGGAATCAGGGCGGTGGTGATGATGATATCCACTTCTTTGGCCTGCTCCATAAAGAGGGCCATTTCGGCATCAATAAAAGCCTTGGACATCTCCTTGGCGTAGCCACCCGTGCCGGCCCCGTCTTCTTCCAGTTCAATGGTGAGAAATTCACCGCCCATGGACTCTACCTGTTCCTTGACCTCTTTACGGGTGTCAAAGGCACGCACAATGGCGCCCAGGCTTTTCGCCGCGCCAATGGCGGCGAGCCCGGCAACACCGGCACCGATGACCAGAACCTTGGCCGGGGGAATCTTGCCTGCGGCGGTAATCTGACCAGTGAAGAAGCGACCGAACTGATTGGCTGCTTCAATCACCGCCCGGTAGCCAGCGATATTGGCCATGGAACTGAGCACATCCATTTTCTGGGCGCGGGAAATACGGGGTATGGCATCCAGAGAGAGGGCTGTCGCGTGCTGGCCGTTGAATTGTTCAAGCAGTGGCGCGTTTTGACCGGGTGCCAGAAAGGATATCCAGGTTTTCGCCTTCTCCGGTGTGCTGCCCAGAGCTTCAAGTTCACTGCCAGACAGACCTTCTGCTTGTGCCTGGGGACCGTTGATCTTTAACAGGACATCGGCGCGTTGGTACAGCCGGGTTACGTCGGCTTCCAGTTCTGCGCCTGCCTGTTCATAGAGGGCATCTGCAAATTGTGCCCTGGCCCCGGCACCGGGTTCTATGAGGACAGTAAACCCCAGATCGATCAGTTTACGGGTGGTATCGGGCGTGACTGGCACCCGGGTTTCTCCCGGAGCCCGGTCAACGGGAACAGCTAGGGTTAGCGACATGTGTATCCCTCAATTGCCTGATGACTCTGCTCGCTGTACAACGCCTGACGCTGTATCGGCAGTCCATCCTGTTTTTATTGTTGTTACCGCTTTACCAGTCACCGGGATCGGTGAAACCGCTCGCAGAGTATTCAGTTGCGGTTAAGCCCGGCCTGGTAGCGTCATACTGGCTGGCTATTGAAGTCGGTGCAAGTCCAAAGGCCGCTGGTGACCTTCAACGAGTCGGAGCTGGGCAACTTTCACGGGTTACCACTAAAGGAGCAGGCGAAACCGGGCAATGCGGGCTAAACTGAATTGAGATATGGCAGGCTGCGGGGTATTCTAAGGCCCGGCGTTCTGGAGTCGTCGCAGGCCATTAAAATTATAAACGGCTCGCAAGCTCACTCCGATGCGGGATAACACGGTGCCGGATCGTTCCCATAGAGGTAAACGGCCGTGTCGGTTTTCCCCGACTAACCACAATAAAAAACTGGAACATTGAGGTCGGTAACCCGGTCGCTCTGACTCGCATTCGCACTCCGGTAAGATAGCAGTCAGCAGACACGTGTTGAGTACCTCCCTGACCCCATGATGGAGAGTTGAACATGAAAAGACGTGACGTCATCAAAAAAGGCTTGATCGGCGCAGGTAGCGTGGCGGCAGCGACCACCATTGGCACTCCGGCACTGGCTGAAGACCGCATTACCTGGCGTATGGTAACCACCTGGCCGAAGAACTTCCCGGGTCTGGGTGTGGGTGCGCAACGCCTTGCTGATCGTATTACCGCCATGTCCAATGGCCGATTGACGGTACAGGTCTATGCGGCTGGTGAACTGGTGCCGCCTTTGGGTGCGTTTGATGCGGTTATTGAAGGGTCTGCCGAGATGAGCCACGGCGCTGCCTACTACTGGCAGAACAAGAGCCGGGCCACGTCCTTCTTTACCGGTGTGCCGTATGGCATGACGTCCCGCGAACTGGCGGCCTGGGTTCGTTACATGGGTGGCCAGGAAATCTGGGATGAAATTTACGATCAGTTTGGCGTAAAAGGCTTTTTGTCGGGTGACACCGGTACTCAGGCCGGTGGCTGGTTCCGCGAAGAAATCAACAGCCTGGAAGATATTCAGGGTTTGAAATTCCGGACCCCGGGTTTGGGCGGCCAGGTATGGGAAAAGCTGGGCGCCAGTGTGGTAAACATGGCCGGTGGTGAGATTTACCAGGCATTGCAATCCGGTGCACTGGATGCCGCTGAATTTGTTGGCCCCTACAACGACCTGGCACTGGGTTTCTACCAGATTGCCAAGAACTATTACATGCCGAGCTTTATCGAGCCGGGCCTGGCGACCGAAGCGGTGGTCAGCAAGTCCAAGTTCGAGGCATTGCCGCGCGACCTGCAACAAATTGTCGAGTTTGCCTGTCAGGCCGAGTACGACCAGGTAGCCTCGGATTTCTACGCCAACGACCCGATCGCTCTGCGCACTCTGGTGGAACAGCATGGGGTTCAGGTTAAATACTTCCCTGAAGAAGTATTGCAGGCTGGTGCCGAAGCCGCCAAGGAAGTTCTGGGTGAATTGCGCGACAGCGATGACGCCCTGGTGCGTAAGACCACTGAAAGCTACTTCGAAGCACTGGCTTTGTTGCGCACCCGTACCGAACAGGTTGACGGTGCCTTCCTGACCGCCCGTCAGAAGTACTTCCAGATGTAATACGAGCCCAGGCTCAAAAAAACCCGGCCTGTGCCGGGTTTTTTTATGGGCGGGTTATCGACGTCGATAACCCGAAGCTGCTTATTGGCGGGCTTTTAGTTATAGATCAGAGACGGCAGCCAGGTAACCAGTTGTGGAAAGACCACCAGCAACACGATCACGATCAGTTGCAGGAACACAAAGGGAACAGCGCCCTTGTAAATGGTCATGGTCGAGACAGAATCGGGTGCGACGCCTCTCAGATAAAACAGCGCGAAACCAAAGGGTGGCGTCAGGAAGCTGGTTTGCAGATTGACCGCGACGATCACCCCCAGCCAGACAGGCTCTACGCCCATCATCAGCAGAATGGGTGCGGTGATCGGCAACACCAGAAAGATGATTTCAAAGGTATCCAGGATGAAACCAAGCAGGAACATCAGCAGCATCACGAACAGAATGGCGCCTAACTGGCCACCGGGCAGGCTGTTAAGGAAGTCGCTGACCAGTTCTTCACCTCCCATCATTCGGAATACCAGAGAGAAGACGGTCGCACCGATCAGAATGATGAAGATCATGGTGGTGGTATTCGCCGTCGCGTACATAACCTGACGCAAATTGCTGTAGGTCAGTTTGCGTTGGAAAGCAGCCAGTACCATGGCACCAATAGCGCCTACCGAGGCCGATTCTGTTGGTGTGGCAATGCCACCCAGAATGGAACCGAGCACCGCAATGATCAGTACCAGTGGAGGCAGCAGCGTAGTGAACACATCCTTCAGCAACCGGGACTTTTCTTCGGCCGTCATGACCAGGGCCGGACAGCTGTCGGGTTGACGCACGGCCTTGAAGATCATGTACAGCATGTAGATGCCCATCAGCATCATGCCGGGTATGAAGGCACCGGCAAACAGGTCGCCGACGGAGACCGGCGTGGGTGCAAAGTTGCCCAGCGACATTTGCACCTGGCTGTTGATGCCCGAGAGCATATCGCCCATGAAAATCAGAACGGTAGAGGGCGGAATGATCTGGCCGAGCGTGCCAGAGGCGGTAATAACCCCGGTTGCCAGTTTGGGGTCGTAACCGGCTTTCAGCATCGCAGGCAGGGACAGCAAGCCCATGGTAACTACTGTGGCGCCAATAATACCGGTAGAGGCGGCGAGCAAAGCCCCCACGAGAATCACCGATAAGCCGAGACCGCCGCGCAGGTCGCCAAACAGTCGGCCCATGGTAATCAGCAATTTTTCGGCAATGCCGGAACGCTCCAGCATCATCCCCATAAAAATAAACAAGGGTACCGCAACCAGTACCTCGTTCAGCATGATGCCCATGTAGCGTGGTGCAACACTCGATAAGTTCGACAGATCAAGCGCGCCCAGAAAGTGGGCAATGGCCGCGAATATCAGCGAGGTGCCAGCCAGCGAAAATGCCACCGGGAAACCGAGCATTAGCACACCGATAACGGCAAAGAACATGACGAGCGCGAGGATTTCGCCCAACAACGTTACTTCCATCAGACGTTCTCCCCGTAACGATAATCTTCAGGTACCAGTTCCTGTCGGTTAGCCAATACCAGAATGCTGCGCCCGATCATGGCCAAAGCCTGAATTGCGACCACAATGGCAAAGACGATAATGAACGACTTAACAACATAAAGGCCCGGCATGCCCCCGTAATTGGATGAGCCTTCCATGAAGCGCCAGGACCGGGCGACATAGGGGTAGGCATACAGACTGATGGTGATGATAAAGGGAAACAGAAACACCAGGCAGCCAAACAGGTCAACCAGAGCCTTTCGTTTAATAGGGGCAGTCCGGTAAAACACGTCGACGCGCACATGGCCTTCACGGAGCAAGGTGTAGCCAGCGATTCCCATAAACATGACGCCATTCATCCAGACATACAGATCCTGCATCAGGACCGAGCCAGTCGAAAAGACATATCGCATGACAACGACGGTGAAGCATACCAGTACAATTCCCAGCGTCAGCCAGGAAAATACCTGGCCCAGGAATCGGTTCAGCAGGCAACAGAGCCTGACCACGAACGCGAGGCTTTTCATGAGTGATCCTTTTTTATCGGGACAAGGCAAACACGAGGGATAGTTTTGATCATCGGCTGCAATGTGTCGTTGTAGTCGTGAGTTATTGTTTTACTGTTGCTTTAAGCGAGCTTGGCGCTAACGAAGTCAACTGCACGCCCGGTCAGAGTGCAGCACAACGGTCTTTCAGGGGGTATTAAACCATGCCAGCGCAGCCGACGCCAATGCTTGCAACCCGACCTGCCAGTACGCCTAACACCCGTCTTTATACCGTTAAGGTTGGCCCGGAGGGCGGTGAATCGATAGAGTTGGCGGTTCCTTGCCAGCCGACGCCGTGGTTGGCTGTTGTCCTTGTTGTAGAGAGAGAGGCCACACATGGCGCAATCAACGCCTTCCGAACAGGCTGAAGGCCGCCCGGTAAAACGTGCGCTGGGCTGGGCCTATGAGCAGGTAGTCGGTGAAGAGGACGCCAGGGTATGCAAAGACATTCCGGAAACGGCCTGCCGGCACCAGCCCCGCAATTTCTTTGCCTACCTGGTGGCCAATACCTTCAGCAAGATAGCCGATGAGCTGAGCAGCGCCCGCCTCATTTTGCCGTGGTTAATGAGCGCTCTGGGCGTGCCGCTGGTTCTGATCGGCTTTCTGGTGCCGATACGCGAAGCGGGAGTGCTGATTCCCCAGTTGCTGGTGGCGGCCTATGTTCGCGGGCGGGCCTATCGCAAACCCGTCTGGTTGGTAGGAGCCGCGGTGTCCTCTCTGGCCTTGCTAACCATGGCGGTAGCCGCCCTGTTCAGTGAGGGGCTGGTCGCAGGCATCTGGATGCTGTTGGGTCTGGTGTTTTATAGCCTGGCACGAGGTCTGTGTTCGGTGTCGGCGAAAGATGTTCTGGGCAAAGCCGTCTCCAAGAGCCGGCGCGGAACGGTGATGGGTTACAGTGCCTCGGTGTCGGGCCTCGCTGTCTTGGGGTTCGGGCTGGTGCTCACCGGCGTCCCAAACCTGAGTGAAAAGCCCGCCCTGCTGCTCGGGCTGTTGCTGGTGGCGACGCTGTTCTGGTGGCTCGCCATGCTGGCGTTTACCGCCATTGAGGAGGCGCCAGGCGCAACCGAAGGCGGAGGTAATGGCTGGTCCGTTGCCTGGCAGCAATTGGGGCTATTACGGACCGATTCGACCTTCCGGTTTTTTGTATTATCCCGGTCGGCATTGCTCAGTGTTGCACTGATGCCGCCATTTTATGTGGTGATGGTCCAACAGTCTGAGGGTGGCGGGCTTGGCTTGGGTGCACTGATCATCATTAGCGGGCTGGCAGCCTCGTTGTCGTCGGGCGTCTGGGGGCGTTTCAGTGACCGTTCCAGTCAGAGCGTTATGGCGGTGGCTGCGTGCGGGGCTGCGCTGGCAAGCTTACTGGCCTGGGCGAGTGCTGCCTGGTTATCCGGCGTGGCTCATCTGGCGGGTCTGAGTCTGGCGTATGGGATTATCATGATCTGTCACGGGGGCGTTCGACTGGGCCGCAAAGCCTATCTGGTCGATATGGCAACAGAGTCCAATCGGGCCAGCTACGTGGCGGTCAGCAATACCGTGGTAGGTGTGATCATGCTGATCGGCGGACTGTTTGGTTTGCTCGGTGATCTGTGGTCGCCGCTGGCGGTCATCCTACTGTTGAGCGGCTTGTCTGTCATGGCGGCGTTGATGTGCGCCCGCCTGCCCGCTGTGCAGTAACACAGAGGGCAGGCGCAGTGCCCGAACGGCAATTAGGGCGATTTACAGCAAATGGGGGTTCATGCGTTTGTAGTCACGCAAAGCTTTACGCGCGCGTTCGACATCATTGTACAAGCGCATACGATCTTCTTTGCTCCCAGTCCCATTAGGGTTTTCTCTAACGAACTGGCGTTTTGCTTCTTCGGCTTCAACAATAGCCTGTTCAAGCTCTTCCAGCTTTTGATCCATAGTTCCCTCGTTGTCCCACGATGACCGCAATCTCAGTCGGCCAAAGATTCCTGTGTGTGAGTTTCATGGCGGGTTGAAAAGGGTAAGATGTCACGCCATCGTTACGTCACTCACGCACTCAATGCTAGTTGACCCGCATGACAATTGCTACTGCATGCGCTGATTTGTCACTGATCTACAGGGTTTCTTGTCGTATCGATCCTACGCAGTCTTTGTTCTGTCGGATTGTTCTGGCGATGCGCGATTGTGTACGACATGGAGCGGATGCTATTGAAGCGATTTTTGTGATGGAATTCAAATCTTTAGGTCAAATAGAACAGTGGTAGATTAGATTTTTATGGTTTTTATACAGATATCAGGTCTCAAGTGCCGGGTATTACGGCTGTAGCGGCAGGCTTACAAGCGCATTAAGGAACAGTGTGTTCTATTCATGGGCGGCAGGTCGCCTTTCGCAGGCGGGTCTGAGAACCTACAGACAAATCAACCCAGCGGCCCATGTGCATCCCTTTGAGTCGTTTCCCCAGGGTGGCCGCATCATCGAGCTGGGATGTTCCCTTACCAATTACCGGAGTTGTTTCATGTCCCGATCACTCATTCAACAGTTGCCTGAGGCCCTGGCCGATCTGAAAACTCAGGGTCTGTACAAAACAGAGCGCATCATTCATTCCCCCCAGGGGGCGCAGGTGACGACCGACGGAGGGACAGTATTGAACCTCTGTGCCAACAATTACCTGGGGTTGGCCAATAGTCCGGCGTTGGTTGACGCCGCTAAGCAGGGGCTCGATGAGTTTGGGTTCGGCGTCGCCTCGGTACGGTTCATTTGCGGTACCCAGGATGTTCACAAAGCACTGGAACAGCGCCTGAGCGACTTTCTCGGCATGGAAGACACCATCTTGTATTCCAGCTGTTTCGACGCCAATACCGGGCTGTTTGAAACCTTGCTGAATGACCAGGATGCCATCATTTCTGATGCGCTCAACCACGCCTCCATTATTGATGGCGTGCGCCTGTGCAAGGCACGCCGGTTTCGCTACAGCAACAATGACCTGGCTGAGCTCGAGCACTGTCTGCAGCAAAGTCAGTCGGCACGGTACCGCCTGATTGTGACAGATGGGGTGTTCTCGATGGATGGCGTGGTCGCCAACCTGACCGGTATTTGCGATCTGGCGGAGCGATATGACGCCCTGGTTATGGTCGACGACAGCCATGCGGTGGGCTTTATGGGCGAGCACGGTCGTGGAACGCCCGAGTTTCATGGGGTGATGGATCGGGTTGATATCATCACCGGCACTCTGGGCAAAGCCCTGGGGGGTGCCAGTGGCGGCTATACGGCAGCGGCAAAACCCATTGTCGACTGGTTGCGTCAGCGCTCACGCCCTTATCTGTTTTCCAATTCGTTGTCGCCGAGTATTGCGGCTGCCAGCCTGGAAGTGCTCGATATGATCGAGCAGGGTGGTGACCTTCGCCGGCAACTCTGGGACAACACCCGCTACTTTCGGGAACAGATGGAAGCCGCAGGCTTCACACTCGCCGGTGCCAATCATCCGATCATTCCGGTGATGGTTGGCGATGCGACCGTCGCCAGCACCATGGCGGACAAGTTGCTGCAGCGCGGTGTGTATGTGATCGGTTTCAGTTACCCTGTGGTGCCTCAGGGTGCCGCGCGCATTCGTACTCAAATGAGTGCCGGGCTTACCCGGGAGCAATTGGATGTTGCCATCGCTGCGTTCACCGAGGTCGGTCGTGAACTGTCGCTTATTTAAGGAGTCCTCGTTATGAAAGCGCTTGCCAAATTGTACCCGGAAGCCGGTATCTGGATGACCGAGGTCGATGAGCCCGAGGTGGGTCACAACGACCTGCTGATTCGCATTCGCAAGACCGCAATATGCGGCACCGATGTGCACATTTACAACTGGGATCAGTGGTCGCAAAACACCGTGCCTCTGGGACTGGTTACCGGCCATGAGTATGTTGGCGAAGTCGTCGGCATGGGCGAGGAAGTTACCGGCTTTGCCATTGGCGACCGGGTCAGTGGCGAAGGCCATATTACCTGCGGCTATTGCCGAAACTGCCGTGCCGGGCGTCGCCATCTGTGTCGCAATACCGTTGGCGTCGGGGTGAACCGTGCCGGGGCCTTTGCCGAGTATCTGGTGATACCGGCGTTCAATGCGTTTAAGTTGCCCGACGACGTCAGTGACGAACTGGCCGCTATTTTTGATCCGTTCGGCAATGCGGTACACACCGCCCTGAGTTTCAACCTGGTAGCGGAAGATGTGCTGATTACCGGCGCAGGGCCGATTGGCATGATGGCCGCCGCCGTGGCCCGTCATGTTGGCGCCCGGAACATTGTGATCACCGATGTGAATGATTTCCGTCTGGCACTGGCAAAACGTATGGGGGCTACCCGTACCGTTAACGTGGCCAACGAGAGCCTCAAAGACGTAATGGCCAGCCTCGGCATGACCGAGGGGTTTGACGTTGGCCTGGAAATGTCGGGCGTGCCCAGTGCCTTTCGTTCCATGCTGGCGTCGATGAACCACGGTGGCAAGGTGGCGCTGCTGGGTATTCCCGGTGAAGAGATGGCCATTGACTGGAGTCAGGTGATATTCAAGGGGCTTGAGCTGAAAGGCATATACGGTCGGGAGATGTTTGAAACCTGGTATAAAATGGCCGGACTGATTCAATCGGGTCTGGACCTGAAACCGATGATTACTCACACCTTGCCCGTCGCCGATTTTCAGGAAGGCTTCGACATTATGCGCAGCGGCCAGTCCGGCAAGGTGATCCTGGACTGGGTATGAATACAACGCTGTTTCTCAATGCCTTTACCAGCTACTTCGTGGTGATTGACCCGATTGGCGCGGCGCTGATCTTCTATTCACTAACCCTGGGTCGAACCTTTCGGCAACGCCTCAGGGTGATTCTGAAGGCGACCGGGATCGCCGCAGCGGTGATTCTGATCTTCGCCTGGGTGGGTGAAGGATTGCTAACCACGCTCGGTATCAGCATGGATGCCCTGAGAGTGGCCGGCGGTATTCTGCTGTTCAATACAGCCTTCAGAATGATCACCTCAGCCCCGCTGCCGGACAAACCCACAGATCGCAGCGTCGGTGACATAGCGGTGTACCCGCTCGCCATTCCGCTGATGGCTGGCCCGGGCACGCTAACCATCACGGTGTTGTTAATGGCCGATGCGGACTCTCCGGCCAATCAGGGCTGGGTCATTGCGGCGGTGATTTCGGTGCTGCTGGTTACTCTGGCGGCGGGTTTGCTGGCCAGTCAGATCCGCAGGGTCATCGGTAAAACCGGCGATGAAATCATTCAGCGTTTGCTCGGTGTCATACTGGCAGCGCTGGCGATTCAGTTTGTTGCCAATGGTGCCAATGGGTTGTTCTAGCTCAAGTTTAGGCATTTACACAACAGACTAGTACCGGCTGCCGGGTATGCCTCTGTGGGGAAGTCTGAGGCATGGATGCCGAAGTCTAGGCCCCACGGACGGGTTCACGCCGACCCCACAGAGGCATACCCGGCAGCTGGTGCGGGCCAATACCACTTAAGTGGGAGTACTACGGGTAGTGAGTTTTAAAAATCCGTTCCTAGTGAGATCAGCGGGCCAATCCCATACTGGTAGCCCATGCCTAGGGTGAACTCATTCAGGGTGAACAGGGCGCTGACGCCGGGAATCAGTTCAAACTCCGAGCGCTCATTGGCGCAGTAGGCATAGCCGGTGACATTGGATTCATCAATGTCGCACCGGGTTGAAGCCAGCAAGCCCAGCGAGGTGTAGAACGCGATGCGGTCGTTGGGCGCGTAGCCTTTCAATATGGACAGGTGCAGCGGGAAACCCACGACCGCGTTGTTCGAGACCCGGTCAGTGTCGCTGTGTGGTGGCTCGTACATGTTCACGTTGCCGGAGTAGTCTGACCGCAATACAAGACCCAGCTCAGCGCCCCAGGTATCGGCCATAAAGCCGACGCCCACATAGGGCGATTCGAAAAAACCCAGCTGACCCCCATAGGATATCCAGACAAAGTCATCTTTGGCCTGGGCGATGCTGGTTGCTGTCATCAGGCAAGTGATGAGTATGGCTTGCCGGTATCCAGTCGGGCACGTCATGATTGATGGCTCCCGTAGTCTAGGTTTTACGGTCGGATGCGCCTGGCGCAGTGCGATTCGCCCCGTAATGCAATGACTAGAGTATCTGCCTGTTTCATGAACCCCAACTGAATTTTCACAGTCTGACAAACCGTAGGCTGAAACACCTGTTAATGTGAAGCTGGTCACATCAGGGTGCGACGCTTCACTTGCCTTTACCTGAATCTCACTCGGCTTTACCTGACGCTGCTTGCCCGGCCCCCGGCTTGCTATAGCATCATCCGCACGAATTACCCAGTCAGTAAGGGATTTAACAGTATGACCAGCCAGACCCTAGATTTGAACTTAACACCGGATGAGATTCGAGAATTGAACACGCCGAATGAACCCGCTGAGCCGGCGAAAAAGCACCCTGGTGACGTCCCGCGTGCCTTTCACCCCATGGGGTTCAAGGCACTGAGTCATGTTGGTAAGCAGTTGATGGTTCGTGTATTTACCGTCTTGTTTTATTGTCTGTCAGCGTTACTGGTAATCAGCGGTGTGTTCCATTTTTTCACTGATGTGATGACCGGTCAGCGCAGTTTTATGTCCATCACCGTCAACCTGGTCAACTCGCTGATCATCGGGCTGGCCATGTTCGAGCTCGGGGCGGGTATCAGCAAGGAGTACACGGAATCTGATCAGGAAGAGAACGTATTTACCAACATTCGCCGAACCATTACCCGGTTTCTGGGTACGGTGTGTATTGCGCTGGTGCTCGAATCGCTGATCATGATCATCAAATACAGCCAGCTCGATTTGGCCGGCAATCTGATGTACCCGGTCGCCATTCTGGGCGGCGCTTCGGTTTTGCTGATTTCGCTGGGTGGCTTTCTGGCGCTTACCCGAGGTCACACTCAATAACCTGTGCGACTGCTATAGGGGTAAGGCGGTGGTGTATTTCAATTGCTCCATTGCAAAACTGCTGCTCACATCCGCCAGTTTCACCCGGCTGACCAGCCGCTTATAGAAGCGATCATAGGCGGCGATGTCGCTAACCACCACCCTGAGCAGATAATCCACGTCTCCGCTCATCCGGTAGGCTTCCATCACCTCGGGCATAGCCAGCACCGCCTCGGTAAAGTCCGTCAGCCAGGTGTCGTTGTGTTCACGAGTACGAATAAAAACGAACACATCGACGCCCAGCGCCAGCGGTTGCCGGTTTAGCAGCGCAACCCGACGGCGAATATACCCCTGGTCTTCCAGTGCCTGAATACGACGCCAGCAGGGGCTGGTGGTTAGATTGACCTTGTCGGCGATGGCCTGCACCGACAGGGTCGCATCCTGTTGCAACAGGTTTAAAATCGCTATATCGATGGTGTCGGGCAATATTTACCTCCAATTAACTAAATATTAGAAATTGCTTTCTGAATTTAGCTTATTCAGCGCAAAAAATGAAATATATTGGGACTCTCAAGGCGTCACACTGGTCGGGTAATGACTAACGGGAACCCCCATGACCGCACACAGTACCCGCCCCATAACGACCAGCCCCGATTGGGCCCGTTTGCGAACCAACACTCTGTCGATACCCGGTAACCGGCTTTATGCCGACTGGACCGCCAGTGGACGGCTTTATCGCCCGATCGAGCAGCGCTTGATCGAGGTCGCTGGCCCGATGATGGCCAACACCCACACCGAAGACAGCCTCACCGGCGGGTTTATGACCCGGGCACTGGATGAAGCCCATCAGATCATGCGTCGGCATGTGAAGGCCGCCCATGACGATGTGCTGTTGTTTACCGGCACGGGCATGACCGGGGCACTGGCCAAGTTGGTGCGAATGCTGGGGCTCTGGGTTCATGAAACGCACCGCGAAGCAGTGCTGGCGACGCTGACCCACCGGCCCCGGGTCTATGTAACCCATATGGAGCACCACAGTAACCATACTCTCTGGCTGGAAACCCTGGCCGAGGTTGTGATCATACCGCCGACTCAAACCGGGGATGTGGATCTGGACTGGCTGGCCGGGTCGCTGCGCGAGCTGCCTGCCGGTAAGCCCGTTATGGCCTCTGTCACGGCGGCCAGCAATGTGACTGGCGTGGCGGCACCGTACCGCGCTATTGCGCGCCTAATGCATCAGGCGGGCGGCCATTGCTTTGTCGATTTTGCCTGCGCGGCCCCCTACGTCGACATCGATATGCACCCCGCAGACGATGAACCACTCGATGCCGTGTTTTTCTCACCCCACAAATTTTTGGGCGGGCCCGGTGCCAGCGGTGTGTTGGTGTTCAACGCAGCGCTGTATCACAACCGGATACCGGAGCAGCCCGGCGGTGGCACCGTGGTCTGGACCAACCCCTGGGGTGAGCACCGCTTTTATCAGGACATTGCAACCCGTGAGTCGGGCGGAACACCGGGCATTCTGCAGAGCCTGAAAGCAGCGATGGCGGCGCAATTGAAAGATGAGATTGGCGTGAGCGCCATCGCTCAGCGTGAGCATGAGTTAAATCAGTATTTCTTGCAGGGGCTGGACCGCATAGCTGGGGTTCAGTGCCTGGCCCGGGATCAGAGCGACCGGCTCAGTGTCTTTTCAGTCATCATCGAGGGCCTGCATTACCAGCAGGCGGTGCAGCGGTTGAGCCGTGAATACGGCATTGAAGCCCGGGGTGGCTGTGCCTGTGCAGGCACCTACGGACATTATTTGCTGGGCATAGACCGCGCAACCAGCCAGGCCATTACCGGCCAGCTGGATCGCGGCGAACTGGCCGCAAAACCCGGCTGGGTTCGGCTTAGCTTTCATCCGATGATGACCATCGATGACCTCGATAGGATTTTAAGGGCACTGGAGGATCTGGCGAGTGGCAAACGAGGTGACAGTGCACCGAAGGCTCTGGATACGGCCAAGCTTTGGGGTAGTTTGCTAAATCATTCAAGTTCAGGAGACTAGCGCCGGGTGCCGGGTGCCGGGTGCCGGGTGCCGGGTGCCGGGTATGCCTCTGTGGGGAAGTCCGCAGCATGGACTAAAACGCCAGGAGCGTTTTAGCATGAGCGCAGCGAGCCCGAAGGGTGAATCCCATGGAGGGGATTCATATCATGCGGTCTAGGCCCCATGGATGGGTTGAGTGGGCGGCATTCCGCCCGACCCCACAGTGGCATACCCGGTAACCGGCGCGGACCAGTGCCGGCCTGCCAACCCAGCCCCGGTACTCGAATGCTAGCCAGCAGCGGACAGTGCCTGAATTTGATCGCGCAGGCTCAGCGCTTCGGCTCGTGCCGCCTCGGCAAAGTCGGTGCCCTGACTGGCGTAGAGAATGCTGCGCGAGGCATTGATCATCAGGCCGCGCCCCGGAGCCGTTTGCCCGTTGTGTACCGTGCCGGGCAGGTCGCCCCCCTGGGCACCGATGCCGGGTACCAGAAACGGCAGGTCCGGAGCGGCCTGGCGAATGCGCGCCATCTCTTCCGGCGCCGTGGCGCCAACCACCAGGGCGATATTGCCATTCTGGTTCCAGTGTTGCTGGGCTCGCCGCGCCACATGGATGTAGAGCGGTTCACCGTCGATCAGCAAGTTCTGGAATTCGGCCGCTGAGGGGTTCGAAGTGCGGCACAACAGAATGACGCCTTTGTCGGCATGTTCTGCAAAAGGCAGAACGGTATCGGACCCCATATAGGGGTTTACCGTTACCGCATCGGCGCCGTAATGCTCGAACGCTTCCCGCGCATACATGGCTGCGGTAGAACCGATGTCGCCCCGCTTGGAATCCAGAATAACCGGAACGTCCGGATGGCGGGCTTTGATATAGGCAATAGTCGCCTTCAGTTGAGCTTCGGCTTGCTCGGCCGCGAAATGGGCAAACTGGGGTTTGTAGCAACAGGCCAGATCAGAAGTGGCATCCACGATGGCCTTGTTGAACGCCAGAATGCCGTCACTCTGTTGCTGGAATGGGGCGGGCAGCCGGTTGATAAAGGGATCGAGCCCGATGCAAACCTGGGTGCCCTGGTCCCAGCGCCGGGCGATGGTGTTCATAAAGGTCACGGTGTTTTCCCCTGCTTGCGAATGGCCGCTGGCGACCGTTCAAAGTGTTTTGAAAAAGACTTTCGAATTACGCTGAAAGTTATACAGACTCTGCCGTTCGGGAGGCAGCTCAGCCACAGGGGCTGACTCGAACCCGCGTTCGGCAAACCAGTGTGCCGTCTGGGTGGTCAGCACAAACAAGCGTTCAACCTTGTGCTCGCGTGCGCGTTTTTCCAGCGCCCGCAACAGGGCATCGCCACGTCCGGACTGACGGTAATCCTGATGCACCGCAACGCAGGCCAGCTCGGCTACCTGAGGTTCCGTGTCGGGAATCAGGTACAGTGCAGCACAGCCGACGATCATGCCGTCGCGTTCGTTGACGTGAAAATGCGAGATCTCATTCTCCAGTTTTTCACGGTCTCGGCGAACCAGAATGCCCCGCTCTTCGAGCGGTTGCAGCAGGGCGAGTATGCCGTTGATGTCATCGGGCCTGGCCGGGCGAAAGGTGTCGTAGCGGTCGCGGGCGATCAGAGTGCCGACGCCGTCGCGGGTAAAGAGCTCGGCCAGCAAGGCACCGTCCTGGTGGCCGTCGATCACATGGCAGCGCGGAATGCCGGCTTCACTGGCGGCCAGCGCTGTCAGCAACTCGCGCTCGCCAGCGGCCAGTCCGGTTTTGCCATCGAGGCACCGGCGCAGTTCAAAAGCGTCCATTTCTTTCTGGTTGCCGGTAACCGGGTGCGGGTTGTCGCCGACGATGACGATTTTATCGGCATCCATTCGGCGCGCGGTCTCAACCATCAGATGATCGGGCGCCAGATAAAAAACCTCACCGGTGACCGAATAACCCAATGGGGGCATCAGCACGATATTGCCTTTGTCGAGGTGTTCGCGAATGGCCAGGTGATCGATGCGGCGCACGCGCCCCTGGGCGAGCAAGTCGACACCGTCCACTACGCCCGTGGGGCGTGCGGTGACGAAGTTGCCACTGATCACCCTGACCCGGGCTCCGTGCATCGGCGAATTGGCCAGACCCTGAGTGAACTGCGCTTCAAGCCGGCTGCGCCAGTGGCCGATGCGATTGAGTATGGAATCCATGGCATCGCCATCAATCTGGGCGTGTTCATCCAGTCGCAATTCGCCGACTTCATCTTCAGCATCAAACAATAGCAAAAGTTTCATGCCCAGGCTGTTCAGCAGGGCCAGGTCGCTGACCAGGGCATGCACGGACGACGGGCTGAGCACGGTGCCGCGCACCCAGACAACAGCGGTTTTGCCCCGGTAGGCATGAATGTAGGGTGCGCTGTTGCGAAAAATACGAACGAAGTCGGTCAAGGCGGGTCTCCTTAGTTGCCGCCATGATACCGGATAAGGCCTGTCAGGCTCTACCGCCAGATACAGACGGTTGTTACATCACTTTGGAAAAACGCTGTCGGTTCTGGTCGCTTAAATACGCATCAAAAACCATCAGGATCGGGCGAAGCAATAATCGGCCGAGAGCCGTTACGGTTATCCGGTGCCCATTCAATTGCACCAGACCGTCCTGTTCCAGATCGGCCAGTTGCTGCCATTCGCGGCTGAAATCCCGATCTGCATCCAGGCCATATTGTTTTGCGACAGGGGCCAGATCAATCTGCCCCTGGCAGGCCAGCTGGTTGATGACGTCCCGCCGCATCTGGTCATCCCGGGTCAGGAAATAGCCGCGCTGAACCGCCAATGTGCCCTGCTTGAGTGCGTTGTAGTAGGGGTCGAGCTGGGTGTGGTTCTGAATGAAGCCGCCCTGTATCTGGCTGATGCCGGAGACACCGAGTGCCAGCATGTCGGTCTCCGCCTGGGTGGAATACCCCTGAAAATTACGTTGCAGGCTGCCATCGGCGAGTGCTTTGACCAGGGTGTCGTCACGCCGTGCAAAATGGTCCATGCCGATATAGACATAGCCCGCGTCCTGCAATTTGATGATGCAGTGCTGCAGAATGCGCAGTTTCTCGTCGGCGTCTGGCAGGCTGTCGCTGCTGATTCGCCGCTGAGCCAGAAAGCGATCTGGCAAGTGGGCGTAGTTGTACAGGCTGATACGATCGGGTCCCAGATCGAGCACGTCGTCGAGCGTTGCATCAACCCGGCTGACGGTCTGGTAGGGCAAGCCATAAATCAGATCGAAGCTGATCGACTCGAACGCCAGGTACCGCGCCTGATGTACCAGGGGTTCCACTACCGACTTTGGTTGTACCCGGTGAATGGCGACCTGGGTCTGGTGGTTGAAATCCTGAATTCCGAAGCTCAACCGGTTAAACCCACGCTGGCGCAACAACTCTAGCATGTCGGACGAGGTTTCCCGGGGGTCGAGTTCAATGGAGTATTCGCCCGGGCGGTCGCTTGGGTTCCAGTCGAAATAGATCGACAGCCGGTCCAGCAGTTGCCGCATCTGATTTACCGTCAGAAAGGTGGGCGTGCCGCCACCGAGATGAAGCTGGGTAACGGGGCGCTGGCCAAAATCGTGCGACATCAGCGCCATTTCCCGTTCCAGCCAGGTCAGGTAGTCGTCGCCTCGGGTGCTGCTTTTTGCAGCCACTTTATTGCAGCCACAGTAATAGCAGAGGTGGCGACAAAACGGGATGTGTACGTACAGCGACAAGGGCGCCACGGAGCTTGTCTGCAGGCGATAGTGCTCGCTGGCCCCGGCTGCGCTGATGTCATGAAACTGGGCAGCGGTCGGGTAGGAGGTGTAGCGTGGTCCCTGAACGTTGTACTTTTCGATCAGATGCGCATCCCACTGAATGGACTGGGCGTTGAAAGCCGACATGGCGTATGCTCGCTGTGCTGAAGGGTTAACAGCATGCAAGCCTAAGCCTTTGGTCGCAGAGGAGGGCTGATCTGGGTCAAAACAGGGGCAGAAATTGGTGCAGGCCGTGTCAGCCGCCGGGCGAGTGACCGCTCAGGGTCACTGCCAGCGCAGGTGCTGTCAGGCCGGCTGCTGAAAAAACTCGCGTGAGCCGTAGACCACCATGGTCTTGCCTTTCACGCTGACCAGACCTTGTTCTTCCAGGTTCTTCAGTACCCGGCCGACCATTTCGCGTGAACAACCGACAATGCGACCGATTTCCTGGCGAGTAATCTTGATCTGCATGCCCTCGGGGTGCGTCATGGCATCGGGCTGCTTGCACAGGTCGAGCAGGGTGCGCGCAACCCGGCCAGTAACGTCCAGAAATGCCAGGTCGCCCACTTTGCGGGTTGTTGCGCGCAGGCGGGTGGCCATCTGTTCTCCAATAAAATACAGAATGCGGGCGTCGTTCTGGGTGATCTCGCGAAATTTGGTGTAGGAAATTTCGGCCACTTCGCACTCGGTTTTGGTTTTAACCCAGGCCGATCGCGAATCCATTGCGTCGAATAGGCCCAGTTCGCCGAAGAAATCACCGGCGTTTAGATACGCCATGATCATTTCCCGGCCGTCATCATCTTCGATAATGACCGAAACGGTGCCTTTGATGATGTAATACAGGGAGTCGCTTTTGTCACCGGCATAAATCAGGGTGGTTTTGGATGGGTAGCGACGGCGGTGGCATTGCGACAGGAAGTAGTCGAGATGCGTATGTTCGAGTGACTGATTAACCATGATCTCTGCTTTCCAGTGTAGCGTCTACGGCCGGGGGGTCACTGCCTGATCAGCCCCGGGGCTCCATGTTGTATGTTCGGCCTTACCGCTGTGCGACGAACGCAACAAAGACCGGTGCCTTCAACCTCTGTCAGATTAAAGGGTAACCCGTCTGCGAGTATAGACCGAATTACGTGAATTCGGGCACAGAATGTCTGTGCACAGTGTGCGAACACTGCTCGGCATTATGGGATATTCAATCGATTCTGGCTATGGGCTCTGCCTATTTGTATGACTTGCGTCCCGTTTTTACTCGTTCATTGACTATTATGGCCCAGGATTCGGAGTTAGGGCTGGGTCCAGGTGTCAGTCGCCGCCTATCGATGTCATCGAACTCCGAACTTGAGTGACAGGGCGTTTCTGGGAGGATATAAGGCCGCTGTTCGGCTTTAAATCAGACTGTGCTAGGCTTCGCGCCTCAGACGATATTGAACACTAACCCGGACCCGCTCAGTTGGGTTTCAGAGGAGTAATGAAACGTGAAAGCAACGGTTGCATGGGCAGGTGGCAAGGCCTTTTCATACGAGTCGGATTCGGGCCATAAGGGCTATATGGATGGCGCCGCCAAAGACGGCCCGGGTAGCAAAGGCCCAAGCCCGATGGAATTGATGCTGAATGGCCTGGGTGGCTGCACCTCGTATGATGTGGTCAACATCCTTCAGAAAAGCCGCCAGGACGTGGTGAACTGCGAGGCGCACCTGAGCGCTGAGCGCGCCGATACTGTGCCGGCGGTCTTTACCAAAATACACATCCACTTCGTCGTTACCGGGCGTCAGCTCAAGCCAGCACAAGTGGAGCGCGCTATCGCCCTGTCTGCTGAGAAGTATTGCTCGGCGTCCATGATGCTGGAAAAGGGTGGTGTTGTGATCACTCATGATTTTGAGTTGGTTGAAGTTGAGTGACATTGGCCATCGCGGAATCTGGCACCCGCTGTAGTTAATTCAGCCACCGGGTGTAGCCACAGCCACCATTGGAAATTCAATAAAAAAGTGCTGGGCTCATCCGGGTGTGATCCGCATAATACGGCCCGCTCAAGTACAGCCCGGCTGTGCTGTGCCCCGTGGGGTGACTGGTTTGACGGTTCAGCCCCTTGAAATTGCCGGCCTGTAAGAGGTTCCATTGCTCATGAACGACGAATTGCGTTTACACGGTTTCAACAACCTAACCAAATCGCTCAGCTTCAACATCTATGACATTAACTATGCCAAAACCGAGCAGCAGCAGAACGAGTACATTGCCTACATTGATGAAATGTACAATGCCGATCGCCTGACTGAAATCCTGACTCAGGTGACTGATATTATCGGAGCCAATATACTGAATGTGGCCCGTCAGGATTACGAGCCACACGGTGCCAGCGTTACGATTCTGATCTCCGAGTACCCGGTTGACGGCAACGAGGACTTTTCCACCGCGACGCCGGGGCCGATGCCCAATTCGGTAGTGGGGCACCTCGATAAAAGCCACATTACCGTCCATACCTACCCGGAAAGCCACCCGGATAATGGCATTTCGACCTTTCGTGCCGATATCGACGTCAGCACCTGCGGGGTTATCTCGCCCCTGAAAGCGTTGAATTTCCTGATTCACTCCTTCGACAGCGACATTGTAACCACCGATTACCGGGTGCGGGGCTTTACCCGGGATGTCGACGGGCGCAAGCACTACATCGATCACCAGATTAATTCCATTCAGAATTATCTGGCGGAGGACACCAAGCAAGCTTACGAAATGATCGATGTGAATATTTATCAGGAAAACATCTTTCACACCAAAATGCTGCTGAAAGAGTTCAATATCGAAAATTACCTCTTTGGCAGTGGCGTTGATGCCTATTCCGAGTCTGAACTGACCAGCATTACCGAACGACTCTGGCGGGAAATGCAGGAAATCTTCTACTCTCGCAACATGAGCAACGGCCCCGGCCCCAGTCATTCCGGCTAAATTGTTCAAACATTGAACAGGTTCGCTGTAAATTTTGGCGATCGGCTCGAATAGACCGTAAAGTGTGATGAATATCGCCTATTCCTGACTGTACACCCCGGCCCGGCAAGGTAAACTGACACAAAGAATACATCGTCTATCAGGATGATGGTTGCCAGCCGGGCCGCAGTGTCGCCATCCACGCTGGGTGGTGTTGAGTGAAGCTGGCTGAATTATAACTATAAGCATCAGCAAAACGGGTAGTCTCATGGGTCAGGAAATCGAATTGAAGCTCAGTATTCGTCCCTCGGCGGTCGAAGCTTTCAGGTCACATCCGGTGTTGTCCTCACTGCCATCCCAGTCTTCTGCGCTCGAAAACCAGTATTACGATACGCCCGATCAACAACTGACGCAGTCCGGTACGGCACTGCGTTTGCGTTTTCAGGGCAGTCACTGTGTTCAGACGCTGAAAACCCGGGGCTCCAATGTGGGCGGGCTGCATCAGCGCGACGAGTGGGAAGTTGAACGGCCCGATGGCCAGCTTGATCTGTCGGAATGTCCGGACGGGGTGCTGCCTGAAGGCGTTGCCAGTCAGTTGACGCAGCTGTTTAGCACCCGGTTTAACCGGCACCGCTGGCTGGTACAGCACCAGGGTGCCGATATTGAAGTTGTGCTGGATGAAGGAGAGGTGACTGCGGGCGCCGACTCCCAGGCGATCAGTGAAGTCGAACTTGAATTGAAGTCGGGTGGCCTGGCGGCCCTGCTGTCCCTGGCGCACGAGCTGACGCGCAGTATACCGCTGGTGCCTTCCGATATCTCCAAGGCCGAGCGTGGGTACCGCCTGTTGAACCATGCAGTACCGGTTAATCTGCCGTTGCCAGCCATTGTGGCCCAGCAGAGCATGGAGAGCGCCTTTTGTGCACTTTTCGGTTACGAACTGGAGCGCCTGCAGCGGCAATGGGATTTGTTCTGGATGACACAGCAATGGTCTCAGGTACAGGCCATGCTGGTTACGCTGGGCAATATGCAGACAGAATTCGAATGGTTTAGCGATATTCTGCCAACCCGGCATCGCCTTCAGGTTAAAGCCTGGGTGGGCTGGCTTGAAGGCGCCATTCGGCCGCTGGTGTCCTGGTGGCCGGCGTGTTTTGCGCTCAGTCAGGATGCTCGCAGCGAGCCGGAAAACATTGCCGTCAGTTTGCAGCAGGCCAAGGCCATCCGTGCGTTGGAGGGCATTGAAGATCTGGCGAGCAATGCCGATTTTGGTCATACGCTGATGTCGATGACGCAGTGGTTGCATTTGCGCAGCTGGCGGGAAGATCAGACCGAGGAGCACAAGTGTGCTTCCGAAGTTGCGGTGAGCGACGGCCTCGACCGTTCGCTGTCTACTGCCTGGCAGGCCTTCAACCCCGATCAGTTTGCCGGCAGCACCAGTCATGCTCTGGCTCAGTACCCGGCGGTGCATCGTTTGTTGATGCTGTGCCAGTACTTCAACACCCTCTATAGCGAAGATTTGGATCATTACCAGGCCGAGCTTCAGGCGCTTGAAGATAATCTGTCGAAATTGTCGGCCATGGATGTCGTCAGTCGACTGCACGAATGGCTAAACGACTTGCCTCTGGAACAGCAAGCCTCGGTGTACAGCTGGACGCGCAGCCAGCCAGTGCTGTTGCGCGACATCAAGCAACTGGCGGGTCGCCTGTTTGATTCCCGGGACGCCGTACTGGAGGTGTAATCTTGGCCGCAGCCTCCTTGTTGCCGGGTCGGTTAGACATAGACAGCGTATTGCGGGCACTGCAGGACGATGGACGTCTCAGTGCCGAGCAAACCGACCGGGCCCGTCGCAAGGTGCGCCCGGGCAAGGAACATCCGCTGCAGCGCCTGGCATCGCTCGAGTTAACTGACCTGGCCAACCCCGCCAAAAAACTAAGCCTTAATGCGCTGACGCAATGGCTGGCCGAACACGTTGGCTTACCCTACCGAAATATTGACCCGCTGAAAGTCGACGTCACCCGCATCACCGATGTCATGTCGTATGAATTCGCGCGTCGTTACAACCTGTTACCTCTGGTCATTGAAGATGACGTGGTGGAAATCGCCACCAGCGAGCCATTGCTGACCGGTTGGGAAGACGCGATCGAACAGGTATCCCGGCGAAGCATACGCAAGGTTGTAGCCAGCCCCGAAGACATCGACCGATTTTCGCTCGAATTTTATGCGCTAAACCGTTCGGTGACCGGTGCGGTTGGCCGTAAGACGGCAGCCGGTATCGGCAACTTTGAACAACTGATTGAACTCGGCAATCTGCAGAATGTCGAAGCCAACGATGAACACATCGTCAATATCGTTGACTGGTTGTTTCAGTATGCATTCGATCAGCGCGCCAGTGATATTCACGTCGAACCTCGACGCGATTATGCTCATATCCGGTTCCGGATTGATGGCATCTTACACGCTGTGTATCAAATGCCCATTCAGGTGGGCCAGGCTGTGGTCAGCCGCATCAAGATTCTCGGCCGGATGAACGTTGCAGAGAAGCGCAAACCTCAGGACGGGCGGGTTAAAACCAAAACGCCGGAAGGGCAGGAAGTGGAGCTGCGACTGTCGACGCTGCCAACCGCCTTCGGCGAAAAGCTGGTGATGCGGATATTTGATCCGGAAGTGTTGCTGAAAAGCTTCTCTGCGCTTGGTTTGCAGGATGAAGACCTCAACAACTGGAAGCAGATGATCCGCAACCCGAACGGTATCATTCTGGTCACCGGGCCAACCGGCTCGGGTAAAACGACCACGCTGTACTCAACGCTGCGCACCCTGGCTACGCCGGAGGTGAATGTCTGCACCATTGAAGACCCGATTGAAATGGTGGAGCCGGCGTTCAATCAAATGCAGATTCAGCAGAACATCGATCTCAGTTTTGCCGACGGCATTCGCGCTCTGATGCGTCAGGACCCGGACATCATCATGATTGGTGAAATTCGCGACCTGGAAACCGCACAAATGGCGGTGCAAGCTGCGCTCACGGGCCACCTGGTTCTTTCAACCGTGCACACCAATGATGCCCCCACCGCCATCACGCGGCTGCTCGATCTGGGTGTGCCCAGCTACCTGATCAAAGCCACCGTCCTGGGCGCCATGGCGCAACGCCTGGTGCGAACCCTGTGTCCGCATTGCAAGACCACCACCGACGCGAGTGAGGATATCTGGCAGCAACTGGTTAAGCCCTGGTCAGCGCCGAAACCGGCGTCGTTCTATCAGCCGGTGGGGTGCCTGGAGTGTCGCAATACTGGGTATCTGGGTCGTTCAGGTTTGTATGAAAGCTTTCTGATGAGCGGCGAGCTGGCCGGGTTGGTGACGGACGACTGTGATCCGCAACGGTTTCGCAAACACGCCATCAAACAGGGCATGCTCAGCTTGCGTTTATCCGGAGCCCGTAAAGTGGCAGCCGGTATTACCACACCGGAAGAGGTGTTCCGGGTGACGCCGGAAGTTCGCTAGCGGCCCATTCGTGGCACTCTGTTAGCAGAGAGCCACGCCAGCAAGGTCAGAGGCGCCCTAAATCCGGTAGACCGTTTTGGTCATAACCTTAGAAATCTCTGTCATGAGTTGCTTCACCGGGGTCGGGAATGTCCGTCCGCCGGCCGCTAGGGCGTGTTCGGCATGTCGTTCTTCATCAGACAGCATGCGCTTGAGAATGGCGGTTGAGCGAGGGTCTTGCCGGCCAATCTGGTTCAGATGGTCACGCAGATGCGCACTGACCTGGTCTTCTGTGGCAGCGACGAAACCCAGCGACCAGCGGTCACCCGCCATGCCCGCCGCAGCCCCCATGGCGTAGGAAAGCCCGTAAAATATCGGGTTTAGAAAGCTGGTGCGGCTGTTCAGTTCATTGAGACGCTGCTCGCACCAGGCCAGGTGATCGAGCTCTTCTTCGGCCGCCTGGTTCATGTCTTCCCGGACTTGCGCCAGTTTCGCGGTGAGCGCCTGGCCCTGATACAACCCTTGGGCACAGACTTCACCGGTATGATTGATGCGCATCAAACCGGCGATATGGTGTGTCTGAGCGGTGTCCAGCGCCGGTATGTCCTGATCTTCGACCGGCAGTGGCTGGCGCGCCTGAACGGCCCCCGGCGTCAGCGTCTTAAGGGCGTTGTCGAGGTGGGCGACCAGACGATCAGAAAAAGAGTGACTTCTTGGCATGGGTGCGTTCCCGGTTGGCCTGAATATCAGGCATGGCTTGCATGAGCGTTTGTTTCAGTGCCCGGCCGGATACCGGCTTGGTCAGCAAATACTGAATATTAAGCCGACTTTCATCGAGATCGACATGACCGACATCAACCCCGGTTAACATGATGATAATAATGTCTTTGTTCAGACTGCTGTCGGCGCGAATGCGCTCCGCCAGTTCGATGCCGGTCATGCTCGGCATATTCTGGTCGAGGACCAGTACATCCACCGGCGTGCCCTTGTGAAATTCGTTATGGAGATTGGCCAGAGCTGACTGGCCATTGCTCATGCTAAAGACATCCATGCCCCAGCTCATGCCCAGATGTTCAATAACCTTGCGGCAGGTGAGGTTGTCGTCGACGACCATCAGTCGCATCTGGTCCAGATCCTGAACCGAATAGTCATCGACTTCGGTGGTCGCGCTGATTTCGGCCAGCGGCAGATCGATCCAGAACGTTGTGCCCATGCGCAGTTCACTGCTGAAGGTAATTTGGCCACCCAGCAATCCGACCAGAATGCGGGTAATGGGCAAGCCCAGGTGCATATCACGCGGCGCCAGCTGATCTTCTGCCCGAACCGCCGGAAAGTCGAACAGATTGCTTTTCAGTTCCTTGGGCAGGCCGGGCCCGGTATCGGTCACGCTGAAGCGGATGCGGTTGTGATGCCAGGGTTTGACCTGAATCAGAACCTCGCCGTTGTCGGTGTAATTCAGGGCGTTGTCGAGCAGGTTGCTCAGTACCTGGGCAATGATCTGGGCGTTGCCCCGATAGCGCGTCGGCAGTTCCGGGGCGACGTCCATCACCAGTTCCAGTTGCTTGGCATGGGCGAGACGAGAATAGGGTTGGATGGCGTCTTCCAGCAAATCGTACAGATCAAACTCGTCTTCGCCTTCCGGCAGCCGGTTCAGACCGATGCGCACCAGGTTTTGCAGCTGATCAGCCTGGCGCAGCAAGGAGAACCCGGCCGCTTGCACGGTGTTCACGTATTCCTGCTGGTGCGCCGACAGGCTGGTGTCTTGCAGCAGTTCGGTCATGCCGAGCACGCCGTTGATCGGACCGCGCATTTCGTGGTTCAGTTTACGTAACAGGGGCCAGTGCAGGTTGGGCAGATTAAGACCGTCGACCGCGAGCCGGGAATCACTCTTGCGGGCAACGCCAAAGGCCGCCCAGCCGACTATCAGGGCGGCGGTCACGGCAAGGCTGTGCAGCGCGAAAGCATTCAGGGCAATACTCTTAATCAGGCCGAGGCTGGCGGTCAAGATGACAATGAACAGAATCAGCAGATTGCCTACGCCGGCCAACAACCAGCCTTCAGAGGGAGCCTTGGCATCCCGCCGATAAAACCAGAGTGCAACAATGGTCAGCAACAGTACCGGGATCAGGGTCAGCAGAATCGGGCTGAAGTTGCGTGACATCGGCAGTAGGGTGACCACGGCCAGTACGGCCAGTAGCCGCAGCAGCCAGGTCAGGCTTTCGCGCAGCCAGGCGGGGTAGGTTTCTTTGCGAACCTCGGCCAGTAGGCCAAGCATGCTCATGAGAACCGTTACCCCACCCACGTTACGCGCATGAATGTCCAGATAACCCTGACCCGGAATCACGAAAGAGGCCAGGCCACTCCAGCCTGCATTGATCGCGATAAACCCCAGGTTAAGGAGCAGCGCCCACAGAATGGCAGCGGATCTCAGCTTGAACCAGGCGATCAGCGCGATCAGCGCCAGTACCCACTGAACAGCAAACAGCGCAGAGTGCGTGCTGATGCTGCGCGCAACCCGGAGCTTAAGAGTGCGCTCATCCACCACAGAAATAAGGGTGTTTAGCGGGTCGGCCGATTGCAGTTTGATGTACAGATATTGGTTTCCGGGCTGAATCGGGACCGGAAGAACGTAGGTTCCAAGTGGCTCCGGCCGACTGTCCATCGGCACACTGGCGCCTGAACGAACGCTGCTGAAGGTCAGTGCGGTGGCACTCTCGTTAAAGCTGGTATAGGCAGTCGGATTGGTGCTGGGGTAGTAGATCTCAATAAGATGGTTCGCGTGACTTTCTACAAAAAATGAATAGCTCCGGGTCTGGCCACCGGAGTTGTTGACCGGTACGCGGATCCAGTAGGCGCCATCAAAGAGGCCGCTGCGTAACAGGCGCTGGTGCAAGGGCGCGAACTGATTGGCCAGACCTTCCTGCTGCAGCTGGTAGACAGAGTATTGGTTGTCGGCATCGAACAGATAATCCGAATGCTCAAGGATATTAATATCCAGAGAGCTCTGGTTGAGCATGATGGGCTCATCGGCCGCCGCCAGGCTCGCCAGCAGGGTGAACGCCAACATCACCGTGATGGCAGCGCTGGCGCTGTGGATCAGTCGAACAGTTTTCACTAGGCAGAGCTCCGGCACTGAACGTCCCTGGGCGTCAGCTGGTTGCTGATGCCCGCGTGCGCGCAGTATAACGCCGACGGGCACTGGCCCCAAGTCGGTGCCGCAGAAGTCGGGGCTTTCGCCCCGTTTGCTGTGCCGGTCAGTCGCGGTTGATCGCCCGGTGTCCTATGTCGGTGCGGTAGTAGCTATCTGCGAACTGAACCGACTCGACCGCCTCATAGGCGCGTTGTTGGGCATCGCCAATAGTCTGGCCCAGAGCAGTGGCACACAGTACGCGGCCACCCCGGGTGACGGTCTCACCCTGATCGTTCAGGCCTGTACCCGCCTGAAAGACTTTGGCATCGGGGCCGAGGTCGGTGTCCAGACCGCTGATGGCATCGCCCGAGCGATAGCTGGCCGGGTACCCTCCTGCAGCCAGTACAACACCCAGCGCCGGCCGCGGGTCCCAGCGGGTCTGCTGGCCTTCGAGCTCACCATTGACCGCTGCCAGGCACAAGGCTACCAGGTCCGATTGCAGGCGCATCATGATCGGTTGGGTTTCCGGATCACCGAAGCGGCAGTTGTATTCCAGCACGTTGGGCGTGCCATCAGCGGCGACCATGATGCCAGCGTAGAGAAAGCCCCGGTAGCGGTTGCCCTCGGCCTGCATACCGTGAACGGTGGGGTAAATCACCTCATCCATGATGCGCTGATGCAATTCATCGGTGACCACAGGGGCGGGCGAATAGGCACCCATGCCCCCGGTGTTGGGTCCGGTATCGCCGTTATCGCGTGCCTTGTGATCCTGGGAGGAGGCAAAGGGCACAACGATGTCACCGTCGACCATAACGATGAAACTGGCTTCCTCGCCAGTCAGGCATTGCTCAACCACGACGCGTGAACCGGCGTTGCCGAACGCATTGCCAGACAGCATGTCGTCGATGGCGGCTATTGCTTCTGCTTCGGTCTGGGCGACGATGACCCCTTTGCCGGCTGCCAGTCCATCGGCTTTAACGACGATGGGCGCGCCTTTTTCCTGCACAAAGGCGCGGGCTTCAGCGGCGTCGGTAAAAACCTGGTACCAGGCCGTCGGGATAGCATGACGCTGCAGGAAGTCTTTGGTGAATGCCTTTGAGCCTTCGAGTTGGGCCGCACCCTGGGTAGGCCCAAAAATAGGCAGCCCGCGCTGTTCGAACAAGTCGACCACGCCAGCGACTAATGGTGCTTCTGGGCCGACGATGGTCAGGCCAACCTGGTGCTCTTCAGCAAAGCGGACCAGGCCTTCCAGATCCAGAACGTCGATGGCAACGTTCTCGATTCCGGTTTCACGAGCTGTTCCCGCATTGCCCGGTGCGACATAAACCGTGTCGGCCAGGGGGCTTTGTCGGGCTTTCCAGGCCAGGGCGTGCTCACGCCCGCCATTGCCAATGATCAGAATGTTCATATCAGATGTCCTGTGTACTTAATAGGTTACCAACTCAAGTTTCGTGTTCGCCTTCAAAGGTTTAGCGCCGGGTGCCAGGTAGGGCTATCGAGGGTGGTCCGCAGCAGGGATGCTGCGGTCCAGGCCCCATGGACGGGTTTACGCCGACCCTCGATAGCCCTACCTGGTGACCGGTGCGGGCGACTGGCAATGCAATCAACCGCGAACGCCGAAACTCGGGTCACCAAGCCCGGCGGGTATCAGTGGCGGAAATGGCGCATACCGGTCAACACCATGGCAATACCATGCTCGTCTGCAGCGGCGATGACTTCGTCGTCGCGCATGCTGCCACCCGGTTGAATCACGGCTTTGACGCCCATTTCAGCGGCCTGGTCGAGGCCATCCCGGAACGGGAAGAAGGCGTCGGATGCCATAACCGAACCGGCGATTTGCAACCCTTCGTCCGCGGCCTTGATGCCGGCAATTTTAGCGCTGTAAACGCGGCTCATTTGACCCGCGCCGATACCGACGGACTGGCCGTCTTTGGCATAGACAATGGCGTTGGATTTAACGAACTTGCACACCGACCAGGCGAATTGCAGGTCGAGCAGTTGTTCAGGGGTTGGTGCTGTTTTCGTGACCAGCCTGAATTCATCAGCCGGGACTTCGCCCAGATCCCGGTCCTGAATGAGCAGGCCACCGTTGACGCGTTTGAAGTCAAAACCGGGCAGAGCACGATCCCAGTAGCCACTGCTGAGCAGACGAACATTGGGTTTGGCGGCAACGATGGAGGCTGCTTCGGCACTGACTGAGGGCGCGATGATCACTTCGACAAACTGACGGTCAATAATAGCGCGGGCCGTGGCGGCATCTAGCTCCCGATTGAAGGCGATGATGCCACCAAAAGCCGAGGTCGGGTCGGTCTGGAAGGCGCGTTCGTAGGCGGCCAGTTGTGTATCGGCAACCGCCACACCGCAGGGGTTGGCGTGTTTGACGATGACACAGGCCGGTTGCTCGAAGCGTTTGACACATTCCAGGGCCGCATCGGTATCGGCAATGTTGTTGTAGCTCAGCGCCTTACCCTGCAAGCTGGTTGCGGTGGCTATGCTGGCCTCGGGGGTCTCTGTATCGACGTAAAATGCTGCTTTCTGGTGCGGGTTTTCGCCGTAGCGCATTACGTCTTTCAATTGCCACTGCTGATTGTAGGTGTGCGGGAAATCGGCTTTTTCGGGAACGCTGGCCGGGTCGGTATCGAGGTCTACCCGGCCGAGGTAATTGGCGATCATGCCATCGTACGCAGCCGTATGTTCAAAGGCGGACCGGGCCAGCCGGAAGCGGGTTGAGCGCGACAAACCACCGCTGGCATCCCATTCACTGAGAATGGCCGGATAATCGTCGGTGTTAACGACGATGGCCACGTCGGCGTGGTTTTTGGCCGCTGAGCGCACCATGGTCGGGCCGCCGATGTCGATGTTTTCAATGGCGTCGGCCAGGGTGCAGTCGTCACGGCTGACGGTGTCGGCGAAGGGGTAGAGGTTGACCACCACCAGATCAATGGCAGCAATGCCGTGTTCGTTCATGACCGTGTCGTCCTGACCGCGCCGGCCCAGAATGCCACCGTGAATCTTCGGGTGCAGCGTCTTTACCCGGCCGTCCATCATTTCCGGAAAACCGGTATGGGCGGATACTTCGGTTACCGGAACACCAGCGTCGGTCAGCAGGCGAAAGGTGCCCCCTGTGGACAACAGCTCGACACCGCGCTGGTTGAGTTCGCGGGCAAAGTCGACGATGCCGGTTTTGTCGGAGACGCTGATCAGGGCGCGTTGTGGCGTTTTGGTCATAAGATCCTCGAACGATCGGTCGGTGGCTTGTAGCGGCAGACGCGGTGCCGGGTTGGGCCGGTTTCAGTCAAAAAGCAGAGTCTGTGATGGTCAATCTGGTGCAACTGGTCAAAAACCGGTTGTCCGAAATGCAAAAAGGCGACTCGATGTCGCCTTTTAAGTGGTTAGAGCAGCCCGTACTGCTTCAGTTTCTTGCGCAAGGTACCCCGGTTAAGGCCGAGCACCCGGCTGGCTTTGGTCTGGTTGTCCCGACTGAAGCGCATGACGGCTTCGAGCATGGGGGCTTCCACTTCGCTCATAACCATCTGGTAGACATTGGCAACGTCCTGGCCTTCGAGGTGGGCAAAGTAGTTGCGCATGGCAATTTCAACGCTGTCACGCAAAGTCTGGGGGTTGTCGGCCGAGGAGTGGATGTTCAGTGAATCTTTTGAATCAGGGCGCTGAGGGTCCTGGGCAACGGTGTCGAGGTTCATGCTGCTGTATCCTTTAACGATGTCAAACGTTGAAAAAGGGTGGCTATAACCTGGAGCTGCTCACGCGGTTGCTCCAGGTGATTGAATGCTGAGAGTGTCGTCCGGTCGACACCCCGGGCTTTGAGGTACCAGCCCACGTGTTTACGGGCAATGCGAACGCCCATGTAGTCTCCATAAAACTGATGCAGCGACTGGACATGTTGGCTCAGCGTTGCAGCAACTGTGTCCAGATCCGGCTCTGGCAGTATCTCGCCATGGGCCAGGTAATGATTGATCGCCTGAAAGATCCAGGGGTTTCCCTGGGCCGCCCGGCCAATCATCACCCCGTCGGCACCGGTGACTGAGAGCACCTTCGCTGCCTGCTGCGGGCTGTCGATATCACCATTGGCGAGCACCGGAATTGTTACGGCCTGCTTTACCTGCGCGATGGTGTCGTACTCGGCCGCGCCTTTATAGGCATCGGCCCGGGTCCGTCCATGCACCGACAGCAGCGCAATGCCCAGGTCTTCCGCCATGCGAGCAATGGTGACGGCATTGCGCTGGTCTGCTGACCAGCCAGTCCGGATTTTCAGGGTAACGGGTACATCAACCGCCCCAACCACGGCGGCCAGGATGTCCCGAACCAGACCTTCATCGCGCATCAGGGCGGAACCGGCCGCCTTGTTGCACACTTTCTTGGCCGGGCAGCCCATATTAATGTCGATAATCTGTGCGCCGCGGGCCACATTGGCCTGCGCAGCCTGCGCCATCATGTCGGCGTCGCCACCGGCAATCTGGACACTGATCGGCCCCTGTTCACCACGGTGGTCAAGCCGCCAGCGAGACTTGTTGCTGTTCCACAGGCGAGTATCACTGGTGACCATTTCCGACACGACCAGACCCGCACCCAGCGACCGGCACAGCGAGCGAAACGGTCGATCGGTGACTCCGGCCATAGGCGCCAGGACGGTCGGTTGTGTAATGGTATAGGGGCCGATGGCAAACACAGTAATCGGTTAAAAATTGCTCAGCTCAAGGGCGGGGAATGATACTGGCTCTGGCGTTCAGATGAAAGATTGACAATCCGTTTCTTTTCAAAAAATGGGGCCAGTGGCCCCATTGATTGTCTGAGCTGTTCCGGTGTTGCTATCAACCGGGTCCGGCAGGCGCCAGAACAAGCTGGTAGTTCACGGCCCGGGTGCCGGGATCGCGAATCGGAAGGGAGACATAGATGCGGGTATTGACGGGCATCAACCGGGTGCCGGTTAGCTCGCCACGCAGGTATTGCTCTGGTGTGAACGACTGGTCGGCCACCAGTTCCCCGTTGACGTCGGTGTATTGCAGAATCAATATCGGGAACGGTTGCCGGAAGGCGGCGCGGTTGGTCAGAACGGCGTCGAGCAATTTCACATCATTCAAGGCCCGGTGATCCCGGATCAGGACGTTTGACGTGCGCACCAGATCCAGGTCTTCCTGTTCCGGCAGGGTACAGCCCACTGCGTTGCACACCGTCTGATAAATACCCCGCCACTGATCCATTTTGGCGTAGGTGTCCCGTTGCACCCAGGCAAGCTGGGCGACCAAGACTCCGATCAGCACGACAATAAAGACCGCACCCAGCCAGCGCCAGCGCGCCAGCCGGTCTTCGGCATTGAAATCCAGGTCGATGTCGTGATTTAGCTGACGAACAACTGAGGATGCGGTGGCCTTGTCGTTGCCGCGCCGGTCGGTGCTGCCGAAAGCGGGGCTGTCGAACTCGTCGGGTTCCGAGTCGTCAACGGACCAGGCGGGTTCGGCTTCCGGCCGTTTTGCCTTGACCGGCCGGGGGTCGGACATTGGCTTGCTTGCGAACTGTGCTTTTTCCTGGCGATGGTTATCCCGGGATTCTTCGCGTTCTAGTTCTTCCAGAATTGACTCTGCCCAGCTTTCATCGGCGCTTTCCGGGTCGTCGAGGATGTCTTTTTCATCATCGGCCTCACGCTGGAAGGGGTTGGCGCTTTTGCGATTGCTGGTCGGGTTGTTGAGGCTAATGAACGAGTCGCTTAAATCGCCCAGTTCGGAATCGTCATCGTCCTGGTCGTAGAGATCGTCATCGCTGTCCTGAAAGACGAATTCCTGGTCTTCTTCTGGGTTGTCTGCAAACAAAAAGTCGGCATCGTCATCGTCGTCTGCGGCAAAACGCGAGGGCGGGGCTGGCTTGGCGGGCTTGGGTTTGGCTGGCGGTGCCTTGGGTTTGGCGGCTGCTGCGACTTTCGGTGCTGCTGCTCGCTGGGCTTGAGCCGGTTTTTTTTCTGTTGGCCGGGCCTGCTTTGCAGCGCCGGTCGCCGGGCGGGCTACCGGTTTGGGCTTTGGCTTGCCGGCAGCGGCAGTCACAATGTGGTTTCGGGCACTAAAAACCTGCAGGCAGGCGCCACAGCGGACAGAGCCGTTGGCAATGGACAGCTGTTCGTCACTGACGCGAAAAGAGGTGCCGCAGTGCGGGCACTGTGTAATAAAGGTTTCAGCCATTGCTAATTAGGTTTCCTGGCATCCATGCACGATTGGTCCTGTCTCTGGCCACGGTTCAGGTGACCCGCAGGGTAATATTGATCCGTTTTGTGTGGCGCGACGGTCGGTTAGTGTAAGAAAGGCGCTGTCAGATAACAATATGTGACTGCTTCACCCGACAAGCCAGCCTCACTGCGAACGCCGGCGCCCGTTCAGTCGAACCCAGCCATCATGGCTTGCGCGGGGCTCAAAGTCGACCCAGGGGGCATAGGCTGCGAGTACGGCATCGGCCTGGTGTTCCAGTATGCCGGACAGTGCGATTTTGCCGTCGGGTCTGAGCCGGTTGCAAATCGACGCTGCCAGGTCGCACAGCGGGCCTGCGAGAATGTTGGCGACCACCAGATCATAGTGCGGGTCGAGATCCTGGTCGTCGAGCATGACCCGAAAGCGTGATGGGTCGATGGCGTTGTTGACGGCATTGGCCCGGGTCGCATCGAGTGCCTGGGGGTCAATATCGAGTCCGTCCATGCGGTCAGCACCCAGTAATAAGGCGGCCAGGCCGAGGATGCCGGAGCCACAGCCATAGTCCAGCACAGTATCGCCGTGCCGGGTATTCTGGTCGAGCCAGGTCAGGCACAGGAAGGTGGTCGGGTGAGTGCCAGTACCAAACGCGAGGCCGGGGTCCAGTCTCAGGTTAATGGCCGTCGGATCGGGTGGCTCGAGCCAGGATGGGCAGATCCACAACCGGTCGCCGCATGGAATCGGCTTGAAATTGTCCATCCAGCTGCGTTCCCAGTCTTTGTCTTCCAGAATTTCCGTGATGATAGGGCCCTGAGCGTCAATGTTCATTGCCTGCATGGCGTCTTGTAACTGCCGGGTCAGGGCATTGGCATCCAGTTCGTGGTCGAACAGGCCCTGAATCGTTGTGTGCTGCCACAGCGGTGTTGTGCCACGGATGGGTTCGAAAACCGGTTGGTCTTCGGTATCGACTAGGGTCACCGCCTGGCACCCGGCCAGCAGCAGGGCATCTTCCAGAGCGTCGGTGTGCTCGGGTAGCGTGGGAATTTTGATGTGTAACCAGGGCATGGCAAATCCTGTGCAAAGTTGGGCAGCGTTTCAGAGGCGAAGTGTACACCAGAGCGACTGTTGGTTCAGTTCTGCCTGCAATCTGGCTCGCGAAAGACTGTTTACGGCCAAGCAATAAAAAGCCGGGCAGAACCCGGCTTGGTAGCAGTCAGTGTTCCGGCAACGGGTGCCGGATTGTCCGCTTACTGTTCGTCGGCCAGTTTGTGCTCAAGGTAGTGAATGTTAACACCACCACGCGCAAAGCCAGCGTCTCGTACCAGATCCATTTGCAACGGGGTGTTGGTCTTGATCCCGGCGATAACCAGTTCATCCAGTGCCGATTTCATGCGCGCCAGCGCCTGGGGACGATCGTCTGCCAGGGTGATCAGCTTGCCGATCATGGAGTCGTAAAACGGCGGAATGGTATAGCCGGAATAAATGTGCGAATCCCAACGCACGCCAAGGCCACCGGGCGGGTGGAACTGGGTGATTTTGCCCGGGCTGGGCATAAAAGTACGCGGGTCTTCGGCGTTAATGCGGCACTCAAAGGCATGGCCCTTGATATGAATTTCATCCTGACGATAGGACAGTGGCTCGCCCGAGGCGATGCGCAGCTGTTCCTTGATGATGTCCACCCCGGTCACCATTTCGGTCACCGGATGTTCGACCTGAACGCGGGTGTTCATTTCAATGAAATAGAAGTTGCCGTCTTCGTACAGGAATTCAAAGGTGCCAGCGCCCCGGTAGCCAATCTCGATGCAGGCATCCACGCAGGCCTTCTGCACTTTGGCGCGCGCTTCCGGGTCGATGTGCGGCGCCGGTGCTTCTTCCATAACCTTCTGGTGACGACGCTGCAGTGAGCAGTCGCGATCGCCGAGGTGAATGGCGTTACCATGGGTGTCGGCCAGTACCTGAATTTCAACGTGACGCGGATTTTGCAGGAACTTTTCCATGTAAACGGTGCCGTCACCAAAGGCGGCTGCAGCTTCGTTCTGGGTGACCTGAATGGCGTTGAGCAGGTCTTTTTCTGCATGAACAACGCGCATGCCACGACCGCCGCCACCCGCGGCGGCCTTGATTATGACCGGATAGCCTACATGGCGACCCATGGCCAGGCATTTTTCCGGGTCGTCGGTCATCGGGCCATCGGAACCCGGAACCGTCGGTACGCCGGCTTTTTTCATGGCTTCAATGGCCGATACCTTGTCACCCATCAGCCGGATAACACTGGACGACGGGCCGATGAAGGTAAAACCGGATTTCTCGACCTGCTCGCAGAAGTCAGCCCGTTCGGCCAGAAAGCCGTAACCGGGGTGAATGCCATCGGCATCAGTGACTTCGGCCGCGGCGATCAGGGCGGGTATGTTCAGGTAACTGGCGGAGGAGGCATTGGGGCCAATACAGACCGACTCGTCGGCAAGTTTCACGTGTTTCAACTCACGGTCGACGACAGAGTGCACCGCCACCGTCTGAATGCCCAGCTCTTTGCAGGCCCGCAGGATGCGCAAGGCAATCTCGCCGCGGTTAGCAATCAGGACTTTCTTAAGCATGACAGGCCTCGTTAGCTAATGGTGACCAGGGGTTGGTCGAATTCGACCGGCTGACCGTTTTCAACCAGAATCGCTTCAACGGTGCCGCTCTTGTCGGCTTCGATCTGGTTCATCATCTTCATCGCTTCAACGATGCAAATGGTGTCACCCTGTTTCACTTGCTGACCTACTTCTACAAAGTTGGGGCTGGTTGGTGACGGTGCGCGATAGAAAGTGCCGACCATCGGTGACCGTACAGAGTGGCCAGCCGGTTCAGCCGGGGCACTGGGTTCGGCAGCTGCCGGGGCCGGTGCGGCGGCAGGCGCTGCCATCGGAGCGGGCGCTGCTGCGTAATGCATCTGCTGCGGGGGCAGGCTGTGTGAGGTACGGCTGATGCGAATGGCTTCTTCACCTTCGGTGATTTCAATTTCATCAATGCCGGATTCTTCCAGCAATTCGATCAACTTCTTGACCTTGCGAATGTCCATAACGGGTTCCTTTATTCAGTGCGTTAACTGTTGATGGGCGGCGTGCAGAGCGAGTTCGTAGCTGTGCGCTCCAAATCCACATATCACTCCAACCGCCTGGTCGGAAAGATACGAATGATGTCTGAACGGTTCACGGGCATGCACATTGGACAGGTGCAATTCAATGTAGGGAATGGCAACGCCGGCAAGTGCATCGCGCAGGGCAACACTGGTGTGAGTGAATGCACCGGGGTTAATCAGGATGAAGTTGACCCCTTCATCCCGGGCCTGATGAATGCGATCGATCAGCATGCCTTCGTGATTACTTTGGGCACAGGCCAGGCTGTGGCCGAGGTCGGCAGCGGCGCGTGTTAGCGACTGTTCGATATCGTTGAGCGTAGTGTGCCCGTATACCTCGGGCTCCCGGGTGCCCAGCAAATTGAGGTTGGGGCCATTGAGCAGCAGTAATTGCGCCATGAGTACCTGTTAGTCCTTAGCTGTTGGTCCGGATGAGAGTGTAGGTGGTGAATCGACCAATGTCCGGGAACCTGACCGGAAATATAGACGATAGTGCTGTTAAATTCGTCGAACAACTGAATCGACGAATTTTAGTTGTGAATTTACATCATCAAATGCCTGCCTTTCCATGCTTTTCGTGCATTTCAGGCGCTGTCCGGCCGGAAACAATGAAGGCGGCCCAATGGGCATTATTGCTTTTGTGACCATCATCCCTTGGTTTCGGGTGAGCGGATGACTAAGCTGGCGGCAACGGCATTGCATTCCACACTATTTTAAAGTCGACAGGCAGGGAGTTCAGACAGATGATTCGTGAACGATGGTCACGCATTAAGACAGGGCTGGGTCGGGGGCTTAGCCGTTTTCGACTGACCGGTCGTTCCAGCCGCTGGCTGGGCCTGGTGGCACTGGTTGTGTTTCTGGCGCTGGTTCTGCTGGGCTGGTACTGGAGTAACGAACCCGGAGAGCGGGATGTCGTTGCGCTCGCCGAACGCCATGCCAGCGACAATGGTCACGAGCTGGTCGTTGGGTACACCACAACCTATACCCTAAAGGAACTGATGACGGTGGTGCTGGAAAAGCCCGGTGGGTACCTGTCCAATGACGTGACACCGCCTTCGTTGTGGCTCGATAACATGCCAAGCTGGGAATTTGGGGTGATCATTCAGGTGCGGGATCTGAGCCGTGCCATGCGCCGGGATATGAGTCGCTCCCAGTCTCAGTCGACTGAAGACCCCGATCTGGCCAGAGCGGAGCCGCTGTTCCATTTTGACCACAATAGCTGGATGCTTCCGTCCACCGAGAGTGAGTACCGGCGGGGGCTTGGGTACATCGATGCCTATATGCTGCGCTTGTCCGATCCCGAAAACACCCGGGCTCAGTTCTATGCGCGTGCCGATAACCTGAACCGCTGGCTGGAAGATGTTGAAACCCGACTGGGCTCCCTGTCACAGCGACTGAGCGCCTCGGTGGGTCAGCGCAGTGTCAGTACCAATCTGATGCTCAACCCTGATGCGGCCACTAGCGTTATCAGTAGCGAAGAAGAGATTGTGAAAACGCCGCGCCTCGAAGTGGACAATGTTTTTTATGAAGCCCGGGGATCTGCCTGGGCGTTGTTACACATTTTGAAAGCCATCGAAGCAGATTTTGGTTCGATTCTGGATAACAAGAATGCCCGGGTCAGTTTGCAGCAAGTGATCCGCGAGCTGGAAGGCACCCAGAGAATGGTCTTTTCGCCCATGGTCCTGAACGGCAGTGGCTTTGGTCTTCTGGCCAATCATTCGCTGGTTATGGCCAACTACATATCGCGTGCGAACGCAGCTCTGGCCGATCTGCGCGAGCTGATGGCCAGTGGTTAACGGGTTAGCGACAGACATAAAAAAAGCCGGGAGTGTGATCCCGGCTTTTTTTTTCGTTTTTTCGGCGAGTCAGGCCAATTGGGTTATTGCTTGTCGTAGGCGGTGGCCGCTTCAGTAATGATGTCTTTGGCGCGGGCTGCATCGGCCCAGCCTTCGACTTTGACCCACTTGCCTTTTTCGAGATCCTTGTAGTTCTCAAAGAAATGTTTGATCTGTTCCAGCAGTAGGGCGGGCAGGTCGGTCACCTCCTGCACATCGTCGTACAGAGCACTGAGCTTGCTGTGCGGAACCGCAACCACTTTGGCATCGGAGCCCGCTTCGTCGGACATCTCCAATACGCCCACCGGACGCGCGCGAATGACACTCCCGGGTACCACCGGGTAGGGCGTAACGACCAATACGTCTACCGCATCGCCATCATCGGCCAGGGTGTTGGGAATGTAGCCATAGTTAGCCGGATAGAACATGGGCGTGGCCATGAAGCGGTCGACCATCAGGGCGTCGAAGTCCTTGTCGATTTCGTATTTGATCGGGCTGCTGTTCGCTGGGATTTCAATGGCAACGTAGACATCGTTAGGCAGGTCTTTCCCGGCCGGGATCTGGTTATAGCTCATGAAGCGGGCCTCCTGGTTCGTAAAGTGGTACCGCCTGGTCTCAGGCGGCAGGTATTAACAGTGTGCGCGCCATTATAGGGACTGACACGCAGCTTTGCAGCCTTACCATGGTCGCAGTGTGAGGGATTTCCGCACGGTGCGCAGAGCTCACTGACTGTGGGTGATGCTGGCAAAGCGTTCGAAATAGTCCGGAAAGGTTTTTGACGTACAGCCCGGGTCGTTAATGGTGATCTCGGCTTCGCTGAAAGCCGCCAGCGAAAAGCACATGGCAATGCGATGATCGTTGTACGTATCAATGGCGGCCGATTGCACTGCCTTGGGCGGCGTGATGGCAATGTAATCCTCGCCTTCATCCACAGTGGCGCCCAGTTTGCGCAGTTCTGTCGCCATGGCCGCAAGCCGGTCGGTCTCCTTGACCCTCCAGTTATAAATATTGCGGATGCGTGTGGTGCCCTCGGCAAACAGGGCTGTGGTGGCAATGGTCATGGCCGCATCGGGAATGTGGTTCAGGTCGACATCAACGGCTTTGAGCGGGCCGTCCTTGCTGACTTCAATCCAGTGTTCGCTCCAGGTTACCCGGGCACCCATTTGTTCGAGTACCTCGGCGAAACGGGCATCACCCTGTACCGATGCCGTTCCGGTGCCTTCAACCCGAACGGGTCCGCCACCAATGGCGCCGGCAGCGAGAAAATAGCTGGCACTGGAGGCATCGCCCTCTACCATGATCCGGCCCGGGCTGACGTATGCCTGGTCGGCACTGATGTGAAAGGAGCGGTAGTTGTCGTTGGTAACCGTAACTCCGAATTGCTGCATAACATTGAGCGTGATGTCGATATAGGGTTTGGACACCAGCTCACCGGTTACCCTGATGGTAAGGTCTTCGGTCAGCAGCGGCGCTGCCATCAGCAGCGCGGTGAGAAATTGACTGGAAATACTGCCATCGATACTGACTTCGCCGCCTCTAAGTGTCTCGGCTTTAATCCGCAGGGGCGGGAAACCGGCTTGTCCGAGGTAGGTTACGTTGGCACCTAGCGGCGTCAGTGCGTCGATCAGGTCACCGATGGGACGTTCAGCCATGCGCGGCTCACCGGTCAGTTCAAACTCACCGGAACCGGCACAAAGGGCGGCAGCCAGGGGCCGCATAGCGGTGCCAGCATTGCCCAGAAACAGGGTCAACACCTGGCCGCGAGCCAGTTCACCCGCCTGGCCGACTACGCGGCATTCGGTGCCGTCTTCGCTCAGGTAATAGGGGATGCCCAGTTCGTACAGGGCGTCGAGCATATAGCGGATGTCGTCGCTGACCAGCAGGTTGCTGACGCGGGTAGTGCCCTTGCACAGGGCCGCCAGCAGCAGGATTCGGTTCGACAGGCTTTTGGAGCCCGGAATTTGAACGGTGCCGCGCGCCTGTCGCAGTCTGGGGAGGGTCAGAGTTTGCATAGCCATCCGTACGCTGAAGAAATCGGGCGGCTATTGTACGTCAGCTTGGGGTGGTCTTGCATCCAGTGCAACACCTTGAAAGAGAGTGTTGCACCTTACGGCATGCTCAACGGGAATTGTGCTGTTATTTCACGATCAGAATATCGACTGTTATGCGGTCTAGAATTTTCTCGGCGGTATGGCCAAGCAGCCAGCGTTCCAGTCCGCTTCGGGCCACGGCTCCCATGATAACCATGTCAACATTGGCCTGGTGCAGATATTCCGGAATAACCGACAGTGTTGAACCGGTTTCGAGCACCGTGTTGGCCCGGTCGATCTGGTGCTGATCGGCCAGTTGGTGCAAGGCCTGCTCGTGTTGCTCGCGAATCTCTTCGCTGATATCGGCACTGTCAATGGTCGGCTGATCGAGATAAATAAGCAGCGGCGTGGGGTCGTACACATGCAGCAGTTCGAGCCGGCCGTTGAGATGGGTGCCAAAATCCTTGCCCCAGCGGACAATGTGTTCATCCAGCGTATCGGGTTTATCGTTGGCCTGCACCGGGTCTACGGCGGCAGTAAGGCGCACCGGATCACCCCAGGCGTTTGATTTGGTCAGCAGCAACGGCACCGGGCAATGGCGAATGAGCTCCCAGTCGGTCTGGCTGAAAAAAGTACGCTGAATGACGTTTTGATGGTGCGTTGCCTTTACCACCATATCGGTCGGGTGTTCAGACAGGTAATTCAGCAGCGCCGTGCCGGCATGCTTGTCCCAGACACCTTCGAGTGAGACCTCGACGGCTTCATTGCGAGCGATGTCGGCGATGGTTTCCAGCCCTTCCATCATGCGATGCATGTAGGCTTTCTGGGCTTTTTCCGACGTCTCCGGGTTGAGCGGATGGTTGGACGCCAGGCTGGCATTGTAGCCGCAGGCGAACAGGGTGAGGTGCGCGTCGTCAAGACGCGCCAGACGGCTTGCCTTGCTGACGGCCAGGGCACTGTCTTCGGCCGGATCAATCAGGACAATAATGTGTTTGTGTTTAAACATGGCCAGTTCCTCACAGGGTCGATACATTCGGCAGCTGTTGTCTAAAGCTTAGTCGCAGTTACTGCGCTTGTCTGCGCGCGCTTCAAATTATTCCGAGCCTTCCCGGTGCTGGCCGCCATTAGTCGGCCGGGGTAAAAACCGTCACCACTTTTTGCACACCCGAGACTTCCGACGCGATGGTAACCGCCTGTTGTGCGGTGTCACGGGTCACCCGGCCAAGCAAATAAACCACACCCTCTTCAACCACAATATTAACGTTGGATGACGAGAATTCATCGGTGGTAAACATTCTGGATTTAACTTTTACCTCAAGCCAGGAGTCATTGGTGCGTACGCCGGCTGAGATAGGTGCCTTGGCTGACAGGTGGTTGTGCACTGCTTCAACCGTGGGGTCATTGCGCGCAACCTCGGTAGCCCGGGCAATTAAGTCAGTGCTGGGAACCTGGCCAACCAGAAGCACCAGACCGCTGTTGACGTGAATGCCGATGCGGCTCTGGCTGAAGCGCTCGTCGGCTTTGTCGAGGTTGACGGCGAGGCGCGTTTCGAGGCTGTTGTCGTCAATCACCTGGCCCATGCTGCGGCCTTCGGTGTCGGGAACAATGGGCTCATCGGTAGCGCTGCCTAGTAGGCTAGCGCACCCGCTGAGGGCGAGAAAACCGGACATAACGATGATAACGGGGAGTTTCATATCAGAGCTCACTTCCAAATAATTGATGTTCGATCAGCGCACCCAGGCAGTTCAGAATCAGATGGTGGGTTAGCTGCAGACTGGTATTGGTGGCGCCGGAAACACTGAGTTCAACATCATTTTCTTCCAACAGGGTGGCGATGTCACCACCGTCCGGCCCGGTTAGTGCGACAACGCACAAACCCATGTCGTGAGCGGCCTGCACCGCTTTTATCACAGCAGGTGCCTTGCCGGATGCTGAAATTGCGAGCAGCACGTCCTGCTCGTGCCCAAGCGTGCGAACCTGTCGGGCGAAAATGTCATTGGGGTTGGTATCGTAGCTAATGCCACTCATTAGCGACCCGTCGCCCGACAGTGCTAAAACGGGTAAGCCGGGGCGCTCCCGGTCGAATCGACTGAGCATGCCGGTGGCGAAGCCCTGGCCAAGTGCGGCGGAACTGCCCATGCCGCAGACCAGTATTTTTCCGTCGTTAAGCAGCGCTTCGGTTAGTAGGTCGGCGCCGTGGTGCAGCAATTCGTCGAGTTGTTCGGCCACCCACTGAAAGGATTCCAGGCTTTGGCCAATGTGCTCGTAGAGAATGTCATCGGGCTCGGTCATCAGGCCGCAAAGGCTCCTTTAATCCAGTGAATGGCATCGTTTTTATCGAGCGCCAGTACATCAAAGCGGGCGCCGCAGCGGGCATGCGCCGGGTTGGATTGCAAATACCATTGCGCCGCCCGAATCAGTTTTTTCTGTTTCGCGGGAGTCACACTGGCGCTGGCCGAGCCAAACCGCTCATTTCGGCGCTGCCGGACTTCGACAAACACGAGCGTTTCGCCATCGCGGCAAATCAGATCGATCTCGCCGACCTTTACCTGAAAATTGCGTGCCAGCACCGTCCAGCCCTGCTGTTGGCACCATTCGTGAGCCTGGTCTTCTGCTTCGCCGCCTTTTACCGGTCGCCAAACCATCAGGGCGTTATACCCGTGGGGTTGAGAACGTTTACCAGCCCGCTGCCCGGGCGAACTTCACCGTTGCTGAACTGGGCCCAGGTCAGCTCGCGCTCAATGCGCTGCCGGGCATCGAGCCTTAAAGTGCCGGTGACACCGTAGACGCGGGTGTCGGGAAACTGTTGCAGTTGTGGCAAGCGCGGGTAGAGCCGGTAGCTGTCTACACCCAGTGCGACCAGGGATTCAAAGCCGGCAAACTGTTCATTGAACGCTGCCCGGACATCGCGCTTGATCTGGTTTTCGCGCAGCTCCCAGGGCATTTCAACGAACGAGACGCCGTTCAGATCCTGATCGCGACTGGTATTGCGGGTGCCGTCATAGAGATGCGATGTAGCCATAACCGGAATGTCCGAGGCGTATTGAAAGTTCAGCATAGGTTTGAGCTGACGAGCCTGGGACGGAAAAGCGACCATGAATATCATGTCGATGTCTTCGCGCCGGCGTGGTTCAAAAATAATGTCTCGCTCAATCAGGGAATCGAGCGTGCGCATGCGTCGTTCACTCTGGTCGATATTGAGTGCCCGGCGAACGGTGTTGAGGTATTGGTCTGGCTGGGTATAAAGCGATTTGCTGGTTATCCGCCCACCCTGGGTTTCCCAGTTGCGAACGAAGGTGTCGCTCACTTTACGGCCCCACTCAGAGTCGGGTGCCAGAACCATGGCGTTGCGGTTGCCTTGCTGCCAGGCCTGTTCGGCCACTTGTTTGGCTTCATCTTCCGGTGCCAGGCCGAACTGATAAAAGTTGGACGGACCACTGCCCGCCAGGTCACTGTAATTCAGCGCCAATACCGGAACAGATAGTACGGTTTGCTGCTGCAATTGCTGAACCCGTGTTTTATCGAGCGGACCGATGATCAGATCGGCGCCTTCGAATACAGCTTGCTTGTAGGTGTTGTAGGCATCGGCATTTTTGGTGGTGTCGAAGAAGGTCAGGGAAGGGACATCGCCCTCTTCAAGGCTCGACTCGTACCAGGCTGCCAGCAAACCACTGCGTATGGCTTTGCCGGCCATCTCCAACGGACCGGACAGTGGCAGCAGTACTGCAATGTTGCGTGGCTGGGTGTTGGCCAGTTGGCGCAGTAACGCCAGGTCGCCAGGGATGTTTTGAGCGGCCGGGTGTGACGGGTGACTGTTGATCCATTCGTCGATGGCGATCACCTGTCGGCGCAGGTCGTCCGGATTGTCCCGTGCGATCAGCGCCAGCTCGAGCCAGCCGGTCAGGTCGGGGCTCGATTCTGCAGCAACCAGATCCCGAATCGATTCTTCGGGCACCAGTTGAAGGTCAAACCAAATCTGTTCGTTGTTAAAGCGGGCATCATCATCTTCCAGAACCGGCGCCAGAAATATTCGCTCACGCGCGGCCGACAAATAGTTGCCTGAATATTCGTAAGCTTCCGCCCGCATCAGGCTGATGACTTTTTGTTGCTCCAGTGGCAAACCATCGAACAGGGCGGCGCGGTCACCACTGAGCCAGTTGAGTGCTTCATTGCCGTCACCCAGAGTCAGCGCAAGCTCGGCTCTGAGTTGGGCGTAACGCGTGCGCTGTGCCGTGGTTAGCTGATTGAACTGAAGACCGCTCAGCACCACCTCGGCTTCATTGACCTGGTAGTCTTCAAGCAAGGCCTGCGCCTGGTCCAGGCGCTGATCGACCAGGCCGTCGACCGTTTGTGCCGATTCATCCGACACCGGGTCCGAAGTGGTTGACTGGCTGGCACAGCCAGCCAGCAGCGCGATGGCAACCCCGATGCAGAGTGACAGGGCAGTTTTGGTGATGGGCATTTTCAACATGGACCGGGCGCTGGTTACAATGGATTACTGGCATTCTACTGAATAAAGTGAAGATGAAATAGGGCGTTGCCTGTAAGGAACCCGCTTCTGGTACAGTGTCGGTTATTACCGTTCCCGTTAACCCTAGTCTGCCCGGGTGCTTCTGGCACCACCCAACCGAGGTCTCATGTCTGTCAATACAACTCTGCCAGCGGCTCTTTATGTCGTCGCGACGCCCATCGGAAATCTGGATGATATTACGCGCCGTGCGGTCTTGGTGCTGTCGTCAGTGGATGTCTGCTGTGCGGAAGATACCCGGCACAGCCGCCGTCTTCTGGATCATCTGGGGGCGTCGCCCCGGCTCATTTCTGTCCATGAGCACAATGAGCGTGACCGCGGACACTTTATTGTTTCTTTACTGGAGCAGGGGCAGTCGGTGGCACTGATCAGTGATGCCGGTACGCCGCTGATCTCCGACCCGGGCTATCACCTGGTTCAGGCCGTTGCCGACGCTGGCTTTCCGGTGCACCCGGTTCCTGGGGTCAGCGCGGTTATTACCGCCTTGAGTGTCGCGGGTCTGCCAACGGATCACTGGCGCTTCGAAGGCTTTCTGCCAGCTAAGACGGCCGCCCGGCAAAAAGCGTTGCAAGCCTGTGCAGAGAGCCCCCACACCCTGGTGTTTTACGAAAGCAGCCACCGCATTCTCGCCAGCCTGACGGACATGATGTCGGTCTACGGCGGCGAACGGCGGGTGGTGGTTGCCCGGGAGCTGACCAAAACCTTCGAGACGGTGTTGCGTGGCACGCTCGAAGAAGTGTTGGCCAGGGTCGAGGCGGATGAGCATCAGCGCAAAGGTGAGTTTGTGGTGATGGTGGCCGGCGAGGCGCGAGCCGATCAGTCGGTTGGACTGGACCCTAAGGCGCTGGCGGATGTGCTTGCGCCGCTGATGCCGCCCAAGCAGGCAGCGGCGGCCATGGTGTCATTAATAGGTGGGCGCAAGAAAGAGTGGTATGAGCTGATTACCGGTTTGAACAGGGCGGACTGAAGTTCAGGGTCTCAGCGACAGAAAAACACTTGCGATTCGTCGGGTTTCCCGTATTGTGCGCCCCGCGAGTTGGCCAGGCAGTCGCTGCTTCGAAAGAAGGAGAGGAAAGTCCGGGCTCCACAGGGCAGGGTGCCAGATAACGTCTGGGCGGCGAAAGCCGACGGAAAGTGCAGCAGAAAGGAAACCGCCGTTCGCTTGCGAGCGGTAAGGGTGAAAAGGTGCGGTAAGAGCGCACCGCAGGTCTGGTAACAGAGCTGGCGATGGTAAACCCCACCTGGAGCAAGGCCAAATAGGGTCCCACTAAGGCGCGGCCCGCGTCGGGACCGGGTAGGCTGCTTGACCCTGCGGGTGACTGCAGGGCTAGACGAATGACTGTCCACGACAGAACCCGGCTTATCGGCTGACTCGCACTCTTTTATCCTCCTTGGTATGCCCCCGAATCATCGGGGCCGTGCAGGCTACCGGGTTAACCTGTTCGGAGTCGGCGTAAATCCATCCATGGATCCTAGGCCGCAGAATATGAATCCCCTCCATGGGATTCACCCTCCGGGCTCGCTGCGCTCGTGCTAAAACGCTCCTGGCGTTTTAGTCCTTGCTGCGGACTCCCACGAACAGGTTAACCCGGCAGCCTGCACTTGCTTGGCGTCGTTTTGAATAGATCTCCATTAATTCGTTTAAACCCCAATGCAAGCGTCTTCCAGAAAAAAATTCTTACCTCAGCTTTTATTGGCGTATTTTTTAAATTGAGTGAGTTGGTTCTCCACTTCCCTTTTGTCCATTGTCAGCAAACCGCAAAGCCCGTAACGATGCGGCTGTGCGCCGTTTCACATCTGACCGGTGTTCTGCTTCTCTAATTCCCTGGTCGACTTATTAATTGGTTTTATATTCCAAAATATTCTTTAACTTAATGTGTCACTTTAACTTGAGCGGCCAAGTTGGTCTGTTTGCTTGGGTTTGGTGTGTTAGTGGTCGCTAACTTTGAGGTGCGAGTTTGTGCGCTATTTCCTAACTTGCTGTTTTTAGTGGTTTTTTCTGAAGCTCCCCGGCTAGTGACCACTTGCTTGTGGGTCGCGTGGCTCCTATAGTGTCGTTATGTGGAGAAAAGTGGCAAAAAGTGGGTTTGAAGGGCAGGGATTGACCGGAATTGGCCGTTAGGCATCCGGGCACGCATCCGGCACAACCCAACAGGAAGTCAGACCAATACAACGGATTACGACCACCATGGCACGAGCGACCGACACAATCATGCTCCGAGGAGTGCACACCCTGGCATTGGATGCCAAGGGTCGCCTCGCCGTGCCTAGTCGTTACCGCTCGGTGTTACAGGCGCTGGCCGAAGGCCAGCTAGTGGTCACCATTGATACTGAAGCCCGCTGTCTGCTGATCTACCCGCTGGATGAGTGGGAAGTCATTCAGGAAAAAATCACTGCACTGTCCAGCTTCAACAAAGCGGCCCGCCGTATTCAGCGGTTGCTGGTCGGTCATGCGACGGATGTGGAGATGGACGGTTCCGGCCGGGTGCTGATTCCGCCGCCGCTGCGCGATTATGCCAGCCTGGATAAAAAAGTCGTCCTGCTGGGTCAGGGCAACAAATTTGAATTGTGGTCGGAAGAACTGTGGGAGCGCACGCGCGATGCCTACCTGGATGAAGCTGGCGATGAAGACACCTTAACTGAAGAACTGGAGCAAATTTCACTGTGACCCCAACACCGGACCAGGCGTTCAGTCATGAAACCGTTTTGCTGCACGAGACCGTGGCGGCATTGCAGGTGGCGGATGGCGTCTACGTCGACGGTACCTTCGGGCGGGGCGGTCACAGCCGTTTGTTGTTAGAGCAATTGGCGCCTGCGGGCCAGTTGGTCGTGGTTGATAAGGACCCGCTGGCGATAGCGACGGCTAATGAGCTGGCTGAGCAGGATTCCCGGGTAAGCGTCTGCCACGCCAGCTTCGCCGATTTGAAATCTCAGTTGCAGCAGCGCGATCTGGCCGGCCGGGTCAATGGCATCTTGCTGGACCTGGGAGTGTCTTCGCCGCAGTTGGACGATGCCAGCAGGGGGTTCAGTTTTCGCGCGGATGGCCCTTTGGATATGCGCATGGATCCGACCTCGGGCGTCAGTGCAGCGCAGTGGATTGCGCATGTCGGCGAGACAGATCTGGCCAATGTACTGTTTCGCTACGGCGATGAGCGTTACAGCCGCCGGATTGCCCGCGCCATAGTGCGCGCGCGCGGTGAGGTACCCATTACCACAACCTTGCAGTTGGCGGACATCGTGTCGAAGGCGCACCCGGCCTGGGAGCGTCACAAGCACCCGGCAACGCGCAGTTTTCAGGCAATCCGCATTCACATCAACGCAGAGCTGGCTGATCTGGAAACGCTGCTGGCCGACTGCGTTGAATTGCTGGCCCCCGGTGGCCGGCTCGCGGTCATTACCTTTCACAGCCTGGAAGACCGGCTGGTTAAGCAGTTTATTCGTGAGCAGGAGCAGGGCCCTGAATTACCGCCGGGTTTGCCGGTGCTTGAGGCAGAGATTCCGCGCACCATGAAAAAGGTGGGTAAACCGATCAAGGCCAGTGCGGCTGAAGTGCAGGGCAATATTCGATCGCGCAGTGCAACCCTCAGGGTTGCTGAGAAGTTGTGATGGAGGTCTGGTGATGTCCTGGCCAGCCCGATTGCTGACGCTGGGGTTGCTGGTTGCGGTACTGGTGTCCGCCTTCGGGGTCATTCAGGTGACCTACCAGACCCGAGTGCAGTTTGCCCAGTTGGAGTCGTTGAGACTGGAAGGGCAGCGCCTGGAAGAAGAGTGGGGGCGCTTGCTGCTGGAAGAGAGCGCTTTTTCGTCTCCTGCCCGGGTCGAGCGTCTGGTACGCGAAGAGTTGGGTATGTCGGAACCTGAGCCAGAGCAGATGCGTTGGTTGAACCGAAACGAACGGCAAATACAAACAGATTGAGTTAAGTCACTTAAAAGGGAAACCAGAAAAAACATGTTGGCAAACTGGCGCTTTCATTTTGTTCAAATCGTGCTGCTGGCTCTGCTGGCGGTCGTGGTTTGGCGCGTGCTCAGTTTGCAGGTACTTGAGAAGGAGTTTCTGATCGACCAGGGTACCTCGCGCTGGCAGCGTGCGGAAGTGATTAACGCGCCCCGCGGTATGTTGACCGATCGCCATGGTGAGCCGGTCGCGGTCAGCACGCCCGTGGTTTCTGTCTGGGCAGACCCTCGCGAGCTTGGCGAGTCCGATATCAGCCGTCTCGCGGCGGCATCAGGGGTGAGTGAGCGCACGCTGGCGGCGCGCCGCCAGCAACACCGCGCGTTCATGTACGTAACCCGGCACCTGGCGCCTTCTGACGCGGAAGAAATTCTGGCGCTGAGCATTCCCGGTGTTTATGGGCTGACCGAATACAAGCGGTATTACCCAGCGGGTGAAGTGGCCAGTCATATCGTTGGGATAACGGATATTGACGACCGTGGTCAGGAAGGTATTGAACTGGCTTACGACCGGCAACTGCAGTCACGTGCTGGCAAGAAAGAAGTGATTCGCGATCTGATTGGCCGGTCGGTGCGTGATGTTGGCGAGCTGGAAGCCCCCAAGGCCGGTCGGGATCTGAGTCTGACTCTGGATCTGAGGTTGCAGTATCTGGCCTACCGGGAGCTGAAGAAAGCCGTGACGCAGATGGGCGCAACCGGCGGGTCGGTAGTCATGATGGATGTGCATACCGGTGATGTGCTGGCTATGGTGAACCAGCCTGGCTTTAACCCCAATAATCGGGCCAGCATGACGCCTGCCGCCATGCGTAACCGGGCGATGACCGATCAGTTTGAGCCGGGTTCGGTGATGAAGCCCATTACCATGGCGGTTGCGCTGCAAAGTGGCCAGTTCCGGCCCGACACCGTTATTGATACCAGTCCTGGCTATATGAGGCTGGGCAGCTACACCATTCGCGATTTTCGCAATTACGGTGAACTGGATCTGACCGGCATTATTACCAAATCGAGCAATATTGGCATGGCCAAGGTAGCGCTGGCGCTCGAAGGGCAGGATATCTGGAACATGCTCTACTCGCTGGGTCTGGGTCAGAGTACGGGCATTGGCTACCCCGGTGAAGCGGTTGGCCGCTTGCCGAATCAGGTGGAGTGGCGGCCGGTCGAGCAAGCGTCCATGGCCTATGGCTATGGGATTGCGGTCACGCCACTGCAATTGGCCCAAGCTTATTCGACCCTGGCCAATGGCGGACACAAGGTCAACGCTCGCATTTTGATGGATGCGCCCATTGAGACGGGCCCTCAGGTTATCTCCGGCGAAATCTCCAGTCAGGTCCTGGCGATGATGGAAACCGTGGTGCAACCGGGCGGTACCGGCACCTCCGCCACGCTCGACTGGTTCAGTGTGGCAGGCAAGACAGGTACCGTGCACAAGGTGGGCGGTGAAGGCTATTTTGACGATCGCTATATGTCGACTTTTGTTGGAGTGGCGCCAGCTCAAAATCCCGAGGTGGTCACCGTGGTGGTGATCAACGAACCCCCTTCCGATGCTTATTATGGTGGTCGGGTGGCTGCTCCGGTATTTAACGGCATTATGCGGCAGGCACTGCCTTTACTGGGCGTCGAGCCGGATCTGATTCCACCCCAGGCACGCATGGAGGGTGATCAATGATGCCTCTGCATAATGGTTTGCCTGGTATTCCTGAGCTGTCTGGACTGGCCGTGCGCGATCTGACGCTCGACAGCCGTGAAGTGGGCCGCAAGGATGTGTTCATTGCACTGAAAGGGGCGGCCGTTGATGGTCATGATTATATAGACGCGGCGGTCAAGGCTGGTGCGGTTGCGGTCATCGCTGAACACCCGGTCACCGGCACTGACGTGCCGGTTGTGGTCGTTTCCGATCTTAAAGCCCGGTTGGGTGAGCTGGCGCACGATTTTTATCAGGCACCGAGTGACCACCTGCAAATGATCGGCATTACCGGCACCAACGGTAAGACGTCGACCTGCCAGTACATTGCCCAGTCGCTGGATTACCTGGGTAAGCGCTGCGGCATCATCGGCACCAATGGTCAGGGCTTGTGGGGTGCCTTGCAGGAAACCATTAACACTACGCCCGATGTGGTGCGCTTGCACCGTGAGCTGGCGCGCCAGCGCGACCAGGGTGGGCGTTTCTGTGCGATGGAAGTGTCGTCCCACGGTCTGGTTCAGGGACGGGTTGCCGGTGTGCGTTACAAGACGGCGGTCTTCACCAATCTGAGCCGTGACCATCTGGACTATCACGGCACCATGGAAGCCTACGGCAACGCCAAGTGGACTCTGTTCCAGCGGCCGGGCCTGGTGAATGCCATTGTGAACCTCGACGATGCCTGGGTGCAGCAGCATCTGGACACCATTGTGGCCGAGCGGGTCATTACCTTTGGTCATGCGCCCGAGGCAGATGTTCGCGTGGTTTCTCACCAGTGCCATCCCGGTGGCATCGATGCTGTGATCGCAACGCCCTGGGGCGAAACTGAATTGAATCTTCCTCTTCTCGGGCAATTTAACCTGAGCAATGCACTGGCCGCTTTTTCGGTGCTGCTGTCTGAATCTGTACCCTTGTCGACCGCCGCGCGGGTGTTATCGACCTTGCGCCCGGTCAAGGGTCGTATGGAAAAACTGACGCTCGACTCAGGCCTCACCGTGGTCGTTGACTATGCCCACACGCCCGATGCCGTCAGCAAGGCGCTGTCGGCCTGCCGGGACCATGTATCCGGGCGACTGGGTGTGATTTTTGGCTGCGGCGGAGACCGCGATCCCGGCAAGCGCCCCGAAATGGGCGCCGCAGCCGAGCAGGGAGCCGATTTTGTGGTGGTCACCGACGATAACCCTCGTGGTGAGGCCTCGGCAGCCATTCTGGCTGATATCCGGCCGGGCTTTACCCACCCGGATCGTGTGACTGAAATCCCCGACCGGCGGTCCGCCATCGAGCAAACGCTGGCGCGCTGCGGCGCAGGTGATGTGTTGCTGATTGCAGGAAAAGGCCATGAGGCCTATCAGGAAATCATGGGTACACGGCATCCGTTTTCAGATCAGGAAACGGTGTTGGCCTGGCAGGAGGTTAACCATGTGGAGTAGTCCGACACTGAGTCAGTGGGCTTCTGCCTGTCAGGGGCAGCTTATTGGTGAAGACCGGGTTATCGGGGAGGTCTCAACCGATAGTCGCACCGTTGCACCAGGCGATGTCTATGTTGCATTGGTGGGCGACCTGTTCGACGGGCACAACTATGTGACGACCGCCATTTTCAAGCAGGCGGCGGCTATTGTCGTGCATAACCCCGTTGCTGACTGCCCGGTGTCGCAAATAGTGGTGGACGACACGCGGCTGGCGCTGGGGTATTTGGCCGGGCTGCTGCGCAACGCATTTGAAGGCCAGGTGGTGGCCATTACCGGCAGCGCCGGTAAGACCTCTACCCGGTCAATGTTACAGCATATTTTTAACCAGCAGCCCGGGTTGCTGGCGACACAGGGCAATTTCAATAACGACATTGGTGTACCGAAGACCTGGTTTAGGTTGAGTGATCAGCATCAGCGCGTGTTGCTTGAAATGGGGGCCAGTGCTATCGGAGAGATTGAATGGATGACCCGCTTCTCCCGTCCGCACATCAGTCTGCTGCTGAATGCGTCTGAAGCCCATTCAAGCGGCTTTGGTGGCCTGGAACAGGTTCGCCAGGCTAAAGGCGAGATTCTTGAAGGCACCGAACGCGATGGCGGTTGTGTACTTAATCATGACGACCCGGGTTATCAGGGCTGGCTGAAGCGGGCGGTTGATCGTCGAGTGATCAGTTTCGGGCAGCACAGCCGTGCAGATGTATGCCTGTTGTCTTTCCAGGCTTCGGGCACCGGCAGTGAATTCACCCTGTCGTTGCCCGATGGTGATATTTCGGTCTCCTGGTCGATGCTGGGCAAGCACATGGCGCTGAACGCGGCCGCTGCTGCGGCAACGGCCTGGCTGGCCGGGGTTTCACCTTTGGATATCGCCGAGGGGTTGTCACAAATGCAGCCCGAGCCCGGCCGACTGGAACCGCTGGTGTCCGGGCATGGCGGTATTCTGATCAACGATGCCTACAACGCCAGTCCGGCGTCGGTTAAAGCCGCCATCGATGTATTGGCGGAGCAAAGCAGCGATACCTTGCTGATATTGGGCGATATGGCGGAGCTTGGCGACGATAGCCACGCTCTGCACCAGGAGCTGGGTGTATACGCGCGAGGCCGCATTCAGTCGCTCTGGACGCTGGGAACTGAATCATCCGTGACCGCCAACGCCTTTGGCGGTCAGTCATTTGAAACGTTGAAGCAATTGCTGGATGCATTGCCATCCAGATTGACAGAAACCACCGCAGTACTGGTCAAGGGATCGCGCAGTGCAGGTATGGAACGGGTCGTAGAAACCCTGAAAAGGAAACCTTGATGTTTGTTTGGTTGACACAGTACCTCATTCAGCTCCACTCCGGCTTCGGCGTGTTGCAGTACCTGACACTGAGAGCCATTTTTGGCGTGCTGACGGCGCTTGGTGTGTCGCTGGTTCTGGGCCCCTGGCTGATTCGGACACTGCGTCAGTACCAGATTGGGCAGTCGGTTCGGACCGACGGACCTCAGAGTCATTTGAGCAAGGCTGGCACCCCGACTATGGGCGGCGCACTGATTCTGGTGTCGATCGTTGTGTCGACGCTACTGTGGGCTGATCTGGGTAATCGTTACATCTGGATCACCATTCTGGTGACCGCCGGTTTTGGCGCCATTGGCTGGGTTGATGATTATCGCAAGGTGGTCAAGCGTGACAGTCGCGGTTTGTCGGCCCGCTCGAAGTATTTGTGGCAGTCGGTGTTTGGTCTGGGCGGTGCGCTGGCGCTGTTCTGGACATCAGGTGATTACATTGTGGCGAACACCCTTTATGTGCCGTTTTTCAAGAACATCGCCATTGTACTGGGTGGCTTTTTTGTGGTGCTGGCCTATTTCGTCATTGTCGGCACGTCCAACGCGGTCAACCTGACCGATGGCCTGGACGGCCTGGCGATTCTGCCCACGGTACTGGTCGGTGGCGCTCTGGGCGTGCTGGCTTACGTTGGCGGCAATACGGTGTATTCAGAATACCTGCAGATTCCCTACGTGCCGGGCGCGGGTGAGCTGATCATCATATGTGGCTCACTGGTCGGCGCCGGCCTCGGTTTTTTGTGGTTCAACACTTATCCGGCCCAGGTATTTATGGGGGATGTGGGATCGCTGGCGCTAGGCGCCTGCCTGGGTGTGATGGCAGTGATCGTTCGGCAGGAGTTGGTGCTGTTTATTATGGGCGGTGTTTTCGTGGCCGAGACGGTATCGGTGATTCTGCAGGTCGCGTCATACAAGCTGACCGGCCGGCGGATTTTTCGGATGGCACCCCTGCACCACCACTATGAATTAAAAGGCTGGCCCGAACCCCGGGTCATTGTTCGGTTCTGGATCATCACCGTCATTCTGGTGCTGATCGGTTTGGCAACGTTGAAGATTCGCTGATATGGCACTGATAGCAGCAGACACACATTATTTAGTCGTGGGCCTTGGGGCTACGGGGCTGTCGTGTGTCCGTTATCTGGTGGCGCAGGGCAAGTTGGTTTCGGTGATCGACAGCCGGCAGACGCCCCCGGGGCTGGATACGTTGCGGGCTGAATTTCCGGACGTTGACGTCACGCTCGGTGGCTTTGATGCCGATGTCATGACCCGGGTGGATGTCCTGGTGATGAGTCCGGGCGTGCCGCTATCGACTCCGGCGGTTCAGACGGCGCTCGCTAACGGAGTCCGTCTGAGCAGCGACATCGAGCTGTTTTGCCAGGCGCATCAGGGCCGCACCGTGTTGATCACCGGGTCCAATGCCAAATCGACGGTCACCAGTTGGCTGGCGGATATCGCCAGCCGTGCCGGGCTGTCTTATGTGGTTGGAGGCAATCTCGGGCAGCCGGCGCTTACTTTGTTGGAGGAGCCCGTCGAGTTGGCGATTCTGGAGCTGTCGAGCTTTCAGTTGGAGCTGGTCGGGCCCTTACGTGCCGATGTGGCCACGGTACTGAATGTGTCCGAGGACCATCAGGACCGTTACCCGAGCTTTGCCGCCTACCAGCAAACCAAGCAGCGTATTTACTTTGGCTGCCGTCACGCTGTGTATAACCGGGATGACGTTCTTACCTCGCCGTTGCTGCCAACCGGTGTCGCCCAGACAACCTTTGGCCTGGGTCAGCCCGATCTGAATCAGTTTGGAGTGTTGGAGCATGAAGGCGAAGCCTGGCTGGCCTGTGGTCGTGACCTGTGGTTCCCGGCAAGCGACGTTGCCTTGCCTGGTCGTCACAATCGCAGCAATGCCCTGGCGGTAATGGCGCTGGCTAAGGCCATTGGCCTGGGCCGCGACGCCATTCTGGCATCCTTGAAGTCCTTTAAAGGCTTGCCGCACCGGTGCGAGCCCGTTGGGTCCATTAATGGTGTGCAGTTTGTGAATGATTCAAAAGGCACCAACGTGGGTGCCACCCTGGCCGCTGTCGATGGACTGGGCCGTGATCATCCAGGGCGCCTGATCCTGTTGCTGGGTGGTCAGGGCAAGGGGGCCGATTTCAGTTCGTTGAACGAGCCGGTGGCGAAGTTGTGCAAGTCATCCTGGGTGTTTGGTCAGGATCAGGAGCAGATTGTCGCCGCGCTGTCCGCTGGCGGACGGTCCAGCACCGTTCACCGGGCCGACACCATGGAGCAGGCACTGGCCGGAGCCGAAGCAGAAGCGCTCACCGGCGACATTGTGTTGTTGTCACCTGCCTGTGCCAGTTTTGATCAGTTCAATGACTTTCAGCATCGGGGCAATGTGTTTCGGTCCTGGGTGGAGGCGCGCCTATGACTGCTCAGGCGAATGCCCTGCCGTTACTGTCTGATCGTTTGGCGGTTGCCTATCAACCCATGTGGCAGCCCGACCGGGTTTTGCTGGGAACCAGCATGGCGCTGTTGCTGATTGGTCTGGTGATGATCGGCTCGGCATCCATCGATGTGAGTGAACAGACGTTCGGTGTGCCTCACCACTTTGTTTTGCGCCATGCGGTTTACATGGTGCTCGGCTTTGGCCTGGCCTATCTGGTGAGTGCGGTGCCGTTGCGATTGTGGCAATCCTTCAGCTGGCTGCTACTGGTATTGGCGATGGTTCTGTTGGTGTTGGTGCTGATACCGGGCATCGGCCGGGAAGTAAAAGGCAGCTGGCGCTGGATTGATCTCGGCCCGGTGGGTTTTCAGCCTTCCGAACTGGGCAAGGTCGCGATGATTCTGTACGTCGCCTCTTATCTGGTAAGGCGCCGGGATGAAGTCATCAGCCGTCTGTCCGGGTTCGTTAAACCCTTGCTGGTGATGTCGGTGATGGTGGTGTTGCTGTTGCTGGAGCCCGATTTCGGCACCGTGGTGGTGGTGATCGGTACCATTCTCGGCATGTTGTTTCTGGGGGGCGTCAAGGCCGGCCAGTTTTTCCTGGCCGTGCTCGCGGCGGCAGGTGCAGTAACGCTGATGGCGTTTGCACAGAGCTACCGAGTACAGCGGCTGTTGTCGTTCATGGACCCCTGGTCGGAAGAGAACGTCTATGGCAGCGGCTACCAGCTTACCCAGTCTCTGATCGCTTTTGGACGGGGTGAATGGTTTGGCGTTGGCCTGGGCAATTCCATGCAGAAGCTGTTCTACCTGCCGGAGGCCCACAACGACTTTATTCTGGCCATTATTGGTGAAGAGCTGGGCCTGGTCGGCGTGATGGTTGTACTGGGGCTCTTTACGGCGCTGATTTACCGGATGTTCGCCATTGGCCGTCTGGCAGAGCAAAAAGGGTATTTGTTCGGTGCTTTTGTCAGCTACGGCATCGCCATGCTGTTTTCGATTCAGATTTTTATCAACGTCGGTGTGAATACCGGCTTGTTGCCTACCAAGGGCCTCACTTTGCCATTCGTCAGCGCGGGCGGGACCAGCCTGCTGGTGTGCATGGCGTTGGTAGCACTGGTTAATCGTGTTTATGGCGAAACCTTGCGCATGAGCGCGAAGGGGGCCAAATGAAGCGTGTGCTGATCATGGCTGGCGGAACCGGCGGTCATATTTTCCCGGCGATGGCAGTGGCTGAAGCGCTGCAGGAAGCCGGTTATGCCGTGAGCTGGCTGGGTGCGCGTCGTGGCATGGAAATGACGCTGGTGCCAAAAGCCGGATATGACCTTCACGCCCTGTCGGTTTCTGCCTGGCAGGGCGGTGGGCTGCTTCGCAAATTGATGGCGCCGCTGAATCTGATTCGCGCACTGGCTCAAGCCTGGTCGGTGTTGACCCAGTTGCGCCCCGGCGTAGTGGTTGGTTTTGGCGGCTATGCGTCGGCACCGGGTGGTATTGCGGCGTTGTTGCGCCGGGTACCGCTGGTGTTGCATGAACAAAATGGCATTCCCGGCCTGACCAACGCTCGCCTGGCCGGGCGCGCGACCCGGGTGTTGCAGGCTTTCCCCGGCACCTTTGCCGGCGATGTGGAAGTGGTCGGGAACCCGGTGCGCAAGGCACTGCTTGGGCTGGGAGAGCCGGTACAGCGCGGCCTCGGTGGTCACCGGCGGTTGCGGGTGCTGGTGATGGGCGGCAGTCAGGGTGCCCAGGCATTGAACGAGGTTGTGCCCCGTGCCGTTGGCGCGCTTACCCAGTCAACACGCCCCGAACTCTGGCATCAGGCGGGCCGTGGCAAAGTTGAAGCAACCCTGGCGGCCTATCAGGCCGCTGGCGTAGAAGGCAGCGTCGTTGAGTTTATTGACGATATGGCCAAAGCCTACGCCTGGGCCGATGTGGTGGTGTGCCGCAGTGGTGCATCGACGGTATCGGAACTCGCCGCCGTAGGTGCCTACAGCATTCTGGTGCCGTACCCCTGGCATCGCGATCAGCAACAGGTTCGCAATGCCGAATGGCTGGTGAATGAACAGGCCGCTGAGCTGATCGACCAGGCCGACTTTACTGGCACCTGGCTGGCTGAACGCCTGACCTACTGGCACAGCCACCGAACCGAATTGAAGACCCGGGCCACGAACAGTTGGCGCTGCGGAATACGGGACTCCGCGCAGCGAGTAGTCTCGGTGATTAACGAATTGGCAGTGGAGGACGCGGCATGACGCGCCTGGATATAAACAACGGACAAGAGTTTCCGATTCCTGAAATGCGCCGCATTCGCCGCATCCATTTTATCGGCATCGGCGGTGTTGGCATGTGTGGCATCGCTGAGGTGTTGCATAACCAGGGCTACAACATCAGTGGTTCCGACCTGAAAGACAGCGTGACTACCGAGCGGCTGGCCGCCATGGGTGTCACGGTGTTTATCGGTCACGATGAGAATAACGTTATTGGCGCTGATGTTGTGGTGGTGTCAAGTGCCATTAACCCGTTGAACCCGGAAGTGAAATGGGCACTGGATCGTCGCATTCCCGTGGTTCGCCGTGCCGAAATGCTGGCCGAACTGATGCGCTACCGGCACGGCATTGCCATTGCCGGTGCACATGGCAAAACCACCACCACATCGCTGATGGCCTCGGTGATGGCGCAGGGTGGTTTTGACCCGACCTTTGTGATTGGCGGCAAGCTCAACAGCGCGGGCAGCAATGCCCGTTTGGGCACCAGCCGCTATCTGGTGGCTGAAGCGGATGAGAGCGATGCCTCCTTTCTGCATCTGCAACCGATGACGGCGATCGTCACCAATATCGATGCCGATCACATGGATACCTACGAAGGTGATTTCGAAAAGCTCAAAGACACCTACATCCAGTTTCTGCACAACCTGCCGTTTTACGGGCTGGCGGTGCTGTGTGCCGATGATGAGCACATTCAATCCATATTGCCGCGCCTGTCACGCCAGTTTGTAACCTATGGGCTGGCCTCGGATGCCGACTACCGCGCTGTGGATGTTCGTCAGATCAGTGGCCGGACCGAGTTCCGTGTGCACCGGCCAAGCGGACACGAGCCGCTCGACATCGTGCTGCATATGCCTGGCATGCATAACGTGCTGAATGCCTTGGCCGTCATTGCCGTTGCGACCGATGAAGGCATGACGGACGACGCCATCTGCCAGGGGCTTAACGGTTTTGAAGGCGTGGGTCGCCGGTTCCAGTTGCAGGGCGAATACCCGGTTCCCGGTGGTGAGGTGATGCTGGTCGACGACTATGGACACCACCCGCGCGAACTGGAAGTGACCTTCGATGCCATTCGTCAGGGCTGGCCAGATCGTCGCCTGGTGGTGATGTTTCAGCCGCACCGGTTCAGCCGCACCCGGGATCTGTATGAAGACTTCGTCGACGTGTTGTCCAAAGTCGATGTGTTGTTGTTACTGGATGTGTATCCGGCCGGGGAAGAGACCATTGCCGGTGCCGATGGCCGCAGTCTGAGTCGTAGCATCCGGCTGCGCGGCCGGGTAGATCCGATTTTTATCGAACATAAAGACAAGGTGCTGAATGTACTGCCTGATGTGTTGCGGGCCGGAGACATCCTGTTAACGCAGGGCGCGGGTGATGTTGGGGCGCTGTCGGCCGACATTGCTGCAGCAAGGCTGGGGTTTGAATCATGACCGGTGCTGCATTCGTCAATACTGAAACCCTGGCGCGATTCCCACGTGTGGGTGTGGTGTATGGCGGGCAGTCAGCTGAACGCGAGGTTGCTCTGGGCAGTGGACGTACCGTTATCCGGGCCTTGCAAGAGGCAGGGTATCAGGTGGCCGAGCACGACGTAACCGGTCGTCCGGAGCTGATCAGCTGGCTGCAAACCACCGGGCTTGATCTGGTATTCCCGGTGCTGCATGGCCGGGGCGGCGAAGATGGCACGCTGCAAGGCCTGCTCGAATGGCTGGGCATACCCTATGTGGGCAGTGGCGTTCTGGCGTCGGCTCTGGCAATGGACAAATTGCGCAGTAAATGGGTGTTCGGCGCTAGCCAGATTGCGACACCGCCGTTTGCGGTGGTGCGATCGGCAGAAGAATGCACGGCACTGGCTAGCCAGCTGGAATACCCGGTCATGGTCAAACCGGTGCATGAAGGTTCGAGTATTGGTATGAGCCGGGTCGAAGACGCTTCCGGTCTGAGTGAAGCCTGTGCGCTGGCGTTCCAGTTCGACACCGAGGTCATGATCGAACAGTTCGTGGTGGGCAAGGAATACACCGTCGCTGTTATCGGAGATCAGGCATTACCGGTGATTGGCTTGCAGCCGGCGTCCGGGTTTTACGATTACAACGCCAAATACATTGCAGACGACACCCACTATGCCTTGCCCTCGGGTTTATCGGACGCTAAGGAAGCCGAGGTGAAAGCACTGTCGGTAAAAGCCTTTCAGGCGCTGGGCTGCCAGGGCTGGGGGCGGGTTGACCTGATGATGGACAGTGCCGGACAGCCCTTTGTGCTGGAAGTGAACACCATTCCGGGTATGACCGATCACAGCCTGGTGCCCAAAGCCTCGGTAGCGCATGGCTGGCCATTGCCGGAGCTGATGCACCGGATTCTGGCCACGGTGCCGGAGCAGCGGGCGTGACCGAGCACAAGCGACGCGGCCAGGGCGCTGTACCGCGCAAGCCCAGCAAACCGCCGCGCAATTGGCGGCGCGCACTGCGCCTGTCAGCGCAGGCATTGGCGGGTGGTTTGGCTGTCGCGGTATTGGTTGTTGGTGGTCGGTGGGTGACCGAGCAGGACGTATCACTGGACTGGCGCCCCATGGCGGTCACCACTTGGCAGGTGGATGAACTGCTGGTTTATGAAGATCGCAACAGGTTGGATACGGCCATGGAGGCTTTCCGCGGGCGCAGCTTGCTGACCATTGCGCCGGGTGAGGTGCAGCAGAGGCTGGAACAGTTGCCCTGGATAGCCGAAGTGAGTGTCACCAAAGCCTGGCCCGACCGGTTGCAACTGGCCGTAACCGAGCATGAGCCGGTCGCCCGCTGGAACGGCGATCAGGTGCTAAACAGCGACGGTGAGCCGCTGAGCCGTCCGGTTGCTGAACTGGTTCTGGCTGAATTGAGTGGGCCGGACGCACAGGCCAAGCGCGTGATGGAGCAATACCTGCAGTTTAGCCGGGTCTTTTCCGGTGCAGGGCAGCGGCTCAATGGCGTCGAAATGCACCGTCGTGGTGCGTGGACGCTCACGCTGGACAGTGGCATTGAAGTAGCGCTGGGGTCCAAAGACATGCTGGCAAGAACACGTCGGGTGGTTGTGCTGCTGAATGCAGAGGGCGTGGCACCCGGCACGATTGAATACATCGATGCGCGGTATCCGAACGGCCTGGCCGTCGGACACCGGGCATCTTCTGAACCATCGGTATGAGGTGAGAGATGACATCGCCGTTTCAGGGAAAATTGATCGTCGGGCTGGATATCGGTACATCCAAGGTCGTCGCTATCGTGGGTACGGTGACAGCCGAAGGCGGCATTGAGATTGTTGGCCTGGGGTCGCACCCGTCGCGCGGTTTGAAAAAAGGCGTGGTGGTGAACATTGAATCCACCGTGCAGAGCATTCAGCGCGCGGTTGAGGAAGCTGAACTGATGTCTGGCTGCGATATTCATTCTGTGTATGTCGGCATCGCGGGCAGCCACATTAGCAGTCTGAACAGCCACGGTATTGTCGCGATCAAGGAAAAAGAGGTGATCGAGGCTGACCTTGAGCGCGTGATCGATGCTGCCCAAGCCGTCGCTATCCCGGCCGATCAGCGGATTCTGCACATACTGCCGCAGGAATACATCATCGATTCACAAGAAGGTATTAAAGAGCCTTTGGGCATGTGTGGCGTGCGACTGGAGGCCAAGGTGCATCTGGTGACTGGCGCCCAGAATGCCGTGCAGAACATCGACAAATGTGTGCGTCGCTGTGGGCTGGAAGTCGATCAGATCATTCTCGAGCAGCTGGCTTCTGCCCAGGCTGTACTGACTGACGATGAACGGGAGCTGGGCGTTTGCCTGGTCGACATTGGCGGCGGCACGACCGATATGGCGATTTTTACTGAAGGCGCGATTCGCCACACGGCGGTGATCCCGATTGCCGGTGACCAGGTGACCAACGACATCGCCATGGCCTTTGCCACGCCGACCCAGCATGCCGAAGAGATCAAGATCAAATACGCCTGCGCGCTGTCTCAATTGGCCGGTGCGCATGAAACCATCAAGGTGCCGAGCGTGGGTGACCGCAGTGCGCGCGAACTGACCCGCCAGGCTCTGGCTGAAGTGGTCGAGCCGCGCTATGAGGAGCTGTTTAACCTGATCAAGTCAGAACTGCGCCGCAGCGGTTTCGAAGACATGATCCCGGCCGGAGTCGTACTGACGGGTGGCACTGCCAAGATGGAAGGCGCTGTGGAACTGGCCGAAGAGGTTTTTCATGTGCCAGTCCGGCTGGCCTATCCGCAGAATGTCTCGGGCTTGTCGGATGTGGTCTCCAACCCGATTCACGCAACCGGCGTTGGCCTGTTGCAGTACGGGTTAAAGCAGCTTCAGGGCGGCAAGCAGCCCGCCACTCGGGTGCGCAAACAGGCGCAGGTTCCCAAAGAGAGCGCCTGGACCCGGTTTCGCAGCTGGATGGCGAACAATTTTTAACCATTTTGCAAGACCGAGCCGGTACGCCGGATCGGAAAAAGGACGGTTGCCGCATTCAGGCAGTAAGTGGCAGCCAAGACAGGACGACCCTCACACATTCAGGGCACAGACCTTCGGGTCTGAAACAACAACATCCATTCTTAAAACAATGGAAGGAGCAGGAAAATGAAACATTATGATCCGGAAGTAAACGGCGGCGATATGTTCACACTCGTCGACGAACAGCCGCAAGCGGCGGTGATCAAGGTGTTTGGCTGTGGCGGCGGCGGCGGTAACGCCGTGCGTCACATGTTGCAGTCGCACATCAATGGCGTTGAGTTCATTTGCGCCAACACCGATGCCCAGGCATTGCGTGGCGTAGAGGCCACTACCCAACTGCAGCTGGGTAATGGCATTACCCGGGGCTTGGGTGCCGGTGCGAACCCGGAAGTAGGCCGTCAGGCGGCGCTGGAAGACCGTGAGCGCATTGCCGAAGTGCTCAAGGGCGCTGACATGGTGTTCATCACCGCGGGCATGGGTGGCGGCACCGGTACCGGCGCTGCGCCTGTCGTCGCAGAAGTGGCCAAAGAACTGGGCATTCTGACCGTCGCTGTAGTGACCAAGCCTTTCCCGTTTGAAGGCCGCCGCCGGATGAAGGTCGCCAATGAAGGTCTGGACATGCTGCGCGAGCATGTGGATTCACTGATCACTATCCCCAACGAGAAATTACTGACCGTTTTGGGTAAGAATGTGACGCTTTTGGAAGCTTTTTCCGAAGCAAACAACGTGCTTCTGAACGCTGTTCAAGGTGTCGCTGACCTGATTATTCGTCCCGGTACCATCAACCTCGACTTCGCCGACGTCAGGACTGTTATGTCTGAGATGGGCATGGCGATGATGGGTAGTGGCATTGCCTCCGGAGAAGACCGTGCGGTCAGAGCTGCCGAGATGGCGATTCGCAGCCCGCTGCTTGAAGACGTTGATCTGCATGGTGCCAAAGGCATCCTCGTCAACATCTCAGCCGGTGTCGATCTGGGGCTGGATGAGTTCACTCAAGTCGGTGATACCATCGAAGAATTCGCTTCTGAAGACGCAACTGTTGTAGTTGGCACGGTTATTGATCCTGAATTGGGTGATGAGATTCGTGTGACCGTGGTAGCGACTGGCATTGGCCAGGCCGAAGCCATGGCTGCCAAGCCCAAGGTGGCGGTAGATAACACCCGCAAAGCAGATGGCAGTGTCGACTACAAGAAGCTCGATCGCCCCACTGCAGTGCGTAATGCCAAGCCTTCAGAAGCCGCAGCGGAAGACAGCAAACCAATGCGCAGTGCGAAAGACCTGGATTACCTCGATATTCCAGCGTTTTTGCGCCGTCAGGCTGACTGAATCTGTACAGAAATAGCGTAGGTTCGCTGTCAAGCTTCTGGTAGAATGCTTGCCCTTAATATTTTGACGGCGTTGAGCCAGTAGCGACTGGCTGAACCAAACAGTAGGATCGGAACGCATGGTAAAACAGAGAACACTCAAGAACGCAATTCGTGCTACCGGCGTGGGTTTGCACTCAGGCAAAAAGGTGTATCTGACGTTGAAACCTGCGCCCGTCGACACGGGTATCGTTTTCTGCCGCACGGATCTTGATCCGGTTGTGGAAATTCCTGCCCATGCCCTGAATGTGGGCGATACCACCTTGTCGACGACCCTGGTAAAGGGTGATGTCTGCATCGACACCGTCGAGCACCTGCTGTCGGCCTGCGCTGGCCTGGGCATTGATAATGCCTACATCGAAGTCAGCGCGGCCGAAGTGCCGATTATGGACGGCAGCGCCGGTCCCTTCGTCTTTCTGCTGCAGTCCGCCGGAATCGAAGAACAGGGCAAGGCCAAACGCTTTATTCGTATTAAGAAGCCGGTCATCGTGGAAGATGGCGACAAGATCGCCCGGTTTGAGCCCTATGAAGGCTTTGCTGTGCGATTCACCATCGATTTCGATCACCCGGTGTTTCGTGATCGTTCGCAAACGGCCGAGCTGGATTTTTCCACCACGGCTTTTGTGAAAGAGATCAGCCGGGCCCGTACGTTCGGTTTTATGCGCGATTTCGAGTACCTGAGAGCCAATAATCTGGCGCTGGGCGCTAGCGTGAATAACGCAATCGCCGTTGACGATTACAAAATCTTGAACGAAGATGGGCTCCGATACGAAGACGAGTTTGTCAAGCACAAAGTACTGGACGCCGTGGGTGACCTGTACTTGCTGGGCCACAGCCTGATTGGCCGCTTTGTCGGTTATAAGTCGGGCCACGGGCTGAACAACTTGCTGTTACGGGCTTTGCTCAAGCAGGAAGACGCCTGGGAGTTCGTAACTTTCGAAAATGAAGAAGCGGCTTCAGTGCCCATCGCCTATGCGCCGGTGCTTGCAACAAGCTAACAACTCATGTGTACCGCTCGGGTCTCACAATCACGGCGCCTGCGACTGGCAGGGCAGCACTGAGTGGTGATCGGGCGGTTCGCACGAAACACTCGTCCCGGTCTTTCGTGCCGCTTGTTCAGGATAGGTAATCGCGCAGTATGAACGTGATCTTTGTCAGTCGGCGTCATAGCCGTTCCAGAACGTTATCATTGCCACTGCTGGTGGCATTCCTGGTGTTGATCGCGGTCAGCCTGATGGGCAGTGGCGCTTACATGGTGCACCTCTGGTATCAGGACGATACGCCTCTGGTAATGGATTCCCGGGCGGTTCAGGCCTGGCAGGAGCGTATGGCGTTTCAGGAAGAAGAGCTTGAACGTACCCGCAGTTATACCGAAGACCAGATTCGTGCCCTAACCGTAAAACTCGCCCAACAGCAATCCCGTCTGACCCGCCTCGACGCACTCGGTGAGCGTCTGGTTAACGTTGCCAAGCTTGAAGACGGCGAGTTTGATTTCAGCATCGACCCGGCCGTAGGTGGTCCGGAAAGCGATGTCGGTGATGCCTATTCACCGCCCGATTTCGTGAATGCCCTCAATGAACTCTCCAGCCTGATCGACAGCCGCGAGCAGCAATTGTCTGTACTGGACTCGCTGTTGGGCGACCGCAAAATACAATCCTCTACCTTTGTTGCCGGCCGCCCTATTGAGCGCGGCTGGATGAGCTCCCGTTATGGCTACCGGAATGACCCTTTCAATGGCAACGTAGCCTGGCACGACGGGGTCGACTTTGCTGGTAAGGAAGGCTCGAACGTCATTGCCGTCGCTGCCGGCGTGGTTACCTGGGCGAGCGATCGATATGGCTACGGTAATCTGGTCGAAGTAAACCATGGCAATGGTTATGTCACCCGCTATGCTCATGCCCGGGAAATATTGGTTAACGTAGGTGATGTGATCAGCAAGGGCGATGTTGTCGCCCTGATGGGCAGCACCGGCCGCTCGACTGGCCCGCACGTGCATTTTGAAGTGCTGCACCGTGACAAGTCGGTTGATCCGGCGAAATACATCGATCGCGTAGCCCGGTTTTAGCGTCCTGTCCGGGGCGTTTTGGCCAAATAGACACCCCTCACCTTTTCGGGTGATGGCCCGAAAAGCCCCCGCCAGACTATTTTTACAATTTCAAAGACAAGAGCACTTGCAGTCAGTATAGTTGACCACCACTAAGTCTTTGAATCGAATCTAAAAAACGACACTCTCCTATGTTCACGACACTGATGAAGAAGGTGGTCGGTTCCAAGAACGACCGCGAAATTAAGCGATTGGCCCGCCTGGTACAGCGAATTAACGTCCTGGAACCCGACATGGAACGCCTGTCTGACGACGAGATCAAAGGTCAGACGGCTGTATTTCGTGAACGGCTGGAAAAGGGTGAATCGCTCGACAGCCTGATCCCCGAAGCCTTTGCACTGGTGCGGGAAGCAAGCCGCCGCGTACTGGGTTTGCGCCATTTCGATGTGCAGATGATCGGCGGTATGGTGCTCAACTCCGGCAAGATTGCCGAGATGAAGACCGGCGAGGGTAAAACCCTCGTAGCCACCCTGGCTGCCTACCTGAATGCCCTGCCTGCCAAAGGAGTTCACATCATCACCGTGAACGACTATCTGGCGCGGCGTGATGCGGAATGGATGCGCCCTTTGTATGAAGCGCTTGGGCTGACAGTCGGCATTGTGGTCTCACAACAGGACCCGAACGAAAAGCGGGCCGCCTACCAGGCTGATATCACCTACGGTACCAACAACGAATTCGGCTTCGACTACCTGCGCGACAATATGGCGTTTAGCCTGAAAGACAAATTCCAGCGCGGTCAGGCTTTCGGCATTGTGGATGAAGTGGATTCCATTCTGATCGATGAAGCCCGGACCCCTCTGATCATCTCCGGGGCTGCCGAAGATTCCAGCGAACGCTACATTCAGGTCAATAAGCTGATTCCATCGTTGAAACCGGCCAAAGAAGCGACCGAGGGTGAAGAAGCTGTAGACGGCGATTTCCTGGTCGATGAGAAGAATCGCTCCATTGAACTGACCGAGCAGGGCCATGACCGGGTTGAATCCCTGCTGCAGGATGCGGGTTTGCTGCCAGAAGGCGAATCCCTTTACGCACCGCACAATCTTTTGCTGTTTCACCACGTTACGGCGGGCCTGAAAGCCCACTACATGTTTCAGCGCAACGTCGACTACATTTTGCAAAACGACCAGGTGGTCATTGTTGATGAGCACACCGGCCGCACTATGCCCGGGCGTCGCTGGAGCGATGGTCTGCACCAGGCGGTAGAGGCCAAAGAAGGCCTCCAGGTTCAAAAAGAGAACCAGACCCTGGCATCAACCACCTTCCAGAACTATTTCCGGCTGTACGATAAGCTGTCTGGCATGACGGGCACGGCCGATACCGAAGCGTTCGAGCTTAACCAGATCTATGGTCTCGACGTGGTGGTGATACCAACCAACAAGCCCATTGCCCGTACCGACTTTAACGACCTGATTTTCCTGACCGAACCTGAAAAATTCAACGCAGTGATTGAAGACATCATTGCCGAGCGCGACAAAAAGCGCCCGGTTCTGGTGGGTACAGCCTCTGTAGAGGCGTCGGAGCGAATCTCCGAAGCCCTGACCAAAGCCAAGGTGCCCCACAACATTCTGAACGCCAAGCAGCACGACCGGGAAGCTCAGGTGATTGCCCAGGCAGGGCAGCCCGGCGCCGTGACCATTGCGACCAACATGGCAGGGCGGGGTACCGACATCAAGCTTGGTGGTAACTGGGAAACAGAAGTGCTGGATCTCGACAGCGCCGACTCGGATGCTCTGGCACGCGCCGAGGCTGACTGGAAGGAACGCCACCAGACAGTGATCGAAGCCGGTGGTTTGCACATTATTGGTACCGAGCGCCACGAAAGCCGCCGTATCGATAACCAGTTGCGTGGCCGTGCCGGTCGCCAGGGCGACCCGGGGTCATCCCGCTTCTTCCTGTCGATGGAAGACAGCCTGATGCGAATCTTCATGCCCGAACGCATGAAAGGCATCATGCAATCGCTGGGCATGAAAGACGGTGAAGCTATTGAAGCCAAAATGGTCAGTAACGCCATCGAAAAGGCGCAGCGCAAGGTCGAGAACCGCAACTTCGACATCCGCAAGCAATTGTTGGAATACGACGATGTGGCCAACTCTCAGCGCCAGGTGGTGTATCAGCAACGCGATGACCTGATGGCGGCCGACAGCATTGAAGATGTGATCGACAATGTTCGCAGCGACATCGTCAACGCTGAAATCAGCGAATACATTCCGCCGCAGAGCCTGCCCGAGCAATGGGATATTTCTGGCTTGGAAACTGCGGTGCAGAAAGAGTTCGGCGTGAAACTGCCGGTTCAGGAATGGCTGGATGCCGACGACCACCTGCACGAAGAGAAGTTGCGCGAACGCATCCTTGAAGCCGCCGTTGCTCACTACAAAGAGAAAGAATCGGTCGCTGGCCCACAGGCCCTGCGCCAGTTCGAAAAGCAGGTCATGTTGCAGGTGCTGGACCAGCACTGGAAAGAGCACCTCTACAACATGGACCACCTGCGTCAGGGCATTCATTTGCGCGGTTATGCGCAGAAAAACCCCAAGCAGGAATACAAGCGCGAGTCGTTCGAGCTGTTTCAGGCCATGCTCGAGCAGGTTAAAGCCGATACCATTCGCATCCTGTCACACGTTCAAGTGCGTACGCCGGAAGAATCAGCCGAAGAAGAGCGCAAACGCCGCGAAGCTGCTATGGCCCGAATGAATTTCGAACACAGCAAGGCAACGCCGCTGGAAGACGCCGCCAAGGCGGAAGCCGACGCAGGTTCGGCACCCGATACAGCGGCAGCCCAGGCTGCTCCGGCGCGTCAGGCCCCCAAGGTGGGCCGAAACGAGCCCTGCCCCTGTGGTTCTGGCAAGAAGTACAAACACTGTCACGGAAAATTGAACTGAGGGTGCAAGGATGGCCGTTGGACAACCCAATACAGCCCCGTTGATTCCGATCGACGGCATCTCCATCGGTGTCGGTTGCGCGGGCATTAAGAAGCCCAACCGGCAAGACCTAGTGGTGTTCCAACTGGCTCCGGGCAGTTCGGTGGCCGGTGTATTTACGACCAACGCCTTCTGTGCCGCACCGGTTATCGTGGCTCGCGAGCATCTGAAACAGGGTGATATCCGTTGTCTGGTCATTAACACCGGCAATGCCAACGCCGGCACCGGCCAGCAGGGGCTTGAAGACGCGCATGAAACCTGTGCCCGCCTGGCGGCCCTGAAGCGCATTGAGCCCGAGCAGGTGCTGCCGTTTTCAACCGGTGTTATTGGCGAGTACCTGCCAATGCCCGCCATTGCCCAGGCACTGCCCAATGTGGTGGCTGCGATGAGCCCTAACCACTGGGCCGATGCCGCCAAAGGCATTCTGACCACCGATACCCGTGCCAAAGGCTGCTCGCGCCAGTTCGAATACCAGGATGAAACCATTACCGTCACTGGCATCGCCAAGGGGTCGGGCATGATCAAGCCCAACATGGCCACTATGCTGGGTTTTGTTGCCACCAATGCGAACGTTGCGCCAGATATCCTGCAGCAATTGCTGACGGCCGCGAATGAGCGCAGCTTTAACCGCATTACCGTCGACGGCGACACCTCGACCAATGACGCCTGTATTCTCATTGCCACCGGCCAGACCGAAGCCCCGGCCATCACGTCGACAGACAGCGACGTTTACCGTCATTTGCTCAAGACCGTCTCGGAAGTCATGCTGGAGTTGGCGCAGGCCATCGTGCGGGATGGCGAAGGGGCAACCAAGTTTGTTGAGATTGCCGTCGAAGGCGCTAAAACCACCGAAGAAGCACTCAGCGTTGCCTATACCATCGGCCATAGCCCTCTGGTAAAGACGGCGCTCACGGCTTCTGATGCCAATTGGGGCCGCATTCTGGCCGCGGTGGGCCGCAGTGGCGTAGCAGAGCTCGACGTCGACCAGGTTGATATCTGGCTGGATGATGTTCAGATCGTCAGCAAAGGCGAACGAGCACCCGGCTACACCGAAGCAGCGGGTAGCGCCGTCGTTGCTCAGGAAGAAATTGCCATTCGGGTTCACCTGAACCAAGGCGAGGTCTCAGACCGGATCTGGACCACAGACTTGTCTCACGACTATGTCAGCATCAATGCAGATTACCGTAGTTAAAGGGTTGCAAGACAGTGACCAACACGCCTAAAAAAACCGTACACGTTGCTGTTGGTATGGTGGTGCGAGATGGCCAGGTGTTGATCGCCAAACGTCAGGACCATCAGCATCAGGGCGGCCTCTGGGAATTTCCCGGTGGCAAAGTAGAGGCTGGTGAAACCACGGCTCAAGCACTGGTCCGAGAGTTTCAGGAAGAAGTTGGTCTGATCCTGGATCCCGAGCAAATGACGCCCCTGATGGAGCTTCCCTTCGACTACGGCGACAAAACTGTTCTACTGGACACCTGGGTGTGCCACAGCACTGAGGGTGTTGCCCGGGGCTGCGAAGGCCAGCTAGTTCAATGGGTGCCTATCGATGAGCTCGACGGGTACACCTTCCCCGAAGCCAATGCAGAATTGATCTCGAGATTCCGGCAATCACGTTAGCATTGCGAGGGACGTGAGTCTGTCCCGACGAAAGCGGGCTATCCTATGGACGCCGATTATCAACAACACGGGTCCTTCGAGTTATGACTGACTGGCTTGAGCCCTGCCCACCAAAACAACGGCCTTGGGTGCTGGCGGCAACGATCCTGGCCTCGGCGATGGCATTTATTGATGGCTCCGTGGTCACCATCGCCCTGCCGGTCATCCGCACCGATCTTGGTGCCTCCCTCACAGAGATGCTCTGGGTGCTGAATGCCTATACCCTGCTTCTGGGAGCCCTGTTAATGGTCGGCGGTGGCGCAGGTGACCGCCTTGGCCGGCGCCGTGTGTTCCTGGCCGGTACTCTTCTTTTTGCGCTGGCATCGCTGCTCTGCGCTCTGGCACCCAGCCCGGAAGTGCTGGTCGCTGGACGGGCCCTTAAAGGCGTTGGTGCTGCACTGCTGGTTCCCCAAAGCCTGGCTATAATCTCGGCTAGTTATCCGGAAGGCGAACGCGGCCATGCCATTGGGCTTTGGGCCGGTGCTTCAGCGCTGACTACAGCCCTCGGTCCTGCTGTCGGTGGTATTTTAATGGACCTGTTCAGCTGGCGGGCGGCCTTTTGGATCAACCTGCCACTGGCCGCACTGGTGCTGTTGCTGACCCTGGCTTTCATGCCTGAAACCCGCGACCGCTCCGCTAGAGGTCGACTCGACTGGGGAGGAGCGCTCATCGCTTTTCTCGCTTGCGGGTCGCTGACGCTGGGGTTGACCTGGCTGACCGATACGGAAGGGCGTCTCGCCCTGTCCCTTGCGCTGGTCTGCCTGGGACTCGTTGGTTTGATGGTTTTTTTCTGGTACGAAGGCCGGGTGAAGCAACCCCTGGCACCGACCGTATTGTTTCGAAGCCGGGCTTTTACCGGCACCAACCTAATGACCCTGCTGCTTTACGGGACATTGTCCGGCACCCTGTTTCTGGTGCCAATCGACCTTATAGAGTACCGGGGCCTGACGCCCACCCAGGTAGGGTTGGCGATGATGCCGTTTGGGCTGATTATTGGCTTGTTGTCGAGCCAGGCAGGCAAGCTGGGCGACCGGATAGGCGCGCGCCCGATGTTATTATTTGGTTCGTTGGTGGTGGCTGCAGGGGTTGCCGGGCTTGCATTTCAGTTCGACAACTTCTGGCTGGGTGTGGAGCTGCCCCTGTGCATTATGGCGTTGGGCATGGCCATCGTCGTATCTCCGCTGACGACGACGGTCATGAATTCGGTGTCTGATGCCCGTGCCGGCACCGCCTCGGGCATCAACAACACCGCCAGTCGGCTGGCGGGGTTGTTCGCCATTGCTGGGGCGGGTGCCTGCGCGGCGCTCCTGTTTCAAACGTTCAATCAGTCAGACCAGGGTAAATTTGGTCTCTTCCCTGATTCCAACGCTGACGGGTATGACGCCATTGTTGGCGCTTATCAACTCGCTTACGGGGGCAGTCTGGTCATGTTGGCAGTCGGCGCATTGGGTGCAGCGCTCATTGCCGCCTGGCTGATCCCCGCAAAAGCGGGCAAGGCTTAATGAGTAAAGGGCGCGCCGGAAGTTAGAATGAGACCGGTGATTGCTCGAGGCCTTTGTCGCCGGGCAGCCATGTCACCTAACTCATGGGCGTCCGTTCTTCTATTGGCTGGCGTCTCTAACGGGTCCACGTCATTCAATGCTTCGAGTCGCTGGACGTCCAGCGTTCCAAGTCTTCGCTCATCATTTCGTCATACGCCGGTTTGCCGGCAATTTTATGTCCTTCACTCGCCCACTCACCCAGATCTATCAGCTTGCACCGTTCCGAACAGAAGGGCCGCCAGGTATTGTCTTTTGAATAGGTAATGAGCTTCTTGCACGTGGGGCAGGGTACCTGAGGTGGCGCTTTGGCTGACATGCCGGTATTCCTCTTGATTCAATTCAGATTATTGAGGAGCCTCTGAACCATTCCCCCAGGGCTCTGCACGAGCTAAAAAAGTTCTGGCAAAAGGCGCACTTCGCAGCACAATGGCCGTAGCCCTTGTCAAGAAGTGCAACGCCGGGGCAGGACGTTTTAGCCGCGCCCTACGGGTGGTGCGGCATTCCGACTTTCCGAGGAACGTTGCCACCGCGTTGGACTCATTTGAAAGGTCCAGACATTCCTGCATGAGTCCGCCTTGTGGCAACGTCCCTCGGATAAGCCAGAGCACAGGGGGGAATGATTCAGAGGCTCCTCAGGAGCTTTTTGCCACAAAGTGGCTATGCAATGCAAGAATGGCGGATTCCAGGTGGGCGAGTGTGCCAGTATTGTCTAAGCAATGCGTCGCTCGGGCCTGTTTGTCGGAGCGGCTCATCTGACTGTCGATTATCCGCTGTACCTGGTTCTCATCCACTCGGTCACGCTGAGTCACCCGCTGGCGCTGAACCGACTCCGGTACATCGATCAGAACTGTTTCATCGCACAAGGCATCCAGATTGTTCTCGAATAGCAAAGGAGCGACCAGAACCGAGTAGGGAGGTGGCTGCTGTTTCAACTGAGCGAGCATTTGCTCGCGGATCAGTGGGTGCAGCAAGCATTCAAGCCACACTCTATCGGCTGGTGAGGTGAATATTCGCTCACGCAGCAAGGCCCTGTTTAACTGGCCTTCAGGGGTCAGAATGTCCGAACCGAACTTTTCGGCGATGGCACTCAGTGCCGGTGAGCCTTTGGCGACCACGTCACGGGCGACGACATCGGCATCCACACAGCCAATGCCCAGTGATTCAAATACCCTGCTGGCCGCTGATTTTCCGGAACCAATGCCCCCGGTTAACCCTACAATCATGCAAAACTGCCCAGATACCAGGCGGTGATGGTATTGCCCCAGAATACATAGACCAGAGCCGCCCCGCACAGATAGGGGCCAAACGGGATGGGAATTTGCCGTTCACGCCCCATAAAGGCAATGAGAGCAATGCCAACAACAGCACCCACCAGCGAAGACAGCAGAATAATGAGCGGCAAGGCCCCCCAGCCAAACCAGGCGCCAAAGGCGGCAAACAGCTTGAAATCACCGTAGCCCATGCCTTCCTTGCCGGTCAGCAACTTAAAGGCCCAATAGATGCTCCAAAGCGACAGATAGCCAGCAACGGCGCCGATGACGGCTTGCTCCAACGGAACGAAGGTGTTCCCAAGGTTAAGCAGCAGCCCCAGCCACAATAACGGCAGGGTGATCGAATCTGGCAGCAACTGGTGATCGACATCAATCATCGTCATTGCGATCAGTGCCCAAAAAAGGACCAGTAAGGCGGCCGTTTGAACAGTGGCCCCAAACTGCCAAGCCAGTGCCAGCGAGAGCAGGCCAGTCGTAAGCTCAATAATAGGGTAGCGGGGCGAAATCCGGGTTTTACACTGTGAGCATTTACCGCCCAGCACCAGGTAGCTGATAACGGGGATATTCTCCCAGGCACGTATCTGGTGACCGCATGACGGGCAGGTGGAGTCTGGCTTGATCAGGTCAAATCTAGTCTGTTCCGGCTCATCCACACCAGCCATCTCGGCGGCTTCGCGCGCCCAGGCGTTTTGCATCATCACTGGTAGGCGGTAGATCACCACGTTCAAGAAGCTGCCCACCAGCAACCCCAATACTAAAACGGTCGCCAGCAGGGCGACCGTGTTGGATTGCAGAAGTTCGAAAAATGCCATCAGATAACGTTACCCATCTGGAACATGGGCAGATACATGGCAATGACCAGACCGCCTACCACGACGCCCAGGAATGACATGATCAAAGGTTCCATCATCGAGGTTAAGCCATCAACAAGGTTATCGACTTCCTCTTCATATATCACCGCAGCCTTGGCCAGCATGTCGTCCAATGAGCCAGATTGTTCACCGATCGATACCATCTGAATCAGCATCGGCGGAAACGTCTCCTGAGTTTTCATCGACACAGCCAGCTCAGTACCGGTTTCTACATCCCGGCGAACGTTCAAAATGGCCGTCTCATAAATGATGTTGCCGGATGCACCTGCCGCTGATTCGAGTGCGCTGACCAGCGGTACACCGGCGGCAAAAGTTGTAGACAAGGTGCGAGCGTAACGGGCCATAGCAGACTGGTACAGAATAGGCCCGAAAATGGGCAGTTTCACGACCATTCGCTGTACAGCGTGCTTGAAAGGTTTTGACCGTTGCATGCCCTGTTGAAATAGAAATACCGCAACAATCAAGACGCCTAGCGCCACAATGCCGTTGCTTTGAATCCAGGTCGACATGTTCATAACGACCTGAGTAGGTACGGGCAAGTCAGCGCCAAAACCCGAAAACATTTCCGCAAAAACCGGTACAACCTTTAATAGAAGAATGATGGTAACAATGGCTGCGATGGTAAGTACGGTTGCGGGGTATTTCATTGCGCTTTTAACTTTCTTGCGCAAACTTTCTGCTTTTTCCTGGTAGAGCGCTACCCGGTCTAGCATGGTTTCCAGGGCACCGGCTTGCTCGCCCGCCTCTACCAAAGAGCAGAAAAGGTCGTCGAAGTACTTTGGGTGTTCTCGTAGAGCTGCACCAAATGAACCGCCCCCGGCTACGTTATTTTTTAATTGCATGACCAGCTCGGCCATTTTTTTATTTTCCAGGCCTTCCGCAACGATTTCAAAGGCCCGCATCAGTGGGACCCCGGCCTTCATCATGGTTGCCATTTGGCGGGTGAAGAGGGCAATGTCGGAAGACTTGATGCCGGGCTGAAACAACTGAATGTCGCCGCGTTTCTTGGCCAGCTTTTTGATCTTAACAATGCCTTTTCGGCGAAGATCGGCCTTGATCAGCGCCGGATTGGTGCCGGATATCTCACCTTTTTGCACCCGTCCATTACGGTCGGTGCCTTCGTAGGTGAACATCGAAATCTTCTGTGCCTTGGTGGCCATTCAGTGCCGTCCTCAGTCTGTGGTTACGCGGTTCACTTCTTCCAGGCTGGTGATGCCCTTGGCAACCTTAATCAGCCCTGATTTGCGTAAACTATTAAAGCCTTCTTCAGCGAAGGCTTTGCTCAAATCGATCGAATTGCCTTCTTCCATGATAATACGGGAAATGGCCGGTGTGATGCGAACCACTTCATAGATCCCTACTCGCCCTTTATACCCTTTATTACAATTGCCGCAACCAACGGGTTTGTAGACGGTTGACGTTTTGACCATTTCATCCGTAAACCCTTCTTTCATGAGTACATCAACGGGCAGATCAGCCGGTTGCTTGCAGTTGCTGCACAGCCGGCGGGCAAGGCGCTGAGCAATAATCAGGTTGACCGTGGTGGCCAGGTTGAACGAGGGGACGCCCATGTTCAGCATTCGAGTCAGCGTTTCTGCCGCACTGTTGGTGTGCAGTGTAGATAACACCATGTGGCCGGTCTGAGCGGCTTTGATCGCAATCGATGCCGTTTCCAGGTCGCGAATCTCACCAACCATGATGATGTCCGGATCCTGGCGGAGGAAGGAGCGCAGGGCCGCCGCGAAGTCGAGACCGACTTTGTTGTTTACGTTGACCTGGTTGATGCCATCGAGGTTGATCTCTACCGGGTCTTCTGCAGTAGAGATGTTGGTGCCTTCCTGGTTCAGGATGTTGAGGCCGGTATAGAGCGACACGGTTTTACCTGACCCGGTCGGCCCGGTTACCAGAATCATACCCTGCGGCTTCGATAAGGCTGTCATGTACAAATCTTTCTGATCGTCCTCATAGCCAAGGGCGTCAATGCCCATCTTGGCTGCGGCGGAATCCAGAATACGAAGTACGATCTTCTCGCCAAACAGGGTCGGCAGGGTGTTTACCCGGAAGTCGATGGACTTGGTCTTGGAGATTTTCAGCTTGATCCGGCCATCCTGAGGCACCCGACGCTCGGAAATATCGAGGTTCGACATGATCTTCAAGCGAGCCGACAGCTTTGGGCCCAGGCCAATAGGGGGTTTGGCGATGTTCTGTAAAACGCCGTCAACCCGAAACCGGACGCGGTACGACTTCTCGTAAGGCTCGAAGTGAAGGTCCGATGCGCCTTTTTTGATGGCAGAAAGCAGCATTTGGTTGATAAAGCGGACTACAGGCGCGTCATCGGCACCGTCTGCTACATTCGCGTCGTCTTCCTTCTTGGTATCGACAACGTCGAGATCATCTAGCCCTTCATCGTCGCCCAGGTCACCAAAGGCATCAGAGGAGTCGTCCAGTAGGGCTTCCAGAGCCAGGTTGAGCTTGTCTTCTTCCACCAGAACCGCTTCAACGCTGAGTCCGGTGTGAAACTTGATCTCATCTATGGCAATCAGGTTAGTCGGGTCTGAGACACCAATAAACAGGCGGTTCCCACGCTTAATCAACGGGATCACATGGTGAGCTTGCAGTAAGTTGTTGGCGATCAAATCCCGTGGTAGGGCTTCGAGGTCGAAGGCCGTCAGGTCGAAAATGGGGGTGCCAAACTCTTCAGAGGCGACATTGGCCAGTTGCTGGGCGCTGACCAGATCTGTTTCAACCAGGTAGGCGACAAGGCTTTTCTTCTCCTTTTCGGAGTTCTGAGTTGCTGTCAGCGCCTCGTCTTCGTTGATCAGATCGTCCCGGACCAGCCGTTTGGCCAGGCCACCGAGGGATGTTGCCATAATGTCAATTCCTGTACTTGCCCGTCGGACAGACGAAATAGATAATTTTTACCCGCATGGGTTGTGGGGCATCGGTTTCGCCCTCTGGGTTCCACTATAACTCACTCAGACTAGGATCGTCTCGCCCTCTAAAAGATGGGCTTAGGCTAATGTATGCTCAAAGCGACACTTGCAGTCAAAATGCGCCTCTACGATTAAATCCCGGAAATCGCTATTGCTTGCAAACCCCAGGCTGTGACGCCTCGGTTACATGCATTTATAGAGCCATTTCAGTAACTTAGTCAATTCTACTCGGTGTAGCAAGCGGTTAAAGTACAGTGCCAGCCCAGCCTGTGAGCTATAAATCAATCCAAAGACTGACGAGCGATTCAATTAACATTGGGCTTCTGCCCATGAGAGGCACGAAACTGACCAAATACGTCACCCACAAGCTGTGAAGTAGCTACATTGGTGTTTGGGTTTTTAGGCTCAAGTGAGACACAAGTCACGATTATCGCCGGTTTATGGATCTTTGGTTGTGCTGGCATACTTTCTGCTTACACTACCGCAAGGCACGTTGGTCTTGGCAGGTGCCAGTCCAGTTAAGTGTTCTGATAACCCTGTGGAGAGTGCAAGATGAAGAAAACTCAAAAAGGTTTTACTCTGATCGAACTGATGATCGTTGTTGCTATCATCGGCATCCTGGCGGCTGTGGCTATTCCTCAGTTTAACCAGTATCGCGCTAAGGCTAACGATTCAACTGCTCAAGCAGATGCTCGTAACGCCATTAGTGTAATGACTGCTAACCAGCTTTGATCAGGTAGGAGAGAGAAAATGAATAAATTTCTGTTAGTAGCCGCATTTGTAGGGTCCGTATTCGCAACTAGCGCTTCTGCTGAAGCACTGTTTTCAGCTTCCAACGGCACAGTTACAGGTGGCGCTGCTGGTGCTTGCCCACTTCTGGTTAGTGATGTTCGGGTTAACTTGTCATCGAATGTGACTGGTGCCTGGCGGTGTGACACGATAACGAATTCAATTCGTATTGGTACCTGCCACGCTGCGGGAAGCCGTCAGTCGCTTACTGTTCAATGCGCCATAACCAGTGAAGATGGTGTCACTCCTGTAACATATAACGGTGGTGACGATTGTAGTGGTACCGGACCGACAGATACGTATGAGATCGCTGATTTCAGGGGATATACGGCTACCAGTATAGGCGGTAGTGTCTCTCCTCAGCAATTGGGCGGTGCATGTAGCGACACTACTGTCGTAGCGTTGCCTGTTTTTGAATAAGCTTTAATGATGTGTTTGGGTGATGGGAGTTCTGTCACCCAAACATTTATAACAGTGATTTCTTTTTTGTCTGATTTCGTGGTACCCATTATGATTGATCGATCAAGCGGTTTTACGCTCTTGGAGCTTATGCTAGTAGTCGGCATCATAGGGGCTCTGGCAGCTATCGCTGTTCCACTGTTTTACGAATACAGAGCTTCGGCAAGCGATAGTACAGCGTTTTCCGATGCCAAAAACGTGATTTCCATTATGGTCGCAGCTCAAAAATAGCGCGTCTAGCTTTCAGAAAGTGCCTCATGTCAAGTGACCTGCAAGTCGGATTGAGCTAAAGTGGTCCACCTGTTAATTCTCTAGCTAGGCATAACTATTGTGTCATCTCATCTCTCGCTAAGCCTGTTGGTGTTGTATAAGGCCAAATTTGGTAAAGTGTTACTGGCTTTGCTAGCCAGCATTGCATTCATTGCCGTACTTTCGGCTCAGTTTAGTGGGCGTCAGCCTGCAACGGTTTCATTGGATGTTGGGTTGTCTGCCATCAAGATCATGATTCCAATACTTTTTGCGCTCTTCTGTCAGGAACTCATAGTAAAAGAGTCAGAAAGAAAGAGTTTTTTGCAATCCCTTGCTTATCCTCACGACCGTATCAATTTTTTTATTAATCGATGGCTGGCCGGGCTACTGACTGTGCTGGTATTCTATTTTTCTGCTGCACTCTTACTCTTAATTATTGTCTATTTTATTTCTCTGGGCTATTCACAGGCCACTCCCGTTTCATTGGATGGGAAATACTGGGTGGTTATTGCTTTTGGTGCGATTGATATCCTCGCTGTTTCTACCATCGCCACGCTGCTAGCCGTTGTTGCACAATCTCCCGGTTTCGTGTTGATTGGTACAATCGGGTTAACCATAGTTGGCCGCTCCTATAGCGCTGTTCTCCAATTGCTGAGTGGCGACAATTTGGTCGTTGACGACCCTGAGCAATATAGCAGCGGTTTGGGCTGGGTGACTTATATTATTCCTGACCTGGGTGCATTGGATATCAGGCAAATAGCTCTGTACAACGACTGGAGTTTTCTATCTTCTGGGCTTTTGCATATATCCGTTACATCGGTTGTGTTCTCCGTTGTAGCGATGAGTTTAGCGACCTTACTGTTTAACAACAGGTCCATCGCTTAGTATGAAGGTGGTGGCGTTAAAGCTGGTTTTGGGTATCGCTATAAGCATGTACGTTATGCTAGTGGCGACGAGTTCTCAGCAAGGTCGTGAGTCGGTTGCAGCGCAGGATCGTATTGTGGTTTCGGCGCCTTTGCAGGTTGTGCTGGCATTTGGCGATCGATTCCTGGCCGCGAACTTTGAAGTGATAAGATTGGCTGCAACCGGGATGGAAGTTAACCCCCTTACTGAAACGATTGATGGGAAGTATCTGCTCAGAGCGCACCAGGCCGCGACGCGATTGAACCCTTGTCATGAAGATAATTATTATTTGGCAAACGCTATTTTAGCGTGGGCCGGTGCAGACCAGGAAGCCAATAACATTTTGTGGTCGGCAGCCCAGTGTCGACACTGGGACTTTCTTCCCGCTTTCCTGTATGGGTTCAACCAGTATTTTTTTAATCGCAATGTAATAGAAGCTCAGCGTGGTCTTGACCTAGCCGCAGAGCGCTATGAAGAAAATGCCCAAGCAATCCGTCGGTTTTCTATTATGATTGCTGCAGAGGAGCTTGATGACGAAGCAATGGCATTGGCCTACCTCAAAGATCAGCAAAAGCAGGTATCTGATCCAGCTCTCGCCGAATCCCTCCAGGACAGAGTGGTGCGACTGGAGGGCCTGATTCAACTCCGCGATGCGCAAAAGAGGTATGAGATCGAGTTAGAGGAGTCATTGAATTCGCCTCAAGCACTTATTGACAAAGGCTACTTGGAGGCTTTTCCGAATGACCCTTTAGGTATCGGATATGAGTTTGTCGACGGGCAGTTCAAGCTGCGCCGGTTACGTATTCAAGGAGTGGAGCGCCCGCAATGACGTCTATCCTCGAGTTTTCCTCTGTTTCCAAATCCTACACAAAGCGCCGTCAAACACTTCAGGCACTGAACTCGGTCTCGTTCTCTATAGAGGAAGGCGAAGTATTTGGTTTTGTAGGCCCTAACGGTGCAGGTAAGTCGACAACGATCAAGGTCCTGCTCGATATCATCAGTGATTATGAGGGTGAGGTACGATTGTTTGGCCAATCCGCTCGCCAAGCCAGCAGTCGCCAGCATGTTGCCTATTTGCCAGAAGCGGCCGCATTATACGAGCAATTCACACCGCTTGATATCTTAAGAACTGCTCTCCGTATGTACGGTATCAAGCGAGCGGATGAGCTTGACTGGTGCATGTACTGGCTTGAACGGTTCTCGGTAGCTGGCAATGCAAAACGCAAAATCCGCCAGCTTTCCAAGGGCAATGTGCAGCGGGTAGCGCTCGCACATGCCATGGTGGTAGAGCCCAAGTTGCTGGTATTGGACGAGCCGTTGTCCGGGCTCGACCCTGTGGGTAGGAAAGATGTGGTCGACATCCTGCAGGAGTACAAACAGCAGGGCGGGGCTATTTTCTTTACCTCTCACGTACTGCACGACGTAGAGCGAATTGCTGATAGGTTTGGCTTTATTAACCAAGGCCGACTGCTCACTACCCAGTCTCCACGGGACCTGATGGCTGAGCACGCTAAAGAGTTTCTGGTTCGGTACCAGAGTGACGCCATTACCGAGGGGCAAGCCGTGCGCCCTGGTGAGTATGAGGTACAGGTCTCGCAGCAGGATTTACCCGAGTGGCTGGGTCGATTGAATGGTGAGCAAGGTCAGTTGCTCGAAGTGAAGCCTCTTGTCTCACTGGAAGCTGTTTTCTTCAAGATGCTGGAGCAGCATGGCTGACGCCTGAGGTCTTTCGAGTCGGAAATTGTTCTGCAGCTCATTCGAGTGTTAACCTGAGGCCACTTTACGGACGGAGACGCAACAATGACCTTTCTGGCGGCCATTCTGGCCTGGTTGGTGTCGCTGAGTTTAACGGATAGCCGAGTGCCGGGGCGGGACTGGCTGGAAGGGCCCCTGGAGCAGGTGTTTACACGCTTGGGCGGAAGCATCTGGGTCTACGCTGTGGTCGTCGCTGTGCCGGTTGTTCTTTTAGCTGCTGTGCTGGGCTGGTTTGACCTTTGGCTGGTGACTTTCCTGGTCAGCCTGGGCGGCTTGGTATTGGTGTTTGGTTCGGGTGACCAGGCCGATCAACTTAAGCAATATCGCGAATACCAGGCGGATGACGAGACAGATAGCGCTTATGAACATGCGGTAAACACCTTCGGTTTGCCTGAAGGCCTCTACGAAGGGGGACCACAGCAAATGGATGAAGCGTTGAATCTCAGTATCGCTTATCAGCTGTTAGAGCGGTTTTTTGTGGCACTTTTCTGGTTTGTGGCCTTTGGTGCGCCCGGGGTCTTGCTGGTGGTGCTGGTGCGACATGCCCGTTCTGTCTTGCTGCAAATGCCCTCAGAGGCCAGCTCCGCAGCGTCGCTCGCGGTTCAGGTGCATCATGCCATTAACTGGATTCCGGCTCGCTTGCTGACATTGTCTTTGGCGTTGGTAGGGGATTTCTCCCAGAGTTTCGCCATCTGGCTGCGGCGAGTCCGGGATTTTGAGCTGGTCGATCGGTCGTTGCTGGAATCGTCCCTGAAAGTGTCGCTTCCCGAGAACCCAGACGCCCAGCGACCTGAAGATGTGCTGGCGCTGGTTAAGCGCGCTCAAGTTCTGTGGATGGTAGTGATCGCACTGGCGACGATCTTCGGGTAATCCGCTCTAAATACACATCTGCCGAGATGCTCCTGCCAGTAAATCCCCTCATTACTATTTATTATGGCGGCCATAGTGCCGCCGGGGTTGATTTGGCGGGTGAAACCACCATCCTTAGCGCAGTTTGATTTTATCGTTTTATTAACCCTTCGTTATTAGTGGATATACAGTCTATGAGTACTCAACACCACGAACTGATCATCCTGGGCTCTGGCCCGGCGGGATACACTGCGGCCGTTTATGCAGCACGGGCCAATCTTAAGCCGGTGCTGATCACCGGTATGCAGATGGGAGGTCAGCTGACGACCACCACCGAAGTCGAAAACTGGCCCGGTGGCCATGCGGAGTTGCAGGGCCCGCAGTTGATGGAAGAGATGAAGGCCCACGCTGAGCGGTTCAGCACCGAAATCATTTTCGATCACATTCACACCACTGATCTGGCTAAACCGCCGTTTACGCTGGTGGGGGACCAGGGCACCTATACCTGTGACGCGTTGATCATCAGTACCGGCGCCAGCGCCCGTTACCTGGGTCTGGACAGTGAAGAAGCGTTCAAAGGCAAGGGCGTGTCGGCCTGTGCGACCTGTGATGGCTTTTTCTATCGCAACAAAGAAGTCAGTGTGATCGGTGGGGGTAATACCGCCGTTGAAGAAGCGTTGTATCTGTCGAATATCGCCAGCAAAGTGCACGTGATCCACCGTCGTGATAGCTTCCGCTCCGAGAAGATTCTGGCTGACCGTCTGATGGACAAGGTAAAGGAAGGCAAGGTGGTGTTGCACTGGAATCGCACGCTGGATGAAGTGCTGGGCGACGAAATGGGCGTGACCGGGATTCGCATCAAGAGCACTCAGAATGAAGAAACTGAAGAGCTGAAGCTGGATGGCGTGTTTGTAGCAATTGGCCATACGCCGAACACCCAGATCTTTGAAGGTCAGTTGGATATGGCCGGTGGGTACATCAAGGTGAAATCAGGTCTGGAAGGCAATGCGACGGCGACCAGTGTGCCGGGTGTGTTTGCTTCTGGCGATGTGATGGACCATGTGTATCGTCAGGCGATTACCTCAGCCGGTACTGGCTGTATGGCTGCGCTGGATGCTGAGAAATATCTCGATAATCTGAAGCACGCTGGCTGAAACAGTTTTTAGGGTTGGCTCCGTTGAGTGAACCTTTTAATTGCTCAAGCATCGGAGTTCTTATTGAGCGAGCGTCGGGTGCCGGTAGTACCTCTGCGGGGTAGTCCGCAGCAAGGACGCTGCGGTCTAGGCTCCATGGACGGATTTACGCCGACCCCGCTGAGGTACTACCGGTAACCGGCGCGTACTATAGCCACCGTAGCATCCCGAACTCCGATGCTTGAGCAATGGCATGCTTTACTTCGGCAGGTTAACGTTCACTTCCAGTATTGAGTAATTCCCTTCTTCATTGATATCGACCTGGAGCTGTTCCGGGCCGATGTCTACGTATTTCCGGATAACGTCCATGATGTCGCGTTGCAGTGCAGGCAGGTAGTCGGGCGCGTTTCGCTGGTGGCGCTCGTGGGCGACGATGACCTTTAACCGCTCTTTGGCTACATGCGCAGACTTGGGCGTTTTGCTGTTGTCTCTGAACAAGTCAAAAATTGACATCTCAGCCTCCAAAGACGCGTTTCAGGAAGCCTTTACGTTGGGCTTCCAGAAACCGGTGCGGTTTGTCTTCGCCGAGGAACCGGGCAACGGTGTCCAGATAAGCCTGGCCGGCATCGCTTTTTTCGTCCAGAACCACTGGCATGCCTTTGTTCGAGGCATTCAGCACGGCCTGGCTTTCGGGGATGATGCCGAGCAGTGGGATGGCCAGAATCTCTTCGATATCGGGTACATCGAGCATATCGCCCCGGGCGACCCGTTCGGGATCGAAGCGGGTGATCAGCAGGTGTTCGCGAACCGGTGGCTGATTGTTCTCGGCCCGGAAGCTCTTGCTTTGCAGTATGCCCAGAATGCGGTCGGAATCCCGCACTGAGGAGACTTCGGGGTTGGTGACGACAATGGCTTCATCGGCGTAATAAAGCGCCATTTGTGCGCCTTGCTCGATGCCAGCAGGGGAGTCGCAGACAATGTAGTCAAATTGCTCGGCCAGGTCGTCCAGTACCTTTTTCACGCCTTCTTTGGTCAGAGCGTCTTTGTCGCGGGTCTGGGACGCAGGCAAGATATAGAGGTTGTCACAACGCTTGTCTTTAATCAGGGCCTGGTTGAGGCTGGCTTCCTGTTGAATGACGTTGACGAAATCGAACACGACGCGGCGTTCGCAGTTCATGATGATATCCAGGTTTCGCAGGCCGATGTCAAAGTCGATAACAACGGTTTTGTGGCCACGCAGTGCCAGGCCCATACTAATGGCGGCACTGGAGGTGGTTTTACCGACGCCGCCCTTGCCGGAGGTGATGACAACGATCTTTGCCAAGATGACGCTTCCTTTTGACGTTAACGTTTTACAATTAAGAGTTGCCTAAAACAGCATTGGACCGATTATCCGCTTTTTTGCTGGCACCGGCCAATCTATCTCAGTGTCGACATTTCATGATGTTGCCTGCCAGTGTCTCAGAGGCTTCCAGCCTACTGCAAGAGATCGCCACTTATGCCTGGATGCCGGAGGTCCGTTTCGGGTATGGGGTTTGCCTGTCTGAGGTCGGCGTGAATCCATCCATGGAGCCTAGATCGCAGGATAGGAATCCCGTCCATGGGATTCACCCTTCGGGCTCGCTGCGCTCATGCTAAAACGCTCCCTGCGTTTTAGTCCTTGCTACGAACTACCCCAGACAGGCAAACCCCTTACCCTTCACTCAATTCGGAGGCACCTAGCTGCTTTCAAAACTGCTCGATCACCAACTGTCCGTTTTCCAATCTGACCCGAGTCGGCCGATTTAGCTCCGCATTTAAATCATCCCGAACCTGATAATTACCAGCGATCGCCAGCAAGTCGGCATCGAGGTTCTGGCAGACAATTTCAGCTAACGTATCGCCTTGTACCCCGGCCATGGCCCGGCCACGCAGTGCACCGTAAACGTGGATGCTGCCATCGGCTATGACTTCGGCGCCGGAGCTGACCTGGTTCATGATCAGTAAGTGAGCACCGCGGGCGTATATTTGCTGGCCTGAACGAACAGGCTGGCGGATAACCTGGGTTTCCAGTCCTGCAGCGGCCGCTTCGGCTTTACTTGCCCGGGTTGCCCGGTCTTTATCGTCTACCCACGCCAGGTTGAATCGCTCACACCAGGGTGTCAGGGCTTCTTTTGGGCCGGCCAGGGCGAACACGACCAGGCGCTGTTCGCGGGCGAAGTCGAGCATCTGTTGCAGGGTACTATCGGTGAGCTCGGCTAGCACGGCGCCCACATCGAGGGCTACCGGTGCCCGGTTGAAGAGGGCGGGTGCCTGTTCCAGTTTGTCAGTCAGCCTTTGCGCAAAGCCTGATGAGTCAAGGTCGTCGATGATCAGGCGTTGAATGGGCAGCATGCGTGCGCGCACAGTCATGGGCTTGGTGTCTGTCATTTAGTGCGAATCCTGCAGCGTTGATTGAGCTTGGTGGTGATCCAGATAGGTCTGCAAGGCTTGCTCCCGGTCGAGTTGCTGTTGTTGGCTGATGTGCAGGGTCGGCTCGGCGACGCGGCTGGCGCAATCGGTCAGCGGGCAGCGCTCGCAGGTTTCGTGAACGTCCATCTGTGGGACGGCCGGGTCTTCACTGAAGGCTACGGTGTCATTGAATCGTTCATCCATCAAGAACCCGAGCGCCATGCCGGTATTGCTGTTTTGCCCCAGTGACAACGGGCGCACAACGGCGATGTTGAAAAAGGTCTGATTTTGGGCAATGAAATGGCTGCGTTGTGCGGCGATGGCCAGTTTGGGCGTCTCTCCCGCAGCCTGGCGTTCGCCGACTTCGTTGAGCAGGCCGATGGCGACCCAGCGCCGGCAATGGTGCTCGCTCGGGCCGATACCGCGAGGTGTAAAGACGGTGGTGGTGTTCAGTTCCTTGGCGATGTGGAATTTGTCGACGCCGGCTTTGTTGTGCAAGCGCATGTAGTGCATTTTGTGCAGGCCGAGGTGATGGGGCATCAACTGAGACATGCGGTATACGAACATTTCGGGGGTTGCATCGTATTGGTCCATCATCCGGCTGAGTGCATCGCCATCAAATTCTTTATTGGCCAGCCAGGCTCTCAGGTCGGTCAATAGCGCTGTCTCGGGGATCAGCAGGGCCCCGGCAAAGTAAGACGCCCTGAAGTTGTTATGCACCTGCTCAAACGACTCTACTTTGATCCAGGATGATGTCAGCGCGCGCTCCTGCAGTTCGAGAAAGCGATAGCCAATCTCCTTGGCCAGTACGAACTTTTGCTGTTGCGGCATTAAGCGGGAATTGACCACCAGTTTGCCCGGTGAAACGCAAAGCGAGCGCAGGGTCTGAAGTTCGGGCGTGGCGGAGAAATCGTCGTAAATAACCCGGCACTGGTACTGCTCCAACAGCAGGGACTCCAGCCAGGCAAGGCTGATCAACGGCTCGGCTGCCGGGAATTGCGTTCGAAAAGCCTCGGCCTGGCCTTCGATTTCTTCAAAGTAGTTCAGGTGCATCTTCTGGTAAGAACGCAGCGATGCCAGCAGGAAGTGTTCAACCTGCATGTCGTAGCCCCGGCCAATTTCTAGCAGCGTACGAACGAAGGCGCCTGCCTTACTGGGTGAGTCGGTCACCAGATCGAACACATCCGAGAGGCCAATGCCAAACTGTTTCAGCGGGAAGTCGTTGAACAAGGGTGAATTCAGCAGAGCCGTAACCGGGTTCAGCTCGTCATCCAGCTGTAGCGATACCAGTTCGTCAAAGGAAACGCCCAGCCCCTGGGCCAGTTGAATGATCTTTTCCGGTTTGGGGTACTTTTTGCCCTTTTCGATTTCACTCAGATAGGAAATGGACAGTGAGGTTCGCTCGCCCAGTTGCTTGAGCGATAAACCGGCCGCCTGGCGATGTTGTTTGACTTTAATGCCGAGAATGAATCTCAGGCTCTCACTGTTGATTTGCATAACCCTTCCAAGTTCGCGGTGAGCGAAATAGCCTGCGCATTCTAAAGAGGTGACCGGTGCAAAACAATGCGGGTTCGCGGGAGTTGCCCGGTGGTGCCTTGTGAGCCGCGCCTTGAGCGGGGCGTTCAGATCGTCAATTACCTGCCAGCTTTCAAATGGCTTTGTCCCGGGGTGGTGGGAGGGGGGTAGGAAATTGTTGGCTGAGTGTTGGAAAAATTGACAGATCGGCTGTTTTTATAGGGGTAGTTTGATAGACTTCACATTCTGCAGTTCCGGTGCTCAAGACGAGTACTGGCTTGCCACTGGTCACCGAAGGATAAACGGCGTCCAGTTCAGGCGTTTTCGCAGAATTCCATCATTCATTCACTAAGGAAAGGCGAATGGACAAACTGAATCGATCCCGTCGTTTACACTCGTTATTGCAACTCTTGCCGGAACGCCCGGAACCCGAAACTGGCCTGTACTTTGGTGAACACGTCATTCGTGTTGAAGGGCAGCTGTGCCTGGTGGTGACACTGAAGGGGCAGGTGGGTATCCGCGCGACTGATCCCGAACTCGAAACGCAGCTGCAGCAAGCCTGCGGCGACCAACACTGGATTGCCCATGGACGGGTGTATGAGCAGTGGTATTTGCTACCAGAGTCGGTGTATCAGGATACTGATCAGATCGCACCCTGGGTTCGCCAGGCCGCCGCTGGCGCAGCCCGGTTGGCTGAAGGCGAGCAGCGGCCAGCCAGGGCTGGCCGGCTCTGCTGACTACCGTGTAAACGCCCAGTAAAACGCGGTGCCGACAGGGCTCAGTGCGATCAGGAATAAAACCAGGATTAGCGGTGCCCAGCGAATCACTGAGGTGTCGCTGGCCGTGGGTTTGTGGTGAGTGTTGAGCTCGTTCATACAGCCTCCATACGCTGGGTTTACGCCTGTCAGTATGCGCCGCAGTGCGTCAGGTACCCTGATGTAGGTCAATTTACCGCTCATATTGGTCTACATTGATCAGTGAGCGGCGATGCAGGGACCCTGTTGTTGGGCCAGCGCACTGCGATGAAACGACTTGAGTCGGCTGGGAGGGGGTTATGGCGTATTGGTGCACGCTTTGGGTGCTGCGTTGGTGGGGGTTCTGGCGTTTACCGCAAACCGCGGCCTCGGATCGCGTTACAACGGCAAAGCACGGTCGCAAGGTGGTGTGGGTGCGATGGATGTGGTCAGCAGGGCTGTTAGTTGTGCTAGCCGTTCCGGTACCAGCGTTCGCCGTCGTGTGGGTGTTGATTCTGACGTTTTTGTCTTTTGTGTTGCTTGACGAAACGGCCTGATCAACGCCCGCCTTGCGAGATGGCTAATCTGGTACTGACACCCGCCTCGTATCGGTAAGTGCGTATGTGAACATACGGTCCCTTCCACGGCAGGTAAATCACTCTCGGACAGGTTGATCATGACTCAATTCGAACCGGACAGCACTACAGCACGCTACCCATTGTTTCCCATGGGGGCCTTGTTGCTCCCGGACGCATCCTTGCCGCTGCAGATTTTTGAACCCCGGTACCTGATGATGGTGTCGAGCAGCACCCGGGATAACCGGCCCTTCGTGATTATGCTGTCGGAGCCCGGCAAAGACCGCAGTGGTCATGGGTGTTTGGCCCGCATCGTTGATTTCAATCAGCAGGCAAATGGTTTACTGGGCATTACCATCGTCGGTGAACAGAGGGTCAGGGTGAGTGCCGCCGCCAAGGATGTGACGGGGCTGTGGTGGGGCGGCTGTGAGGCCAGTGATGAACCATTGGCCGACCCCGAGCTTGAGATGCGAGCGGCCTTGCGCTACCAGCCATTGTTGGACGCGTTGCTTGAGCACCCCTATCTGGCGGATCAGGTAGGTCTCCAGCTCGACTCAGCCCGGGGCAGCGTCCACCAGTTAATGGTGTGGTTGCCTCTTGAGTCGGAGTTGAAACGCAGGCTGTTGGTTGAAGACAGCTTTCTGCAACGATGCGCCTTGCTGGAATCCGCCCTGGCGGAGTTATCCGGGTCGCCCGATTCGCCCGGTGACCGTGATGCCTGATTGAGGTCGGTCAATTAAGGCGGTAGGTCATGGACGCAGTTGGCCAGGCTATAATCAGATAAGCCGCCACGGCCAGTAGGACAAGCAACCAGAGCGCCAGGCTGTTGCGTAAATCAGCCCGTGTTTGCCCCGTCAGCCTGTGAGCCGCCTGTGCCAGTGCGGCCGCTAACAAACCCAGACACACGCCGGCCACAACATCCGACAACCAGTGAACACCCAGCCAGACCCGGCTCAGCGCTATGACCAGCATCCCAACACCTGCCGACAAATAAAGCGGCCAGCGACTCATCGCAGGTCGTCGCTGATTGGCGAAGCCCGTTAATAGCCCGAGGAAGAGCGCAGCACCTGCGGCATGGCCGGAGGGAAAGGCTTCAGAAGCCAGAGGCGTCGCCATCCAGTCAGGTCGATCGACACCGAACGCTGTTTTTAATAGTGAAATACTCCAAAGCACGGCAACAGCGCTGATCAGCACCACTGCACTGAGTCGGAATTGCCTGCTCAGACTTAACCAGAACGTGATCATCATTCCGGTCAACACCAGAACGCCCGGGTCTCCCAATAGCGTCAGGCCAATCGCAGCACCATCAAATGCGGTTGCACGCCAGGCGCCAACCTGACCTGCCAGCAGGAAATCCAGGGCCCAGGGACGAGTGAGCGCGGTTACGATGAATCCGGCGGCGGTGACGATTACCAGCAACAGTGCAGCAAACGGAAATCGATCGGGTAACCGTTTGAAGGCCGGCACCCACCGGGCCATTCTGGGGTGCTCGGGGTGGAGGTGATGATAAATGGCCAGTAGCGCAAGCAGAATCGCCAAGCCTGAAACCAGCAACAGCATAAGCGTTCGAACCGCCAGGCTCTGCGTCGTCAGAAGAAAACTGGCCTCGCCCGCCAGGTACCCCGGCAGCATGTAAGCAGGTGCCCAGAACAAAACGGTGATCACGTTGACGCTAACAAACACCCGGGCGGGCATCGATAAGCTGCCGGCAATCAACGGCACGACCGGGCGGATAGGGCCAACAAAGCGACCGATGACCACGCTAAGCCACCCCCAGCGTTTGAAAAACCAGATGCCGTGCGACAGCCAGTCGGTGTGGCGTTTGAACCAGGGGTGCTCGTAGAGCCGATGCCTGAGCCGGTAACCCAGAAAAAAACTGCCCAAATCTCCCGCCGTCGCTCCCAGCGCGGCCGCTGCGAGAACCCAGATTGCCGGAATATTGAGGTTGCTCGCTACTGCGGCAAGGCTGAACAGGGCGACCACGCCGGGTACAAAGACGCCGATGAGCGCAAAGGATTCAACAAAAGCGGTCAGGGCAATGGCGATTAAGACGCCTTCAGGGTGAGACTGTATCCAGGCAATCATCGTGGCGGTTGGGCTACTCTGTTATCGAACTTGGGTCCAGGCCGGATGGTAAATCTTTGTCAGGCGGATAAACAGCCGGTATCCCTCATAGTCGCAGCGGCTTCAAGTCGCTATAATCGCGGAATTGCATCAACAACGAGCTGTGTGGCAAGGCATGACAACCGTTCAAGACTACATGACAACACTGGGCCGACAAGCCCGGCAAGCGTCGAAGGCACTGGCGAAAGCCAATACGGGCATGAAAAACCAGGCGTTGCTGGCCATGGCAGAGGTTATCGACGACCAGCGCGAGAGCCTGAAGAAAGCCAATCAGCGCGATCTGGAGGCCGGTCGTGCCAAGGGGCTTGAACCGGCTATGCTGGACCGGCTGGAACTGACCGACGCTCGCATCGACACCATGATAGAAGGCCTGCATCAGGTCGCCGGCCTGGCCGATCCGGTCGGTGGTATCACCGACCTCGAGTTTCGCCCGAGTGGCATTCAGGTCGGCAAAATGCGCGTCCCCCTCGGTGTGATTGGCATTATTTACGAATCCCGCCCCAATGTGACGGTTGAAGCTGCGAGCCTGTGCATCAAATCCGGCAATGCCGTTATTCTACGCGGTGGCAGCGAAGCCATCGAATCGAACCAGGCGCTTGCGGCTTGCATTCACGCTGGTCTCGACCAGGCGCAACTGCCGGGCACCGTGGTACAGGTGGTCGAAACCACCGATCGTGACGCTGTGGGTGCACTCATTACCATGCCCGACTATGTAGACGTTATCGTGCCGCGCGGTGGCAAGGCGCTGATCGAACGCATCAGCCAGGATGCCCGGGTCCCGGTCATCAAACATCTCGATGGCATTTGCCATGTGTACATCGATGACGACGCCGACGTCGCCAAGGCCATTCCCATTGCCGTCAATGCCAAGACACATCGGTATGGTGTCTGCAACGCGATGGAAACCCTGCTGGTCGCGGAATCCCGCGCTGCAGAAATGCTACCGGAACTGGCCCGGGCCTATGCAGACAAAGGCGTCGAATTGCGGGGTTGTGAGCGCACTGCCGAGCTGATCGATTGTGTGCCGGCAACCGACGCTGACTGGTCCACCGAGTACCTTGCGCCTGTACTGGCCATTCGCGTCGTCGCGGGCCTGGATGAAGCCATCGATCACATCAACACCTACAGCAGTCAGCACACCGACAGCATAGTGACCGAGAATTACACTCGGGGGCGCCGTTTCCTGACGGAAGTTGATTCGGCCTCGGTGATGATCAATGCCTCTACGCGCTTTGCCGACGGCTTTGAATATGGGCTGGGTGCCGAGATTGGTATCTCGACCGACAAGATTCACGCTCGAGGCCCGGTCGGTTTGATCGGGCTGACGTCACAGAAGTATGTGGTGCTCGGAGACGGCCAGATTCGTGAGTGATTCTCAACGGCCACTGATGGCTCTGTTTGGCGGAACCTTCGATCCGTTTCACGATGGCCATGCGCGGTTGTGCGATCTGGTGCTGTCTCATCACGAGGTGGCCCAGCTTCGGGTCATACCCTGCCAGATACCGGCGTTGAAGTCGGCGGCTCAGGCAAGCCCCGAGCACCGTCTGGCTATGCTGGAGCGGTGGGTTTCATCGCGCACTGACGGTGAACGCTTGCAGGTCGATGATCGTGAGTTGCGACGCCCGGGTCCGAGTTACACGCTCGATACCATTCGGGATCTGCACCGGGAGTACCCGGAATACCAGACGGTATTCGTGCTGGGAGCCGATGCGTTTGCCGGTATGGACCAGTGGCAGGGCATTGACGATTTAATTCGGGAGACGCACTTTTGGGTGTTTGGCCGAGGTTCTCAGCCTATCGACCCGCCCGATTTGCCATTGACCCGGGTTCAATCTCTGGCAGGTCTCGGCCGACAACCTTCAGGGCTCTGGATTGCCGGTCCGTCGTCAGAGCGTGACTGGGCATCCCGGGATTTGCGCGACAACACACAGCATTGGCAATACGCGATTCCCAAGCCCATTCAGGACTATATTCAACAGCAGGGACTGTATCTGGATGTCGATGAATAAGACGATGTCCGGATTCAACGTTTTCAATTTTTAGAATATGGCGATTATTGCTGTATTCGGCCACTCGCGTTATGCGGCCTGGTCTGGCACCGGTGGCGGGAATACGTGCCGGCAGCCGGTTAGGCCTGTCCGGGGTCGGCGTAAACCCGTCCATGGGGCCTAGACCGCAGCATCCTTGCTGCGGACTTCCCCGGACAGGCCTACCCGGCTGCCGACACTCAGCACAGCTGCTGTTAAAAAACGTGAGTTAACTTAAACAGGTGGACAAGGTACGAATGACCGATACAACTGATCGAAATGCACAACCTGAAGGATTGACCGAGGCGGTTATCCGCGCTCTGGAAGACATTAAAGCGCAAGACATTCAAGTGATTGATGTGCACGAAAAAACCGCATTGATGGACACACTGGTGGTCGCTTCCGGCACCTCGAAGCGGCACGTGAGTGCCGTTGTCAGCAGCGTTGCAGAAGACCTCAAAAAACAGGGATTTGTGGTACGTGCACAGGAAGGCAGCAGTGATTCCGACTGGGTCCTGATCGACCTGACTGACCTGGTGTTGCATGTCATGATCCCCGAAACCCGGGCCTATTATGACATCGAACGGCTGTGGTCTGGTGCGGGTCCGATGGGGGCTGAGTCAGAAGCAGAGCCAGACTGACAGGCATGAAGATCCGAATTCTGGCCATTGGCCCTAAAATGCCAGCCTGGGTTGATGCTGCCGTTGCCGAGTACCAGAAACGAATGCCCCGGGAACTGCCGGTAGACTTCGTTCCGCTGGCGCTCGGGCAGCGCGGTCGCAATGCCTCGACAGATAAGGCCATTGCACAGGAAGGGGATGCCATGCTGGCGGCCATTAAGCCGGAAGACCAGGTCGTTGCCCTGGACCTTTCCGGCAAAGCCTGGTCAACCGAACAACTGGCCGACCAGCTGACACAATGGCGGCTTGAAGCGCGTGATCTTACGTTGTTAATTGGCGGGCCGGACGGTTTGGATCCCAGGTGTCTGGCGCGTTCCGCTCAGCGCTGGTGTTTGTCAAACCTGACGTTGCCGCACCCGCTGGTGCGCGTATTGCTGGCCGAACAATTGTATCGAGCCTGGACCGTTACTCAAAATCACCCCTACCATAAATGACGACTCGGGCTGCTTTGAGCCGCCCGGGCCAGCAACGCATTCGCAGAAGACCTGGCAGCCAGTGCCGGGGTAGAGTACTGAAGGCATGTTGAACAGCTCACTCGACAATCGCGAAAAAGAACGGCGCCTATTCCTGAGCCGGATGACCGCTTCGTTTATATTTATTGCCATATTGATACTGGCGCTGGTGGGGCGATTGTTCTATCTGCAAGTGGTGCAAAATGAACGCCATGAAGCCCGATCGCAAACCAACCGGTTGGAAGTACTGCCAATTCCACCCATTCGCGGGCTTATCTACGACCGCTATGGTGAATTGCTCGCGCGCAATGAGCCCAGCCATACACTGAGCGTTGTGGTGGAGCGAAGTGGAGACCTGGACGCCCTGGTCCAGGAGCTTGGCGCCCTGGTTGACCTGTCAGAAGATCAGGTGTCGCGTTTTTTTGACCGTGTTCGTGGTTATCGTCGGCCCTTTGAACCCATTCCTCTCAAAGTGCGGTTGACGGAAGAAGAAGTTGCCCGGGTGTCGGCCAACCGGATCTTTTTGGAAGGCGTTCAGGTCGACGCCGAGCTGATTCGTCAATACCCCTTTGGCGAGGAATTTGCCCATGCGCTCGGATTTGTGGGGCGCATCAACCAGGAAGAACTGCGCGATCTGGATGTCGGTGCCTACGCCGGGACTCGCTTTATCGGTAAGGAAGGGGTTGAGCGGCAGTATGAAGATGCGCTGCTCGGTGAGCCCGGGTTTCAGCGTGTAGAAACCAATGCGCGGGGACGGATAATTCGGGTTATCGAGAAACAGGCGCCCAAGCCCGGTTCTAACCTGCATTTGTATCTCGACCAGGAGCTGCAAAAAATGGCGTACGACCTGCTGGGCGACCAGCGGGGCTCGATTGTCGCCATTGAGCCCGAAACAGGTGGTATTCTGGCCATGGTCAGCAACCCGGGCTTCGACCCCAATTTATACGTCAGCGGTTTCCCGACGGAGATTTACAACGCCCTGAGGGACTCCCCGGATAACCCCTTTCTGAATCGGGCCATTCGCGGCCAGTACCCGGCAGCATCCACCATCAAGCCCTTTTTGGGGCTGGCGGGGGTTGATCAGGGCTTCGTTACCTGGGACTACACCATCAACGACCGGGGCTACTACCAGTTACCGACCGATGACCGGATCTACAACGACTGGAAACGCGGCGGGCATGGCCGCGTGAACCTGCGTAAAGCGGTCGCCGAATCCTGCGATACCTATTTCTATCAGTTGGCCTACGACATGAAACTCGAAGCCATTCATGACATTTACGATCAGTTTGGCTTTGGCAAGAACACGACCGCGGATATCTACAACCCCTTTACCGGGATCAACCCCAGCCGGGAATGGAAACAAAACCGGCACGGGTTTTCCTGGTATGCCGGGGACACCATCAACCTGAGTATTGGGCAGGGCTACATGCTGGCGACGCCAATGCAGTTGGCCATTGCCACTTCGGTGCTGGCCAACCGGGGTCGCTGGGTCACACCCAGGTTGCTGATGCACAGCAACGACGAAAGCTTGCTGGACAGTATTCCCGAGCCACCACCCGATGTGCACCTGAACAATGATTCCAACTGGGACCGGATGCATGCCGCCATGCAGGACGTAGTGCAGGGCGCACGAGGTACAGCGCGTGCCTCGGGACTGGGGGCAACCTACGAATACGCAGGAAAATCCGGCACGGCGCAGGTCATTCGAATAGAGCGTGACGAAAATGGTGACCCGATCGGCGATGTGCCTGAGCAGTTTCGCGACCACGCCTGGTTTATGGGGTTTGCGCCACTCGAAAACCCTCAAATAGCCGTCGCCGTGCTGGTGGAAAACGGTGGCAGTGGCAGTGGCGTTGCAGGGCCCATGACGCGTTCGCTGTTTGATTTCTATCTGACGCGCGAGCTCGAACAATGAATTTCACGGAATACGTTCGCCAGTTGCCTCAGGGCAGCATGGACCGCCGGCAAAGTATCTGGACCCGGTTGCATCTGGATCCTTATCTGTTCGCAGCCTTGCTGGCGGTTGCCGTAGGCGGCATGGTCGTACTGTACAGCGCGACCAGTGGTGACCTGGGCGCGGTGTATCGGCAGGCCATTCGGTTTGGCATTGGCTTTATGGCGATGATCATCGTCGCCCAGTTCGACCCGCGCTGGTTTCAGCAGTGGGGAGGGACTGTCTACCTGGTTGGTGTTCTGTTATTGGTGGCGGTTATTGTCAGTGGCGCCCAGGCCATGGGTGCTCAGCGCTGGTTGCAGATTCCAGGCCTGTTTCGGTTTCAACCCTCTGAGCTGATGAAACTGGCGGTGCCGGTCATGTTGTCCTGGTATATTTCACGCTACGGACTGCCGCCCCGTTATCGCGATTTACTCGTATCCGCAGTACTGTTGTTTGTACCGGTTGCCTTAATTATTCAGCAACCGGATCTGGGAACGTCACTGCTGATCGCGTCGTCCGGTCTGTTCGTTATTTTTTTAGCGGGCCTGAGCTGGAAGTTGATTGTCAGCTTCGCCACCATGGCCATTGCCATGATTCCGGTGCTGTGGATCTGGGTCATGCGTGATTATCAGCGTCAGCGAGTACTGACGTTATTCGACCCTAACGTCGACCCGCTCGGGGCGGGTTGGAACATTATTCAATCGATGACCGCCATCGGCTCGGGTGGGTTAACTGGCAAGGGGTACATGCTGGGTACCCAATCACAGCTCGATTTTCTACCGGAAAGCCATACCGATTTCATCATTGCGGTATTGGGGGAAGAGTTTGGGTTTATTGGTGCCGTGATTTTGATCGCACTGTATGCCGTTATTATTCTGCGCGGAATGCTGATTGCGATTCGTGGTCGCGACAATTTTTGCAGGCTTCTGGCCGGCAGTTTAACCCTGACGTTTTTCATTTACGTTTTTGTAAATGTTGGCATGGTCAGCGGAATCCTGCCAGTGGTCGGTGTACCCTTGCCTCTTGTCAGTTATGGCGGAACGTCCATCGTGACACTGCTCACTGGCTTCGGAATGTTAATGTCCATCAGTACCCATCAGCGAAACTAGGGATCCAGGTGTGATGTGGTCAGGCCTCCCCGGTCGGCATCGCGGTGACAGGGAGATCAGGGTAAGCGTATACCGCCTTTCTGCTTTCTTTTTCAATTCGCAGACCATCAGTTTCGATTCAGAATCCGGATAGGAGTATCAATAGTCATGCAACGATTTTGGGGCGCACTACTCGCCAGTGCCCTGGTGGCTGTCACCGCTGCTCAGGCTGAGCAGCTGACCGAGTTTCCCCGCACGTCCGCCATCATCGACGTCCTGGTGAACGAGCATGAATTTGACGCCGCCCAGGTTGAGGCCTGGTTTGCCGAAGGTGAGTACATTGCACGCAATGTCGAATCTCTGGCCAAGCCCGCCGAGACAACCAGAACCTACGCCGAATACCGCCCCCTCTTTGTGTCGGACGAAACCGTAGAAAACGGCAAGCGCTTTATGGAGGATCAGGCCGAATGGTTGTTGCTGGCCGAAGAACGAACCGGTGTTTCCGCTGAAGTGATTGCCGCAATCATGGGTGTTGAAACCCGGTATGGTAATTTTCTCGGCGTGCATCGTACCTTCGATGCTCTGGCCACACTGGCTGTCACAGAAGGGCGTCGCGCTGATTACTTTCAGCGAGAATTGATTAACTTTCTACTGATCAGTCGTGATCAGTCGTTTGATCCCCTGTCGGTAAAAGGTTCTTATGCGGGTGCCATGGGGTACCCTCAGTTTATGCCGAGCAGCTACCTCGCCTATGCCGACGATCTGGATGGCGATGGTAATATCGATATCTGGAACGATCCGGTTGATGCAATCGGGTCCATTGCCCGTTATCTCAGTGAGCATGGCTGGCAACGGGACGCACCTATTGCGACCCGGGCGCACGTCAGCGGTGAATACCGGCAAGTCGAATTGAACAGCTTTGATCGCGACCGAACACTGGCGGACGTCGCTGCTCTGGGGTGGGATCCACTGATTGCTGCACAGGACGACGCCCAGGTGCATCCCATCCGGCTGGATGGTGACGAAGGTGCGGAATTTTGGTTGGGTTATCGGAATTTTTGGGTAATATCCCGGTACAACCGGTCGGTTGCTTACAGTATGGCAATCTTTCAATTGTCAGAAGCCTTACGGTTGTCACAATAGCCTCTGAAATAGAGGTTATCAGGGTCAAAGGCCAGATCTGAACACAATAATGACCGGTAAGAGGATGGTCGATGGTGAGTATGAATTACCGGTCAGCCCGGGCGAGCGGAATAACCGTGTTGGCGGCTCTGATCATGGCAGGGTGTGCCGGGCAGTACGTGTCTCATGAAACCGGCAGTAGCCAGGTCAGTAATGCCGGGCGGTATTCGATGGATCAGGATCGGGGGCCCAGCCAGACACTGACGGCCGATGAAATCAGTGAGGTCACTCCCCGGGTTGAACCGCGCAGCCGCCAGGGCAATGCCAGCCCCTACACCGTCAATGGGCGCCAGTATCAGGTGTTGGCCAGTGCCGACCGGTATTCCGAGGAGGGGTTGGCGTCCTGGTACGGGGCCAAGTTCCACGGCCATACCACGTCCAATGGCGAAGTGTTCGATATGTACCAGATCAGCGCAGCGCACAAGAGCCTGCCATTGCCGACCTGGGTGAGGGTTACCAATCTCGATAATGGCCTGAGTATCGTGGCACGTGTTAATGATCGTGGGCCTTTTCACCCAGGGCGCGTTATCGATATGTCCTATGCGGCGGCGGTTAAACTCGATTTCGTCCACAAAGGCACAGCCCGGGTGCGGGTAGAGGCGTTGGCCGGTCAGGAGCTCGATCAGCCCGTCTATTACGTTCAGCTTGGGGCCTTCAGTCAGCGTCAGTCAGCGCAAAACCTCAGAGACCAGATTGCGCGGCAGATCGATGACGATGTGAATATCAGTGAGGGCGAGTTCTATCGGGTTCGCATCGGGCCCGTTCAGTACGATCGCGCAGAAGCGCTGCAGCGCGCCCTGACTACCCCCGAGCTGGGCAAGCCGCTGCTGGTCGTGCCGAACTAGGCACGGCACTTTGCCGGGGGCAGGGTGCCTGGCTATACGTTTCATATACGCAGCTCGCTTCGCCCCGTAGATGAAATTTTGCCATGGGTTGATACAATGCCCGGGCTCGGCCGCATCAAATCTGACTGTCTGGCCGTCTACCGTTGGACAACGTTGGCGTGATACCGGGTAATCGGGTATGGCGCCGCTCATAAAAAAGGTTATCTCAGTGTTGAAGCATCGTTTTAAGCGTTGGACGTCTTTGTGTGTTGCCGGACTGGCCCTGTTTTCGGGCGCTGCCATGTCCGAAACGATCATTCCCTCTCCCCCCCAGTTGGCCGCCAGTTCCTATATTCTGATGGATGCGACTACCGGTCACATTCTGGTCTCGCACAATGCCGACGAGCGCCTGCCACCGGCCAGTCTGACCAAGCTGATGACCAGTTACATTGCCGAGCGGGAAATTATTGAAGGGCGGATCGCTCTGGATGACGAATCTCTGATAAGCGTCAATGCCTGGCAGACCGGCGGTTCACGCATGTTCATTCAGGAAGGCCGGTTTGTCAGTATTGAAGACTTGTTGCGCGGTATCATCATTCAATCGGGCAACGACGCCTCTGTTGCCATGGCTGAGCATGTGGCTGGCAGTGAAACCATGTTTGCCCAGATGATGAATTCATACGCCGATAGACTGGGCATGGAGAATTCAAAGTTCCAGAATGCGACCGGTTTGCCGGCGGACGAGCATTATTCCTCAGCAGCCGACATGGCCATCCTGAGTCGGCATATCATTGAAGATAACGCAGAGTTCTACCCCATCTATGCTGAGCGCAGCTTCACCTACAATGGAATTTCACAAGCCAATCGCAATTCGCTGCTCGGGCGCAACCCCTCTGTTGACGGGTTGAAGACCGGTCACACTGAAGAAGCGGGCTACTGTCTGGTTGCGTCTGCCATTGAAGACGGCATGCGTCTGATCAGTGTGGTTATGGGTACAGCCTCGGAGGAGGCCCGGGTACAGGAGACGCAGAAGCTGCTGACCTACGGGTTTCGCTATTTTCAGACAGCGCAACTTCATGACGGTGGTGAAGAACTCTACTCGGGTCGTGTCTGGGGCGGACGGGCCGACAACGTCCGTCTGGGACTGGAAGCAGACCTCATGCTGACGATTGCCCGTGGCGATGAATCCAGCATGAACACCGTGCTGAACATTGATCCTGTGCTGAAAGCCCCCATAGAGGCGGGGCAACGGTTGGGTGAGCTGGTTGTGACGCACGGCGATGAAGAAGTGGCCCGTCGTCCCTTACTGGCGCTTGAAGCGGTTGAACCGGCAGGGTTCTTTGCCCGTATCTGGGATTACATTCTGCTGTTTTTCTTTAATTTGTTTAACGGGAGCTGATGGGTGACCCGGCAAGACCCCCCTAAAATCACCTTTCCCTGCGATGACTATGTGATCAAGGTCGTAGGGGATGTACACGAAGAGTTCAAGTCTTTCGTGCACAGCGTGCTGGTGCGCTACGATGACCGCCTGACAGTGTCGGCCTTTTCGGTTAGCACCAGTCGGAACGGCCGTTTTGAGAGTTTGACTGTGCGCATGCGCATCGAACACGAAGATCATCTGACGGAGCTGTTTGAGGCACTGAAAGCCGACGAACGGGTGCGCATGGTGCTTTGATGACGGCCGCTGATACCGGGGCAGGGTTTGCTGCGGAACCTCGCGCAGTGATTGTCCGTGATCTGGGGCGTGTTCCGTATCAGCAGACCTGGGAGGCCATGCAGGCCTTTACGCTGAATCGGGATGATGACGCGCTGGACGAAATATGGCTTCTGGAACACGATCCCGTATTTACTCAGGGCCAGGCTGGAAAGGCGGAGCATCTGCTCAGTCCGGGAGATATTCCGGTGGTTTCTGCTGACCGGGGAGGTCAGGTCACCTACCATGGTCCGGGCCAGCTGGTTGCCTATGTGTTGCTGGACATCCGCCGTCTAAAGTCGGATGTTCGCAAGCTGGTATCGGCACTCGAAGCCAGTGTGGTCGGCGTGCTAGGCAGCTATGGCGTTGAAGCGGCGCCGCGGGCAGATGCCCCGGGTGTCTATATTGGCGCTGACAAAGTGTGCTCGCTGGGGTTGCGCATCAAGCGCGGGTGCAGTTATCACGGCCTGGCCTTAAACATTGATATGAATCTGGAACCCTTTGCCCGTATCAACCCCTGCGGTTATCAGGGCCTGAAAATGACGCAGGTGGCCGACTGGGTCGAGGTGGCGGATATCGACACCATCAAACAGCAATGGCTGACCGAGTTTTGTACAGGGTATAATTTGCGGCCAGTGAATCCGAATGAAGGTTCAGCGCTTCAGGCCGAGAGTGCCTGAAAACGCCTGAACAGCCCGTTTGCCGGGTGATCAACCTTCCCTACAGTTAAGAGGCAGTGCGAAGCGATGAGCGACACCAATCGAATTCCCGTAGTTCAGGTGAGCAGCGGCACCAAGTTTGTTAACGAAAAGGGTGTCAGAGCCATTAAAAACGGGGTCAAACAGCACTCCAATGCTCGTCGTTCCACCGATAAGAAGCCGGAATGGTTGCGCATCAAGCTTTCCAGCGGCCCCAAATACGACAGTGTCAAAACCATTGTCCATGAGCATAGGCTGAGTACCGTTTGCGAAGAAGCCATGTGCCCGAACATTGGTGAGTGCTGGAGTGCCGGAACGGCAACCATCATGCTGATGGGGGACGTCTGCACCCGGGCGTGCAAGTTCTGTGCGGTTGATACGGGTAACCCCAGGGGCTGGCTGGATGCTGAAGAGCCTGACAACACAGCCCGGTCAGTGGCACTGATGGGTCTCAAGTACGTGGTGCTAACCTCCGTGAACCGCGATGACATTGCTGACGGTGGTGCTGGTCACTATGCCGCAACGGTCCGTCGGGTCAAGGAAGTGAATCCGGATACTGCGGTCGAAGCACTGACGCCCGATTTTCAGGGCAAGCATGCCGATGTTGAGGCCGTGGTCGATTCCGGTGTTGAAGTCTTTGCCCAGAACGTTGAGACCGTTAAGCGGCTGACGCACCCGGTGCGTGACTCGCGAGCCACTTATGAGCAAACGCTGGATGTCCTGGCCCACGCCAAACGCTACAAGCCGGACGTACTGACCAAAACCAGCCTGATGTTGGGGCTGGGTGAGACAGATGAGGAAATTCTGGAAACGATGGACGATCTGAGGGCGGCCGGCGTAGACATTTTAACGCTGGGCCAGTATCTGCAGCCGTCAATAAACCATCTGCCGGTAGAGCGTTATGTGACCCCGGACGAATTCAATCGTTTTCGCGATATCGGGCTTGAAAAGGGATTTCTGGAAGTGGTATCCGGCGCTTTTGTCCGCTCCAGTTACCGGGCCGAACAGGTTTTGCAGAAGAACAACGTAGGTTTGGGGCGTTAATTTTTTGCGGTTTATCGCCCGGGCATTTCCGGTTCCCGTATAAATGTGACCATATTCTGTCGAAATTTGGTCACATTTATGGCTGTTTCAATGAATTAGTGTGGGGCAGAATACAGGGGCGCTGAAGGGATTTCTGGCGCTGTTGCAGGGAAGTGGCAAAGGTGTTGTCAGCACGCACGCTGTGCTGGCGGACCGGTCAAGGAGAATGTTCCCGTCCCCTGACTCGCCTCTCACGAGGCGAGTACTTTATCGCAGGCAGAGTTTTAGGCAGAGCGATAGATTTGGTCCATCAGTTGGCCGTTCAGGGTGTGTAGCTGGTCGCCCAGAGTGGTGCTCAGAGACTGATAGGCATCGGTCTGACAGACCGACGGATAGTAGTCCGGATGAGTGATGAAGAGCTTGAAGTCATCCGGTCGTTGCCTCCAGAACTGCCGGTAGGCGTCGCCCTTGTCGAACCCCTGGTTCAATTGGCGCAACAGGTCCGGTGCAATGGCTTCCCATAGCCCTGCGACAATTTCTTGCTTGTTGCGAAAATAGTAGTAGATGGAAGGGGCCGCGCAGCCCGTCTCCGCCGCTATTTTGCGCAACGACAACTTACTGATGCCTTGTTCGGACAGCACCTTTCTAGCTGATTCCAGTATGTTCTCTTTTTTAATCATGGCGTCAGTCATCCAAGTAAACAGCGTTTTAAAATCTAGCAGTGGTTCAGGTTCTACGCTATGCCACGCTTCGTGTCATTTTGTAACCTGCTGCCTGAGAGGTGCCGGAAATGGTCAGGGTTTGTCGCATTTACCCTGGTTAAATACCGCCAATATCCCCTAATGCCGGAACTCTGTGCGAATTCTTCTGACGCCTTCTGGCGGTCATTTGCGATTGCGCGCTATAATCAGCGTCTTGTAAACATCGCACGCCACCAGCCCGGTGATATCGGTGGTCTGTGCCTGAGCTCTAAGAGGATTGACTGTATGGCTACCATCCTGGTCATCGATGACTCACCGAGTCAAGTGACGTTGTTCAAGAAAATACTGGAAAAGCACGGCCACACACCGGTGATTGCCGAGGATGGCGCAACTGGCGTGGCGGAAGCCAAGAGTATCCTGCCGGACTTGGTACTGATGGACGTGGTGATGCCAGAGCTGAATGGCTTTCAGGCCACCCGCAAGCTGACCAATGATCCGCAGACCGCGCATATACCGGTCATTATCGTGACCACCAAAGATCAGCCGACCGATAAGGTTTGGGGAGAGCGCCAGGGCGCCAAAGGTTTCCTGGTTAAGCCAGTCGATGAAAGCGAGCTGATCGCACTGATCAACCAACTCCTTCCCTGAGGCTGGTTACTGGGCCGCATGTACGTTACTGACAATGCGGTTCAGCTTCTGCCAGCTTTGTGATTCCTGATAGTGGTCTGTCCGGACGCTGTGAGTCTGGATGCGGGCCAGGAGGGAGTCTTCGCCGGTCGGTTCTGCTGGCTCGGCCAGCTGCATTAGTCGACCGGCATCCTGAAGCGTAATGAGATTGTATTGCAGTAGATGTCCGGTCAACCGGCCAAGGTTAGCCGGTTCAGTAGCCTGAGCTGAAGCAATATCCGGCGCCTGAGCGGCAACCCATTCAAGTACAGCGACGGCATCGCTAACGTATACGGCATCGTCTCCACCATCCGGTAGTGATGAATCGCCGGTTTTGTTCGTTTGATCGACCGCGCCGGTACCGGTGTCGGCGCGATGAAACTGTTGATGTGCCTGGTAATGTTCGAGGCCACTGATGTTCAGGCTCATGGTAAGGCATTGCCGCAGTTGATGAGGTTACTGACTATCAGCAAGCTTCGTGCCTGAATCAGTTGGCTGATGCAGATGTTGAGCAGGAAGTTCAAAACTAAAAAAGCGCCTTCGGGCGCTTTTTTTGGTCTGTTAGTGAGAAAAGACTGGCAGGATCAGGCGTCGCGGAAGTTGCGTTCCTGACGTTCCTGGCGTTGTTTTTCTTCAGCACAGAGCGTTGCTGTGGGCCGTAACAGCAGCCGACGTACACCGATGGGTTCGCCGGTCACCGCGCAATAGCCGAAATCTCCGGTGTTGATGCGTTTGATGGCATCGTCGATCTTAGGCAGCAGCTTGGTCTGGCGATCCAGGAAACGCAGGTTCATGCGGCGTTCTTCCTCGATGCTTGCTTTGTCCAGCTCGTCGGGTTCGTTCTCGAAGGTAGCCAGCGTCTCGCGGGCTTCTTTCAGTGAGGCGCGTACTTCGTCGGCCTGCTCTTGCAGAAGGTTGCGAAAAAACTCCAGTTGAGCGTCGTTCATGTACTCGTCATCTGGGGCTGCCAACAGCTGTTCTTGAGTCAGCATAAAGCGATTCCTGTGCTGTGATGCCGCTGGGATAAAACCCATGCGAACTGTGTTGCGATCTTGCAACCTGGCCGGTTATTGATCGAGGCGATGATCGGGTGGGTGCTCCAGAGTTGAGAGCTTTGACACTGCGTGAGTCACAGTAAGCCAGACCCTGATCAAACCTGATGTTGACCACCCTGCAGGTGCGCCTGGATGGTTAAATAATAGCCAGTGTCGTCAAAAGAGGGCACATCATATATCATCGCCCATTCGGTTAAAATAGCTTTTTTTCTGCAAATTCAAGCCCTTGGAGTAGAACTGAATGGAACGCGTTTTTCGCCTGGTGATGTCCTGTCCGGACCGTGTTGGCATTGTTGCCCGGGTCAGCCGGTTTCTGGCCGACCACAATGGCAGCATTCTGGAGGCCAATCACCACGCCGATCTGGAGCAAGGGTGGTTTTTCATGCGCAATGAAATCAAAGCCAGTTCATTGCCGTTCGATGCGCAAGAGCTGGCACGTCAGTTTGCACCCATCGCCGAAGAGCTGGGTATGACCTGGCGCGTAACAGACAGTGACCAGCGGCCGCGATTGGCTTTAATGGTGAGTCGCGACAGCCATTGCCTGGCCGACATTCTGAACCGCTGGCACAGTGGTGATTTGCATTGTGACATTGCCTGTATTATTTCCAATCACGATTCACTGCGCAGTCTGGCCGAGTGGCACGCCATTCCGTTCTTTCACGTACCGGTCGACCCTGCTGACAAGGCGCCGCACTTTGCTGAAGTCGAACGGCTGATTGAACAGCATGCGGCTGACACGGTAGTGCTGGCGCGTTATATGCAGATACTGCCCGCAGACCTGTGCGCTCGAATGCCGTATCGGGTCATCAACATTCACCACAGCTTTTTGCCCTCGTTTATCGGTGCCAGGCCCTACCATCAGGCCTATGAACGCGGCGTCAAGCTTATTGGGGCGACCTGCCATTATGTGACTGCCGACCTCGATGCTGGCCCCATTATTGATCAGGATGTGATTCGGGTGTCTCATCGGGATGAGATTGAGGATATGGTTCGGCTTGGAAAAGACTGCGAGCGTACCGTGCTGGCCCGAGGGTTGCGCTGGCATCTGGAAGACCGGGTTCTGGTTCACGGCAATAAAACGGTGGTATTCAACTGATGCAAAAACACGTCAATGTAGCGCTGGTACTATTGGCCGGGTCTGGCCTGGCTTGGGGCGCGGAATCCCGGGTAACCGGCCAGTTGCAGGTGCAAGGTGCCTACCTTGAGCCGGCACTGGATGGTGACGGGCGCTGGTACCTCCAAGCACCCAATAGCTGGCTCGGGTTGGAAGTGCTGGAATCGGTAAGCGGCAGCCAGTATCGCGCGGTGATGGAGGCGGATATTGATCCACTGTTTCTGGACGAGCCGGTTTCCAGCCGGCAGGTGTTTATTGAATGGCTGCAACCGCTATACAGCATACGGGGTGGCAAGTTGCGCAGCCTGGAGCAACGCTTGCTGGCTGATCCGATTGACCAGATGCATGGCTTCGATGGCACACAATCGACCAGTGCTGACCGGTTCACCGATGCGATGGCCATTGATACCTACAGTGCCCGCAACGGACTTGGCCTCGAACAGCCCAGCCTTGAGTTCACCGCAAGTAACGGTGAACTGATGTACATCAGTGGTCAGTGGACCTTTGAGGATGAAACGTCTTCCTCTACGTTGCAGCAGTGGGCAGTTGCGGCGGGTCTCGACACCCCGGAAGGCAGTGTGGCGCTGACCTATCGACGTAACGATGCTTTCGATGCCGGCCTTTTCGGCAGTTCCATTCTGTGGGAAAGCGACGGTCTGCAACTGGGTGGCAGTGCCCTGTATCGGGAGGAGTTGGTTGCCTGGGATCTGGTGGGTGCCTATCTGGCCGGTACGGTCGTCAGCAAGTTGAGTTATGGCCGTGATAACCTGCAAAGCGCGTCGGATGAGGCCAGCTATTGGGCCTTTGGCATCGACCAGGTCTTCAGTGATGCCATACTCAACTATTCAGAAATTCGCTGGCAGCCGGAGCCGGAACAGTGGCGTTGGATGACCGGTTTCAAATTGACGTTCTGATTTCAAAATCAGGGGCCGGGGGTGACGGTCAGGCCCGGCATCGGCAGGGTTTCGAGCCGGTCCGTGAAGAAGACGCCAGTCTCTGGCTGCTGTTCGGGGAAGGCGCGTAACAGTACGTTGTAGTAGCGCCTTATGTTCGCGACGTACACCACCGGTTCCCGCCCCCGGGCATACCCAAAGCGGGTATAGGGGTGCCATTCTTTCAGTGCCAGTTTGGGCAGGTGCCGGCGAACGTCGAGCCATGAATCCGGATCATCACCCAGGGTTTCGGTAATAATGCGAGCATCCTCGAGGTGCCCGGCGCCGACATTGTAAGATGCCAGGGCCATCCATGTGCGGTCCGGTTCCTGTATCCGTTCGGGGACGCGCCGGTGAAGGCTAGCCAGATAGCGGCTGCCGGCCTGAATGCTCTGCTGTGGGTCGAGCCGGTTATCTATCCCCATTTCGCGGGCGGTCGTTAGCGTGACCATCATCAATCCTCGCACGCCGGTTGGCGAAACCGCATTACGCCGCCAGTGACTTTCCTGATAGGCCACGGCTGCCAGTAGGCGCCAATCCAGTCCGTGCAGGTCGGCCTGTTGCCGAAAGTCGGCTTCAAACTCCGGCAATCGAGAGCCAATGTGGCGTTCGAAAGTCAGGTTGCCTACATAGTCGAAATCACGGGTGTGGCCGAGATAACGATCTTCCAGCCGGGGGATCAGTTCGGTCTTCTCGAGTTCGCGTAAGGCGTTGTTAACCGCATCGATTAGTGAGCGATCGCGCTGGTTACGAAACAGCGGGGCGACGGGGCGCGGGTGCTCGGTCAGCGGGTCGAAGCGCTGGTTGGGGAAAAACGGACGCATCACCAGAAAATCACGTTCATCAAGCAGCGCCATATCGAGCTCGCCCATGTCGATTCGGGTCATCAGTTCGGCCGGACCGGCGCTGGTCAGCGTCATGTCCAGTGCCGGGTTGTCTGTGGTCAGGCGGTCGCTGAGGCCGCCGTGGCTGACCGGGTCGAGCGTTGCAATGCGCTGCTGATCGAGTTCTGGCGCTGTACTGGCCATCTCCCGGGCCAGTCCGACACGGGTCATCAGGTAGGGTAGTCCGGGTGTAAAATCTTGCTGGCTGGCGTTATAGGTGGTGCCAGTGAGCGCCATGTCGACGGCCCCGGCCGCCAGTGCACGATAAAGATCGGGCAGTTCGCTGACCGCGAACAGTTGAACCTCGAGGCCCAGTTGCCGGCCCAACAGTTGGGCTAGATCGTACTCCAGGCCCGCCATGGTCTGGTCGTACTGTACATAGACGCCGTCCGTTTCCCGTATGGCGATGATCAGGGTGTCTCGTGCCTGCACCCGTTGCCAGTGGTTGTGCCAGCTGAAACCGGTGGCTACCCAGAAGCCTATGCCCGCCAGCAAGAGCACCAGTATTGCGGCTTGGCAGAAAGAAAAAATTGAACGTCTGGTCAGTAACAAGCGCGGTCCCCGGGGTTTGATACGGCTTTGATTGCAGTGCCATTTTACCTGTTTTTCGGCTACCATACGCGCCGATTTTTGCCCGCATCCAGAACAGGCCCCGATATGCTGATACTCCGAGGAAATCCCGTTTTATCCACGTTTCGCCGTCAGCGCTTGCTGGCCCGCCTGCCGACTGTGCTGGAAGCCGGGCTTGCCGCCCGAATTCGGGATGTCTACGCAGAGTACATGCATTTTGCTGACATCTCTGATGATCTGACGTCTGGCGAACAGAGCACACTGGAGCAATTGCTGCACTATGGCCCCCGGGTTGACGTCGAACCGGCCGACGGTGCCCTGATCTGGGTATTGCCGCGGTTCGGTACCATTTCGCCCTGGTCGAGCAAGGCCACCGACATTGCCAGAAACAGTGGCCTGTCGTCCATACGGCGGCTGGAGCGAGGCGTCCGTTTTTGCGTTCGTACCGATAACCCTCTGAGCGAGGACGAGGTGCGTCAGGTTGGTCAGGCGCTGCATGACCGGATGACCGAATCGGTAGTGTACGGCACGCCCGATGTAGCTCAGTTGTTCAGCCACCACGAGCCCCAACCCCTCAGTCAGGTAGGCATTCTCACCGGTGGACGGGAAGCGCTGGCCGAGGCTAATCAGTCGCTGGGGTTGGCGCTGGCTGATGATGAGATGGATTATCTGGTTGAGGCCTATCAGCGCCTTGAGCGCGACCCAAGTGATGTTGAACTGATGATGTTTGCCCAGGCCAACTCAGAGCACTGCCGACACAAGATTTTCAATGCGACCTGGACGATTGACGGCGAGGAGCAGCCCTGGTCGCTGTTCAAGATGATCAAGAACACCTATCAGCATAATTCGGCGGGTGTGCTCTCGGCCTATAAGGACAATGCGGCCGTAGTTGAAGGCTTCCGCACGGGCCGCTTCTACCCCGATGCTGATCATCAGTACCGCTATCACGAAGAAAATGTGCACATCCTGTTCAAGGTTGAAACCCATAACCACCCCACAGCCATCGCCCCCTTTGCCGGGGCTGCGACCGGTGCTGGTGGCGAGATCCGTGACGAAGGCGCAACCGGAACCGGTGGCAAGCCCAAGGCGGGCCTGGCCGGGTTCAGCGTGTCGGACCTGAATATCCCAGGGTTCGTGCAACCCTGGGAAAGTCAGTATGGCAAGCCGGGGCGCATTGTTTCAGCGCTGGATATCATGATCGATGGCCCCTTGGGTGCGGCAGCGTTTAACAATGAATTCGGCCGACCCAATCTGCTGGGCTATTTTCGGACCTATGAAATGTCGGCGGCCGGTGTCAACGGTACCGAAGTGCGCGGTTATCACAAGCCAATCATGATTGCCGGCGGATACGGCAACATTCGCGAAGACCACGTCGACAAGGCATGGGACGCCATTCCGGCCGATTCGGCGTTGATCGTGCTCGGTGGCCCGGCCATGCAGATTGGTCTGGGTGGCGGTGCTGCTTCGTCGATGGACAGCGCGGAGGGCAATGAAGATCTGGATTTCGCCTCCGTCCAGCGTGGCAACCCCGAAATGGAACGGCGCTGCCAGGAAGTGATCGACCGCTGCTGGCAACTGGGCGCCAAGAATCCGGTGGCCTTTATTCACGACGTAGGCGCCGGCGGTCTGTCGAACGCCTTTCCGGAGCTGGTTAATGACGGCGGGCGTGGCGGCGACTTCCAGTTACGCGATATCCCCAACGACGAACCGGGCATGTCACCTCTTGCGGTCTGGAGCAACGAAAGCCAGGAGCGCTACGTGCTGGCGGTTACTCCGGAGCGACTGGCCGAATTTGAAGCCATTTGCCAGCGCGAACGCTGCCCCTTTGCCGTTATCGGTACGGCAACTGAAAAACGCCAGTTGGTGTTGAATGACCGGCATTTTGGCAATAAAGCGGTTGATATGCCCCTGGATATTCTGCTCGGCAAGGCGCCGCGCATGGAGCGTCAGTTTGAGCGCCAGAGTTTTGAGCCCAGCCCGTTCTCGACCCGGGGCATTGATTTGCATGAAGCGGCCGAGCGGGTGCTGCGCTTGCCGGCCGTCGCCAGCAAGAGCTTTCTGATCACCATTGGCGACCGCTCCATTACCGGTATGGTTGCTCGCGAACAGATGGTAGGCCGCTGGCAAATTCCGGTAGCGGATGCGGCGGTGACAACGACCGGCTTTTCCGGCTACACCGGCGAAGCCATGGCCATGGGTGAGCGCACACCTCTGGCCCTGTTGAACGCCCCGGCCTCTGGCCGTATGGCGGTAGCCGAGGTGCTGACCAATTTGGCATCCGTGTCGATTGGCGAGCTGGAGCTGGTTCGCTTGTCGGCCAACTGGATGGCAGCCGCGGGCCACCCTGGCGAAGATCAGGCCCTGTATGACACCGTCAGGGCAGTGGGGCTGGAACTTTGCCCCGACCTGGGTCTGACCATACCGGTCGGCAAAGACTCCATGTCGATGCGCACCACCTGGGACGAAGCCGGGCGCACCAAGGCCGTCACCGCGCCGCTCAGTCTGATCGTGTCGGGCCTTGCGCCGGTGGAGGATGTGCGTAAAACCGTTACGCCCGAATTGCGGACGGACAAGGGCGAGACTGATCTGATACTGATCGACCTGGGCCGTGGCCAGAACCGTCTGGGCGGGTCGGCGTTGGCTCAAGTCTATCGCAAGGTCGGTTCTGAGCCGGTCGATCTGGACGACAGCGAAGACATGAAAGCCTTCTGGGCGGTGATGCAGGGGCTGGTTGCCGATGGCAAGCTTCTGGCCTATCACGACCGTTCCGATGGCGGCTTGTTTGCAACGCTGTGTGAAATGGCGTTTGCCGGTCGCACCGGCATCGACATCAAAGTCGAGCGTTTTGCCGGTGATGACGTCACCGCCGCCTTGTTTTCCGAAGAACTGGGTGCCGTCATTCAGGTTGCACAGGCGCAGACCGAAGATGTCCTGCAGCAACTGACGGCGGCAGGCCTGGGTGATTGTTCGGCGGTGATTGGCCAGTGCAATGACGATGATTTCATTCGTTTTTCTGATGACGATGAGGAAGTGCTGGTCAAACCGCGAACGGATTTACTGCGCCTGTGGACCGAAACCAGCTACCGCATTCAGGCCCTGCGCGACAACGAGGCCTGTGCCCGGCAGGAATACGATGCCTGGCTGAACGCCAACGACCCGGGCTTGCATGCCCAGTTGACGTTTGACCCGAACAGCGATGTCACCCGGTCTGTCAATTCGAGCGTACGCCCGAAAGTCGCCATACTGCGGGAGCAGGGCGTTAATGGCCAGGTTGAAATGGCCGCCGCTTTTGATCGTGCCGGTTTTGATACCGTCGACGTTCACATGAGCGACCTGTTGACGGGCCGTCGTTCGCTGACCGAGTTCCGCGGTCTGGTTGCTTGCGGTGGTTTCTCCTACGGAGACGTTCTCGGTGCAGGGGAGGGCTGGGCAAAGACTATCCGCTTTAACGATCGTGTTCGCGACATGTTCCAGGCGTTTTTTCACGACCCCTCTACCTTCTCGCTCGGCGTGTGTAACGGTTGCCAGATGTTGTCGAACTTGCGCGATCTGATGCCCGGCACAGACCACTGGCCGCACTTCGTGCGCAATGAATCGGAGCAATTCGAAGCCCGTACCGTCATGGTTGAAATTCCCGAATCGCCGTCCATTTTCCTGGCGGGCATGGCCGGGTCGCGTTTGCCGATACCCGTTGCCCATGGCGAAGGCCTGACCGAGTTTCGCGATCAGGCGCATGCCGATGATGCGATCGACAGTGGTCTGGTCGCCCTGCGTTACGTCGACAATTATGGTGAAGTAACGCAGCGCTATCCGTTCAACCCCAATGGCTCCGTTGCCGGGATGACCGGTTTTACCAACAGCGACGGTCGCATCACCATCATGATGCCGCACCCGGAGCGGGTATTCCGGTCGGTCACTAATTCCTGGCGGCCGGACCACTGGCAGGAAGACGGCCCCTGGCTGCGGATGTTCCGCAATGCCCGGGTCTGGGTAGGGTAGAGGTGGCTGAATTTCTGCTCGTCTTTGCCATCACGCTCGTCGTGATTGTCGGCGTTACGCTGGCGATGATCTGGGGCAAGGCCCCGGTGTATCGCCCGACCCAGGATAGCGTTCAGGCACTGCTTACCAGGGCGCTGGAAGGTGAGGCGGGTGAGGATGAGTGGCAGTTCTTTCTGGATATGCCCATACGCCACGACCCGGATCTGGAAGCGTTGCGCAAAGACTGTGCTCAGCTGCACGACGAGCAAGGCTTGCGGCCCCGGGCGGGCAAGGTGCGGTTCAAGGAGGCGGGCCAGATCCGGTTGCGCCACTTTCTGAGCCGCCTGGAGCAGGGCGGTTCCAAGTCTTTTTAGCTCAAGTGTCCGAGTTCGCTCGACAGACTAGCGCTGGGTGCCGGGCATGCCTCTGTGGGGGAGTCCGCAGCAGGGATGCTGCGGCCTAGGCTCCATGGAAGGATTAACGCCGACCCCACAGAGGCATGCCCGGCACCCGGTGCGGGCTCGTGACTTGGCTGTAAAATCAAACCTCCGAAACTTGAGCTAGTCGGCTTCCAGAAATCGTTCCAGAATTCTCAGAAACGCAGCGGGTTTTTCGGCATGGGGCCAGTGGCCAGCTCCCTCAATGATCTTCGCGGTCGCGTTCGGGAAACGTTCGGTAATGGCGGGCTGATCACTGGTCTGGATGTACTGGCTGTTCATGCCTTTGATGAAGAGCGTTGGTCCTTCAAAGGGATGATCGAAATCGGGTTCGTTGGCGATGCTGTCGTACTGTTGTTGCAACGCCTCCAGATTGAAGCGCCAGGCCAATTGACCCTCGTCGTTTCGATATAGACTTTTCAAAATGAATTGGCGTATACCCGTGGTTTCAATGCCGTCTTTCAGTGCATCGTCGACCTCTGAGCGGTTCTTGAACTGACTCGGGTCCGTGTTTGCCAGGGCACGGAAGATGTCCTGATGATGTGGCGGGTAGGCCCTTGGCGCGATGTCGACAATAATCAGTTTGCTGATTTGGGGTTGGGCGTCGGTCAAGGTCATTTGCATGGCCACCTTGCCTCCCATTGAATGACCGAGCAAGGCCGTATTGTCGATGCCTTGTGACGACATCCAGTCGGTTACTGCCCTGGCGAAAACCGGATATGACTGTTGCTTTACCCAGGGCGAACGCCCATGGTTGGGCAAGTCCAGCAGATGAACCCGGTACTGCTCCGATAACGATTTGGCAATACTGCGCCAGTTGTCGCCACTGCCAAACAAGCCATGGAGAATGACCAGATCGGGTCCTGAACCCAGGGTGTCGCTGTACAGTTCCATGATGCCTCGGAGTCTCCTGCAGTGGGTTGTGGGGTTATCAATTCGTTAATGTTACCAGAGGTGGGTTATGCAATGTCGTTCCGGGTGCGGTGCCTGCTGCATCGCACCATCGATCAACCAGGCGTTCTATGGGATGCCTGCTGGCAAGCCCGCCGGTGTACGCTGCGTCCATTTATTGGACGATGCCCGTTGTGCCCTGTTCGGGCGACCCGAGCGGCCTGCAGTGTGCTCGGCCTTTCAGGCCGAGGCGGCGTTTTGCGGGGCGAGCCGTGAAGAAGCCCTGCAGATACTGGATGATCTGGAGGTAAGCTCCAGGCCGGCTCCCTAAAGGAAAGCGGCCTGTGCGGTTGCCGCTTCGCGCTCCAACTCCGCATAGAGTGGGTCTTCGCGATCGTTCGGCAAGGCCAATCGCTCAAAGGCCGAGACCTTGGTCCAGTCCATCCGGGACCAGCCGCTGGTGCTGTCTTTGAGCACGATCAGGTTAGCGACGGTGATGATGTCGGTCAGATCAGCCTCGGCCGGGTTACGGTCGAATTTGCGATAGTCGCGCGGTACCCGGCTGAGCTGAGGCGAGAAGTCCCAGCGTTCCAGAATGACGCTACCCAGATGACCATGCAATTGATCGATGATCTGACCCAGGGTGATGTTATCGAGAATCAGGTCATCGCGCTCTTCGGCAAAGGTCAGAATGGGTAAAGCCCCTAGCCTGTGCACCAGTGCGGCCAGCAACGCCTCTTCGGCGCCCACGATTGCGGTTTGACGCGCGAGTATGGTTGCCATAGCCGATACCTGGCCGGTCAGGCGCCACAGTTGGCGCATACGCTTGTCGATCATGTCTGAGGTGGCCTGAAACATCTGTTCCATGGCCAGGCCAATCGCCAGATTTGAGGTGTAGTTCATGCCCAGTCGGCTGACTGCCATCGACAAGTCCCTGACCTCCTGCGGGGCGCGCAGCAGGGGGCTGTTAACCACCCGGATGATGCGGGCACTCAGGGCGCTGTCGCGGGAAATAATGTCGGTCAGTTGTTTGATCGTCGCATCCGGATCCTCAGCCGTATCCCTCACTTTCAGGGCTACTTCAGGCAGACTGGGCAGAACCAGTTGGTCGTTGTTCAGCGCGTCGATGATGTCTTGTTTGACTGTCTCTAACAGTTTGCTCATGGGGCCAACGTTTCCTTGATACCGGGATGCCGTTCATCGGTTGGGCAGTGTAGCACGGGCATGCTGCGCCAGGCAGTCGGGCCTGTGGGCTCTTTATCACCTAGTCTAGCAGCTCCAACGGTATCTGCCGCTCACTGTCCAGGTAGAGTGCCGGGGCCTCGACAGACTGTTTAACCATAGCAAGTCCCAGGCATTGCTCACCGTCTGCTACCCAGTTGATCCAGGTGCCGGCGTTACCCGTTGCGGTGTAGACCTCTGGCCCGGCCGGTGTTATATCGCCTTGCCAGCGCAGGCGTTGCAGGCCGCGCTTGCTCTGTCCCTTGTAATGAAGCCGGGAAATCACTTCCTGGCCAGTGTAGCAACCCTTGTTGAATGAAATCCCGTCGAGTTGTTCGAGCCCGATCGACTGGGGCACGAACTCACCGGTCAGACTGGCGTTAACCCAGGGATATCCAGCGAGGATGTCCAGCCGTTGCCAGTCGGCTGAAGGGTGCACCCGGGCATTTTCGATCTGTTCCATTAAGGTTTCGTAATCGTCTGCCAGCGCCGATAGCCAGATCTGGGCGCGGCCGTCGGGCAGACTGAACGCAAAGTGGCCGCCCTTACGCCAGACACCATTGTTGCCTTCACCCAGCACCCGGGTTAGCCAGTGCTCGGCTTCCGGGCCTGACAACCCCAGCCCATGCAGCGCCTGGCTTTCATCCGTCAGTTTTGATCCGCGAAAGAAAGGGATGTATTTGCCCAGGTGGCGTTTCAGGGTGTCGGCGGCGCTGCGCTCGATCACCAGTTTGACGGTGGTCGGCTCAGTCGACAGCAGAACGTTCCAGACGTTTGCAACCACGCGCCCTTTGGGCGTGCAGAATGCCCCTGGCAGCGGTGCCTGTGGCAGGCGTTTCAGGTAGTCCTGGGTGCCCTGGCCCTGCAGAAATGTCAGGGCGTCGGTGCCGGTAATATCGAGTATCGCCAGATGTTCAAGCGGGAAAAAAATCGGGGTGTCGACTGGCGAAGAGGGTTCGGTGGTCTGTTGGGTAGCCGGAGGCATGATGTCAGTGTCCGTATTTGGCTGGGTAGTGGGTGGTGAGTCCTGAAAGTGAAGGTTAATGATTCTTGGCATGCCAGACAAACCAGCGTGGTGAGAGGTTCGGTTTGCGCTCGCTTTGCTGTTACACTTTGCCCTCACCAGCCGGATTCATCAAGGGTGTCTTGCCTCACTCCCCAGGGAGTATCGGGACCTCCGGTATCCGGCGTCTCATCATAGGTTTGAGTGTGGGCGTTTAATCGTGGAAATGACAGAAGAACAGGCTTTGATTCACCGTCGCCTCTGGTGGCACAGTCGGCGTGGCATGCTCGAGCTGGATGTATTGCTGGTGCCCTATACCGAATCGGTGTACCCGACCCTGGGTGAGGACGATCAGCGTATTTATCGCCGCCTGATCGATAACGAAGATCAGGATTTGTGGAACTGGTTTCTGGAAAAATCCACTCCCGAAGACCCTGAGATGGCCTACATGGTCCGCAAGATACTGGATCGTGTCCAACCCGATTGAGTGCCGGTTACAACCCTCCCGCCTACGCTGGCTGATGATGTCAGCGCCCCTGGTCCTGTGTCTGCTATTGCTGGGTTTCAGTGCGTTGCCGTTTTGGTCTTTGGGTGCGCTTGCCCTGGTATTGGGCCTATGCCTGGTGGTGGCAGTTCGCTCGGAACCGCCGCCGGTCTATCTGCGTTGGGTGGGGGCGGAGCTTTGGCTGTACGATCAGTTGATGCCCTCAGGGGCCGAACGCTACTTATGGCGCGGGCTCGGTCGACGCAACGCGCTCTATGTTCGTTTTGAGCTGGAATGCGCCGATACCGGAAACCGTCGCGACCTGATGATCTGGCGCGACAGCGTAACCGACCCCAGCTGGCGTAGTCTCAATGCCTGGTTTCGAATTCAGGCCAGCCCTGTACGCCGGGAGCCAGAAAGATTGTAAATCAGGTTTCGAAGTTCGCTACATGAACTAACGGTGGCTGCCTGGGGTACTCCCCTACAGGAGTACCCCAGGCAGCTGGCGCGAACCATTGGTACTAGGGCCGCCACGAACTCCGAAACTTGACTCAGGCGTTGTTCCTGAATTCAGAGTTCAGCGTTTTCGTTCCGGTGACAGCACAGTGATTTCCGTCTGCTGCTGGGGTTCAGGGTAGCTGTGGGTGTAGTGCAGACCCCGGCTTTCCTTGCGAGACAGGGCCGATTCGATGATCAACTCGGCCACGACCACCAAATTGCGCAACTCCAGCAAGTCGGAACTGACCCGGAAGTTGGCGTAATAATCCTGAATTTCCTGCTTCAGCAAGCGCACCCGGCGCAGTGCGCGCTCCAGCCGTTTATCGCTACGTACAATGCCCACGTAATCCCACATGAAACGGCGAATCTCATCCCAGTTATGGCTGATGACGACTTTTTCATCGGAGTCGGACACTCGGGATTCATCCCAGAGCGGCAGGTCGTCCGGGTCATTGGGTGACGGGTCACTGTCCAGAATGTCAGCGGCGGCCATTTGCGCAAAGACGATGCATTCCAGCAGGGAGTTGGACGCCAGCCGGTTAGCGCCGTGCAAGCCGGTATAGGCGCACTCGCCGGCAGCGTACAATCCGGCGAGATCGGTTCGGGCATGCAGGTCGGTGCGAATACCACCACAGGTGTAGTGCGCTGCCGGCACGACGGGAATGGGTTCCTGGGTCATGTCGTAGCCATAGCTCAGGCAGCGCTCGTAAATGGTGGGGAAGTGGCTGCGAATGAAGGCGGCGGGCTTGTGACTGATGTCCAGATACAGGTGGTCAGCGCCGAGTCGCTTCATTTCGTGGTCGATGGCGCGGGCGACGATGTCCCGCGGGGCCAGTTCGCCGCGCTCGTCGAAACGATGCATAAACCGTTCGCCATTGGGCAACTTTAACAGCCCGCCTTCACCACGCACCGCTTCGGAAATCAGAAACGACTTGGCTTTGGGATGATACAGGCAGGTCGGGTGGAACTGATTGAATTCCATGTTGACTACGCGGCAGCCGGCACGCCACGCCATGGCGATTCCGTCACCAGTGGCACCATCCGGGTTGCTGGTGAACAGGTACACCTTGCTGGCACCACCACTGGCGATCACCGTAGACCGGGCGCCTATGGTCACGACCCGGTCGTTGCGTCGGTCCAGAACATAGGCACCGAGGCAGCGGTCAGGCGCGTCGGAAGTGCCTTTGGTCTTGTTGTGGGTAATCAGGTCGACCGCAATGTGCTGTTCAAGTACGTGAATGTTGGCGCGTTGCTGAACGTTGCGGACCAGGGTTTCGGATATGGCCCGGCCGGTGGCATCGGCGGCATGAATGATGCGCCGGTGCCGGTGGCCTCCCTCACGGGTCAGGTGGTAGTCGACTTCAGAGCCGTCTTCATGGGTGAAGGGTACGCCCTGGTCGATCAGCCACTGGATGGCACTGGCCGACCGCTCAACCGTATGGCGCACCGCTTTGGGCTCGCACAACCCGGCGCCTGCCTTTAGCGTATCTGCGACGTGATCGTCGACGGAATCGACTTTATCCAGCACGGCCGCAACGCCACCCTGTGCCCAGGCTGTCGAGCCCCAGCCCAGTTCACCCTTGCACACAAGGTAGATGTTTAGGTCGCGCGGTAGGCTCAGAGCCAGCGTAAGCCCGGCCGCACCCGTGCCGATAACCAAAACATCAGCGGACAATCGTGAAGGCATTGATGCGTTCTCCGTAGACAGTGTGGGGTGGCCCGGTGCGAAGTAGGCCAGGCGCATTGAGCGCCAGTATAACCAAACTCGGATTGATTACTCACTCCCGGGTAATCCCTAACGTTGCGGTTATTTGTTGAGCGCAGTTGAATCGTTATACTGTCTCACTTAAATCAGGCAGAGATGGATACCCTGTGGTCGAAGAGCGTGGACAGGTTATTGACGTAAATGCTTCCGGGAGCGTTGTATCCGTTGTGCAAACCAGCGCCTGTAAGAGTTGCAAGGCCCGTCAGGGATGTGGCCAGGCGGTGCTGAGTGAGTGGGGCAGCGCCGACCGTCAGGATGCCAAAAACCATTTTTTTATCGACAGCGCCAACACCCTGGCGTCTCGGGCCTTGCGGCCGGGCGATGTGGTTCGCCTGGGCATTCCTGAAGATGCCCTGTCGCGCGCTGCCGTCTGGATGTATCTGTGGCCACTACTGCCCGCTTTTCTAGCGCTATGGGTGGCGACCCGGCTGTCCCTGCCTGAGCCGGTTCAGTTGGTGGCGGCCGTTCTTGCCGGTGCCTTCGCGGTGATCATCACCCGCTGGCGCTTTGCCCATCCGGGCAAGACCGCACAGCCGCGCATTTTGTCGATTGAAGAGCCAGCGGTTGGCGTATTCGCCCGGGAAGCCGGCTAATGGCTTCAGCGCCCTGACTAACAGGGCGTAAATGGCATGTAAAACGAACACCCCGGGCGCTTTGATAAGACACACTTAGGCCTAACATCCCAGTTCAACTCAAAGCTGAGTGGAGTACTCATTCATGTTTCAACGGACATCCATTGTTACCGCAGTCGTGGGCGTTTTGTTTTTGGCCAGCCAGGCCATCGCTGAAGGCTTACCCGATTTTACCGAACTGGTGGAAGAACATTCACCGTCAGTGGTTAAAATCACCACCTCAACCGCACCGGTTGAACGGTCGGCCCAGCCGGACAGCAACCAGCAGGTACCGGAATTCTTCCGCTATTTCTTTGGCGATCAGTTGCCACCGAATTTCGATTTCCAGCGACCCAGCCCAACGCCAAGAGAGGGGCTCGGCTCAGGATTTATTCTCTCTGAAGATGGTTATATTCTGACCAATAATCACGTCATTGACGGGGCCGACGACGTTCGGGTGATGCTAACCAATGGCACCTCCTACGCGGCCGAGGTGATTGGCACTGACCCACAAAGTGACGTGGCGCTGCTGAAAGTTGACGCGGAAGACCTGCACGCGGTGACCATCGGTAGCAGCGAAGACCTCAAAGTAGGCGAATGGGTCCTGGCCATCGGATCACCGTTTAACTTTGAGTATTCGGTTACTGCCGGTATCGTCAGCGCCAAGGGGCGCGCGCTGGGAGGGTCAGACCGTTACGTCCCCTTTATTCAGACCGATGTTGCCATTAATCCGGGTAACTCCGGCGGTCCTTTGTTTAACCTGGATGGCGAAGTGGTTGGTATCAACTCCCAGATCTATACCCGTTCGGGTGGTTTCATGGGCGTTTCCTTTGCCATCCCGATTGATATTGCCATGAACATTGCTGACCAGTTGCGTGACAATGGTGAGGTTCAGCGCGGTTGGCTGGGTGTCGAAATGTACCCGCCGTTCAACGAGAATCTTGAACTGGCCCGGTCAATGGGTCTGGATCGTGCCGAAGGGGCGCTGATCGCCCGGGTATTTGAAGGCAGTCCGGCCGAGCAAGGTGGCATCCGAGCCGATGACATCATTCTCGAGTTCGACGGCAAGCCAGTGCGTCGCTATTCCGATCTGCCACCCCTGGTGGGCCAGGTTATGCCCGAAAGCACGGTCGACGTTGTTGTGCTGCGTAACGGAGAGCGGGAAACCCTTGATGTCACCATCGGAATACTCGATGAGACCCGCGTAGCGGCCCAGGCAGCGCCTCCGGAGCCGAGTTCAGACAACTCGCTGAACATCCTGGTGGTGGATGCAGGCGACCGCGATGGTGTTTTGGTTGAAGAAGTGCTGGCCGGGCCTGCTCAGGAAGCGGGGCTGCAATCCGGCGATGTCATCACCATGATGGGTGGCTCCTTTGTCCGCGACAAAGAAGACTTCGACCGCATTGTACGTGAATTGCCGCAAAATGGGGCCGTAGCGGTCCGCATTCTACGCGGCACCAACATCGTCTATCTGGCGATTCCCACCGAGTGAATCAAAGCCCCGGCCGGTCGCTTTCGGCCGGGGCTGTCATGGTGTTCACAGGTCAAATGGTTTAAACTCGCGACCCCATTTTTAAGCTGAGTATTTGCTTCTGTGAGCAGTGATCTCTCCCACATCCGTAATTTCTCCATCATCGCCCATATCGACCATGGCAAATCCACACTGGCAGACCGCTTCATTCAGGTGTGTGGCGGCCTGACCGAGCGTGAGATGGCCGAGCAGGTGCTGGATTCCATGGATCTGGAGCGTGAACGGGGCATCACCATCAAGGCACAGAGCGTGACCCTCGATTACAAGGCTCGCGATGGCAAAGTGTACCAGTTGAATTTCATTGATACGCCGGGGCACGTTGACTTCGCCTATGAAGTCTCGCGCTCGCTGTTTGCCTGTGAAGGGGCTCTGTTGGTCGTCGATGCTGCCCAGGGGGTTGAAGCCCAGTCTGTCGCCAACTGCTATACCGCCATTGAGCAGGGCCTTGAGGTTGTACCGGTGTTGAACAAGATGGACCTGCCCCAGGCAGAGCCCGACCGTGTCGCCCAGGAAATTGAAGAGATTATCGGCATCGACGCTCACGATGCGGTGCATGCCTCGGCTAAGAGTGGTCTGGGCATCGAGGACGTGCTCGAGCAACTGATCGAACGCATACCACCACCGGTAGGCAACCTCGACGGCGACTTGCAGGCGCTGATCATCGATTCCTGGTTCGATAACTACCTGGGGGTGGTTTCTCTGGTTCGGGTTCGCCATGGCACTCTGAACAAGGGCGACAAGATCATTATCAAGAGCACCGGTCGCATTCATGTGGTCGACAAACTGGGTATCTTTACGCCGAAGATGGCTGAAAAGAACCGGCTCAGAGCGGGGGAAGTCGGGTTTATCTGCGCCTCCATCAAGGAGATTCGCGGAGCACCGGTCGGCGATACCATTACTTTGTCGAGCACACCCAATGTCGCAGCCGTGCCCGGCTTCAAGAAAAGCAAGCCGCAGGTCTATGCCGGCCTGTTTCCGGTCTCTGCCGACGACTACGAAGACTTTCGTACCGCCCTCGAAAAACTCAGCCTGAACGACGCCAGCCTGTTCTATGAGCCGGAAAGCTCTGACGCACTGGGCTTTGGCTTTCGCTGTGGTTTCCTTGGCATGTTGCACATGGAGATCATCCAGGAACGGTTGGAACGCGAATACGACCTGGACCTGATCATCACGGCGCCGACGGTGGTGTATGAGATTCTGAAAACAGACGGCGAGGTTGTTTTTGTTGATAACCCATCGAAACTGCCCGCCGTTAACAACATTGAGGAATTCCGGGAGCCCATTGTCAGAGCGTCGATTCTGGTGCCTCAGGAGCACGTCGGCAATGTGATAACCCTCTGTGTTGAAAAACGGGGTGTGCAGCGTGACATGCAGTTCCTGGGCGGGCAGGTATCGCTGGAATACGATTTGCCGATGGCTGAAATCGTGATGGATTTCTTCGATCGGCTCAAATCGGTCAGTCGTGGCTTTGCCTCGCTCGATTTCGCCTTCGATCGCTTTGAAGCATCGGAACTGACTCGCCTCGATGTGCTGGTCAACGGCGACCGGGTGGACGCCCTGGCGGTCATTATGCACCGGGATCACGTGCAACGTCGTGGTCGTTTGCTGTGTGAAAAAATGAAGGAACTGATTCCCCGTCAGATGTTTGATGTGGCGGTGCAGGCCGCCATTGGCAACCAGGTGGTTGCGCGCACTACGGTGAAAGCCCTGCGCAAGAACGTTACCGCGAAATGTTACGGCGGCGACGTCAGCCGCAAGAAGAAATTGCTACAACGCCAGAAAGAAGGCAAAAAGCGAATGAAGCAGGTCGGATCGGTATCGATTCCGCAGGATGCCTTCCTGGCGATTTTGAAAGTGGATGGCTGACCGGCCCTGTAGGCCTCTGGTGCCAGTGTTTTGCATAAGGACAGTATGGAATGAACGTGATTGTGCTTTTTTGGGCCAGCCTGGTTATGACGGTGGTGTTGGCAGCGGCGATCTTTATCCGGCAGCGGCAACGCCTGGCGGACGCGGTTGGCCAGAGCGACTGGAGTCGGGAGCAGTTGGAGGCACTGTTTGCCCCCAGCATACTGGAGCGTGGGCTGGGTTACGCACTACTGGCTCTGCTGTTAGCGTTGATCTGGCAGACCATTCAGCAGAGTTTTGATTTTGCCTTGTTGCTGGCGGTAGCGACGCTGGTTACCGGACTGGTGTACCTGGCAGATATCCTGCTGTTACGGGCTTACCGTCGCAAGGTGCTGGCTGCGGCTGAACTGTCCATGACGGATTTCAAAAACGTTCGTGAAGATTTGAACGTAGAGCCTGGGCTGATCGAAAACAGCCGGTCCTTTTTCCCTGTATTGCTCATTGTGTTCGTGCTGCGCAGCTTCTTGTTTGAACCTTTTCAGATTCCCTCGGGGTCGATGAAGCCGACACTGGAAATTGGTGATTTCATCATTGTAAACCGCTTCACTTACGGCCTGCGCATGCCGGTGACCAATGACGTGGTTATTCCGGTGAGTCGGCCCGAGCGTGGTGATGTCATCGTGTTCCGGCCGCCGCATGAACCCAGCAAGAACTTCATCAAACGTGTCGTTGGATTGCCAGGAGACCTGATTCAATACGATTACGGTCGCCGTCAGCTCAGCATCAATGGCGAAGCCATTGACTTTGCCTTTGAACAGCGCACGGCTGACGACGAAGGCCGCTATACGCTGTACAGCGAACAATTGGGCGATGTAGAGCATTTTATCTATCAGAATCAGGCGGGGCCGAGTCGGCATCCGCACGAATGGGTGCCCGCCGAAGGCGTTTTGGTGCCGAAAGGGCATTATTTTGTGATGGGTGATAACCGTGACGCAAGTCACGATTCCCGATACTGGGAAGGGCAGCGTCGACTGGAGCAAAGCGACTATAATAACCAGGGCAATAATGCCTGGGGGTTTGTAGACGAAAATGCGATTCTCGGTGAAGCAGTGGCCGTCTGGATGACCTGGAAGGGCTGGTATCCGGCCTTCTCGCGCGTTGGTGCTATTGACTAAGTCGCCAGACTGCGCGAGTTTACCCCGAAGCAGTGGCTAGCCGTTAACCGGTGTTCCAGCCTGCCCCATAAGACCGGCAATGCGAACGGCATTGCCCCATACAGGATGAATGACAATGCGGACTCCGAAACGTGAGCAGGGCATGACGATTCTTTCAATGGCCATCTTGCTGTTTATGGTCATTTTTTTCGGCACTCTGATCATCAAGTTATCTGGCCCTTACTATGACCAGTTCACCATCGACCAGATGATCAGTCGTACCGCCCAGGAGTTAAACGGTGACCAGGCACTGGAATCCGAGTTCAGAGACAGGATGTCGAAAAACCTGAGCATTAATAATATTGAGCTCGATCTGCGCAAAGATCTGACGTTCGATTTGCGCTCCAATGAGCCCAAAGTCACCCTCGACTATGAAAAAAGGGTGCACATCTTCGCCAACATTGATGTCGTGCTGACGTTTTATGAAGAATACGGACTCTGACCAGTGTCATTAATGATTGAACGACTCAGCCAGCGGCTGGGTTATCAGTTTAAAGACGGAGCGCTGTTGCAACAGGCGCTTACGCATCGCAGCTTCTCCCGAAAGAACAACGAGCGACTCGAATTTCTTGGTGATGCCATTCTTAACTGCACCATTGCTCAGCAGTTGTATGATCGTTTCCCCAAAGCAAGAGAAGGCCAGCTGTCCCGGTTAAGGGCGCACCTGGTAAAAGGTGAAACGCTGGCGGAACTGGGCCGCGAATTTGAACTCGGTGAGTGTTTGCGTTTGGGCAGCGGCGAGTTGAAAAGCGGCGGCTTCCGGCGCGATAGTATTCTTGCTGATGCGATTGAAGCGATCATCGGTGCCATCAGTCTGGATCAATCACTGGATGCGGCACAGAGTGTCATCGTTCAGTGGTTCGAGCAACGGTTGCAGGAACTGAACCTGAGCGACAACATCAAGGATTCCAAAACCCGCTTGCAGGAGTTTTTGCAATCGCGAAAAGCCCCCTTGCCGCAGTACAGTGTGCGCGAAGTGAGCGGCGAGGCACACGATCAGACCTTTACCGTCGATTGTGAAGTGGAAGGGCTGGAGCAGCCGACCGTCGGTGCCGGTAACAGCCGTCGTATTGCGGAGCAGGAAGCCGCACGCGCGGCCCTCAAAGCGCTCGGAGAGCATGCCAAGTGAACGAACCCTATGAATTGAATACCCGCTGTGGCTTTGTGGCCATTGTGGGTCGCCCGAACGTCGGTAAATCCACGCTGATGAACCACGTTCTGGGCCAGAAAGTGTCCATTACCTCGCGCAAGCCCCAGACCACCCGTCACCGGGTCATGGGGATTCACAGTGAAGGCGATGTACAGATGATCTTCGTCGATACACCGGGGATGCACCGCGGCGAAGAGAAGGCGATCAACCGATATATGAACCGGGCCGCCGATTCAGCTCTGGCTGATGTCGATGTGATCGTACTGGTCGTCGACCGAACGGTCTGGACAGACGAAGATCAGTGGGTACTCGACAAACTCAAGGCTAACAAGGCACCGGTCATTCTGGCGATCAACAAGGTGGATCACCTTGAAGACAAACAAAGCCTGTTGCCTCACATGCAACGACTGGCTGAGCAGTTCGATTTTGCCGAGGTCGTTCCTTTATCGGCGCTGAGAGGCAACAACCTCGACACCCTGGTTGAACAGATCGCGAAGCGTCTGCCCAAGAGTCTGTTCTATTTTCCCGAAGACCAGATCACCGACCGGACCGAGCGCTTTATGGCGGCCGAGATGATTCGGGAAAAGCTGATGCGTCAGCTCGGTGCTGAATTGCCTTATTCGATGGCGGTTGAAATCGAACAGTTCAAGTTTGAAGATCGGGTGCTGCACATTCACGGCCTGATTCTGGTGGAACGCCAGGGGCAAAAGAAGATTGTTATTGGTGACAAAGGCAGTCGGATCAAGAAAGTGGGTCAGGATGCCCGTATGGACATGGAGCAACTGTTCGACGCCAAGGTGATGTTGAATCTCTGGGTTAAAGTGAAGGGTGGCTGGGCCGATGACGAACGCGCTTTGAAAAGCCTGGGCTACTTTAACGAACCATGATCGGCCGGCGTGCGCCAGCTCAGCCCGCCTACGTGCTGCATGCCCGTCCGTTTCGCGAATCTCACTGGTTACTGGAGTTGCTTACCCCAAATCAGGGTCGGTTTACGGCGGTCGGCCGAGGCTCGCGTCCTGCTCTGTTTTGCCCCTGTCTGGTCAGAACACACGGCACTGCTGAGTTGAAGCAACTGGGCGATTGGCGCTATCAGGGGGCGGCACCCGTACATCAGGGCGCCGCGCTGGTTCAGGGGTTGTACATCAATGAACTCTGTGTGCGTCTGGTGCCCCGGTTTCAGGTCGACGAGGCCTTCTTTGGTGTCTATGCGAGTACACTGCTGCTGCTGGCTGAGCCATCGCAACAGGCGCCTGCACTGCGCTATTTCGAGCGGCGGCTGCTCGAGGCGACTGGGTTTGGGCTGGATTATCGCCAGACCATGGACACCGGTGACTGGATTGAGCCGGGGAGTTACTATCGTTTTGATCCGGCTCGGGGGTTTTGTCAGGGCAGCCGGGACGATAACTTGCCGGGCAGTCTGATTCAGGCCATAGCCGACAATAACTGGCAATCCGACCCTGCCTTGTCAGTGGCCCGTGAGATCAATGCCAGCCGAATTCAGCATGTGCTCGAAGGCCGTTCCTGGCACAGTAAAAACTGGGTATGCTGAGCGTTGCAACGTGCCACTAAAGAGATTCAGGGTGTGAACATTGGGACCGACATCGTCAATATTCAGCGGATCGAGCAGGTGCTTGCCCAGCAGGGCGAGCGTTTTCTGAAGCGCATACTGACCAGCGCCGAACAGGACGAGTACCATAGACGGGGTGCACCGGTGAAGTTTCTGGCCAATCGCTTTGCCGGAAAAGAGGCCATTGCCAAGGCATTGGGTACAGGCATAGCCCAGGGCGTTACGTTTCAGGGCATAGAGATACTGCCGGACGAGCTGGGCGCTCCCCGGGCCCAGTTGCACGGGGTGGCGCTGGTGAAGCAACAGGCTTTGGGTGCGGCACGGGTTCATATCAGCCTGGCTGATGAACACGACTATGTAGTAGCTTTTGCCGTGATTGCCTGAGGGTGTTGTCAGCTGGGCTGGCGCTTGCCCGATTTCTGCTGCATTTGATAGGCGTACACCTTCACCGCCTGATCCAGCACCTTTTCCCAGTCATGATCGTTCGACCAGTGCTGCAATTCATTGATTTCTTCATTCAGTAAAAACAGTGCGTCTTCCAGAATGGCATAGTGCCCCTGTTTGAGCAGCGACTCGGTGTACATGGCGGTCATCTGAATGCGCGGTACACCGCAATAGTGAGTGGCACCGTGCAGACGGTGAACGTCTTCAAGCAGGGACTTGTAATCACCTTGCTGATAGAGGGCGTTCATGCGTCTCTGATCCTTTTCCAGGCTATCTATAAGCATGGCGAACATATCGCGCGCCAGGCCCAGCTTGCCACTGGCTTTCTCCAGGCCTGAGACAAAATCGACCACTGGCAATCCATGCAGCGTTTCCATATCGAGCGATGCAGGCGCTTCGGTGTCGGCAGGTGACGTAACGGACGGTGTATCTTCATAACTCAGGGCTGTGCCCGTCCATTTGAACAAGGTTCGATGTAGCTGGTCTTCATCAACCGGCTTGGTCAGGTAGTCGTCCATGCCGCTGTCGAGCATGCTTTGCCGCTCCTCGGCCAGGGCGTGCGCTGTCAGCGCGATGATTGGTACGCGAGCCTGGGCGGGCTCCATCTGGCGAATTCGGCGTGTGGCCTGTTTCCCGTCCATGCCCGGCATCTGAATGTCCATGAAGATCAGGTCATACTGCGCACTCTGAACGGCTTTCACGGCATCTTCGCCATTGCGCGCGCCGTCGACCTGAACCCCGATGCTCTCCAGCAGCGTGATGATCAGTTTCAGGTTGGCGGGGTTATCATCCACCGCCAATACCCGGACTGTGGAGCGCACCAGACCCAGCGCCAGCGACGAGTTCTCGTCGACTTGCCCGGCTTTTTCCGGACGCAACATAGTCACCAGCGTCTGGTAAAGTTGACTGTAGCGCACCGGTGTCGACAGGTAATGCTTGGCGCCCTGTTCCAGCAATTTGTAGCTGATGTCTTCATCGCGCGTTGTGGCCAGTACCAGCGTCGGACAATGCAGTTCCCGTTCAATGTGCAGGATTTTCCGGTAGAGGGAATCGTCGTTGCCAAAGCCGCTAACGTCCACCAGTGCCATGTCAGGACGTACCGTATCCGGCTGTTTGAGGTGTTGGTGCAACTCATCGAGCTGTTTCATGACCAGGCATTCCATGCCCCATTGCTCCGCCTGGTGGCGCAGTGCAAGCTGCGACATTTCGCGCGGTTCTACAACGGCCAGCGTGAAACCGCTGAGATCGGTCAGTTTGGGCGGCTGCTGAATGGCCGGAGCCACTTCTGCCTTGATGTTGAACCAGAAGGTAGAACCCTCGTCTTTCTGGCTTTCCAGGCCAATATCACCGCCCATCTGTTCCACCAGCCGCTTGGAAATGACCAGGCCGAGGCCGGTACCGCCAAACTCACGGGCGGTTGATGAATCGGCTTGCGTGAAGGCATGAAACAGGGCTTTCTGCTCGGCTTTGGACAAGCCAATACCGGTGTCGGTGACACTGATGCGGACCATCAGTTTATTGCCCTGCGCCTGCTCGATCATGGTTCGCACCACAATGCTGCCTTTGGGCGTGAACTTGATGGCGTTGTTAACCAGGTTGGTCAACACCTGCTTGAGCCGCAGCGGGTCGGTGATCAGCTGTTCGGGCACATCGGAGTAATAGAGGCTGACCACTTCGAGTTGCTTGGCCTGGGATGCAGGCGCCAGCATCACGAGTACATCCTCGATCGTCTCGCGCAGGTTCATGCTGCGGTTGTCGAGCATCAGCTTGCCCGCCTCGATTTTACAGAAATCGAGTACGTCATTGATGATGGTCAGCAACCCCTGAGATGACGACAGTATGGTGGAGATGTAGTCTTCCTGCTTGCGCGTCAGGTTGGACTTGGCCAGCAGGCGGGCAAAGCCAATAATGCCATTGAGCGGTGTGCGAATTTCGTGGCTCATGTTGGCCAGAAACTCGGTTTTCACCTGGTTGGCCTGTTGCGCTTCGCGCCGGGCCATGTCCAGTTCAATGTTCTGGATTTCGATGGTTTCCAGAGTCTCGCGCAAGTCTTCGGTAGCCTGTTCTACACTGTTTTGCATTTCCTCGTAGGCATCACGCAGGGTTTCTGCCATGGAGTTAATGCCCACTTCCAGATCATGCAGCTCGCCATTGGCTTTCAGATCGACCCGGGCATCCAGGTTGCCCTCGCGAATCGCGTCTACAGTGGCAATCATGTTGCGTACCGGGCGGCTAATTTCCCGGCTGAGCCACACAGCGAGACCGGACACAGCGATCAGACCCAGAGAAAGGATCATCAGGTTGATCAGCAAGGTCCGGTAGTGGGCAACCTGGGTGTTGGCGTAGTCGAACTCAATTTCCAGCCAGCCGGTCGGGGCCGAGGTGCTCATGCGCAATTGCAAGTCGGCTGGCGGGTACACGGGAATCAGGTAGCGCAATGTCGACTGAGTGCGGTAACGGGTCAGGCGATTGGTGTCCTGAATGGAATAGGGGTAAGCCGGGCCGCGCATAGTCGGGCCGGATTCAAGCCACTCACTGCCAAAGGGGTCAAACAAGCGCACGGCACGTGCATCGCGCTCGTTCAGGGCACGGCGTAGCAGGGCATGAACCAGCTCGGTACGGCCTTCCTGCAGTGGCAGCGACAAAGCGTCTGCCAACCGGTTAACCGCTGTCTCAGTCCGGTTATTGAAGGCGTTGGTTTGCTGGTCCATATCGTTTTTCGTAAACCAGGCGGTAAAGGCGATGCCAAAGACCAGTACCGGCGCCAGAGCGATAAAGAGGATACGGTTTTGAATACCCGTGGAAATCATGTGACTGCCTGTCTTTGTAGTAAAGGAACTGTAATCGGCCCATTGCAGGCGGTCAATTGAAACCCCCTGCCAGAGCGCGCCTGACGCGCAATTTACGGTGTCATAATAGCCGCGATATAGCGCTGAGGTTGCTGGTTAAAAGCAGGCGCTATTACGCACTGGCGCCCGAACGCAGTATCATAGCCGCACTTTTTTGCTAGGAGGCAGGTAATGCCCTCATATCCGACGATTGAAGATTTTGTCGGCAATACGCCACTGGTTCGTCTGCAGCGCATGGCCGGTAAGACGACCAACACCATCCTGCTCAAACTGGAAGGGAATAACCCGGCGGGTTCGGTTAAGGACCGGCCGGCGATCAGTATGATCCAGCATGCCGAAGAGCGAGGTGACATCAAGCCCGGTGATACGCTGATTGAAGCCACCAGCGGAAACACCGGTATTGCCCTGGCCATGGCGGCCGCGATCAAGGGCTACAAGATGATTCTGATCATGCCGGCAAACCTCAGTGAAGAGCGTCGTGCGAGCATGCGCGCCTATGGGGCCGAGATCATCAGCGTCACCCAGGAGCAGGGCATGGAGTACGCGCGTGATCTGGCATTGCAGATGCAGTCGGAAGGCAAGGGTCGGGTGCTCGATCAGTTTGCCAACCCGGATAACCCCCGTGCCCATTATGAAAGCACGGGGCCGGAGATCTGGCGCGATACTCAGGGCCAAGTGACCCATTTTGTTTCATCCATGGGCACAACCGGCACCATTATGGGCGTTTCCCGCTATCTTAAGGAGCAGAGCCCGGCTGTTCAGATCGTGGGGCTGCAACCCGATGAAGGCTCCCAGATTCCCGGTATTCGTCGTTGGCCAGAGGCCTACCTGCCCAAAATCTATGAGGCCAGCCGGGTAGACCAAGTGTTGGATATCAATCAGCACGAGGCAGAAGTGGCCATGCGTCGCCTGGCGGCCGAAGAAGGCATTTTTGCCGGTGTGTCGTCAGGTGGCTCAGTGGCCGGTGCCCTGCGCCTCAGTGCACAGCTTGAGAATGCCGTCATCGTAGCCATTATCTGTGACCGGGGTGACCGGTATCTTTCGACCGGCGTTTTTTCTGGTAAAGATTGAACTGGCCCGAAACTGGCTAAGGCGAATGGGCGCTGGTAAAAGGTCCTTGCGCCGGAAGAGTTCAATGGCTAAGGTGCGCCCGGTTTCGGGGAGGCCCTCCGCGACAGGACGTCTGTGCATAGCCTGGCTATGTGACGATTTGAACAACACATGAGTAGCTGATGGTTAAGGTACGCGAAGATCAACCCGTGTTCAGTGACGGAACGGTGGACCTGGAGTCCTGGCTGGTCCGTGTAGAACAGCAAAACCCCTTGCTTGACCGGGAAGAACTGCTGCGGGCCTGTCGCATCGCCAGAGTGGCCGAAGAAGAAGCTGAAACCCCCAAGAACCATTGGGGAGAAGGCGAGTCGGCCTATCGTACGGGCCTGGAAATGGCCGAGATCCTGTCAGAACTGAATTTGGATCAGGAGGCTATCATCGCCGCCATCCTGTATCGCACGGTGCGTGAAGAGGAGCTGCCGTTGGATACCGTGCGTGACCAATTTGGTCCGCAGGTGGCCATGTTGATCGAAGGCGTCTTGCGCATGGCTGCCATCCACACCAAGCATAAGTCGACGCGTCGTGCCGTGCTTGGACAGCATGAAACTCAGGGCGAAGCGGTGCGGAAAATGCTGGTCGCGATGATTGACGACGTTCGCGTTGCCCTGATCAAGCTCGCCGAGCGGACCTGTGCCATCCGGGCAGTAAAGAACGCGCCCGCCCAGCGTCGCTACAAGGTGGCGCGTGAAGTCTTCGATATCTATGCGCCACTGGCGCATCGCCTGGGGGTTGGTCACCTGAAATGGGAGCTCGAAGACCTGTCTTTCCGGTACATCGAACCCCTGGACTACAAGAAGATCGCCAAGCTGCTGGATGAAAAGCGTCTGGACCGGCAGCGTTACATCGAGAATGTGCAGAACATTATTCAGGAAGAGGTCGGAAAGGCGGCCATCAAGGCCGAAATTCAAGGCCGTGCCAAACATATCTATTCGATCTGGCGCAAAATGAAGCGCAAGAACATCAGCTTCAGCCAGGTGTACGACATTCGGGCGTTTCGCGTGCTGGTACCGGATGTGCGCGATTGCTACACCGTACTGGGTATTGTGCACTCGCTGTGGCGCCACATACCCCGCGAATTTGATGATTACATCGCCTCGCCCAAGTCCAACGGTTATCGCTCTCTGCACACGGCCGTCATAGGGCCGGAAGGCAAGGTGGTGGAAGTTCAGATTCGTACCCATGAGATGCACGACGATGCCGAACTGGGCATCTGTGCGCACTGGGTTTATAAGGGTACCGATGCCAAAGGCAAGGCCCATTCGCGCGGTTACGAAGAAAAGGTTAACTGGTTGCGCCAGGTTCTGGAATGGCACGACGAGCTCGGCGATATCCAGGAGATGGTGGAGGAGTGGGGCGCCGATGTCGCCACCGACCGCATCTATGTACTGACCCCCGAGGGCCATGTAATCGACCTGGTTAAGGGCGCCACACCCATCGATTTCGCCTACAAGATCCACACTGACGTCGGCAACCGTTGCCGGGGTGCCAAGGTGAATGGTCGCATTGTGCCGCTGACGCATCGACTCAAGATCGGCGATCAGGTGTCGGTATTGACGGGCCGCGACCCGGCGCCGAGCCGCGACTGGCTGAACCCGGACCTCGGCTACGTGCACAGTTCGCGTGCCCGGGCGAAGATCCGGCACTGGTTTAAGTCGCTGGATCGCACTGAAAACCTGCGCGAAGGCAAGGCGATGCTGATGCGCGAATTGCAGCGCTTCAACCTGCCCAAGCTGGATATGGACGAGTTGGCCAGAAGGGTCAACTTTCAGATGGCCGATGACATGTACGCAGCGCTTGGCGCCGGTGATTTGCGCCTGATGCAGGTGGTTCATTCGGCCGAAGCCATGGTTAACCCGCAGCGTCCGGATGAAATCCAGCTGTCGACAGCCAGTGAGCTGAAACCCAGTGGCGACCTGGTCATTCACGGCGTCGGTAACATGATGACGCAAATTGCGAACTGCTGTAAGCCGGTACCCGGCGACCCGGTGGTAGGATTCATCACCCTGGGCCGGGGCGTCTCAATCCACCGGCAGGATTGCGTGAATCTGTTGCAAATGAAGGACCGGGAGCCTGAGCGCATTATTGAAGTGAGCTGGGGCGGTGAGACTCGTCGCACCTACCCGGTCGAACTGAACATTCTGGCTTATGACCGCACCGGCCTGCTGCGCGACATCATGATGATCATGGCCAACAGCAACATTAACGTGACCTCGGTTAACACCCTGTCAAACAAGGATGAGAGCCAGGCCGACATGCGGCTGACGGTGGAGATCGAAGACATCGATTCTCTGGGCAAGGTGATGGCGCAGCTGTCGAAAATCGCCAACGTAGCGGATGTACGGCGGGTAATGCCGCGTGTGAAGCATTAGTGGCGTTTGGGGACTCACTGGAACTCAAGTTTCAGAGTTCGGGGTAACTGAGAGATAGTGGCTCGCACCGGATACCGCGTATGCCTCTGTGGGGTCGGGCGGGATGCCGCCCACTCAATCCATCCATGGAGCCTAGGCCGCAGCATCCCTGCTGCGGACTACCCCACAGTGGCATACCCGGTACCCGGTGCTAGTCTCCTGAGCGAACTCAGAAACTTGAGTTTTTGACTCCCAGTACCAGCAATATGCACTGGCGAAAATAGAAGGCAATTAAGCTTGACTCAACGATACGACTATCACCATCTTAAAACGCTGATGCAGCGGTTGCGCACGCCAGGTACAGGGTGCCCATGGGATCTGGAGCAGACCTACGATTCGATTGTTCCGCATACGCTGGAAGAGGTGTATGAGGTGATCGACACCATTGAGCGGGGCGACTATGCGCACCTTCGGGAGGAGCTGGGTGACCTGGTGTTTCAGGTGGTGTTTTATGCCCAGATCGCCGCAGAAGAGCAGCGCTTTGATCTTGATGATGTGATTCACGATCTGGTTGCCAAACTGATCAGTCGCCACCCGCATGTCTTTCCCGCTGGTACGCTTGAAAGCCAAATAGACCCGAACCATCAAACCGATGCCGGTACGGTGAACGGGCAGTGGGATCAGTTGAAAGACGTTGAGAAGCAGAACAGCGGTCGAGTTGTGTCACTGCTGGACGATGTGCCGCGTTCTTTGCCTGGCTTACTGCGTGCCCGCAAGTTGCAGAAGCGGGCCGCCCGGGTCGGGTTCGATTGGCCCGATGCCAGTGGCGTGTTCGATAAGGTGGATGAAGAGCTGGCCGAGTTACGCGACGCGGCTGCTTCGGGTGATGCCGACCATATTGAAGAAGAGCTAGGCGATTTGCTGTTCGTGATTGCCAATTTGTCCCGCCACCTGGATGTAGACCCGGAACAGGCGTTGCGCAAAGCCGCCCACAAATTCGAAGCCCGGTTCAGTCAGGTGGAAGCGCAGGTGCAGGCTAAAGGCGGTGACTGGTCTGAGCACAGTCTCGAAAGCCTCGATGATTTCTGGAATCAGGCTAAGGCAAAAGAACCCCGCTGACGAGGTTCTTATGTCGTGTTTTTTAGGCCGTTTCCAGGGCTTTGGCGCCGGCTTTGAGCAACGGTTTCAGGTATTTGCCGGTCGCTGACGCCTTGTTATTGGCGACGTCTTTTGGCGTGCCTTCGGCAATGATGTAACCACCCCGACTGCCGCCTTCCGGCCCCAGGTCAATGATCCAGTCGGCTGTTTTGATGACATCCAGGTTGTGTTCGATCACCACGACGGTGTTTCCGTGATCACGCAGCCGGTGCAGTACCGCCAGCAGTTGTTTAATGTCGTGAAAGTGCAGGCCGGTGGTCGGTTCATCCAGAATGTACAGTGTATTGCCGGTGTCGCGCTTCGACAGTTCCCGCGCCAGCTTAACCCGCTGAGCCTCACCGCCCGAGAGGGTAGTCGCGCTTTGCCCCAGTTTGACGTAGGTCAGGCCAACGTCGATCAGTGTTTGCAGCTTGCGTGACAGGGCTGGAATGGCGTCGAAGAAGGCTCGGCCCTCTTCGATCGTCATTTCGAGCACTTCGTGAATGTTCTTGCCCTTGTAGCGAACATCGAGCGTTTCCCGGTTATAGCGTTTGCCAGTACAGACATCGCAGGGCACGTAGATGTCGGCCAGGAAGTGCATCTCCACTTTTATCAGACCATCGCCCTGACAGGCTTCGCAGCGACCACCCTTGACGTTAAAGCTGAACCGGCCCGGCTGATAGCCGCGTGAGCGTGCCTCCTGCGTACCAGCAAACAACTCGCGGATGGCGGTAAAAATGCCGGTGTACGTCGCGGGGTTTGAGCGCGGTGTACGGCCAATAGGGCTCTGGTCGATGTCGACTGCCTTGTCGAAATGGTCCAGGCCGCTGATGCTGTCGTGCGCTGCCGGTGTCAGAGTCGTGGCTTTGTTCAATACGGTAGCGGCTAGCGGGTGCAAAGTCTGGTTGATCAGTGTTGATTTGCCGGAACCGGAAACCCCGGTGACGCAGGTAAAGAGCCCCACTGGCAGGTTCAGGGTCACGTCATTGAGGTTGTTGCCGCGCGCGCCGCTGATGGTTAATAGCTTCTTCGGATCCATCGGTGTCAGCTTTTTCGGCACCTCAATCCGCTGTTTGCCACTGAGGTACTGGCCGGTCAGGGATTCCGGGTTGGACATGATGTCGGCTGGTGTGCCCGAGGCGACGATGTGTCCGCCGTGAATGCCGGCGCCGGGGCCGATGTCGAGTACAAAATCGGCGGCGCGAATGGCGTCTTCATCGTGCTCGACCACCAGCACCGTGTTGCCCATATCGCGCAGGTTGGTCAGGGTTTCCAGCAGGCGATCGTTGTCGCGCTGGTGCAGGCCAATGGAGGGTTCGTCCAGAATGTACATCACGCCAACCAGGCCGGCGCCGATCTGGCTGGCCAGTCGAATGCGCTGGGTTTCACCACCAGAGAGCGTATCGGCGCTGCGGTCGAGGGTCAGGTAGTCGAGCCCGACATTGACCAGAAAGGTCATGCGCTGAACAATTTCACGCAGAATCTTGTCGGCGATCTGGGCGCGCGATCCGGTCAGCGTCAGTTCTTTGAAGTAGGTGAGGGAGTCACCAATGGCCATGTGGGTCACTTCGGGCAGGTTAATGCCCTTAACGAACACGTGACGCGCACTTTGTTTCAGACGGCTGCCATGACAGCCCGGGCAGTCTTGCTCGGTGAGGAATTTGGACAGTTCCTCACGCACCATCTGGCTGTCGGTTTCCCGGTAGCGGCGCTCCATGTTCGGCATCACGCCTTCAAAGGCGTGGTTGCGCGAGTAAGTGGCGCCGCGACTGTTAACGTAGGAAAATTCGATCTCGGTTTTGCCGGTGCCGTCCAGCACATAGCGCTGGAAGCGTTTGGGCAGGTCTTTGAATGGCTGGTCGATGTCGACGCCGTAATGCGCACCGAGTGACTGTAACTGACTGAAATAGTAGACCGAGCGCCGGTCCCAACCTGGAATCGCCCCTTCGGCCAGCGACAAGGCAGCATCGCGCACCACCTTGCCACCGTCGAAATACTGCTTCATGCCCAGACCATCGCACTGCTCACAGGCACCGGCTGGGTTGTTGAACGAGAACATGCGCGGTTCAAGCTCGGTGATCGAGTAGCCGCAGACCGGGCAGGCAAACCGGTTGGAAAACAGCATGTCTGGTCCGTCGCCATCCATGTAGACCATTTTCACGATGCCACCGGAGAGTGTCAGGCAGGTCTCGAAGGACTCGGCCAGGCGCAGTTTCAGGTCGTCTCGCACTTTAAAGCGGTCAACCACGGCTTCGATGCTGTGTTTTCGCTTTTTATCGAGCTCTGGTACTTCATCGAGATCCATGACGGTGCCATCGACCCGAACCCGCACAAACCCCTGAGACCGCAACTCGTTGAAGACATGCAGGTGCTCACCTTTGCGATCATCTATGATCGGGGCCAGCATCATCAGCTTGCTGCCTTCGGGTAACGCGAGCACCTGGTCGACCATCTGGCTGATGGTTTGGGCTTCCAGGGGTTCGTCGTGCTCGGGACAGCGCGGTTCGCCGACTCGTGCGTACAGCAGTCGCAGGTAGTCGTAAATTTCGGTGGTAGTGCCCACGGTTGAACGCGGGTTGTGGCTGGTAGTCTTCTGCTCAATGGAAATGGCGGGAGACAAGCCTTCGATGTGATCGACATCGGGCTTTTCCATCATTGACAGGAATTGGCGGGCATAGGTCGACAATGATTCGACGTAGCGGCGCTGGCCTTCGGCATAAAGAGTATCGAAAGCCAGGGACGATTTGCCCGAACCGGACAGGCCAGTAATAACGACGAGTTTATCGCGTGGTATGTCCACATCGATGTTTTTCAGGTTATGGGTGCGAGCCCCCTGGACGGAAATCTTGTCCATGCCTTCCTCTTTTTCCGGCTGATGCAATGATGGTTGCGGCTGCCAGCCTGGGCAGATACGCAAGCGGTCCAGTTTACTGTATAAACGTACAGAACCCAAGTTCGATGGAGGCTGTTTTGGATGCTGTGGCTATAACTCGCGCTGGGCATCGGGTACAGACCTGATGGGACGCTGCAAGTACCTCCCTGTAAGCTCGGCGAGCCCCATCCATGGGGCTCGACGCCCATCTGTTCTGCACCCGATACCCAGCGCTGGTCAACCGTGGTTACCTAGCCTGAGTACTTAAGACTCCCTGAAAAATGCTGTATGTGGCAAGCATAACGGGAACCAATTCTGGTACCATGCGCGACTTTGTATCGACACTCGTTAACAGACTCAACTGAATTGCCTGGGCACTGAACCTGGGACATTACGGACGTTGCCACTCTATGGCTTTTAACAGTTTGGAAAAAAAGGCGCTGACCGGCCTGGCACTGCTGTATGCCTCGCGCATGCTCGGGTTGTTTATGGTGCTGCCTATACTGACCCTGTATGGCCAGTCCCTGACGGGTGCCACGACGGTGCTGTTGGGTATTGCACTGGGGATCTACGGCATTACCCAGGCGGTGTTGCAGATTCCGCTGGGGATGTTGTCGGATCGGTTCGGTCGTAAGCCGGTGATTGCCGCCGGGTTACTGATTTTTATCATCGGGTCGGTAATCGCTGCACTGTCGGAGCATGTGTTGGGAGTGGTTATCGGCCGTGCTCTGCAGGGGGCTGGGGCCATCGCCAGCGTTATTCTGGCGTTGCTGGCTGACTATACTCGCCCGGAAGAGCGTACCAAGGCGATGGCCATCGTGGGCGCCATTATTGGTGGCTCCTTTGTGCTGGCCGTCATTGTTGGTCCGGTGATCGCCAGTGCTTTTGGGTTGTCCGGCGTGTTCTGGGCGACCTCACTGATGGCTTTGGCTGGTTTGGTCATTGTTTATTGGCTGCCGGCACCACCGCCGGCGAAAGTGCATGAAGAGCGGCGCTGGCAGGGCAGTCAGCTTGGAAGCGTGGTCCGTGACCGGCAACTGGTGCCCTTGAATATCGGGGTGTTTGTGTTGCACCTGACCATGACCATGATGTTTGTCGGTCTGCCCGTCGTGCTGGTGCAGCAGGGTATCCTGCGCGATCAGCTTGGCTGGGTCTACGCACCGGTGATGGTATTGTCTTTTCTGGGGATGGTGCCAATGATCGCTCTGGCCGAGCGCCGCAAGGCACACCGGGTGTTTCTGATCCTTGCCGGAGCCTTTATCACCCTGGCGATGGCAGGTCTGGGGCTGAGTTCAGTGGCCTGGCTGAGTATCGGACTGGTCTGGTTGTTTTTCGTGGGTTTTAACTTTGTCGAGGCCAGTCTGCCGTCGCTGATTAGCCGTCGCGCACCCGAGTATGCGCGGGGCACCGCCATGGGCGTGTTTTCAACCGGCCAGTTTCTGGGCGCAGCGCTCGGCGGGCTCTGTGGAGGCTGGGCCTATCAGCAGTGGGGAATGGTTGGTATTGCTATGATCGGCATCGCAGCGATGCTGGTGTGGATGGTGTTACTATGGGTGCTTGACCGGAGTGTGGCTGGTCCATCGGCCGGTTCGGCCAGCCGCCAAGCCAGTGGCGAGAACCCGGATTTGTCGCCGCACTGATCATTAGGCTCCTGGTATACAGCCCTTGATTTATCGCTGGAGCGGTTCAAAGATAACAACGACTGATGCAGGGAACGTTGGCAGGTTTTGAGAAAGGCTTCCTGCCTATGTCAAAACACGGAAAGCAAAAAGAGTGATTTTCGCTTTCCTCCCGAAATCAATGACGTGGCCGTCTTGGATTTCGCCGGAACATCCATGTTCCGGGTGCAGGTGCACGGGTGTCCGCCCTGAAACGATTTTTACAGAATAGGATGCAACTTTATGGCACGCGGAACAGTTAACAAAGTCATTATCCTGGGGCGCCTTGGACAGGACCCGGACGTGCGGGCGACCGCCTCGGGCACTCAGGTCGTCAACCTGAATGTAGCCACGAATGAACTGGGCCCGCGCGACGAGCAGGGTAACCGGTCCGATAGCACCGAATGGCACCGTATTGTGATTTTTGGTCGCATGGCTGAAAACGCGGCGACCTATCTGCGCAAGGGCTCACAGGTCTACATTGAAGGCCGGCTGCAAACCCGTAAATGGCAGGATCAAAACGGTGTGGAGAAATACAGCACCGAGATCGTCGCCAACGAAATGCAGTTTATAGGCGGGCGCGGTGACAATCCGGGTGCCTCGCAGGGCGGCGGTTTCGCAAGCCAGGGTGGCCAGAACACCGGGTATCAGGGCAATGCGCCACAGAACGCCGGGGGCTTTGGCGGCGGCCAGCCGCAGGGTGGTTTTGGCGGCAAGCCATCTCCGGCTCCGGCACCGAGCCAGCCTGCTCCGCAGACTGGTCATCAGCCAGCCAATAATTTCGACGATTTCGACGATGACATCCCGTTTTAAGGCTGTTGCCGGGTGAAATTACTGGTTACTGATGCTGAAGGGCAGTTGGGGCGGGCGCTGGGCCGGTTGGTGTCGGCCCGGAGCATCGAGGCTGTGCTGATCCCTGATGCAGAGCTGAATCTGAATGACAGGGATGCCGTGACGGCGCTGCTGAGGCAGCACCGGCCCGACTATGTCATCAATGCCTATGTTCATAATGATCTGGAACCTGAGGTCTGTGTTGATTCGTGCTGGCCGCACCAGATTGATACCGGGGTAGCCGTATTGGCTGCTGCCTGCCAGGACGCCGGTATTGCGCTGCTTCAAGTATCGAGCGAACAGGTGTTTGACGGTAACAAAACCACCGCCTACTCCGAACAGGATGTGGTGCAGCCGGTTACCGCTGCTGGCCGCGGCTTTTCGCAGGCGGAGCTCGCCGTGCGCGAGCAGTGCGAGCACCATCTGATTCTGCGATCTTCCTGGGTGTTTGGCGCCGACCGGCCCAATTTTCTGACCCACATCATACGGGAAGCCCAGGAACAGGATGTGATTCGCGTCCTGGACACCCAGCGCGGGTGTCCGACGGCAGCGGCTGACCTGGCGCGGGTGGTTATCGCCATGCTGGAGCAGGTTGACTGCGACGTGGATCCCCCCCTGTGGGGGACCTACCATTATGCCGGAAGCGATGTGACCCACTGGCATATTTTTGCCGAAGCCATCGTCAAGGCGACCAAGTCCTGTATTGATGTCGAGGTTGAGTCGGTCGAGGCCACTTACCCGCCCGGTCAGGATGAGCGCCAGCGCCCGCAGAACCTTGAGCTGAGTACACGCAAGATACTTGCTACTTTTGGTATTAAACAATTGCCCTGGCGTCGTGGTGTTCAGGATGCACTGAAGATCTGTTTCGAGCCACCGCCCGAATCGTCTGGCGCCGGAGGGGCTTCGTGAGGTGGTTGCGGCGCCTTGCCGTCGGAGTGGTCACCGTTGTACTGGTTCTGATTCTGATGGCTTGGTGGATTACGGTTCCCGGTGACAGTGCGCCCCGTACGATCATTCCTTTTTCCGATTTGAGCAAATACCGGCAGTGGCTGGATGACTACCATCCCGCGCGCCTGGAGCCGGGTCAGGCGATTGCACTGACGGTGCAGCAGGATGACGTCCAGAAGCTGGCCATTTTGCTGGCCTCGACTCAGCCCGCCTTAACCCATACTCAGTTCCGGGCAAGCATTACGCCAGACATCCTGACCCTGGAAGCCTGGTACCCAACCCGATGGCTGGACCGCTTTTTACCGCTGCGACTGACCTGGTCGCCTGGCAAGCCTTTCGAGTTGCACCGTTTCTGGATCAGCGGGGTCGTCGTTCCGGAGTGGATCGTGCGCCGGATCAACGCACGCCTGGCTGGGCTGCCTGCTGTGCGCGATGCCGAACAGCTGTGGCAAACCCTAAGCCCGGTCGTGGATATGGGCGATGGTAGCCTGACGTTTTCAACCGAATGGACCGATCCGGAGCTTACTGGCTGGCTCAATGATTTCGCGCCATTCTGGTCGGGAGCGGGGCAGCGCGAGCGCCTGGTCGAGGAAGTCGAGTGGGTGCGCGATTTCTTTGTCGCCGATGGCCGTCAGCGGATTCCGCTGCGGGACGTACTGATCGCCCTGGCCCAGCGCCCCAATCTCGACTTTAATCAGGATGGCAGTGCCGTTTTTGGTGCCCTGTCTTATGCAACGCTCGGCTCGGTATCGGGCATGAGACCGGGTGTGGATCTGCCCCGGCTCTCCGGCCAGCGACTGACCTTGCACGGTCGCTATGATCTGGCGCGGCACTACACCCTGGCCATGTGGCTGGGCACACAGATGAACCCCGATGCAGCGCTTGAACTGGCCACCTACAAGGAATGGTCGGATGCGGAAACACGCAGCTCCGGTTTCAGTGCCGAAGACATGGTTGCCAACGTGGCCGGGCTGGAGATGCTGGGATATTTACGCCGCATTGATGCGCAAGATCGTAAAGATTTTCGGCCCGCGACCGATGACCGTTTAATGCCGGCGCGAGAATTCTGGGAGCCCTGGCTGTCTAATGGCGCGGCACTGAACGAGCGACAATTGCGCGAGCTTATTGAGTCAACGCGTGAACAATTGCCGTTCAATGAACCGTGATTGGTGCAAACTGAGCTGGTACGGGGTGTCTGCTAGCCCCGGCTGCTGCTCTTATGGAAGGAAGTCTGGCCATGGCCAGTGTTGATTATCCGTCATTGAGGCTGCCGGTTGGCCTGGGCATGAAACTGGAAATCGCCGGTGACGAGAAGCGGTACAATTGTCAGCTGATAGGCCACATTCAGGGCCGGTCGGTGCTGGTTACCACGCCACTGGTGGGTGATGGCCGACCATTGCTGGTGCGCAAGGAACAGCCCGTCATTCTGCGCTTCTTTGCCAACAAAAACGCCTGTGCGTTCCGTACTCAGGTACAGCACCTGTGTTCCATACCAACGGCCTATCTGCACCTGGCCTGGCCAAACCGGGTTGAAGCGGGTGAGATTCGCAAAGCGGAAAGGGTGTTGGCCAATGTGCAGGTGTCTATCGTTAACCAGAGCCAGCCGGGGCAGGAGCGGGCGTTCGGCGCCATCGTAGACCTGTCGACAACAGGTGCCCGACTGGAGACACTGCAACCGTGCGGTGAAACCGGCGACACTCTGTTACTGACTGGCAAGGTGACGGTGGGGCATGTTACCCGGGTCATCACCATTGAAAGCCGGATTCGGGCCGAACTCGACAAGTTTGAACTGAGCAACAGCATGGCTGCTTATGGCATCGAATTTAACTTTGTGTCTGACATGGATTTTCTGGCGTTGCAGGCCTTTGTGAATGCCCAGATCGCCCGGGGCGCGGAGCGCTAGCCGCACCACACCGACGGGCGCCCGGATTCAGGTATCGCGCTGCACAGCGATGTCGGTCAGGCTCATCAGGGCGGTTTTATAGGCTGAGTCACTGAAACCAGCCAGTTGTTCCCGTGCCAGTGCTGCATGAGCCAGCGCCTTGTCGCGCACATAATCGATGGAGCCGCAGCGATGTACGATATCGATGATGGCGTCCAGGTCATCCAGTCCGCCCTTGCGAATGGCCTGGCGGATCAGTTGGGCCTCGTCCGCGCCGGCATTCTGCATGGCATGGATCAGGGGTAGGGTGGGCTTGCCTTCGGCCAGGTCGTCGCCAACGTTCTTGCCCAGTGTTTCCGTGTTGCCGTCGTAATCGAGCACATCGTCGATCAGCTGAAACGCCAACCCCAGATTCAAGCCATAGGCAGCCAGTTTGTCGGTGTTGTCTTCCGATTGCTGATTGATCAGCGCCGCGGTTTCACTCGATGCCTGGAACAGAATCGCAGTCTTACCCTTGATAACATCCATATACTGGGCTTCGGTGGCGTCCGGATTGCGCACATTCATCAGTTGCATGACTTCGCCTTCGGCGATGGTCCGGGTGGCCACCGCGAGGCGGTTCATCACCGGCATGGCACCGATATCGACCAGCAATTCGAACGCCCGGGCATAGAGAAAGTCGCCCACCAGTACGCTGGGTGCGTTGCCCCAGCGCGCATTGGCGGTGGGTCGGCCACGGCGCAGATCGGATGTGTCGACGACATCATCGTGCAACAGGGTGGCGGTGTGCAGGAATTCAATGACGGTTGCCAGCTGATAATGGCGGGTATCAATGCCTCCGCTTGCGCCAGCAGCGAGCAATGTGAGCAGGGGGCGCAGACGTTTGCCACCGCTGCTGATGATGTAGTCGGCGATTTTTTCAACCAGCGGTACGCGGGATTCCAGCTGAGACAATATGGTCTGGTTGACCGCCTCAAACTCTTGACTGACGGTGGCAAATACAGCTTTTTGATCCATGCGGGGGGTCTTTGTGATAAACGCCAGCGGGCGATGCTAGGTAGCCCCTGCGGCCGTGTCAAGAAGCGCAGGCCTGCCGTCGTTGCACAGCGTAGAATGGGGGTTGCTTCCATGCCGCGAAATCCGTATTATTGCGCGCCCTGATCGACCTGCTTCATTCCCTGTTATAGGGTGCTCCCAGCGTAGGCGTTGCCTTTAGACACAGGTTAAGAAATGAACCGCTGCAGGTCGGATTGGTTTTAATCATTGGAGAGATACATGTACGCTGTAATCGTAAGTGGTGGCAAGCAGTACCGCGTCAGCGAAGGCGAGACGTTGAAGCTGGAAAAAATTGAAGCCGAGACCGGTGCTAGCATTGATTTTGATAAAATCCTGTTGGTGGTTAACGGTGAGAAAGTGAACATTGGCGCGCCGGTTGTTAAGGGTGCCAAGGTAACTGCCGAGGTGGTTGCTCATGGTCGTCACAAGAAAGTGAAGATCCTGAAGTTCAAGCGTCGTAAGCACCACATGAAGCAAATGGGCCACCGTCAGTGGTTCACTGAAGTTAAAATCACTGGTATTTCAGCATAACGGAGAGAAACCATGGCTCACAAGAAAGCAGGTGGTAGTACTCGTAACGGTCGCGATTCCCAGAGCAAACGCCTTGGCGTTAAAGCCTTCGGTGGTCAGACTGTCACAGCCGGTTCCATCATCATCCGTCAGCGCGGTACCCGTTTTCACGCTGGCAACAATGTTGGCATTGGTAAAGACCACACCCTGTTTGCCAAGGCAGACGGCAAGGTCGAGTTTGTTACCAAGGGCGAGCATAGCCGCAAGTTTGTGAACATCGTTGCCTGATTGGCACGTTGACACACTCTGAAAAGCCCTGCCTTGCAGGGCTTTTTTTATGGGTGGTTTAATATTGTACAGTGGCATAAGTCGTGCCGGTAGCCGGGTAAGCCTGTCCGGGGTCGGCGTGAACCCATCCATGGGGCCTAGGCTTCGGCATCCATGCCTCAGACTTCCCCGGACAGGCTTACCCGACCACCGGCACTTGGAGTTGTGGTTGCTTCCAGCCTGGGTACGGAATAAGACATCAAGTTTCTGAGTTCGCCTGGGAGGCTAGCGGCGGGTGCCGGGTGTGTCTCTGTGGGGAAGTCCGCAGCATGGATGCTGCGGCCTAGGCTCCATGGACGGATTTACGCCAACCCCACAGAGACACACCCGGCATCCGGTGCGGGACAGAGCCACCGAAAAAACCGAACTTAGAAACTTGAGCCAGAGGTCCACGCTCCTTTTTGGGAGCCTATATGATCTGTACAAATGCTATATTGACGCTTTGTGGCAATAGCCGCCGAGCAAACAACCCAATTTTCGGGGCCGGTTCAGGTGAGCTGGCCTGTATTCCCCAGAGGCTGATCAGATGAAGTTTGTAGACGAAGCCACAATTACCGTGGAAGCCGGCAAAGGCGGCAATGGCTGTGTCAGCTTCCGGCGGGAAAAGTACATTGAGAAAGGCGGCCCGGACGGCGGCGATGGTGGTCATGGCGGCAGTGTCTATGTTCGCGCCGACGAAAACGTGAACACCCTGATTGATTACCGCTTCGTGCGTCGTTACAACGCGGAGAACGGAGAGGGTGGTAAAGGCCGGGATATGACCGGTCACAAAGGCGCTGACATTACGCTGGTCGTGCCAGTGGGTACCACCCTCATTGACGCCGATACCGAAGAGGTGCTGGCCGATTTGCGTGATGCGGGCGATACCGTCAAGGTGGCTCAGGGTGGCCATCGCGGCGTTGGTAATACCCGCTTCAAGTCCAGCACCAACCGGGCACCACGCCAGTTCACCAAAGGCTCGCCTGGCGAAAGCCGGAATTTGCGGCTGGAACTGAAGGTATTGGCTGATGTTGGGTTGCTGGGCTTGCCCAATGCCGGTAAGTCGACGCTGATTCGTGCGGTCAGCGCGGCCAAGCCCAAAGTCGCTGACTACCCCTTTACCACTATGGTGCCCAATCTGGGCGTGGTTCGGGTGGATGCACTGCGGTCTTTTGTGATGGCGGACATTCCCGGGTTAATTGCCGGCGCTTCTGAGGGTGCTGGCCTGGGTATCCGGTTTTTGAAGCACCTGGTACGCACCCGGGTGCTTCTGCACCTGGTCGATATGTACCCCTTTGATGAGTCTACCCCGGCCGAAAACGCCGTGGCGATTGTTAACGAGTTGGAGCAGTTCAGCCCGACACTGGCACAACGGGAGCGCTGGCTGGTATTGAACAAGATCGATATGGTGCCCGAGGATGAACGCCAGGCACTGGTCGATTCGGTGGTCTCGGCGCTTGACTGGGAAGGCCCGGTCTATGTGATTTCGGCCATTTCGGCCGAAGGCACCCAGCCGCTGGTGCGCGATTTGATGAACTGGCTTGAAGAGCACCGCGCCGCACTGGCGGCTGACCCTGATTTGCTGGAAGCGGATACCGAGCATCGCGATCAGGTTGAGCGGGAAGCGCGAGAGCGCATTCAAACCTTGTCTGAACGCCGACGCAGCAAGCGAAAGGCAGAACAGGCAGATGACGACGACTTTGACGATGACGACGATGATTACGACGTCGAGGTCGTTTACACCCCCTGATCCTGCGGTTAGGCGGACCCGGATCGGGCGTTAGGCAGATTGAAGAAGGAAGCAGGTGTGTCTGAAAGCGTGGTTAGGCATCCGGCCGTAACGGCAGGGCAGCGTTGGGTGGTTAAGATTGGTTCGGCCTTGCTGACCAATGACGGCCGTGGCCTCGATGTAGTGCGCATTCGCCAGTGGGTTGAGCAGATGGCGACCTTGCGGGCCAGTGGTGTCGAACTGATACTGGTCTCGTCGGGTGCCGTGGCGGCGGGCATGAATCGACTGGGTTGGAGCCAGCGACCCGAATCAATGGAGTTGCTGCAGGCGGCTGCCGCGGTAGGGCAGACCAAGCTGGTGCAAACCTATGAAGACCTGTTTCAGCAACACCAGTTGCACACTGCTCAGATACTGCTGACCCACGAAGACCTCTCTGACCGCCGGCGTTACCTGAACGCGCGCAGTACCCTGCGGGCTTTGCTGCCGCTGCCGGTGATCCCCATCGTCAATGAAAACGACACAGTGGTGACCGATGAAATCCGGTTTGGCGACAACGATACCCTGGGCGCCCTGGTGGCCAATCTGGTTGAGGCCGACGCTCTGATATTGTTGACCGATCAGGACGGCCTCTACACGGCCGACCCCCGGACAAACCCGGATGCCCAACTGCTCAGCCAGGCATCGGCCAGCGACCCGGCCTTGCGGCAAATGGCCACGGGTGGAGGTACGCTCGGTCGTGGTGGCATGGTTACCAAGGTGCGGGCGGCGAGCCTGGCATCACGCAGTGGGGCGGTAACGGTGATTGCCGGTGGTCGCAACGAGAATGTGCTGTTGCGCTTGCGCCAGGGCGAGGCGCTGGGCACCCAGTTGACGCCCGATCTTGAGCCTCTGGCGGCGCGCAAGCAGTGGCTCGCGGGTCAGTTGCAGACTCGGGGTGAACTGGTGCTGGATGCCGGCGCGGTGCGGGCTTTGACTGAACAGGGCAAGAGTCTGCTGGCCGTGGGCGTGACCGACGCCAAAGGGATGTTTCGCCGGGGTGAATGTGTTTCACTGGTGACCGAACAGGGCGTTGCCATAGGCCGTGGCCTGGTGAATTACGACCGGGACGATGCGATTCGCCTATGTCGTAAACCTTCAGCGAGTTTTGAGTCACTATTGGGCTTTGTGAACGAGCCGGAAATGGTGCATCGCGATAATCTGGTTCTGTTGTAACCATCGTCCCTGCTGATATGGCGCCCTGTTGGGCTGATCATTACATGGCGGCCGGGCAAGTGTTCATGAGGCAGGGAGATGATTTTTGGTAGATGAACAAGACAGAGCGGAACTGAACCGCTGTGGCTGGTGCGGGCAAGATCCCCTGTATCAGGCGTATCATGACGAGGTATGGGGGCGGCCGGTAGCGAATGGCCAGTCACTGTTTGCCAAGCTGTGTCTGGACGGACAGCAAGCCGGACTAAGCTGGATCACCATTTTGCGCAAGCAAGCTGGTTATGAGGCTGCTTTTGCCAATTTTGACCCTGATGCACTGGTGCATTTTACCGACGCTGACGTTGAGCGGTTGATGGGAGATGCGGGCATCGTGCGCAACCGGCTTAAAATTCAGTCCGTGATACGCAATGCCCGAGCCTACGTCGCCATGCGCGAAGCAGGCGAAGACTTTGCTGGCTTTTTGTGGGGGTTTGCCGGCAACCGACCGATCGTCAATGCCTGGCGGGAATTGGCCGAGGTGCCCACCGAAACGGACGAGAGCCGTGCCATGTCCAAAGCTCTCAAGCAGCGCGGGTTCAATTTTGTCGGGCCAACCATTTGTTACGCCTTTATGCAGGCAACCGGCCTGGTGATGGATCATCTGACCGGATGTCATTGTTATCAGGCATGTCGGGAGGAAGCGGAATCCTTCCAATTGCGGCAATAAGGTGACTTTCGACGGCTGTAACCGGGGCCCGAGCCCCTTACACTGAGGCACGTTCTGGTCAGGCTGATCCGAATGCCAAACCGTGCCTGTTATGGGCTTTGAATCTGTTATAAGTGGTGTTTCATGTCTCACAAGCCGCCTTTTTTACCCCCGGCGCTCGGTCTGCTGGTCATGCTGGCCATTTTTTCACTGCATTTTATCAAGCCACTGACGCTGCTATTCCCGAACCCGTGGAATTTTATCGGCCTGATCCCCATTACACTGGGGGCAGCACTGAATCTGATTGCGGATCGGGAGCTGCAACGGGCGGGTGCCTCAGTTGAATTTGGCAATGTTCAGGGGCCTCTGGTCGAGCGTGGGGTGTATCGGCTGAGCCGTAACCCCATGTATCTGGGTCAGCTAATGATCGCTGCGGGTCTGGCCATTTGGGTAGGTACGCTGTCATCCTGGGTGGTCTTGCCGGTGTTTGTGTTTGCCTTGCACAGACTCTTTATCCGGCCCGAGGAAAAGCGGTTGCTCGAACGGCACGGACCGTCTTACACCGCATATTGTCAACGGGTGCGTCGCTGGCTCTGAAGCCGGCTGAACGCCCCGCGAGCATGTGCTTGGATCACCGACAGGGAGCCTGACATGGGCCAGCGTATGTGGGCGCTTTACCAGCGTATTTTGACAGGGTATACCCTTTGGGTGCTCATCGGCCTGGTGCTGGTGATCGGTTTGCTGGCGACTCAGGCGCGGCACTTTAGCCTGGATGCGTCCGCCGACGCTTTGCTGCTGGAGGATGACGAGGATCTGGCCCTGTTCCGGGAAACCGCAGAGCGCTATGGGGCTCAGGACTTTCTGGTGATGACCTACACCCCGCCAACTTCCCTGTTTTCCGATGCTTCACTGGCTGGTCTGGAAGCCTTGCGTGATGATCTGCGCAACATCAATGGGGTTGATTCAGTCCTGACGGTACTGGACGTGCCTCTGCTGTCCAACCCGCCGGTACCTATGACCGAACTGGTCTCGAACATCAAGACGCTGGAAGACCCGGAGACGGACGTCGAGATGGCGCGTACCGAGCTCGCCAACAGTCCCCTCTACGTCAACCTGCTGCTCAATCTGGAAGAAAACACCACCGCTCTGCAAATCAACCTACCTCGTGACACGACCCGGGAGCAATTGCTGACCTTGCAAGCATCGCTGACCGAGCAGGCGAGCACCGGCGAGGTGCCCGAGTCGATAGCGGCCGACCTTGAGCGCGTTGAGGTCATGCTCAAGGAGCAGAGCAATCGCCGCGCGGCCATGGTCCATGCAACCATCGCGTCGGTGCGAGAGGTAATGGCAGATCACCAGGACGATGCCCAGCTGTTTCTGGGCGGTGTACCCATGATCGCCGATGACATCATCACCTTCGTGCGCAATGACCTGATCACATTTGGTCTGGGTGTTCTGTTCCTGCTGATTGCCACGCTAACAGTGATATTCCGGCAACCGCGCTGGGTGATCATGCCGCTGGTGTGCTGTGGTGCCGTGGTGGTCACCATGCTGGGCATTCTAGGGCTGGGGCGGTGGCCGGTTACGGTCATTTCCAGCAACTTCATCTCCCTGTTGCTCATTCTCACCCTGTCGATGTCGATTCACCTGATCGTCCGTTACCGCGAACTGTTGCGTAAACATCACGACTGGGACCAGGCTCAGCTGGTGATGACGGCGGTCAAGCGCATCGCCGTACCTTGCCTATATATGGCCCTGACTACTGGGGTAGCCTTTATGTCACTGCTGTTCAGTGGCATACGCCCGGTGATCAACTTTGGCTGGATGATGTCTCTGGGCATTGCTTGCGCCTTTCTGGTCACCTTTTCGTTGTTCCCGGCATTGCTACTGCTGGCGGGCAAGGATCAGCGCACCGCAGAAAAATCATCCGGTGGTAAAACCACACGCTTGTTGGCCCGCATTACGCTCAAATCCGGCAATGCGGTACTGGTAACCAGCCTGGCGTTGGCTGCTTTCACGGTGGTCGGAATTACCCGACTGGTCGTTGAAAACAGCTTCATTGACTATTTTGATCAGAGTACCGACATCTACCAGGGTATGACGGTCATCGATGAGCGCCTGGGTGGGACCACACCCCTGGAAGTACTGATTAATTTCGAAGATCTACCGGATCGGGATTCTGCCAGCCGGCCAGCTGAAGAGGAACCGGAGGGCTTTGTAGACGAAGGGTTCGTCAATGAGGGTTTCGCCGAGGACGACGGGTTCGTCGACGAGGGCTTTGGCGGAGGTGGTGCGTCGGTAGGCAGTTTCAGCGACGACTTTGGGGCGGAAGATGACCCGGAAAAATACTGGTACACCCAGTCGAAGGTGGCACGTATCAAGGCGATGCACCGTTACCTGGATGAGCAGCCGGAAACCGGCAAGGTTCTGTCGCTGGCCACCATGATCGAGATTGCCGAAGGCTTTAACGACGAACAGGCACTGACGAACGTTCAACTGGCGCTGTTGTATACCGTTATCCCGAGTGAATTTCGGGACCTGGTCATTGACCCCTATGTCTCGGTGGAGCATAACCAGGCACGACTGAACGTTCGCATTCTGGATTCTATGGATGGCCTGAAGCGCAATGCCTTTCTGGAGCGGATCGAACGGGATGCCGTTGAAGAGCTGGGCTTTGAGCCTGGCCAGATACAGCTGACCGGCATGATGGTGTTGTACAACAACATGCTGCAAAGCCTGTTTGGCTCCCAGATTCTGACGCTGGGCGTGGTGTTCCTGGGCATTCTGCTGATGTTTCTGATTCTGTTCCGAAGCTTCAAGCTGAGCTTGTTAGCGATGGCGCCTAATCTGCTGGCGGCGACCTTTGTGCTTGGCATCATGGGCTGGTTTGGCATTCCGCTGGATATGATGACCATCACCATTGCCAGCATTACCATCGGCATGGCCGTCGACAACACCATTCATTACCTGGTTCGTTACCAGCGTGAATTCGCCAAAGACGGTGACTATGTGCGGGCGTTGTCGCGCAGCCACAACACCATCGGCAAGGCCATGTTCTACACCTCCCTGACCATCATTCTGGGATTCTCGATTCTGATGATGTCGAACTTCCGCCCGACGCTGTATTTTGGGTTGCTAACCGCCCTGGCGATGGCCGTGGCTCTGCTTGGGTCGCTGACCCTGCTGCCGCGTCTCATTGTGCTGACACGGCCCTTCGGGACCATAGAGGGCCATCACCGCACCGAGGACTGACCGTTCAGTCGGTTTGTCGGTATGGATGTGCCAGGCGGGCCGGGTCGAGCAGAGATTCCAGTTCTTCCCGGCTCAGGTCGGTTTTTTCCAGGGCGACTTCGATGATGGGCCGGTTGTCGGCATAGGCGATTTTTGCGATCTCCGCTGCTTTCAGATAACCCAGGGCTGGATTCAGCGCGGTGACCAGAATCGGGTTGCGGTGCAGCGGCCCGGACAGGGCGTCGTGATTCACCTTCAGATCATCGATGACCTTGTGCGCCAGGTGTTCGCAGCTCTGGCTCAACAATGCAATGCTGTCGAGCAGGTTGCGGGCGATCAGCGGCAGGCTGACGTTTAGCTGGAAATTTCCGGACTGGGCCCCCAGTGTGATGGCTGTATCGTGGCCGATAACCTGATAGCAGGCCATCAGCACGGCCTCCGGAATCACCGGATTGACCTTCCCTGGCATGATGCTGCTGCCCGGCTGCAGGGCCGGCAGCACGACTTCCCCCAAACCGGCCAGCGGGCCACTGTTCATCCAGCGCAGATCGTTGCTGATCTTGATCAGGCTGGTCGCCAGCCCTTTAAGCAAACCCGATGCCTCAACCGAGACATCCTGGGTGCTGATGCCGTAGAAGGCGTTGTTGTGCGGGCAAAAATCGTTGGCAATCTGCAGGTTCAGATGTCGGCAAGCCAGCTCGGCAAAGCCTCGAGGGGCGTTGATGCCGGTGCCGATGGCGGTTCCTCCCAGGGGCAGGGCCTTGAGTCTGGGCAGACACTGATTGATACGACGCTGGCCGCTGTCCAGCGCTTCAATCCAGGCAGAGAACTCCTGCTCCAGCGTCAGCGGCATGGCATCCATCAGGTGGGTACGGCCGGTTTTGACCACCTCTCTGTGCGCATCACCCTGCCGGCTCAGGCTGTTTTTGAGCGCGGTGATGGCCGGCAACAAGTCTTCCTCCAGTGCGAGAGCCGTGCTGATCTGTATCGCCGCAGGAATGGTATCGTTGCTACTCTGGCTGGCATTGACGTCATCGTTGGGGCTGATGTCGAGGCCGCTGGCCGTCACAGCCAGGCGGGCAACCACTTCGTTGATGTTCATGTTGGTGCTGGTGCCTGAGCCGGTTTGGAACACATCGACCGGGAACTGGTGGCCGTTGTTATGTTCGCGGGCTTCCAGGCAGGCGTTTTGAATGGCGCTCGCCTTGTCGTCGGGGATAACCCCCATTTCGGCATTGGCCCCCGCTGCGGCGGCCTTGATGGCAAGGCAGGCTTCGATGAAGCGAGGTGGCATCACCTCGCCGGACAGTCCGAAATTGGACAGCGCCCGGGCGGTCTGGGCGCCGTACAGTACGTCGTCGGGCACGGACATTTCGCCAAAGCTGTCTTTTTCGGTGCGCATGTCAGCAACTCCATTGGTCAGATTTGCACACAGTCTAGCAGGCTGTTGAAATTCGCAGAATTTAAGCAACCTGCTGCCTGAACATGGATGTTCCGGCAAGATCGATGAGTGCTAACCCATTGACCTTGAGAGAGAAGTAAAAATCGCAGTTTTGGGTTCTCGTGTTTTGAAAAAGGCAGGACGCCTTTTTCAACAACCTACTAGGGTTCTGAACCGGGATGTCTAATCGGGCGGGTTGGCAAAAACAGGAGAGGGGGCGGGCCTGGATGGCAGACCCGCAGGATTCAGTCGGTCTGGGGTTGCAGTCGGTTCACCTCAAAAGCGCGAACCCGGCGGTTATCGGCATTCACGACCCTAATCAGCAATTCGCCCAGGGTGATGGACTCGTCACGCTGGGGCACCTTGCCAAACTGATGCATGACGATGCCTCCGATGGTGTCGAATTCCTCATCACTCAGTTCGGTCGAGAAGTGCTCATTGAAGTCTTCAATCGGGGTCAGTGCCTGAACCAGAAAGCCGCCATTGCCGTTGGGGCGAATGTTGGCATCGACGGTGTCGTCGTGTTCGTCTTCAATTTCCCCGACGATCTCTTCGAGTACGTCTTCAATGGTGACCAGGCCCGCAGTCTGCCCGTATTCGTCAACCACCACCGCCATGTGGTTGCGGTTGCTGCGGAAGTCTTTAAGCAGGACGTTGAGGCGCTTGCTTTCCGGTACGAAGTTGACGTTGCGGATGATGGTGTTCAACCGCTTTTTCATGTCATCCAGGTCAAACTGGGTTTGCAGGCCAAGGCCAAGCAGGTCTTTAGCCAACAGCACCCCGACCACTTCGTCGGAGTTCTCACCCAGTACCGGGAAACGGGAGTGTCCGGACTCCACGATCAGCGATAGCCAGTGCTGAATACTGTCGTTGGTTTCCAGGCTGACCACCTGGGAACGGGGAATCATGATATCCCTGACGTGCATGTCCGAGACATTCAGCGCGCCTTCGATGATTTTGAAGGCTTCGTTGTCCAGAATGTCGTTTTCCTGGGCGCTGTTCAGGATAGTGAGCAAATCGTCGCGATCTTTGGGCTCCCCGGTGAAGGCATCCGACAGGCGTTCCAGCCAGGATTTCCTACCGGGGTTGCTACTCGTGGGTCGTTCGTCGCTCATGCTAGTGCGTGTCCTCTGCAAATGTTTCCCGGGTCAGTCCGCCCATTATAGGGGGGGGGTGCCGGTCGGCAAGTGGTTCTCAAGCCAGTAAGGGTCGGGGATGTCGATCGTCGCGAGAATGCGGCGCTCCAGTGATTCCATGATCTCGGCTTCAGCCGGGTCAATGTGGTCGTACCCCAGTAAATGCAAGGTACCATGGACCACAATGTGCGCCCAGTGATGGGCAACAGGCTTGCCCTGTTCGGCCGCCTCGCGGGCCACCACGGGTGCGCATATGATCAGGTCTCCGAGCAGGGCCTTAACCTCGGGGTCGTCTATGCCCGGGGGCAGTTCAAACGGGAACGACAGTACATTGGTAGGTGCATCCTTGCCCCGGTAGTCACGGTTGAGCTGCTGGCTTTCCGGGTCATCAACCAGGCGAATAGTCAGACTGGCGGCGTCTTGTTCGCCTTTGAGAGCCGTGGCGACCCAGAGTAGCAGGTCATCGAAAGCGGGCAGGTCTGCAGCGTCGGATGCGACCTGGAGATCCAGGTCGACGACGGCCGCTAAAGCCGGGTTAGCGTTCATGGCGGCGGTCAGCTGTCTCCGTGCGCGTCATAGGCATCGACAATGCGCTGTACCAGCGGGTGACGCACAATGTCTTTGGAGCCAAAGCGGGTCACGCTGATATCGCTGACACCATCAAGGACTTTAAGGGCATGGGCGAGGCCAGACTGGTTGCCCCGGGGCAGGTCGACCTGGGTCGGGTCGCCATTGATGACTGCGGTGGACCCAAAGCCGATGCGGGTCAGGAACATTTTCATCTGTTCCTTGGTGGTGTTCTGGCTTTCGTCAAGAATAATGAACGCATTGCTCAGCGTTCGACCACGCATGTAGGCCAAAGGCGCCACTTCAATTACATTGCGTTCAATCAGGCGATCGACTTTTTCCAGGCCGAGCATCTCGTAGAGTGCATCGTACAGCGGGCGCAGGTAGGGGTCGACTTTCTGGCTAAGATCTCCGGGCAAAAAGCCCAGCTTTTCTCCCGCTTCCACCGCAGGCCGGACCAGAATAATGCGTTTGACCTGGTCTTTCTGCAGCGCCTGCACGGCGCATGCGACGGCCAAGAAGGTCTTGCCGGTACCCGCCGGGCCAACGCCAAAGTTGATATCGTGGGTCAGCACGCTGTGCACATAGGCCCGCTGATTGGGCCCACGAGGTTTGACCACGGATTTGGGCGTGTGCAGCACGTAGAGTTTGTGCTCATGCAGCTGTGCCCCTTCCTGCTCACTCAGGGTTTCGACCTCGGATTGCTGCAAATAGAGGTTCACCGTATCGGGCAGTAAATCTTTGCCACCCTTGGTCTCCCGATACAGCCGTTTGATAATGTCTTCGGCCGCCGCAACGCTGCCACCGTCACCGGCCAGTTCAAAGCGATTGCCACGATTATTGACGCGAATGTCCAGGCGATCTTCAATCTGGCGGAGGTTGTCGTTGGCCAGGCCGCACAGGCTGGCCAGTCGCTGGGGATTATCGGGTTGCAGCTCAAAGTGCCGCAGATCGGACGCTGCTGTTGCAGCCTCAAGATTAGACGGGGTAGTCAAAGTGTTCTGGTTCCTCTCACGTTGCACTGCAATCAGCAGAATAGGCTAAGAATACGCCGCATCCCTGCCATGTCAAAAAGTCGATTACCGTGGTAACTAATTGTTACCCAGCCACCGTTGTATTCGTTAATTTCACCTTTGTGCCGGAATCCGTGTCGGCCGCCGGTGGTGCCTCTGCGGGGTCGGCGTGAATCCGTCCGTGGAGCCTAGGCCGCAGCATCCCTGCTGCGGACTCCCCCGCAGAGGCACCACCGGCAACCGCCACTCGTACTGTGCGTACTCTTACAACTCTACATAGTATTCCGTACAAAATGACAATTACCACAGGGTAAGTGTTGGGTGCCGGGTTGGCCTATCAGGGGAAGTTCGCAGCAAGGATGCTGCGGTCTAGGCCCCATGGATGGGTCCACGCCGACCCCTGATAGGCCAACCCGGTGCCCGACACGGACTCATGCCGCGAGTTAGGCTCAACCCCCGGTTCAACCACCGAACCCTAATAGGCAAGGTCAGTATTGATGACCTCACCGCGCAGGCTGTTGGCGAAGGCCTCGGTAATACGGACCTGTACGAACTTTCCGATCAATTCGTCGTCACTATGTTCAAAGAAGGTTGGTCGGTTGTTTTCTGTGCGGCCCTGTAGCTCGGCCGGGTTGCGCTTGGAGCGCTCGCTGACCAGTATGGTTTGGGTGCTGCCGACCATGCGGCGGCTGATCTGGGCCGCCTGCTGGATGATTCTGTCTTGCAGAATGGCCAGACGTTGCTTTTTGATGGCCTCAGGCGTGGTGTCATCCAGATTGGCCGCCGGGGTGCCCGGGCGGGGGCTGTATACGAAGCTGAAGCTGTGGTCGAAGCCGATGGTCTGAATCAGGTTCATAGTGGCTTCGAAGTCGGCTTCGGTTTCGCCCGGGAAGCCGATGATGAAGTCAGACGAAAAGCTGATGTCCGGGCGATTGGCGCGGATGCGTTCCATCTTTTCGATGTATTCCGCTGCAGTGTGACCGCGCTTCATTGCGCTCAATATCGGGTCTGAACCGCTTTGTACGGGCAGATGCAGGTGGCTGACCAGTTCCGGTACGTCGAGGTAGGCGTCTACCAGCGAATCGGTGAACTCGACCGGGTGGCTGGTGGTGAAGCGAATGCGGTCGATGCCGTCAATGCGGGCAGCCAGGGTGATCAGCTCGGCCAGGTCGGCTTCGCCGCCGTCGTGGCGCGGGCCGCGGTAGGCATTGACGTTCTGGCCCAGAAAGTTGATTTCCCGCACGCCTTGTTCCGCCAGTTGGACGACTTCGGTGATGACGTCATCGAACGGGCGGCTGACTTCCTCGCCTCTTGTATAAGGCACAACGCAGAAGGTGCAGTATTTTGAGCAGCCTTCCATCACGGAAACAAAGGCCGTTACACCGTCGCTTTTCGGGGCGGGTAAGTGGTCGAATTTCTCGATTTCCGGAAAGGTCACGTCGACCATGGCAATTCGGTTGCCGGCGGCATTGGCAACCTGCCCTGAGGATGCATCGAGCATTTGCGGCAGACGATGCAAGGTCTGGGGACCAAAAATCATATCAACGTAAGGCGCTCGGTCAGAGATCGCCTGGCCTTCCTGAGAGGCTACGCAGCCGCCAACCCCGATCTTCAGGTCAGGATTTTTGGCTTTCAGCTTTTTCCAGCGACCCAGCTGATGGAACACCTTGTCCTGTGCTTTTTCACGGATGGAACAGGTGTTCAGCAGCAGCACGTCGGCCTCATCGGCGTTGTCGGTCAGGGTATAACCGTGGCTGTCGCCCAGCAGGTCGGCCATGCGCGATGAATCGTATTCGTTCATCTGGCAGCCGTGCGTTTTGATAAAGAGTTTTTTGGTCATGAGCCTGCAGTTTTGGTGAACAGGAGCGTCGGCGAGGCCGACACTCAAAAGGGGCGCAGATTATACGCATAACCGGGCGCCGACCCAACCATCCGGTGCACAGAATTCAGGCAGATTGAGGCGCAGTGCCCCTGGCTATTGAATAAGACCTCTGCGGAGCCCATATTGCTGGGATGAATGAGGCAGCGGGCACTGGTGTTCCGCTGCTGAGAACCCTAAGCATCAGTCAGGACGTTACCCGGCAATGAAACAACCCAAGGCCATTTACAGAGTGTCCTTTATTAATCAGGACAAAGTGTACGAAGTGTATTGTGAACAGGTCTATCAAAGTGACTTGTATGGCTTTATCGAGATCGAGGAACTGATTTTTGGCGAGCGCAGCCAGTTGCTGGTGGATCCGGGAGAAGAGCGGCTGAAGAAAGAATTCAGTGGTGTAAAGCGCAGCTTTATTCCGATGCATTCCATTACCCGTATTGACGAGGTTGAGCAGGAAGGTGTTGCCAAAATAAGCGATAGCAAAGGCGGGCCGGTCATCGCATTTCCGGCATCGGGCCCATCAAAACGCAGTTAGAAGGCACGCTTGCTGTGAATCTGACGGCATTTACACGACAACGACATGGGTTTTGACTGGCCGCCGGGACCAATAAGGCTATACTTCAGTTGATCACCCATGGTGATAGGGCCAACCGGGGTTGGCAAATGCACCCGTTCTGAGGGTTAAACGATGACCGTACTGTTGTTGACGATGTTGCTGGGGGCTGTTGCCTGGCGGGTATACAGCCAGGGTACGGCAGTAAAGCCGGAACCTATCCGGGTGAAAGAGGACGAGACCCGTCGCCGGCGGTAACGCCCGATGCTGTCTTGCTGAAAACAGAGGCCCCGGGAGCGGGCCTCACGCCTGTGTCGTTCTGACGCAGCGCTATTAAAGACCTCTGTTGCTAAAGGCCCGGGCCTCGTTAAACCGAGTCAGCCCGGGCGCTGTCTTGTGCAGTCTTCAGACTGAGCTTGTGCCAGAGTAGAGTGACTGACAATACCACCAGAGCCGGCGCCGTGGCATACAGCAATGTTTCCCAGCTAAACCGGAACAGCAACCAGCCTGCCCCGAGTGTTGCCAGTGCCTGGGCGCCAAAGACCAGAAATTCATTCACCGCCTGAACCCTGAACCTCTCCGAGTCCTGATAAGCTCTGGGCAGCAGCGTGGTGCCTGAGACAAACAGGAAGTTCCAACCCACGCCCAGCAATATCAGGCTGATGGTGTAATGACTGACGCCATGCCCGCTGAGGCCGGCAATGATCATCAGGGCGTAAATAGACAGCCCAAGTATCAGTAAACGCTCCGGTCCAAAACGCCGGATCAGCCAACTGGTCGCCAGAGACGGCAGGAACATAGCAAGAATATGTGCCTGGATGGCAGTTTTGGTGGCCTGCAGACTGTGCTGATCCATATCGTGCATGCTCAGCGGTGCCGCCGTCATTACCAGCGTCATTACGCTGTAGGATATCGCTCCGGCCAGCAGGGCCAGCCAGAGAACCGGCTGCTGCAGCAAGGAACCCCAGGGCCGACCGACCGATTGTTTAACAGGTGCCTGGTAGGGCAGGTCCCGGTAGGCAAACACCACTAAAACGGTGACCCCTAGCAACACGCCTGCCAGCAACAGGAAGGCACCGGCGTAGGGGACACCCAGCAGCGATTCTCCCAGGGCACCGAGTTCGGGGCCTACCAGAGCAGCAAATATGCCGCCAAGCAGCAGCCAGGAAACAGCTTGCCCCTGGTGTTCAGGCGCCACCCGTTCCATGGCGGCAAAGCGAAACTGGTTAACAAACGCCATATTGAAGCCGAGGCCGCCGGTCGCTACCAGTAACAGTACAAAGCTCTGAGCATAAATGGCCACAATGGCAATGCCGCAAGACGCCAGCGAGACCAGGTTACCGATGAGAAAGCCCTTCTTCCGACCCAGGTGTTGCATGATCATGGCGGTTGGGAAGGTACTGAAAGCAGTGGTTATGACCAGTATCGACAAGGGCAGGGTAGCCAGTTGCGGATTGGGGGCGAGTTGGGTGCCGATCAGGCCGCCGATCAGAATGACCATGGGCGGCGCACACATCGACAGCGCCTGCATGGCGATCAGAGTCCAGAGGGCTGGGCTTGGTTTGTTCATCGTGGATTACTCTTTCCTGATTAGCCTTTCTGACAGTGTTTAGACCTTCCTGCAGCGGGAAAGTCAAGTGATCCGATACGACAAGCTATCTCGAACCCCATGCGACCTGAGTGAGTGTTGGTTGATTATCGTACAGGTCACTCTATACTCACGCGGCTTGTAAATTCATTAACGGCATGAAAACGACGGAAACAATTATGTGGAATCCAGGGATTTGGGTCGCGACTTTACTGCTATTGGTTATGCCGATAGCTCTGGTGTGGGCGGAAGCGCCCGGACAACTGGAATCGGTCGATTCAGACTTGCCTGACATGGCAAGTATTGATGACGTTGCGACCAAAAAACAGGTGTTTTTTGATTTTTTGAACCCCATCATCCAGCGCGTCAATCAGCGCATTGTGGCGGAACGCATCTGGTTGTTGCAGATGCAGACTGATCTGGCTCAGGGACAAACGGCAGCGCCATGGCAGACATCCTATCTGGCCCGGCTGGGGCGTGACTACGAAGTAGAGGAAACGCCCGGCAGCGATGCCTACTTCGAACTGATGCTCAACCGCGTCGATGTTATTCCGGCCTCACTGGTATTGGCTCAGGCAGCAAATGAAAGCGCCTGGGGCACCAGCCGGTTTGCCGTTGAGGGTAATAATCTGTTCGGGCAGTGGTGCTTTGCCGAAGGCTGTGGCCTGGTGCCGGCGGGTCGACCGGAAGGGGAGCGCTATGAAGTGAAGCTGTTCGCAGACGTAGCCGAATCGGTCGCATCCTATTTTCAGAACGTGAATACCCACCCGCCTTACCGTGATATGCGCAATATTCGCTCTGAGCTGCGCTATCTCGGTGAACCAGCCTCCTCCCTGATGCTGGTCTGGGGGCTGGAGGGCTATTCCATTCGTGGTGAAGAGTATATTCGCGAGCTGACGGAAATGATCACCCACAACGAGCTGACCGAATACGACCAACGCCCCTTTTACGCGGCTAATTAGCCCGCTCTCCCTTGCCTTTGGGGTACGAAAGCCTTAAAACAGGCCACTGTTTCGTACCCCCGAGGAATCTCATGTTTTCAGGAATTGTGCAAAACCGGGCGCCGGTGACTGTTGAAGCTCGTTTGCCCCAGTTATGGACCCTGTCGGTACCGCTGACGGCCAGGCAAACCGAAGGTCTGGTCATTGGCGCCAGTATTGCGCTGAACGGTGCCTGTCTTACTGTTACCCGTCAACAGGGTGAGCGCGCCTATTTTGATGTGATGATGGAGACACTGAGGGTCACCAACCTGGCAGACCTGAGTGATGGCGATCTGGTTAATGTTGAGCGCGCGGCGCGTTTTGGCGATGACATCGGTGGCCATGTCATGTCGGGACATGTGCACCACACGGTTCCGATCCTGGATATTGAACGCCCCGAGAATAACTGCATCCTCTGGTTTGGCATTGACGCCGAACAACGGCGCTACCTCTTCCCCAAGGGTTATGTGGGCTTGAACGGCTGCAGTCTGACCATCGGCGAAGTCCGCGATGACCGGTTTAATGTGTTTCTGATTCCCGAGACGCTGGCGGTGACTACCTTTGGCGACGCCGGAGTCGGCGACCGGGTCAATGTGGAGTTCGACGCCCATACCCAGGCCATTGTCGACACCCTGGGCCGGATGAAAGCGGCGGGGCAGCTGTGATTCACGAGCCGATAACCAGTCAGGACTGTACCTGGCAATGCCTGGCGTTTGAGCAGCTCGATACGCGCACCCTGTATGATGTGCTGGCACTGCGTGCCGCTGTTTTTGTGGTGGAGCAGAATTGCCCGTATCAGGATGCCGACGGTCTGGATGACCTGGCCTGGCACCTGCTCGGCTACCGGGCCGGTCAGTTGGTGGCCGTTGCCCGGTTGCTGCCACCTGGTGTTGCAGGTGACTGGCCAGCGATTGGCCGGGTGGTTACCCGTGCCAATGCCCGCGGTCAGGGGCTGGGCCGGGAGCTGATGCGCGAAGCCGTCACTGCCATGACCAGACTGTTTCCCGGTTCTGGCCTGGCTCTGGGTGCTCAGGCGCACCTTGTTCCATTCTATCAATCCTTTGGCTTCGGGCCGGTTGGGGATCGGTACCTCGAGGATGACATCGAGCATCAATGGATGCAGCGTCCGCCTAGCCAGAGCCTCTCAGACGCTGGCGCTCACGGTTGAGCTGGTCTGAAAATTCGCTGACATAAGTCAGGTGTTCTTCAATGGCCGCCTGCGCAGCTTCGGGCTTTCGCTGGTAGATTGCCTCAAACAGGCGGGCATGCTGTCCCATCAGGCGTGCCCGGATATCAGGGTGACTGCTGAGCCCGCCTATGTTGGTGATGACGTTATTCTTGAGCAAGCCAAAGAGACCCTGCAGAGTCTGCAGAAAAACGCGGTTGTGGCTGGCAGCGGCAATGGCCAGATGAAACCGGGCATCGGCCTGGGCTTCAGCGTCGAGATCCCGTTGCTGGTGTGCTTTGCGCAAATGCTGGTAGGCCAGGTCAAGGCGTTGCAGGTCGTCTACGGTGGCGCGTTCGGCCGCCAGCGCCGCGCATCGCGCCTCAATGGTGATGCGGTATTCCAGTAATTCGGCGTTCAACCGCACCGGATCCTGACGTTGGCCGAGCAGGGATGACAGAGGCGAACCGGCCGGTTCAGCGTAGTTCTGGCATACATAGGTGCCGCCACCCTGGCGACTTTCGATAATGCCCAGCCCTTTAAGCTGCTGCAGCGCTTCACGCACCAGTGGCCGGCTGGTTTCAAAGCGCAGTGCCAGCTGGCGCTCCGAGGGCAGCTTGTCTCCCGGTTTCAGGTCGCCGTCCAGCAATTGCTGGTTCAGCAACTGGCAGAGCCGGTCTATCCTGCGTATTGTCATTGGTCTGACCACTTTTGAAAAACGTGTTGTTGATGGTCCCCAGTTTACGTCTTTTTGGGGCGTATCGGAGTACTTTTCAGGGATTGGATGTCTGCAGGGGGAGGTTTTTTGTTGACGGAGATGGCACCTTAGCTGACCAACGAGCTCTCCCTGATAATAACAAACGCCAGAACAGGACCGGTTATGACGATTGATCGTTTTATTCGCGCATTGAAGCACCGCTTGCCCGAGTCGCGTCTGACCACCGACCCGATGCGCTGTTTTGCCCTGGGTACCGATGCCAGTTTTTATCGTCTGACTCCCAAACTGATTGTGACGGTTGAAAACGAGGCAGAACTGAGCTTTCTGCTGGTGCAGGCCCAGCTGTGCCAGGTGCCTGTGACGTTCCGGGCGGCCGGTACCAGCTTGTCCGGTCAGGCAGTAACTGATTCCGTTTTGGTTGTTTTGACCGATCAGTGGCGCGGTTGTCGCATCGACCCCTTGGGTGAGCGGGTACACCTGCAGCCCGATCTGATCGGTGCCGATGTGAATCAGCGTCTCAAGCACTATGGCCGCAAAATCGGACCGGACCCGGCGTCGATTGGCAGTTGCAAGATGGGTGGTATTGTTGCCAATAACGCCAGTGGCATGTGTTGCGGTACGCGTCATAACAGTTATCACACCCTGGCTGGCATGCGCATTGTACTGGCCGATGGCAGTATCATAGATAGCCGGGATCCGCGCAGCGTTGCCGAGTTTCGCTCGAGCCATGGCTGTTTTCTGGACAAATTGGCCGAACTGTCAGCTGACCTGAAAGCCAATACCACCCTGGCTGAGCGCGTTCGTCACAAGTACCGGCTGAAAAACACTACCGGTTACGGCCTGAACGCTTTGCTCGACTTCGACGACCCGATCGACATGCTGACGCATCTGATGGTGGGCTCTGAAGGCACTCTGGGTTTTATCAGCGAAGTCAGCCTGAATACGGTACCGGATTGGCCGCACCGGGCCTCGATAATGATCGGGTTCGACGATCTGGACTTGTGTGCCCGGGCGGTTACTGCCTTGCGGCCCTGCCCTGTCGATGCCGTAGAATTGCTCGACCGGCGCGCTATCGAATCGGTGGCACACATGCCTGGTCTTCCCGAATTTGCGCGACAGCTACCACCAGAAGGGGGGATGTTGTTGGTGGATGTCCGCGCTGAAATGGCCGACGCACTGAGCGGTCACTGCGACCAGGTAATGGCGGTACTGGATCAATTTCCGGCAGGCTGGCGCAGTACCGGTTTTACTCGCGACAGCCTGCGCATCGCTCAATACTGGAATCTGCGTAAAGGCACCTTTCCTGCCGTGGGGGCCATGCGTGCGACCGGGACCACGGTGATCATAGAAGATGTGGCCTTTCCCGTGGAACGCCTGGCGGAAGGCGTGGCAGCACTGCAGGAACTGTTTGATCGTCATGGCTACACCGAGGCGATCATTTTCGGACACGCGCTGGAAGGCAACCTGCATTTTGTGTTCACCCAGGGGTTTGAAGCGCCCGGTGAAGTTGCCCGATACGATGCCTTTATGCAGGACGTTGCTGAGGTGGTGACCGGCTCACTGCAAGGCTCGTTGAAGGCTGAGCATGGTACCGGGCGTAATATGGCACCTTTCGTCATGAAGGAGTGGGGTGAGGACGCCTACGGGCTGATGAAACGCATCAAGCAGGTATTTGACCCGGCCGGCATTCTCAACCCCGGGGTGATACTCAATGACGACCCCAAAGCCCATATCCAACACCTGAAAGCCCTGCCTGCGGCCGATCCGATTGTCGATACCTGCATCGAGTGCGGTTTCTGCGAGCCGGTGTGCCCGTCCCGGGATCTGACGCTGACGCCGCGTCAGCGCATCACCCTGTACAGGGAGTTACAGCGGCAAAGCCGCGATGAGGGCATTGATCCGCAGTGGCAAAAAGCCTTCAATTATCAGGGCATCGACACCTGTGCTGCGACGGGATTATGCGAACTGCGCTGTCCGGTGGGTATTAACACCGGGGAGTTGGTGCTGAGTCTGCGTCAACGCAATAATCATCGTTACAGTCGGCTGGCGCGCCTTATGGGGCGGCACTTTGCCACCCTGGCGACGCTGACGCGCGGCAGTTTGTGGGCGGCCCAGGGGTTACAACGCCTGGCCGGGGCGCAGCGGCTGGAGCGCTATTCGGCGTCAATGCGGCGACTTAGTGGCGGGCGAACGCCGCTCTGGCCATCGACAACACCAGGGGCTGCCCGCCCAGTGTATGCACCGATACGCCAGACGCGTCCCACCGATCTGGATACAGTCGTTTACTGGGCGGCCTGCGTCACCCAGGCCATGGGCCCGGCATTGGGCGACGGGCGCCAGCCGGTGCCCGCGGCTGCCCTGAGCGTTCTGCGCAAGGCCGGGCTGGCAGTGGTGGTGCCACAGCCGACCCGGGGCCTGTGCTGTGGCCAGCCGTTTCATTCCAAGGGGCATGTCGACGTGGCCGAGCAGCAGCGCCGGGAGTTGGTCGACGAACTCTGGGAAGTTTCCAGTGGTGGTCGCTTTCCGGTGCTGGCCGACACCAGCCCTTGCAGTTTGCGGGTGCGGGCCGATGCCCAGGCTCGCGGCATCCAGTTTTACGACAGCGTCGATTTTATTGACCGCTTCCTTCTGGACCGGCTGGTCATTCAACCCGAGACCGGTCGCGTAGCGGTTCATACAACCTGCAGCGTGCAGAAACAGGGTATAGAAGCCAGTTTTCAGCGGGTGTTGAACGCGGTGGCGCCGCACTGGGTGCAGCCAGAGGGTATGGCCTGTTGCGGGTTTGCCGGTGACAAGGGGTTCTCGCAACCGGAACTGAATGCGTCTTCCCTGCGTCATCTGGCTGAGTCGGTCAGCGATTGCCTTTATGGTATTTCCACCAGCCGGACTTGTGAAATCGGGCTCAGTCAGCACAGTGGGCTGACCTATTTTTCGCTGTTCGAAGTGCTGGACCGGCAATCTGACCGGGCCGGTTAAACAAAAAACCCCGGCAAAGCCGGGGTTTTCTTTGGGTGCCAGATGAGGCCGGATTAGGGCTTCAGGAAAGGATTCAAAAGCCAGCCCAGTGCACCGGTTAACTTGACCGGTGCGGCAACGACCGAGAGCATCAGGCAATCTTCGTGGGCATCGGCCCGCGGCGAGTGGGTATCACTCGGGGTGCGCGTGATAAAGTCGCCGGCGCCGTAGGAGCCGAGCTGGTCTGAGAAACCGCCTTCCAGCACGACACTGATTTCTTCACCCCGGTGGTAGTGGTTCGGTACACGGCCACCGGCTTTCATGTGGTGCAGGCCAATGATCATACCGCTTTCGTCGGTCATCAGGTGACTGACGCGCAGGTTTTTCATCGGCTGGCGCCAGTCCAGCTCATCCAGCGAGGCGGGCAGCAGTGTGGCGAGCGCCTTGGGAAAGCGGTTGCTCATCACGGGCGCTGGCGCAGGTTCAGTAACAGGCTCCTGCTGTATGCGTTGCATCAGCTGGTCGAAAGCGGTATCAGTTACCGGTGCGGCCGCCTGTTGTTCAAACAGAACCGCCGAGGTGCTTTCCAGCTCACTCAGAGCAGCACGACATTGCGTGCAGTAATGCAGGTGTACGGAGATCGCCACACTCATGCCGGTGTGGCAGGTACCGGCTGCAAATTCCACAAGTTGATCGGGTTGCGGGTGCCACTGACTCATAGATCGAGTGCCTCTAACGAAAGTTTCATCTTTTTCATAGCCAGGCGAACCCGGCTCTTAACGGTACCCAGGGGCAGCTTCATTTCGTCTGCAACCTCCTGGTGGCTTTTGTCTTCCAGAAAGACCTTGGCCATGACCTGGCGCTGGTCGACCGGAAGCTCATAGAGACCCGCTTTTACCTTGTCCTGAATGCGCGACTGGCGGATTTCTCCAAACAGTTCGGTATCGGATTCCAGGTCCCAGATCGCATCGGCAGAGACGTCGGCCCGGTATTTGTTCAGGCGACGCAGCATGTCGATGCGCTGGTTACGGGCAATGGTAAAGATCCAGGTTGACGGTGCCGCCTTGCGTCTGTCGTAGGATGCCGACTTGCGCCAGATGGCAAGCATGACATCCTGGACCAGCTCTTCAGGGAGGTGATCGCCCTGACTGTGCAAGCCGGAAGACAACGCAAAGGCTTTAATCAGGGGGGCAAAATGCTTGAACAGAGCCTCAAAGGCTTTGGTGTCCTGCCGTCGGGCCACGGCCTCGAGCAGATCCGCCCACTCGTCGGCTGTTTGGCTCGTCTGTGTCATAGTGCGTGCTTTTTTCGATGAAAGAATCGAGATTACATTGGCCGCTGACATTTTTAAACCTGTTGATGGAGTCTCAGGTCAAGATACGTCGGCGTTCGGTATCCGGATCACGCCGGATGATTATTTTTCTGCCAGCGTCTCTTTAATCCAGCGCAACAACCGCTTGCTGTTCTTTCCACCGCGTATTGGGGCTTCCGGGTCGTCCGGTTGCTCCTTGCGCGCCGCCCGAACCAGTGAACGGAAGGGCTGGCGGTCGGTATTCGGGTAGGTTTCGAACCAGTTGCTTTCAGCACTGTCGTCGCGAATCAGGCGTTCACGCCAGACTTCCGCCTGTTGCAGATCCCGTTTATACACCTCGCTGCTGGGGTCGAGCCGGTCTACGGCCTCGCGAATGGCATCGACGTCGTTGTCACGCATCAGCTTGCCGATCAGTTGCAGGTGCCGGCGGCGGGCTTCGCGCTGGGTGACTCGCTTGCTCTCATCCAGCGCCTGAATCAGCCGCTCGGTCATGGGGATGGTGGACAGCTGGTCAGCACGCAATGTAAGCAAGCGCTCACCCAGGGCTTGCCAGCGGTGCATCTCCCGTTTCATTTCGGATTTGCTGACCAGTTCGTATTCGATGTTGTCGTCTTCAGGGTGGCTCATGAGCGCTCTACGGTGGTGACTGCCCGATCGGGTTCAAAGCAGAAAGAATGTGGCCAGGCTGAGGACGGTCAGCTACCCAGTCGATGTGATGCTTCTGACTGGTACAGCTTGGACTGACAGCGCCGGGTCGATGGTGGTGATTTTAAAAGAAAGGGCAGGGTGGCACCAGCGGCAACCGCAACTATCGGGATCTTCGTGTTGGAAAGGGCTATAACCGCACGAAAATCCTGCAATTACCGACTATTCCGGTTCGTCGAAGCGGTTCTGAACCAGGGACAGTAGCGCCCCCCAGGCTTCGGAGGCATCGTCTCCCTCAATGCGTACATTCAATTCAGTGCCCTGACTCGCCGCCAGCATCATGACCGACATGATGCTTTTCGCGTCCGCTTCACGGCCATCTTTGACCAGTACGATCCGGCTCTCAAACTGACCGGCGACGCCGACCAGCTTGGCCGCCGCCCGGGCATGCAGCCCGAGCTTGTTGATGATGGTCAGTTGTTCCTGAATCACGCTTCGTCGTGCCCCATGTCCCGGTGTCTGATCTGAACGCTTGGATACTTGGCAGAGAAGGTACCATAGAGTTGTTCACAAATGTAAACACTGCGGTGCTGCCCACCGGTGCAGCCAATGGCAACGGTGAGGTAGGCGCGCTGATTCGCTTCATATTGACGTAACCAGCGGTCGACGAAGCGACGAATGTCTTCAAACATTTCGGTAACGGCGGGTTCGCGCTGCAAGAACGCCTGAATGGGCTCATCCCGGCCGGTATGGACCCGTAACGCCTTGTCCCAGTAGGGGTTGGGCAAGCATCGAACATCAAATACAAGGTCGGCATCCCGGGGCAGGCCGTGTTTGAACCCGAACGACAGGAACTGCAGGGCGATGCCCCGGGGCTTGCGAATGACCCTGGAGCGTATTTGGTCGCGCAGTTCCTGAAGCGACAGGCTGCTGGTGTCTATCTTCAGTTGTGCCAGTGCAGCAACCGGGGCCAGCAGCTGGGCTTCGTGGGCGATCGCTTCGGCCAGTGAACGATGCTGATCGGTCAGCGGATGCTTGCGGCGGGTGGCGGAAAACCGTTGCAACAGAATGGTTTCATCCGCATCCAGATAGAGAATCTCGGGTACCAGGTCGGTTTTCAGGGTGGCCAGAATTTCGGGTAAATGGGCGATGCCCTGAGGCGACATGCGCGCATCGATACAAACGGCAGTGTTGGGCTGATCGGTGCTGGCCGACATCCAGCGCACCAGCTCGGGTAACAGTGACGGTGGCAGATTGTCGATGCAATTAAAGCCCGCGTCTTCCAGTGCATTCAGGACCGTACTCTTGCCCGACCCGGATCGACCGCTAATGAGTATGAGGCGGTGTGGTTTGGCCTGCGTCGCCATGGTGATCAGAATCCCTTGAAGAAGAGCCGGTACAGTTCATCGGGATCACGGGTATCGCGCAGGGCGGCAACCGTCTCGGAGTCGTTAAATCGTTCTACAACAGCGGCCAATAATTGCAGGTGTTCATCGGTGGCGGCTTCGGGAACCACCAGGGCGAACATCAAATCGACAGGTTGTCTGTCCGGTGATTCAAAGTCGACGGCGTCATCGAGTTTCACCAGAGCGGCGACGGGCCGGTCGATGTTGGCAAGGCGGCAATGGGGCAGGGCAATGCCCTGACCCAGTCCGGTAGACCCAAGTCGCTCCCGGGCAATCAACTGATCGAACAGGTCGAGTTCGGTGACGCCTGGTACTGCGCTGGCAAGACGTTCCGCCAGGGTTTGCAGTACGCGCTTTTTGCTAGCGCCGAACGCGCCGACAAAGACGCGTTCAACGGTCAGGACTTGGTCCAGTGGTATCATGATTAACGTGAATTCCCGTGCATTCGATCAACTGTCTTCTCTTTGTGTTTAAGCAGTTGACGGTCCAGTTTATCCGCCATCATATCAATGGCGGCATACAAGTCATCGTGTTCAGAGTCCGCATGAATCTGGGCACCCTTGATGTTGAGTGAAGCTTCAGCTTTTTGCCGCTGTTTTTCAACACTGAGGGTGATTTGTACATTGCCAATCTGGTCGAAGTGTCGCTCCAGCCGGTCCAGTTTCTGACCGACATAGTCGTTCAGTGCTTCAGTAACTTCTACATGGTGACCACTGATGTTGACTTGCATAGTCCGCTCCTCTTGCAGTGATGGATCTGCGGTTCCCGACAAGGCGATGTCCGCAGGGCAATGTTATCCGATTTCCCTTTGCCTATTTCAGTCTAGCTCCTATTACAGAATTTGGCGCCTGGACCAATGGCTTTCAAGCACTGCTCGGCCCACTCCACTGATCTAGATCAGACGTTTACGTTCATTTGACGGAGGAATCATCATGGCTTCACGGTATTTGGCGATGGTGCGCCGGGCTACCTGAATGCCTTTGTCGCCCAGCAAGGTGGCGATCTTCGAGTCACTCAGTGGTTTGCGCGGGTTTTCGGCGGCGACCAGCTTTTTAATGATGGCGCGAATGGCGGTACTGGAGGCTTCGCCACCACTGTCGGTACTGACATGGCTGCTGAAAAAATACTTGAGTTCAAAAATGCCTCGCGGCGTGTGCATGTATTTCTGGGTGGTTACCCGGGAAATGGTCGATTCATGCATTTCGACCGCTTCGGCAACGTCGTGCAATACCAGAGGTTTCATGGCTTCTTCACCGTATTCCAGGAAGCCGCGTTGATGCTCGACAATGTTGGTGGCCACCTTCAATAGCGTTTCATTGCGGCTCATGAGGCTCTTGATGAACCAGCGTGCCTCTTGCAGGTGGTCTTTCAAATAGGTGTTATCGCTGCTGGAATCGGCTCGTTTGACCATGGACGCATAGGAGGCGTTGACCCTCAGCTTCGGCGCAATTTCGGGGTTCAGCTCGACCAGCCATCGATTGTTCTTGATGTCTTTGCGAACGATGACATCTGGTACGACGTATTCATCTTTACCGCTTTCTATCTGATTTCCAGGGCGCGGGTTCAGGCTCTGAATCAGCGCAATTACATCGCGCAGCTCCGGTTCTTTGAGTTTCGATTTGCGCATCAGCTGGCTGTAGTCGCGCGAAGCAAGCAGATCGAGGTAGTTGTTGACCACCGTCAGGGCGGCGTCGCGCCAGGGGATGTCTTCGCTCATTTGCTTCAGTTGTATGGTCAGGCAGTCGGCCAGGTCCCGGGCACAGACGCCGGGAGGGTCGAAGTGCTGGACGCGGTGCAAAACGGCTTCGACTTCGTCCATTTCCAGCGGGTCGTCGTCATTGGCCATGTGCGCGGTCAGGCCCTCGAAAATATCGTCCAGGCTTGACGACAAATACCCCTCGGCATTGACGCTTTCGATCAGGCTCTCGGCGATTTGCCGGTCGCGATCCGTCATGGTGGTGAGGTTCAGTTGCCAGTTCAGATGGTCCCAGAGTGAATCGGTGGTGCCGTAGACGTTCTCGAAATTGAAGTCGTCGTCTCCGGAGGGCAGGCCGTGGCTGGTGGGAGCGTGGGTATAAATGTCGTCCCAGGAGCTGTCGACGGCCAAGTCGTCGGGGATGTGTTCGGCAATCTCCAGCTCGCGCTGATCACCTTCGTTGGAATTTGCGGTGTTTTCCGCATCGCTGGTGGCTTTCTGGTCAACGGACTGGCTGTTTTTTGAGTCAGCGGCGCCCGAGTCGTCCACGTCTTCGCGAACCTCGAGCATGGGGTTGCTTTCGAGTGCCTCCTGTATCTCCTGTTGCAGATCCAGAGTCGACAGTTGCAGCAGGCGAATGGCTTGTTGCAGCTGAGGCGTCATAGTCAGCTGCTGGCTCATTTTCAGTTGTAAGGAGGTCTTCATAGAGCGTTATATGTGCCTTTGGCCATGGTTATAAGCGGAATTGGTCGCCTAAATACACTTCACGAACGGTGGCGTTGTTCAAAACGTCCTCCGCTGTCCCTTCTGCAATGATGTGGCCGTTACCCACGATGTAGGCTTTTTCGCAGATGTCGAGGGTCTCCCGGACGTTGTGGTCGGTGATCAGAACACCAATGCCGCGATCTCTCAAGTGATGGATTATAGCTTTAATATCGCCGACTGAAATGGGGTCGACCCCGGCAAAGGGTTCATCCAGCAGAATGACAGCCGGTTCCATCGCCAGCGCCCGGGCGATTTCGACACGGCGCCGTTCCCCCCCAGACAATGCCATACCCAGACTGTCACGAATATGGGTAATGTTAAATTCACCCAGCAAAGACTCCAACTGCTGTTTTTGCGCGCTGCGAGACAGGTCTTTGCGGGTTTGCAGAACGCCCAGAATATTATCCTGTACCGTCAACTTGCGAAAGATGGACGCTTCCTGCGGCAGGTAGCCGATCCCCTGTCGGGCCCGGGCATGCATGGGCAGACGGGTGACGCTTTTGTCACCAATCAGAACCTCGCCGTTGTCGGCCGGTACCAGGCCAACAATCATGTAGAAACAGGTGGTTTTGCCGGCACCGTTCGGTCCTAACAGGCCAACGATCTGGCCTTTTTCAACACTGAGGCTGACATCGCGCACAACGGGCCGCTTTTTGTAACTCTTTGCCAGGTTCTTTGCTTCCAGCAGTGCCATTCAGTCCATCGCTCCCGGTTGCAGGGTCCAGGTAGCCTGGGGCGCATCATCGTTACTTTCGGTGCTGCGTCGGGACCGCACATCCAGTGATTCATCGAGCAGGTTGTAGCGGATGTAGTCGGCTTCAATGTCGCTGCCGGCCTGTGTCAGGTGGCCGTTGCCTTCGGTGATGATCAGGTCTTCATCGGGCCGGTACTCAATGCGCGAGCCCCTCACTTCAATCAGGCCATCTTCCTCACTGGGAAGTTCCTGGTACCGGGCCGGTTCGCCTTTGGCTTCGAGGAAGGTAATGTCACCGGTTTCCGGGTCGCGGCGCACATCCAGGGTATCTGCCCAGACTTCCAGTGTGCCCTGTTTCAAGTAAACGTTGCCGGTGAAGGTGGCTTCACCCCGACTGCTTTTGAAATTGCCCTCATCAGCGGTGATCGTCATTGGCTGATCACGATCGCCTGGCAACGCCCACACAGGCTGGACAACCAGGGAGGTCAGGGCCAGAAGCACCAGGAAGGTGAAGTGGCAGTGATGTAGGCGGGTTGTCTCAGTTCGCGTCATAGCGAATCGATACCTCTGATTTGAGCGTTATGTCGGAATCCTCACCGGTCAGTATGGCGTCCATTCCGATACCGCGGGCCTCCTGTCCGGGTTGCAGCAGTCTAACAGGCCTGGGCGTTGTGACGAAGCGACCATTCTGCTCGACCCGAAGCCAGTCGGTATAGAGTTGCATGCCTTCTGGTGTTTGCTGTTCGATCACTTCAACGTTTTGTTCAAAATTCATACTGCCGTCGTTGAACAGTACGGCCTGGTCAGATGTGATTTTCCACGGCTGGTCAGGGCTGGACAGTACGGTCATTACCGGCCGTGTCATCAGGCTTTCGCCATTGCTCTCATAATAGGCCAGAGACTCGGCCTGTGCCCGCAATTCGGGTTGGCCTGTGGCGTCAAAACGGGTTTGATCCGGTTGTTCGATATAAAGATCCGGCGCGTTTTCGGGCAGATCCAGCCGGGCTCGTCCCGCGGTTTCATCCTGGCCGGATTGCCACCAGATGGCGAGCGCGACCAGCCCCAGACTGGTCGCGACAATCAGGGTGCGGCGCCGGTTGGCCATCAGGCAACCCCGGCGCGAAGGATGTCGTGCAGGTGAATCACACCCGCGGTCTGGCCAGCGTCTACGATCACCAGTGAGGTGATCTTGCGTTCTTCCATTTCATAGAGCGCCTGGGCGGCCAGTTGGTCGGGGTGCATGGTGTAGGCGCCGCTGTGCAAGACGGCGCGGATGGGTGTGGTCAGAATATCGATGCCCTGATCCAGGGTACGGCGCAAGTCGCCGTCGGTGAAAACCCCCAGCAAATCGCCTTCGGCGCTGATGATGGTGGTCATGCCGAGCCCTTTTCGGGTCATTTCCAGCAACGCATCGCGCAGCAGGGTGTCGGGTTCCACCACGGGGATTTCCAGGCCGGTATGCATGATGTCGCCAATTTTCAGCAGCAATTTGCGACCCAGGCTTCCACCCGGGTGGGAAAAGGCGAAATCATCGGCGGTGAAACCCCGGGCCTCCAGCAAGGCAATGGCCAGCGCATCGCCCATCACCAGTGCGGCCGTCGTAGAGGAAGTGGGCGCCAGGTTCAGCGGGCAGGCTTCCTGCTCGACACCGCAGTAAATGTGGGCATCGGACGAGCGCCCCAGAGTGCTGTCTGGGTTGCCGGTCATGCCGATCAGGCCCGCACCGAGCCGTTTGATCAGAGGGATCAGGGTGACGATTTCGGCCACTTCCCCTGAGTTTGACAGGGCAATGACGACATCCTGCTCGGTGATCATGCCCATATCACCATGGCTTGCTTCACCCGGATGAACAAAGAATGCCGGGGTGCCGGTGCTGGCCAGCGTCGCCGCCAGTTTGTTGCCGATGTGACCGGACTTGCCCATACCGGTCACCACTACACGCCCCTTGCAGGCCAATACCCGCTCGCAGGCTTGCTCAAAGGCGCTGTCGAGGTGCGTGGTCAGCCCCTGCAGTGCTTTGATTTCCAGATCAAGTGTGCGTCGGGCTGACGTCAGGTAATTAAGGTGTGGTTTCATCGTAATAAGGCTGCCTGGTCCGGTCGGACGTTGTTCGGTCCTGTGTTATAGGTTAGGTAGAATACCACAATGCCTCCTGGTCTGAAGGGGTTGCACAGCGGCAGCTTCGCGCAAATTTTTTCTTTATTTACGCAGGGTTATGACTGATGGGGGGTCGATTCAGGTCGGATTCAGGCCTAAGCTGTAGGCTGGACAAAAAGGGACATCGGGAGCCTTTATTATGAAATACATTGGAGCGGTACGTGCACTCATGCTAGCTGGCATCTTGCTGGTGGCCAGCCAGGTACAGGCATTCACACCCAGTAAGCCTGCCGGACAGAGTGTTATGGACGGTGTCAACGCCGTGCTGGAGGTGGTTAAGAAACACAGTGAGCAAGGCAGTGCAGGAGATCGGCAGGCCTATCTGGAGGAAGTGGGTGAAGTATTGGACCCCCTGATCGGGTATACCGTTATCGTCAGTCGTATCATGGGTCAGGAGCTGCTGGAATCGTCTACGCAGGAACAGAAATTACGCTTTCTTGAAGTATTCAAGCGAAGCATGATCAACACCTATGCGGGTGGCCTCTATAATTTTGGTTCCTTTGAGGTCGAATTGCTGCCCAGTCAAAACGACAGTGAGAATACCGTACGCAATACCCGTGTGAACCTGAATGTGGTGTCCCCGGATGGCCAGGAATACCCCATGGTGCAGAGTGTTTACTACAGTCGCGAAGCGGACGACTGGCGAATGCAGAATGTGATTGTAAACGGCGTTAACCTGGGCGTGACCTTCAAATCCCAGTTTGATCAGATCTACCGCGACACCGGCGGAGACCTGGACGCTACCATCGATGAATGGGAACGTACGACGGCTGAAACGTTCGATGAAGAGCAGTTCCAGTAACGGGTTGGCCGGCCATTCAGGCCGGCCCTGGTTTTGAGGCACAGATCATTTCGGTTTGTCTGTATTTTCCGTATAATCCCCGCCCCTTTACATTCATACCCAAGCAGGAAGTACCATGTCCGCAGACGAAATTAAGGCCATGCTCGCCGCCGCCTTTCCCGGCGCAACCATTGAAGTCGATGGGGGTGGCGCCAAATTTACGGTCCGGATCATCGATGATGCCTTTGCCGGCAAACGCCCGGTTCAGCGTCAGCAGCAGGTCTACGGGGTGCTGAATGAAAAAATCACTTCGGGTGACATTCATGCAGTGTCTATGGCGCTGTTCACCCCGGAAGAATGGTCCGGTCAGGAGAAGTGAACCTTGGATAAATTATTGATTACCGGCGGTAGTCGCCTGAATGGCGAGATCCGTGTCTCCGGTGCCAAGAATGCGGCCTTGCCGATCATCGCGGCCACCTTGCTGACCAAAGACCCGGTAACAGTGCGCAACCTGCCGCATCTGAACGATATTACCACCATGATCGAGTTGCTCGGTTGCATGGGCGTAGACGTCACCGTCGGTGAAGACATGAGTGTCGAAGTCTGTGCGGGAAACATCAAGAATTGCACGGCCCCTTACGAGCTGGTTAAGACCATGCGCGCGTCGATTCTGGTGCTGGGACCGTTGCTGGCTCACTTTGGCGAAGCCAATGTATCTCTGCCCGGGGGTTGTGCCATCGGTAGCCGGCCGGTAGACCTGCATATTCGTGGGCTTGAGGCGATGGGCGCCCATATTGATGTATCCGATGGTTACATCAAGGCACGGTCAAATGGCCGGCTGAAGGGCGCTCGTATCTTCTTTGATACCGTCACCGTTACCGGTACTGAAAACATTCTGATGGCCGCGGCGCTGGCCGAAGGAACATCCGTCATCGAGAATGCAGCCAAGGAACCAGAAGTGGTCGATTTGGCTCAATGCCTCATTGCGATGGGAGCCAACATTCGCGGTGCCGGCACCGACACCATTACGGTGGAGGGGGTTGAGCGCCTCCATGAAGCCGATTACTCCGTGTTGCCGGACCGCATCGAAGCAGGCACCTATCTGGTCGCTGCGGCCATTACCGGTGGCCGGGTGAAACTGCGCGACGTCGATCCGGATACACTGGATTCGGTGCTGATCAAGTTGCGCGAAGCTGGCGCAGAAATCACTCAGGGCGACGACTGGATCGTACTGGACATGCATGGCCAGAGAGTCCGGGCGGTTAATATCACGACAGCCCCGTACCCGGCGTTCCCGACGGACATGCAGGCCCAGTTTACCGCGTTGAACGCCATTGCCGATGGCGTAGGTACGGTTGAAGAGACGGTGTTTGAAAACCGGTTCATGCACATCAACGAACTGGAGCGGATGGGCGCCAATGCCCGGATCAAGGGTAACACCGTGGTCATTACCGGCTGCTCAAAGCTGACCGGCGCGCCCGTGATGGCGACCGACCTGAGAGCGTCTGCGTCATTGGTGCTGGCCGGTCTGGTCGCTGAAGGCGATACGCTTGTCGACCGGATTTACCACATCGACCGTGGTTACGAATGCATCGAAGAAAAGTTGCAGCAATTGGGTGCAACGATCAAACGGGTCACGGGCTAAGCCGCCCGAGTCCCATCAGGGCCCGCAGCGAATCTCTTAGCTGCCTGGCCCGACGCCGGAATCGGGATCCAACACAGGACAACGCAGTGCAAAACCCTCAAGCGACATCAACTCCGTCGGATAAAATTACCATCGCCCTGTCCAAAGGGCGGATTCTCAAGGAAACCCTGCCGTTGTTTGCAGCGGCCGGTATCGAGCCGCTTGAAGACATTCATACTTCCCGCAAGCTGATCTTCGAGACCACCCGGTCTGATGTTCAGTTCATCGTTATTCGGGCCACCGATGTGCCAACCTATGTAGAGTATGGTGTAGCGGATCTCGGTGTGGCAGGCAAGGATGTGCTGATGGAGCACGGCGCGGAAGAAATGTATGAAGTGCTTGATCTGCAAATCGCGCGCTGCCGACTGATGACCGCTCGCCTTAAGGATGCCCCTGAAATAGCGGGTAGAATGAAGGTTGCAACCAAATTTGTGCGAGTTGCCAAGCAGTATTTCTCAGAGCAGGGCCGCCAGGTTGATCTGATCAAGCTTTATGGCGGTATGGAACTGGCTCCGATCATGAAACTGGCGGATTGCATTGTCGATATCGTCGACACCGGCAACACGCTGAAGGCTAACGGGCTGGTGGTTGAAGAGCATATTGCCGACATCAGCAGCCGTCTGGTGGCCAGTCGTCTGGCGCTCAAATTGAAAGATGACCGCATCAACCCCATTATTGAGACGCTGGCGGCGGCCGTACAGTCGTCTGCCGTCAGGGCCTGATTGAAAGAGACGATCGCATCATCTCGCTCATCCATAGTTGGTACTAATCAAGAGGCTTGAACCGCATGTCCGAGATCACGATACGACGCCTGGAAGCGTCAGCCGGTGACTTTAACCAGCAACTGGATGCGTTGCTGGCGTGGGAGTCTGTTTCAGATGCCGACGTGCAGCAGACCGTCGCGACCGTGATCGATAACATCCGACATCGTGGCGATGAGGCCTTGTTGGAATATTCACGGCAATTCGACCGGTTTGATGTATCCACAGCGTCTTCCCTCGTGCTCGACAAAGCCGCCATTGAAGCGGGCTACCATCGCTTGCCTGCGGAACAGCAGCAAGCGCTCGGCATCGCTGCCGAGCGGGTTGAGTCCTATCACCAGCGCCAGCTTAGCGAGAGCTGGAGTTACACCGAAGCAGACGGTACCGTGCTTGGCCAGCAGGTTACGGCGATGGACCGGGTGGGTATTTACGTACCGGGCGGAACCGCGCCACTGGCCTCCTCGGTAATCATGAACGCCATGCCTGCCAAAGTGGCCGGTGTGCGCGAAGTGGTGATGGCCACACCCGCTCCGGACGGCAAGGTGAATGACTTTGTTCTCGGTGCTGCCCATGTAGCTCGCATCGACCGGGTCTTTCTGATGGGCGGTGCCCAGGCAATCGCTGCGCTGGCCTATGGTACCGATACCGTACCGGCGGTTGACAAAATTGTCGGCCCGGGCAATATCTTCGTTGCCACAGCCAAAAAGCAAGTGTTTGGCAAAGTCGGGATCGATATGATTGCCGGCCCCAGTGAAATACTGGTGGTGTGCGATGGCAAAACCGACCCGGACTGGATAGCCCTCGATCTGTTCTCTCAAGCTGAGCACGACCCGGATGCCCAGGCCATTCTAATCAGCCACGACGCCGATTATCTGAACTCGGTTGAAGCCGCCATTCAACGCTTGCTGCCGACGCTGGAACGCGCCGATATCATACGCGACTCGCTGAACGCGCGCGGTGCCTTCATCAAGGTGGATACGCTGGATGACGCCGTCGATCTGATCAATCGTATCGCCCCCGAGCACCTCGAATTGTCAATCGAAGACCCGCATGCCTGGCTGCACCGTATTCGTCACGCGGGCGCGATTTTTCTGGGACGCCACACTCCGGAAGCGCTGGGTGATTACTGTGCGGGGCCCAATCACGTCTTGCCGACCAGCGGTACCGCGCGCTTCTTTTCGCCGCTGGGGGTTTATGATTTTCAAAAACGCAGCTCCATCATTGGCGTGTCGGCCGAAGGTGCTAAAACCCTGGGCGCAGTGGCGTCAGTACTTGCGCGTGGCGAGTTGCTGACGGCTCACGCTCGCAGTGCGGAGAAGCGGCTGGATGACTGAACTGCGCGACCAGGTTGATACCCAGGTTCACCGCTGGGTAAGGCCCGACATCACCAGCTTGGCGGCTTATCCGGTACCTGATTCCAAGGGCCTGTTGAAACTGGATGCGATGGAAAACCCCTATGGCTGGCCGGACGCCCTGACCGCAGAGTGGCAAGGCGTGCTGGCTGATGCACAGGTGAACCGCTACCCCCATCCGGAAGCGCCTGGGGTCAAGGCTGCTCTGCGAACCGTCATGAACATCGACCCGCATTGGGACATCCTACTTGGCAACGGCTCCGATGAACTGATTCAGTTAATCGCCATGGCCGTATCCGGAGCAGACCGCACGATACTGGCGCCAGAACCCAGTTTTGTAATGTACCGGATGATTGCTCGCTATCTGGGCATGGACTATGTCGGTGTGCCATTGACGGCCGAGTTTGAGCTGGATCTTGAGCTCATGCTCAGCCGTATTGAGCGGGAACAGCCGGCCGTTGTGTTTCTGGCGCAACCCAATAACCCAACCGGCAATCTCTGGGGTGATGAAAAACTGCGTCGCATCATTGAAGCGGCCCCCGGCCTGGTGGTGATGGATGAAGCCTACACCGCCTTCACCGAGGCCGACTATCTGAACTGGCTGGACGACTACCCCAATTTGCTGATCATGCGCACCCTGTCAAAGGTCGGTTTGGCAGGCTTGCGTCTGGGTATTCTGATTGGTGATCCGGCCTGGCTTGAGCAGATCAACAAGCTGAGGTTGCCTTACAACATCAATAATCTGACGCAATTGTCCGCGCAGTTTGCCTTGGAGCATTTTGACGTCTTCGAACAGCAAACCGCTGAACTGACGCGCCAGCGCCATGTGTTGCAACAACAGTTGGCAGCACTTCCCGGATTGAAGGTTTACGACAGCCAAGCCAATTTCTTACTGGTTCGCACCGGCCCCGGCCAGGCAGCCGCCTTGCATGCCGCCTTGCGAGACGCCGGTATATTGATCAAGAAACTCGATGGCAGCCATCCGTTACTGGCCGATTGCGTACGCATTACGGTGTCGTTTGAGTCAGAAAATCAACAACTGTTAAGTGTACTCGAACGGCATTTGCATAACGCCTGATTCGTACCTTTTGCGCTGGGGGCGAACCCGGCGCCATTTCCTCCCTCCTGCCTTTTCCTTCTGCGATTTATCGTCATGCTCTGCTCTAATAGGGTCAACCCAGGGCAGAGGATTTTCATCGAATGACTGTTTGCGTATTTCACCAGGCCATTCCGGGGTATTTGGGCCGTTCTGATATCCACCTGAGCCTGACACTGGCCTTGAAAGGAGACCAGCCCGATACCGTCTATCTGCGAACTGAACCCGACAACGAGGAACAGCTCTGTGCCATGAAACCCGTGCGGTCAGAGAGTGGCTGGGTCTGGTATCAGGCCGAGACTGATTGGGCACCTCATCAGGACCTTACGCTCTATGCGTTCAAGCTGGTCTGGCCGGAGCGTTCTTGCTGGGTTAGTGCCTCCGGGCTTTGCACGGCGATGCCTCCGCTGACCGAAGTCTTTCGCATCTCAAGGTATCACACCGTACCCGAATGGATATCGGCTCAGGTGTTTTATCAGATCTTTCCGGATCGATTTCATTGTGGCGACCCGCGGTCAACCCCCGCGAGCCACCAATATGACGGCATGGACGGGCCGTCGACCATTCGCCGGCGTTGGGGTGAGCGGCCAAATCCTGAACAGGGCGGAAACGAGTTCTTTGGCGGCGATTTGCCGGGCATAGTGCAAAAACTGGATTACCTGCAACAGACACTGGGCGTCACCGCCCTGTATCTGAATCCTATCTTCAGCTCACGCAGTAACCACAAATACGACGCTGAGAATTACCTTAAGGTCGATGCTCACCTGGGGGGCGAGGCAGCGCTTGCAGAGTTGTCGGCACAGCTGCATCAGCGAGGCATGCGGCTGGTACTGGATGCCGTGTTCAATCACACCAGCGTGTTTCATCCCTGGTTTATTGCGGCACAACTGAATGACCCCGAAGCACGAGCCCGCTATGTGTTCACCGGCGATCAGACGTCGGATTACGTGAGCTGGAAAGGGCATGCCGGCTTACCCGTGCTGGACATGGCCTACCCGGACAATCTGCGTGATCTGCTGACCGGTGAATCGGCCGTTATCAAGCACTGGCTAAGGCCGCCCTATGCCATCGATGGTTGGCGCATGGATGTGATCCATATGATGGGCCATGGCCCTGGTGCCGCAAACAATGCTGACACCGTGCGCATCATTCGTCAGGCGATTAAATCCGAAAATCCCGATGCGTACTTGCTCGGGGAGCATTTTTTCGAGGCCACGTCCTGGTTGCAGGGCGACCAGGAAGACGGCGCGATGAATTATTACGGTTTCACTCACCCCATTCGCGCTTTCCTGGCCGGATGCGACAACCGCTATGATCCGCTGCAACTGGACGCAGCCAGCCTTGCACACTGGCTGGCGCAGGCTCGCAGCCAGATTCCCTTTGCCCAGCAACTGGCCCAGCTAAACCAGCTCGATAGCCATGACACGCGTCGGTTTATTACGCTGTTAAATGGTCATCAGCCGAAATACCGGATGGCACTGGGGTTCTTGCTAACCTACGTCGGCACGCCCTGTCTGTATTATGGCGATGAAATCAGCCTGCCGGGTGGCGATGACCCGGATTGTCGCCGCTGTTTCTCCTGGGACGAATCTGAATGGCACGCGGAAACCCTGGCGTTTACCCAAGATTGGGTTCAACTGCGCAAACAGCTGCCTGCCCTGCAAGGCGGTGCCCTGGTGCCGCTTTATGCGGTGGGCGACGTTATGGTGTTTGCCCGCGTACTGGCCGATTCACAGTGTCTGGTGGCGCTGAACCGGGGTGGTGGCTGTGACATCGACGTGGTTGATGCCCTGTTACCGCTCGCGGCAGACTGGCAGCACCACGCTGGTGAGGGCAGTTTGAAGCCTGCCGAACGGGGTTGGGAGTTATCGCTGGCGGCTGAATCGATCGTGCTCTGGTCACGGTCAGCGCGGTGATCGAATTGGTGTACACTGAGACTCCGTTTTCTATCGAGCAGAGTTGATCAACATGACCTTGCACCGTGACGAGCTGACTGACTACCTGAACGACTATCTGGCGGTTTCCCGGTTCAGCGATTATTGCCCCAATGGCTTGCAAGTTGAAGGTAAGGCTGACATCCGGCGACTGGTGACCGGGGTGACGGCGAGCCAGCGCCTGATAGACGAGGCCATTGACCGGCAGGCCGATGCCATTCTGGTTCATCATGGCTATTTCTGGAAAGGAGAGGCCGCGCCACTGACGGGCATCAAACGCAACCGGCTGGCTGCGTTGCTGGCAAACAACATTAATCTCTATGCCTATCACTTGCCGCTGGATGCTCATCCGGAGGTTGGCAACAACACTCAGTTGGCGCGTCTGATGGGGTGGAACGTGACCGGGCAAATCGATGACAGCCTGGTGATGCTGGGTGAGGTTGACGGCGAGCACACCGGTGCCAGCCTGCGCCAGCAATTGTCTGAGGCGCTTGAATTCGAGGTGTTGCACATTGGGGAATCAGAGGACCCGATCGAGACCCTCGCCTGGTGTACCGGGGCGGCGCAGGGGTTCCTGCAACAGGCCATAGATGCCGGTGTAGATGCGTTTGTGTCCGGGGAGATCAGTGAGCCGACGGTGCACCTGGCCCGTGAAAGCGGCGTGCATTATTTTGCAGCCGGGCATCATGCCACGGAGCGGGGAGGGCCCGCGGCGCTGGGCTTGCACCTGGCGCAACGGTTTGGCTTATCGGTGGAGTTTATCGACTTGCCCATTCCGGTTTAGGTACCGGTACCCGGCAGGATGCCAGCTTCTGCCGGCATCCTGCCACGGGCAGATCAGTCTTCGATGACGCCTTCATCGCGCAGCAGTGCAATCACCGCCCTGGGGTTGGCATCCTTGATCTTGATGCCAAATGGCGCGTCCGATTCACCGGCGATAATCGCGATCAACCCGGCCGCTTCCAGGTAAGGAGCGACCGCCAGCGCATCGTCTGGCCGGATAATGGCACTGACGTGACCCAGATCGAACAAGGCCCGCTCGATTTTCACCGCCTGCTCGGCAGCATTCTCCACGGCAAGCACCAGTGATACCGGTTGCTGACGGTACCGGGCCCGACGTTCGTTTTCGCTAACCGGGTGGCTGTCTGACACATCGGCGGCACTCTCGATCATGCCAGCACCGACGGTGATGTTGCTCAGCCGGTCTACCACTATGAAGGCTCCCGTCGCCCGGTGACTGCGATAGGGGTCGGCAACGATGGTTTTGTTCAGTTGCAGTCGAACGTCACCAATGCCATTCAGAGGCAAGGTTTCGGTGTCGATGGTGTTCAGGCTGTTCACGTCGATCTGGCGATCCAGGCGGGTGAACTGGCCGGTGGCGGTCTGGGTTCCCACTTTAAAATCGTACTGTCGACCCGGCACCATGGCATCGTCATGCATCCACACCAGCTTGGCCTGAAACGCCTGAGCGACCAGCGGCGACTGGTTGGCACCGACCAGCATGTCGCCACGACTGATGTCGATTTCGTCGGTCAGCGTCAGCGTAATCGCCTGGCCTGCATGTGCCCGGTCGAGATCACCATCGAAGGTTACAATGCGCTCCACGGTGGAGGACAAACCGCTTGGCAGCACGCTGACTTTGTCGCCGGGTTTTATCTCACCAGACGCCACGGTACCGGCAAACCCCCGAAAGTTGAGGTCGGGCCGGTTGACGTACTGCACCGGCAAGCGGAACTGGCTCTGGTCGCTGTCGCGGTTGATCTCCAGGGTTTCCAGCAACTCAATCAGCGTTGGGCCGGGGTACCAGGGAGAGCGTTCACTGAGTGTGACCACATTGTCGCCATCGAGGGCGGAAATGGGCACGAAACGGATATCTGGCAGCGTCAGTTGCTCGGTAAAGGCCAGATAGTCAGCCTGAATCTCTTCAAAGCGTGACTGGCTGAAATCCACCAGATCCATCTTGTTCACCGCCACGATCACATGTTTCAGGCCCAGCAGGCTGGCAATGTAGCTGTGCCGGCGGGTTTGGGTCTGCACACCGTAGCGCGCATCGATCAGGATGATCGCCAAATCACTGGTGGAAGCACCGGTCGCCATGTTGCGGGTGTACTGTTCATGCCCCGGGGTGTCGGCAATGATGAACTTGCGCTTGTTGGTCGAGAAATAGCGGTAAGCCACATCAATGGTGATGCCTTGTTCACGCTCTGCCTGCAGACCATCGACCAGCAAGGCCAGATCTATCTTCTCACCGGTGGTGCCGGACTTGCGGCTGTCTTTTTCGATTGCCGCCAACTGATCTTCATAGATCATTTTCGAGTCGTGCAGCAGTCGCCCGATCAGGGTGGACTTGCCGTCATCGACGCTGCCGCAGGTTAAAAACCGCAGCAGTTCTTTCTGTTCATGTTGCTTCAGGTACTCATCGATGTCCTGAGCAATCAAATCGGACTGGTGTGCCATGGGTCTGTATTCCTCATGCATTGCGCCTCTAATGCCAGTTGGCGCTCAAACAAAATCGGTCGGTTGAATCAGAAATAGCCTTCCTGCTTTTTCTTTTCCATGGAACCTGATGAATCGTGGTCGATGGCGCGGCCCTGACGTTCACTGGTGGTGGTCAGCAACATTTCCTGAATGATCTCGGGCAGGGTGGTCGCCGTTGATTCAACCGCGCCGGTCAGCGGATAACAGCCGAGGGTTCTGAACCGCACCGACTTGTGCTGAACTTCTTCATCCGGGCGCAGCTTCATGCGGTCGTCGTTGATGTTCAGCAACATGCCGTCGCGCTCGACAACGGGACGTTTGGCCGAGAAATACAGCGGGACGATGGGGATGGATTCCAGGTGGATGTACTGCCAGATATCCAGCTCTGTCCAGTTGGACAGCGGGAATACCCGGATGCTCTCCCCCCGGTTGATCTTGCCGTTGTAGATGTTCCACAGCTCCGGACGCTGATTCTTAGGGTCCCAGCGGTGGTTTCGGTCGCGGAAGGAGTAAACGCGCTCCTTGGCCCGGGACTTCTCTTCATCTCGCCGGGCACCGCCAAATGCCGCATCAAAGCGATGCAGGTCCAGAGCCTGTTTGAGCGCCTGGGTTTTCATAATATCGGTATGTTTGGCGCTGCCATGGTCGAACGGGTTGATGCCCTGGCGAAGACCGTCTTCGTTGCGATGGACGATCAGGTCGAGGTCATATTCCTCAATCAGCCGATCCCGGAATTCGTACATTTCCTTGAATTTCCAGCCGGTATCGACGTGCATCAGCTTAAACGGCAATCTCCCGGGGAAAAAGGCCTTGCGCGCCAGATGCAGCATGACGGCGGAGTCTTTGCCTATGGAGTAGAGCATGACCGGGTTATCAAACTCGGCCGCCACTTCACGAATGATGTGGATGCTTTCGGCTTCAAGCTGTTTGAGATGGGTAAATACGTCGTGTGACATAGTTCGTCCAGTACAGAAGTGATCTGGGCGAACTATATCAAAGCTTTTTGTTATTGTTGTTAGGCTTTTAAGAACGTTTGGGAATAGATCTATCGCGACTTTTTAGAAGCCGTTTCCGCTTTGGTGTCGGCGGGGGTCTTACCTGCGGCGGCGTCGGCTTCTTCTACCCGGGTGAAACCAAAGGATTCCGACAGCATGCCAATGTCTTTGGGGGTTTTGGTGGCGTAGTCTCTGGGCATGTCAAAGTCACTGCTGCTTGCAGCGGGTTGCGGGGCCAGGTCCTGCAGGTCTTCACCACCGGCACGGGCCGATTCCAGGCGATACTCGGGAGCGACCAGTTGGTCGGCGCCCTGGTTCAGGTGGTCGCGGATGCTGGCATAACTCTGATTCAGATTGTCGATCAACTCTGTGGTGCGGCTAAAGTGCTCGGTAACATTGATCTGGTAGTTCTGATGCTGGCGCTTCAAATCCTCCAATTGACGCTTCAGTCCATTGGGGTCCTCTCCCTGTGCCTTGCCCCACAGACGGCTCAAGACTGCACCGGCGAGCAGTGCTATGACGATTATGACGATGAAGGTGATCCAGTCCAGTTGCAGCATTGTGTTCTCCATTAAGCCTCTTACCAGACACAGTATAGATGAAGCGATGTGTCTGTCGTGCTGCCCCGGCGGGCAGTGATGTCAGTATAAAGCCTTTAAAAATGCATGGCGTGAGAAACATTTGTGCCTGACAGTCATTGATTGTGCAAATGGTTCCCGTAAAATTCCGACCCCTTCACACCCTGCCCGGAGCAACGGATGAGCACACCCTGGACGCGATATCAGGCCGATCTTAGCAAAGAGGGCTTCTCCCATGATCCGGCTCAGGAAGAAGCCGTCAAGGCATTGCAGCAACTTTACGACCAATTGATAGATCAGCGTGCCGACGAAGCAAGCATCGCCGGGCGCCTGACCCGGATGTTTCGCAAGCAAAATGAGCCGGTGACCGGCTTATATTTCTGGGGCGGCGTGGGACGCGGCAAGACCTACCTGATGGATACCTTTTTTGACACCCTACCGTTTGATGATAAGCGGCGCATGCACTTTCACCACTTTATGCGACGCGTACACCAGGGTTTGAAAGACCATCGTGGTCAGGCCAATCCGCTTGAAGGAGTGGCTGAGGAGATCAGTCACGAAGCGCGGGTTCTGTGTTTTGACGAGTTTTTTGTATCCGACATTGGCGATGCGATGATTCTTGCCAATTTGCTGCGCGCCCTGTTCAAACGCGGGGTGACACTGGTTGCCACCTCCAACATTGAGCCTGATGGCCTCTACAAAGACGGCCTGCAGCGCCCACTATTTCTACCAGCCATCGATCTGGTTAAAAAGTATACCCGGGTGATGAACGTTGATGGTGGGGTTGATTACCGCCTGCGGACGCTGACTCAGGTAAAAATTTTTCACACTCCTGCCGATGCAGCAGCAGAAGCCTCGCTGGCGTCCAGCTTTGAGAAGCTGGCTCCTGATCTGGAGGCGGTTGAAGAACAGCAATCACTTGATGTGCTTGGCCGGAATATCAGGACTCAGCGGTTGTGCGAAGACGTTGTCTGGTTTGATTTTGATGCGCTGTGTGATGGACCCAGAAGTCAGAACGACTATATTGAAATCGCCCAGTGCTTCCATGCCGTGCTGATCAGTAACGTCCCCGTGTTTCATGGCAAGAACGATGACAAGGCCCGGCGCTTTATCAATCTGGTCGATGAATTTTACGACCGCAAGGTGAAACTGCTGATGAGTGCAGAGGCAGACATAGAGACACTGTACCAGGATGGGCGACTGGGGTTTGAATTCAGACGAACGGTTAGTCGTTTGCAGGAAATGCAATCGGAGGAATACCTTGCCAAAGCGCACCGGGGGTAATTCCGCAGCCGGCTCTTGTGAGCTGGTTCTGTCAGACCTGCATCACCGGATAACCGGAGTAAGCGCGTCCATTCGTTCGGTACTTCCTGAGTTGGACAAACGCTATCATCTGCTGTTTCTGGCCAGTCGTTCCGAGGGTAATGTTGTTGCCCGGTCTTTATGGGAAGGCTTTCGAGTTATGGCCCGTCCACCTGCCCGGCGTCCGTTTCGCATCTGGCATGTACGGCGTAATAATGAGATGTTCTGGGGGATTCTCGCCCGGGATGTATTGAGAATGCCGGTAAAGCTGGTGTTTACCAGTGCCGCCATTCGTCGACATAGTTGGTATCCGAGGCAATTGATCGCCCGTATGGACTCCGTTATAGCCACCAGTGACCGGGCCGCCGACTGCCTGACTGACATAGCCGCCGTAGTGCCGCATGGTGTAGACATTGAGCGGTTTGAGTTAAATGGTACAGCCATTGAAAACGGCCAAGCTCATCCATGGAGCAGCTACACCCGGCGTCTGGGCATTATAGGACGGGTTCGACCCGAGAAGGGGACCGACCTGTTTGTTGATGCGCTCTGCGCAACCTTGCCGAATCATCCGGACGCCTGTGCTGTTATCGCCGGGAAAGTCACGTCCCAATACCAGGGGTTTGCGCGCCAGCTTAGGGAAAAACTGGCTGCGGCCGGTGTGCTGGAGCGCGTGTTCTTCCTGGATGAAGTCAGCTCAGATCAAATGCCACTTCTATATAGCCAACTTGATATCGTCTGTGCGCCTGCCCGGTATGAAGGTTTTGGGCTGGTTCCCATAGAGGCTATGGTGTCCGGAACAGCGATTATCGCCAGCAGGACAGGTGCCTATGAGGCGATGGTGGACGAAGCTGAGTCTGGCTTTCTGGTTGACCTGGAGTCTTCACCCCAGATTGCCGAGGCGATTGAACGCTTGCTGACCTCTCCTGAATTACTGAATCGCCTGAAACAGGCAGGCCGCCAAAAGGTGCGTGACCAGTTCAGTCTGAATAACGAAGTAGCGGGTATTTCCCGTGTCTATGAAACATTATGGGATCAGGGTACATAAGGGGCTTGACTGGGGAGGCCGCATCTTTATAATGCGCCTCCGCTGTGACCGAACAGCGGCTCCAACCAGCCGAGAGGCGGGATGAAGTGAAGGCTCTAAAGAACTGATTCTAAAGAACATTTCTTAATAAAAGAGTTGACACAACGGAGCGGAGGCGTAGAATACGCG